>NZ_JACHNC010000001.1:7756349-9063273 GCF_014205215.1 Actinoplanes lobatus
CCGCCATCCGCCGCTTCGGATCCGCCCGCGCCGGCGCCTTCGGCATCGTCCTCACCACGATCGCCATCCTCGGCACAGCCGTGGCGCCCAACGTCTACACCCTCGCCGCCGTCCTGTTCGTCGTCGGCGCCCTCGACTCCATCGTCGACGTCGCCCAGAACTCCCACGGCCTGCGCGTCCAGCGCCTCTACGGCCGCTCCATCGTCAACTCCCTGCACGGCGTCTGGAGCATCGGCGCCGTCCTCGGCGGCCTCATGGGCTCCGCCGCCGCCGGCCTGAACCTGCCCCTCAGCCTGCATCTGGCCATCTCCGCAGCACTGTTCAGCGCGGTCGCCCTGATCGCCTACCGCTACACGCTGCCCGGCCCTGACGACACCGAACGCTCTCCCGGCACCGGAACACACGTCAACTCCCGCGCCGTACCGCTGCTCGCCGTCCTCGGGATCCTCGCCGCGTGCGGCGTCCTCGTCGAGGACGCCGGCGCCTCCTGGGGCGCCATCTACCTCACCGACCTGCACGCCGGCGCCGCCACCGCCGGACTCGCCGTCGTCGCACTGCAAACCGCCATGACCGTCGGCCGCCTCACCGGCGACCGTGTCGTCGACCGCTTCGGCCAGCGCACCGTCGTCCGCGCCGGCGCCGCCCTCGCCGCGATCAGCATGGGCGCCGCCCTCACCGTCCCGTCCGTCCCGGCCGCGCTCCTCGGCTTCGCCCTGGCCGGATTCGGCGTCGCCACCCTCGTACCGGCCGCCATGCACACCGCCGACGAACTCCCCGGCCTCTCCCCCGGAACCGGCCTCATGATCGTCAGCTGGATGCTGCGCGGCGGCTTCCTGCTCTCCCCGCTGGTCGTCGGCTTCCTCGCCGACCGGGCCGGACTCCGCGTCGGCCTGCTCACCGTCGTCGCCGCCGGCCTCACCACGGTCGCCCTGGCCCGCGTCCTGGCCAACGGCAACCACCGATGACCGCCTCTGGCAACCCTACGACGGCAGCTGCTCACTCCGCTTCCGCGACGCCGGACTCCCCTACGACCAGGACGAATGCCGCCACCTGGCAACCCGATAGGACCAGCCCGGCCGGCGCCGCCCAACCACCATCAGTAAACGCGAGGGGCCCTTCCCACCAGCACCATGCCGCGCGCAACGGCGGACACCGCATGGGCGCCCCTCACGGGCACCGCGGTCCTGGCATGATCGCGGCGTGCGCAACCCCATCACCGCCATCACTCTCATCGCCCTCGCCGGTGGTGGCCTCGCCTGCGGATTCGGCGGATCCTCCGAACAGGCCCCACCGCCGATCACGGCACCCAGCACACCCGACCGGGCCACCCTGCTGGAAGCGCCGGTCGAGGTGCTCTTCGAGGTGACCGGCAAGGGCAAGGCCGACATCACCTATGCGTACGAGTACGGCCAGACCCCCACGCAACTGCGCGCCGAGACACCGTGGCGCACCACCACGACCCGCTCGCTCACCGAACCGGTCATGCTGGTCACCCTCACCGCCCGCGCCACCGGCAGCAGCACCGACACCACCATCGGCTGCCGGGTCACCATCGGCGGCAACGTCGTCCTGGTCGAGAAGACCGCACACGGCCCGCACGCCGAGGCCACCTGCTCCACAGTCCCCTCAGCATTGACGACATAAATCCAAGACGACATGTGTACGTGTGGACAACATGACCACATGACCGCATTGATTCATGTCGTCAACGATGGACCACCGGACGCACCGCCCCTGCTGCTCATCCACGGTTCCGGAGCCTCCGGCGGATTCTGGGCACCGATGATCCCGGCGCTCGCCGCACACCACCGCCTCATCCGCGTCGACCTGCCCGGACACGGCCGCTCGGCCATCGCGTCCTCGACCGGCCGGCCCGGAAACGGCCGCTCAGCCGGTGCGGCCTCGTACGCCGTACCCCATCAAGCCGACCGCCTCGCCGAAACCCTCGACGCGATCGGAACCCACCGCGTGTCCGTGGCGACGCACTCCAGCGGCGGCTACATCGCCACCGCCCTCGCCACCCGCCGGCCCGGCCTCATCAGCTCCCTCACCCTGATCAGCTGCGGCCCCACCATGGACGCGGCCCTGCCCGAACCGCCCATCCTGCGCCTGCTGCTCACCCCACCGGCCGGACCGGTCGTGTGGAAGCTGCGCACCAGCACCCTGATCCGCCGCGGCATCGCCGCCACCTGCGCCCGCCCGATCGACCCGCCCGGCCACGTGGTCGCCGACCTGCGCCGCATCCGCTACCGCACACTCCGCCAGGTCCTCGACAGCAACACCGCCTACCTGACCGAACGCGGCATCCCCGACCGGCTCGCCCCACTCGGCCTCCCGATCCAGGCGATCTTCGGAGACTCCGACCCGCGCTGGGATCCCGCCTCCGTCCAGCAGTACCGTGCCGTACCCGGCGCCCGCATCGACACCCTGCCCGGCGTCGGGCACATACCCATGCTGGAGGCCCCCGGCGAGACCGCCGGCCTGCTGCTCGCCTTCACCACGGCACAGCGTCTAGCCTGACCATCGTGGCGGCCTTCGACTGGGCGGACGTGAACGTCACCGTTCCGCGCACCCCACATCGCCTGCCCGGTGTCCGCATGGCCGGCTTCAGCCACCATGCGTCCGGGCCCGTCGACATCGCGATGATCGCCCACCCGGCCGTCACCCTGCTGTTCAACCTGGGCCCGGGCGAATTCACCGTCCACCTCGCCCCGGACGGCCCCGGCAGGATCGCCGGCAGCACCGTCATCGGGCTTCTCCCGGGTGCCGTCCGCACCGCCGGAACGAACGGTGACCTGCTACAGGTCCGCCTCGAACCGACCGTGGCGACCGTTGTCCTGGGCTCCTGCACCGAACTGACCGGCACGGTGACCGCCCTGCACGACGTCTGGGGCCACGACGCCGAAGCCCGCCTCCGTGCGGCCACCTCGTGGGAGGACCGTTTCGCGACGGCCGCCGAGGTCCTCCGCCGCCGGCTCGACGGCGGGCGAACCGTCGACCGGGAGGTCGCCCACGCCTGGCGACGGATCCGCACCAGCCACGGCCGCATCCGGGTGGACGACCTGGCCGGCGAGGTCGGATGGAGCCGCCAGCGCCTGTGGTCCCGGTTCCGTTCCCAGCTCGGCATCGTCCCCAAGCGAGCCGCTCGGCTGGCCCGCTTCGACCAGGCCGCCCACCTGCTCGCCGCCGGGCGGCCGATCGCCGACGTGGCCGCCCGGGCCGGGTACACCGACCAGTCGCACCTGCACCGCGACGCCGGCGAGTTCACCGGCCTCACCCCCGCGGCGGTCGCCGCCGCACCGTGGCTCGCCATCGACGATGTCACCTGGCCGGGTCCCGGATGATCCGGGACCGTCAGCCGTCGACGCCCGGTCCGGCCCCTCGCCGCCACTGATCCCGTCGATACCCGGCGGCGAACCGCGGTGGCGTCGCTGCCGGGGTCGGTGTCGTCCCGGCGGAAAAGGCCGCCTGGCGGAGAAACCGGCCCGATCGAGTCCGGCCTGACCTGTACCCACCAGGCGCGGCTCGGCATGATCACCACGCTCCGGGCATCCGGAGCTGCCTGTTCGGGGATCAGTCGGCGAAGCCGGCGCTGTGAAGTGCGGCTCCGCACTTCACGTAAGCCGTCCTAGGAAGACCTGGTCCACCTCCGATCGACATTGACCACCTCGTACTGTGTGGCGTCCCGCTCGACGGTGATCATCGGGCCAGTTCCAGGACCTCGTCGACGGTCCACTGGTCGTCGGCGTGGACGCCGTTCTTGCGGGCCACGACGTCGCCGCCGGGCGCGAACAGCAGGTCGGCGGGCAGGCCCAGGCGCCCGCCGGTGGGAGTGCGCGACGGCGGTCTGGCCCGGCCACGCAGGAACTCGACAGTGCCGACCGTGACGGCCCGCACGATCGAGGGATACACCCGCGGATCGACCAGCGAACGCACCGACGGCTCGGCGCCGAAGCGGCGGTACAGGTGCCGCTGCGGATCGGCGACCGCCGGGAACGGCAGGTCGGCCACGTGGGGCCGCAACTCCTCGACGGTGGAGTGGAAGACGACCACCTCGAGGATGCCGGCGGACTCGATCTCGGTGTGGCGGCGGACGAACGACCGCAGATGCAGGTGGCAGATCGGGCAGCCGGCGAAGCGGCGCAACTGCAGGTGGACCATGCGGACCGGATCCGGTACGGGGACCGGCGCGCCGTTCTGGACGGAGGTGAGCGACAGCATGTGGCCTCCAAAACATCGTAGGCGTACATCGTACGCTTAAAAGGGGACGGTACGCTGTCCGCGCCATGCCGAGACCGCGCTCCCTCACCACCGGCCAGGTGGCCGCCGCCGCCCTCGCCGTCATCGACCGCGAGGGCCTCCACGCGCTCACCATGCGTGCGGTCGCCGCCGAGCTGGGCACCAGCACGATGGGCCTCTACCGGTACGTCGACGGCCGCGACCAACTGGAAGCCCTGGTCGTCGAGCTGGTCCTGGCCGACGTCGACACCCGCCCACCCGGCGACGACACGCCGTGGCGCGACAGCATCACGACGCTCGCCGAACGGGTACGCATCACTGTCAGCGCCCACCCGGCCGTCGTACCGCTGCTGATGACACACCGGCACCGCTCACCGAGCCTGCTCCGCTGGTCGGAAACCGTTCTCGGGATCCTCACCGCGGCCGGCCACACCGGACCGGCCCGGGTCACGGCGCTGCGCGCCATCACCGGCTACATGGTCGGCGTACTCCAGCTGCAGCACCTCGGTCCGCTGGCCGGGCCGGGCACCAAGGTGATCGCCACACAGAGCGACTTCCCACTGATGGCGAGCACCGCCCGGGACGCGGCCGCGGTGACACCGGAGACGGAATTCGGCGCGGGATTGACCGCGCTGCTCAACGGCCTCAGCCCCGGCTGACCGGCGTACCCATCGGTTTGGTGCACAACACGTCGGGACACGGCAGATAGCCGAGTTCCTGCCAGAACCGCAGCCCCGCCTCGTTGTCCGGCATCACCAGCAGGTTGACCCGCGGACACCCCAGCCGCACGAACCGCGCCTCCAGCTCCGCGACGAGCCGGGAGGCGAGACCCTGGCGACGGTAGTCGGGATGAACGGCCAACCGCAGAATCCAGCCACGCCGCCCGTCGTAGGCGCCCATCACGACTCCGGCGACCCGCCGCCCGGTCTCGGCCACCAGGAACAACTCGGGGTCACGGGCCAGTTTGGCCTCCAACTCGGCACGGGGCACCACCTCGCGCCCGGCCGACTCCCACACCCCGGTCACGGCCTCGTAGTCACGCCACTGGAACTGCCGGATCACCCTGTACCGCCTCCTCGACGAAGTCCGTGGATGACGCGACCGACCGCACCACCGCTAGAGCATCCTAGGACTCCAGTATGGAGGTCTTCCCGTCATCCGGCCGCCGCACGCGGCAGGGCTCCTCCGGCCTTCGGGGCCCCACTCACCAGCGCCGACCGCCACCCGGGTTACGGGCCGCGCCGGCCGCCCTCACCCGCCACGTCGATGACTACGCCGGCCAAGCCCTCGCCGCCCGGCCCCGAGCCAGGCAATCCGGCTCTGCCCGACCTCGCCGCCGTGTCTCTGATGAAGCGGCCGGCAGGAAGGCGGTGTCCAGCCCGGACGGCTCGGCCCGGGGCCGCTGAAGCCGGCGGCCCCACGACAACGGCCACACCCACGCAGGCCGCGCTACGTCGCACCGGCATGTCCCCGCAGCCTAACCACGTGGTACCAGCACTTTTCCTGGTTCGTTTCCCCTGGCCCGCGGGTGCCGAAGCGGTTGTACGATCATCAACCACGCAGCCGTGACGTCCGCGCGGGGTGGGTGCCTACTTTGGCCACCTACGATGTCACGGTGAGCGACTTCCTGAGCCGGACGCTGTCGCGGGTGCCCGCCGGGTTCGACCTACCCGAGCCGTTGCGCCTGCTGTTCGAGTGGGTCGGCCGGCAGGGTTTCGTGGTCACCGGCCGCGACGGGGACCTCTACGGCTCCATCAGCCGCGATGCCTGGGTGGGCACGCGTGTGGAGCTGCGCGGTTTCACCGCGGATCAGACGGCCTCGTACGTGGCCTCCTGGTTCGGCACCACGACCGGCGACCCCGGTGCGCGACTGTGGCCGTTCGCCCAGACCGGCGGGGAGGGCTCGATGGCCGCCCTGTGGCGCGACGACGACGGCCGGACGAGGATCGTTCACCTGGGCTCGGGCAGCGGTTCGATGATGACCTGCGTACTCGCCGACAACGGGCTGGACTTCCTGCGCCTGCTGGCGATCGGCTACCGGGCCATCTGCTGGAACGCGGAATTCGGCGCCCCGCCGCAACCGGCGGGCGAGGACCACGAGATCGTCAACGCGCCCTACCGCGATTGGCTGCGCCGCACTTTCGGCGAGCAGGTGACCATCCCGGAGACCGCACTGGAGGTCGTGCCCGAGCCCGCCGAGATGGGCGACCCCGGCACTCGCGACCCGTTCTGCCGCTGGGTCGACACCGTCCTGGACACCGAATAGCGGCGCCGGGTCGGCACCGTTCTAAGACACCGAGTTGCGGCGCCGGGTCACCGCCGACCAGAACAAACGGGTAGCGGCGCCGGGTCACCGCCGACCAGGACACCGCGTAGCGGCGCCGGCCAATCCGGCGACCGCCGCATGCCGGTGCGGGCGCACGGAGACCGCGCGGCTCGGCGGGTACGGCGTCCGATTTAACGCCGTTGTAATGGGAGCGCTCCCATGCAACGATGTCGCTCTATCCCCGTCACGACCCCCCGAAGGAGCCGCGAATGCGCGCTCTCCCCCGGCTGGCCATAGCCGCCCTCCTGGTGGCGATCCCGGCGGCCGCCGTAACCGTCACCGTGGCCGCCCATGCGGCCGACGACCCCACCCCCATCACCGTCTTGACCAGCGACTTCGAGGACGGAACCGTCCAGGGCTGGGCCGGGCGGTCGGCCGAGACCCTCGCGCACAGCACCGCCCAGGCGCACGGCGGCACCGGCAGCCTGCTCGTCTCCGGGCGGACCGCGGCCTGGCAGGGGCCGTCGCTCGACGTATTGAACACCTTCGAGAAGGGCACCGCCTACACGATCTCGGTGTGGGTCCGGATGGCCAGCGGCTCGGACAACGCCCGCCTGAGTGTGGAGCGCCGCACCGGTGGCGTCGCCGCCTACGACCAGGTCGTCGGGAACACCGCGGTGACCAGCGGATCCTGGGTGAACCTGACCGGCCGGTACACACTCGCCTCCGACGTCGAGTTCCTGCGCGTCTATGTGGAGACCTCGTCGACGACCGGCTCGTTCCATATTGACGACGTGACCGCCAGCTATGTGCCGGCGTTGCCGATCCAGACCGGGATCCCGTCGGTGAAGGACGTGGTCACCGAGTTCCCGGTGGGTGCCGCGATCACCGGTGCGGAGATCGTGACCGAGCACGGTCAGCTGCTCAACAAGCACTTCGACAGCGTCACCCCGGGCAACGCGCTCAAGTGGGACGCCACCGAGCCGTCCGAGAACACCTTCACGTACGCCCAGGCGGACCCGCTGATGGCGTACGCGAAGGCGAACAACCTGGCCGTCCGTGGCCACACGCTGGTCTGGCACAACCAGACGCCGGCCTGGGTGTTCACCGGCGCCGACGGTCAGCCGATGACCGCCACCGCCGAGGACAAGGAACTGCTGCTCGCCCGGCTGGAGAACCACATCCGCAACGTGGCCGCCCACTACGGCACCGACATCGGCGTGTGGGACGTGGTCAACGAGGTCATCGACGAGAGCCAGTCGGACGGTAACCGGCGCAGCAACTGGTACAACGTGACCGGTCTCGACTACATCCGGACCGCGTTCCGGGTGGCACGTGAGGTGGCGCCGCACGCCAAGCTGTGCATCAACGACTACAACACCAACGTGGCGGCCAAGCGTGACTTCCTCTTCAACCTGGTCAGCACGCTCAAGGCGGAGGGTGTACCGATCGACTGCGTCGGCCACCAGATGCACATCAACGTGAACTGGCCGACCATCGCCGAGACTGAATCAATGTTGACGAAGTTCATTCCACTCAACATTGATCAGCAGATCACCGAGATGGACGTCAGCATCTACACGAGCAACAGTGAGAACTTCACGACCCCGCCCGCGGACCGTCTTCTCAAGCAGGCATACGTGTACCGCGACATGTTCGCCCTGTTCCGCAAGTACCCGGGTGAGATCACCTCGGTGACACTGTGGGGCCTGGCCGACGACAACACGTGGCTGGACACGTTCCCGGTGACCCGCAAGGACGCGCCGCTGCTGTTCGACACGCGGTTGCAGGCGAAGCAGGCGTACTGGGGTGTGGTCGACCCCAGCAAGATCGAGACGTCACCGTCGCCGAGTTCGCCGTCGGCCAGCGTCTCGACAAGCGTCAGCCCGTCGGCGAGCGTTTCAACCAGCGTCAGCCCCTCGACCAGCGTCAGCCCCTCGACCAGTGTCAGCCCTTCCGCGAGCGTCAGCCCGTCGACCGGCACGTCGTCGTGTGCCGTCACCTACCGGGTCACCGGTAGCTGGCCCGGCGGCTTCCAGGGCGAGGTCAAGATCGGCAACACCGGCACGAACGCGCTCACCGGCTGGAACCTGAACTGGTCGTTCACCGGCGGCCAGAAGATCACCCAGCTGTGGGGCGGCACGCCCGCCCAGACCGGCACCGCGGTCACGGTCACGAACGCCTCCTGGAACGGCAACGTCCCGGCCGGCGGCTCCACCACGTTCGGATTCCTCGGCAGCTGGACCGGCACCAACCCGGTCCCGACCGCCTTCACCCTCAACGGCACCGCCTGCGCGATCCTTTGAGCCACCACCCGTCGCCCCCGGCCTCGAACCGTCGGGGGCGACGGCGCGAACACGTCGGCACGAAGGCCCGGGTTGTTCTATGCCATGAGTCCGTTCGGAGATCGCACCGCAGCTTCGCAGTAGACAGTGATCACTCGATGGGAAACAGGCTCAGCGGAAGCGGGCACTCGACACGGGGCCAGGGGACCACAGACGGTCACGGCGGCCGGTGAGAGGCCATTGCCCTGCGAGCCCGGCCGCGAAGGCCGCGAGGTCCGCCGACGTGTCGCCCGGGGCCACCTCGTCCTCGTCGGGCGTGGTCTCCCCTACGGCGGCGGCCAGCTCCTCGACGGGGCGGTCGTCCGCCGGGACCTGCTCCGGCTCACCGCCGGCCGGGAAGCGCATGCGCTCGCCCCACGCGGGCACCAGCGACTGGTACAGCAGCCCGGTCGCGTCCGGAGCGAGCGGCCCCGGGTCGGTCCACGATGTCGCATGCTCCACGAGCAGCGTGCCGGGCGTGCGCTCGACCAGCGGCGACAGGGGCACCGTGAGGGCGGACAGGTCGTAGGCGGCGATGATCGTGTCGTGGCGGCCGGGTGCATACGGCTGGGCGGGAAGGTCAAGGGCGGAGGCCAGCGCCAGGCCGAAGATCAAGCTTCCGCGGTCGGGCAGGAGGCTGACGGTCGACGCGGACGAGCCGACGGCCTCGACGACGACCCGGAGGCGATCGATGGTCCGGCGCAATGCGGCCAGGCTGTCGTGCAGGTACGCGTAGCGGCCGCGCATCGGCTCGTCGAACCCGTACGGGGACAGATGCAGCAGGACACCGCCGTTGAGCACGTAGTGCCAGGATCGCAGCGCCTGGTGATCGAGCGTGCCGGGTACGGTCCTGGCGCGCTCGAGCATGCCGAACAGGCGCTCGTGTGCGTGAACCCAGTCAGGGGGCGCCGAAGCAAGGCGTCCGGTGACCTGGCGGGCCCGATCCAAATCGCCGGACATGACGCTGTTGAGGGCGAGCAGGTACCGGTCCGGCCAGTCCTGCAGGCCGGCGTCGTTCGCCTCGAGGACCGCGACGGCATCGCCGTAGCGGTAGTCGTCCTCATAGGCGGCGACCAGTTCGGTCACGATCTGGCGGCGGCCCGGCGCCGCCTCGAGGGACGCCTCCAATAACGGGATGGCGATCCGGGAGATGCCGCGTTCGATGCAGGCCCAGCCCAGTTGGTAGAGGAATACAGCGTCACCGGGGTCGGAGATCACCGCGTCGGCAGCCTCGGCCAGGTCGTCGAAGCCGGCGAGGCGCCCGGCGCGGGCCAATAGTGCCGCCAGTTCCACGGTCGGTGCGCCGGGCGCAGCGGTCAGTAGCGCGCGGATGGCGCCGTTCAGGTCACCGGCATCGAGTCTTTCCGATACCTCTGCAAGATCACTCATCACCTCCCACGATATCCGGCGCCTGCCGGCATGCATCCGAGCGGTCCGGACGGCCGCGGCCAGGGCATGGTCCTTCACCGTCGAGATCGGCTGGTCACCCGGCCGAAGTCGAGTCCGCGGATTCTGCGAACAGACGGTGCAGAGGTCGTGTAGATGGCCGGCGAAGATCACGAATGCGTGGGGAGCACTGCTACGTTCCGCGCATGTTCGAGCGCAATCACCGCGGCCCGATCGTGGCATCCGCAGTCCTCGCGTCGGCGATCCTCCTCGTCGACGCCGTCGTCGCCCTGTTGATGATCATGGTTTCGGGTCTGCCGCTGTTCGCCGCCGTGACCGACGCCGAGTCCGGGCCCGGCAGCGCCTACAGCGTTCTCGCCATCCTGTTCGGGGCCGTGCTGGCCGCCCTGAGTTGCCCGGCCGCGGCGACCATGGTCGCGGGCGTGCGCACTCCGGCAGCCCATCTGACCAGCTGTGTGATCACGGCCTCGGTCACCGTCGGGGTGGCCGGCCTGGGCGCCCTGGGATTGCGATACGACCTGCCCAGCCAGTTCGCCATCATCGCGGGCGCGCTGTTCGTCGCGAACGTGGCGGCGCTGATCATGATCAGCGGATTGCTGCGCCCGGGCGGCAACCGTGCCGCCGGTCAGGACGGGGACAACGGCCCGATTCCCAGCGCTTCCGCGAACCCGTAGATGCCGTCACCGAACGGGCCGGGACTCTCCTCCAGGGCGGCCGCCAACCGATCGGGGTCACCGCCGCCGGCCCAGCGGATCAGCCCGGCGACGGCCTCGCTGTTGAGTGGCTCGAAGTCGTCCCCCGCCAGATCCTTGACGATCTCCTCGTTGAGGTAGAACTCGACCCGCTCCCCGGAGAGGTGTTCCGCCACGGCGAAGGCACAGTCGCTGTCCACCACCCACATCGCGATGGCGGGCGACGCCGTCTCCAGCGCCAGATCCGCCGCGAGCCGCCCGGGTGACGTGTCGTCGTTCTGCCCGAGAAGGCCGATCCGCCAGCCGCCCACCCGCAGGTCACCGCGCGCGACGACCAGCAGATCCTCGATGCACGCCAGATCGTCGAGGCGGGTGTCACCGGTACGCGCGATGACGACCAGACCCGAGTACCCCACGGTCAGCCCTTCCGTTCGGTGCGGCGCTGTTCGGCGTAGGCCAGCGCGGCCGCGTGGACCGAGTCCGGGTCGACGGCCTTCGGAGTCCCGATGAGCGCGCTGACCGCGCCGACGTCGCCGCGCTCGGCATCCCGGTAGAGCCGGATGACCTTCTCGCGCCACGTCCCGTCGGGCCAGCGGCCGGGTTTCCACTTCCCGGAGGCGAGCTGGGCGGCGCGGGCCTGCCTGGCCCGTTCCCCGTCCTCGGCAACAGCGGCGAGCATGGCGTCGTAGTCGCCGAGCCAGCCCTTCAGCCGGGGAAGATTCGCCCGGGTCCAGGTCAGCACGACCTCGGCGGCACGGTCCGTGCCGGCCTCGTCGGCCAGCGAGAACAGGTGGTCGCCGTCCCCCGCCACCAGGCGGTGCTCCCAGACACCGTGGTGCGGCATGACGTCCAGGCGCGGATCCTCGTCGTCCAGGAAATACCGCACGTACGGGCCGAGCAGCACCCCGGCGTTGACGAAGAACTCGACCTCCCCGTACATCGCGGTGGTCCGCTGGATGTCGAGGGCGATGCCGTTCCCGTCGGCGTCGAAATGCCGGTAGACCGGCCCGCGGCGTACGAAGCCGTCAGGCGCCAGCCCGTCCTCGATGAGATCGACGAACCTTCTCAGCAGGGGGTTCACGAGTCGGCACGCTATCGGATCATGGCAGTCCCCGGGTGACGAGGGTCAGCAGCCGGTCGAGGCGTCCCTGATCCCCCGGAAGCCGCTCGCTCGCCCACGCCACCGCGTTGACGACGGTCAACATATCGTCCACATCGTCACGGACCCCCGCACGCTTTGACAGGTCTCCGGCGACCGCCCGGATCCGGTCATGGCACTCGGCCAGCGCCGGATCCGCACCCAGCAACTCGGTCGCCACCAGCCCGCGCATCGCGCTCGCGTGCACCGCCACGGCCCGCAGCCAGATCCGCAGCGCCTCGCCCGGCGACGGATGGCCGAGCAGTTCACGCCCGTGATCGACGAGCGCCGCCACGTCCTCCGTGATGATCGCGACGAGCAGCGCCTGCGCCGACGGGAAGTGCCGGTAGAGGGTGCCCGGCCCGACCCCGGCCCGCTGCGCGATCTTGTTGAGCGAGGCGGCCGCACCACGCGCGGTGAACTCCTCCCGCGCCGCGGCCAGCACCCGGTCGCGATTCTGCCGTGCGTCGCTTCTCATCCCACTCTTCCCATCCGGAGAACCTCTCCGTATCGTACCGGAGAACCACTCCGAATAGGGGAACGCCCATGGACATCAGCATCATGATCGGCGACGTACGGGGCCCGGCGACCGCATCCGACCTGAAAGACCAGGTCACCGCCGCCGACGGCCTCGGCGTATGGACGGCGCAGGCCCTCGGCTGGGACGCCCTCACCGCCCTCGTCGTCGCCGGCACCCACGCGCCCGGCATCCGCCTCGGCACCGCGGTCGTCCCGGTCCGGCAACGACATCCGTTACTGCTGGCCGGGCAAGCGCTCTCCGTCCAGGCCGCCACCGGCAACCGCCTCACCCTCGGCATCGGCGCCGGCATCGGCGCGATGACCGGCGGCATGTTCGGCCTCCCCACCGACCAACCCGTCCGCTACCTGCGCGAATACCTATCCATCCTGCTGCCGCTCCTGCGCGGCGAGCCGGTCACCCACACCGGTCGATTTCTGACCAGCATCGGTACGGTCGAACTGCCGGCAACCGCACCCCCACCGGTCCTGCTGGCCGCCCTCGGCCCGGCGATGCTGCGCCTGGCCGGATCGTCCACCGATGGCGCGATCACGTGGATGACCGGTCCACGGACACTGGAGTCGCACGTCGTACCCCTGATCCGCGAAGCGGCCCCCGCTCCCCCGCGCATCGTCGCGGGCCTGCCGGTGTGTGTCACCGGCGACGAGGCCGGCGCGCGCTCCCGCATCGCGGAGCGGTTCGGCATGGCCGGCCAGGTCCCCGAGTACCGCGCGGTTCTCGACCGCGAGGGCGTGACCGGCCCGGCCGACGTCGCGATCGTCGGCGACGAGGAGACGGTGGCACGTGCCGTCCGTCGCCTCGAGGACACCGGCATCACCGAGTTCGCCGCGGCCCCGTTCGGCGATCCGGCCGAACAGCGACGGACCAGCACGTTGCTGCGCGATCTCGCCAGGGTCGATTCGATGACTCACCCCGATGCGAGCCCAGCGCGCCGCAGGCACCGCCCGAACCACGCCGCGGCCCTGGGCCACCCAGCGGATTGACCGCTGACATGCTCTGCCGAATCGCTGTGGCCTGGAGGAACGCCCCCACGGACAGCCTGCGAAGCGGGTCTGTCGACATCGGCATTCCCTCGATCCGATCGACGAAAAACCTCCGGGCACCTACGGCAGAGCACTACTAGGGTGAGGCGATGCGACTGACCAAATTCACCCACGCCTGTGTCCGGATCGAGAACGGCGATCGTCGTCTGTTGATCGATCCGGGCGTGTGGACCGAGGCGGAGGCGTTCGACGGGGTCACGGACATATTGATCACCCATGAACATGACGACCATGTTGACGCCGAACGCATCAATGAGTTGACAGCAACACGTCAACTGCAGATCTTCGCGCCGGAGCCGGTGCTGGCACTACTGCCCACCGCCACGGTGGTCGGCGCCGGCGACGAGTTCAAGGCCGCCGGCTTCGAGGTGACCGCGGTCGGCGGGCAGCACGCCGAGATCATCGACGGACTGCCCGGGTGCACCAACCTCGGCTACGTCGTGGACGGCGTCTACCACCCCGGCGACTCGTACTTCGTACCGGAAACGCCCGTCACCACGCTGCTGGTGCCGGCTTCGGCGCCGTGGGCGAAGCACCGCGAGGCCATCGAGATGACCCGGGCGATCGCACCGCTGCGCGCCTTCCCGATCCATGACCGGATGCTGTCCACCGATGTCGGTTTCGCCAACTTCGACGCCTGGATGGACTTCAAGAGCGAGACAACGTACGCCCGGATCGCCCTGAGTGAGTCCGCCGACCTCGACTGATCGCCGGCACGTAGGGTGTCCGGGTGACCGACGGACACCTCCTACTGCTCCCCGTGCTCGCCGGCCTGTTCCTCATCTGGCAGGCATCGGTGCAGCTGCGGATGCCTGCCGACTACGTGAAGGAGCTGGACGTCCCCGGCCGCTACGGCTACCCGGCATGGCTGTGGCGGCCGTTCGCGGCGGTCCAGCTGGGCGCCGCGGTGTGCCTGCTGATCGGCACGGTCCGCCGCCCCGTGGGCCTGGCCGCCGCGTCGGTGCTGGTGGTCCTGTTCCTGGCGGAGACCGTGGCCCGCCTGACCACCCGCACCTGGCGCAGCGCCCTGATCCCCGGCGTCTTCCTGCTGCTGCCGCTGACCGCTTTCGCCAGCCTCTCCGCCACCGCATAGGGCCGTCCGAACAGCCCGCAACCGGCGCGGGGCTGCCCGATCAGCGGGCGGTGCGAGGTCGGCGAACTCCGGTTGACGATCCCCGGCTAATGCAGGGCGTCCAGCGGGGCGACGACAGCCCAGGCGCTGGACACCTCCTGGACGTCCACCGCGTCCACCTGGATCGACGAGCCGGGCGGTAGCGTGCCCAGTCCGTTCAAGATGGCGACGCCGTCACAGGGGAAAGTGAACTCGACGATCCTGGCGGCACCGTCCCCGCTGACGTTGAAGGTCGCATTGCCCGCTCCCACACAGGCTGCCTTCACCCCGTACCCGATGCCGGCTTCCGGCTTCTTCCCGCCGTGGCTGCTGGTGGTGAAGGCGCCGTCGAACTCGTAGCGTGCGAGCTCACCCGGAACCGCCGGCGGAGGCGTCACCGGCGGTTCGGTACTCACCGCGACGGACGCGACCGGGGACGAGGGCGGCGACGAGGGCGCCTCATCGTGCTCAGCGCTACAGGCCTGGAGCGGCACGGCCAGCAGGATCAACATGATCATTCCGATTCGCACGCCATAATCATTTCAAACCCGTGCTCGCGTACGGGCACACAACGCGGCCACGACGAGCCGCGTAGTCGGCAGGCACCGAGATACCCCGAGGACCGGATCGCCCGCGAGCCCGGCACGCGACACCGCGGCATCGCCGAGCACATCCTGCCGCCGTCCGAGCACTTCGGCAGCTCAGCTTGTGATTCAACCCCTGCTGGCCGTCTGCCATGGATTCAGCGGATTCGGCGAGGGCTACTCTCCGGTGCATGGTTACACGCGACACTCAGGATTCGAGTCAGGCGTGGCGGGATCTCGCTGCGGACTACGAACGTGCGCGTGCCCGGGAGGACTCGCTGGACAGGCTGGTGGAGTGGCCGGCCGAGCGCGAGGTTCTCGGTGACGTCACCGGGTGCTCGATTCTGGACCTGGGCTGCGGCAACGGTGGCAAGCTCGCCGAACTCGCCCGCGACGGTGCGGGCGCGTCGGTCGGTGTCGACGTCGGGGGAAACTTCCTCACCTCCCCGCCGCCGCGCGTCGAGTTGATCAGGGGTGACTTGTCCGATCCGGGGTCGTTGCCGGGTCTGAGCGGTCGTACGTTCGATCGGATCTTGTTCCTGCAGTCGTTCGGCTACGCGAAGGACCCGGTGCACACCCTGCGTGCCGCGAGGGCGATGCTGAACGAGGGCGGATTCATCCTGCTCACGAGAACTCAGCCGATCCGGTACGCCGTCGAACGTGCTGAACAGAACGGGACCACGCTGGGTGAGGAGTACTTCTCCAAGGTCGACTACACCTACCGCACCGGCTGGAACGAGCACATCGCACTGACGAAACGCACCTACACCATGTCCGACCTGCTGAATGCGTTCAGCGCAGCAGGACTGTGGATCGAGACCGCCGCCGAGCCACATCTCGACGAGGAAGCCGCTCGACGATACCCGCACAAGCAGGCGTGGATGAACAAGTATCTAGGCATCCTGATCTTCAAGTTGCGGCCGCTGACCTCGCATTGAAACGACCTCGACGGCGGGCCCGTGTCCGTTACTGACTAATGGTCGCTGTTGGGGCCATGGCGGACCAGGCGACGGCTATCGATGGACCGGCAGATTTCGGAAGCGGTTCTACCGGTACATGACCCGGCGGGCGGACACGTTGTTCGAGCTGACCGACGCCCTGTTGTACGCCGACGGGCCGGCCAAGACCCTGGTCGGGTTGTCGCTGGTCCCGGAACATCGGCGTGGGCACGGCGCCCGGTACGACACGCTCAACCAGGGCCGCCTCGACGTGGAGGCGCTGCGCCGTGACCTGGGCAGGCTGCCGCTGCCGCGGGCCGTGGATGGCCGGTTGATGCTGGCCGTCGACGTGTCGCCGTGGCTGCGCCCGGACGCCGACACCAGCCCGGACCGCTCGTTCTGTCACACCTACGGCCGGGGCAAGGACGAACACCGGATGACCCGGGCTGGCCGTACTCGTTCATCGCCGCTCTGGAACCCGGCCGCACCTCGTGGACTGCCCTGCTCGACGCCGGCCGCGGACCTGACCGCCCTCACCTGCACGCAGATCCGCGGGCTCGTCGGCCGGTTGGTCGCCGCCGGGCGGTGGCAGCCCGGCGAACCCGACATCCTGATCGTGCTCGACGCCGGCTACGAAGCCCCGCGCATCGCCTGGCTGCTCCGTGATCTGCCGGTGGAGATCCTGGGCCGGATGCGCTCGGACCGGGTCCTGCGCCGGGCGACCCTACCCAGCCGGGGCGAACCGAAACCGGTCTTGCTGTCGTGGTCCAAAACCGACGCCACCCCAGCGGATGTCGACCGCTGCTGGCAGGTGTTCCGGCGCGGATTCGACATCGAGCACACGTTCAGAATGATCAAGCAGAACCTTGGCTGGACCGTCCTGCAGCTACGGGACCCGGCCGCGCCCGACCGGTGGACCTGGCTCATCCTGGCCGCGCACACCCAGCTGCGCCTGGCGCGGCCCCTCGCCCCAGACCTGCGCCGCCCCTGGGAGCGCCCGGGCCCGGCCGAGCGATTGACTCCGGCCCGGATCCGGCGGGGTTTCGGTACCTCCGCGCGACCAGCTGCACGCCAGCGCGTGCACCGAAACCCAGCCGACCCGGCCCCGGGCGCCCACCCGGCTCCCGCAACCGGCACACGGCCACCCGCCACGACGTCGGACTCATCCTCGTCACCGGCCAAGCCCACCAACGACCGGCCCACCACGAGAAGGGCACCAGGCCCCGCCGCACGGGTTAAATCACAAGCTCAAGCAGCACACGGCTCGGCTGATCGACAGCGACGCCGATGCCGCCGAGTGGCTGCGATCCGGCGGCCCGGCCAGGGGCCCGGCTCGATCAGGTGACAACAGCTCAAGCCACAACCCCACCACCCGGCTGCCAGGTCCGACCGACTCAGCCGACCGACAACTCAAGCCACCCAGGGCTCAGCTGCCCGGCTGCCAGATCCGACATGCTCGACGCCCGGCCTACGGCGCCTCGATCAGGTCGGGGAACCGCAGCGCCTCCCAGAATTGCTCGGCGGGCCACCCGACGGCATGCCGGCTGGCCAGCCACAGCGTGCCGGCGAGCCCGTGCGTCCCGATGACCAGAGTGCCCCCGGCCGCGGCGTGCCTGTCCACAGCGGCGGCGAAGCGGCCCACTACCTGGTCCCGCGGCTCCCATCCCTCGTGGTCGGCCCCGTTCAGGTAGGCGCGGGCGGCCGCCCGGTAAACGTCACCACCGGTCCACGCCGGCGGGCGGCGCACCTCGGCGAATCCGGAATCGACAGCCACCCTCGTATCTCCCGCGATCTGAGCGAGTGTCTCCATCGCCTTGGGCTCCGGGCTGGAAACGAACCGCGCCCCCGGCTGGATCAGCAGCGCCAGTTCACGGGCGGCCGCCCGGCCCGCCGCGCTCAACCGCCACAGCTCCGCCGGAACGCCCGGGTCGATCTCCGGCATCGCGTGCCGGACGAGCAGAATCCGGCTCACCGGCTCGGCATCCGATCCGGGGCGGTGAGCGGGCGGTCGGAGGCGAAAGCCCGCAAGATGCGGCCGAGGATCAGGCCGATCGGGATCGCCACCAGGATGAGTACGACGTCCTCGTCGGCGGCGTCGGCCGGCGGGTTGGCGGCGAGCGCGGTGAACGGCGCTCCGGTCCGCAGCACGATGGTCGCCAGTGTGAGCGGCAGCCACAACACCGGCAGCACGAGCGCGGCGATCACCGCCACCGGCGTGTGGTCGTTCCGGCGGAGAGCGATCGCGACGACGATCACCACGAGCAGCACCGTGAAGGCATAGGCCCCGATCACACGCCCCGCCGAGGGCTGCGGGGAGACGTATCGAAGCAACCACGGCGCCGCCGTGAGGAGAACACCGACCGCGACCCGGGTCAGGCTCACGACGGGGGCAGCGCGCACGGCGGCGGCGACCGCGACCGATGCCAGCAGGGACCCGACCGCAGCGCTGCCCAGGTGGAGGGCCACCTCGGTGTCGGTCGGCGACTCGGTGATCGTCACCAACCCGGACGCGACCGCCGCGACGGTCGCCGTGGTGAGCAGCGTCCCCGGGCGGGACACACGGGAGAACGCGCGTACGGCGGCGGAGCCGGCGAGGATCGCCACCACCGCACCGATCGCGAGCCGCATCGTGCCGGAGTCCTGATCGATCCGGTCGAGGCCGAGGTCGGCGCCCAGCCACAGCAGTCCCCCGGCCGATACGGCGCGGGTCGCCCTGCGGTCGCCGCGGGCGTACACGATCGCCATCAGGATCAGGGCGATCAGCGCGCCCCAGCGCAGTTCGCGGGCCCAGTAGGTGTTGTTCTCACCGTAGGCGGCCGGGCCCTCCGGCTCGCTCAACGGCTGCAGGATGGTCACACCGACCGCCCACATCGCAGCCGAAACGGCCGCGAGCGACAGCAGCACGACCTGTTTCGCCACGGTCCGCCACCCGACAGGTCCGGTGGCGGCATCAGCGACGGTGAGACGATCCCGGAGTCCCATGGCGGCACACGCTACCGAAGTTCAAGATCGGCAACGACCCACGACCGCCATGGGCGCCGGCTGTCAGGCGTGGTGACGACCCACGACCGCCATGGGCGCCGGCTGTCAGGCGTGGTGACGACCCACGACCGCCATGGGCGCCGGCTGTCAGGTGGTGACGTCGGTCAGGTCGCGCAGCACCTCCGAGGCAAGGACCGGGTCCAGGCCGGCCAGTGGCAGTGTCTGCTCGCCGGTGAGGTTCCATCGACTGGCGCTGCCGTCGTGCAGGTAGACCGCGACCAGTTTCTGTTCGGCGTCGTAGCCGACCTGGCCGACGATGCCCGGGTCGAGGTCGACGGACAGGATCTGCCCCGGCCCGGCCGTCAGGTCGAAGCCGCGCTGGATTCCGGCGTTCGCCGCCTCCTGCCGGATCCAGCCACGCCGGTCCAACATGATCACCTTGGTGGTCGGCACGGTCACGCCTTCGAACCGCTCCAGCCGCCCGGTGGCCGCCTCCTGCTCGGTGAGCGTGTACACCGGCCGCCCGAGCTGGGGGAACGGCTGCATGATCTCGTAGTCGGCGAACACCTCCGCCCATCGGGACGTGCCCACGCCCAACTGGACCGGATGAGCGATGCCGACCACGTCGTCGTCGCCCAGGTCGACGGGTTCGTCGTCGACGTCGGCGAGGCTGCGGTCCTCGGCGATCCGCAGTGCACCGACCACGGCGCCGTCGCCGGCGAAGCGGGCCCAGACGAGCCGCCGGCCGATGTGCCACATCAGCGGGTGCTCGGCGAACAGCCGACGGAACTCCGCACCGGTCCAGCGCCGCCCGGTGACCATGGCCTGTTCCAGCCGCTTGACCTGCTCGGTGGAGATCTTGCGGACGTCCCGTTTCAGGGCGGAGAACCGCCGGTAGGCCGCCTCGGCGAGCTCCTCGTCGTCCCGTGCCCCCGGTTTGGGCAGCGCCTTGAGCCGCTTGCCGTCCGCGTCGGCCACGAGCGGCCGCAACTGCTCGTCGAACCCGACCACGAACTGCCGCGGACCGTAGTCCAGCCGAAGCCGGCCGTCGGCGTCCAGCCCGAAGTCGGGGACCAGCCGGTCGGCCAGCTGCTCGGCGCTGAGCCCGAGCGCCTCGGCGACCTCGGCGATCCGGGCGGTCGCGGCTTCGCGCAACGGTCTGGACTTGGCCTTCTGGGAGATCCGGTGCACCTGCATGAGCGCCTCGTCGGTGCCGATGCCGACGAGGACGGACAGCCCGGAGACCGCGGCGGCGCTGCGGCCCTCGGTGGGCCAGACCATGATCAGTGGGGTGAGCCGCCGGGCGGTCTCGTCGTCGCCGGTCAGGGCGACCGCGTCGTACACCCAGCCGTCCTTGGCGACGCCTCCGGCGGCCTGCCACAGCTCGAACAGCGCCCACCCGAACTCGGCCAGATCGTTCGGTTCGACGGCCTCGCGGACCGGTTCGAGACCCGCGTACGGGTCGTCGGACCGGGAGATCATCAGGATGAGAAGGAGGTTGGCGACAGCCTCGACGGGTAGCGCCCCGGACCCGTCACGCAGCCGAACCGGCGGCAGCACGCCGGGCGCCGCCCACTCCGGCGGTGCCGGCATCCGGCCGGGAAGAGCCATCAGCGGGTCGGCGACGAACAGTGCCTCCACCCCGGCGGCGGCCTCCTGGCCGTAGCCGGCGGCGGCCGCCCGGATCTGCTCGGTGTGACCGTGGTCGTGCAGCAGGAGAAGGGCGCGCTCGGCCTGCCGGCGGGCCGTGCCGGCCCGGCCCAGAGCCGCCGGGATCAGCGCACGGGCGGCCGCCGCGGGATGCCGCGCCAGCCACCGCTGGGCGAGGCTGCGCACCGACTTGAGCCGCGCCGACCAGTCGGCCATCAGTGTCGCCACCTCAAGCGACGTGAACGGCATGAGCAACGGGCCGTAGTCGGCGGGTGTCGCCCGGGCCAGGGTCAGCACCGTCGGGAGCGCGTCGGTGCCGAGTCGTGCCGCGGTGGCCCTGAGCCACCGGGGCGTGCTGTAGTCGGTGCGCGGCCGCCATCGGGGGAGTGTCTGGCGAGCGATCTCCTCAGGGCCGCGGGTGAACAGGTTGCTGGGAGCGTCGTCCCACCGGCCGACACCGTTGATCACCGACTCCGCCACGGCGAGCCAGTCGGTAGCGGGTTCCTCGTGGTAGTACACGTAGGTATCCGCCCACTCCTGCCGCTCGCCCGGAAGCCAGCTCAGCGCGGGCGCGTCGGCGCAGGTCAGCCCGGCGACCACCGGCGGCTTCACGGCCTTCTTACGGTTCCGCCAGGGCGGGTCGGCCAGCACCGGCGGCACCGCGGACAGTGGAGCGGCCGCCACCTTGCCCCAGGCCTCCACGATGGCCCGCACCCGCCCGGCGGCCACCGGGCCGAGCAGCGGCATCACCTGATCGGCGAGGTCGGGATACCGGCCCACGTGCGAGCGCAGCAACTCGTCGTCCTCCTCGGCGAGGATCCGCAAGGCCCGGACGGGGAACCGCTCGGCCGCCTCCAGCAGAGCCGCCCGGACAGGTCGTGAACCGGAACGGGCCAGCAGGCCGCGCATGACGTCATCGCCCGGCAACGCCGCCAGCACGGAGAGAACACGCTGTTCGGCGCCACGGCCGGCGTAGCGCGGGAATCCCCGGTCGACCCAGTAGAACAGGGTCGGTGCGACGGCCACACCGACGCCGTCGACAAGGGCGAGCACGAGTTCCCTGTCCACGTCCAGGTCCGGGAGACCGAACTGGCTGGCAAGCTGGGCCGCCTGCTCCGGTGTCCGCGCCGCGTAGAGCAGCATCCCGCAGCGAGGGCGGTCGTCGGCGTTCAGCGCGTCGGTCACGTCCTCCTCCACCCAGTCCGGCCGCGGGACCAGCACCGAGCAGGCGGCCCGGGCGAACAGGAACCCGGAGCGGAAGGTCGCCAGCGCGGCGACGACCTGGTCGAACTCGGGCTGCGGCGCGCAGGCGAGCGCCGCTCGGACCCGCAACAGCACCGCCGGGCCGGGCGGCTCGTCGTCGAGAGGGGCGGTCTGCGGGCGGCGCCGGATCCCGGGATCGGCCGTGGGGGCATGCCGCCACGCGAGTGGCAGCCTGTCGTCGATGATCAGCAGCGATGCCATCTCGACCGCCGCGAGTGCCGCGAACCGGAGCCCGTGCTCGCTGATCCACACGTCGGCCAGCGCGGCCTCGTCGGCGGCGTCTCGCGCCGCGATCGCCGCGACGGCGGCGGCCCCGACCGGGACGGCCGCCCCGGCCAGCCACTCCGCTGCCGCCGCCCGGAAGGCCTCCGGTGTGGAGGGGGCGGCGAGGACCTGGCTCACCCGGTGCTGTCGCTCGGCGAGCATCCTGTCGACCCGGGTGCGCGCCTGCGGATCGGCCACGAACGGCCGCACCCGGGCGCCGCCGCGACGCGGATGCAGGTGCTCCAGCCAGGCGTCCGGCAGGATGAGACTGTCCTCTGTTCCCGTGTTCTCCACGCCGCGCAACCTACCGCCGGGGTACGACAGAATCGCCGGCGCGGCACAGGGAGTACTCCGGGCTGACACACACGCTCGGATGAGTCATGATCATCCGCCATGGGGTTCTGGGGAAGTTACGTCATCCATCGCGGCGAGGCCCTGGTGTGGGATCTGCTGCCCGAGGTGCCGGAGCTGCGCGACGGTGACCTGGAGTACGACCAGGTTTCCGGTGGATGGCAGGTCACCCGGATCTGGGCCTCGTCCGGCGACCTGCCGGACACGTTCCTCACCGACCTGCGTGACGCGACCGGGGCTCCGGTGCTGGCCGCCGACATCCTCGACAGTTCCGCCGCCTACGTGCACGCGGTCGGTGTGGGGACGCCGTTCTGGGACACGTGGCTGGACATCGACGCCGCGGTCGCCTACTCCGCGCTGCCGTCCTCGCCGTTCGACGAGGACGGAAACCATCTGGGTGACGACTGGGTGGATCCGAAGTACGAAGCCGAGGCGGCCGCCACCAGGCAGCGCATGCTCGCCGAGACGCTGAGCGGCGCCGCCGCCGCGGCCGCCGCGGTGGCTTGGGCGCGTGAGGCCGGCCTGAGCCCGGCACCGGTCGCTGCGGTGGAGGCGGTGCTGGCCACGACCGGGACATTCGTCGAGGACCAGTTCTTCACGGTGCTCAACCGGCTCGGCGTCGACACGTTCGCGGTACCGGCCCGGCCCACGGTCGCTGAGCTGCTGAGCGGGCTGATCGGCCACCGGCTGGAGGGCGTCGACGTCGTCGCGCACCAGCCGGTACGCGGCGAACACCTGAGCCATGCCGCAGCGCCTGACCTGCTCTGGCGCTTCGGTGACCACCCGCTCCTGATCTCGTGCGGGTGCCGCCACGAGGTGGAGTTACGGTCAGTGACCGTTTCGCCGGGTCAGGGGTCCGCGTACGATCCGGCGGAGGCGTTCGTGGGCGCCCGGCTGAGCGGTGCCGCCCCCCTGTTCGGGAAGTATGCGCAGGCGGAGGGTGCGGTGCTGCGGTTCGGCGAAGGCGACCTCGTCATCCGCTCCGCGGGCGGCGACTGGGCCGCGACGCTGGACGACGGCGTTCACCCTCGCCGCTGGTTGTCTTGACCGTTGCCGAGCGCATGTCGGCGCGGGTGAGCCGGCGTGATCTCGAAGTAGGGAGACAGGCAGACCTGTCAGCGGGTGAAGAGGGCCTGCCAGCGGGTCGGCAGGGTGGTTCCGGCGACATCCACCTGGGTGATCGAGATCGGCCTCAACCCGCCGGTCGCGAAACCGTCGACCTCGGCCCGGGTGAGCGGCCACGGCGGCCCGGACCCGTCACTGTCCACCCGGGTGGTGGCCGCCGCGAGCACGACCAGCAGCCCGCCGGGCGCCACGAACGTGCCGGCCACGGCGATCGCGCGGGCTCGGACAGCGGCCGGCAGGGCCTGTACGTTGTTGCTCTCCAGCACCAGGTCGAAGCCGTGCCGCCACTGGGTGGGCGGATCGAGCAGGTCCGCCACGACATAGTCGACCGGGCTCGACGGATGCCGGGCACGGGCCAGGTCGATGGCGGTGGCCGAGATGTCGAAAGCGGTCACCGCATACCCGAGCGCGGCCAGATACTCCGAGTCCCGGCCGGGACCGCAGCCGACGACCAGCGCCCGGCGGCCGTCCCCGGCGGGCAGGTCCAGCGCCCGCAGATGGGCGCTGGGTGCGGCGACGTCCCAGGGCACTTCGGCTCGCCCGTCGCGCGCTTGGGCGTACAGATGCTCGAACCAGCCGGTGGGATCACCCACCGCGAGGGAGGCCGCGGCCAGGCGCCGGACGTCGGCGGCGGTCATCGGGGAACGACGCGGCGCAGCTCGCGCAGGGCCTGGCGGCGCACGTCGCCGGTGAGGGTGTCGACGTAGAGGCGGCCGTCGAGGTGGTCGGTCTCGTGCTGGAGTGCCCGGGCCAGGAAGCCGGCGCCCTCGATGACGAGGGGTTCGCCGTGCTGGTCGAAGCCGTGGCAGACGACGGATTCGGAGCGGCGGGTGTCGAAGCCCATGCCGGGCAGCGACAGGCAGCCCTCCTCGTCGGTCTGCTCGCCGGCGAAGTCGCTGAGCACCGGGTTGACGACGTGGCCGACCCGGCCGCCGACGTTGTACGAGAACACCCGCAGGCCGACGCCGATCTGTGGGGCGGCGACGCCGGCGCGGCCGGGTTCGCGGACGGTGTCCTCGAGGTCCTGGACGAGTTCGCGCAGTGCCGCGTCGAAGGTGGTGACGTGGTCGGCGGGTGTGCGCAGGACCGGGTCGCCGAAGAGCCGAATAGGCCTGACTGTCATGCCCGCAAGGCTATCTGGTCGTTACGTGAATAGGACGGGCCGGTCGTTGACCAGCATCTGCCGGAGTTTGATCAGGGACCGCCGGGTCTGGCTCTTGACGACGGTGACGGGCACCCCGAGTTCCTGGGCGACCTGTTCCACACTGTGGTCGGCGAAGTAGCGCAGCATGACGATGGCCCGGTCGCGGGCGGGCAGGCGGGCGAGGGCGTCGAGCATGGTGAGCCGCAGTTCGGGGCTCATCGAGTAGGCGGGTTCGCGCAGTTCGCCGGGGACGGCCTCGGTGGAGCTGCGGCGGCGCCGGTGGTCGAGGTAGACGCGCAGGAGCACGCGCTGGGCGTACGCGATGAGGTTGTCGCTGTCGACGGCCCGGTCCCAGCTGAGGAACAGCTTGGTGAGGGTGGTCTGGGTGAGGTCCTGGGCCAGGTGCCAGTCCCGGCACAGCTGGAAGGCGCTGCTGTGCAGCCGGGCCGTGCTGGCGTGGGCGAATCCCGCGAAGTCCACCCGGAGGTGGATGCCGGAGACCGGTGGATCAAGGGTGTCGAGCATGACCGCGATGTCGCCTCTCTGCAGCCACCACGGCACTCTCGTGCCATTGTGGACCGCCTCGGTGCCGCGCGTGCGTCAAATTACGCGCTCAGCCCCCTGCTGTGGGGGCGGATGCCGACAGTGGCACGCAATAGGTAGAGGCGGCTCGGAGAGAGCTTGGAGGAGGCTGTGGGGGTCACACGCCGCGCAGGGCGGCCCGCAGGGGTCCGGCTTTGGCGGCGGCTTCGGCGACCTCGTCGGCCGGGTCGCTGTCGATGGTGATGCCGCCGCCGGCCCAGGCGTGGACGCGGCGGCCGTCGACGGCGACGGTGCGGATGCTCAGGCCGAGGTCGAGGTGGTCGTGGCCGAGCCAGCCGAGGGCGCCCATGCTGACGCCGCGGCCGACCGGTTCGAGGGCGGCGATCTGGGCGAGGGCGGCGAGTTTGGGGGCGCCGGTGACGCTGCCGCCGGGGCAGACGGCCCGCAGCAGGGCGGCCAGGTCGACGTCGCCGTCGAGCGGGGCGGAGACGACGGATTCGGCCTGCCAGAGACCCACCCATCGGCGTACGGCGAACAGCTCGTCCACCCGCACCGGCCCGGTCCCGGGCAGCCGGGCGAGGTCGTTGCGTTCCAGGTCGACGATCATCACGTGCTCGGCGCGTTCCTTGGTGGAGGCGAGCAGTTCGCGGCGGCCGGCGTCGGTGGCGGGGCGGGTGCCCTTGATCGGGCGGGTGATGACCCGGCCGTGGCGGACCTCGACGAGGGTTTCCGGGGAGGCGGTGGCCATGGCCCAGCCGTCGCCGGCCAGGACGCCGCCGTAGCGGGCGCCGGGCAGTCCGGCTACGCGGTGCAGCGCGGGCCCGGGGTCGCCGGTGTAGGGCGCCGACGCGTGCCCGACGACGTTGACCTGGTAGACGTCGCCGCGGGCGATGGCGGCCCGGACCTGGTCGACGGCGTGGGCGTGGTCGGCGCGGCTCCAGCTGTCCCGCCAGGGCCCGAGCGACCATCCCTTAGAAAGGGAAAAATCGCCCTGAAAGTCGGAATGTCGGTATACAACCGCGTAAACGTCGGGAATGCTGGGCACTGGCGAGGGGGCGCCGACCACTCCCCCAGCCATCACGCATCCGGCATCCGCCGACACGTACAGTGCTGCCCCGCAAGTTGCACCATCGCCGATCGTCTTGTTTTTGTCACCCGTTCGGCCAAGGTTCCGCACCGGTAGTCCGTTGCCGTCGAGGAATGCGGCCAGAAGCTCGGCAGGGTCACCGGGATCACCCCGATGCCATCGAAAAGCGCTCAACACGTCATGACGTGCACCGCAGTCCGCCGGGGCGCCCGGCGGCGCACCGAACGGAGGTAGCGGAGAGTGGTCAACGACGCCGCCGCCGTGGAACATCGGAATCGAGGAAGCGGACACCGGCGCCGTCACCGGGTTGAACCGCTGTCGTTCGATGTGAGGTAACGTTCGTCACCGCGATTGTGAACCTTCACACAACCCCCAACGGAGATCCACCGATGTGCCAGCACCTGAACCCATGCCCCCCCGCCGACGCTACCGACCGTGAGGCCGCACTCATCATCGCGACCTTCCGGGAGCAGGGCTGGAGCCTGCTCTGCAACGGCGTCATCATCTTCGAGGACACCGGCGAGCTGCTGCCGGACGGCACCATGATCGAGCCGCACCGCGGCCCGGCGGTGCACGCCCTGGCGGCGTGACCCGTCACCGAACACGCGACGCAGCGTAATCAATCGACGACTACGAAGGCGGCGCAGGCCGCGATCAAAGACGACCGCGACCTGCGCGACTGAGATCAGTCCTCGAACGCCTCGGGCGACGGGCACGAGCAGACCAGATTCCGGTCTCCGAAGGCCCCGTCGATCCGGCGCACCGGCGGCCAGTACTTCGCCGTCCGGTCCACGCCCGCCGGGAAACCGGCAACGGAGCGTGAATACGGGTGAATCCACTCATCCGCCGTCACCGCCGACGCCGTGTGCGGCGCGTTGGCCAGCGGATTGTCGTCCTTCGGCCACACCCCGGCCGCGACCTGGTCGATCTCACCCTTGATGGCGATCATCGCGGCGATGAAGCGATCCAGCTCCGCCAGATCCTCGCTCTCGGTCGGCTCGACCATGAGCGTGCCGGCCACCGGGAACGACATGGTCGGCGCGTGGAAGCCGTAGTCGATCAGCCGCTTGGCCACGTCGTCGACCGAGACACCGGTCGCCTTGGTGATCGGGCGCAGGTCGAGGATGCACTCGTGCGCGACCAGGCCGTGCTCACCCGCGTACAGCACCGGGTAGTGCTCGCGCAGCCGCGCCGCCACATAGTTGGCCGCCAGCACCGCCGACGCGGTCGCCGCCGCGAGACCGTCCGGGCCCATCATCCGGATGTACGCCCACGAGATCGGCAGGATCCCCGCCGAACCGTGCGCCGCCGCCGAGACGGCGTGGTGGTCGCCCTGCTCGAGCGGGTCGCCGGGCAGGAATTCCGCGAGGTGCGCGCCGACCGCGACCGGGCCCACGCCGGGACCGCCCCCGCCGTGCGGGATGCAGAACGTCTTGTGCAGGTTCAGGTGCGAGACGTCCGCCCCGAACTTCCCGGGCCGGGCGTAGCCGACCAGCGCGTTCAGGTTGGCGCCGTCCACGTACACCTGGCCGCCCGCCTCGTGCACCTTGGCGCACAGGTCGGCGATCGAGGTCTCGTAGACGCCGTGGGTGGACGGGTAGGTCACCATGATCGCCGAGAGCGCGTCCCGGTGCTTCTCGATCTTGGCGTCCAGGTCGGCCAGGTCGACGTTGCCGTCCGCGTCACACGCGACCACGACCACCCGCATGCCGGCCATCACGGCGCTGGCCGCGTTGGTGCCGTGCGCGCTCGACGGGATCAGGCACACGTCGCGGTGGGTCTCGCCGCGGGAACGGTGGTAGCCGCGGATGGCGAGCAGGCCGGCCAGCTCGCCCTGGGAGCCGGCGTTCGGCTGGACGCTGACCGCGTCGTAGCCGGTGATCTCGGCGAGCCACTTCTCCAGCTGGGCGACGAGATGCTCGTAGCCGGCAACCTGCGATTTCGGCGCGAACGGGTGGATGGCGGCGAATTCCGGCCAGGTGACCGCCTCCATCTCGGTGGTGGCGTTCAGCTTCATCGTGCACGAGCCCAGCGGGATCATGCCGCGGTCCAGCGCGTAGTCCCGGTCCGACAGTTTGCGCAGGTAGCGCAGCATGCTCGTCTCGGAGTGGTGGGTGTTGAACACCGGGTGCGCCAGGTAGTCGCCGGTGCGCTCCAGGTCGGCCGGGATCGGGCGGCCGACCGAAACAGGCTCGTCGCACACGTAGGCGCCCGCGACGGCCGTACCGAACGCGTCCCAGACCCGCTGCACCTCGGACGCGGTGGTGGTCTCGTCGCAGGAGACCGACACGTGGTCGGCGTCGACGAGGCGCAGGTCGATGCCGTACTTGGCGGCCGCGTCCAGGACGGCCTCGGCCTTGCCGGGGACGCGGGCGAGCACGGTGTCGAAGAAGTGGTCGTACACCACGGTCACGCCGTCGACGGTGCGCAGGCCGGCGGCCACGCGGGCGGCGTGCCCGTGAGTGCGGGCCGCGATGGCGCGCAGCCCGGCCGGGCCGTGGTAGACCGCGTACATGCTGGCCATGACGGCGAGCAGCACCTGCGCGGTGCAGATGTTGCTGGTCGCCTTCTCCCGGCGGATGTGCTGCTCACGGGTCTGCAGGGCGAGCCGGTAGGCCTGGTCGCCGTCGGCGTCCTTCGAGACGCCGACCAGACGCCCGGGAAGCGACCGCTCCAGGCCGTTGCGCACCGCCAGGTAGCCGGCGTGCGGGCCACCGAACCCCAGCGGTACGCCGAAGCGCTGCGTGGTGCCGGCCGCGATGTCGGCGCCGATGTCCCCGGGCGAGCGCAGCAGGGTCAGCGCCAGCAGGTCGGCGGCGACCGTGACCAGGGCGCCCGTGACGTGGGCGGCCTCGACCAGGGCGGCGTGGTCCCGGATCTTGCCGGAGGCGCCCGGGTATTGCAGGTGCAGCCCGAAGTAGTCGTCCGGCAGCTGCTCGCCGCCGTCGAGGTCCACGAGGTGGATGACGATGCCGAGCGGTTCGGCCCGGGTCCGCAGCACCGACAGCGTCTGCGGGAACGTGTCGGCGTCCACCGCGTACACGTTGCTCTTGTTCTTGGCGGCGCGGCGCGCGAGGGTCATCGCCTCGGCGACCGCCGTGGCCTCGTCGAGCATCGACGCGTTGGCCGTGACCATCCCGGTCAGGTCGGTGACCATGGTCTGGAAGTTGAGCAGCGCCTCCAGGCGGCCCTGGCTGATCTCCGGCTGGTACGGCGTGTAGGCCGTGTACCACGCCGGGTTCTCCAGCACGTTCCGCTTGATCACCGCCGGGGTGACCGTGCCGTAGTAGCCGAGCCCGATCATCGGGGTGGCCACCACGTTGCGCCCCGCGATGCCGCGCAGCTCGGCGATCGCCTGCTCCTCGGAGATGCCGGCCGGCAGATCGAGTGATCCGTCGAACCGGATGGAGGAGGGGATCGCGGCGTCCATGAGTTCCTCGACCGAGCCGTACCCCACCGTCTTGAGCATGTGGGACTGCTCGTCCGGGCCGGGGCCGATGTGCCGGGAAACGAACGGGGACGTCATGGGCGACTCCAGAACGTGAGAAGGTCGAGGATCAACCTCCCCCTCTGTCATACCCACACCGCGGCATTTCAGAGTCGCCTGCCCACGCGGTCCTTTTGCCTGAAAGTTTCCGGGGAGGAGTTGCCTCTTCGGCGCCCAAGGGTCTCTCCCGCGTGCTCCCCCAACCTACCAGCGCACGGGGGTGGGTCCGGGAGTCCTAGGGTGTGCGATGTGACGTACTTCCCTGCCGCCGACCGCTACCGCGAGATGATCTACCGTCGTGCTGGTCGCAGTGGCCTCAAGCTTCCCGCCATCAGCCTCGGCCTCTGGCACAACTTCGGTGACTCCCGCCCCATCGACCGTCAGCGCGCCATCGTCCGCCGCGCCTTCGACCTCGGGGTCACCCACTTCGACCTGGCCAACAACTACGGGCCGCCGCCGGGCAGCGCGGAGACCAAGTTCGGCGCCATCCTCAACACCGACCTCAAGCACCACCGCGACGAGCTGGTCATCTCGTCGAAGGCCGGCTACACGATGTGGGACGGCCCGTACGGCGACTGGGGCTCCCGCAAGTACCTGGTCTCGTCGCTGGACCAGTCGCTGAAGCGGATGGGCCTCGACTACGTCGACGTCTTCTACCACCACCGGCCCGACCCGGAGACCCCGCTCGAGGAGACGATGACCGCCCTGGACGCCATCGTGCGCTCCGGGAAAGCGCTCTACGTCGGCATCTCCAACTACCGGTCCGAGCAGGCCGCCCTGGCCGCCGACCTGCTCCGTGAGCTGGGCACGCCGCTGCTGATCCACCAGCCGTCCTACTCGATCCTGAACCGGTGGATCGAGCACGACCGGCTGCTCGACACCCTCGAGGCGGCCGGGGCGGGGTGCATCGCGTTCAGCCCGCTCCAGCAGGGTCTGCTCACCGACCGTTACCTGACCGGCATCCCGGAGGACTCGCGGATCCGCACCAGCGTGTTCCTCAACGAGAGCGCCCTGGACAAGAACACCCTGGCGCGGCTGCACACGCTCGACGACATCGCGAAGCGGCGCGGGCAGTCGCTGGCCCAGATGGCGCTGGCGTGGGCGCTGCGCGACGAGCGGATGACCAGCCTGATCATCGGCGCGTCCAGCGTCGAGCAGCTGGAGAACAACATCGCCGCCCTGGGCAGGATCGGCTTCGACCAGAGCGAGCTGGACGAAATCGACGCGACGGTGCTGGACCTGTAGACGTACGCTCCGGGCTCATGATCGAGTTCGTGCAACGGCACACGGCCCTCGCGGTCGTGGTCGGCTCCCGTGCCTATGGACTTCACCGGCCGGATTCCGACCACGACCGGCGGGGTGTGTTCGTGGCGCCGACCCGCGCCTTCTGGTCCCTGGACAAGCCGCCCACCCATCTGGACGGGCCGGCCGAGGAGCAGTTCTCGTGGGAGATCGAGCGGTTCTGCACGCTCGCGGCGCAGGGTAACCCGACGGTGCTCGAAGTGCTGTGGTCGCCGCTCGTCACGGACCGAACCGTCGACGGCGACGCCTTGCTCGCGGAGCGAAAGGCGTTCCTCTCCACCAGGGTGGCCGACACCTACGGCGCCTATGCGCGCGACCAGCTCGCCAAGGTGGCGTCCCGGCACGCCCGAACGGGGGAGATCAACTTCAAGCAGGCGATGCATATGATCCGCCTGCTTCTCGCCGGGGCGCACGTGCTGCGTACCGGGGAGGTCCTGGTCGACGTCACCCACCTGCGCGGCGAACTGCTCGCCGTGCGTAACGGCGACGTGCCGTGGCCGGACGTGGCCGCCTGGGCCGAGCACTTGCAGGCCGACCTCAGCGTTGCGGCGGCCGGCACCGCGCTGCCGGAGAAGCCGGACCGCGACCGCATCGATTCAGTGCTCGTGGGCGTACGCGAAAGGAATCTGTAGACAGTGACCGTCGATGTCCCGTCGTGGGCCGGCGAGGCCGCCGCCTCCCTGCCCTATCCCCTGCTCTTCGCCACCGTGAGCGGGGCGCACCTCTACGGTTTCGCGTCGGTCGACTCGGATCTCGACCTGCGGGGCGCGCACGTGCTGCCGCCGGACGAGGTGGTCGGCTTGCGAACAGGACCGGACACGCTCCAGGACGGCGGTGTCCGCGACGGCGTGGAGCTCGACGTGGTCAGCCACGATCTGCTGAAGTTCGCGCGGCTGCTCAACAGCCGGAACGGGTACGTGCTGGAGCAGCTGCTGTCGCCGCTCGTGGTGCTCACCTCAGGAGTGCACGCCGAGCTGAAAGCCCTGGCCCCAGGCATGATCACCAGCAATCACGCGCACCACTACCTGGGGTTCGCGGCCACCCAGGAGCGGCTCTACCACAAGAGCGGGCATCTCAAGCCGGCGCTCTACACGCTGCGGGTGCTGCTCACCGGCATCCATCTGATGCGCACCGGCGAGTTGGAGACCGATCTGGGCATTCTCGGTCAGCGGCTGGCCTACGTGCCGGAGCTGATCGCGGCGAAGCGCGAGGCCGAACACGGACCCCTCCCGGCCACCGCGGCGGCCCATCTCGCCGCGGACGTCCCGGCGCTGCGCGCCGAGCTGGAGGAGGCGAGAGACCAGAGCAAACTTCCGGGGTACGCGGACGCGAGCGCCGTGGCGGCCCTGCACGATCTCGTGGTGCGCACCCGGCTCACTCAGTCCTCCAGCGGCTGCCCCTAGGGTTGCCGGGCCAAGGTCCGGCTGGAAGGATTTCGGGCATGGAGTACCGGAATGTCGGGGGCAGCGGGCTTCGGGTCAGCGAGCTGTGCCTCGGGACGATGACCTTCGGCAACGAATCGGACGAGCCCACCTCGCACGCCATCCTGGACCGTTACGTGGAGGCGGGCGGCAACTTCGTCGACACCGCCGACGTGTACGCGGGCGGCGCCTCCGAGGAGATCGTCGGCCGCTGGCTGGCGACCCGGCAGCGGGATTCCCTGGTGGTGGCGACCAAGGCGTTCTGGTTCACCGGTGACGGCCCCAACGACAACGGCGCGGGCCGCAAGCACCTGATCGCGGCGGTGCACGCCAGCCTGCGCCGGCTGCGGACCGACTACATCGACCTGTACCAGCTGCACTGCTTCGACGAGACGACCCCGATCGAGGAGACCCTGTCGACGCTGGACCAGCTGGTGCGCTCCGGGCTGGTGCGGCATCTCGGCGTCAGCAACTACGCGGCCTGGCAGTTGCAGAGGTCGGTGGACGTGGCCCGGTTCCGCGGGTGGGAGCCGTTCGTGGCCGCGCAGCCGCTCTACAACCTGATCGACCGGGACATCGAGACCGAGCTGGTGCCGGTCTGCCGCAACGAGGGCGTCGGGATCATCCCGTGGTCGCCGATGCGGGGCGGCTGGCTGACCGGCAAGTACCGGCGCGGCATGACGGCGGCGCCGGCCGGCACCCGGTGGGAGGGCGACAAGCAGCCCTGGCTCGGCAACTGGCAGGACAGCGTCGACGAGCGCGTCTGGCGGGTCACCGACGCCCTGATCGCGGTGGCCGAGGAGTCCGGGCACACGCCCGCGCGGGTGGCGCTGCGGTGGCTGCTGCAACGGCCCGGGGTGACCGCCCCGATCGTCGGCGCCCGCACCGTCGAGCAGCTCGGCGACAACCTGGGCGCGACCGGCTGGGCGCTGGACGACAAGCAGCTGGAGCGGCTGACCGCCGCCGGTGATCAGCCGCTGCCGTACCCGCACGGCTACCTGGCCGGATCCCCGCGGCGGCGCTCGTGAAGGTGATCACCACCCGGGACTGGGACGCGGGCGCCGGCAAGGAGCGCCGGCACGAGGGTGTCCAGTTCTCCGCGCTGGACCTGTGCGAGACCGACGTGGAGGGCGTCGAGTTCTCCGAGTGCGTCTTCCGCGACGCCCGGTTCAACTGCTCCCAGCACACCGATGTCGCGTTCCTGAACTGCCGGTTCGTGAACTGCAACTTCTTCGACGCGACGTTCACCAACTGCAAGGCGGTGGGCAGCTCCTTCGAGGGGTGCGCGTTCGACCTGACCACGGTCGACGGCGGGGACTGGTCGTTCATCACGCTGCCCCGGGCCGATCTGGGCAGCGCCACCTTCACCGGCGTCCGGATGCGGGAGGCCGACCTGACCGGGATCCGCTGCCGCAACGGCACGATGCGCGGGTTGGACCTGTCCGCGGCGACCTTGACCGGCGGCGATTTCACCGGCTGCGACCTGCGCGGGACCGACCTGCACGCGTTCGATCCGCGGGCGCTGGAGCTGCGGGACGCGGTGATCACGGCGGACCAGGCGGTGGTGATCGCGATGACCCTGGGCCTGCAGATTCGCGACTAGGTTAGGCTGCCAATCGACCACTGTCGATTTATGTGCCCAATTTGGGAGCGCTCCCGGAATGAGATTACTCGCCGCAGCCATGTTGATCACCGCCACCGTCGCCGTACCCGCCCCGGCCGTCGCCACCCCGGCCTGCCCCGGCTACGTCGGCCTCACCTTCGACGACGGCCCCACCCCCGGCAACACCGCCGCCCTGCTCGACGCCCTCCAACGCGCCGGGTTACGGGCCACCATGTTCAACACCGGACAGAACGTCGAGGCCAACCCCGAACTGGCCCGCGCCCAGGTCGCCGCCGGCATGTGGCTCGGCAACCACAGCTGGGACCACCCGTTCATGACCCAGCTCCCCGAAGCCGAACAGGCCGCCCAGATCTCCCGCACCCAGGACGCCATCCGCAAGGTCACCGGCGTGACGCCCACCCTGTTCCGGCCGCCCTACCTGGACACCAACGACGCACTGCGGGCCGTCGAACGCCGCTTCGGCCTCACCGAGATCAACACCGACGTCGACTCCCGCGACTGGGACAACGCCTCGGTCGAACAGATCCTCGCCAGCGTCGACAAACTCTCCGACGGCGACGTCATCCTCATGCACGACTGGCCGCCGAACACGGTCGCCGCCATCCCCGCCATCGCCGCCTCACTGCGCGCCCGCGGCCTCTGCGCCGGCAAGATCTCCCCGGTCACCGGCCGGGCCGTCGCGCCCGGCACCCGGGCACTCACCCACGTGCACACCCCCGGCCGGATCGAGGACCGCGGCACCGACACCCGCTACACCTGGCCCGGCGTCTACTTCGAAGGCCGCTTCCGCGGCGACGCGATCGGCGTCGTCCTCGACGACGCGGTCAACGACTACGAGCTGCAAGTCGACGATCAGGCTCCGGTCACCCTGGTCACTCCGGGAAGAACAACCCATTGGGTACGCGGACTCGCGCGCGGCACACACACCGTACGCATCGCCAAACGCACCGAGAGCCCGTGGACGCCCGGCCAGTTCGGCGGCTTCGTGGCCGGACCCGGCGGCGCACTGCTCACCGAACCCGCCGCCCGCGGCCGCCAGATCGAGTTCATCGGCGACTCCTGGACCGCCGGCTACGGCAACTCCTCCGCCGGCCGCGACTGCTCCACCACCGGCGGCGTCGACCGCAACTCCAACGCCGACCAGGCGTTCGGCGCGCTGACCGCCCGTACCCTGCGCGCCGACTACCAGCTCAACGCCTGGTCCGGGATGGGAATGGTGCGCAACTACGACGGCTCCAACCCGGCCGTCGACTACCGCACCTACTACGACCGGGTCCTCCAGGCCGCCGACACCGCCGACTGGCAGCGGCCGCGCACGTGGAAACCGCAGGTCGTGGTGATCGGGCTCGGCATCAACGACTTCTCCACCGCCCTGCACGCGGGCGAACGCTGGGCCGACGAGGCCGCCCTGGCCGCCGACTACGAGGCCGCCTACCTGGGATTCCTCGACAAACTCCGGGACCGGTACGGGCCGCACACCCAGCTCGTGCTGACCTACCCGTCGATGTGGAACACCACCGCCCTGGCCACCTCGGTCGAGAAGATCGTCGCCCAGCGTACGGCCGCCGGCGACCGCCGGATCAGCGCACTGCACTACGACAACGACGCGCTCGGGCTCGACCTGCTCGGCTGCGACTGGCACCCGTCCGCCCACGACCACCGCCAGCTGGCCGGCGCGCTCACCGCCCACCTGAGGAGCCTGCCGATCAGGTGGTGAGATCCGCCAGGCTGTCGACCCTCACCGCCCACCCGCGCAGATCGCCGATCAGGTGGTGGGATCCGGCAGGCTGTCGAGCACGATCCGCAGCGCGCCCGCTGCGTCGGTCTCGTCATGCGTCCGGCCGTCCCGGGTGTGAACCCGGAAACGGCCGGACGTGCCCACCGGCTCCACCACCGGCCCGTTCCGTCCGACATGAAGATGGAAGTGGCTGGTCGAGGGCTCCAGCGCACGTAGCTCCGGAACGTGGAAGGCCAGTTCGACGAACGGGGCCAGCCGGTCCGCCACCGGGTCCGCCACGTGGTTCCCGTAGAGCCACAGCCACCGCGTCTCTCCACGGTCGCCGCGCTCACGGGCCTCGGCGAGCGCCACCGACCCGAGGAAAGGCCAGGCCGCGGCGATCGGGCCGGGCCGTTCCCCGGACAGCCACCGGTCCGCCGCCGCGGTAGCGGCCGCCAGATCCGGCGCGTAGCCCTGCAACCGGGTTGCCGGACCGTCCCTGAGCGCCAGGTAGAGCGGGCGCCGCCGCATGGAATCCCTCGCCAGATCCGCGCTCCGGTCGCCGTCGGCCACCGTGGCATGCCGAGGCGGGTTGGCGACGTCCCGCTCACGAACCAGCCGCGGGATCCCGGCCCGATCGAATTCGGCCTGCCAAGCTTCTCTCGCCGTCATCACCGGTCCAGAGTGCCACCGATCCACGGCGCCGGATGTCAGTCGAGGGCCGGCAGGGTGGACGGTCCGTTGTCGACGAGCGCGTAGGTGGTGGACAGTGGCGCGTCGCCGAGTTCCTGGGCGATCACCCCGTACCGGCCGGAGAGCTGGAGGAACGCGTCACCGTTGCTGATCGAGTAGATCGGCCGGCCCTCGCCGTCCTTCCTACCCACCGGCTCGACGGTGAACAGCTGACCGGCCCGGCTCGTGTCACAGGCGGCGGCCACCACGGTCAGCGGGTTGCTCCCGTTGCTCTTGATCCCCAGACAGGACGGCTCGCCGCCGGCGTCCGCCTTGGCCGTCTTGATCAGGTACTTCCCGTTGTGCGGGGTGAACACGAACAGGCTGTGCTCCGCCTCGCCGTCCGTGGTGGTGAGTTTGCCCTTCTCCAGCACGACGATCGACTCGGTGGTCTCGATCGGCTTGATCACGACCTGCCGCCTGCCCGCCAGAATCGGGTCACCGCCCGCGGTGGCGCCGGTGCTGTCACCCGCCGCGGTGGCGGACGGCTCGGCGTCGGCGGCCGCCGGCGCGGAGGCCGGCACCGGAGTGGCCGACGCCGGGGCGGCCGCCTGCGTGGCGGGCTGCCCGGCCGGCTCCGAGCTGCTCGAACAGGCTTGCTGGGTCAGAGCCAGGGTCGCGACGACGGCGACCGCGGAGATGTTCCGGCGAAGCAAGGCGTTCCCCCTCGTTGATCGGACGCTTCCGATCCTGGTGCACCCCGGTTTCCGGCGAATCCCTGTTTCGTGCCGTCCGGGGATCGATCAGGACACCCCTCGAAGTTCCTGTTCGGCGGGTCCCGCAGGGAGGATCAGGAGACAGGTTCCTGTTCGGCGGGTCCCGCAGGGAGGATCAGGAGACAGGTTCCTGTTCGGCGGGTCCCGCAGGGAGGATCACGAGACAGCCCCGAGAAGCAGCACCGAGCCGACGCCGAGCGCCACCATCGCCCACACGACGCCCGTCTCGGTGGGCGAGCCGGTGCGGAAACGCGCCCAGTGCGGCGCGCCGACCGGGGTCCACCGGCAACCCCGGATGCGCAGCGGCCACCACAGCGGAACCGCCGAGAACGTCAGCGCGTCACCGAGCGCGTGGGCCAGCCAGCCCCAGGCGACGGCGAGGCCCACCCACCAGACGGCGGCCCCGGCCGGGATCAACGCCGCCGCCAGGGCCGCGCCCACGCCTCCGACCAGCACCGCGCCGACGGCCGCCGTGAACCGGGGCGCGAACCGCCGGAACCGGCCCGGCAGAATCATGTCCCCCACCCTGGCCCGGGTCCGCGGCGACAGAGCGGAGTGCGCGGCCAGCCACACCGAGACCCCGATGATCCACAGTACGGCGGTCCGGCCCGCCCAGAGGCTCACCCCGGCGGCGACCAGGCCGGCGACGACCGCGCCGAGCGCCGTGTGGGTCACGGCCCGGTGCCCACCGCGCGGCCGGCCGGTCGAGCAGTGCCGACACGACGCGGTACGCAACGCGGCCGCCGCCCGGGACACCCCGCCGGCCAGCAGCCGGGTCGGATACCCCACCGAATGGGCGATCGTGGACTTCGGATGGTCGACATCCGGGGCCAGTGCCATCCCGGTGGCCACGGCGGCGCCGAACACCACGGCCGCCGGCGCGGGCGCCGCACCGGCCGCGGTCAGGACCGCGCACCCGGCCAGCCAGCCCACTCCCCCGGACAGCGCATGCGACCGGCCCATCATGGTCCCAGCATCGCCGGGCACCGCAAGCCGGATTGACTTCGGCCCGTAGTGGGCATGTCACGGGAGGACCACCCGAACCAAACCCATGGGAAGGCAGTCATGACCACCTACGACAGCACTGTCGGTGCCCGAGACGACATCGCCGCCCCTGAGCGGACGACCGGCTCGCGGGTCAAGCAGGCCGGACAGGTGGTGCGCAACCGCCCCGGCATCGCCTCGGCCGCCGTCCTCGCACTCGCCGCCGTCACCGCCACCGGCGTGATCGGCGGCCGCAAGGTCGCCCAGGCCCGCCGCCCGCGCAGCCGCTGGCAGCGCCTGCTCGACCGTGTCCGCTGACGCAACCCTCACCGAGAACGTGCCCGGTCTGCCCCGCAGCACCGGGCACGTTCATGATCCCCAACCCCACCCAGCCCTTCCGCGGCCCGCCCGCCGCGGTAGCGCCGCCGTAGCGCCGCTCCCGCCGGGCCCGACCTTGGACGTTTCCCCACCCCATCCGGTAGCCAGCCACCCAAGATCGCCCACCGCCCCGCGCCCACCAACCCGCGCAGCGCGACCTTGGACGTTTCCCCACCCCATCCGGTAGCCAGCCACCCAAGATCGCCCACCGCCCCGCGCCCACCAACCCGCGCAGCCCGACCTTGGACGTTTCCCCACCCCATCCGGTAGCCAGCCACCCAACATCGCCCAGCGCGACTCGGCCGGGACGGCCGAACCGGCGGGCGCGCGGCGACCCGCAGTCGCGGTGAGGCTGGTCGAACCGGCGGGACGGGACGGACTGCGGTTGGGGCGACGTCACGCGTACCGATGAGGGTTGTCGGCGCGGAGGTTGCCGGGCGTGCTGCGGCGGGTGCCGCCGGACCGTACCGGGGATGAGGCCGCGCTGGTGCTCGCTACCGCAACCACCTGGATGAGCCGCCGCACCCTGCCTAGAGCATCCTAGGAATCTAGGTGGTTGCTGCCTGACCGGTGTGTCGGTTTAGGCTGATGGCATGTCCGTGAGTACCGCTCCCGTCACGCACCTCGCCCGGCCCCACCGGCCGGTCGTCGTCGCCGGGACGCTCGGTGAGCTGCGCGGGCCGATCTCCGGCCTGGTGGAGCTGCCGCTGCGCCTGTGGTGGCAGCCGCAGCGGGCCTTCGACCTCGGCGTGCACACCATGCTGCTGTGGATGTATGAGAACGTGCTGCGCGAGGCGATCCGGGTCGACGAGCTGCGGTCGTACCTCGACGGGCCGACCCTGGCCCGGCTGTGGCCGGAGCTGAACCTGCCCCGGGGCGTGCGCACGGCCTGGGAGGCCCGGCACCCCCGTCTGCGGGTCCTCGCCGGCGCCTGAGCGGTCAGCTCGTTGCCTCGACCGCGGCTTTCCATGCTTCCGGAGTCCGGTAGTGGTTGCGGTTGGCGTCGGACAGGACCATGCGCAGCGGCGCCAGGTGCTCGGTGTCGGCGGGTAGGTCGAGCCGGCTCAGTAACGTGAGCGCCTCGCCCGGGTCGATGTCGCCGTAGTAATCGCGGTAGCAGCGGACCAGCGCCTCAAGGAGGGCGGGCGCGAGGGTGGGCACCGCGACGGCCGCCTCGTACACGTCTCGTTTGTCCTTCCACGGCACCAAACCCGAGAGGCGCAGCACGCGGTCGGCCCGCAGACGCAGGGGCCCGGCGGTGAGATCGCCGCCCCCGCGCACGTCGGCGCCGAGCACCTCGGCGAAGACGGAACCGCTGATGGTCCAGGTCTCGAACCACTCGACCCACAGCGAGTAGAGCAGCTGCGACGGCACCTCGGGCGCTTCCAGCCTGCTCCGCACTCCGGTCCAGAACGCCTCGGCCGCCGCCGGGTCGGTTTCCGGGGACGTGTACCAGGGGCTCAGGTAGAAGGCGATTTCCTGGGTGACCCAGAACTCGTCGATCAGGTCCAGGAGGCCGAGGGCGATCCGCACCCGCTCGGGCGGGGACAGCTCCTCGTCGCCCAGGATGGCCTCGGTCCAGTTGTGGGCCAGGAAATCGGTGCCCACGTTCGTACCATCGTCGTCTTGCCATCGACCGCCGCCGAGCGGGAGCACACCCGCTGAGCTCAGCCATCGCAGCGCGTCGTTCGCATCGGACATGGGCGCAGTGTGCCAATCTGTCGGCGTGCATGTCGACGACTTTTACCGCGACGTCGCCCGGATCGCGCTGGCCGTCGCCGACAAGCACGGCTTCGTTCTCGGCGGCGGGGTGGCGTGGCTGGTGAACGGGCTGGTCGCGCGGCCGACCGAGGACATCGACCTGTTCACCGACACGGCCGGTGGGGTGCTGGCGGCGGCCGGTGAGGTGACGTCGGCGCTGACCGCGGCCGGGTACCGGGTGGTCCGCGAGGAGGCCGACGAGCTGTTCGCCGGGATGGACGCCGACATCCAGGAGTTCCTGGTCGCCGGGGAGGACCGGGCGCTGCGGCTCACCCTGTGCCGGCTGGACCGGCACCGCGCCCCGGTGGTGATGGACGTCGGCCCGGTCATGCACCTCGACGACCTGGTGGCCACGAAGGTCGCGGCCCTGGTCAACCGGCGGGAGGTGCGCGACTACATCGATGTGGCGGCCGCGCTGGAACGCTATCCGCTGGACCGTGTCCTGGAGCTGGCGCACGCCGCCGATCCGGCCCTGGATCCGCAGGACATCGCCGATGCCGGGCGCTATCTGGACCGGCTGGACGACGCCCGGTTCGCCCTCTACGGCCTGGACCGTGACGCCATCACCGCCCTGCGCGAACGCCTGGCAGGATGGCCCCGATGATCTCCGGAATCCTGGTGCCCGGCCACGGCTACACCGTCGAGGGGTCGCTGTTCGACCTTGCCGACGCCATCCTGACCGCCCGCGGCGACGAGGTCGTGCCGGTGAGGTGGACCCCTCCGGACGGGCTGTTCCAGGTCGGCCCGGAGCCGTTCGTCCGGGTCCATGTGGCGGCCGCCCTGCACCACGCGACCGCCCGGCCGGTCCTGATCGCCAAGTCCCTGGGGACCCACGCGGCCGCGCTCGCCGCCGAGCGTGCGCTCCCCGCCGTCTGGCTCACACCCATCCTGACCGATCCGGCGGTGGTCGCCGCGATCGCCGCCAACCCGGCCCCGGCCCTGATCGTCGGCGGCACCGCCGACCGGTTGTGGCTGCCCGAGGCGGTCCGCGCCACCGGCAAGCCGTTCCTGGAGATCTCCGACGGGGACCACAGCCTGCGCGTTCCGGGGCCGGTGCGGGCGTACACCGACGTGCTCGGCACGGTCGGCACGGCCGTCGAGGAATTCCTGGCAGCGCTGTGAACGGCGGGATCTACCGCTGGAGGGACCGCTTCAGCGTGTAGACGATGTTGCCGAATCCCCAATAGGCGGACCCGTGCGCCGGCGTCTCGGCCGCCACGACCTCCCAGCCGCGGCGGCCCGCCTGATTGAGCGCAGCGACCGGATTCTCGGCCGTCATCGGTTTCTCGCCGTCGTCACCCAGCCAGTGGATGGTGCGCCCGTTCTTCACGATGATCGCCGCGTACTCCCAGACCGCCATCCGGCGAGGTTACCGGTGTGGCGGCGAAGGCGCGGGCGAGGATCTGGTCGATGACGTCGTTCTTGGACAGGGTGTAGCCGTCCGGGTCGGCGGCCAGCCGGCGTTTGGTGACGGCGTACAGGTCGCGGTCGGACGGGTGGGTGCGCAGCCAGTCGCGCAGCAGGCGGTGGCGGATCGGCTCGGGGGCGCCGGGTGGCCACACGTGCAGGTGGACGTCCTCGGCCGCGCTGATCAGCATGCGGTGGCCGTGCCACCAGGGTTCGCGCAGCAGCAGACGATAGCCGGCCCGTTCCAGGTCCGGCACGTAGGCGCTCTCGTCGCCGGTGCCGGACAGCAGCAGGTCGATGTCGATGATCGGCTTGGCGGCCAGGCCGGGCACCGAGGTGGAGCCGACGTGGTCGATGCTCAGGATCCGGTCGCCGAGGGCCTGCCGGATCCCGTCCCGGGCAGCCGTGTAGCGGTCCGCCCAGGACGGGTCGTGGTCCTCGATGACGACGGTCTGCCACCGCCCTGGTGGTTCGCCGATCAGGGCGGTGGCGGTCTGTTCCGGGGTGCCGTGAAAGCGCTCGGTGATCTCGCGCGGGTACTCGGCCATCTCAACCTCCGTCGATAGCAAAGTCCGCCAGAATACGACTACTCCTCGGGATCCCAGGCGAGGAGGAGGTCGAACACGCCGGCGTCGCCGTCGACTTTCAGGTCGGTCACCGGGATCCGGCCGTAGAGGGCCAGCACCAGCTCGGAGGCGGTCGCCCGCAGGGAGGCGCCGGCCGGGGCCTCGTCCGGCTCGGCGACCCGGACGCCGTCGGCGGTCAGGGTGAGCCGCCAGGTGCGGCCCTCGGTGGCCTGGTAGTCGACCGCGACCGGCTGGTACGGCCACCGGTACGGCCCGGCACAGCAGGTGGCCAGGAACTCGTCGACCCCGTCGAGCGCCACCTCGCCCGGCAGCGGCTCCGCGGCGCCGGCGGTGACCTGCGCGTCGTACGTGTGCACCGCCACCTCCTGGAGCTGGTGCCGGGCGACCGCCCCGGCCGTCTGCGGTGACGCGGACACGTCCCACCACGTCCAGCAGCCGTGGTCCGGGCCGGCCTCCCGCAGCGCGTCCGCGAGGATGCGCTGCGAGTCGGCCAGCCAGGACAGCAGGGCCTCGCGCTCGCCGGGCGCCTCGCTCGCCCAGACCGAGGCGTCCGGTGGGGTGTCGGCGGGCCCGGCGGCGACGGTGGCGGCCCAGCGGCGGCGCCCCTCCCCCACGTGCCGGGCCAGGTCGAGCAGCGCCCACTCGGGACAGGTCGGCACCGGGGCGCCGAGGTCGGGAGCGGCGGTGATGGCGGCCCGGAACGCCTCCGTGCGCTCGTCGAGGAGGCGGATCAGGTCGGGGAACTCAAGGATCTGTGACACGGCGAGTTTTCTACCATGACCCGTCTTTCGGCGCGCCTCATATAAGGGCACGGCGGTGGCCGACGGCGGCCGCGGCGAGCAGGAGCAGCCAGGGTGCGGCGGTGACCGCGAGGCCGTACGCGATGGTCCCGTCGCCGACGACCGCACCGACCGCGACCGCGGTGACGTGGGTGAGGAAGTTGCACAACGCGAGCGCCGCCACCGCGAGCGGGACCCGCGGGTCGATGAACGACCAGGCCAGACCGGCGACGACCAGTACGAGCATGGCCTGCTGCTGGATGAAAAAGCTGGTCCACAGCACCGTGCCGGCCCCGGTCGGCAGGATCACGATCGCGAACGGCAGAAGAGCCATCCAGAGGTACGGGCTGGAGCGTTCCCGCCGCGGGCTGAGGTTGACGGCCAGCACCAGCAGCGCGGCGACCGGCGCGGCCCAGAACCCGTCGTTGAGGTAGGAGCCGCTGCGTTCCAGCGCGACGAGCGCGGGGGCGACGGCGAGCACCGTGGCCACGGCCGACAGCCGGTACGCGCCCCGGGCCAGGGCGAACAGCGCCGTCACGTGCAGCACGAGGGCGGCCAGGCCGGCTACCGCGTACTGGGCGATGCCGAGCGGGGTGCCGACGATCGCGGGCACGTCCAGCGGCAGGGCGGTGAGCACGTCGACCGCGGTGGCGTAGAGCAGCACGGCGAGGGCGGCGAGGCGGATCGGCGAGCGGTCCAGACCGTACCCGGCCCGGGCCCGCAGCGCGCCGATGACCAGGGCGGACGTCTCCCGCAGGGTGGGCGCCTGGCCGGATTGCAGCAGGGTGTCGAGGATCTCGTCGCGGGGCGAGCGGGCCGGGTAGAGGCGGACCAGGCGGGCGTAGCGGCGTTCGACGCGGTTCATGCGGGGCGCACCACCGAACGGGTCAGGGGCACGATGCGGGCGGCTTCCGCGTACACCCGGGCTTGTTCTTGAAGGGCTGTCCGGCCGTGCGGGGTCAGCTCGTAGGACCGGCGGGCCCGCCCGTTGACGATTTCCTCGCTGGCCACCCGGATGTGGCCGGCGGTGGTGAGCCGGTCGAGTGCGGTGTAGAGGGTGCCGGTGGCGAGGCGGACGCGCTCCCCGGACAGTTCGGACACCCGTTGGATGATCGCGTACCCGTGCAGCGGCCCGTGTTGCAGGGCGGCGAGGGTGAAGTACGTGGTCTCACGCATGCACCAGACTATACGTAGTTACACGACATATGACGAGACCCGGAATCAGACGGCGATGGCGGGAAGGGGCACCGGGACACGCTCACCGCTGTAGCCCTGCCAGGCCTGTGCCAGCGCAAGGACCGCGGCGGTGATGTCGGCGGGTGAAGCCACGAAAGGCAGTCGCAGCCGGTCGTGGCTGCCGCCGGTGGGGTCGAGCTGACCACCGGGCAGGACGGCGACCCCGTGGCGGAGCGCGGCCTGGGCGTAGGCGGCGGCGTCACCGTACGGGAGGCGTACCCAGAGGGTCTGACCGCCGGAGGCGGCTTCGAACGTCCACGACGGAAGCCGTTCCCGCAGCTCGGCGCAGAGATGGTCGTGACGCCGGCGCAGCGAGAGGGCGCGGGCCGCGGCCAGCGCGGTCAGGTCGCCGACCAAGTGGGACGCGGCCAGCTGATCCAGCACCCCGCTGCCCAGGTCGTGGACCGCCTTGAGCCGCGCCAGCCGGTTGATCAGCGGCGCCGGGGCGTGGACCCAGCCGACCCGCAGCCCACCCCAGACCACCTTGCTCAGCGAACCGACGACGATCACGCCTTTCATCACCGAAAGGGGACCGTCGAAGGCCAGTTCGGCGAGGACGTCGTCGACGACCAGCGGCACGTCCTCCCGCAGCGCCGCGGCGACGATCTCGCGACGTCGGGGCTCAGCGAGGTGCCGGCCGGTCGGGTTGTGGCAGGCGGCGATCAGATAGCCGAACGCGGGCCGCAGTGCCAGAGCGGCCGCGAAACCCGAACCGTCGGCCGGGACCGGGACGGCCACGGCGGCGTGCTCCCGCAAGACCTCCAACATTCCGGGGTACGTGGGAGCCTGCACCACGACCTCATCGCCGGGCGCCGTCAGTGCCCGGGTGAGCAGTGACAACGCCTGCTGCCCGCCGGTGGTCACCAGGAACTCGCCAGGGCTCGCGCCGTACCGGCCGGCCAGCGCCCGGCGCAGCCGCGGATGCCCGGCGGGGTGGTAGCCCAGCCCGTCCCCCACGTCGTCGAGCGCACGGCGGTAGGCGGCCCGGAGGGCGGCCGGCGGGGTGAGCGGCCCGGCGCAGGCGAACTGGGTGACGTGGTCCGGCTGGTCGAGCAGGTGCAGGAAGACCGGGCTGGTGGTGGGCTCGGCGGTGGACGCCTGCGCGGGCGCGGCCCCGGCGACCCAGGTGCCACTGCCCTGCCGCCGGAGCAGCCGGCCCTCGTCGCGCAGCAGGTCGTAGGCGGCGACCACGGTGGTGCGGCCCGCCGACAGCGCGACGGCCAGCGCCCGGTCGGTGGGCAGGCCGGTGCCGGGCGGCAGTTCGCCGTCGTCGATCAGGGCCCGCAGCCGGGCGGCGAGCAGCAGGTAGAGCGGGCCGCGGCCGGCGGACCAGCGTCCGAGGCGGGCGGCCAGCTCGGTGGCCGGGATTGGACTCATCAGCAAACCAATGTATCGGTATTGGCTCTGGCCCGGGCACCCGGCCTGCGCACAGGATCGGGGCATGCATCCGGAGACCCGCCTCGTCCACGTTCACGCACCGGTTCCGGCCAGCACCCCGCTGTCGGTGCCGCTCTATCAGACGTCGTCGTTCGCGTTCGACGATCCCGGCCCGCTCGCCGACGGCCTCCACCGGCCGGACGGCTCCTATGTCTACTCCCGGTTCGCCAACCCGACCGTACGGGCCCTGGAGCAGACCGTGGCCGACCTGGAGGGCGGGGTGGCCGCGATCGCCACCGGCTCCGGGATGGGCGCGATCTCGACGGTGCTGCACGGGCTGCTGCGCACCGGCGACCACGTGATCGCCCAGCACTCCCTCTACGGCGGCACGCTCGCCACACTGCGTGACCTGTCCGACCGGTTCGGCATCGACGTCACCTACGTGACCGGGCACGACCCCGAGGAGGTCCGGGAGGCGATCACCCCGCGTACCCGGATCCTGTATCTGGAGACCGTCGCCAACCCGACCGGCCACGTCAGCGACCTGCCGAACCTGGCGCCGGTCGCCCGGGCCGCCGGGATCACCACGATCGTCGACAACACGTTCGCCACCCCGCTGCTGTGCCGGCCGATCGAGCACGGCGCCGACATCGTGATCCACTCGGTGACCAAGTTCCTGGGCGGCCACAGTGACGTGACCGGCGGCATCGCGGTCTTCGCCGACGACGAGCGGTACCGGACGGTGTGGGGGCACGGTGTCGAGTTCGGCTCGGTGGCCGACCCGTTCGCCGCCTGGCTGACCATCCGCGGCCTGGCGACGCTCGCCCTGCGGATGGCCCGGCACGAGGAGAACGTGACCCGTATCGCCGGGTTCCTCGCCGGGCATCCGGCGGTCGAGCGGGTGCTGTGGACCGGCGATCCCGGCCATCCGAGCCACGCGATCGCCCGGACCTTCGTGCGCGGCTTCGCCGCACCCTTCTGCTTCGACCTCGCCGGCGGCTACGACGCGGGGTTGCGCTTCCAGCAGGGGGTACGGCTGGTGCGCCTCGCACCCTCACTCGGCGGCACCCAGACGCTCGTCCTGCATCCGGCCAGCAGCTCCCACCGGCAGCTCGACGAGAAGCAGCTGCGGGCGGCGTCGATCAGCCCCGGCACGATCCGGATCGCCGTCGGCATCGAGCACCCGGACGACCTGATCGCCGACCTGGACCGGGCCCTCAGCGGATCCTGACCGTCCCGCCGATCCGGGTGGTGCGGCCGTCGGTGCTGGCCAGGACGGTGGACGGGCGGCCCAGGGCGTCACCCTGACGGACCTGGACGGTGTCGCCGCGGCCGGTGGCGTACAGGTGGGCGGCCAGGCAGCCGGAGCTGTTGGCGTTGGCGACGTCCTCGTCGACGCCGATCGCCGGGGCGAACATGCGGGCGGTCACCGACCGGTCCGGCCCGAACGCCCAGACGAAGCAGCCGAGCAGCTCCCGCTCGCGGCAGGCCGCCGCCAGCCGGGCGGAGTCCGGGGTCACCGCCATCACGGCTTCCGCGTCCGGCACCTCGACCAGCAGGCGCGGGGTGCCGGGCGACGCCACCGACAGCCCGATCACGGCCGGCGCGCCGAGGGCGGCCAGCACCCCGGCCGCCGCATCCGGGGCCGACAACGACACGGCGCCCTGGTCGTACCACACCTCGATGCCGTCCGGCCGCCACGCCGCGTCGGCCACGTGCGGCCGGTCGCCGGTCCGGTGCCGCAGCCGCTGCTCCGGCAGGCCGCTGCGGGACAGCAGCACGGCGTGCGCCGCCAGGATCCCGTGGCCGCAGTTGCGCAGCTCACCCGTACCGGTGAAGAAGCGCAGGTGCGGCACGGAGAGGAACGCGCCGTGCGAGGCCCCGCTCTCCCGGACGATCGCGCATCGGTCCTCGTCGCGCAGCGACGGATCATCGTCGACCACGACGGTCGGGCTGCCACCCGTGCCGTCGCGGGTGCAGGCGTCCACCATGGTTCGCATCCCTGAACGATATCGATCCGCCCCTCGTTTGCACCTAGTGCAACGATGCACCTAGTGTAGTCAACGTGACGACCGTGCCCATCGATCGCCGGGCCGCGCTGAAGGCACGCCACCGCCGCGCGATCCTCGACGCCGCCGACTCCCTGATCGGTGAGGGCGTCCGGTTCAGCGTCGACCAGCTGGCCGAACGCGCCGACGTCTCCCGGCGCACGATCTTCAACCACTTCTCGTCGATCGACGACGTGGTCACCACCGTGTGCACCGAGATGCTGGGCGTGGCGATCGGCCGGTTCCGCGACACGGTCACGTCCGGGGAGCGGGCGTCGATGTTCGACGACGTCGCCGGGGCGCTGCGCGACACCGACGTGCCGGGCGTCATCGCCTACCTGTGGCGGGCCCTCGGCGGATTCGCGCCCGGCGACCCCCGTGCCAACCAGATCTTCCTGGCCACCTTCATGCGGGCCTCCGAGGAGATGGCCCGCGAACTGGCCCACCGCTACCCCGACATGGACCCGATCGACGCGGCCATCCTGGTCAGCTCACTGATGAACGGCACCGTCGTGATCGCCACCCACTGGATCGCCACCACCTCCGCCGCGACCGACGGCGAATCCCGCGATCTCTGGCGTGACCTGCTCGAACGGCTCATCGCAACCGTCCGCACCGGCTATTAGAAGGAACAGAACACAGTGGCCGAGCTCCTCTACCGGCTGGGCAGGTTCTCCGCCCGGCGTGCCGGGATCGTCCTGGCGTCCTGGCTCGTGATCCTGGGGATCGCGGTGACCGGCTACTTCGTGGCCGGCGGCGCCCTCTCCCCGATGGTCGACATCCCGGGCACCCCGACACAGAAGGTGAGCGACCGGCTCGCCGAACGGCTGCCGGCCGTCAGCGGCGGCAGCGGGCGCCTGGTCTTCCACACCACGGACGGCTCGGCGCTCACCGAGGAGCAGCGGGCCGTGATCAGCGCGCTGCTGACATCGACCGCCGAGCTGGACGGCGTCCGGTCCACGACCGACCCGTTCGCCATCGCCCAGCAGATCGCCGACCGGCGGAAACAGGTCGCCGACGGGGTGCGGCAGATCGACGCCGGCCGGCAGCTGCTCGACGAGGGTCAGGGCCGGCTGAACGCGGCGAAGGGCGTCAAGCTGGACCCGGCCACCCAGGCCCAGGTCGACCAGCAGCAGGCCCTGCTCACCGGCAAGCGCGCCCAACTGGAGGCGGAGAGCGCCAAGCTGGACCGCGGCCGCAAACTGCTGGCCATGTCGGCGCCGATCCGCACGGTCACGGCCGACGGCTCGACCGCGGTGGCGCAGGTGCTGTTCGAGAAGCCGCAGCTGGACGTCACACCCGAGGTCAAGAAGGGCGTCATCGAGCACGTCGGCGGCAACGCCCCGTTCGGGGTCGAGGTGGAGTTCTCCAACGAGATCACTCAGGAGGTGCCGCAGATCCTCGGTGTCGGCGAGGTGGCCGGCCTGGTGATCGCCGCGATCACGCTGCTGGTCATGCTGCGTACGCTGGTCGGCGCCGCCCTGCCCATCCTGTCCGCGCTGACCGGCGTCGGCATCGGCGTGACCGCGGCCCTGTCGCTGTCCGGTGTGGTGGAGATGCTGTCGATCACGCCGGTCCTCGGCGTGATGCTGGGCCTCGCGGTCGGCATCGACTACTCGCTGTTCATCCTGAACCGGCACCGCCGCCAGCTGCTCGCCGGTGTGGACTTCCACGAGTCGATCGGCCTGGCCAACGGCACGTCCGGCAACGCGGTCGTGTTCGCCGGCGCCACCGTGCTGGTCGCCCTGCTGGCGCTGAACGTGACCGGCATCCCGTTCCTCGGCCTGATGGGCACGGTCGGCGCGATCTGCGTGGCGGTCGCCGTCCTGCTCGCCGTCACCCTCACACCCGCGCTGCTGTCGCTGATCGGCCGCCGCGTCCTCAACCGTAGGGCCCACGCGCAGGCCGCGTTCGACAACAAGCCGATGAGCACCAGCCGGGCGGTCCTGACCGTGGTGGGCCTGACCGCCGCGCTGGTGGCGGTCGCGATCCCGGCGCTGTCGATGCGGCTGGGCCTGCCGGACGGCTCGTCGGAGGCCAGGGAGTCCACCCAGTACCAGGCCTACCACCTGACCGAGGAGCGCTTCGGCGCCGGCGTGAACGGCCCGATCCTGGTGGTCGCCGACCTTCCGGCCCCGCTGACCGGCGACGCCCAGCAGGCCGAGCAGGTCCGCATCGGCACGCTGCTGCTGGCGCAGAACAACGTCACCGCGGTCGCCCCGATCGGCGCGTCCGCCGACAACACCACGCTCGCCTTCCAGGTGATCCCGGACGGCGGCCCGAACAGCTCGTCCACCGAACAGCTGGTCCGCGACCTGCGCGGCCTGTCGCCGATCTCCGGTGACGTGACGTTCGGCGTGGCCGGCACCGCGAGCGGCAACATCGACATCTCGGAGAAGCTCGGCACGGCGCTGCCCGGCTACCTGGGCCTGGTCGTCGGCCTCTCCCTGATCATCATGATCTTCGTGTTCCGGTCGATCCTGGTCCCGCTGACCGCGACGCTCGGCTTCATCCTGTCGCTGTTCGCCACGTTCGGCGGCGTCACCGCGATCTTCCAGTGGGGCTGGCTCGGCGCGATCTTCGGCGTCCACGACCCCGGACCGGTGCTGAGCTTCCTGCCGACCATCCTGATCGGCATCCTGTTCGGCCTGGCCATGGACTACCAGCTGTTCCTGGTCTCCGGCATGCGCGAGGCGTTCGCCCACGGCGCTCCGGCCCGGGTCGCGGTCCGGCAGGGCGTCCACGCCGGCCGCACAGTCGTCACCGCGGCCGCGATCATCATGATCAGCGTCTTCGGCGGCTTCATCTTCTCCAACACGGCGATCATCCGGTCGCTCGGCTTCGGCCTGGCCTTCGGCGTACTGGTCGACGCCTTCCTGGTCCGCATGCTCCTGATCCCGGCGATCATGCACCTGCTGGGCGACTCCGCCTGGTGGATCCCCCGCTGGCTGGACCGCATCCTGCCCGACGTGGACGTCGAGGGCGCGGCCCTGGAACGCTCCCACCCGGTCGTCCACCACGCGGAGCCGACGGCGCCGTCCGAGGAGCCGGCGCTTCGCTGACCCGGCTGCCCACTCGCCCCGCTGCCGCCTCACCGGGCAGCGGGGCGTCCTTCTTTCCCAACCCCGTTTCTTGTACGACAGAGCCGCGATCGACTGCCACGTGCTCCTTTGCCGCGCCCGCCGGGCTGAGATCGGTGGTCACCGGCGGTGAAGCCCTGAGCGGCGTCGGAAACGTGACATACGCGAAACGGGATTCGCGCCTCTTCCTAGGTGACGCCGGCACGGGGCCGGCGCGGGACGAGAAGAGACGAACATGGATCCCAATCGAATCTGCGCGGCCAAGGATTGCGGCCAGGAGGCCACGAAGGCCATCACGCCGCAGTCCGGTCCAGCCATCCCGCTTTGCGTCACGCACAGCGGGCAGCAGGTGCGCTGCCAAGGTTGCCAGAGGTGCATCGAGGTCGTGGGGGTGCAGGTGCGCCCGCACCAGCGGTACACCTATTCCGGCCACAAGGTCTGCACCGACTGCCAGAGGAGCAGCACGCTGAGCTGCCGCGCGTGCCTGACGCCGGTGGGAAAGCCCGGCGCAGACGGCCTGTTCCCCGCCACGGCGACGTGGAGGGGCGGCACCGGCCTCGCGGTGGGCTACCGCTGCGCCTACTGCGACAGTGCGGACATCCCGACGCTGGAGGAGGCCAAGCCGTTGATCGACGAGGCTGTGCTGTGGTTCGGGACCTGGCTCGGCGGGCTCAACTTCACCTGGCCCGACCTGACCGGCCGGATCATCTACGACGTGGTCACCGACGACGTCCTCGCCACGCGCGGCAATGACAGCGGCAACGTTCAGGGGCTCACCCTGACCAAGCAGGTCGGCAAACAACCGAAGCAGTACGAGGTGCTCGTGATCGTCGGCGTCCGCCGGATCACCTTCATGGAGGTGCTGCTTCACGAGCTGGCGCACGTCTGGACGAACGACAAGGACTACAACGACAGCCCCTACGTCGAGGGCTTCTGCAACCTCGTGGCGTACAAGTACCTGGAAGACCTGAACCGCAACGGGCAGACGCCGGAGATCCGGGCCGAGGCGGGCGAACGGATCGTCCTGCTGAAGACCGATGCAAGCCCGATCTACGGTGGCAACTTCAATGCGTTCCGGCAGATGGCCGAGAACTCGCCGAACATCGTCGGGCGGTATCTCGAGACGGTGAAGCCCAAGAAATGACGACCCCGTACGGCGAAGGGCGAGTGGGCAGCTCAGCCCGGCGGGCGCGCCGCCGGGCCGGGCCATGCGGGATCGGTGGTCACCCCGGCCGAGCCGATGTCCCTGGGCTGGGACGCTGAGCGCCACGCCCGGGCCCGGGTTCCGTAAGTCGGAAACGTGACATACGTGAAACGGGATACGCGTGTCTTCTTGAGGTGACGCCGGCAGGGGGCCGGCACGGGACGAGGAGAGACACGCATGAATCCTCAGATTCGGACCTGCGCGAGCAAGGGTTGCGGCCAGCAGGCGACGAAGTCCATCGACCGGCCGTCCGGTGGAGCCGTCCTGCTCTGCGCCACACACGCCCAGCAGACCGTGGCCTGCCCAGGCTGCCGGACGTTCGTCGAGGTCGCGGGGGTGGAGGTGCGCCCGAACCAGCGGTACACCTATTCCGGCCTCCAGGTCTGCAACGACTGCCGGAGGAGCAGCACGCTGAGGTGCGGCGCGTGCCTGACGCCGGTGGGACAGCCCACCGACCTGTTCCACGGCACGGTCCCGTGGGAGGGCAGCAACAAGGGCGTTGTGGCGGGCTACCGCTGCTCGTACTGCGGCACCGACGACATCCAGAACCTGGCGCAGGCCAATCCGCTGATCGGCGAGGCGGTGCAATGGTTCCAGACCTGGCTCAGCGGGCTGGGGTTCCCCTTCCCCGATCTGACCGGCCGGATCATCTACAAGGTGGCCGCCGATGACGCCCTCGCCGCGCACGGCAGCGACAACGGCAACGTTCAGGGGCTCACCCTGACACAGTCCGCGGGCAGCAAGCCGAAGCAGTACACCGTGTACGTGATCGTCGGCGTCCGCAAGATCACCTTCATGGAGGTGCTGCTTCACGAACTGGCGCACGTCTGGACGAACGACAAGGACTACAACAACAGCGACTTCATCGAGGGCTTCTGCAACCTCGTGGCGTACACGTACCTGGAGGAGCTGAGCCGCATCGGGGCAACGCCGGAGATCCGGGCCGAGGCGAGCGAGCGGATCGCACTGCTGAAGGCCGATGCAAGCCCGATCTACGGCAGCAACTTCAACGCGTTCCGGATGATGGCCGGGAACTCGCCGAACATCGTCCGGCGGTATCTCGACACGGTGAAGCCCAAGAGCTGACGACCCCGCACGGCGAAGGGCGAGTGGGCAGCTCAGCCCGGCGGGCGCGCCGCCGGGCCGGGCCATCCGGGAGCTCGCGGGTCGCCACGGCGCTGGCCGGCGAGGTGCGGCGGGCGCGGGCGGCGACCGCGGTGGCGGCGGCTGGGCGGTGCGTGTCGCGCTACCCTTGACGACATGCAGTCAGTTGCCTGCATAATGCAGGTCATGGACCTGGTGTTCAAAGCGCTCGCCGATCCGACGCGGCGCCGGCTGCTGGACAGCCTCCGGGCGGAGGACGGTCAGACCCTCGGGCGGCTGTGCTCGCGGCTGGAGATGACCCGGCAGTCGGTGACGCAGCATCTCGAGGTGCTGCGCGAGGCGAACCTGATCAGTGTCGTCCGGCGCGGCCGGGAGCGATGGCACTACCTGAACCCGGTTCCCATTCACGACTTGCAGCAGCGATGGATCGCCCCGTTCGAGCAGCCCCGACTGGGTGCGCTCGACGCGATCCGGCGACAGGCGGAGGAGCCCCGGATGAAACCCGATTTCGTGTACGTGACCTACATCCACGCCACCCCGGAACGGGTGTGGGAGGCGCTGACCGATGCTGATCTGACCGGCGCCTACTGGGGGCACAGCAACGTGTCCGACTGGGAGCCCGGCTCGCCGTGGGAGCACCGGCGGGTCGACGGGTCGGGAGTGGCCGACGCCGGCGGTGTGGTGCTGGAGGTGGAGCCGCCGCGCCGCCTGGTGATGACGTTCGGGGAGGCGGGCGCGGCGGCCCGGCCGGACTCGTCGACGGTGACGTTCCTGGTGGAGCCGTACCACGACATCGTCCGGCTGACCGTCACCCACGTGAACCTGGCCACCGACGACGACCTGGCGGCCGTGTCGCTGGGCTGGCCGGCGGTCATGGCGAACCTGAAGTCGCTGCTGGAGACCGGCCGGGTGCTGCCGCAGGCGCCGTGGGAGGTGCCGGCGCATCTTTAGGGTCAGTCGCACAGATCCGTCTTGTCGCATGCTGGGCCTTTCCGGTGCACTCGCGGCATGACGTTTCTGCGTTCCACCATCGGCGCGGTGTGCGCCGCCGTCCTCGCCGCAACCCCGGCGATGGCCGCGCCGCCACCCGGCGAGCTGGAGCTTCTGTACCTCGGCGACCTCACCGGCCCGGCCAAGGTCGCCGACAGCAGCGGCAAGAACCTGCACGGGGACATTTCGACCGGTGGCGGCGGGACGATCACCGCGGTGGACGGCTTCCTGCGCTTCCCTGGCGGTAGCTGCACCGCCGCCCCGTGTCCGCAAGCGATCATCAAGCCGACCGATACGGTCACCCTCAGGCCGGGCGACGGACGTTTCGTGTACGCCGCGAACATCCGCCTCACCGAACCGCCGTCCTCCGCGGCCGGGATGAACGTCTTCCAGTTCGGCGCGGCGGGCGCCGGCGTCAGCCAGTGGAAGCTCCAGGTCGACAGCGGCCGCCCGTCCTGCCGCTGGTCGGACGGCACCGAGTTCGTGCTGCTGCCGGCCGATCTGACGTTGACGGTCGGGCGCTGGTACCGGGTGACCTGCTATCGGCTGTCGCCGGTGCTGTTCCAGATCCGGGTGAACGACCCGGTGACCGGCCGCCAGGTGGTGCCGCCCGCCCAGCAGACCGGCAAGCTGCGGGACATCCTGCCGAGCGGCGCCGTGGTGATCGGCGGCAAGCGGATCAACCCCGCGCAGAGCGACGTGGACACCGACCAGTTCCACGGCGACCTGGACGACATCGAGTTCGGCCGCCGCATCCTGCCCTCCGACGACTGATTCATCGGCCATGATGGATAGTCATGGCCGACCGTCTCTTCTCCGTGATCCGGGACCTGCGCCGCGCCCCTCGCCATCTCGACGAACGGCAGCGCACCCGGCTGGCCTCATTGGTCGCACATGCCCGGGCCCATTCGCCGTTCTACCGGTCCCTTTACGGTTCGCTGCCCGCCGAGCCGGAAGACGTGACAGTGCTACCGGTCACGTCCAAGGCCGAGTTGATGAGCCGGTACGACGAGTGGGCCACCGACCGGGACGTGACGCTGGCCGGGGTACGGGCGTTCGTCGACGACCCTTCCCTGGCCGGCGCTCTCTACCTGGACCGCTACCAGGTGGTGACGACGTCCGGCACGAGCGGCCACCGGGGGATCTTCGTGCAGGACGACCGCATGTACACGGTCCTCTCCGCGATCACGGTGGCCCGCGCCGCCGGGTCCTGGCTGTCCGCCCGCGACTATCTGTCGATGCTGCGGCGCGGCAACCGGGTGGCCGCCGTGTGGGCGACCGGTGGGCACTTCGCCGGGTACGCCACCGCCCAGCGCCTCATCCGGGAACGGCCGCTGCGCCGCCGCAGCATCCGCGTCATGTCGGTACACAGCCCACTCCCCGAGCTGGTGCGAGCGGTCGGGGAGTTCCGCCCCACGATCCTCAACGGCTACGCCAGTGCGATCTCCCTGCTGGCCCGCGAGCAGCGCGCCGGCCGTCTCGACATCCGGCCGATCCTGGTGATGACCTCGGCGGAGGGGCTGTCGCCGCACGAGCGGGACCTGATCCGGTCGACGTTCCGGGCCAAGGTCCGCGACCACTACGCCTGCTCGGAGTTCATGGGTCTGGCGCACGGCTGCGACCAGGACTGGCTGCACGTCAGCGCCGACTGGGCGATCCTGGAGCCGGTCGACGAGGAGTACCGGCCGGTGCCGGCGGGCGAGCCGTCCCACACCGTCCTGCTGACCAACCTCGCCAACCGGGTGCAGCCGATCATCCGGTACGACCTGGGCGACAGCCTCACCGTACGCCCGGACCCGTGCCCGTGCGGCAACCGGCTGCCCGCCGTCCGGGTCCAGGGCCGTGGCTCCGACATGCTGGTCTTCCCCGGTGCGGTGTCATTGCCGCCGCTCGCCGTCGGCACCTTGGTCGACCGGAGCCCGGGTGTCCGGATGTTCCAGGTCGTACAGGACGCCCCGAACCGGCTCACGATCCGGCTGCTGCTGGAGGACGGCGCCGACCCGGATGCGGTGTGGACCCGGGTGCACCAGGAACTGCGCACCCTGCTCGACGGCCACGGTCTCACCACCGTGACGGTCCGCCTGGACACGCGGCCGCCCACCCGCACCCCCGGTGGAAAGTTCCGGACCGTCTACTCGGAATTGCCCACCTGACCCCGCCGCCGGGCTCAGGTGCGCCGCGCCTGCCGGGCGACCTGATGCCAATACGATGCCTGGGCGCTGCTCTCCCGCAGGATTGCCTCGGGTTCGGGCGGCGCCGGCCACAACGCCAACAGGTAGCGATCGGGGCGTGGGTCGTCGTCGAAGGCGCTGTTCTGTTCGGCGCCCTCGTCCATGCCCTCGGCGCAGAACCGGGCCCGCAAGCTGTCCGCCCGGGGCAGCGTCAGGTGGACGAACTGCTCGAACGCGCACAGCGCGACCTCGGTGCCCGGCGGCTGGTAGGACACCTCCACCACGTCCTCCCACCATGGATCGACCGATGGCCGGCTGTCATGCCACTCCACCCGGAACGGAACACACCCGGTGTGCAGCCCGGTGATCATCGACAGGATGCCCGGCGCGGCCCCACCGAGGATGCCGTTGCGCTGCCCGGCCCGCGCGCTGATCAGCTCCGGCCAGTCCGACCCACCGATCAGCCAGAGGAACCGGTAGTGGACGCTGATCTCCCCATCGAACAGCACCACGGCGTCACTCACCCGTTGTTCCCTCCGAAGCTGCCCACCGCATGATCTAGCGGCCCGCGCCGTCGGTTGGCCGCTTCGCCTCCTGCTCGCGAATGAGGGCCTCGATCTCCTCCTCGGTCGGCTCCCGGAAGTATTCGAACGGCGCCACCGACACGCCCTCGACCACGCTCCGCTCATCGTCGTCGGACGCGGTCGGGTCGATGTCCTGGGCCGTCTGGGAACCCATCGAGAAGATCGCGAACCCGGGCGCGAAACTGAACCCGATGTCGAACGGCTCGGCGCGCAGCCCCCGCTCTGCCAGATCAGCGACCACATCGTCCATGAACCGGCCGGTCAACTGGATGCCCTCGAAGAACACCTCCTCGCCGCCGTCGCCGATCTCCACCAACTCGACCGTGTCGTCGGCCTGATAGGTGATCACCAGCATCGGATCGGTCTCATAGACGGCCCGGCTGCCGCGGCCCGGATGCACGGGTGGACCGATCCGGCCCTCCACCACCTCACGGGTCTCGCCCACTCTGACCAATGCCACGCCCTCACCCGGCAGAATCTCCATGCCGGAGATGATGGCACCACCCTCTGACACTTTTGTGGGAGTCGGGAAGAAGTCGTTCTCGATCAGTCCGTCACCGACGACGGCCTGTGCACGGCCAGCCAGGCGTCGACATCGGAGGCTCGCCATACCTTGCCCTGGGCCAGGTCGGCGACCGGGCGCGGAAAATTCGCACGGTTGGTCAGCTGATAGGCGCGCTGCCGGCTGACGCTACCGAGCCGGAGCCGGATCTCATGGGCGCCCAGCAGCGCCCCGGTCTTCTCTGTCATGCTTCATGACTATAGGCTTAAGACGAGTAGTCACGAAGCCCCCGGCACGGTGAACGTCACGAGCACAGCTCGTGTGATTTCTCAGTGGATCCGATCCGTGCGGCAATGACCTGGGACCGCAGCTCCGACGGTGATCATTCGGCTGATCCGATAACAAGCCGGGCTGCGGATACTTCACTGATGGCCACCGTTGATCTCATCCCCGCACCAGCCGGCGACGCGGTGACGTTCCGTCTGCACCGATCGCGGCTGTGGCTGGGGATGGCACTGATGCTCATGCCCGTGATTCTGCTGGTCCGCGGGACCTTCATGGTGTTGGCCGCGACGACCGGCCTCCCGCTGGATGCGTGGGACTTCGCCGAAGCGGTGATGGGTGTGCTGCTGCCGACGATCGCGGGAGCAACGGGGGTCACCCTCGGCGCCGGGCGCAATCCCGGCTGGGTACGCGCCTCGGCCGCCGGCCTGGAGTTCGCGGCCACCGGCCGCAAGCCGGTGTTCTTGCCGTGGTCGGCGGTTCAGTCGGTCGGACTGCGCTTCACCGGCCCGTTGACCGAACTGCTGGTAACGCCCACCAGCCTGAACGCCGCCACCGTCGCAGCCCTGCCGACGCGGGCACCGCGGGTACGGCGACGCTCGGGCGCCGCCGCCTTCATCGTCGACGTCGGCCTGATGACGCCCGGACCCTCGGCGCTGCTCGCCGAGTTGAATCAACGGCTTGCCGCCCATCGTTGAGGGGCGGATCAGATTCGCTGAATCCTCACATCGCTGCCCACCCGGCCGGGCCTCGCGATCAAGATGGCCGTCGCGCCCGGGTCCTGCTGAGCGCCGACGTATCCGGTAGTGCCAGGTTGTCGCAGGAAATGACCCATTCCCCGACCAGGAGCGATCGGCAACAGGTGTCACCTGAGTCCGCGGGTTGCCGGCCCCGCATGCACGGATGCCAAAGGCCGCCAGAAGCGAATGGGGCTCGAGGATATTCCGGTATTCTCGTAGCGGAGTTCGACTGTTTACCGGCAAAGATTCTCGCATTTTCGCCAGCGTACTCACGCTATTGCGGGTCACCGCTTCCCAAACGCACTACTGTCGCTGATAATCTTCGTGGCGCTCCGGGGAGGGAGGAACCATGGTCGACCAGGGCCAGAACAGAATCCAGGGATACCAATTGGGTGATCGCAACGTTCAGATCAACCTGTACGGCGATGACCGGATGCGAAGGGTTCTGATCGGATACACGCCCGAGTTGGCGACGTCTCCGGAGTCCCGCTCATTCGCCAAGGCCGCCGAGGAGGCGGTGATCAGCGCCGAATGCGCCGTCGTCAAGATGCCCGGCTGGACCGATCCGCCCACCGTTCGACAATTTCGCGGCAACGTGAAAGAATTCGACATATACGTGTGCCTGCTAGGATTCTGCTTCGGAACGCCGATGAAGGATGCCTGGTGGAAATCGCTTCCGAGAGCGGGCCTGGATTGGGCCAGAAAGTTGGGTAAACCGTATATCGCCATCGTCATCGACAAAGGCCCCTATACGGCTGAGCACGACTTCTACATCGACCCTGAATATCAAGGTCGGCAGCGAAGGTTCCGGAGGGCCGTACGATCCGGCCGCTACCATTACTGCACGGTCGACAGTCCGGATCAGCTGGCGGAGGTGCTGACAGAATTCCTCGGGAGATCCGCCGGCAGGACTCGCGCCCCCAGGCCGCCTGTCGTAGACGCCTCGGCCGTGGCGTTATCCGTAGTGCTCGGTGTGGCGGGGTTCCTGGCGTTTTCGGTCGGCGTCGACATGTCGGTGAACTGGGCGGCCACCACCGCCGTGCTGGCAGCGGCCGGCACCTACCGGGGCAGCCGTGGGGTCAGACTGATCCGAGAACCTGACTGAAGATCTTGGGCATCGCCCCGCCGCCGTCATCGTTGCCGTCCTGGGCCAGTCCTGGGATTCCGTTGCACGTGGCGAGTTTCTCCAGCGTCTCCACGCCCTTCCGCTGCCTCTCGGCGTCGTAGATGCCCGCGTCGTAGTGGATGGTGTGGACCGGCACCTTGACCTTGCTCGCCTTGAAGTGTGCGCACACGGAATCGGCCGAGGCCCCGCTCTTCTTCCAGTCGTCGACGCCGTCGCTCAGAACGATCAGGACATCAAGCGTGTCCTTGCGGCCTTCGGCCTGCCGTTCGGCTACCTGGTCGTACAGCGCCGTGACGGTGGTGTAAAGGCTCGATCTCTGCGTGTTCGAGCTTTCCGGCACGGCACCGCGGAGGGCGTCCCCCTTCCACGGAGACCCGACGTCCTCGAGCGGCCGGATCTGCCAGTACGGATTTTGGAGACTGTCGGATCCGGCGAACTGGTAGATCTCCACCTGATCGGTCTTCCGCATTCGGTTGACCGAATCGATGACAGCCGTGGTGGCCTTGGCCAGTTCGTCGTCCTTCATGCTGCCGGACACGTCCATCGCGATCGTGATGCGGCGTTTCGGTCGCAGGTTCAGCCATTGCTCCACCATCTCGGACCGGACCATGCTGTCCGGGAGGGGTAGAGAGTCGACGCTTCCCGAGCGGATCGGAGCGCCGGCAGCGGTCCTTTCCGGGCTCGGGCCATCGCAGTGGACTTCGCCGACGTCGACGGGAGGGCGGAATCCCGCATCGCACAGCACGTTCCAGTTTTCGAAGATGAAGTCGAGAAAGTCCCCGGCGATGCGCTTCTCGTCAGTGTCCGCCCGGTCGAGTATGACGTACGGATGGTCGGCCATGATCGACTCTGCGGCTCCCGACGGTGACACCGGATAGATGGCCACCAGCGGAGTCGCCGGCGGTTGGCCTGCCTGGTGGCCGGGCTGCTGGTATCGCGAGTACATGCCGTGGTTGAAGCCGTACACCATCTGTTCCTGGATCATGATCATCGTGTCGCCGGGCATGGAGCCTTTCGGGCTCCATTTTCGGAGGATCGCGACCGAGTCGTTCAGGAATCCGCTCTTGGTTGCGGCTTGCACCTGCCTTACGAAGTCACTCAGCGACGGCAGATCCTTCTTCTCCACCGTATCGGGTGCCAGCGCGCCGTTATCCGCGGCTGCGGCCGCATATGTCAGGAAGGTCGCCAGCGCCCCCGACGTGGAGGTGCGCGGATTCTCCTGTGTGTAGTGCACGTCGCCGTTGCGCAGCGCGTCCATCGCCTGGCGCCAGGTCGGCGGCTTTTCAAGCCAGTTGAGAGGAGCCCTCGCTGCCGTCTGTTCGGGCATCGCGAGTACGAGAGGGCTGCTCGCGATCGACTGCAGCGTCCCTTGATGACTGCTCTTCTTCGTATCCAGGTCCAACTGCTCCAGCCAGATCGCCGAGGACGGCAGCCAGACGTGGGCGATCCGCACTGCATCCTTGTCGTTCTGGCTGATCGCCGGGTCCATGTGCTCGGGATCGGCCAGGAGTTGCTCCGCGATCCCCGATGAAACGCTGTACACGGCGATCTCACCACACGGCTCCCCGGGCGTCCGGACCTGTGCGTTGTATTTGCCCGCGAGGGTTCTGAGTGCGTCGGCCTTCTCCGTCGACGAGACGACGTGGACTTCTACCGGATCGGCGCATGCCACCCGGTCGGGCCGTTTGGGATTGACCCTCAGGTAAATGCCGAGCCCGACGGCAAGGACGGCCAGCCCGATAAGCACGCCCCGGGTCATCCGAACGATCACGATCGGAAGTCATTGAACTGAACACTCCCCGGGCCAAACTGGACGCCCTGGGCCCTGGTCAGGTTTACCTGCCAATTCGGCACCTGTGCCATTGCGTCGAGCAACCGCCGTGCCTCGGTCAGTGTCTCGGTGTCGCCCTCGAAGTCCTCCCCGTCGAGGCGTGCCTGCCAGGTCTCGGCGCCGGCCTGTGCGCCTTCCAGCTCGGCGATGGCCTTCACAGCCCGAGGCCGGTGCTGCAGCAGAGCTTTGAGCTGCTCGTATGCGTCCTTCACCGCTGTGCTGGCAACGCCGGTGACCCCGGCACCGGTGCCGGCCGCCAGCGCGGCGGCGATCAATTCCAGAGCAGACACCACAACTCGCTTCCCGCATGACTGTTGACTGTGCAGGAGAACCGGCGGTTCAGCGGCGCCACATCGCCGCCACTCATCGCCCGGCCTCAATCCGCGAGCTTAGGTAGGTGTTTTGGATGTGGATCGGACGGCTTGTCCGGCTCGGGCCTGCAACCGTCATCCAAGACATCAGCGCCAACCGTCATCACGACGAAGCACAGGCCGGTCGATCCCGAGGCCGTCGATCATCGGGGCGGCAGGGGTCCGGGAGTTGCATTGATGGCCGGCCGGTTCGGATGGTCGCCCTGGTCTGGCCGTGGACCAGAGCGATGTCCTGCCGGTTGGGGCACTGTCACTGGAGTCACGGCTGCACGGACTGCAGGTGGAGCATGCCGTCGGCGTGTGTCACCTGCAGCCCGAAGGGGCGGCTGATCCGACCGAGGGCACCGCGCAGGTGCTCCGCGTCAGCGGGGGTGGCGTGGTGCAGGCGCATGCGGCGGGCCTGCATCGGCGCCATGCGCAGCCGGACCAGGCGGCCGGTGTCCTGGTCGACCGACGCGAAGTAGAGCAGGCGCAGATCGTCACGGTATTCCTCGTAGCCGCGGATGCCCTCGTAGTCGTCGATGAGGTCGCCACAGCCGTACAAGATCAGTTTGCCGTGGTGGACCTCGATCGGCCGTGGATGGTGCGAGGAGTGCCCGTGTACGACGTCCACTCCGCCGTCGATGAGCCGGTGCGCGAAGGTGACCTGGTCGGCAGTGACCTCGTAGCCCCAGTTGGATCCCCAGTGGATCGAGGCCACGACGAGGTCGCCGGGGCGCTTGACCTGCTGCACCTGGCCGGCGACCGCCCTGGCGACGGCATCGGACAACTCCGGCAGGAGGTTGACGCCCGCCCGATCCGCGGTGGCGGCCCAGTACCGCGGGATGCCGCTGGACCGGGTGCCGAAGGAGAAGACCACGACTCGGCCGCCACCGGCCACCGGGACCATCGTGGATCGTTTCGCCAGGTCCGCGTCACGGCCCGCGCCTACCGCCGGGATCTCCGCCGCGACCAGGCTGTTCAGCGTCTCGGCGAGTCCCGGGAGGCCGAAGTCGAGTACATGGTTGTTGGCCAGGGCGCAGGCATCGGGTCGGATCGCGGTCAGGCAGGCGATGTTGGCGGGAGCCATCCGGTAGTGCACACCCTTGATGGGGTCGGGTTCGTCGCAGCAGGTGACGCTCGTCTCCAAGTTGATCACCCGCGCATCGGGGGCGATGTCGTCGAGCAGCGGCAGGGCGTCACCCCAGGGCCAGGCGGCGTCGACCGGGAGCGGGATCGGGCCGTTCACCGCCTCGGCCAACTCGACGTAGGTCCGCGCGTCCCGGACATGCCGCTCCCATAGTCGCGGGTCGCCAGGGTGCGCCAGGATCTGGTCGACGCCGCGGCCGGTCATCACGTCGCCGCCGAGGAGCACCGTCACGAGACGCTCGGGCACGCCTTACACGGTAGTCACCGGAGCCGGGCCCGCTGGAGTCATCTGGCAGATCCGCACGAGTCGCAGGAACATCGCGCACGGCCTGCGGGCTATGCCGAACCGGTCCACTCGTCGGAGAGCAGGGCATAGCCGACGCAGTCGAGCCATTCGCCGGATCGATGCAGGGAATCCCGGACGGTGTAGAACTCACGGCGCATCCCGACGCGTTCCATGAGTCGCCACGATGCCTCGTTGACGGCGAAGCAGGTGGCCGTCACGCGGTGCAGCCCGAGATCCTCGAAGCAGAGCCGGAGCAGCTCCCGTACGGCTTCGGTGGCGTATCCGTGGCCGGCGTGCTCCGGGTGCAGCACCCATCCCAGCTCTGCTTGCATGCCGCGGGCGCGTTCGGCGATCTCCGCCTGGGCCCAGGCGTCCTCGATCCTCACCATGAGGTCGCCGATGATCGTTCCGCTGTGCTCGATCACGAGGGCCTTGGCCAGGCTGTCGGGGGCCCGGAACCAGGTTCGGTGCTCGTCCAGGGTGGCAGAGGCACGGGTGATCCACCGGCTCACGTCCTCGCGGCGGCGGAACCGCCAGGTGGCGTCGGCGTCGTCCGGGGTTGCCGGCCGCAACGTCAGACGGTCGGTGTGCAGTGGCCAGGTCAACACGGCAAGTCCGGTGCTCATGGTCATGAACGCGACCTACGGACGGCATATCGGTGGAGCGTGACGCCCTGGTCGAAGCGCACCTGCTCGAGCAGGTCCAGCTCCAGCGGCTCGTCGTGGCCGTCGAACAGCGGTCGGCCGGCACCGAGGATGACAGGGTGGGTGAAGAGCAGCAGTTCATCCAGCAGTCCGGCCCGCAGCAGCGCGGTAGCCAGCGTGGCACCCCCGACGCCGATGTCGCCTTCGGTCTGCGCGCGCAGGTCCGCGAGCGCGCGGACGGCGTCGTCGGCATTGATGACCCGCGTGTTGTGCTCGGCGCTGGTACGCGTTCGCGACACCAGCACCTTCGGCATCGAGGTCCAGATCTGACCGTACTCGCGAAGGAAACCGGGCAACGAGGCGTCGTCGCGCGCTCTCGGCCAGAATCCCTCCATCGTCTCGTAGATGGCGCGTCCCTGGACCATGAGCGACAGCGCTCGCGCCCGTGAGTTGAACTCGTGGTGCAGGGACTCGCCGATGCGCATCCACGATCCGCCGCCTTGCTCGTCCGTGGCGTGCTCGATCCTCAGGTCGAGGGACACGTTCATCCAGTACACGAACCGGCCGGGCATCAGCCCTCCAAGTGATAGCGGTCTGCTACTGCTAGCGCCACCCTAAATAGAGTGATAGTAATCTGCAATCACTTGGGAGGAGGACTGTCGATGGATCCCGCGCCACGCTCGGGCTGCCCGATCAATCAGGCGGTCGAAATCCTGGGCGACCCGTGGGCGATGCTCGTGCTGCGCGACATCATGTTCGGCGACCGGCGTCACTTCCGCGTACTGCTCGCCGGCAGCGAGGAAGGCATCGCCCCGAACATTCTCAGCAGCCGCTTGCGGCGACTGTCGGATGCGGGTCTGCTCACGCGGCAGGAAGCCCGGCGCGGGCAACGGGCGGCCTACTCGCTCACGGAGGCCGGCATCCAAACGCTGCCGATCATGGTGGCACTCGGCTCGTGGGGCCTCGCCCACCGCAGCGGCGAACGTCGCCTGCGGATTCGTGCCGAGTTGCTGCGCGACGGCGGCCCGGGACTACTCGCTCGTTTCATGGACGATCTGCGCCACCTGCACCTTGGCGCCCCTCGGCCGGATCCGCACGCTCCGCGAGCGGCCGACGAACTCCGCTCGGCCTACGAGACCGCGTTACGCGAGTAAGCGTGCCGGACCAGCTCACTACGTCACCACGGGCAACTTTCTTGCGAGTCCGCAGTGCGGGGCCAAGGTGGTTGGCTGCCCCGGATCCCGAAGAGCACAGTTACCGGCCCCGAGGCGTCCGTCCATCCTGCGGCCGGTCCCGGATCGATGCCGGCCAACGAGGCATCGGTGATCATCTAGGCTCTCCGCGTGGGGTACTCGGGATCCATCGTGGTGGCGCGGGCGCACCGTCTGCTCAGCATGCAGAGCGGGGTGGAGGGCGTCGGACCGCAGCACCGCTTCCTGCGGGAGCTCGGCGACGGCTGGCAGATGCTGGAGAGCGTCTCGCTCACGCCGTCGCCCGACCTGGCCGGCGTGTCGGCGGCGGTCGCGGAGTCCACCGGGTGGCCCGTGCTGTCATTCGACGTCATCGACGATGACTGTGCGGCGATGTGCGCGGCGACGCCCGGATGGACCGGGCCCTTGACCCACCTGTGGGACGTACGCGAGCCGTGCCCCTCCTATCACCACCAGCCCGCCGGCGAGCCGCCGCCGGCCCCCCGCGAACCTGACGAGGTGGTGGCGGAACTGGTCGCGTGGGCGCAGACGGCAGGTCTCCGGCCGGCCCCGGAACGGCTGCTGGAGATCATCTCGCTGCCGGACGGAGGTACCGTCCGTGACCGGCTTCTCGCCCTGGTCACCGCGGCCGGTGCAGAACGGATCGGACCGGCCCGGCCGTGGTCGGTGCCGGTGGGGACGTGGCCGTTCAATCGGGTGGTCTACGGCGCGGGGAGCTTGAGCGCCGTGGCTCGCTCCTATGCACGCCATCGCGTGGAGGATCCGACGGGCTGGGCCAACAAGCCTGAGGCATCGTGGGAGGCGTCGGCCATCGCGCTCGAAGCCGAGGTGTGGGCGTCGCTGTTCAGCGACGACGTGGACGTGATCGCACTCGCACGCCGGGCCTTCGCGGTGCATCAGGACGAGGCGAGGCACATTCTCCCGGAGAAGGACCTTGCGGAATATCAGGAGTGGCTCGACGAGTTCGAGGCCACGATCTCCGCCGGTGGCGCCCGGGCCGCGCTGATGTTCGACCCGGACCGTTAGCCGTCGGTGGTCGGCCGGTCGACGGCGTACAGATCACGCCGGCTTCGCGCGTTCGGCTTGGCGTCACCGTGACGGCGACACGAACGGCAGGGATGGAGCCCAGCAAGCCGGCGAGACAGCCACCGAGTTGCCTAATCGGCAGCGAAATAGGGTTCGGCTTCCTCCAATCGTGGCACTGACACGCCTAGGCGGCGTGCTTCGGCCAGGGTGTCGCGGCAGACTGCACGCAGTTCCTCGGGGTTGGCGTGCGCCTCCATCACCGTACGCATGGGTGGGAAGTGACCGAAAAGCCAGGCGAGCACCGGCGCTGCCAACCAGAGGGGTGCTGTGTACGGCAGCACTTCGCTGCGATGTCGCCGCAGGTCGATTCCGCGAGCCTCGACGAGGGGCAGCAGTTCGCGAGTGGCGAGAATCGCCTCGCGTACGTTGCGTGGCCTTTTTGCCAGCTCGGCGAGGGAACCCAGCTTCAGGCTCTGTGTATGCAGGCCTGCGTTCTGGACGAAGTGGATCGACAACCATCCCCGGAAGTCGGTGTTCTCCCGGGTTCTGAACCCGGCCTGGCGGAACGCCGTGCGCACGGCTTGCGCACGCTCGGTCGGCGGCCCGCCGAGGGTGCCGAGGAAGACCATGGGCAGTAGGGCGGCCCGCAGCACACCGTCGTCGCCGAAGCCGCCGCCGGCGCCCGGGAATCCCCAGGCCACCTGGTCGGCGGGTAGGGCGCCGATCGCGACCAGTGGCTCTACCCACAGGTTGTTGAAGACGAGCACCGTTGCCTTGCCTACCCGCGGCGCCAGGTAGGACATCGCCTCGGCGAAGCTGTAGTGCTGCACGCTCACCACGATCAGATCGAAGTCGTGGTCCGGCTCCAGCGATTCGCGGTAACGCACCGGCCACTTCTCGGTGACGCGTTGCCCTCGCAGCCGGCGCCGTACGTCGATCAGTTCAAGGTCGATTGCCGTTCCGTACTTCGCCGCTCGACCGGGACGTACGTAGAACTCGACCTCGTGCCCGGCCTTCTCCAGCGCCCACCCGTACGCCACGGCGATGACGCCCCTACCGAACATCAAGATCTTCATACCGCACCTCCTCGCCGTGAACCCGGTCGTCGTCACGGGCGACCACGCCGCCTAGAATTGGAGATTGTCTCCACTTAAAATATGGAGACAGTTTCCGTTTGTCAAAGGAGGCGTCCGGTGACCTCTGCCAAGCCGTTGCGTGCGGACGCCCGCCGCAACCGTGACGCACTGCTCGCCAAGGCTCGCGAGCTGTTCGCCAGCGGTTGCTTCGATCTGCGTTTCGACGACTTCGCCCGGCTGGCCGGCGTGGGCACGGGCACGCTCTATCGGCACTTTCCCACCCGTGCGGCGCTGGCCGAGGCGGTCTATCGGGAAGAACTCACCGCGATATGCGCCCGCGCCCGCGAGCTGCAGGCCACGCTGCCCGCGGGGGAAGCGCTGGCGGCCTTCCTGCGTGACTTCGTGAGTCACCTGCATAGCCACCAGGGCCTGGCTCGCACGCTCGCCACCCTCATGGCCGCCCGTTCAGAAGCACTCGCCGACGGCGGCCGTGAACTGGACCGGGTCATCACCGACCTGCTGGCTGAGGGCGTCGAGGAAGGCACCATCCGCGACGACGTAGGTGCCGGCGCCGTCATAATGATCCTGCAGGGCATCTGTACGACCTGCGGCCAGCCGGGCTCCCCGGACGACGCGGACGGCGCCGTCACCCTCGTGCTCGACGGCCTGCGCCGCCGCACGCCGTGAGACCAACAAACATACTGCGTACGGCTTCGGCCGCCTCGGCCTCTGGCCGATCACTCAGCTGCATCAAACGCTGCACCGCGGCCTGCCAGAGTTCGCCGAGTACCTATGTGCCCGGTGACCCGGTGGCGGGCCGCTACGCTCGGCGGCTGGTGGGCGTCTGCCCGAGCGGCATGCCAGGGAAGGATGCATCGTGTCTGTTGAGGTCGATGCCTTCGCGCATGGCGTTCCCTGGGGTGTCCTGAGGATTGAGGGAATCGGTTCCGGTGGCAGCGTGCCGGAGCTCGACATCGAGTACTCCATGACCGCAGCGAATAGTGGATGCGTTCTGATTGCCGTGACGCACATCGACATCGAGCCGCTGCGGGTCGTGGTCGTACGCGAAGGGGTCCCTGATAGTTTCGTGCAGATGTTCTCCGGTGAGCTGAACGCCCCGGAATCGGTCATCGAGGTGGCGGACGTGGTCGGCGACGACTTCGGATACCGGTATTCGCTGTCCACCGACAAGCCGAAGGTGACGATTTTCGCCGACGTTCCCGAGGAGGCCACGGAGATCTATGTGGTTGTTCCGGGCATCCAGCAGAGGCTTTCCGGTGCGGGCGTAGTGACGGCGTGAACGTCGGAGAAGACGGAATGCCGGCTCGTGGTCAGGTTCGATGGCCGGCGAGGACCTTGCGGAACAGTTCCGGGTAGCTGTCGTGGGTCAGGGACAGATCTGCGAGCTGATCCTCGGTGAACCAGGCGATGGCGTCGTGTTCGTCCGGCGCGAGGTTGGCCGGGGTTCCGGTCCACGTTTCGATCAGCCAGACCTGCATGTCGAACGTGGCGCCGCGGACTTCCCGCAAGGGCGGGCCGGCCGGTTCCGTGATGGTGATGCCCAGTTCCTCGTGGATTTCCCGAACGAGTGCCGCGGCGGGCCGCTCCCCCGGTTCCACGTGGCCGCCGGGCATGTCCCAGAGGTTGGGGTACCAGCGCTTCCGGGGTGATCGGTGGACGAGCAGTATCCGGTTGCCGTCGCGCAGCAGCGCCGTGACGATGGGGGCCTTCGGTGTGTCGGTCACGCGGCCTCGCAGATGCAGAGTTGGAGCGGGGTGTCGGCGGCGAACGGCCGGCCGGACCAGTCGCCGAGGCGTTCGACGAGACGTAGGCCGCCGAGGGTGAGAAGCAGCGGCAGTTCCTGCGGGAAGATGCTTCGGATGTCGAGTGGCGCGACGACGAAGTCCGGTTCGACATCGGTCGAGAGGTGCCACGTTCCGCGGGTGACCTGCGCGTGTGCGTCGTAGGTCTCGGCGACGTCGACGGTGACGGCGCCGCGGTCGGGGTCCGGGAATGTCGCCCGGTTACGGCGGACCCCGTCGGCTCGGGCGAGCAGGCGTACGTTCGGGTTGAAGACGTCGAAGACGAACCGTGCTCCCGGCGCCAGGTGCCGGCGGATCGTACGGAAGCAGGTCACCAGATCGTCGGCCTCGTGCAGGTGCAGCAGGGAGTTGGCCGCGATGAACACGAAGTCGAAGGTGCGGCCGAGGTCGAAGGCGCGCATGTCGCCCCGCAGCCATTCCACGGTCACGCCGCGGGCGTCTGCCTTGCGCCGGGCTTCGGCCAGCATGTGGGTGGAGAGGTCCAGGCCGGTGCACGGGTGCCCGTCGGCGGCGATGGGGATCAGCTTGTGGCCGGTGCCGCATCCGAGTTCCAGTACGCCGCCGCCCTGCTGATTGGCGGCGTTGCGGTAGAAGTCGGCTCCCGGGCCGCCGGGGAACATCAGGTCGTACAGGCTGGCGTGCGTGTAGAACGCATCACTCATCAGGGGCCTCCGGGCGGGGCGGCGGCTTCGGTGTCGCGGCGGGCGCTGGCGAGGATGGCGGGCAGCAGGCCGGGGAACCGGGATTCGAGGTCGGCGGTGCGCAACGAGTTGAGGATCGCGGTGCCCTGGTAGCGCTGCTCGATGATGCCGGCCTCGCGCAGCACCCGGAAGTGGTGGGTGGAGGTCGACTTGCCGACCGGCAGCCCGAACGACAGGCAGGCCTGCTCGTGGTAGCCGTCGGCGAGCCGGCACACGATCATGCGGCGGATCGGGTCGGCGAGCGCGGACAAGATCGTGTCCAGGTGGAAGTCCTGTGGGCTGGGATGCTCCAGGGTACGCATCGATGATTCTCCGCAAGTCGTGCTTGAAGTACGCCGGTCATCGTACTAACGTCGCCCGTTGTACGAACATCGTCGTACTATCCGGGGGGACAGCAGATGAAGGCCGCCGTCTACTACGACAACGGTGGACCCGAGGTCCTGCGATACGAGGACGCTCCCGACCCGCGGCCCGGCCCCGGCCAGGTGCTGCTGCGCGTCGAGGCGATCGGTGTGCAGGGCGGTGACCTGCTGGCCCGGCAGGGTGCCCCGCTGCCGGCCGTGCCACACATCGTCGGCTACCAGGCTGCCGGCACGATCGCCGCGGTCGGCGACGGGGTCACCACGGTCCGCGCGGGTCAGAAGGCGTTCGCGTTCATGATGTCCGGCTCGCACGCCGAACTCGCCGTCGCCGAGCAACGCCACGTCTACCCGGTTCCCGACGACATGGACCCACGGGTCGCCGCCGGCATCCTCGTCGAGTTCGGCACCGCCGACGACGCCCTGTTCGAGTTCGGCCGGCTGCGCGCCGGCGAGACCGTCCTGGTGCAGGCCGCCGCCGGCGGTGTCGGCCTGGCCGCCGTCCAGCTCGCCAAGGCCGCCGGCGCCACCGTGCTCGGCACCGCCTCCAGCGACGCCAAACTCGCCCGGCTCACCGCGTACGGCCTCGACCACGGCATCGACTACACGACCACCGACGTCGCCGAACGGGTCCGGGAACTCACCGACGGCCGCGGTGCCGACCTCGTCATCGACCCGGTCGGCGGCAAGACCCTGCAAGCGAGCATCAACGCGGTCGCCTACCGCGGCCGGATCATCTTCCTCGGCCAGGTCGGCCGCGACCCGTACCAGCCGCAACTGTTCCCGCTGCTGCTCAAGAGCGCCTCCCTCAACGGCCTGTACTTCGGCGCGGAACTGGACCGCGACCCGGCCCGCACCCGCCCACTGATCGAACGGCTCATCACCCGGATCGCCGCCGGCGAACTGACCGTGGTCATCGACCGCGAGTTCCCGCTCTCCGACGCGGCCGGCGCACACCGCTACATCGAGTCGCGGGCCGCGTTCGGCCGCGTGCTCCTCATTCCCTGACCCCCTGACATCAGGAGGAAAACCATGCAACGGTACGGCCTATGGGCGTCCGCAAGAATCTGGCCGGCCGACCCGGACGCGGTCGCGGAAGCCGCCCGCGAGATCGAACGGCTGGGGTTCGGGGCGATCTGGATCGGCGGCAGCCCTCCCGACGACCTGGCCCTGGCCGAGGCGATCCTCGCCGCCACCAGCACACTCACCGTCGGCACCAGCATCGTCGACATCTGGACCAGCGACGGCGACCGGCTGGCGGCCTCGCACGCACGGCTCCGGCAGGCGTACCCGGGCCGGTTCTATCTCGGGGTGGGCTCGGGGCACGCCCCGACCGCCGAGTCACGGGGCCAGTCCTACACGCGCCCGCTGACCCGGCTGCGGGAATTCCTCACCGGACCGTTGGCCGAGGTGCCTGCGAAGGAGCGGATGATCGCCGCGCTCGGCCCGAAGACCCTGCAAACCGCGGGTGAGCTGACCGCCGGCGCACTGCCCTACTTGATGCCACCCGCGCACACCGCCGAGGCGCGCCAGATCCTCGGGGACGGGCCGCTGCTCGTACCGGAGCAGAAGGTCTTCCTCGGCACCGACGCCGCCGTGGCCCGCCAGGCGGGCCGACAGGCGCTGAAAATCTATCTGCCGTTGCCCAACTACACCCGTCAGCTGGTCCGGTACGGGCTGGACGAGTCCGATCTGGCCGGTCCGGGCAGCGACCGGTTGATCGACTCGGCCGTCGTCTGGGGTGACGACGACCGGGTCCGCGCCGGCATCGACGCCCACCTGGACGCGGGCGCCGACCACGTGGCGGTGCAGGTCCTCACCGAGGCCGGATCCCCGCGCGAACTGCCTCTCGCCGAGTGGCGGCGGCTGGCCGCCCTGCTCGGACTCGATCAGGCCTGAGCCTTCACCCCGGCCCGGGACCGGCACACGACGGTCCCGGGCATACATCCCTCACCGGGATGCCGCTAGGACCGCTGATCCGGGGCGGGCGGACGGGTGCCGGCGAGGTGGGCGACAAGCAGTTCGAGCTGGGTGGCGTACCGCTGGTGGAACTCCGGTGAGTCGGCGGCGAGGCCGGTGAGCTGGCGGGCGACCTGCGGCACCACGGTCGGCGCGAGGACGGCGCTGAAGAGGACGAGCATCACGTACGCCGGGTCGAGGTCGGCGGCGAGTTCGCCGTTCTCCTGGCGGCGGCGCAGGTCGTCGACCATGCCGGCGAAGATCGGGTCGTCGGGCATGGGTTCGGTGTCGGTGAGCCCGCTGAAGGCGAGCAGCCGTGCCCCGGAGCGGTGTTCCACGTTCAGGCGCAGGAAGTCGGTGACGACCTCGGCGAGGGGCCGGTCGGCGGCGGTGAACTGGCCGCTGATCGTTTTCCAGCGGTCCTGGAGGGCGCGGAACAGGCCTTCCTTGCCATCGAAGTAGTACGAGATCAGCTGCTGGTTGACGCCCGCCCGCCGGGCGATCGCGCTGATCCGGGCGCCGGCGTAGCCGTGTTCGCCGAATTCGATCTCCGCCGCTTCGAGCAGGCGCTCGCGGGTGCGTTCGGCGTCGCGCTTGCGGTGCGGGCCCTGCGGAGAACGGCGGGGTGGGTTCACGGAGATCACCGTAGCAGCCGAATTATTCAATCGTTTGTTTGACTAAGTCACTCGTCAGGTTGAGACTGGCGGCATGACGAACTTCCACGTGCTCGTGATCGGGGCCGGCATCGGCGGCCTCGCCCTCGCCCAGGGCCTGCGGCAGGCCGGCGTACCGGTCACGGTCTTCGAACGCACCCGGACCCGCACCGACTGGCTGCAGGGCTACCGCATCCACATCAACCCGGCCGGCAGCCGGGCCCTGCACGACTGCCTGCCTCCCCCGGCCTGGCAGCGTTTCCTCGACACGGTCTCCACCGTCGGCGGCGGCTTCGGCTTCGTCACCGAGCAGCTGCGTGACCTGCTGCGATTCACGGAAAGCGAGATCACCCCGGACGCCGGGCCGGCCGACTCGCACCACGGCGCCAGCCGCATCGGGCTGCGTGAGGCGCTGCTCACCGGCCTCGACGACGAGGTGCTCCACCTGGGAGCCGAGTTCGAGCGCTACTCGATCGCGCCCGACGGGCGCGTCACCGCGCATTTCACGGACGGGCGCACGGCGACCGGCGATCTGCTGGTCGGTGCCGACGGAGCCAATTCACGCGTACGGGGTCAGCTCCTGCCCCACGCCCGGCGCGTCGACACCGGGGTCCTCACGATCGCGGGCAAGCACCGGCTCCCCGACCCTGAGCTACCCGGAGTCCTCGTCCGGGACACCAACATGGTGATCCCGGCCGGGCGGGGATCGCTGTTCACCTCGGTCTGGCATCCCGACCGGGCCACCGTCCCGGCCGACACCACCGGGGACCCGTTCCTGTTCGGCACCTCAAGCGCGTACGCGATCTGGGGTTTCGGTGATGCGACCGCGACGTTCCCGCCCGGAGTGACCGACCTCCCCGGCCTGGACCTGCGGGATCTCGTCCTGGACCGCACGACCGGCTGGGCGCCCGAGCTGCGCCGGCTGGTCAAGGGCTCCGACCCGGCGACGATCAACGCGATCCGGGTACGCAGCGCCACCCCGGTCGGCCCGTGGGAGACCGGCCCGGTCACCCTGCTCGGCGACGCGATCCACAACATGACCCCGATGGCCGGCATCGGCGCGAACACCGCCCTGCGCGACGCCGACCTGCTGCGCCTCCGGCTGATCGCGGCCGCCCGCGGCGCGATGCCCCTGCACCGGGCGGTCAGCGGCTACGAGGAGGAGATGCGGGAGTACGGTTTCGCCGCGGTCGCCCAGTCGCTGCGTAACGCCCGGATGTCCGCGTCGGGCAGCCGGACCGGGCGGTACGCGTTCCGCACGGTCCTGCGGTCCGTGCACGCGATCGCGCCGCTGAGGCGCAGAATGGCCACCGGCCTGGGCTCCTGATCGGAGCCGAGGGGCAGTTCAGCGTCTCGCCCGTGGGTCAGTCCGAGGCGGCTGGCTTGTCCCGATAGCCGACATCGGCGGATCCTGTCGCGACCCGGACACGGTAGCCCCAGTGCTGGAGGGCCTGCACCATCTTCCTGGCGCCGGCCGGATTGGCGGAGTGGACGTGAATGATGCCGATGTCAAAGGGGCATCCCTCGAAAGCGGCACGCTCCAGGAGCTCGACAACCGGCAGGTTGTGATGGTGGCTCGTCCGGGGCGCCGACGCACACTCATTTTGCCGCAGATACAGCGTTACGCACAGTCACGCCTTCCGTCGCCGCTCGGCACACGCTCGTGCCGGGCTGCGGTCGTACGACCAGTAAATAGGTAGCCGCGATCTGCGCGTGCCTGTGCTGGCGTGCCGCCTATCTGGATAATGCCCGCATGTCGCATGTCGATCTTACCGTGGATGGGTGGCTGGCCCTCTCCGATGCTGGCGCTGCCGGCGTTGCTGCCGCTATCGCTCATGACGTCGGGGCTGCGCTGGTGTCGGTGAGCACCCACAGCTACGCCGGCCGGAGTGGGCGGGTGGCGCTGTTCGAGCGTGACGGCATCCGGTACGCGTTGGTGCCCGGGGGCACGGTGGAGCTCGGTTGCGATCCTGCACGGTTCGTTCCCACCTCTCGCCAACTGCACGATTTCGCGGAGGCGGTAGCCGCGTACTCGGTACCCGAGCCGATCCACCGCTTCCTGGCCGAACAGATGTCCCCCACGCGCCGGGCGACCCTGCCGGCTCGGCTGGTCGCTGTGCGCTCGGTTGACGCCGACTCGCTATTGACAGCCGAGCATGACGGCACCGACGACCACGAATCCGTCATGGCCCGGCTGGAGTGGCGAGGCCTACGGCCGCCCACGCCGGACGAGTGGGAATACGACTGCGGTGCCGGAGCGACCACGCTGTTCCGCTGGGGCGACGAATACCCTGACGGCGAGCCCTACGGTGATGTCCCGCTGATTCAGAGTCCCAACTTCTTCGGACTCGTCATCGGCGATGACCCGTACCGGGCGGAATTCACCACCGACCCGGCAGTGCTGTGCGGCGGTGACGGCGGCAGCGCGCTGTGCGGCGGCTATGGCGGGTTCTTGTCCTGGATCACTCTGGCCACCGCCTACCGCGACCCCACCCTGGCCGAAATCATCTACGAGGGCTATCTCGTCGGCGAAACGCCGGTGCGCCCCGTCCTGCCAGTGCCATGAGCGGCAATGAGCTTCACGCGTTCAGGTCGTAGATGACCGTGGGCACGTCGTGCGCGCACAGGGTCTCGCGGATCAGCGGCTCGATCTCGGCCCACGTGCCGCCAGCCAGACCACAGCCGATGCGTGGCATGTGCACCGAGGCGTGCTGGGCACGGGCGTGGGTGACCAGGGTGGTCAGGCATTCCCGGATCGCCTCGTAGCGGACCGGCGGCCCGGCGTCGGCCTCATAACTGGAGGCGGTGCGCAGGCCACGACGGGTGGCGATGCCGTGCTGGCCGACCATGTTGGCCAGCCAGAGCTCCGGGGCGACCGGCACCAGCCGCACAGCGCCGAGGCGGAACGTGGGCTCACCGTGCCAACGGCGGAACTCCCGCTCCGGCTCCGGCCAGCGCCGGGAGATGACCTTGACGATTCCTCTGCCCATTGTTCGTACCGCGCCGGACCACGTGTCTGGCGGTCTGCCTTTCGTCCGAGCACAGGGTGGTTCGTACCCGTCACCTAGCATGTCCGGCGTGCCGGAGATCGATAAGACATCGCCGAAGGAACGGATCAAGGCCGCGCGCATTACGCAGTCGCCGGTCCTGGACCTGTCCCGGTGTGGTCTTGATGAGCTGCCGAACGCCGTACGCGAGCTGACCCACCTGCGGTCTCTCACGCTGCGGTTCAACAGCATCGAGGCCCTGCCGCACTGGCTGACCGAACTCGATCAGCTGGTCGAGCTCGACGTCCAGGCGAACGACCTGGCCGAGGTGCCCGAGGTCATCGGCGACCTGACCGGCCTGCGCGTGCTCAAGCTGGACGAGAACAACCTGGAGGACGAGCCGCTCGACCTTCTCGGCGGGCTGACGAACCTCACCCGCCTCTCGCTGATCGACACGCGCTCGGACCGGCTGCCGGAGAGCATCGGCAACCTGACCCAGCTGACCGACCTGGACCTGTACCTCGACTGGTTCAACTGCACACCGGAGAGCCTGCCGGACACGCTCGGACAGCTCACCAACCTGACGCGGCTGGAGCTGTCCCGCAACGGCCTGTCGACGGTGCCGGAGTGGATTCGCCGCCTGACGAATCTGCGGGTCCTCGGGCTGTGGATGAACGAGATCGACGAGTACCCACGATGGATCGGTGAACTGACCGCGCTCACCGAGCTGACGCTGCCCGACGAACCCGACGACGAGCTGCTCGCCATTCTTCGCCAGCTGCCTCACCTGCGGAAACTCAACGACGAAGAGGTGGATCTTCGATGACGGCCGGCGCCTTCGCCTACGTGACGTACGGGACTGAGTGCGACACCGGCGAGCTCGTGCAATTCCTCGACCACGCGATGACCGTCAACGACCGGCTGGCCACCGAGGGCCGGCACCAGACTCCGGTGTGCGTGTGGGGCCGGCACGGGATCGGGAAGACCGAGGTCGTCGAGTCCGTAGCCGCCGCACGCCGCGTGCCGCTGGTGTCGATCGCGCCGGCGCAGTTCGAGGAGATGGGCGACCTGCTCGGCATGCCGGTGGTGGTCGACGGCGGCACGGCGACCCGCATGGCGCCGCCGGAATGGGTGCCCCGGCAGGACGGGCCGGGCATCCTGCTGATCGACGACGTCAACCGCGCCGACGACCGGATCCTGCGCGGCATGATGCAGTTGCTGCAACGGTCCGCCCTGACCTCGTGGCGACTGCCGGCGCGTTGGCAGATCGTGCTCACCGCCAATCCGGACGGCGGTGACTACTCGGTGACGCCGATGGACGACGCGATGCTCACCCGGATGCTGCACGTGACGTTGCGCTTCGACGTGAAACGGTGGGCGGGCTGGGCCGAGGCGCACGACGTCGACCCGCGCGGCATCGCGTTCGTGCTGGCGTACCCCGAGACGGTGACCGGATCACGCACCACGCCGCGCACGCTCGTACAGTTCTTCGGCCTGATCCGCGACATCACCGACCTGCGGGCGAATCTCGGCCTGGTCACGATGCTCGGCGAGGCCTGTCTGGACAGTGCCACCGTGTCGGCCTTCGTCGCGTTCGTCAACCGCGGCCTCGACGTGCTGGTGACCCCCGAGGAGATCCTCGGGGCCAAGGAGTTCGGCCCCGTCGCCGCACGGCTGACCGAACTGGCCGACCAGGGCGCCGAACGCCGGGTCGACATCCTCGCCGCGGTCTGTACCCGGCTGGTCAACGTCCTGGCGGCTCGCCGGACGAAGCTGACCGCGACCGAGGTGAACAACCTGCGGTCGATGCTGCGGCTCGATGTGCTGCCCGAGGACATGCGGCTGGCGCTGGCCCAGGACCTGGCCATGCTGGACGGTACGGTCGGCGCGTCGCGGGTGCTCAGCGACCCGGCCACGGCACAGATGCTGCTGATGGCGGGAACGATGCGGTGAACGAGCCGCCCGGCGCGCGGTCGGTCCGTGCCGGCGTCGACGCGGCCGCCCGGGATCTCCTGATCCGGGAGCCGTTCTTCGGGCACCTGCTGGTCGGCACGATCCGGTCGGTCGGTTCCGGCGGCGCGGCGGTCCGGCTGGTACCGACCCCGGTGGCGCCCGGCCTGGAGATCGGGACGGGCGAGTGGTCGACTCTGGCCCCCGCGGCCCGGACCGCCTCGCTCAAGCACGAACTGCTGCACCTGGCGCTCAAGCATCCGCTGCGCGGCCGGACGTACGCGTCACGGCAGCTCTGGGACCTGGCCTGTGATCTGGTGGTCAACCAACTGATGGACGTTTCCGGCCTCCCCGGCGCGATCACTGCCGGGCAGCTTCGGCTGTCGCCGGACCGTTCCGCTGACGAGTACTACGAGCTGCTGCGGGAACCGTTCCTGGCGGCCTGCCACGCCGACGGGACCTGCAACAGCGCCGTGGAGGCCATCCGGCGCTGGCTGACGGGTCCCGGGGCGGCCCGGCATCAAGGGTGGCCGGAGTTCAACGCGCTGCCGTCGGCGACGCTGTCGACGTACACGCACAGCGTCGACAGCCTGGTCGCTTCGACCGTACGCCGGGCCCGGCGCCGGGGCTGGGGTTCCCTGCCCGCCGCACTGGTCGCCCGGTTGGAGTCCGTCGGCAGGCCGCCGGAGATCCCGTGGCAGCGGGTGTTACGGCTGTTCGGGGCGACCAGCGAACGGACCTTCGTGCGTAACGTGCTGTCCCGGCCGTCGAAGCGGTACGGCACCGCGCCGGGCACCCGGGTTCGCCGGCGGACCCGGCTGGTGGTCGCGGTCGACACCTCGGGCAGCGTCTCCACCGCCGACATCGCCGCGTTCTTCGCCGAGATCCACGGGATGTGGCGGCGCGGGGCGGACATCACCGTGCTGGAAGCCGACGCCGAGGTGCACCGCGAGTACCAGTACCGGGGGCGGGCGCCGGCGGCGGTGACCGGGCGGGGTGGCACCTGCTTGCGGCCGGTGCTGCTACGGGCCAACGAGCTCGCCGCCGACGGGCTGGTCTATCTCACCGACGGTCACGCGCCGAGCCCCTGCGAGCTGTGTGTCCGGCCCCGCATGCCGGTGCTGTGGGTGCTGACGGCCGACGGCGTGGCGCCGGACGCCTCCCGCCTGCCCGGGCGCAAAACCCGCCTGACCCGCCCGGCCCGCACCTGACCGTGTGGTCAGGCGTCTGGTAGGTCGGTCCGGACGGTGATGCCGCGTCCCCGCAGCCGGGCGATCAGGTCCCGGTTGGCCGCGTCGTCGTCGAGCGACGCACCCTCCAGCAGCAGCTGGCGCAGCTTCGGTAGGTCGACCATCCACTCCGGGAGCCGGCGCAGCCGGGTTCCGCGCAGGTTCAGCCCCACCAGGTTCGGCATCGCGCGCATGGAGTTCGGCAGCGCGGCGATGTGCTGGTGGCTGAGATCCAGATGGGCCAGCCCGATGAGCCCGTCGAACAGATCCGGCAGCGTGGTCAGGTGGGCGGGCCAGGGCGGCCTCCAGTTGGACAGGCGCAGGCTGAGCCGCACCAGATCACCCATCGCGAACAGGACCGCCGGGACCTGTACGAGGTGATTGTTGGACAGGTCCAGATGACGCAGGTTGCGCAGTTCCGCGATCCCGGCCGGCAGCGAGGTGAGCCGGTTGTGTCCCAGGTCGAGGGTGTGCAGCCCGGTGAGGCGCCCGATGTCGTCGGGCAGTTCCACCAGGTCGGCCTGCTCGACCCGGAGGTGGCTCAGGTCGGTCAGTTCCAGGACGTACGGCGGCAGGTGCGTGAACGTCATCCATCCACCACTGACGTCCAGCATCCGCCCGGACCGGTCGGGGTCCCGCCGGGCGATGAGCAGGGTGAGCAGCCGGACCCCGTCGATCGTGCCGGGGCACAGCTCGGCCAGATCGTGTGCGGCGGACATCACGTCCCATGAGGTGGCCGAGTCGCGGAACACGTTCGTCCGGGCGAACGCGCCGGCCAGCGCGTCCCGCAACGCCGCCGGGGCGTGTTCGGCGAGCAGTTTCTGGGCACCGCTGCGGACCGGCCGGCCCAGCCGGGTGTCCTTCCCGACGACGATCAGCTCCTCCAGCAGCCCCGGCGGCAGGCCACCCTGCCGGGCCAGGTCCACCGCCAGTTTGATGTTGGCCTCGTCCGGCGACGTCAGCAGCGCCCGCAGCCGGGCGGCCAGTTCCTCCCCCTCACCGGCGGCGCCGGACAGCGGCTGCGGTGCGGCCCGGTCGAGCAGGTCACGCAGCTGGGACTCCAGGATCAGCGGGACGCCGGCATCCAGGTGTGCCAGCGCCCGGCCCTTGTGCTGCTCACCGGCGACGGCCAGCCGGGTCGCCGGGCCAGGCCGGCGCTGCAGAGTGGCACCCACCTCCGCGAGCCGGTCGGCCAGCACCGCCTGATCGGAGTTGATCTTCCCGGCCAGTAGTACCCCGTCGCCCGGGCGCAGGCCGCCCTCCGGGGCGGTGAGCCGGTCGGCCAGCAGCCGTTTCGCGGCCTGCCGGACGGCCGGCACGCCCGAGTCCATCGCCGCCACCAGATCGCGTACGCCGGACTGTTCCGCCGTGCCGTCGCCGGTGTCGAACAACAGCGCCACGTGCAACAGCCGCTCCGGCACCGGCAGGTCCCGGCGCGCGAAGTCGGTTCGCAACGCCCTTGTCTGACCGGGCCGGACGGCCTCGCCGCCGCGCTCGAAGGTGAACTCCTCCAGGGTCGGCACCTGGACCAGCCGAGTCAATGTGCCGGTGGGCAGCGGCCCGCGGAAGTGGGCACTGAACTCCAGCCGGGCCAGCCTCGGCAGGTCCGCGAGCGCTGCCAGCGTTTCCTCGTCGTCGCCCCAGACGTCCACCCACTCCAGGTTGACGAACTCCCGCAGCCGGCCGCCGGGGCTCCCTCCGGCCCTGAGACGGCGCACAGCCGCGGGGCCGGCCGCGTGTGCGGCTTCCATGCCGCGGAACAGTGGCGGATCCAGGTGGGCGAACAACTCCGCGTACCCCGGATGAGGCCACATGGGGGCCAGTGCCATGTCGTCGCGGATCAACCAGAGGGAACCGTCGTTGCGCTTTCCGGCGGCTACCATCTGCACCACCCGGTCCCGGTCACCCAGTTCGAAGTACACCCGGGCCGCGCAGTGGAAGATCTTCGGATACGCCGCTCCGTGCGGCAGAGCCGCGGCCAGGTAGATACGCGCCCGTTCCGGGTCGATCGGGCCGGCATACTCGTGGTACAGCGTCTCCAGCGCCGCGCAGTAGGTCTTGGCCTGCAGATCCGGCAGGGTCACCAGGTCGTCGAAGAGAACAGGCGCGTCGGCGACACGGCCGGCGGACGCGAACCCGGCGACCTCCTCGCGCTTGCTCGCCGAGCCGGCTGCCAGGATCTCCCGCCGCTCCACGGGCTCCAGCGCCCGCCATGTCGCCGCATTCTCCCGCTTGAGCGACCTCGCGAGCGCGGTCACCCGGCCCGTACGCAGGCATTCGCGCACCGCCGCCACGTCATGCCACATCCGTCGTACGCTCCCTGTCCGGCCTTCAGGTCGCCTGAGTGTGGCACCCCGGAACAACCCTCGAAATCAGGGCCGTGCCCTCGGCGAGGGCCGCCTGTCAGCACTTTTTCCAGGTGACGTGGTAGACGGTGTCGAGGTTGCCGTCGGTGGAGTCCATGGTGAGAAGGCTGGTGGCCCTGCTCTTGTCGGACCAGCCGGCGTTGACGCGCAGTTCGGTGTTGACGTTGAGGAAGCGCCGCTCCCCGCACGGCAGGAACGACACCGAGCTGATGTCGATGTCGTCGGTGCGCTGCCAGTCGCCGTCGGCCGGCCCGGTGAACTGGTGACGCGACCGGTGGGTTCGTGCTTCGCCCTGGAAGTAGTAGAACGACGACTGGGTCGCCGACGCGCCCTTCTCCAGGCGGGCGTAACCGCGGTAGTCGGTGCGGGCGATGGCGTAGGTGAAGCCCTGCGGGACGTCGACGTTCAGGGCGAGCTGGCAGTTCTTGCGGAAGTCCAGCGGTTTGGCGCCGGCGCCGGCCTGGGCGGTGAATTCGCTGTAGGTGACGGTGAAGGCCTTGTTGTCCGGCGACACGGTCACGTCGGCGGTGCCGAGCGGGCAGCCGGAGCCGTTGGCGGCGACCACGTCGATGACCATCTCGTCGACCGGCAGCGGCGCGGGGGCCGCGGCTGCCGGCACGACGGTCGCGGCGAGTGAGGCGAGCAGTGTGGTGGCGGTGACGACGGCGTTGCGCATGACGACCTCTTTCGAAGTGGGTGCGAGTTGGTCTTGGGTGCGAGCCGATTCGACCTGCCGCCGTAACGTACGTTTCATCACTTTATGTCCGCAATGGCACCACGCCTCACCATGATCACGTACAGGTGACTTACGGGTGCTTTACGGCCAAGCGGTTGATCAACCCGAGGGCCGAACGCGCGGCGGGCGGATCCGAAGGGACGGGTCCCTGTTCAGCCGACATGATCGAAAGCCGGATCAACGGGCGGCGGATCACGACAACCGACGTACCCCGAACGTGTCCCACCGGGACCACCGAGACCACGATCATCGGTACCGCGGTTCCCGTGGCACCGGCTTGGGGATCACGATGGGCGCGTGCCCGGGCTCGGCGCCAGCCGTTCCGCGTCTGGGCGCTGACCGCCGGCCGTCGCGGTGTGCTGGTCGATCTGCTGCCACATCGCCTCGTCCGACCAGTAGCCGGTGTGCCGCCGCATCCGCGGCATCGGCTCACCGGCGGTGTAGAAGACCGACTCCGGGTCCGGCAGCGGCACATCGACGTCCGCACGCCCGACCGGACCACCGATGTAGTCGGTCGGGTAGGAGAAGTTGCGCCAGTCCCGCAGGCCGGCCAACACCCGATCATTGATGTACGCCGGGAACGCCCACCCGTACAGCTTCATGAGCGGCGAACCGAAGGTCGCCAGGACCGCGCGGCCGGGCGGCAGCTGGGCGAGGGCCACGGCGGCCAGGACGCTGCCCTGGCTGTGCGCGACCAGCAGAACCCGGTCACCGTTGTCGTTCAGCCACCGGATACGGCGATGGATGTCGGGCACCGCCCGCTCGGAGTAGCAGGGCGGCGCGAACGGGTGGAAGGACCGCGGCCAGAACGTGCCGACATCCCACAGCACGCCCAGCCACCGGCGCGCGTCCCGGCGTCCCCAGCCCCACCGCAGCAACGCCACGCCCGCCACCGGGATCAACCCGGCCACCCAGACGGCGAACCGGTCGGTGAACGCGTACCGCACGACCATGTTGCCCAGGGACAGCCAGGCGAGCACGAGGGCCAGGACCGCGATCGCCGCGAGGCCGTCGAACAGGTAGCGGACGTCGAAGGCGTACTCGGCAAGCTCGCGGCCGCGGGCGACGGACCGAAGCCACCGCATACGGCGCCGCCGTTCCCCGGCGCCGAGGTCCCCGGTCGGCAGAGCGCTGCACCGCCAGGCGTCCCACGGCGGCGGTACGGGCGCGGTCGCGTCCGCCCGTCCGGCGTACTCGGCACGGATCACCGCCGGACCCGGGCCGTGGCCCGCAGCCGCATACCGGATCAGCTGGACCAGCGGAAACCCGATGAACAGCGCCACCGGCGCCAGAGTGAGCATCGGCAGCACGCCCTCGATCAGCGGGAACATCTCGACCCCGGGGCCGAGCGCGTTCACCGCGCCGACGAGGATGCCCATGCCGGCGACGTTGGCGCTGAGCAGGGCGAGCAGGGACACTACGAGCGGGGCTCCCGGCCACGGCCGTACCGGGCGTGGCACGGTTGCGGTGGCGGCGCCACGGCGAATCCCCACCCATCGGAGCAGGGCGATACCGGCCAGAATCGGCGCTCTGACGACGACCAGGCCCATGATCAGGGCGAGGGTGCCGATCGCGGTGGCCCGCATGTTCGGCAGGTGCCCGTCGCCGGTGAGGTTCGTGGTCCAGGTCTGCCCGGCGGTGACGCACACTGCCAGCATGGCCGCCACGGCCAGCGGCATCACGGCGCGGTCCCCGGCCGACTCGCACACCAGCAGCACGATCGAGCACCCCAGCAGCAGTCCCGCCGCGGCCGCCGACCAGGGCGCCCGACTCAACAGGAACGCCAGCCAGGACAGGCCGGCGCTGACGTGCAGCAGACTCAACCGGCGTACGGTGTCGGCGCCGTCGAAGAACCGCGGGTCGGTCACACCGCCCGCCAGGGCCGCGGCGTAGCCGCCTCCGTCGGTGGCCGGGGCGACTTCCTCGTACCGGTTGCGGGCTTGCTGTGACAGCAGCCAGAGGATGAGCAGGACCGCGGCGACGACGCCCGCCCCGAGGACCACCCGCTGACCGGCCTCGGGCCGGTCGACCAGGCCGTGGGCGATCTTCCGCCACTGCGGCGCCGACGGGTCGCCGGGGCGCCCACCGAACTGGAAGGCCCAGCAGTCCATGGCGGCGATCGCGATGATCAGCAGCAGGTTGAGGGTGATGCCCAGCGCGGCCAACCGCCCGCAGGCGCGGTGTGCGGCGAACGCCCACCGGTCCGCCCGGGTCCGCGCCGAGCAGGTCCAGCCGGCGAGATTCGCGATCATGAACGGGAACAGCAGCAGCCACAGCACCCGGGTGCTGCTCCGTGAGGTCATTCCACCCCAGCAGTACGCCTCGATCCGCCGGCCCCGTTGCTCGGCTTCCGCGGCGTAGAACCCGGCGAGCCGGTCACCCCACACCTGGCGGTGGCTCGGGGTGCCGAGCAGCACGTCCGGCCGTGCTCCGCCTACGCCGTGCACCCGCAACTCGGTCACCGCCACCCACCGATTATCGGCTTATGGGGCAAATCGATGAAATACCACTATGGGATGATTGAGCCACTCGACCGCAGGGCGGCGGTCGTTCGCGTCATCGTCCCTTGCGGACCGCCCGCATGATGCTGTCGATGGCTCTCTCGACGTCGGCTGCTCGCGGGGTCACGGCACCGAGCAGTGCCCGCAGGTCGACGCCGGGGTCGCGGGTCAGCACGCCGGCGAGCGCGTCCGGACCTGCTGGCCTGGTTGAGCGGAACCCCTGCCGGCTCGGCTCGGCGCGCGCTGCCGTCACCGACCGTGCCGCCTCCGTTGCATTGCCGGTCAGGTCGTAGAGGACCGCGGCGGCGATCCGGTGCGCCACGCGCACGGCCACCTCGCCGTCGGCCGCGCGCAGGTGGTTGGCGTAGTTGACGTGCAGGCGGGCGGCGGCCAGTGGGTCGCGGGTCGCGTACGCCCGGCGCAGCGCCGCGCGCTCCCCGCCGAGCGCCGCACCGGGGTCGCCGCGCCGGGCTACCAGCAGGTCCCGCGCCACGGCGACCGCCTCGGCCATGGCCGTGTCGCCGTGCTGGGCGAAGACCCGCTCGACTCGGCCGAGCAGCAGCTCGCACTCGTCGAAGCGGCCCAATTCCATGAGGGCCGCGTTGTCGCTGAACCGGTAGTGGGCCCGCTCGTGCTCGTCGGCGCCCGCCGCCGCCAGCAGGTGCTGGATCCGCTCGTTGAGGTCGAGGGACCGCTGCCAGTCGTGGGCCGCCTTGGCCGAGCCCACCGCGCAGTGCAGCAGCGACACCCGCGACCGGTCGGGGTCGTCCAGATCATCGGCCCAGCGGTCGATCTCGGAGAGGCCGTCCCGGACGGCCGTGACGACGTCGTCGTGCCGGCCGAGGGCGTAGAGACCGTGGGCGCGACGGTCGAGCCAGCGGACGTGCTCGGCGCCCTCCGAGCGTCCCGCCCACGACTCAGCCAGCGCCAGCGCGTCGCCGGGACGATGTCCGCTGAGCAGCCGGTCGTGGATCTCGGCGGCGATCGCGTCCTGGAGCCCAGCCAGATCGTCGTCGTCCAGCATCTCCAGGGCCGCGTCCAGGTCACCGGCGGCGGCCACGGCGAATGTCGCATAACGCTCGGCGCTGCCGGTGCGCATCGCGACCTCCCGCATCAGGCCCAGGACCTCCCGGTTGTCGCCGAGTCTCTCGGCGATCGGCAGGGTCTCCTCCACCGCGCTCCACGCGGTGTCGTCGTCGTGGCGTTCCAGGGAGTAGATGGCCATGCCCAGCCCAGCACGCACGGTGGTGGGGTTCGGCGCGTGCCGGGTGGTGAAGAAGACCTGCGCCCACGCCGTCGCCATCAACTCGTTGACCAGGTCGCGGCGCTCGGCGCCGATCGCGTCACGGGCCGGCGGACGCAGCGCCGGGTCGGCGAAGGAGTAGCGGACGACGGGCCCGACGTCGGGCGTGTGCTCGGTGACCGCCTCGATCAGACCGGCTCCGGTGAGGGCGGCGGCGGTGTGAGCGAAGGACGGCAGGGGACGGCCCGGGAACGCGCTCTCCCACAGCGGCGCCCACACGCCGGAGACCACATAGGAGTAGGAATCGGCGACGTGCACCAGCGCCAGCAGGTCGAGCAGCAGCCGGGACGCCGGGGTGAGCGCGCCGAGCCGGTCGCGGGTCTCCCGTCGGTTCCGCTCGATCCCGGAGATCGCCTCGTCCAGCGGTCCGAGGTCTGCGGGGCGGGTCGCGGCGATGTCGTTCCGTGCGATGCGCAGCAGCCCCTCGCCCTGGGCCACAGCGCCACTCCTGATGTGGAGCAGTGCGAGGAGCATGACCGCGTGCGCGTGCAGCGGCCGGTCCTCGGCCCGCTTCAGGCCGTCCGCGGCCAGCGTGAGCAGCCGGGCGGCCTCGGCCGGGTCGTGCGTCTCGATCATCAGGCGGCCACGCAGGTAGCGGCACATCGCGATGCCGTAGCCGGACTCCAGCTCGTGGTAGGCCGTCTCGGCCCGCTCCAGCCACCGCGCCGAGGCCGGGAAGTCGCGGCGCCTCAGCGCAACGGCGGCCAGGCCACGCAGCGAGTTCGCCACGCCGAACCGGTCGCCCAAGCGCTCGTAATCCGATCGCAGCACACCGAACGCCGTCTCCGCCGCCGCCGGGTCGCCCTCGTCCGCGGTCATCTCGGCGAGCCGGTAACGGCAGTTGGCCGCGCCGAGGTCGTCGCCGAGGGTCTCCTTGATCCGCTCGGCGGTGCGCAGGTGCGTGCGGGCCGTGCCGAGGTCGCCGGCCTGCTGGACCGCCTGGCCGAGCGCGATGTGCGCGTCGGCCTGGCCGCTGCGCCGACCGGCCTCGACGTAGCGGGAGAGGGCGCCGGCCAGGTGCTCCCGGGCCTGGGCGTTGTTTCCCGTACGCAACACCAGGGTGCCCAGGGAGAGCAGCGCGTTCGCCTCGCCCACCGTGTTGCCGGCCAGCCGGTAGGCGGCGATCGCCGCGCTGAAGTGCGCTTCGGCCTCCGCCGGTTCGCCGGCCCGTAGGCTCAGATCGCCGCACAGGTCGTGGGCGTTGCCGATCTCGGACGGCAGTCCGAGGTCCTCGGCGAGCTGCAGGGCGACCCGCGCCTCGCCGAGACCGTCGGTGATCCGGCTGTCGCGCAGCGCGAGCCGGGCACGCTCCTGGGCCACCGCGCCGAGCGCCTCCCGGTTGCCGAACCGCCCGGCGAGTCGCTGCGCCTCGTCCAGATGCGCGGCCGCCTCGCCGGGCCGGCCGGTGAAACGGCAGACCGTCGCGGAAGTCAACTCACCCTCGATGACCGCGATCGGATGCGCCGCCAGCAGCACGCCGCGCTGCTCCGGCGCCAGAAGCAGACCGAGGGCCGTACGGGCGCCCGCGAAGTCGGCGGCGGCGACCGCGTCGCCGCACCACTGCCGCCAGCCGGCCACGGCGGACGGATCACGGAGCGCGAGCCGGTGGTACAGCTCGTCGACCGGCGATCCGATCCGGGCGAAGTGGTCGCGGGCCCGCTGGTGCAGGCGGGTCAGCGTCTCCGGGTCGTCGCGCCGCAGGCTCTCCAGCAGCGACGTGCGCACCAGCGGGTGCAGCGTGCGGGTCACCTCGCCGTCCCGGCCGGTCTCGGTACGCACGAACGCATAGCGGTCCAGCGCCGTGAACCAGTCGTCTCCATCGGGTACGTCGTCGAGCAACGCGGCGACCGCGGCACGGCCGAACATCCGAGGCACCGCCGCAGCGGCCAGCACGACATGTGTGGCCGGTGGGAGCCGGTCGAGGAACACCTCGGGCAACCAGCGCTGCACCGGGTGGACCGCGGCCCGGCGGGCGATCTCGGCGGCGGTCAGGCCTGCGCCGGAGTCGCGGGCCGCGTCCACCGCGGCCGCGGCGAGATCGACCCAGCCGGGCAGGCCGCCGCAGGTGCGGTGGATCGCCGCGGCGAGTTCGGCGTCGCCGAGCCCCCGGGAGGCGAGCAACTCGGCGGTGTGGCCGGGTGCCCATTCCTCGAGCGTCACGTGTGTGGTGCCGGGCCGCACCGGCAGCGCCTCCCGTCCGGCCAGCACCACCCGCAGGCCCGACGCCGTCAGCTGGGGTAGCAGCCCGGAGAGGAACCAGGAGGACTGTCCACCGGAGGCGGTGTCGGCGACCTCGTCGAGATAGGTCAGCCGCTCGACGCTGTCGAGGAGGAGAACCTGCCCGGCCGGGCGGTGCGCACGAAGATCGTCGGCGAGAGCCCGGGTGAGATGGTCACGGTGCAGCGAGCGAACGCCCGCGGCGCGCACCGCCACCGGATCGGTGATCACCGTGACCGCCACCTGGTGCAGTTGAGCCCCGTCCCGGGCGATCAGGCTGACCGTGGGTACCCGCAGGTGAGCTTCGGCGAGCGCCGCCTCCGCCCGCTCCCGGGCCGCCCGGTAACTTTTGAAACGGGATCCGGTCCATTCCTCGGCCACTGCGGCGACGGCGTCGGTCAGCGCGAACGCGACGTCGGTGTGTTCCCCGGGCTGTGCTTCGACCAGGGCCTCCAGGTCGAGCACCCGGGCCCGGCCCGGACCTGCCCGCCGGGCCAGTTCGGCGAGCAGAAAGGACTTGCCGAGCCCGGACATGCCGGAGAAGGCCAGCACCTCACCGGCCGACCCGGCGAGGAACCGGCCGAACGCCTCCAGGGCGTTCTCCCGGTCGACGAACGCCGTCGAGCTCACCGCGGGTCGGTCCCGCCAGGCAGGGCTGGGCCCGGCCGTGGCGGCGGGGGCGTCTCGGAATGCGACCGGATCACGATGCTGCTGCCGGTGATCGAGCCGCCGTCGCGTGCCTCCTGCCGGGTCCGGGCGGCCGAGCCGGGACCGACATCGACGTGGGTGTCCAGGATGTGGCCCCGATCGGCGAGCTGGACGTGGTCGGCGCTCTCCGGCGCGGGCGACTCACCGGCCCGTGCCAGCAGGACGGCCAGGGTCACCGCCGCGACGATCGCCACGGCGAGACCACCGGCGACGGCCGGGCCGGGACGGTCGGTGACGATGTTGGTGAGCATGCCGACCACGGTGCCGGCAAGGACGGACAGAGCGGTGAGAACAGCGGTCCGGCGGCGCGCACTCCACATCGGAACCTCCCGGGCTCCCCGCCATGGTAATGCCGCCTCGACCAGCCTGCCGTCAACTGATACGTCCTGATCCCGTCATGGGGGCAGCGATCGGCGGCCGCCGACGCGCCGGGCAGTATCGTCCGCGATCGGAATTCGATTCGGTGCCGCAGTCGATCAGAGGCGGCGGTGACCCGCAGGGTCGCCGTAGCTGACGGCCGGATCCTTCCGGCCGTCAGCCGGGCACGGGCCTGGCTATCGCGTGCCGGTCCTGCGGCGGTCCTCGTCCGGGAGGCGGTCCAGGGCCGCCCGTACGTCCTGGGCGACGAACCGGACGAACCCTTCCGGGTCGGGGTCGTCCGGGGTGGGCTGCAACACCACACTGTCGGCCCCGGCGCGTGCCCATCTCCGGACCTGCCCGGCGATCTCGGCCGCGCCGCCGGTGACCATCCGGTCGACCGGGCTGGGGTAGCCCCAGCGGTCCTGCTCCGCGGTCATCCGGGCCACGGCGCCGGCGCCGGTGGCCGCGTGCAGGTAGACGGTGATCCGGTGTGGGCCGCCGCGTCCGCCGGTGGCTCTCCCCCGCTCCACCTGCTCGCGCGCCGCGGTGACCTGTGCCGGGGTGGTGCCGCCGGTGAGGATGGTGCCGTCGGCCGCCGCGCCGGACAGGCGCAGCGTGCGTGGGCCCACCGCCCCGACGTGGATCGGCGCCGGGGCGGCCGGTGGCCGGTCCAGGGCGACGTCGTCGAGGTGCACGTACCGGCCGTGGGTGGTGACGCGCTCCCCGGCGAGCAGGGCACGCAGCGCGGTGACGTACTCCCCCAGCAGTGTCATCGGCGATGCGGCGCGCGCGCCGACCTGGCCCATCCACTCCTGCACTCCGTGGCCGACACCGACGTGGACGCGGCCGGGGAACAGCCGGTGCAGCGTCGCGATCTCCATCGCGGTCAGCGCCACGTTGCGCAGCGGCGCCGGCAGCAGTCCCACCCCGATCCGTGTCCGCCGGGTCCAGGCCAGCGCGGCCGACGCGGCGGCCACACCGCTGGTGAGGAAGCAGTCCTCCCACAGCCACAGCTCGTCCAGTCCTGCCTCGTCGGCGGCCCGCACCACCTCCCGCAGACGTTCCGGCGGCAGCTGCGGGAGCACGACCGCGCCCAGGACGGTCATGACCGGGCCAGGGCGCGGTCGGGGCGGGCGACGATCCGGCGATAGAGCTCCTCGGGGCTCAGGTCGTGGTACCACGGTGTCACCGGGCTGCGCTCGTAGCGTTCCATGCTGATCAGGAAGGCCAGCACGTAGGCCGAGCTGAGGGTCAGGAACGCCGCCGACCAGGTGGCGATGACCACGTGTTCGCCCTGGACCAGGCGGGTCACCGCGAAGCCGAGTGCGGACAGTTCGGCCAGGGCGAAGATCCGGTACGCCCATTTCAGTCGCTGGTCGGTGGTGCGCGCCGTACGTTTCTGGGTGACCCCGAACTCGCGTTCACCGAGCAGGACCGCGGGCAGGGCGGCCAGCATGGGCAGGGTGTCGGCGACGGCGAACGCCTCGCTGTGCAGCATGTGGTAGTGGCCGCGGCCGAAGCGTACGACGACCCAGATCGAGAAGACGGTGAACGCCAGGAAGGCGAGGCCGTAGACGGCGTAGGGCCCGTGTACCGGTGCGACGCCGGTGGTCAGGGCGGCCACCGGGATCAGCAGGTAGAGCAGGCGGTTGATCCCCTGGAGGTGGGCGACCATCGCGCTCAGGTAGTTGAGCCGCTGGTGCAGGGTCAGGCCGCGGACCCGCAGCGGCGAGTCGGGGTGGCGGAACAGCAGGTGCAGGCTGCCGATCGCCCACCGTCGCCGGGTGCCGTAGTACTCGCGCAGGTTCTCCACCTCGAGCCCGTACGCCAGGGGTGTCTCCAGATAGACCGACTTCCAGCCGCGTGCGTGCAGCCGCAGGGAGGTGTGGATGTCCTCGGTGGAGGTGTCCGGGGCGAAGCCGTCCACCGAGTCGAGTGCGCTGCGGCGCAGCATCGCCGACGTACCGGTGAAGATCGCGCTGTTGGTGGTGTTCTTCGTGGGCTGCACGCCGCCGTAGAACATCTCCTGTTCGTGCCAGCCGCCCTCGGCGCCGTGGCGGCGGCGGAAGGTGAAGGATTCGGTGTTGAAGAACGACTGCGGCGACTGTACGACGGCGACGTCCGGATCGTCGAAGTAGCCGAGCGTGCGTTCGATGAACTCGGGCAGCGGGATGTGGTCGGCATCGAGGGTGACGATGAACTCGGCGTCGGTGATGGTCAGGCCGTGGTTGAGGTTGCCGGCCTTGGCGCCGTCGCGGGCGGCCCGGGGCAGGTAGCGGGCGCCGAGCCGGTCGGCCATGTCGCGGACCTCGTTGCGGACGCCGTCGTCGAGGACGATGACGTCGCGCACGCCGCGTACGCGAAGCGCCCCGAGGACCGTCGGTTCGAGCACGGGCAGGGGCTCGTTCACCGTCGGCACCAGGATGTCGACGGTGCGGGTCACCGGCGGTTCCACATCGCGCGGCAGCGGACGGGTCCGGCGGCGCAGGGAGAGCACGAACAGGGTGGTGGTGCCGACGGCGAACATCTCGGCGAGCCAGGCGAGCGGCCCGTACCAGACGCCCCAGTTGACGACGGCGGTCCGCCAGACGGCGAAGACCGGGGCGAGGGTCATGAACGTCGCGAAGAGCAGTGGCAGGTGTGGCGGGTCCCGGTCGGTGACCTGTTGGACACGGTAGAGCGACATGCGTCGTCCCCTTCAGGTGAGGGCGGCCACGAGGGCCGGGTGCAGGGTGGGGCCGGCGGCCAGGACGCCGGTGGCCAGGGGTGTGACGGTGGCGCCGGCTTCCGCGGCGACCAGGGCGCCGGCGGCCCAGTCCCAGCGGGCCAGTTCGTCCTCGTAGTAGGCGTCGCAGCGGCCGGCCGCGAGCCAGCACAGTTCGAGGGCGGCGCTGCCGTGACTGCGTACGTCTCGGACCCGGCTCAGCAGTGCCCGTACGGTCTGCGCCTGCCGGTCCCGGGACGCGGATCCGTACGCGAACCCGGTCGCCACCAGGGCCCGGTCCAGTGGCACCGGGTCGTTGGCCCGGATCGGCTCGCCGTTGAGGTGGGCGCCTCCGCCGCGGGTCGCGGTGAACGTCTCCGACCGTGCCGGGTCGTGCACGACGCCGGCCACCGGTTGCCATGATCCGTCGGCGGCCTGCCGTTCGACGGCGATGCTGACCGTGACGTGCGGGGAGCCGTAGAGCAGGTTCGTGGTGCCGTCGACCGGGTCGATCACCCAGCGCAGTCCGGTGCGGCTGGTTCGGGTGGCGCCCTCCTCGCCGAGCAGGCCGTCGCCGGGGCGGTCGGCGGCGAGCACCGCGACGATCGCGGCCTCGCTCGCCAGGTCCACCTCGGTCACCGGGTCGGTGGGTGAGGATTTGTGCCTGGCCGGCGCCGTCGCCCCGGCGCGGGCCAGTACCGCGCCGCCGGCGTGCGCGGCCCGGACGGCCACCGTGAGCAGCTGCCGGGACAGCGCGGGATCCGTCACGCCGGGTTCCCGACGCGGCGCAGTTCGGCGAGGATGTTCGCCCGGTACGGGTCGGGCAGCGCGTGCACCGCATCGTGTGCCCGGCACCGGTCGATGCTGCCGTCCGGGTAGGGCAGTGCCAGGCCGGCCAGGGGCAGCACCCGTACGTCGGTGGCGCCGGCGGGCAGCACGCCGGTGGTTCCGGCCGGTACCCCGGCGATCAGTTCGCTGCGGCCGTCGACCGTTGCCCGTACGACGGTGAGCGTGCCCGCCAGGCGGCGGAACTCGGTGTACCGCTCGTTGGCCTCGAAGTCACCGAACGCGCAGGCCAGTTCCACGTCCGGGCCCGGCCATTTGGCGAGGAAGCGCCGGTAGTTGGGTGTCTCGGTGCGTCTGTTGGCGGCGACGTCACGCACGTGCGGCAGGTGGACGCCGAAGAACTCCCGTCCCATGATGATCGGTGTGCCGGTACGCCCGACCCGGTACGCCCATTCCAGGTCTTCCACGCCGTACCCGTGGAAGTCGAGGTCGAACCAGAGGCGGTGTTCGACGACCAGTGGGCGGGGCAGGGCCACCAGCGCGGTCCAGGCGAACGACCAGGGGATGACGTGGCGGGCCGTGATGCGGGGGTCCTGCTGTCCGGGGCCGGTGGTCTCCAGGTCGGCGAGCAGTTTGCGGTAGTGCTCGAACGGCAGCGCCCGGACCTCGGTGACGTCGCCGGTGTTGTTGTCGTAGTCGATCATCTGGCCGACGACGCAGATGTTCTGCCCGTACGCGAAATGGTGGTGAAAGAGGTCTTCCAGGCATCGCGGCGGCAGGGCCATGTCGACGTCCATGAGCACCACCACGTCGCCGGTCGCCTGGCGTAGCGCCTGGTTGCGGGCGTGGCCGACCTGCCAGGGTCGCGACGACAGCACGGAGACGATGTCGAGGCGGCCGGTGAACTCCCGGCAGACGTCGAGGTATTCGGTGCTGTACTCCATGGCGCCGACGACCACTTCGAACTCGCCGCTGCTCAGTGTCTGCTCGGCGAGGGCGGCCAGGGCGAGCCGCAGGTTGTCGGCCCGGTTACGGTACGGGACGACGACGCTGATCTTCGGGTCACTCACTGAGGTCCCCCGGCGCGATGAGGACCTTGCAGCTGGCCTGGTCGGCCGGGCCGAACCGGCGGGTGTCGATGTCGCAGCCCAGCGCCGCGAAGCCGCGCCGGTACTGCTCCAGCGGCACCACGTCGCTGATCAGCCGTTCCGCCGGGATCCGGCCGCTGGTGATCAGGTGAAACGCTTCGACGAAGGAGCCGTGCAGGGAGTCGATCGAGCCGATGACCGACAGGCTGCGGTCGGCCAGCAGCATGGTGTCGATCGAGGCGCGTTTCTCCTTCAAACCGATCGACATGTACGTGCCTCCGCACGCCATCTGCGGGAACAGCTCCTCCAGCAGCATCGACGTGGTGTCGACGACGATGTCCAGCGGCGCCTGCGGGTCGTTGAAGAACTTGCCGCGCGCCTCCTCCAGCGACTCGTAGGCGCCGGTGCCGTCGGGCAGCCGGTCGCGGGCGAACTCCAGCCGGGCCGGCGAGTGTTCGACCACCACCGGGGTGAGGCCCTTGAGCGACAGCACCCAGGTGTAGAGCAGCCCGAGCGGGCCGGCGCCGATCACGTACGTGTTGGCGGTCAGCGACGGCGGCCGCAGCTTGCGGGCGCCGGCGACCACGCAGCTGAGCGGTTCGGTCAGGGCCGCCGCCCGCAGGGACACGTGGTCCGGGACCCGGTGCACGAACGCCGAGGTGGTCCGGTAGCGGTCGGCGTACGCGCCGTCGTAGCTGACCCCGCTCTCGGTGCCGTGCTTGTTGACGCAGTGGTTGATCCGCTGGGTCTGGCACATCCGGCACCGGCCGCAGTAGGGGGTCGGGTTGATCACGACGCGATCGCCGACCGCGACGCTGGTGACGGCCGGGCCGATCTCGGCGACGATGCCGCTGGCCTCGTGGCCGAGGGTGACGCCGCTGACCGCGACCGGGTAGTTGCCGGAGACGATGCCCAGGTCGGTGCCGCAGATCCCGCAGTAGCGGATGTCGACGACCACGTCGTCGTCGCCGGTGGCGTGCAGGTCGGGCACCTCGCGCAGTTCGACGTTCCAGGCGCTGTGGTACTTGAGGGCTTTCACGGCCGGTTGGCCTCCTTCTCGTAGGAGCGCAGCGTGTCGTGGAGGCGGGCGAGCAGGTCGTCGACCTGCTCGGGGGTGATGATCAGCGGCGGGCGGACCTTGACGGTGCGGCCGAAGCCGTACCGGCTGCCGCGCAGGATGAGACCGTGCCGGCGGCCGATCGCGATGAACTGCTCGACGTCCACGCTGGTGGGCAGGTCGAAGGCCTGCATCAGGCCGATGCCGCGGACGCCGGTCACGCTCGCGGAGGAGGCGGCGAGGGCGAGCAGGCCGCGGTGCAGCGGCCCGGCGACGGCTGCCACGTTCTCCAGCACCCGGTGGTCGCCGAGGTAGCGGACGGTGGCCTCCAGTGCGGTCAGCGCCAGCGGGTTCGCGCCCGAGGTGCTGGAGTGCTCCCAGGGTTCGAGCACGTCGAGGTCGGGGCGCATCAGCACGCCGGCGACCGGGATGCCGACGCCTCCGGCGCCTTTGGCGAAGGTGATGATGTCCGGCCGCAGGGCTTGCGCGTAGCCGGTGGAGGCGAAGAACGATCCGGTACGCCCGAAGCCGGTCTGCACCTCGTCGGCGATGATCAGGATGCCCAGTTTGTCGCAGGTGTCGCGGAGCACCCGGTACCAGTCGCGGGGCGGGACGATGTTGCCGCCGTTACCCATCACCGGCTCGACGACCACGGCCGCCACCTGGCCGCTCGACGCGTACTCCACGAAGTCCTCGAGCCGGCGGGCGCAGAGCATGCCGCAGCGGTCGGCGACCTGCCCGTAGAAGCAGTTCGCGCAGTCGGGCGCCGGGATCTTCACCGAATTCGGGAACGGCAGTGTGAAGCTGCGTTGCCGGAAAGCGTTGCCGGAGATTCCGGTGGTGGCCACGGTCTGTCCGTGATGCGACAGGAACAGCGAGAATATGTCGGAGCGGCCGGTGGCTTTCTGAGCGATTCTGACGGCCGCCTCGTTGGCGCCGGATCCGGTCACGTCGCGGAACCAGAACGCGCCGATGTGCGGCGGCAATTCAGGGCGCATCAGCTGAAAGATTTCCTCTGATTTACCGCGGGTGAACTCGGAGGACAGGTGAGCCACCCGGTCCAGCTGGTCGTGGAGTGCCGCGAGGACCTCCGGGGGGTTGTAGCCGAGCGAGACGTTGAACGTCCCGGACGCGCAGTCGATGTGGCGTTCGCCGTTGATGTGCAGGTAGATGCCTTCTCCGACATGGTCTGGCAGGCCGGTCAACGGCCTGTGCGCAACACTCGAACTCATTGGGTGGCCTTTCCCCGTCGACATGGTATCGCTGCTGGTGAACCGGTTAAGTGAACGGGCGTGAAAATCCCGTGCGGGTATCGGAATGAAGTGGTGGGAGCTCTCCCAGGAACAGGCTCCACAGTGGTCCGCCAGTCGCCGGGGAGTCAAGGCGGCACCGGCGGACGAGGACCGAAGAATGGCCTTGACCTGCACTACCGGGGGCGTGTGCGCTTAATCACTGACGCCCCACGAACATCGATTAACGTTCGCGAAACAATAGAGCATGGCCGATTAATATCCGGCCCGATGAAGAAAGATTGCCGGATGGTTACTGAATTGATCTCGCCCACGGCAGAGCCGGTGCGCCGCGCCCGTCATCGACCCCCTACCTTGAACGGATGCCTGTGACTGTCGAGAGACTGGCCGGATACGGCGAGCGTGATTTTGACGCCGACCTGGCCCGATGGTTCCCTGACCGCTCCCTGGTCACGCTGAGCAGCCAGATCCGCCCGGTCGCGCCGTTCCTGGAAAGACTGCCGGGAGGTGCGGCGGCGGCGCTGGAGGGCTTCGACCGCAAGGTCCGGTCAGGCGCCCTGCCAAGGGTTCTCGATGTCAGCGACGACTCGTACGGCTTCGCATTCGCCGCGAACGGATGTGACATTCTCGACAGCGACTACCAAACCGCCCTCACCGACGACGACGTGTGGTCGATCGGTTTCGACGGAGGCGGCAATTATTACGTGGTGCTGACCAACGGTCAGGTCGCGGTCTGGTTCCACGAGGAGCAGGTCATCGAGGCGGACACCCGGTTCGACAACCTGGACGTGTTCCTCTACGCGATCGTGCGGTACCAGGCGGTCCGGGCGGGCGTTCTGAACCGTGCCGACGTCGAGGCCGACCTGCGTGCACTCGGCCAACCGGGCATCGACCACCCGGACGTCGGGCTGCTGGCCTACCTGCCGCGGTAGCCGACACCGTCCACGAACAACCCGGCGACCCGGGCTGGCCGGCGCGGTCCGTGATCATCTGCGCCGTCGCCGTGCCGGGGTACCCGGGTGCTCAAGCCGGGGTCACCCGCTGCGCGGCCGACCCCGGCTGGAGCGTGTCTATTGCAGAGACGCGTCGTCGAGGTAGAGCCCGTCGGTTCCGGCGGTGGTCTCGACGTAGAGGGCCGCCCGGGACAGGGCGCCGGTCCAGGCGACCGTGGCGCTGCCGGTGAGCAGTGTCCATCCGCCGGTGCTGACCGTGGTGGCCGGGGTCAGTTGCACGTAGCCGGTCGTGGTCGCGGTGGTCACCGCCAGGGTCACCTTGGCGCTGGGCGTTCCGCTCTGCGAGCGGACCCACATGTTCGTCCGGTAGGTCGCGCCGTTGGTGAGCCGGCCGGTGAGGTCCTGCGCCGGGCCGTTCCACGCGGCGGTCCGCCCGGAGATCGCCAGCGATCGCGTGCCGCTGCGGACCACGGATGTGCTCGCCGACAGGCTGCCGGCGCCGAACACCTGCCAGCCGTCGGTGCCGTTCTCGGCGCCGCTGTTGACGAGCAGGTTCCCGTCGCCGGAGGCGCTGAACTGCCACCAGTCGAGGTTGAGCAGGTAGCCGGTGCCGCCGGCGAAACGCAGGTAGAGGTCCTGGGTGCCGGTCGCACCGGTGATGGGGCAGGTGATCGTGGTCCAATTCTGCCAGCCGCCGGTGCCGCCGGTGGTGCAGGTGCCGGCGAGGGTTCCGGTCGGGCTGCCGAGGCGGATCTCGATGCGGCCGCCGGATGTGCCGGAGGCGACCCGGGCCTGGAAGGACGTGGCGCCCGTACCGAAGCCGACGCCTTTGATCTTGAGGTAGTCGCCGTTGTCGGTGTTGGCGATGGTGATGCCGCCGCCGGAGGTGGGTTCGGTCTCGACGCCGGCGGCCCAGGCCGTGGTCTCGGCCTCCTGCCGGACGTACGGGTTCAGCGTGCCGGCCTGCGGCGGCCCGGCGGTGGTCATGGTGATCGCCGGAATGGTGCCGTCGGATCCGTAGGTGAACCGTTCCACGGCGACGGACCGGGTGAACCCGCCTCCGCCGGGCAGCGCGCCGTTGTGGTAGAAGAAATAGGAGCCGCCGTTGAAGTCGACGACGCCCGCGTGGTTGGTGAAGCTGCCGCCCTGCCGGGGCATGATCGTGCCGCGGTAGGTCCACGGGCCGGTCGGGCCGGGGGCGGTGGAGTAGGCGATGTATTCGGAGCAGCATTCGGCGGCGAAGACGTTGTAGTAGAGGCCGTTGCGTTTGAAGACCCACGGCGCTTCCTCGTACAGCGTCGGGCGGTTGGGGTTTCCGGTTCTGGTGCCGTAGCCGGCGGTGGTCAGCGGGATCTGGGTGGGGCTGCCCGAGTAGCTGATCATGTCGGTGTTCAGCCGGACGTACCAGAGGTTGGGGTTGCCCCAGTAGAGGTAGGCCTGCCCGTTGTCGTCGATGAGGACGTTGGGGTCGATCTCGCCGTTCTCCACCAGGGGGCGGCCGATCGCGTCGGTGAACGGCCCGGTCGGGCTGCTGGACACGCCGACGCCGATGGCCATCCGGCCGGTGGCACGGTTCTTGACCGGTACGTACCAGTAGAAGCGGCCGTTGCGTTCGGTGACGTGGCCGGCCCAGGCGTCGGCGCTCGCCCAACTGAACGTGGCCAGGCTCATCGGGGAGCCGTGGTCGGTCCAGTTGGCCATGTCGGTGGTCGAGTAGACCCGCCAGTCACGCATGGTGAAGTAGGTGGAGCCGTCCTCGTCGTGGCCGGTGTAGACGTAGAGGCGGCCGTTGTGCACCAGCGGCGCCGGGTCGGCGGTGTAGACGGTCTGCACGATCGGGTTGTCGGCACGAGCGGGAGCGGGCAGGAACGTGGCGAGGACGGCGGCGACGGCGGCGACGGCGGCTCTCATGAGGTTTCTCCTGAGGCGGTGTCGTGTGGTCATGGTGTGGTCAGGTCGAACCGGTTGACGGTGACCGCGCCGCCGAGCGCGCTGGTGGCGTAGTTGAAGATGCCGAAGCGATAGCCCATGAAGAACTGCCAGGCGTTGTTGAGGGTGAAGGCCGGGCCCAGCGTGGTGAAGGTGCTGCCGTTGGTGCTGTAGGAGAACGTGGCGGTCCGTCCGGAGCCGGGCCGGATGTCGGCGGTGGCCCGCAGCCAGATCCGGCCCCCGGTGACGGTCGCGCCGGCCGCCTCGGCACCGGTGCCGGTGGTGGCCCAGCTCGAGTTCATGGTCAGGCCGTTGGTCATCGACACCCGGGTGGCGCCGTTGTCCTTGCGGACGCCGATCCAGGCCGAGGAGTCGCGCAGCATGGCCAGGCCCGCGCGGTCGCCGTTGGCCATCTGCGAGTAGTCCAGCTCGATGGTGGCGGTGGAGGACGGTCCCTGGATGCGGTGGGTGAGGGTGTTGCGAGCGTCGTACAGGTCGTTGGTGACCGTCGCGGTGGACAACCGCAGTCCGTTGCCGACGCTGAACCGGCTGGTGTCGGGGTTGTGGTTCCATTCCCAGCGGTGGCCGAGCGTGGCGGAGGTGAACGTGTCCGGGCCGGTCATCGGTTGCACGGTCCTGGTGGTGCTGATGTTCGGCCTCGGGTAGGTGGCTCCCCACCGGCCGTCGACGGTGGTCAGCACCGGCCAGTCGTTGCTCCAGGTGATCGGGGCCAGCGTCGGCACCCGCCCGCCGGGGAAGGCGTCGGTGAACGCCATGTACCACCAGTCACCGTTCTGGGTCTGCACCAGTCCGCCCTGGTGCGGGACGCCGCCGCCGGAGATCGGGCCGGGAAGGTCGAGAAGGACCTGGCGTTGCTCGTACGGGCCCCACGGGCTGGTCGAGCGCAGCACGTACTGGCCGTTCGCCGGACGGGTCAGCCAGATGTAGTAGTAGTTGCCGCGCTTGTACATGCGGGCGCCCTCGAGGGTGCCGATGCTCGACGGTGTGGTGTAGACGGTCTGCGCCCGCACCTGTGAGGTCAGGTCGGCCGACAGCTGGGCGACGCTGATCGTGCCGTTGCCGTAGGCCACGTACGGGGTGTCGTTGTCGAACAGCAGCCCGGCGTCGTAGTAGCAGTTGTTGATCCGGGCCTTCTTGCTCCAGGCGCCGTCGACCGCCGGGGCGGTGTAGACGTAGGTGCGGTTGAACTCGGTACAGCCGAGCCAGTAGTAGGTGCTGTTGCTCGCCCGGTAGTTGAACGCCGACGCCCAGATCCCTTTCACGTACGCCCGGCCGCCGGACAGGTCGTAGGCCGTCGAGTCGAAGTCCAGTCGCGGCACCGAGTGTCCGGCGTACTCCCAGTTCACCAGGTCGTACGAGCGCAGGATCGGCGCGCCCGGCGAGTAGTGCATGGTCGACGCCGACCAGTAGTAGGCGTCGCCGACCCGGATGATGTCGCCGTCGGCGAAGTCCTGCCACACCACGGGGTTGGTGAAGGTGCCGGCGGGTGTCGTGGAGCCGCCGATCCGGACGAGCTGCCACTGCTGGTTGGCGCCGTTCCAGTCGGAGTACTGCACGATGTTCGCGCCGTCCGCGGTTGATGCGCCCTGCACCTCGACGGCCTTGCCGCTGTTGCGGTTGATCAACTGGATATAGCCGTCAACATCGTCAATCTTGAACTGTTGATTCGTCGTGTTGTTGTCCGTCCACTGCACGATCGAACCGCCGTCGACGGTTGACATGTTGTAGACGTCGAGCACCTTGCCGGAGTGCCTCGACTTGAGCCGGTAGAAGCCGCTACCGGAGTCGACGAACTGCCACTGCTGCTGTGCCTGGTCGTTGCGCGTCCACTGGGTGATCCGGCCACCGTCGGCGGTGGACAGGTTGTAGACGTCGAGAGCCTTGCCACTGTTGCGGTTGACCAGCACGTACCAGGCATTGGTGTCGATGGTCGCCGCCCGGGCCGCGGACGAGACGGCCACGGCGAGCACCGCCCCGAGGACGGCGGCCAGCACGGTGACGGAGATGAACGGACGAGCCCTCATTGTTGAGCTCCTCGAATCGGAAGTGAGTTTGCCGGAAACCAGAATGAGAGCGCTCACATTCGTAAGGCGATATTGCCAGACGATTTCCGGTGTTTCAAGACAGAAACATAGATGAGCAGCTCAGATGGCCTTCCATCACCTCACAAGGCATCCGACTCGAGACGACTCCCCCATATTACAATTTCTCAGATTTCGTTCTCGATATTAACGCGAACATGATTGTCGGGACGTTTCTGTTATATGCGGGAGGGCACCGAAGTCGGTACGAACCGGCCGATCGGCTGTGGCGGCCCGCCGGGCGGCACACCACAGTGGAGCGATGGATGTCGTGGAACTCCACCGGCAGTTCGCGGAGGGTGTGGCCCGCGGCGACCCGGAGGTGGCCGACCGGCTCCTGACCCGGCTCCGCCCGCTGCTCGGCGCCACCCCCACGGTCGGGGTGCTGCTCCTGGCCGCGAACCTGCTGACGGCCCGGCACACCGCCACCGGCTCCCGGCACGACCTGCGGGACGCGTTCGCCGCGCTGCACCGGGCGAGCGAGCAGGGTGCGGCCGATCCGGACGACCCCCACTTCCTCGAGTGGGCCGTGGTGTCGGCCGGAACGTTCATCGCGGCCTACGCCGTCGACGCGGACCCCCGCGTCCTGGTGAACGCCGCCGACCTCATGCGGCCGCTGGAACAGCGCCTCGCCGGGGATCATCCGGTCCGCCCAGCCGTGCTGCACCTCTACGCCACAGCGCTGTTCCTCAACCAGACCCAAACCGACAAGACCATTCATCTGGTACGGGAATGCCTGGCCAAGATCCCGCCCGGATCACCGCAACGGCCCCCACTGGTCAGCATGCTCGGACTCGCCCTGCTGTCACAGTCCCAGCTGACCGGCGACAGCGCGCCCGCCGCCGAGGCCCGGACACTGCTCACGACCGCCGTGACCACGCTGCCCGACGGCCATCCGGCCCGGCTCCAGCTCGTTCCCGCCTACGCCAGGTCCCTGCTCGCCGGCGAGGACACCGACGACGTCGACCTGGCGATCAGCGAACTCGGCCGGGCGCTGCCGAGGGCACGTGACGCCGCCACACATACCGACCTCACGCAGGGCCTCGCCCAAGCCCTGCTCTTCCGGGCGACACGCACCGGCGGCCGCGACGACCTGGACCGGGCCATCGCGCTGTCCCGCGACGCCACGGGGGTGGCCCGGCACGGCGCCCTGGAGACCGGCGGACGGGCGTACCTGCATCGTTTCGTCTCCTACGGTGACCGTGCCGACCTGGACCGGGCCATCGACATGTTCCACCAGCGCGGCGCATACCCGGCGCCGCCGGACATCGGCACGCTCGCGTCACACGCGCACGCTCTGCGGTTGCGGTTCGACGTGACCGGCGACGCGGCCGACCTGCATGCGGCGGTGGAACTGCTGAGCGGCGCCGAGACCGCCGAGGGCCCCGGCGCCGACCTCGCGAGGATCATCCTGGCGCTGATCCTGTCGGTGCGGGCCATGCACCACGACGGCGATCTCGGCGACATCCGCCGGGCCCTGGCCCTGTTGGACCGCACCCGGCCGAGCACGACGCACACGACCGCCACCGGAACCGCTCTCGTGGCGGCCTACCAGGTCGGCGGCGATCCGGCCGACCTGGAACGCGCGATCGGCACCCTCCGCCGGGACGGGCCGGGCCCGGCATCCCACCGGGAGGAGATCGATCGGCTGATGACGCTCGGGGCGGCGCTGACGGCCCGAGCCGGTTTCGCCGGCGACGGCGGCCTTCCGGAGGCGATCACCGTCCTGCGCCGGGCCGGCACGATGATCGACGACGGCGACGTGCTGGCGACGGCACTGCGATACCAGCTCGCGAACGCCCTCGTGGCCGCCGGTTTCCGGGACACCGTCCGGCTGGAGGAGGGCATTCTGCTGCTGCGGGAGATCCTGTCTCGAACGGATCTGCTGACCATCACCCGTACCCTCGCCGTTGGTCGTCTCGGAACCGCTCTGACGCACCGGTTCCTCTTCTCCGGCCGCCCCGAGGACCTCCGCGACGGCATCGATCGCCTCCGGGAGGCGCTGGCGCGGACGCCGATCGAGGGTGTCGGCCGATGGTCGCTGCAGGCGGACCTGGCGACGGCCCTGTCGACCCGGTTCGAGCAGCACGGCGACCCGGCCGATCTGGAGGCGGCGATCGAACTCGTCGGCACGGCGGCCGAACAGGCCGGCCAGACCCAGGTCTACGGGACCAGCGCCCTGCGGATCACCCTGCTCACCAGGCTGGAACGGCTCGGCGGCGAGGACCGGCTCGACGAGAGCATCACGATGCTGTACGACACCGTCGGCCGGCTTCCCCGAACCCATCACATGTACGACGTCGTGTCGGCCAACCTCGCCGTGGCGCTGACCCTCCGGTTCCGGCGGGACGGCCGGGTGGCGGATCTCGACCGGGCGATCACCATCGAGCGCGCGCTGGTCCGCGACGGCACCCCGGATCCGCTGTTCGCCGCCAACCTGGCCGGGCACCTCAGCGACCGCTACCGCCACCATCGGCACCTGGCGGACCTCGACGAGGCGATCGCGATGCGGCGGCTGGCGATCGACCGGGCCGCGCCGGGGCATCCCGGTCGCGCCACCATGGTCGCCGAACTGGGCGGACTGCTGCGGCTGCGGGCCGACCTGTTCGGCGACGAGGCGGATCTCCGCGAGGCGGTCGAGAAGGGCCGCCACGCGGTCGAACTGGCCGGGCCGGATCTCGGCAAACACGATCAGGGGTCGATTCGCGAGGACCTCGCCACCACGCTGATCGCGTGGTTCGACCGGACCGGGCAGCGTGACCACCTCGAGGAGGCGATCGACCGGCTCGGCGAGGCGATCGCGGTGTCCCCGGCCGGGGACCGCAACCAGGCCGCCTTCCTGGCCACGCTGGGGGATGCCCGGCTGCGCCGGTGGCGGCACTCCCGCGACGAGGCGGACCTGCGTGCCGCGGTCACCGCCCACCGTGACGCCGTGGCGAGACTGCGGCCGGACGGGCCGACCCGCTCCGTGCACCTCGCGGCCCTGGCCGAGGCGCTCATCCTGGACGGCGTCAACCGTGGTGACGTGACGACGCTGGCCGCCGCCCGCGACCACGGCCGGGAGGCGGCACAGCATCGGCCCGCGCCGGCCGAAACGCGGATCGACGGCGCCGCGGCCTGGGGCAAGGCGGCCCGCTGGCTGGGCGACATGCCGGAGGTGCAGCGCGCCTACTCGTACGCGGTCGATCTGCTCGCCACGCTCGCGTGGCACGGCATCAACCGTTCCAGCCAGGAGAAGGCGCTCGGCCGCTGGACCGGCGCCCCGCCGCAGGCGGCCGCCGCCGCCCTGACGAACGACGACCCACCGGGCGCGGTGGAGATCCTGGAACGCGGCCGCGGCATCCTCTGGACCGGCCTCCTCGACGCCCGTTCCTCGCTGGCGGAGGTCGCCGACCGGGCCCCGCACCTGGCCGCCGAACTGCTCCGGGTCCGCCGGGCCCTCGACACCCCCGCCGGGCTCAGACCCTGACGCTCGATGCTGTCGGCAAGGCGACGTACGCAACGGGCATCGTCCGCTGTCTCCATCACAACCTTCCCGTTCAGGAGGAGCGATGGGTACAGCGCAACGTCCGGTATCGCTCGTTCCGCCGGTGCGGACCGCCAGGGGTACGAGGATGTCGCCCGCCGCCGCCTGGGCCGCGAGCCTGGCGGCCACCGTCGCGTCCACCTACGCGCTGGACGCCTGGGCGGCGGTCACCGGCGCCGGTCTGGTCGCGTCCGGGTTGCTCGCCGGCTTCGGCCATCAATCGGTGGTGGCGTTCCTCCTGGCGAGCTACACGGCCTGGGTGTTCGGGCTGCGCGCCGGCCTGAGAGCGAACGGAAGCCTGCTGGCGGCGACGGGCACGAGCACCAACGTGCTGTCCAAGCTGGCGTACGACGTCGCCCGCCGCCGGTTCGGCGAGGGGACCGCGGCCCGGCTGGCCGCCGCCGTGGCGTACACCGGCACCGAGATCGCCAAGGAGGTGCCGTACTACCTGGCCGCGTTCGGCGCCGCCGCCGCGACCGACGCGATCACCACCGATGAGGCACTCGTCTTCCTCGCCGGCGCCAACCTCGGCGCCGCGTGCTACGAAGGCGTACTCGCCCGCCTCACCCGGACCGTTCTCGGCCGGGACCGCGGGCATGCGTCGTTCGACACCGACTGGGTGCCGGCCGAGTACCTCACCGACTACTACCGCACCGTCGAACCGGACGAGATCGCCACCATCGCGTTCCTCGTCGACGCGATGCGCCACGCCGAACGCGATCAGCCGATCCTCTACTTCGGGACCGGCCCCACCCTCCACCACGTGTTCGCGTGCGCCGAGGCGGCATCCGAGATCCATCTGGGCGACTACCTGCCGGAGAACCTGGCCGAGATCCAACGGTGGATCGAAGGGGCACCGGGCGCCCACGACTGGCGGCCGTTCGTCCGCTACACCCTGCAGTGCGAGGGCAACACCTGTCCCACCGACGACGAGATCACCGCACGCGAAGACCTGACCAGGGCAAAAATCACCACACTGGTACGGGTGGACGCCCACCACCCCCGTCCGGTGAACCGGCGCTACCCGACGGTGGTCAGTGCCTACTGCGCGGACTCGGCGACCGGCGACCGCGCCACGTGGGAACTGTTCATGCGCCACATCACCGGCCTGGTCCAGCCGGGCGGCCTCTTCCTCACCGCGGCGCTGCGCCGGTGCCGCGGCTACACGGTCGGCGGCAAGACCTTCCCCGGCGCCGACATCGACGAACGCGACCTCCAAGCAGCCCTTTGTCCCGACTTCGAACCGCTGCACGAGGGAATCGAGGTCATACCGACGGCCCAGCATGGTTCCCACGGCTACGCCGCGATCCTGCTCTGCCAGGCACGCCGCGCGTAGCCGTCCGGCCGGACCGGTCCGTCGCCGACAGATCGTCTAGGGGCGCCGTCCCGCCGCTGCCACCGGCGCGATGGCGCGGAGTTCGGCGGTCAGCCTCACGGCCAGCTCCTGCGCGGATTCCGACGGCGGCGACGGTGTGGGTTCGAAGAAGGTCACCTTGAGACGGGGGCGCCGGGGAAAGCGTGCGATGTCCACGGTCCCGGAGACCGCCGCGCAGACGATGCGGGCCTGCGGCACGGCCTGGGCGAGACGTCCGACGCCGCTGCGGGCACGCAGGTTCCGGCCCTGCGAACGGCTGCCTTCGGGGAAGATCCCGAGGCAGCCGCCGGTGGAGAGGCACCGCATCGCGGCCTCCAGCGCGTCCGTGTCGGCATGCCCGCGCCGTACGGGGATCTGTCCCATCCCGTCGAGCACCCGGCGGAGCAGTGGGTTCTTCCAGAGGGATGCTTTGGCGAGCGCCCGGATCTGCCGGCGCCGGCGGCCGGCGAACGCGATGACCACAGGGTCCCACGCGCTGTCGTGGTTGGCCGCGACGATCGTCGCGCCCTGCGCCGAGAGGTGGTTCAAGCCCACCACTTCGATACGGCCCCACCAGCGGACGACGGGCCACGCCGCCGCCATGACTGCTCGATAGACCGGCGAAATCCGGCCGGCGTCGCCGGGGGCGGCAGAACTGTCGCGTTCCATGTCTCACTCTCGCTGTTCGAACCGAGGCCGTTTCGCCGGTGACGCTAGCTGGTTCACGCACGGCCACGTGCACCCCCGCCTGTGGACGGCCATTCGGCGCCGGGACGGTGTGCCGTCCTTCAGGCGCAACGATCAGGTCGGGATGCGGCGGAGGTGCCCAGGCGGCCGGCTCGGCGTCAGAGGTGGTGGGACCCTGCGGCGCGCAAGCTTGCGCGCTCGAATTCGCGTGGCGATCGAAGCTTTCAGCGGCACCGACGAAGGCCCGTTGAAAGGCAACCTCGTCGTCTACCCGAACACGGGCGGGGTGTCCTGGGCCAGCAACACCGGTGGAGGTGGCGGCACCCTGATCATCCAGAACGACGGCAACGTCGTGCTCTACGGGCCCGGCGGCGCCTCCTGGAGCACCTACACCGCCGGCGGCGTCTCGAAGCTGGCCGCGTCCGCCGCGATCGCGTTCGTCAAGCGGCAGCTGGGCAAGCCGTACCTCTACGGCGGGACCGGTCCCGGCAGTTACGACTGCTCCGGGCTGATGCAGGCGGCCTACGCCAACGCCGGTGTCGGCATCCCCCGCACCTCCTCCGAGCAGTACAACCGGTCCCGCCGCATCAGCCGCGCCGAACTCCAGCCCGGTGACCTCGTCTTCTACTACAGCGGCATCAGCCACGTCGCCATGTACGTCGGCAACAACCAGATCATCGAAGCCCTCAAGACCGGCACCGTCGTCCGCTACGACTCCATCACCCTGCCCGGCAACCCGATCGGCTACGGGCGCGTGGCCTGACACCCAGCCCAAGACAGAGGCGCCGCCGTCCCGGTCGGGACGGCGGCGCGGCCCGGCCGCCTGTTCCGCGCCGAGGAAAGGGACGCACCTTGAAGACGAACGGCTGACTTCGCCGGTACGGGCTCGCGAGGAGGATCGCCTGGTCAACGTCACGATCATGGGGTGAGTTCCTGGCGGCGGCGGCACTGCGCGGTGACGACCTGGCTGAGGTCCTCGACGGGGTGATCCGCTACGCGCGGCTGCATGATGTGCCGGCGGAAATAGTCGATCCCACGGAGGCCGACGACAAGTCGACGGTGGCGGTGTGGGCGCCGCGGAGCGGTTGGATACTCATGATCTGGCCGCGGTTCTTCAACGGCCTCGGAGACGCCGCCCAGTGGCTGTCCCGCGAATTCGATGCTCTGGTCAGCACCATCGAGGTCTACGACGGCGACCTCTGGAATCACGTGCTGTGGCGCGGCGGGACCGAGCTGGACCGCTTCAGCTCCTGCCCGAACTACTTCACCGGCGATCGCCGTGAGATCAAGCGCCTGAAGCAGGAATGGGCCGGCCACCCGCAGGTGGTCGCCGAAGCATTCAGCATAGCCACCGACCTCGTCACCCCGTACCTGATACCCGTGGCGTCCTCGGGCCTCTTCGGCTGGTGGCTGGGCCGCCGCAAGCCATTCCCTGACGACCACACCACGCTGAACGACATCTGGATCTTCACCGACTTCTGGCAGAAGGCAGGCATCACCTACCCGGAGACAGACCTCCCAGAGATCCGTACGATTCAACGATCCAGGCCCCGAAGCGCTGCCGAGCGGAGGCCCCGGCCTGTAGTGATCCGCAGGTCTCGCAGCTGAACACCGATGCAAATCAAGATCAATTCCAGTACGGTCCCCGGCATGCTCCCGCGCCTCCGGCTTCTCAGCGCCGGCGAACACTTCAGTGTCTGGGTGTGCGCCCTGTTCGCTCTGGTCTCCATGACCATGCTCGTCACGGCGCCGTTGACGGCCGCGTTGTGCCTGCTGTTCTTCGGTGGCGGCTTCGTATTCTGGGTCTTCGAGTGGCGCAGGCGGGCCGTCGACGAGACGATGCGGACGGTCGGCGTATCCGCTCGGCGGTTCGCACGGCACGACATCGCCGGCTATCAGCAGCTGATCGTGGACGTGGCTCCGTTGGGAGGAAGGCGAGCCGCCGACACACTCACCGAGCTCAGCGAATGCGCCCGGCTGCTGGACGGCCTGTTCTTCCACGCCCGCCGACGGGAGATCCGCGCGTTTCCCGAGGTCGGCGATGTGCCGCTGAGCTGGGCGTTGGCCAGTCTGAACCCGGACGGGTACGTGCGGGCGGCCGCCCTCGCCAAGATGGGCCGGGCGCCTCAGCCCGAGTTCATTCCGTTCCTGGTCGAGCGGGCCGTCGAGCGGGTCGACGTGGTCCGTTCAGCGGCGCTGACCGTGTTGCGCCCGATGCTGGCCGACGAATCCGCCCGTACGCTGATCGCCCGTTCGTTCTCGCGGGTGGCGGGCCGGCGCCATGCCGGCGAACTCGCCGCGTTGCTCGCGCCCGAATCGAGCCGGCCGGAGCCGGGCCGGTGTTCGGAGGCGGCGTTCGCGTCGTGCGGGACCACTTCCCAGTACTGTGTGGCCCTCGAACGGGGAGCCGGGCCATCGCTGGCGCCGATCTGTTGCGGCAACGACGGCAACCTCTGGCAGCCGTGCGACCTCGTTTCCCGGCAACGGCGGCGGTGGGCCCGGGAGCAGAGCGGTCAGCACTCCGTACGCGAACACTGAAGCGGCCGGGACCGCAAGGGTCCCGGCCGTTTCTCGTGCCGGTCAGAAGTCGTCGTCGAAGCTGACGGTTCCGGTCACGCCGACCTGGTATGCCGACACGCGCCGCTCGAAGAAGTTGGACAGTTCCTGAACGTCCTGGAGTTCCATGAACGCGAAGGGGTTCTTGCTGCCGTACATCGGGTCGATGCCGAGTGCGGCGAGCCGCCGGTCGGCGACGTGCTGGAGGTATTCGCGCATGTCCGCCGGCGACATTCCGGAGACGCCCTGTTCGAGCAGGTCGGCGGCGAACTGGACCTCGCACTCGACGGCCTCGGCCAGCATGTCGCGGACCTGCTGCTGCATCGTGGCGTCGAACAGGTCGGGCTCCTCGGCCCGCACCTGGTCGACGACGTCGAAGGCGAACGCCATGTGCATGCTCTCGTCGCGGAACACCCAGTTGGTGCCGGACGCGAGACCCTGCAACACGCCGCGGGAGCGCAGGAAGTAGACGTACGCGAAGGCGCCGTAGAAGAACAGCCCTTCGATGCAGGCGGCGAAGCAGATGACGTTGAGCAGGAATGCCCGCCGGTGCTCCTTGGTCTCCAGCCTGCGCAGATCGAAGACCGAGTCGATCCACTTGAAGCAGAACTCGGCCTTACGGGCGATCGACGGGATGTTCTCGACCGCGGCGAACGCCTCGAAACGCTCCTGCTCATCGGGCACGTAGGTGTCGAGCAGGTTCAGATAGAACTGGACGTGTACGGCCTCCTCGAACAGCTGCCGCGACAGATAGAGCCGGCCCTCCGGCGAGTTGACGTGTTGATACAGGTTGAGGACCAGGTTGTTGGCGACGATGGTGTCGCCGGTGGCGAAGAAGGCGACCAGCCGGGACACCAGGTGCTGTTCGGCGGGCGACAGTCTGGCCAGGTCGGCGAGGTCGGAGTGCAGGTCGACCTCCTCCACGGTCCAGGTGTTCTTGATGGCGTCCTTGAAGCGGTCGAAGAAGTGCGGGTACTTCATCGGCCGCAGGGTCAGGTCCATTCCGGGGTCGAGCAGCATTACTGGCAGGCCTCACACGATTCGGGGTTTTCCAGGGAACAGGCCTCGGCCGGCGTGAGCGCCGGGATGAGGGAGACCGGGGCGGTGACAGCGGGCGCGACCGCGACGGTGGCCTGCTGGATGCGGGTGGCCGGACGCGAGCGCAGGTAGTAGCTGGTCTTGAGACCGGCCTTCCAGGCGTACAGGTACATCGAGGAGAGCTTGTTGATGGTCGGTGCGGCCATGAACAGGTTCAACGATTGCGACTGGTCGATGAACGGGGCCCGGGCCGCCGCGAGTTCGATCAGCGCCTTCTGCGGCAGTTCCCAGGCGGTGCGGAACAGTTCCCGTACGTCGTCCGGCAGTTCGGCGATCGCCTGCACCGAGCCTTCGGCGCGCTTGATCTGCTCGCGGATGGCGGCGGTCCACAGTCCGCGGGACTTGAGTTCCCGTACCAGATAGGTGTTGATCTGAAGGAACTCGCCGGACATGGTCTCGCGTTTGAACAGGTTGGACACCTGCGGCTCGATGCATTCGTAGGCGCCGGCGATGGACGCGATCGTCGCGGTCGGCGCGATGGCGATCAGCAGCGAGTTGCGCAGCCCGTGTGCGGCGATGGTCGATCGCAGCGCCTCCCACCGGTCGGTCTGCGTGACCTCGGCGCCCCACAGGTCCGGATGCAACTCACCCTTGGCGGCCCGGGTCTCGGGGTACGCCGGATGCGGGCCGACGGCGGCGGCGAGTTCGGCCGACGTCTCCAGGGCGGTCAGGAAGATCTCCTCCTGGACGCGGGTCGACAGGTCGCGGGCTTCGGCGGAGTCGAACGGCAGTCGCAGGGTGAAGAACGCGTCCTGCAAGCCCATCAGCCCGAGCCCGACCGGCCGCCACCGCGGGTTCGAGGCTGCGGCCTGCTGCGACGGGTAGTAGTTGATGTCGATGACCCGGTCCAGGTAGACGACCGCGGTCCGCACCGTCTCTCTCAACTTGACCCAGTCAACACCGTCAACGTTGACGTGTTGACCCAGGTTGATCGAGCCGAGGTTGCAGACGGCTGTCTCGTCGTCGTTGTTGACCTCGAGGATCTCGGTGCACAGGTTCGACAGGTGGATCACGTTGCCGGGCTCGCCCGTCTGGTTCGACAGCGAGTTCGAGCGGTCCTTGAACGTCATCCAGCCGTTGCCGGTCTGCGCCAGAGTGCGCATCATCCGGCCGTACAAGTCTCGGGCTTTGACGGTTTTGACGGCCTTCTTCTCGGCCGCCCGGTAGGCCTCGGTGAATTCGTCACCGAACAGGTCCGGCAGTGACGGGGCGTCGGACGGGTCGATGAGCGACCATTCGCCGTCGGCCTCGACGCGGCGCATGAACTCGTCCGGGATCCAGTTCGCCAGGTTCAGGTTGTGCGTGCGGCGGGACTCCTCGCCGGTGTTGTCGCGCAGTTCCAGGAACTCCTCGATGTCCGGGTGCCACGGCTCCAGGTAGACACATGCGGCGCCTTTGCGGCGGCCCCCCTGATTGACCGCCGCCACCCCGGCGTCGAGCGTTTTCAGGAACGGGACGATGCCGTTCGACTTCCCGTTGGTTCCGCGGATCAGGGCGCCCCGGCCGCGGATGCGTGACCAGGCGATGCCGATGCCGCCGGAGAACTTCGACAGTTTCGCGACCTGGTGGTAGCGCTCGTAGATCGAGTCCAGTTCGTCCTTCGGCGAGTCGACCAGGAAGCACGACGACATCTGGGTGTGCCGCGTGCCGGAGTTGAACAGCGTCGGCGAGCTGGGCAGATAGGCCAGCGAGGACATCAGCCGGTAGAAGCCGATCGCCTCCCGGGCGTCCTTGGACAGTCCGCAGGCGACCCGCAGCAGCCAGTACTGCGGGGTCTCCACGACCAGGCGGGACTGTGGGTGGCGCAGCAGGTAGCGGTCGGCGACGGTACGCAGGCCGAAGTACTCGAACCGCAGGTCACCGGCGGCGTCCACGGCGTCGTCGAGTTTGCGCGCGTTGCGGGCCACGAACGCCGCGGTATCGTCGCCGATCAGGCCGAGGCCGTGGCCGTAGCGGATCGACTGGCTGAAACTGGCGACGCCCTGACCGCGGACCTCCTTGTCGACGTACGCGGCGAGCAGCCGGGCGGCGAGCTTCGAGTACTGCGGTTCCTCGCCGATCAGCTCGGCCGCCGTCTGGATCGACAGTTTGTCCAGCTCAGCGGTGGTCGCCCCGTCGTACAGGCCACTGATGGTCTTGGTCGCCACCCGCAGCGGGTCGACCTCACCGAGATCAGCGACCCACAACTCGACCGCCTTGACGATCTTGTTGACGTCGACCGGCTCCAGGTCGCCGTTTCTCTTGCGCACCTGCATCACATGGCGGCGCTGCTCCGGCACCACATGTCCGGTAGCCGGCGGATCCTGCGTAGCTGCTGTCATGTCTCGTCCCCCTCATCACGCCGGCCGAGGTCTCGGGTGCGCAGGAGGACGCCGCCGCGGCCCAGGAAGGGCCCGGCTGATGGCGTCGGCCGTCCCACGCGGCCTTCGACCGCCGCGCATCACTGTGGATGCACGGCGCGCTGGCAGGTCTTCGGACTCGTGGGCCTTGGGTAAAGCCGCCTACTGGCCGTCGCTTCCCAGGCTCTGACGAGCCCAGTGCTTCATGACGGCGGTCGTTCCCACTCACCGCTGCGGGGCAGTCCCGGTTTCACACCGGGTTCCCTGTTGCCTCGGACACACCCTGACGGGCGCGGCCGAACCAGCTGCGGGGAACACCATATATGGGCGGCATCGGAAAGTCACAACCCCACATGGTGTGTCCAAACCGTCACCCTCATGGCGGCATCGTTCGTGGGGCGCCGACACCGGCATTGGCCAGGATCGCCGGCAGCAGGCCGGGAAAGCGCTTCTCCACGTCACGTGTGCGCAGCTCGCAGCAACGGAACCGGCCGGCCTGGCTCACGCGTACGAGACCGGCGGTGGTGAGAGTCCTCAGGTGATGGGAGAGGGTCTGGCCGGTCACCGGCACGTCGAACGCACCCTGCACCACTCCCCCAGCGGTGGCCAACTGCCGGACGACCTCCAGCCGCACCGGGTCGCCGAGAGCGTCGAGCACCCTGCCGAGGTCGACGTCAGCAAGGTCGGGATGTGCCCAGCCCCGTGGCCGCCGTCTCCGCACGTCGTACCTCATCTCGTGACCCGCCTTCTCGCCGACTGTCCTTACCGGGTGAGTCGCTTCGGCGGAGCGTTCGGTTCCCGGATCGCCACCGGCCGGAAAGCCAATAATGGTCAGGTCATGGGTGAGGATGAATTGAGCGCCGTTCGGCGACGACTTCCACGAGGATCGCGAACCTGGGGAATGGTGACCGGATTCCCGGCGGGTGCCGGGCGCGCGGGCATGGCGGTCGACGTCGGCGACCCGGTTCCCGGTTGGGTCGATGCGCTGGCGCTGCCGGAGGAGCCCTCGCAATGGCCGCCCGTCGGGCGTAAGGGCCTGTTCGAAGTACTCCAACATCGCGGGTTCGAGATTCGGCTGCTTCCGCTCGACGCCGGCATGCGTGGCCGGGGCGCGCGGTCACACCGACGGTCGGGGTCGGAATGGGCGGCGATCGCGCGACGCCGGCCCGTGGGCGCCGTCCTCGACGCAACGGTCGAGCGCGTATTTCCGGGCAATCGCGAGTACACCGTCCACTTCGGCGAGGCCTACGAGACTGTCGAGTACGAAGGCACCCCGCCCGACCCCGGCGCCCGGGTGTCGCTCATGGTCGAAAAGCAGTCGGAGTGGACACGCTCGTTGATACTTCGCCCCTGCGACGAGTAGGGCGATCATCCTGAGTCACCACAGTTTGATCTGGTCGGGGTCATTCCCCGTCCAGGTCAGTGGTGCCGCCTCCCAGTGCCGTTTCAAGCGCAACATCAAGAACATCGTAGGCTCGCCATGACCGGCTCAATCCTGAGGTGCTTGCCCTGCCAGCACGCGGCGCCGTCGCTCCTCGTAGTCGGAGGCAGTGAGAACACCGAGGTACTCGACGAGAAGCCCTTTTGACAGCCTGTCGATGCTCAGAACATCTGGCGAACTCACCCGGGCAGCGTAGGCCAGTGAGCCGGCCGCGTGCACAACATCCGCCGACCGCCTACTTCGCGGCAGATCAATAAGCAGGGCCCCGGCAAAGTCGTGACGGTGTCCGACTTGGGGGATCTGGAGTAGAAGCGCCGCTGTTGGGTGTAGCAAGACGGGCATGACCGGTTCGAAAGATCATCAAGGTTCCTACGCCACGATGATCTATCCGAAGTGAGTCATGCCCGCACTGCCATCATCGCTGATCTCCTCTTTGTCCTGCGCACCGGCTCTGACCGTGCCCGAAACCGCTGGCGGCCTGGTGGCAGTGCTCGATTGCCTGCCTGATCCGCGGGCACGTCGTGGGGTCCGGCACCGGTTGACGGCGGTAGTGATCGCAGCAGTCTGTGCCGTGATCGCCGGCTGCCGTTCCTATACGGCGATCGCCGAATGGGTCGCCGACGTTCCGGCCTCGACAGCTCTCGCCCTGGGTATCGCCCCTGACCGGCGCCCCTCTGAAGCGATGATCCGCCGATTGCTGCAGGCCCTCGATGCGCAGCTGCTGACCACGGCGATCGCTGTCTGGCTCGTAGGCCGGGCCGAGACCTCGACAAGCCGGCAGGCCATCGCGGTCGACGGCAAGACACTGCGCGGATCCCGCACCGGCGACAGCACCGCCCGGCACCTGCTGGCCGCCTGCGATCAGAACGCCGGCATGGTCCTGGCCAGCACCGATATCGACAGCAAGACCAATGAGATCACCCGATTCGCGCCTCTGCTGGACCAGATCGGCGACCTACGAGACGCCGTGATCACCGCCGACGCGATGCACTGCCAGCGCGAACACGTCGACTACCTCGCCGAACGGGGCGCCCATTGGATCCTGACCGTCAAAGGCAACCAACCGCACCTGCACAAACAGCTCTCCCGTCTGCCCTGGCGGCAAGTCCCGCAAGCTGCCCGCCAGGATGACCGCGGCCACGGCCGCCGGGAGATCCGCACCCTGAGGATCGTGACCGTCGCCGCAGGCATCGACTTCCCGCATGCCGTCCAAGCCCTGCAGATCCGCCGTCGTAGACGCCGCCTCGACCAGCCACGGCGCTTCACCACCCAAACCGTCTACGCCATCACCGACCTACACGTCCACCAGGCAAAACCTGCCCAACTGGCAGCCTGGATCCGCGGGCACTGGACCATCGAAAACAAGATCCACTGGGTTCGCGACGTCACCTACGCAGAAGACCGCAGCCAAATCCGTACCGGCACCGGACCACACGTCATGGCCGCCCTCCGCGACGCTGCCATCAGCGCATTACGGGCAGCCGGAACCACCAACATCGCCGCCGCCACCCGCCATCACGCCCGCGACAGCAACCGCCCGTTGACACTCCTCGGCCTCATTTAGGACTTTGCCGGGGCCCTGGATCAATAAGCGCTCGTATCGGGGGAACCGCGATGAGGGCACCGGATCATGCATGGCCACCCGCCAGAGATCACAATTTGGCGATGGCCGCGAGATCTCCACTCGACGACATACGTGATCATTCACATTCGTCAGGCCGGACCGCGCATCCAGCTGACCGAAAGGATGAGTGCTCGCCATCGTTTCCCATGTAATTTCTCGATGCAACAACATGTTCCTTGCTTCTCGTTGCGCCACCCTATCGCGTAGAACATTCACTATTGACACGCGAGGCTTACCGCTCGCGACCCCGCGCCCATTGCGTTCGCTTCCATGGGCGAGAATCCAGACTCGACGCGCCGGTGAAAGGAATCACGACGTGACATTGAATTCCTGGGCGGCCGGGGAATCGGCACGTGCCGCCACTGTCGGGTGGATCGTTCTGGCCGTTGCGGCCCTGGCCTTGCTGATCTTTGGCATTGTGGCCGCGTCGGTCGCCTCGGAGAATCTTCTTGATCGAGTGGCTCGGCTCGCTCCGCCGGGTTCCGTCACCCGATGGTCACTACTGGTCGGCGGCATTGGATTTGTGGCACTCGGCTTCATCGTTGCCAGCTGGGGAATCGCTATCGTTGGCGGCGTGGCTGTATTCATCTTCTGGCGACTGGTGGACAGGAACATCTATTGAGGTTTCTCAACCAGGCCACTCGCGTCCCCATGGGGTGGAAACGGAGGTCATGTCCTCCTGGATACTCTGGCGCCCGCCTGGCCTGTCAGAATGCGCCGGATGGAAGCCCAGGATCTGGAGCGTGCTGTCCGAACGATGGGCGAGGTCCTCGAACCACTGGTGGACCTCGACTGGTCGGTCACGGCCGGCACCCTCGACCGGACCTGCCGGGAGACGCTTGCCCACATCGGTCATGACCTGCTCGCCTACGCGGCTCAAGTGGCCGGCCGGGTACAGGATGCGTACCTGCCTCTGGATCTGGTGATCCGCGACGACGCCTCGGTGCCGGAGGTGCTGGCGGTCGTCGAGGCATGCGGTGGGCTGCTTGTCGCGGCGCTGCGAGCCGCGGGGCCGGACACGCGGGCCTGGCACTCCGGGCCCTGCGACGTCAGTGGTTTCGCTGCGCTCGGCGTCGCCGAGGTCGTGCTCCACACCTACGACATCACCCAGGGCCTGAACGTGAGTTGGTGGATACCCGCGAAGTTCAGCACCCGCGTGCTGGCTCGGTTGGCGCCGGACGCGACTGTCCAGCAGCGGCAGGAGACCGGAAAGCGGCAGCATTCCACGCAGGTCCTGCTCCGGCACACCGGACGCCTCGGCGATGCGGGCCCGCGGCGGTGGCACATCACACCGGATGAGCAATACGCCGCTACGGAAGACGCCGGGGCCGGCGGCGCTCCTTACACCTGCCCCTGCTGCGGCCATGCCACGTTGTCGGAGCGAGGGAACTTCGAGATCTGCGATGAATGCTGGTGGGAGGACGACGGCCAGGACAATCACGACAGCGCAGTCGTCAGGGGTGGACCGAACGGTGGTTTGAGCCTCGACCAGGCGCGAGTCGAGTACGTTCGAAAAGGCCGCGGCCGGGCACTGAAGCCGCATTTCCCCCCGAATGAACCCAGGTAGCGCCATCCGGCCACCTCACGTCGGTCATGTGGGGAAGGAATGCTCCATGACGTCCGCATAGAGACGGGCGAACTCCCGACTCAACACCAGCGCCTCCCCGAGATTGCTGGACGCGAATGATTGCGCCTGCTCCTCGATAGCTGGAAAATCGACGGCTTCCCATTGGCCTTGATAGTGCCTTTGGCCGCGGTAGACCGCTCCGCCGGCAAGATGGCTTGCCCGCCGGATGCAGTCACTCAACAGCTGCCGGTCACCCGGGTCCTCCATCAGCGACGATGCCTCGTAGATGAGGTTCACGTGCTGAAAGAGTTTTGTACCGAAGGGCCCGCTGTCCGGGTCGTAACCCTCCAACCAGTCCATCGCATGGTCACGCAATTGCCGAGATGAAGGATCCGTGCGCTCTTCCGCGTCGACTACGGTGGCGGCGACCGCAACGGCTCGCGACATCAATTCACGCACTTCAAGAAACCATGGCGCGAACTCTCGGTGCGAGTGCCAGTTGCAATAACGTACGAGGAAGAGCGCGCCGGCGATTCGATTCGACCCGGCATTGGCGAGTTGAGGATTGTTCGGACTCATCTACGCGGAAACTTCCTTTGGTCGAGGAAACCGAACTCGGAGTCCGGGAAGGCCATCGAGGCGTCGCGCTCGAAGTGAAGGTACCCGGCGACTGGCCGCCACCGGTCAGCGCACTGGTGCCGGGTTCGCGGAGTCAGCCGTGGCGAATGCCGGGGGCGGGTCCACGATGTCCCCGGCCACTCGTCTGCCCGGGTGGGCAGAGCCCTGCTCAGTTGCCGCGGTCGCGGAGGAAGACGTTGGTGATGTAGGTGACGTCGTTGTCCCCGCCGGCCAGCAGGTTCCTGGCGTACGACGTGAAGGCGACGAACCGGCCGTCCGCCGAGACCACCGGGTCCTGGCTCTCTCCGGTCGGCTGCGCCCCGTCGTAGGCCACACTGACCCGCTCGATGTCGCCGGTCTGCACGTCCCGTACGAAGACGTCCCGCCGCCCGTTGGTGTCGCCGGCGACGAGCCCGTGCTGGCCGGAGGTGAACGCGACGTACCGGCCGTCGGCCGAGATGGCCGGGCGCGCCGTCGGGGTCCGGGCCGGCGATTCCGTCGGCCGCAGGTACGCCTCACGGCTGGCCCAGGTCAGTGTGCCGGTTTCCAGGTCGCGAACGTACACGTCGGCTTGGTTGTTGGTGTCTCGGGCACCAGGTTGCTGTCCGACTCGAAGGCCACGTGGCGCCCGTCGGCGGAGATTCGCGCGATCAGGCTCGTCTTCGGTGACTCCGAGCCGTCGGCCATGACGCTGACCCGGTCGGTGATCCCGGTGGAGCGGTCACGGACGAACACGTCGGAGGCGTGGTTGGTGTCCGGCCGCAGGGAGAGGTTCGGGGAGGCGGTGATGAAGGAGACGTACCGGCCGTCGGCCGAGATCGAGCTCTGGGCGACGATGTCGGTGGCTTCCCGGCCGTAGGTGTCGACACTCACCCGTTCGGTACGGCCGGTCTGCCGGTCGTGGACGAAGACGTCCATGGAGCGGTTGGTGTCCCCCGGCACCAGGGTGGTGGCGAACGATTGGAATGCCACATAACGCCCGTCGGTCGAGACGGACGGGGCTTCGGCGCCCTGCGGCACGGGTAAGCCGTTCGGGCCGACACTGATTCCGGTCGTGGTGGCGGGCACGCCCTCCGCGTGGGCCGGGACTCCCGGCGCGAGCGCGGCGACGGCGAGTGAGCCGGCTACCGCGACACCGAGCGGCCGGCTGACATGTGCTGCTTTCGTCTTGTCCTTCCGAGCAAGGCGATCGCCCGTGGACATTGATCGACGAATGACCATATGTGGATGCGACAAGGGCGCCCGGGCGGACGTGATACCGAAACTTGCCGAAACCGTTTTCGTTCGTCACAGTGAGGCGCAATAGATGGATGGTCGTCGATTCGACCGGGTCCGGAAGGAGACCAGGATGTTTCAACGGGTACGCCGTACAGTCGTGGTCGCGGCCGCGCTCGCCACCGTCGCCGCCGGAGCGGCGATCGGCGGGGTGACGTCCGCGCAGGCCGCCGCGACGGGCTGCCGGGTGAGCTACACCGTCGGCAGCCAGTGGGGCGGAGGATTCACCGCCGACGTCGCCGTGACCAACCTCGGCGACCCCCTCACCGGCTGGACCCTCCGCTGGTCGTTCACCGCCGGTCAGGTGGTGACACAGGCCTGGAACTCGGTGACCACGCAGAGCGGCTCCGCGGTCACGGCCGTCAACGCCGCCTGGAACGCGAACCTCGCCACCAACGGCACCGCGACCTTCGGCTTCAACGGCTCGTGGAACAACAGCAGCAACCCCGTGCCGGCGAGCTTCACCCTCAACGGAGTCGTCTGCACCGGCACCACCACACCGGGACCCACCACCTCGCCGAGCACCTCGCCCACCTCCTCGCCGCCCACGTCCACACCGCCTGAGCGCACCGTGCGTGTCTACTGGCTGCGGCCCACCGACGTCGCGTACGACCAGCGGTACGTCGACGGCATCGCCGGCGTGATGCGCGAGGCCCAGAGCTACTACCGCCAGGAGCTCGGCAAGACGTTCACCCTCAACAACCCGGTCGTCGAGGTCGTCAACGGCGACCACCCCCGATCCTGGTACGAGAACACGCCGAACGGCAGCGAGTGCTACTGGTGGGTCGTCTTCAACATGCAGCAGGAACTGATGCGCAAACTCTCCCTGCGCGCGCCGGACAGCCGCTGGGTCAACGTCGGCGAGATCAGCGCCGAGGCGTCGTGCTCCGGCGGCGGCGGAGGCGGCGGCTGGGTCATCCTCAGCGGCCACGACGCCGACGGCGCGGCAGGCATCAACGGCGCGATGAACCGCTGGTACGGCGGCATGGTCCACGAACTCGGGCACGCGTTCGGCCTGCCGGACTCGACCTCGACCGACGGCACCCCGATGTCCGCCTCCTTCTACAGCTACCCGAACACGCACTTCAGCCAGGCACAGAAGCAGGGCATCCTGAACGGCCCGTACGGCGGTTTCCTGTCCTGACGCCGCCCGCGACCGCCGCCGGTCCGCGAGGAGGCCGGCGGCGGCAGGCCGTCGCTCAGGTGGGGGTTCACCACGGTGACCGGTAGAAATCCAGGTCGGGGCCGAGGTGACGGTGGGCGGTCGCCGGTGCGGCCGGGGTCCAGAACGAGCCGGTGGTGTCCTTGGCAGCGGTGTTGCCGGGATGGACGATGCCGATGTGGAAGACGCCCGGTACCTCGGCGGGCGGGCGGCCGGCGAACACGAAATGGTTGTCCTCGCCCGTCGCGACCGGCGGGAACGGGTGCTCACGCCAGCGGTCACGCAGGTAGCACAGGGTGTTGCCGGCGACCCAGCGACGGCGGACCGGATAGCGGTAACGCCAGGCCCGGTCGGTCGCCGGCTCGTAGTAGAGCTGGTCGCCGGTGCCGCACAGGTCGGCGTTCGCCCGTGACAGGGCGGCGACCTGGCGGCTGACCCGGTCGGGGGCCTGCCAGTCGTCGTCGTCCCAGTGCACGATGATCTCACCGGTGGCCAGTTCGTTGCCGGCGTTGCGCTTGGCGCCGAGCACGAGCGGGCGGTCCAGGTGTTCGTAGCGGATCGGCCCGGCCGGGATCAGGTCGCGGATCTCGTCGTGGCCGTCGTCGAGGATCACCAGCTCACGGTCGGGGAAGTCCTGCCGGAGGAAGTAGGTGATCGCCCGCTCGGCGAAGCGGCGCCGGTCGCGGGTCGGCATCACGCAGCTCACCCGGGGCCCGGTCACGGCGGGAGCAGGGCGATCAGCTGGGCGGCGGTGAGGGTGGAGACCGCGGCGACGAAGTGGGCGTAGACCGCGGCGTCCGGGTTGCTCTGATGCATTGTCGAGAAGTCCTGCACGATCTGGGCCTGCTGTTCGCGGTTGAAGTCGCCGAACCCCGTTCCGGCGGTCTTCGCGGCGGTCAGGCCCGCGATGCCGCCGTAGGTGTAGCCGGCGCCCCAGATCTGGGCGTGCAGGGCCTGCGGCATGTAGATCGCGCCGGCCCGTTCGTACTGCCAGACGTGGGTCAGCTCGTGGATCAGGGTGTCCGGGGTGATCGGGCCCCAGCCGTTGATGGTGTGGAAGCTGGTGTATTCGCGGTGGCTGAACGCGGGGCCGATGACGGCGTGTTCGTCCAGGCGCACCAGGTCGAGGTTGAGTGACGTGCCGAAGATCAGGGTCGCGGCGGCGCGTTCGGTGCTGTTGAGCGTCCGGGTGTTGAACTTCAGAAAATCCTGGATCGTCTCGTACGCCTCTCCCACGCCGAGGATCTCGATCAGGTCGATCAAGCGGCTGCCGAGCCATCGCAGCAGCCCGAGCCAGGTGCCCGCCGAGCCCAGTGACTGCCACCAGTCCAGGGCCCATGGGCGTACGCTCCGGACGCCCTCCCAGAGGCCGAGCAGCAGCCGGCCGATGCGGGCCGGCAGGTTGGCTACCCAGTGTGCGATCCGGGCGAAGACGCCGACCGATTTGTCCCAGAGCTGGGTGGCGACCCACGTGACGCCGTTCCACACGGCGGTGGCGGCCCGGCCGATCGCCTTACCGGCGGTCCTGGTGGCCTCCCAGGTCGCCGACGCGGCGCTCTTGATCCCACCCCACACCCAGCGACCGAACCGGGCCAGTGCCCCACCGACCGCCTTCGCCCCGGTGACGATCCCGCTCCCGACCGCTTTGACGCCGGTCACGATCCCGCCGCCGACCGCCGCCGCTACGTGGACGATCGCCGCCGCCACCGTCTTCGCCGCCTCCTTCGTGGCGTCCCAGGCCGCGGAGCCGATGGCTTCGGCCCTGGCTTTCAGGCGGCGCACCGTGTCGATGACGACCCGCGCACCGTCATCGGTCCGGGCCAGTTCGACGACCTGTTTCTTGAGCCGTTCGCCCTCCGGGGTGTCCAGGCAGGCCTTCGCCCGGTCGGTCACCTCGCCGAGCGGGTCGGCGACCGGCATCCGGCCCGCGGTGTCCGGGTGGATCGGCCGCCCCTGCTCGGCGGCCCGTCGCAGGTCCTCCTCACATCGGCGGAACGTGGCCGAGGCGGCGTCGGCGATGTTGTCGGCCTTGGGCGGCGGCCGGTCGCCGTCGCCGCGGGCCGATTCGGTGAGCTCCCGGCTGAGCCGTTCCTCGTCGGTCTCCGGTTTCGGCTCCGGGAACAGGTTCACCGGCCGTTCGGCCACCGGGGCGTCCTGGGCGAGGTCCTGGGCCAGCAGGCCGCCCCCGGCAGGCGCCTCGGGACGGAGCCGGTCGGGTTCCTCACCGGTGGGCGCGGGGGTGGGCACCCGGACGTCCGCCCGGGTGCGGTCCTCGTACGCCCGGTGCCCGCTCATGTCGTGGGTGCACGGCGGCGCCGGGGCGGGGCGGCGGCCTTCGGCTTCTCCTCGGCCTTCTCCTCCGGCGGCCAGTCCTGGTCGGTGCCGTCGCAGCGCCGCCACGTGCCGGGTTCCAGGATGCGGCGGCACACACAGTTGTCGATCTTCTCGACGGTGCCGTCGGGGGCGAGGGTCACCTCGGCGAGGACCACCCACGGGCCGGGCGCCGCGGGGTCGTACGGCGGATTGCCCGCCCGCCCGGCCGGGTCTTCGACGTCGTCGCAGCCGGAGAGCACACCGAGGACGAAACCGTCCTGGTAGCGGGAGTACTCACACTGCTGGCTCCCGCAGCCGCAGCCACCGGGCTGGGCGAGCACCGGCCGTACCTGGAACTGCTCGTACCGGACCGCGACGTGGAGCGGGCCCTCCGGGTCGTCGTCGAACACCTCGACGCACCACGGGTCGGTCGTACCGTCGGCGGCCGACACGACCCCGCCGCGCAACGTCACGTCCTGGGCCGTGCCGATCCACACCTCGTCCCCGGGCGGGGTGAGCAGATAGCCGGGCTGCACCCGGACGGTCCACTTCCGGTTGCCGGCCTCCGGTTTCGCCGGGTCCTCCGGGATGACGCACACGAGCGCTCCGGAGACGACGCCCCAGCCGTGCAGGAACCGGTTGTGCCGCCGCAACCGCTCACGGAAGTAGTCGGCCTCGGCGGTCAGGTCGTCCGGGGTGATCAGCTGGCGGGGGAAGTAGCGCGGCCGTTCCAGGACGCCACCGCGCCCGGTCGCACCCACCGGGGTGTCGGCACACCCGCCGCAGCAACCGGATCGCGTGCCGGTGGTCATGGTCATCGGATTCCTCCTTCCGCTGTCTGGCGCCCTACCGGCGCCAGCTGTCTCCGGACTGTTCTTCCTCGACGACGCGGGACAGCACGTCGAACAGCAGCCTGCCGAGCACCACCTCACGCACCTCGATCTGTACGTCCTCGATCTCGACGTCCCCGGCCGGGCGCCCGTCGTCGCTGAGCCGCAGGTTCGCCAGCGGGATGCAGGGGTCGCGCGGTGGCCGCGGGCACTCCCGGGTCACCCACCGGGCGATCGCCCCGTAGTCGATCTCGCCGTCGCGCAGCACGTCCGGGAACCGGCAGCTGACGTCGGGCGGATCGGCGCGGCCGGGTTCGAACCCGATCCGGTAGCGTTCGCTGATCGTCCCGGGAGTGCACGGCTGGGTGGTGCCGCAGTCGCCGTCGAGCACCGGAGCCGGGTCGCTCTCGCACTCGTGGTAGCAGAGCACGGCCGTCACCCAGCCCCGGTCGCGATATCCGCGGTCCTGGTCCTGGTCGCGGGGCGGCCGTTTGCCCTTGGTGTCGCCGTCCGCGCCGCACACCCGCTCGATCAACTCCGGCGGTACGGTCACCGGCGCCGACCGGGCCGGTACGACGATCTCGCGCCCCCACCCGTCCAGTGCCACACCGGGGGTCACCGTGATCGCCCGGTGGTCGTCGGTGCGTTCGACGTCGAGGCCGCAGACCACACCCGCGCCGTGCACGAGGCGGTTGAGCAGGCGGCGCAACCCGATGCCGTACGCCGTCTCCAGTTCGAAGTGGTAGACGTCCATCATCTTGCCGTGGAAGAAGTTGTTGCGCCGGGGCGTGTCGAGCCCGCGCCAGCCCGTGGCCGCCGGTGACTGCGTGGATCCGTGCATCTCTCTCTCCTGTCCGGACTGTGCGTAGCGCGTCAGTCTTCGATGGCCGACGAGCCGAGGACCGTGTTCCGGCCGATCCGGCTGTGCCGGCCGAGGCGTCCCGGGCGTCGGCCGCCGAGCCGCAGGTCCTCGCCGTCGGTGAGCCGGGTGGCGGGCGGATCGCCGCCGAGGACGGTGTCGATGCCGATCCGGGCCTGCATGCCGATGCTCAGGCCGGGCTCGACGCGGCAGATGTGGTATTCCGTGTCGGCCGGACGTTCGTGTTCGAGGACGTCGACGAGTGCCTGCCGGCGTTCCTCGCTGTAGTCGGCGCCGCCGTAGAGACGGACCGTGAAGCGGTGGGCGTAGGCGTCGAACAGCGGCGCGCCGTAGTCCTCGCCGCTGATCAGGTGGGATCGGTCGACGGTTGCGGTGGAGCCGAGCACCGCGCCCTGCGGGTCGGCGGCGGCCAGCATGGTGGTGACACCGAGCACCGAGGCGCCGGTCGAGCCGGCGGCGGGCAGGGCCCACCAGGCGGCCTGGGCGAGCGGTTCCTCTATCCGTACGGTCAGTCCGGTCGCCTGTTCCAGCGTGGCCCGCAGCCCGGCCGCGGTGCCGGTCGTGGCGGTCCGGGCGTACGCCGAGGCCACGTCCTCGCGGGTCTGCGCCTCGGTGCGTCCCGGTCTCGCCGGTGTCGCCGTCCAGCGCGCCAGCTCGGCCAGGAACGGCGCCGTGGCGCCCGCCGGATCCAGCCGCGACAGGTCGCCGATCTCCCGCTCGACGTCCTCGAACAGGCTCTCGACCAGGGCGAGATACCGGGGCAGCACGTCGGTGGGCGCGACGCCGTCGCCGTAGACGGCCGGTAGCAGCGGCAGCAGGCCGGGCCGGTCGAAGTCGAGGCGCACCTGCTCGACGTCGGCCGATACGTGTCCCGACCCGGTCATTCGCAGGCCGAGCCACGCGTACCGGGCCGGCGGCCGGTCGACGAGATGCTGGGTGACGTCGGATGGCCCGGCGTACCAGGCGGGGTCGGCGAAGGCATCCGGCCCGGTCCCGGACACCGGCGGCCGCGCCGTCGGGTCGTTGGTGACGTGCACGAAGAATCGCAGATGCGCGTCGACCGGGAGGGCGGCGGCGGACGCCGTCACCCGCTGCCACGTCTTGGCCGGTTTCGTGAAACCGCCGAACGGCCCGCCCCAGGCGACGCCCTCCCGGACGTGCCCGGTCGGCGGCAGCCGCGCCGGAACCCCGGCGCCGGGATGGACCCACAGGTCACCGGCGGGGTCGACGGCGAGCGCGGTCACCGGCCCGGCATAGCCGACCGCGGCGCCGATCAGCTCACCGTCGCGGCTCAGCCGCAGGATCCGGCCACCCGCGGCGGTGTTGTCGCCGACGAAGAACGAGTCGGCCGTGACCGCGAGACCCAGCGCCCGGCCGGTCAGCGGCAGCCGGATCTGTGCCAGGGTGCGGCCCGCCTGGTCGAGGGTGACGATCGTGCCGGCGCCCCGGTCGAGGACGTGGATCAGCGGGTCGTCGGTGGCGACGGCCACCGGTTCCCGCAGCCGGGCCGCGAAGGACGTGATCTCCCGCCCGCCGGCGGTGAACTGCCGGACGTGGTGGTCGCCGGGGTCGGCCGAGTAGACCCGCCCGTGCCGGTCTGTCGCGAGCCCGTACGCGACGACGTCCTCCCACACGTCGACGAGTTGCCCGGTGCCGAGCTGGAAGAGCCGCAGCCGGCGGTTGCCGGTGTCGGCGGCGAACAGTGCGTTGCGCTCGGGATGCACCAGCAGCGCACCCGTCCCGGCGGCGCACGGCAATCCGGCGACCTGTCCGTCCTCGGTGAAGAAGACCGTGCCGTCCGCGGCGATCGCCAGTCCGGCGGGGCGGTCCGGGTTCACCGGCCCGGCCGGCTGCGGGCCGTCGAGTACCGGTAGCCGGGCCAGCCGCAGGCGCCCGCCGCCGATCTCCAGACCGTTCAGTGTGAAGTCCGGCCACCGGTCGTCCCGGTTGGTGTAGAGGTGTGTGCTCATCCCTCGAACCCCAGCCAGCCGACCTGCCAGGCAGTGAGCATGGCCAGCAGGTCGAGCTCGTCGTCGGGGACCAGGATCTCCTTCGGCGGGCTCTGGTCGGTGGAGCCGGTGTCGAAGCGCAGCACCAGCACCTGGGCGACGAATCCGGCCGGGCCGGCGTCGGTGATGCTGAGCTGGCCGTCGAGCACGACCGCTTCGAGCGGCAGCTCCTCCGCCGCCTCCACGACCTCGCCGTCCGGCTTGCGGATCGCCGTCATCCGCCGGGGCCCGTCGATGCGGGCGAGGTAGCCCGGCGTGGCCAGGAAACCGCCCGCCCCGGTGGGGATGTCCGCCTGCACACCGCCGACCAGGCGGTACAGTCTGCGGTCGCGGAGCGGCAGGGCGATGTCGGCGTCCTTCTCCCACGGGTTCCACTCGGTCCAGGCTGTCGGTGTCGCCACGCCGCAGGCGATCCGGGGCATACCGGTCGGCCGGGCGTTGCGCCGCTGGACGATGCCGAGGTCGCGGTCGAGTTTGCAGTCGCGTACGGCGATCTCGGCCAGGACGGTCCGGCGGCCGGACAGGATCTCGGCGGCGTCCTCGGCCGGGCTGCCGTCCGGGTTGAGCGCCGCCCAGCAGAAGATCGGTTCCTCGCGGAGCCGGACGGCTCCGCGGGTGTCGCAGATGCCCTGGCGCAACTCCACCTCTTCGAGGTCGGCGTCGCCGGGGTAGGCGATGGTCAGCACGAACCGCCGGGCCTGCCCGGTGCTGTCGCCGGCCACCGGCGGCACCGGTAGCGTCCGCGACGTAGTGAGGACGATCTCGCGGCCCAGGTCGTCGATGGCGTAGCCGGCGCCGGCCACCACCTCACGGTCGCCTTTGCGGCCGGTCACCGCGAAGCCGTTGCCGATGCCGGGCTGGTGCAGGCTCTGGTTGTGCAGCCAGCGCATCTCCCGGTTGAAGCCTTCGATCTGTTGCAGGTCCTCGGCGAACAGCCGCTGCCCGTCGAAGAACCGCTGGCGCTCGATCGAGCGGGTCAGGTCGATGAAGCTCATCGGTCCCCCTCCGAGGGTGAGCCGTGCTGCTGGACGCCGGTCCACACCAGTGAGCTCTGGATGACCCGGAAGAAGCTGCCGAAGAGTTCCTCGGGGTCCTCCCCGGCCGGGGAGGTGATCCGCACGAACCTGGGGATGAGCAGCCGGTAGGTGAACCCGTCCCGGGTCGGTTCGGCGACGTGCTCGAACGGCACGGTCAGGAAGTCCGGCACCTCCGGACCCCACATCGCGCCGGTGAACTGCACGAAGTAGCAGGGCACGGCGGTGAACCCGCTCGCCGAGGTGTCGACGCGCAGTTGCAGGCCGACCAGTCGTTGCTCGCCGGCCAGCGGTTCGCGCCACACCCGCCAGCCGTTGCTGCCGGGCAGCACCACGCCGTGGCCGATCCGGGGTGCGGCGATCGGCCGGGCCCGCGGCGGCGCGAACACCGTGCCGTCGCCGAGGGCCAGCGGTACGCCGTCGGCGCCGAGTGGCCGGGTTCGCGGTGACCAGGCCAGGCGTACCGGGCCGTCCGCACCACCGGTGGCACGGTAGCCGAGGACGAGGCGGTACCTCTGCGGCTCGGCCGGGATCGTGATCCGGCGTTCGGCGCGGGAGATGAGCTCGCGGCCGTTGCGGTCGTAGGCCAGTCCCGGCCCGACGATCGCGACGCCGTTCTCGAACCGTACGCCGAGGCCCTGCACCACCCCGAACGGGTCGTGCACGGCCCGGTTGTGCCACCAGCGCAGCTGATCGTCCTGGGCGGCCTGCCCGGCGAAGTCGTCGCCGAGCAGCGCCTCGCCGGGGTCGTGGCGCATCCGCAGCGGCGCCACGGGGATCAACGGATCTGCCATGCGATCACCTCACGTCGATCTCGTGCGGTCCCGATGCGACCAGGCCGGTCGGCCCGACGCAGACGTCGCCGCAGGTCGCTCCCTGGGACACGAGTTCGAGGGCGAGCACGTGCGCGACGCCGGGCACCCGGTCGACCACGGCCAGGATCTCGGCCCGGTAGACGTCACGCCCGAACGGCCAGCCGGCGCCGTCCGGCCCGCCGGTCAGCGGATCGAAGAACGCGTCCAGGGCCGTACTCACCGACCGGGGCAGCCCGTCCCCCGGCACATCGGCTCGGGCGGTGACGGTGGCCCGAACGCTGACCTGCGTGAACGTGGGTGCGGCCACCTCGATGCGGGTGCCGACGATCCGGCGGGTCTCCAGATGGGCGCGGACCGCCCGGAGCAGCCCGGCGGTCGGTGCGGGACGCTCCCGTGGCAGCGACGGCAGCACGACCACGGTCACCACGCCCGGCGCGGTCAGGCACCCGAACGCCGGATGCCGGTTGGCGAACGCCTGTGCCCGGACCGGCTGGGCGCCGGGTGTGGCGAGCGCCAGCGCCACATGGTCGTCCAGGGTCACCGCCCGGTTCGGCGCCGCCCGCTCCCGCCGTGCCGCGGCCGCCGCCTCGTCGATGGTCTGCGCCGCCCGCCCGCCCACGGCCGGTGTGACGTTACGGGCCGTCACGTCGGCGTCGTCGGTCACCACGGTCACCGCGCCGGCGCCGAGGTTGCCTCGTTCGGCGGCGGTCACCTCCACCGCCACCAGCAGCGCCGAACCCTCCGACGGCACGCGCCCGTGCTCGCCGTCGCCGAAGGTCACCACCGCGCCGGCCGGGTCGGCGCACGCGTGGGCGTCGGCTCGCCGGGAGGCGGCGAAGTCCGGCACGATCCGCCACTGGTGGCCGTCGCCGGTGACGCGCAGGGTCTGCGCGACCAGCCGGCCGCCGGACAGCGCGATCCGCTGGCCGGGGCCACCCGTGCCCCGGTAGGTGGCCTCCAGCGGCACCGACTGGACCGCCTCGACGCCGTTGTAGGCCAGGCCCAGCAGTGCGGGCGTGACATCGTGACGTCCGCGGGCGATGCGTGCGCGCAGCCAGCCGAGCTGTTCGCCGGGCCGGTCCGGCAGGCCGCGCGGGGTGAGCGTCCACGGCAGTCGCAGGGTCACCCGGCCCTCGGCGGTGAAGGCCCGCGTGGTGTCCTCGGCCGGGACGGCGGCCCAGATGCCACCGGCGGTGAGTTGCTCCCAGACCAGGCGGACGGAGTGGTGCCGCCGGTCGCCGGGCGGCGCCTCGACCGGGTCGGCGGGCACGACGCCGAAGCTGAGCCGGCTTCCGGCCGGCAGAGACCCGGGAAGATCGAGACCCAGATGTACGGCGGACCCCTCCCCCGGGTCGTTCCCGAAGATCGCCATCGGCCGCCGCCCGGTGACGTCCACCAGGTCACCGGTGAGCACCGTGGCCAGCCGCCCGGGCTGCACGGTCACCGGGTGCCGGGTCCGGAACGGCACGGTGGCCCCGAACGGGTCGTGTCCGGCCAGCCCGGTGCCCTCCGGCAGCTCCCGGGCCGCCGCGCCGGCACGCAACGTCAGCTCGGCGACGACCCGCGCCGGTCGCGGCGGCTCCGGCGCCACCCCGGCCAGGGCGAGCAGTTTGCGCAGCTGGCCGGGCCCGATCCGGTTGAGCGTGAACAGGTCGAGTTCGGCCAGGTAGGCGAAGAGTTCGAGCAGCGTGATGCCGGGGTCGGCCGGATTGTGGTCGGTCCAGTCCGCGGCGTACGCCGGAATCAGCGCCCGCCCCTCGTCGACCAGCGTCTGCCAGCGCAGGTCGTCGAGGTCGGGCAGCGGCAGCCGGATCACCATGGCTCCTCCGTCACCGCGAGCCGCAGGGTTCCTTCGGCGACGACATGACCCGGGGGTACGGCCACCGCTTCGCCGCCGGTCCGCCCGGCCACCGAGATCGCCAGATCCTCGACATGGTCGAGACCGGGCAGTGTGGCCAGCACCGTGGCCACGTCGGACAGGAACACCGGCCGTCCCGGTGGCCAGCCGTCGCCGTCCGGGCCGCCGTGCAGGGGGTGCAGCAGTCCGCCGAGCGCCGCGGCCGCCGCGTCCTCCAGCTCACCGGCCGCCCCGCCGCGCCGGGCCACCAGGGTCGCGTCCACGTCGACGCCCTGATATTCGGGTCCGGTCACGTCGATCCGCCGGAGTGCCGCGGTGGTGGCGCCGGCCCGCCGCGTCAGGTATTCGCGCACCGACTCGCGCAGCCCGAAGCTGGGCCACGGACGCGGATCCGCCCCGGCCGGGATGATCACGACGGTGAGGCGTCCCGGGCCGCGGCGGCCGCCGGCCGCGCGGGTCGGCCGCACCCAGGCCCGGGCCACCGCGGGCGACGCCTCCCGGGCCAGGGCCGCCAGGTCGTTCGCCGACAGTCCCCGGTCGCGGTGGCGCAGCGTGGCCGGTCCTCGTGCGTTGAACGCGGTCAGGGTCTCGGTGTCGGCGCCGCCCTCGGCCGGCACCGGGTTGGTCACCGATTGAACGCCGCCGATGGCCGCCTGCAACTGGGTGATGGTTCCCGCGGTGACGTTGCCGGCGCCGCCACCGCCGGTCCGGTATCGGCGGGCCGTCACGGCGGCGCCGGGCGCGGGGATCCGGCCGTGCACGCCGTCGCCGAACGTGAGCCGCCCGCTGGAGCGTTCGAGCAGGTAGTGCCGGTCCCCCGGCCCGGAGTTCACCAGGCCGGCACGGTACTGCCAGGTCACCCACACCTCGGTCACCCGCTTCGCACGGTCGCGGCGCAACCGCAGCGGCGGGCGTTCCACGTCGGCCACGCCCTCCCGGCCGAGCAGCGTTTCGAGGTCGGTGATCGCCCGCTGGTCGCCGGGGAACAGCTCGTGGGCCACTACCCGCCATTCGGTGGCCGCCCGGGGGCCGGCGAACTCGCGCACCTCGACCGTCTCGCCGGGCAGCACGGGGATGCGCGGGAAGGCGAGGGTCTGTTCTGGTACGCCGGTGCCCGTGCCGAGTGGCTGATCGGTGACGGTCTCCTGCTGGATCACCCGGGCGGCGTTCGGATGGATGGCCCGGATGGTGGGGCTGCCCGGTGGCCCGTCCTCGGCCAGGCGCACCCGCAGCCAGTGCAGCGGCGTGCCGAACCGGTCCAGCGCCCGGCTCTGCCGCGGGCCGGTCAGATGGACGAGGCCGGGCAGCCGCAGCCGGTTCGTCTCGTCGCCGGCGGGTAGGCGCCGCCAGGCTCCGCCGTCGAAGAACTCCCAGATCTGGGCGGGCCCCCGGGTGTCGGCCGGGTCCTCCACGACGTCGACGAAGACGCCCAGGTCGTCGACCGGCAGCGGCCGGTCGAAGCCGAGGTACAGCGCCGGGGTGGTGTCCGCGGGCGGGGTGAACGGCCGGAACACCTGGCCCGGCCAGACGGCCTCGGTGGTGCGGTCGGTGTGGCGGAAGTCGTTGTACGCCAGCACCCGCTCGGGTACGGCCGGCCCGGATGTCCAGGTGTAGCCGAGCTTCAGGACCGACACCGCGGGCGGGCGGGCGACCACGTAGCTGAAGGTGTTGTGCGCGATCGGGCTGGCGGCCGTGTCGGTCCAGCTCACCGTGGAGGTGAAGCCGAAGCCGCCGCTGACCAGGCGGGCCCGCAGCCAGCGTGCCTGACGGCCGGCGACGGTCAGCGGTTCCATGTCGTCGGGGACGGTCAGCAGGATGGTGCCGATCGGTGAGCCGGCCGGTGGGTCGAGGTCGGCGGGGCTGGTCGCCGGGTCACGGGTGGTGCCGGGCATGGTGACCCAGGCGTCGCCCCGCCAGTATTCCCAGGCGACCTCGTGGCTCAGGGTGGTGCCGCCGGCGGCGAGCTCGTCCTGGGGCGTGGCCGTTCGGACGTACGCGATCTGAAGGTTGGCTCCTGGTTTTTCGAAGGCGTCGGCGGAGCTGAGGTAGAACGCGGAGCCGGGTTGTGGCTGTTGGCCGAAGGGGTAGAACGGCTTGGTGACGTCGGCCTCGGCGCCGTCGACGATCGCGAAGTCCGGCAGGAAGCCGTCGCTGACGCCGGTCGTGGTGCTGACGGGCCGGGTGACGATCGTGGAGAGGCGGATCTGTTCGATCTCGGGCAGCAGGGCCGCCGGGTCGGGCAGCAGCGGCTCGGTCAGGCGGCCGCGGATCCAGAGGTTGACGGTGCCGTCGATCTCCAGGGGTGCGGTCTGTGCCGCGTCGGTGAGCAGGTGGATCGCGCCGGTGTGCCGGAGGCGGTCGGTGCTGTCCTGCTGGGCGGCGGCCTCCCGGTCGCAGGCGGAGATCGAGTTGGCGAACGGCCGCCAGACCACGCCGTCCCAGTACTCCCAGACGGTGTCGAGCGGTTCGGACGAGCCCTGGCTCAGTTCCAGGTCGACGGCGACGTGGCTCTGCCCGGTGAGCGCGAGCAGCGACGAGTGGGCGAGGTAGAGGTGGTGCGGCTGGTCCTGGAGGTCGGCCGGGCGCCACGGCTGGAACGGTTGCCCGGCCGTGATCGCCGGCATGTGGTCGATGGACTGGTCGCGGCCCGGCCACAGGCTGCGGACCTCGGCGAGCCGCGCGCCGGTGAGGCCGGTGGTGCGCTCGACCTCGAACAGCACCTGGGCGTCGCCGGACGCGGCGACCAGCCGGGTGCCGACCGGCACCCGGCTGTCGGCGGCGCCGGGGGCCAGGGTGAACACGACCGGCGCGCGGGCCGGGCGTGCGGTGGTCAGCTCGACGCCGAGCAGGTCGAGCAGGGCTGACTGGTGGCGTTCGGGGACCCGGTTGAGCCGGGTGGCGATCGCGGCCAGGTACCGTGCGAGGGCCTCGTGCAGTGCCGCGTCGGCGCCGGTGCCGCCCGGCCGCCACTGCGGGACGAATCCGGGCAGGCGCTCGTGCAGGGCGGCGACGAAGGCCGCGGCGTCGCGCGGGTCGATGACCGGGCCGGTCATGGCGCTGTCCCCTCGTCCAGGTAGAACGGGTAGACGAGGTTGTGCAGCGAGTTCGTGGCCCGGATGCGGTACTGGACGTCGATGGCGATCAGCGGCAGTTCCCGGTCGGGGGTGACGGTGACGGCGAGGACGTCGATGCGCGCCTCGGCGTCGACGAGGGCCTGCTGGACGCGGTTGCGGATCCGGATCAGGGTGGCGGTGTTGATCGGCTCGAAGACGAACGTGCCGAGGCCGGCGCCGAAGTCGGGGCGCATGACCCGTTCGCCCGGATCGGTGGCCAGGATCAGCCGGATCGACTGCGCCACCGCCTCGTCGTGGGTGGCCGTGTGCGGCGCGCCGTCCGGGCCGACCCGGATCGGGAAGCCCCAGCCGGTGCCGAGGAAGGCGCGCGGGTCGGACATCTCAGCCTCCGATCAGGACCGTGAACAGACCGGCCACCACGGGCGCCCCGCAGCCGGAGAGGTCGCCGACCCGGACGGCGCCGCGGCCGCCGATCAGCACGGTGGCGCTGCCCTTGGTGAACGGCGACGGTGGATGCGGCCCGGCCGGTGGCGGCATCGCGCAGGTGTGCGTGTCGCCCATGACGGCGGCCGGTGTTCCGCCGATCAGGACGGTCGCCACGCCGGGACCGGCGATGACGCCGGGGTGTCCGGTCGGGTCGAGGATCCGCGCGGCAGGGGGCATGGCGTTCTCCGTCGCTTCTCGGGCAGTTAGTTGATCTTGACGAGGGTGCCGGTCACGTTGCAGACGCCGGACGATTTCAGGGTCGCGGTGGCGGTGCCGTTGATCTCGACGGTCGCCCCTTCGAGGCTGATCTTGGGAGCCTTGATCGAGATCGAGGCGGCGGCCTGGAGGGTCACCGCCTGGCTCGCGTTGTCGAGGCTGACCTTGACCGTGCCGGCCAGGTTCGTCAGCACGATGCCGGCCGGATCCATGGTCACCTTCTGGCCGGTGGAGGTGGTGATGGTGACCGTCTGTTCGAGATCGTCGAGCTTGATCTCGTGGCCGGCGCCGGCGGTCACCCCGCTCGCGAGCAGGCGGGTGGTGAGCGCGGTCAGCGGATCGCTCACCGGGATGCTGTCCTGGCGGTTCCAGAGACCACCGAGGACGTACGCGTCGGTGACGTCCCCGCCCGCGAAGGCGAGCAGCACCTCGTCGTCGATCCTCGGCACGTAGAACAGCCCGGCGCCACTGCCCGCCCCGGGAGCGCACAGTCGCGCCCACAGGGTGCGCTCCAGCGCCGGCACCCGGACCAGGATCTTGCCCTCCATCAGGGTGTCCACGTTGTTGCTGACCACCCCCACGGCGACGGTGAGCCCCGGCGCGGCCGCGGTCGCCGGCCCGGCCTGCTCGAACAGCCCTGTCATGTGTGCTCCTTAACCGATCCGCTGCCCGTTGACGCGGGCCAGCCCGCCCAGGCCCCGGGGTGTGGGTATGCCGCCGAACCAGATCTCCTTGCGGGTCTCGAAGCTGGTGCGGAAGCCGCCGCCGTCGATGGTGTGGGTGGCCGAGGTGATCCGGTACAGGCCGCTGAACTGCTCCCCCAGCCCTTGCAGGTCGATCACCCGGCCGGCTTTGATCGAGAGGTTCCCGACGGCGCTTCCGCTGCCGGTGAGCCGGTTGTTGAGGCGCGGCAACAGCTCCGACAGCAGCGTCTTCGGCGCCAGGGCCGGCCCGCCGCCGGAGACGGTCAGCACGTCACGCGAGCGCGGCCCGAGCTCGGGGTCGACGAACTCGTCGAGGCCCGGGAAGATCTGCAGGTCGAAGGCGGCCCGGTCGAAGTCCCAGCCGAGCTGCACGACGATCTCGGTCTTGATCGCGGCGATCCAGATCCGGCACTGCACCGCGGCGACCTGCCCGACGGTGGTCAGCCGCGGGGTGTAGTCGATCAGCGACCGGCCCCAGGCCAGTTGTACGGCCGGTTCGAGGTCGCTCAGCGGGAACCGGAAACGCAGCACCGACCCCTGCGGCTGCCGGGTGTGGTCGATGGAGAAATCCCAGCCGTTGTCCTTGGCCACCGTGGCGAGGAAGTCGAAGTCGGACTGCTCGTTCTGCACCCGGACACCGCGTTTGGCCTGGTCGGCGTCGATCGCGTAGGCCGCCAGCAGCAGGAAGAACGACAGTGCCGCCCCGACCGGGTCGGGTTCGGGGATGAGCAGGCCGGTGGCCGCGACCAGCGACACCACCGCCGGGTCGGGCAACGGGAACTGGCCGATCGTCGGGATGTCGAGCATGAAGCTGCGGTTGCGGGTGCCGGTGGTGAGCCGGTGCAGGAAGTCGTGCGCCACGATGGTCAGCCGGGGCATGCCGCCGTCCGGGAACGAGGCGGTGATGCCGGTGATCTCGCCGGTGAACACCTTCTCCAGGGGGTCCGGCGCGTAGCCGAGGGCCAGGGTGAGCCCGTTGTCGGTCTGCAACAGCGGGTGGTCCAGCCAGCGCAGATCCTGGTTGGCGACGGTGATCTCGACCCGGTCGGCGCCCTGGATGCCATCGGTGTAGCTGATCCGGCTCACGCAGCCGCGCAGAGCCGGCGGGATCTCGCGGCCGTCGATCTCGATGCGGAACTCCGGGGCGTACGACGGGAATCGCGCCATCAGCTCACCACCTCCCCGGTCTGCGGGCTGTGGAACGGCAGCGACGGGATCCGCAGTCGCCGCCCGGCGTGCAGGTCGCGCGGGTCGGTCATGTCGTTGGCCAGCGCGATCGGCCGCCACTGCCGGGGGTCGGTGTAGTAGCGCGCGGCGATCGACGCGAGGGTCTCGCCCTCGGCGACCATGTGGACCTTGCTGAAGTCGGCGGTCTGCCGGTCCACGGCCCGGGCTTCCTTCTCCGGGTCCAGGTAGCGGCTGAAACTCGCCGTGACCCGGGCCCGGACCGGGACGCCGCTGTCGGCGAACATCTGGAACCGCTGGGTCGCCTTGGCCAGCACGCACGGGAATTCCAGGCTGCCCCAGCGCACCGTCAGGACCGGGGGCGCGTGCAGGTCACGGTCGATCTCCAGGAGTTTCAGGAACGGGGCCATGACCTCGCGTACGTCCTGTTTGTCGGCGCTGTCGCTGTCCCAAGTGTCGAAGAACAGCTCCATGTCGAGGGTCTGCTGGTTGCCGTTGGCGAACTGCAACAGCGGCCCGGACAGGCCGGGGATGGTCTGCGAGGCGAACGTGTTGTCGTGGTTGACGGTGTATTCCTCCGGGTTGAACGGCAGGAGGATCTCGGCGCCGGTGTGCTCGACCGTCACGTGGAGCTTGGCCTGGGCCATCGTCGTCGCCTCCCCTCAGAACGCCCGGCCGAACCGCTCGCGGTGGGCGATCAGCCGCTGGTCCAGCCGGTCCACGATGCGGTCGGTGAGCCGGTCCAGGTCCGGCACGGCGACCTCGGCGGGCTTTTCGGGAACAGAGCGCGCCGGTACGTCGTGGATCGCCCTGGTGGAGGTCATTGCCGCCGGTTGCCGGTGTGATTCCACCCGGTGCCGGTGGATCACCTGACCGGTCGTTGCCGTCCGTATCTCGGTCCGGCGCCGGGTGTGGGTGTGTGCCCGGCGTTCCGTCGTCGCCGTGGTCGTGGTCGTGGTGGTCCGCTCGGTCCGCGACACCGTGGCCCGCAGCATCTCGCGGCGAAGCACCGCACGGTGCGATGTCGTGCTGCTCGCCGTCGACCTCAGCAGCCGCAGGACGTCGCGCCCCACCGGAGCCCGGCCGGCCGGCGGCGGCACCCGGCTCGCCGTGACCCGCGTCGTCGTCACCGACCGGCGGCTGACGGGCGCGGTGATCCTGGTGACCCGGAGGAAGAGGCCGACGTGCCGGTGGACGACGGTGTGACCGGCGGGCCGCCAGGGCAGCAGGAAGGCCCGCCGGGCGAACGGCGTGCGTCCCTCCCGCCGCGACCAGCGACGGGACACGGCCAGCATCGGGTGCCCGATCACGTGGCGCTCCCCTCGTTCATCCGTTCGTTGATCGCCGAGATCTCCGCCACCCAGCGGCGGCGGTCGGCGTGTTCCAGGTCGAGGACGGTCTCCGGCGGCCAGTGGAAGTGGTACGCGATGAAGGCCACCTCCTCGTAGATCACACGGAGGGGGTAGCCGAGGATTCCCCCGGCTCGCTCACCGCCAGCGAGAACTGGTGGTCGCACTGCGGGCACGCCGCCTGGAGGGCCGCCGACCCGTGCCGGTTGAACCGGTTGTAGAACTCCTGCAGATAGGCGAGGTCGGCCGCGTACAGGCCCTCGATCAGCTTGGGGTTGATGTGCGGCACCGTGCCCAGGTTGGTGATCACCCGGGACAGGATGATGACGATCAGGTACGCCTCGTTCTGCTGCACCCGCGGATCGCGCAGCGGCAGGATCTCGTCGGCCGCCGTGGCCATCCGCATCATCCCGGTCCGGTGCAGCGTGCCGGCCTCGTCGACGTAGCCGACCGGCAGCACGAACTCGCATTCGGTGCGGATCATCGTCAGGCCCTCTCCAGGAATTCGCAGACCAGTTCCAGGCTCTCGATGGCCACGTCGTTGCTCTTGGCCACCATGTCGCCGGGCCGGTACATGCGCGGCCAGGCGTTCTCGAAGTTCCAGCGCGCCCGCTCGGTGCCGGTCTGGTCCTGGAGGATGATGCTGCCGTCGCGGCGCTGCACGATCCCCCGGGCGACGTCACGGAACCAGTCGTAGAGCTCCCGCGAGTCGGTCAGCCCCCACTTGAGCGTGATGTTGGGATAGGTCACCTGGCCCGGCAGCTTGCGCGGGGTGACATGGCCGCCCTCCTGGTACTCGGCCACGGCGATGTCCACGCCCATGCCGGTGACCTCGGTGAAGCCGGCCTGCTCGATGCCGTCGATCTCCAGGATGAAGTTGCTGTTGCGGAATGGGTCCTTGCGGACTCCGGTGGCCATGCGCCGACCTCCTCGAATCAGGCAGCGGGTATCTCAGCGAACTGGGCGATCCGGAAGATCACGAACTCGGCCGGTTTGACCGGTGCGACACCGATCTCGGTGACGACCATGCCGGCGTCGCGGACGTCCGGCGGGTTGGTGGACTCGTCGCAGCGTACGAAGAAGGCCTGCTCGGGCTGGGTGCCGAAGAGCGCGCCGTCGCGCCAGACCCGGGTCAGGAAGGCCGTCACGCTGCGGGTGATGGTGGCCCACAGCGGGTTGCTGTTGGGTTCGAAGACCGCGTTCTGGGTGCCCTCGTCGATCGACTCGCGCAGGAAGTTCATCAGGCGGCGCACGTTGATGTATTCGATCCGGCCCGCCGTCCCGCTGCCCAGCGTGCGCGCGCCCCAGACCAGGATCGAGCCGTTGAGCCGCCGGATCACGTTGATGCCCTGCTTGTTCACCAGGGCCTGCTCGTTCTTCGACGTCTGGTACTGCAGGCCGAGCGCACCGCGCAGCGGCACGTTGGCGGGCGCCTTGTGCACCCCGCGGGTCGCGTCGACGCGGGCGTAGACCCCGGCCATCAGACCGCTCGGCGGAATGAAGATCAGATCGCCGGTGATCGGGTCCGACACCTGGACGAACGGGAAGTACATCGCCGCATAGTCGCTGGTGCTGGCGAGGGTTCCCTTGATGTCGGCGACCGTGACGGTGGTCGCCTGCTGGCCGTCGAGGATCGCGAACCGGTCCTGTAGGGAGGCCTGGTCGCAGTGCTCGATGAGGGCGAGCTGCACCGCGGCGTCGAGCGCGCCCGGCGCCGCCACGATCGCGATCTCGTCGATCGCCTCGAACGCGACGAGGACCTCCTTGACCTCGTTGTCGTCGTCGAGGTCGGCGACCCGGGCGACCCAGCACGCCGATCCGCCGTTGTTGAAGAACCCGTAGACCGAGTGGGCGAGCGTGCCGTTGCCGGCCTGGAAGTCACCGAAGTGGCGTTTGAACTGGTCGAAGTTGGTGACCAGCACCGGCTCGTGCATGGCGGCCACCACGTAGTCGCCGCTGCCGTCCGGCAGCTCCGGCATCGTCACGTTGTCGGCGACCTCACCGATGAGTCCTGCGGTGCTCGTGCCGACGCCGACGATGGTCGGAGTGATCGGTTGTTCCTCCACATAGACGCCGGGCGCGGCGTAGTCGGGCATCGGGGGCTCCTTTCTCAGGGCGTTCGCTTCTCAGGGCGTCAGGGTGAAGTCGAAGGCCGTCGGGGTGCCGCCGGGGACGGTGACGGTGCGCTGCCCGTCGCTGAAACCGGCCGCGGTGACGTGCAGTTCGTGCTGGCCGTCGCCGACACCGGTGAAGACGAAACCGCCTTCGGCGCCGGTACGGACGGTCCGGCGCCCGTCCAGGGTCACCGTCGCGCCGTCGACCGGGGCGTTGCCGGCCGCCGCCCGCACCCGGCCGCCGATCGCGTTGCGGGGTACGGCGTCGAGCAGCACCCGGCTGGTCTCCACCGGCGGGCCGAGGGCCACACCGTCCTGGAGGTCGAGGGCGACCGTGACGGTCAGGTGGAACGCCGACCGGGGCGGCACCCCGAGCGCGCTCCAGAACTCGCCGAGGCTGCGCGAGTCGTCGGCCTGCCCGACCCAGGTCTGCACCGGGAACGGCTGGCCGGTCATCGAGTTGCGCAGGTAGCCGGGCGGGATCAGCGGGAACTTGGTGAGCTTGGCGAGGGCGGCGGCCAGCAGCCGGTGCTCGTCGCGTACCGCGGCCGCCCGGGCGCCCTCGGACCAGGCGGTCAGCAGATAGTCGCAGTCGACGCGCAGGGGCGGGGTACGCCGTACGAACTGTCCCGCCACCACCTCCACGATCGGCACCGGATCGCGCAGCACCCGGTTCTCGTGCACCCCGAACAGGAACAGGTTGAGGGTGTCCCCGGTGAACGTGAACGACTTGTCGGGCGTGTCGAAGGCGATGTCCACGTCGGTCAGCGCCGGTGCCACGGTGGTGTCCTCCAGCAGCGCCTTCAGGGTGAGATCCAGATCCTGGAACACGGCCGTCACCCCGCGACCGGGTGCTCGCCGGCGTCGAACATCCGGCCGATCTTGAGATGTTCGTCGTGGGTGGCCCGGATCAGGTGACCCATCCCGATCCGGCCGCCGTTGGCGCTGGCCAGGTAGGCCGCCGACAGCACGATGTTCTTGATGTTGCCGCCGGAGAGCCGGAACCGCCGGGCCAGGAGATCGAAGTCGACCGTGTCGGCGACCGGCGCCGTGTCCGGCAGGAACCGTCGCCACATCCGCTCCCGGTCGCCCTGTCCGGGCATGGGGAACTCCACGACGAACTGCAACCGGCGCAGGAACGCGTCGTCGAGGTTCTCGCGCAGGTTGGTGGCCAGGATCGCCACGCCGTCGTAGCGTTCCATCCGCCGCAGCAGGTAGGCGACCTCCAGGTTGGCGTACCGGTCGTGGGCGTCGTGCACCTCGGAGCGCTTGCCGAAGATCGCGTCCGCCTCGTCGAAGAACAGCACGGCGCCGGCCGACTCGGCGGCCGCGAAGATCCGTTCCAGGTTCTTCTCGGTCTCGCCGATGTACTTGCTGACCACACCGGCGAGATCGATCTCGTAAAGATCGAGATCAAGTTCGGCGGCGATCACCCCGGCCGCCATCGTCTTGCCGGTTCCGGACGGGCCGGTGAAAAGAGCGGAAACCCCCCGGCCGTACGGCAGGAGCCGCCCGAAACCCCATTCGTCCAGCACCCGCCGCCGGTGCGCGACCCGCTGGGTCAGCTCCCGCAGTCGCCGCACCGGCTCCGGCGGCAGGACCAGGTCGTCCCACCCGAACGTCGACGGCACCCGGAACGCCAGCTCGCTCAGCTCCCGCCCGGACCGGGCATGACCGCGGTCCGCCGACGCGAACGGCACCACGGCGACACCGTCCCCGGGCGGCTCGGGCCACCACGAGCCGGTGCCGGACAGCACCACCGGCGTCCGGGCGGCGGCCACCGCACGGCTCATCGCGGGTGCCGGCTGCACGCCGGTGAGCAGCAGGGCCGTACGCCGGAACCACGCCTCCCGCAACGCCACCCGGACCACCTCCCCGGTCGGCACCGGACCGTTCGCGGCCTGCTCCAGATCCACGGTGAGCAGCGGCAGCCCGAGGCCGGCGGCCAGCGCTCCGGCGGCCTCGGCCTGCCCGGTCCCGGGCGCACCCCGCAGGTAGATCCGGGGCGCGGGGCCGGTGAACCGGGCGAGCGGATGCCCCGCCACCGGCGTGCCGTCGGCCAGCTCGGCGCAGCCGGCCAGCCGCGAGTCCAGCGCCGACTCCCCGATCAGCAGCCGCAGCACCTGCTCGTCGGCGCGGATCGCGTGGGCCGGCAGCGGTTCCGGCTCACCGGCCACCGTGACGAGTCGGTGCGCGAGCAGTGGGGCGTCGGCCGCGAACCGGCGGCGGGCGGCGATCCGCTCGGCCGCCGAACCGCACAGCAGGTTCAGGGCGAGGTCGACGGTCGGACGGCGCCTGCGGCTGTCGTCGTGCAGGTAGGCGTACACCCGCTCGTATCGCAGGTCCAGGTCCGAGGCGACCGCGAGCACCAGCACGTCCACGTCGAAGCCGGTCAGCTCGAAGGTCTCGGCCAGCCAGGCCAGCAGCGGCCCCGGCTCGCCGCGCGCCGTCACGGGCGACGGCGGCAGAAGTGGCTCGCGCGGCAGCCGGCCGGCGTCACCGTCCCGGCCGGTGGCCCCGGCCCGGTCCACGGCCGCCATCAGCAGCGTGTCCAGACGTGCCAGCACGGGAAGCAGGTCCAGTCCCGGCCCGGCGGACGGTGGCATCGACATGGTCGCGTCCCTCCCGTCCGCCGTGGCCGTCACCGGACCCCATTGAAGGACCGGCCCGGCCGGCGGCACATCAGGGTGTTCCCTGCGGCCCGCATGGTCGCCGGGCCCTGCCGCCCTAGGGATTTCCCGGTGGTGTGAGCCGTTCGAGGAGAACCTCGGTGGTACGCCGCCGCTGCACCGCCACCACCCCGCAGTCACGCAGCCGGGTGTCGAAGGCCCGCCAGACGACCTCGGCGCCCGCCGGCTCCACCCGCAACGTCAATTCGAGGATGTCCGGGCCGCCGTCGGCCATCCACCAGCCGGCGGCGATCCGGTGCCCCTGCCAGAACACCGGCCAGCACCGCCGCACCCGGACCGGCCCCACGCCGGTGAGACCGTCCAGACGCACCACGCCGCCGCACTCGGCGAGGAACTCCCGCTGCACCCCGGTGAGCACCAGCTCGTGCGGTGGCGCCGCCGCCGGCCGGGGGGCGTCGAGCGAGGCGACCAGAACCCGGTCGACGGCCCAGTCCTCCTCCACCCGCAACCGCAGGTCACCGGCCTGCCCCAGGGCCAGCCAGCGCGCGGTGAGCAGGCTGCGGCGGCCCGGTCTCAGCTTCACCGTGGACACGCCGGCTCCGGCCCCGGGTTGCCGGGCGCGCAGGATGACGCCCCGCTCGTACAGCGGCAGGTGGCCGACTGCGCCGGCGCGGTCCTCCCAGAACCGGACCGTCCACTCGTCACCGGTGGGCCGCACCGGCAGCCCGGCGGCGGCCTGCCGGGCGTCCTCCCCCGTCAGCGCCACCTTGAGCTGCACAGCGTCGAGCCGGTGCATACGCCTCACCCAAACGGGCGAGCCGACCGGACCGCTACGGTAGGAACCCGCGATCGCGGTGACACTTTCGTGACAGCGGGGCTCCGGCCGCTGTGCCGCGGCGCACGATGGAGGTTCGACAGCGGGAGCGGACGCTGGGGGCCGCGATGATCGGCGAGTCAGGTAGCCACACCCTCACCGCCCCGGTCACGGCCGAACCGATCGGACGCGACCGGGAACGCCGCCTGCTCGACGCGGTGCTCTACGCCGTCACTCGCCGCAGCACCACCCTCGCGCTCTGGGGCGATCCGGGGATCGGGAAGACGGTGCTGCTCGACTACGTCGCCGACCGGGCCGGGATGCCGGTGCTGCGGGCGCGCGGGGCGGAGCAGGAGGCGCTGCTGCCGTACGCCGCCCTGGCCGACCTGATGGTGCCCCTGCAACGGCATTTCGGCGCCATCCCACGGGTGCAGCGCGATGCCCTGGAGAGCTGCCTCGCGATCTCCGACGCGGTCAACCCGAACCCGTACGCCGTCTGCGCCGCCGCACTGAGCGTGCTGGCCGCCGCCGCCGAGACGGCCCCCGTCGTCCTGCTCGTCGACGACCTGCACTGGATCGACCCGTCCTCGCGGCGGGTTCTGCTGTTCGTCGCCCGGCGCCTCACCTCGGAGCGGGTCGCCATGGTGCTGACCAGCCGGGACGACGACGATCTGCGCGGCCGCTGCGACGTGCCGGCCGTCGACGTGACAGGGCTGCCGCCGGCCGCCTGCGCGCAACTGCTGCAACGGCACGGGTTCACCCCCGTCGCGGGCGTGCTGGCCGATCTGGTCGACCGTACCGGCGGCAACCCTCTCGCCCTGATCGAGTCCGCCGCCTCGCTGCGTGCCGCCCAGTTGGCCGGGCAGGAACCGATCGGGCACGCTCTCCCGCTCGGCCGGCAACTCGAGAGCACCTGGCTGCCGCGGCTGCAGCAGCTGCCCGACCGGACCCGGGCGGCACTCGCCGTCCTCGACGCCGGCCGGTCACCGGCCACCGGCGATCTGGAACCCGCCCTCGCGGTCCTCGGCCTCACGCTCACCGACCTGGCGCCGGCCGAGGCCGCGGGCGTGGTGGTGCCCTCCGGCGCCGGCTACGAGTTCCGGCATCCGCTGCTGCGCTCCGCCGTGCGGCGGCAGACGCTGCTGCCCGACCGGCTGGCCGCCTACGAGGCCCTGGCCCGGACCACCACCGGCACGGCCCGCGCCTGGTACCGCGCCTCCGCCACGACCGCACCCGACGAGGGAGCCGCCGCGGAGATGGCCGCGGTCGCGGTCGAGGCCCGCCGGCGCAGCGCGTACGACGCCGCCGCCCACGCCTGGCACCGGGCCGCCGAACTGACCCCGCCCTCGGCCGCGCGCGGCGCCCTGCTGTGCAACGCAGCCACCGACGCCCTGCTCGGCGGCATGCTGACCCGGGCCGCCGCGTGGTGCGACGAGGCGCTGACCGCCGTCACCGAACCCGCGGCGCGCGCCGGCGTCGAACGCCTGCGCGGCCGCATCCGCACCTGGCTGGGACGGCCCGCCGCGGCGCACGACGGGCTGATCGCCGCGGCCGAGGCCATCCGCGAGCAGGACCCCGCTCAAGCGTGCCTGCTGCTCAGCGAGGCGGCCCTGCCGGCCGCCATGGACGGTGACGTGCCCCTGTCGGTGCGGTGCGGGCAGCGCGGCGTGTCGCTCGCCGAATCCACCGGGATCCGGTCACCGCACAGCGCGATCGCGTACGGCCAGGCCCTGATCGTCGAAGGACGGATCGCCGAAGGACTCGCCAGCCTCGATCGGGCCGCCGACTTCCTGGCCGCCGCGGATCCGGTCGCCGACCAGCACCTGCTCGCCGTCGTCGGGCAGTCCCTCGGGCACGCCGAACGGCACGGACCGGCCCGGCGGATGGTGACCATGGTGGTCGACGCGGCACGCCGGCACGCCGCCCCGGCCGTGCTGCCGATCGCCCTGAGCGCCCGCAGCGAGTTCGAATGCTGGGCCGGCCGGTGGGCGGCCGCGGAGGCCGACGCCACCGAGTCACTGCGCTGGGCCGAAGAACTGGGGCAGCCCGGCGTCCTCGGTTACGCCCTCGCCTGCCTGGCACGGATCGAGGCGCTGCGCGGCAACCCGGCCCGCTGCGAGGACCACATCACCCGCGCCCGGCAGGATGTCGGACCGTACAGTGTGGCCTGTCTCGACGTCTATTTCACCGCCGTCCTCGGCCTGTCCGCGCTGAGCCTCGGCGAGTACGAGACCGCCATGACCCAGCTGCGCCAGACCTTCGACCTCGCGACCCGGCAGGGCGTGGGCAACCCGCGCATCGTCCCGTTCGCGGCCGACCTCATCGAGGCGTCCATCCGCGCCGGGCACCCCGGCGAGGCCGAACAGCCGATCGGCTGGCTGGAGCGTGCCGCCGAACGCAGCGGCCAGAGCTGGGCGGCCGCCGTGCTGGCCCGCAGCCGGGGAATGCTCGCCCCGACCGCAGGAAAGGCCGAGAGGTGGTTCGACGAGGCCGACCGCCTGCACAGCGCGCAGGACTATCCGTTCGAGCGGGCCCGCACCCTGCTCTGCCGCGGTGAGGCGTTCCGCCGGTTCCGCCGGCCCTCCGCGGCCCGGCCTCCACTGTCCGCCGCGCATGCCGGCTTCCAGTCGCTGGGCGCCACCGCCTGGGCCCGGCGGTCGGCGGCCGAGCTGGCGGCGGCCGGGCAGCCCACCGCGGTAGCGGTGATCAGCCTGGACGCGCTCACCCCGCAGGAGGTGCAGGTCGCGCGTTCGGTGGCGCGCGGCATGAACAACGCCGAGGCGGCCGGCGCCCTGTTCCTGTCCCGCAAGACCGTCGAGGCGCACCTCACCCACATCTACCGCAAGCTCGGCGTCCGCTCCCGCACCGACCTGACCAGGGCGCTGGTGTCGGCGGGACTCGCCGAATAGGAGGTGCCGACGATGGCCGAACCGGCCCGGGCCGAGCGGACGGTCCCGCCACGAGCAGGCGCGGGCCGGCCGTTGGACGCCGCCACCCGGGCCGAGATGGAGGAGCGTTTCGGCCACGACTTCAGCCGGGTACGCGTCCACACCGGCGAGACCGCCGGAGCACAGGCGGTCACGGTGGGTGACGACATCGTCTTCGAACCGGGCCGGTACGCGCCGGACCGGGTGCGGGGCCGGTGGCTGCTGGCACACGAGCTCGCCCACGTCGTCCAGTCCGACCCGCAACGCCCTCCCACGGCGACGGCAGCCACCGCGGAGACCGACGCGGGCCGGGCCGCCGCGGCCGTGATCTCCACGCACGGCCCGGTGCCGGTCGAGGCCTCCGTGGTGCCGGGAACCCCGCTGCGGCAGGAACCCGGGGAGGCTCCGCCCGGGGAACCGGAGGCCGGGGAGCTTCCGTACCGCCGCCGGTTGCACCTGCTCGACCAGGACCTGCTCATGCCGTCGGGCATCCCCACCGGGCCGCCGCACGAGTTGCGGCTCACCTACTTCGGCGACCCGGAGGTGGACGAGGCCGTCGGCGTGCTGCTGCTCGCGCTCGACCCGATGATCGGCGCACCGGTGGCCGGCAAGGAGTGGGACGACACCTGGCGCAAGGTCGTCCGGCAGGTCAACGATCCGGAACTGCGGCCCCGCGGCGCCCCGGCCCTGCTCTACGACCAGACGGCCGTCCGGGTGCTGCGCGCACTCACCCCGGCCGGCAAGCCGGACGAGGTCAAGGCGGAGGCCCTGCGCCGCAAGGAACTGGTCCTGCAACGTGTCCTCACCGTGCTGCTCACCGGCACCGAACGGCGGCTGGAAACGTACGCCGGCGCGGCCGGAGACCCCGAGACGGAGTGGACCGGCACCTTCACCGATGCGACGCGCCGGAGTTTCGCCGGAGTCAAGGACGCCGACCGGTTGGCCATGTACCGGTCGATCCGGCTGCTGGTGATCCAGGCGTTCGGCGGCCTGGCCGACGGAACCGCCGTCGCGTTCGCCCGGCTCAACGCGTACTGCGCGAAACTCAGGACGGTCACGTTCCTCGGCCGGGAGGTGCGGGTGCACGAGGAGCTGGGCACGCGGCTCGCCCTGGCGGAGAAGCGCCTGCCCCCGGCGGATCTGCCGGACGTACGGAGGGCGGTGACGTCGATCCAGGGCGCCAACATACGGACCAACACCAACAATCCGTTGGCACTGTCGGAGCACGGTTTCGGTGGCGCCGTCGACATCAACCCGCTGACGAATCCGAACGTGCCGGACTTCCCGGCCCGTTTCATCGAGGACGTCACCGGCGAATCGCTGAGCATGACGCCGGAAGGCCGCAAGAAGAAGGACGCCTTCGACCTCGGCGAGTTCGTCGACACGCTGGTCTTCGGCACGAAGGATCCGGCTCTGCGAGAGCTGGAACGGCTACTGAGGACGAGCCGTGAACTCGTGGACGTCTTCCGCGACGACCGCTCCATCGCGGACGGCCTCGTCCGGGTCGCGTACCGCAAGGGAGCCTCGATCGCGGCCGCCACCGCACCGGCTCACCTGCTGGCCACGGCACGGGCGGCCCGCGCCGAAGGGCAGCCCCGCTGGCGCTACTCCGACCCCGAACTGAAAGTGCCCCGTAAGAAGCCGTACGGCACGGCACACGACCACCTCGCCGACCTGCTCTACCCCCACGGGCCCGGGGCTTTCCTGCCCGAGCCGCTGGACGTGTGGGAGGACCACCGCCGGACCATCGAGCTGATCATCCGGATGGTCGACGTCTACGAGCGGTCCTTCCTCCCACCGAAAGGCGGAAAGAACAAGAAGACAGCCGTCCCGGAACGCACACCGGCCAGCGCCCGTGCCCTCCCCGGCGAGAAGGCACTCCCGCAACTGGTCGTGCACGGTTTCCTCGACATCCCGCCGCTGCTGATCCAGGCACTACGCGCACCCGACGGCGGCAACCTCACCTGGCTCGGCGCCAGCGAGCACGGCACCAAGGACTTCATGCACTTCGAACTGCGAAAACGCCCACCCCTGTGGTGACGCCGCTCTACCGGGGCAGCACCGTGAGGACGCGGACGATGTGGTCGCGGAACTCCTGCATGTACGTGGCGAGGAAATCCTCGGTGGTCTTGTCGGTGACCTGGCCGTTGCCGGGGAACAGGTCCGGGGTGAACTTGATGTACGCCTCGGGTGAGGTCATCTGCCGGGTGTTGCAGAAGCTGAGCACCGCGCGCAGGCTCTGCTGTGCCAGTGCGGTGCGGATGTCGCCGATCGACGCGCCGATCACGGCGGCCGGTACGTGGTCGAAGGAGTTCTGGCCCCATGGCCGTGACGCCCAGTCGATGGCGTTCTTCAGGGCGCCGGGGATGGAACGGTTGTACTCCGGTGTCACGAACAGGATGGCCTGAGACCTGCTGATCGCTTCCTTGAGCGCAAGCCCTTCGGGTGGATAGTTCGTGTCGTGGTCCGGGCTGTAGAGCGGCAGATCCCGGATCGGGATCTCGGTGAACTCGAGGTCGTCGGGCGCCAGCCGGATGAGTGCCTTCGACAGCTCCCGGTTGATCGACGTGGACGACAGGCTGCCGACGAAGTATCCGACCTTGTAGCTGGCCATCGAGCTGTGCTCCTTGATAGACGGATCAGGTATCGCGGCGGCCGAGTGCCTGCCACCACTGCGCCCGCCCGGGCGGAGGCCATAGCCGTACGCCTCCAGCGTCCTGCCGTCGGCGAAAGGACGTCGGGCACCATGGCTGCCGGACGCCGGCCACATCAGGGGCCGTTACCGTCGACTGCCGCGAGGGCGCTCATGACCAGGCTAAACCTCGCCAGCCGCCGGGACCGGACAACGCCCGAACGTGACCGGAGCGCGCCTTCGGCATCGCCGAGGGCGCGCTCACCATGGTCAGCCCTCGACGGCCGCGGCGGGCGGGGTCCTGCTGCGCGACGCCCGCACCGCTCTCGACGCGGTCGCCGCCGCCGCTCGCCGTACCGTGCGGGCCGGCAGCCGGTCGCCGCGGCTGCGGGTGGCGCTCAAGGCCGACGTCGACGGCGGCCTGCTGCCACGGATCCTCGACGCGTACGCCGCTGACGCCGCCGCCCTGCCGACGGAGCTGGTGCTCGGCGGATTCGGCGAACAGGCGCAGACGCTGCGCGACGGCCGTGCCGACGTGGCCCTGGTGTTGTGCCCCTTCGACGACCGTGGCCTGGACAGTGAGCCGCTGTTGTCCGAGCCGCTGCTGGCCGCGCTCGCAGCGGCCGATCCCCTCGCGGCCCGGACGCGGTTGTGCCGGTCCGACCTGGAGGGCCGCCGCCTCATCGGCGGGCCCGCTTCCTCGTCCGGCGCCGCCAGGCCGGCCTCGAACCTGGCCGAGATCTTCAGCCTGGTCGAGACCGGCAACGTCGTGTTCCTGACGCCCGTCTCGGTGGCCCGCCGCTACCAGCGTCCCGGGATCGCCTACCGCCCCGTCAACGACCTTCCCGACGCCACACTGGCCGCCGCCTGGCCCGAGGACGTACGCTCACCGGCCGTCGCCGCGTTCGTACGCGCCGCCGGCACGGTCGCCGCGATCACTGAATCGTGTCAGCACTCATGGGGCGCGGCCCGACCGGCGCAGCAGCCAGCCGGCGATCGGAGTCACGATCAAGGTGCCGATGATCGCGCTCAGGATCCCGCCCCAGTCGAAGATGTCGTCGTCGCCGATGCCCAGCCCGAGGGTGAAGAGGACGTACCCGGCCAGCGCACCGGCCAGGCCGAGCCCGACCGAGACCAGCCACGACGCCGGTCCGCTCATCTTGCGGAAGGCATCGCCCGGCATGAGCACTCTCGCGATGACGCCGGCGACGAAGCCGAGCAACAGAGCTCCGATCATCTGGCCAGCCTTGTCCCTCCTGGTCAGGTCGGCATCATCCGCAAGGGGTGATCCTTCAGACGGGCCCCCGGCTCAGGCCGACGGCCGGATGTTCTGGTTGAGCCGGAACAGGTTCGCCGGGTCGTAGCGGTCCTTGATCGCCACCAGCCGCTCGTACGTGTCCTTCGGGTAGGACGCCCGGACGCGGTCCTCGCCGGCCTCGCCGGTGAAGTTGACGTACGCCGCGGCATCCGGGCCCAGGACGCCGGTCGCCGCGCGGGCCCACTCGGTCGTGGCCGCAAAGCCGTCGGCATCCGTGGACCGGGCCGCCACGTTCAGGATGAAGTCCTGGTCGCGGGTGCCGAACGCGGTCGCGTCGGCGGGTACCCGGCCCATCGCGCCGCCGAGGTGGTGGATGTGCAACTCCGAGACGGCGTTGGGTGCCTGAGCGTACGCGTCGACGAACCCGCCGATCGTCGTGTCGTCCAGGTCGCCGAAGAACGCCGACCGGAAGTAGTTCCACATGCCGCGCGGGTACAGCGGGTCGAGCATGCTCTGCATCGCCGTGTACGGCGTCGGGCCGAACAGATCGACCACCACGGGCGCCAGTTCCCGGAACGGCCGGGTCGCGGCGTCGCCGGCGTCGGGGTCGCCCGACCACATGCCGAGAACGACGACGACGGGCTTGCCATGTATCTGCTCAGGCAGGAACGGCACCGGCGGCGCGGTGGCCAGGTTGACCGCCACGGTCAATTCGTCCGGTGCGGTGGGCGCGGCCGCGCGGAAACCACGCAGCACGCGTTCCGCGTCCTCGCCTCGATAGAAGACGGGTCCGGCGAAAACTGTCGGACCGACGTCGTGCAACCGGAGCTCGAACGAGGTGACGACGCCGAAATTGCCGCCGCCACCGCGCAGCGCCCACAGCAGGTCGGCGTGCTCGTCCTCGCCGGCGTGCAGGTACCTGCCGTCCGCGGTCACGACGTCCGCGCCGACGAGGTTGTCGCAGGTGAGACCGAATCGGCGGACCAGCCAGCCGATGCCTCCGCCGAGGGCGAAGCCCGCGATTCCCGTCGTGGAGATCAGCCCGCCCGTCACCGCCAGGCCGAAAGCCTGCGTCTCGGCGTCGACGTCACCCCACAGGCATCCGCCCTGCGCCGTGACCGTACGCCGGCCGAGGTCGACGCGGGCGCCCGTCATCGGCGCCAGATCGAGCACGATGCCCCGGTCCACCGTCGAGAAGCCCGGGATGCTGTGCCCGCCGCCGCGGACCGCGAGGGGCAGTCCCTCGCCACGGGCCAACTCCACCGTCTTGAGTACGTCCGCCACCCCGCGACAGCGGACGATGAGAGCCGGTCGCCGGTCGTGGGCGCCGTTCCAGATCGACCGTGCCTCGTCGTAACCCGGGTCACCCGGTTGGATCATCTCGCCGCGCAGGCCCTGCGCCAGCTCATCGAGAGTGGCTTCGCCAAGGACCTCCGCGCCTTTCTGTCTTGTGGTCATCGTGAACTCCTGCCTCGCGATCGGTAGCGCCTCGGCTCTGGAGATTTCGATCCGGAAGTTCGGGATTGGGACATGCCGCCTGTGGCGTGGACAAGACGCTCAAGGGGCTCCGGGCCGCCGTCGTCGTCGCGGCCTGGCCCTGCTCGGTGAGCATACGCGCGCGCGGTGGCGCTCACCGGCGAACATTCCGGTCCGGCCGCGGCCCGGCGGTGGGCGAAAGGCACCGATTCCATGATCGGGAACCCATTGTTCACCTATTGGCCATCGACCATTCCGCGCACGTCGATCTCGTTACATCGCATGGTGAGATCGTTGCCTTGCTTCACAGCTCCGTGAGGCAGCACCAACGACACTCGGCACCACAAGCGACAAGCACCCCACCCCACAGTTCGTCCATTTCAGAGCCGCTGCGGTGGCCGCCGGCCCACTCCTGATCACGCTGTCGACCTGGGCCGGCTCCCGCCGGAACCGTGCAATATCCAGTTAATTCCATGCATGGGCGCTGAACGGAGCATGACGAAGGGTAAACGCCATGAGTACGCCGACGTTTGAGGTAAGCACCGAACCCGACGGAACGGTCGTGATCCGGCCGCAGGGTGAGATCGCGGCGGCCCACGCCACGCAGCTCCGGCAGGTTCTGGTGCACACCGTCCGCAAGGTCCGGCCACCTCGGCTCGTCCTCGACCTCACCGCCGTATCCAGGGTGGACGCGCTCAACGTGGGCGCGGTTTCCGCCGCCTGTGCTCTCGGCGAGGATCATCATGTCGCCGTGTACGTGCACAACCCGTCCAGGCACATCGCCGCCAGGCTCTTCGCCGCCGGGGTACCAGCCCAGCAGCTCCGGCAGGCGAGAACTCCGGCCTGAACGGCGAGAATGGGCGCCCGGCGAATTCACAGCACAGGTGGTTCATTCCACCGGGCTGTTTCATGTCGACACCCCGGCCGTACGGTGATCGCCGGGTTCTGAAAGGATTGAACATAGACCGATATGCGCCGTTGCGCCGCCCCGCCTACCCGAGCGTGTCAGACGACGTCGCGCTCGGCGTGAAACTGAATCCGGAAAAGGGGCGCCGGCGGAGCACTGACGCACCAGCGGGCCGGGAGGCTGCCATGCGCGAGGGATTCCACACCCAACTGTCGCGGGTCAATGGCACGCTTGTCACGATGGCCAAGGTCGTGCGGGAGGCGATGAGGCAGGCGAGCGGCGCCCTGCTGACCGCGGATCACACGGCGGCTCAGCAGGTGACGGTCCGTGATGCCGAGATCGACGTGCTCTACCGCGTCGTCGAGGACCGAGTCTTCGGCCTGGCCGCCTGCCGGCCGCCGGTCGCCGGTGACCTGCGGATGGTCCTGAACATGTTGCAGGTGGCCGCCGACCTGCAGCGCATGGGTGATCTGGCCGCGCATGTGGCCCGGGTCGCGCTGCGCCGGCATCCGGTGCCCGCGGTCGTGCCGGAGCTGGCCGATCTGTTCCGGGCGATGAGCGCGGTGGCCGACGAGCTGGCTGCCAAGATCGTGTCGGCGCTGGCCGACCACGACGCGGTCCAGGCCGCCCAACTCGACCGCGACGACGACGCCATGGACGACCTGCACCGGAAACTGTTCACCGTCATGCTCAGCCCGCAGTGGCCGCTCGGCGTGGAAGCGGCCATCGACGGCGCCCTGCTGGGCCGGTATTTCGAGCGATACGCCGACCACGCCGTCAACATCGGACATCACGTGGTGGTTCTCGCGACCGCGACAGACCGGCTGAGTTCCGCGGCGGGCGCGAGCGGGCCTTCCTGATCCGCTCGCGCCCGGTCGGCTATTCGGCGAGGGCCGCGGCCTTGAGTTCGGCGGCCTTGGCCAGGTCCTGCTCGGTGACCGCGTCCAGGGAGCCGAAGGCCGAGACGGCCTGATAGTAGGTCCAGGCCAGGCTGTAGCAGGCGGGCCGGACGACCGCCGCGTAGGTGGCGCATTTGCGCTTGAGGTCCGCGTAGAACATCGAGTCCACCCGGCTCTTGTTGGCGGCGAAGATTCCCATGGCCTTGTGGTTGCGGTAGCCGAAGTCGTGCCGCCAGCAGGAGAGTTTGAAGTCGAAGCCCAGGGGGTTGTCCGGGCTGGCGGAGCAGTAGTCGGTGCTCCAGTCGAAGGCGTACGCCGCCCATGCGCCCTGGTTCTGGCGGGCGGCGTTCCAGCTGTTGTAGCTGGTGACGCTGGTTTGTGTGAACGACGAGAGGACGGCCAGCTTCTCGGCGGTGGTCACGGCGAACGCCGGTCCGGCCGGGCCGAGAACGGTCAGGGCGGCGAGCGCCGCGGCGAGCAGCAGTCGGAGAGCGGTACGGCGGGTACGCGTCGGGGCAGTGGATGTGGACATCCGGGGCTCCTGTCGAACGGCCCGTCCGGTGGAGGCGGGCTGCCGGTGGGCGACCGAGCGACCGTGGGGTTACTCACGAGTCACTCGAACGTTGGTTAAGCTTCGGTGTCCTACGTGGCCCCTACGCCATCGTTACATGGCAATTTTTGAATCTATGGGGAAACGTACAATCCCCGGCGGCTACCGGTTGAACGTCTGGTCGAGGAAGGCGTACGCCGGGGTCAGCTGGGTTCGCATGAAGGCCGGGTCCTCGTGGTGGGCGCCCGGCAGGACGTTCAGGGCGGCCTGCCCGCCGGCCGCGGTGAGGGCCTGGTGGAGGCGCCGGGACGACTCGACCGGGACGATGCAGTCGGCGGTGCCGTGGGCGATCAGGAACGGCGGCAGCGGGCGGCCGGGCTTGACGTAGGCGTACGGAAGCCGGTCCGGTCCGATCGTGCCGGGGAGGTTGGCGGCGTCGGTGGGGCCGAACCAGTCGATCACGGCCTGCACGGTGGCCGGCACGGCGGGGTCGGCCAGCGCCGGGTCGTCGAACTCGGTCGTCAGGCCGCCGGTCACGCCGAGCATGACGACGGTGTAGCCACCTGCGGAGTTGCCCCAGACCGCGAACTTCTGCGGATCCAGGTGGTATTTCGCGGCGTTGGCCCGCAGGAAGCGGACGGCTGCCTTTGCGTCCTTCACGGCCGCGACCGGGTCCTGCTCGAGGCGGTAGTCGATGGCGGCCACCGCGTACCCCTTGGCGTTGAGGTCCGGCACGTCGGGCGTCTGGATCTGGGTGTTCACTCCGCACCGCGTCGGCTGGGGTGGCGGCGGCGCGGACGGGTCGTAACCCTGGGCGATGACACTCTTCGTGCCGGCGCGCCACCCGCCGCCGTGCACCCAGACGACCAGTGGCGCGGGTTCCGCGGCCGGCGGCGGAAGGTACAGGTCGAGCTTCTCCTCAGGGGACGCGGCGGCGTAGGCCACGTCGTAGATCGTGGAGGCCGCGGGCGCCGACGGCGACGCCGACCCGGCGGTGCGGGGCGCGGAGGCCGTGCATCCGGCGAGCACGGCGGCGGTGGCGGCAGCCAGCAAGGCCCGGCCGGACAGCCTCATGTCGACACGGTAGTGCGGTCCATATCGATGCGACAACCGTCGGCGCCGGTGGTGCAGCCGGGTCCCGTCCCGTGCGATGTCCGGCGACAGGACCCGGCTGGCCGAAGTTGCTAGTAATAGTCAATTCCGTAGGAGGTGAGCCCTACCAGAGCCACATCAACGTTGGTGAAGAAGAAGTTGTCGGCACAAGCGTTTCCCGAAGGGTAGCGGATGTTGCATCCCGTTTCCGTGGAGTTCTGGATGGCCTGCAGGATTCCTACAGCCCATGCGCGGCCCTCGGTATGGAGAGAGATGACCGGTCCACCACTGTCGCCCGACGCAGCGATTATCGCCGAACTGCCACTGGTCACGTAGTTTATCTTGATTGCACTCCCGTAGCCGTCGTCCCAGTTCAAAGCGATCTGCCTGATGGTCCCGCAGCGCTCCCCCGAGTTACCTCCTTCCTGGCATACCGGCGTGCCGACCGTGTTCAGATTGGGATCCCGCTGAGTCAGCAGGCGCGTTGTCGTCGGATTCCCGACATAAGAGCCGTTGAACACGTATTCCGAGCCCTTGCCACTGAAGACAGCAGCACCGTTTGTGCCGGTTCCCGCCTGCACAATGGAGCCGTAGCTGTAGGTTCCGGTTTCTGTTTTGTAGGGAGTGGCGGTGCAGTGGCGGGCGGAGAGGAATCGGTAAACCGATGCCCCGTACACGACACCGAAGCCATTGGTGCATATCTTTCCACCGGTGCCGACCATCAAGCCGCCCGCATAGAACGGCGGGCCGTCATCATACTTTCCGCCGGCCGGCCGCATGTCGGCATAGGTTATCGAAACCGGGACGCTCGCGGCGCTCTGCAGCGATTGCGCAACATCTGGCTGGAGCTTCGACGCGGACGGCTTCCCGTTGACAGTCATTTTGAGGCCGTCGAAGTCCGCCGAGAACCCGCCGTAGGCCTGGACGTCGATTCCATTCTTCCGGTAGGTCGGAAGGTTGGCGGCCACCTCGGCTTCGGCCGCGTCGAGCTGCGCTCTACTCGTCTTCCTCAGCGCGATGACCAGGCCAAGACCACGGTCGCTGGCGGGTTGGGCGATATCGTCCAGAACGGATGCCTGGGGGTCGCCCGACCAGTACACAATCAACGACCTGGTGCCCGTCTGGAATCCGAAGTCGACCAGGTCGGGAGTGTCTCCGAGCACATCACCGACCGCCGACCTCAGATTCGACAGTTGATCCACGACCTTGGAAAGCGACTCCACGTAGGAACGGTTGCCATGCAGGCGCGACAGGTCGACTCCGGCATTGACATCGGGGGTGCCGCCAGGATCCACCGATATTGCCGGCTTGGCAGAGGCGTCGAAGGCAAACGCCTCCGGCGGAGACGCCCCGATGATGAGAAGAAACGAGAATGCAGCTGGCACAATGGAACGCTTCATCGAGCTCCTTGCGTCGAAGACTTGATCATGCGGAGAGCGTGCATCGTAACGCGTAAATATCCGAATTTTTCTATGGAGTGTGACGCAGGTCACCGTCAGTTCGTGCGGGTGTAAACATCGAGCCTTTTCATCCTCGGTAGGTCGGGCTCCCGACCGGGGATTCCGGACCAACCCCTTCGCCTGCCCTCAAGGCCACGCTTCGCGTGCGAGGCTTGGCGGTGTGGCCGCATGGCCGGCGCGGGCGGTGTGCCCGTGGATTGTTCGGGAGGTAGTGCGGTGGAGTTCACGCGGCTGGGCCGGACCGGGCTGAGGGTGAGCCGTATCGGGCTGGGGTGCATGAGCTACGGCCGGGCCGCGGCCGGCATGCATCAGTGGACCCTGGATGAGGATGCCGCGGCGCCGTTCTTCCGGCAGGCCGTCGAGCTGGGTGTGACGTTCTGGGATACCGCGAACGTCTACCAGGGCGGCACCTCGGAGGAGTTCGTCGGGCGGGCGATCAGCCGGTTCGCGCGGCGGGAGGAGATCGTGCTGGCGACCAAGGTCAGCGGGAAGATGCACGACGGCCCGGGTGGCAGCGGCCTGTCCCGCAAGGCCGTCCTGGAGCAGGCCGACGCCTCGCTGCGCCGGCTGGGCACCGACTACATCGACGTCTACTACATCCACCGGTTCGACCCGCAGACCCCGGTCGAGGAGACCATGCGGGCCCTCGACGACCTGGTCAGAGCCGGCAAGGTGCGCTATCTCGGCGCGTCGTCCATGTGGGCCTGGCAGTTCGCGAAGGCACAGCACGCCGCGGTGGTGAACGGTTGGACGACATTCTCGGCGATGCAGGACCAGTACAACGTGCTCAAGCGCGAGGACGAGCGCGACATGATCCCGATGTGCCTTGACCAGGGGGTCGGTCTGACTCCGTACTCGCCGTTGGCCAAGGGCCGGGCGACGCGGCCGTGGGGTCAGCAGACGGCCCGCTCGTCGTCGGACGCCGTGGCCAGGGCGTTCGACCGCGACGTCGACGAGCCGGTGGTGAACGCGATCCAGAAGGTCGCCGAGGCACGCGGCGTCGCGATGGCACAGGTGGCGCTGGCGTGGGTGCTGTCCAAGCCGGTCGTGTCCTGTCCGATCGTCGGGGCCACCAGGCCGCATCATCTGCGGGACGCCGTCGCCGCTCTCGAGCTGCGCCTGACCGAGCAGGAGATCGCCGAGCTGGAGGCCCCTTACCTGCCGCAGGACAACTACTGGTGGTGATCCGCTGCCTTTCGCTGAAGCCAGCCGGCTGCCTGCGGGATCGCGGCGGTCACGGTGGCGGGGGCGGTGATGGCGGCCCACCAGGCGAGCTTGGGTTCCCGGTAGGAGCCCGGCGGTCGGTGCTCGCCTTCGACCTCCCCGCAGGGGCAACCAAGATCATCTCTATGATGCGCGCATGGAAGACGCGGGGCAGCTCACCTTTCAAACCCGACCGGACCCGAAGCTGGCGGAGGCGCTGCTACGGCACAACCTGTTTCCGATCGTCGCCGGGCTCGCGGCCGTCACGCTGGCCATCGCCGCACTGCTGTACCAGGCCGGCAATCCGGATGGCTGGGGGCTGTCCCTCCTCGTCAGCGGTGTCGTCGGGCCGCTGTACATGCTGTTCGCGATACCGCGGCAGGTCGTGAGGCGGGAAGCCCACAAGATCGGTGGGCCGGCCACTGTCCGGATCGACGCCGTGGGTCTGCACACCACCGACGGTTCATCGACGGACACCCTGCCCTGGTCGGCGATCAAGACGGTACGCCGGACGCGCGGCCAGGTCCTGCTGTTGCACAGAGGGTTCTCCGGCGCCAAGCGCCGGATGTCCGGCATCCCGACCGCTGACCTGACCCCGGCCGAACAGGCCCGGCTGCTGGCAGTCCTGCATTCGCGCGGCGCGGCGCTCACGAAAGCACCCACCCTTTGAGCGGTCTGCCCGCCGTCAGCGTGGATCTTCCACGGTTGCACGTTGCCGCGGTCCATGGCGGACGCTACGTCAGTCGCATCAGTCCGGCATGGGTTGCCTGGGAGCGGCATTTGTCGAGATAGAAGTGTTCGAGGTGTGGTTCGTAGTCAACGTGCAGCCATTCGCATCCGGCGGCACGGACCTCCTCAGCCGCGGCGCCGACCAGAGCGGACAACGACTCGCGACAAGCGATCCCCAGCCTCCAAGATCAACGAATACCGCAGCGTACGAATACTGCACCTACACCGGCTCACCATGCAGAGTTGCAGTAGCTCCGCTACGGACCGGCTGAGGTTCAGCGAGACCGTATGATCTTGATCATGGGGATCACGGGTGCTCCGCGGCTGGTCCGGCTGTCGTCGATTCTGCTCGGCGTGCTGGCGGTGACCGGTCTGTTTCTCATCATCATCGCGGTGGTGGAACTGCGGTGGTGGGGCACCTCCGCGCCGGAGAAGCTGACGGCGATCTTCGCTGACGTCGCCGATCAGGACGGGCCGGAGCCACCGCCGATGCTGCGCGGTCACGGCGGTGCGATCGAGCTGCTCGTGATGGGTGCGGTCGGCGTGGCATGTGGTGTTCTCGCGCCGCTTGTTCTGCGCGGCCGTCGTTGGGCTCGCACCACGATTCTGGTCACCACCGCGACTCTGACCCTGTGGGGCATCTTCTCCGTCGGCGCCGACGGCAGCGTCCTGACCGGATTCCCCGACTATCTCGACGAGCTGGCCGGCGGAAGCTTCGCCGCCCGCATTCCCGAGATTCAGGCGCTGCTCTACCCCGACTGGTATTCGTGGACGGAAGACATCGCCCAAGGCCTCCTCCTGGCCATGTCGCTGACCTGCCTGGCGGTTCTCGCTTGGGCCGTCATCCGGCACGGCGACTATTTCACGACCAAGAAGGGGGATCAGGCCGGGCCGGATGTGTGGCAGGAGACGCTCAGCCGCATCCACCAGAAGGGCACGGGACGATAAGCCGAGGTTCCGTGACGAATCGTCGGGTGAATGTGCGATGCGTTGTTCCACGAGGTCCGGCCTCATCTTGGCGCTTCCGATAGCGCTGCCCCACCACACACCGAGCGCGGCCCTTGACGACCGGGACGGTGCTGATCTTGGCACTCACGTACCCTGCCGGGTGTGGCATGTCGCGGGATGTTCTTTGCGCTGACGGAGGACCAGGAGGCGGCACTGATGGCGACGCGCGACGACGCCGAGGTGCGGGCGTTCGTCGAAGAGGTCGAGATGGGCGACTGGGACGGCGTACCTCTGGATTGCGAGACGGACAAGGCCTGGGATGCCATCCATCGGTGCCTGAGCGACGGCACCCTGGGCTGTGGCAGGCGCCTGTCGCCGTTGGACATGGCGGTTCTCGGCGGCGGCCATCACCACGAAGGCGATGAGTACGTCGTGGCGCACCTGCGCGCCGGCGAGGCGGCTCAGGTCGCCGACGCCCTCAAGACGGTGGACCAGTCCTGGATGCGTCAGCGCTATGACCGCATCGACCCCGGGGACTACCAGGGCGTACTCGGCGATGAGGACTTCGACTACACCTGGTACTGGTTCACCCGAGTACGCGATTTCTACCGGGAAGCCGCGGCCGCGAACCGTGCGGTCATCTTCACGGTCGATCAGTAACGCCGGAGTCGCTCCCGGCGAGGGGTACGATCGCGGGCGGCGCTGCCCGTGCGCCATATCTCCTGACCGGCGATCCACGCCGCCGGCGACGCGGGGGGCGAAGGTGGCCTTCATGCCATCGCGGGGCGTAGTCGATGCCGTCCATGTCCAGCCGCAGTAGCCGGACGGGGCCGCGGCGAGCCGACGTGGGGCGGTGCCGCTGCCGCCGTCCAGGACAGGACAGGACGTGACCGAACAGCGCCGACTCAAGAAGCTGGTGCGCGAGCGTATGGCGCGTACCGGGGAGTCGTACACCACCGCCCGCCGCCATGTGGTCATGCTTGGCCGGTCGTTCGCCCTGCGGCTGGTAGACACGCGGCGGGGCCGGACGGCGCAGTACTCGGTCGGAACGCATCCGGCCGAGGATTTCGACCAGCAGGTCGCGCAGCAGCCAGGCGATGTGTGGAACCTCGTACCCGGCGTCGAACATCACGGCGCAGTCTCAACGGCGTTTGGTGTGACAGATGGGTCCGATTGGTCCGTGCCGCCGGTCGCTGCCTGCGCAGCCCGCTCGATCTTCGCCCGATGTGTCGCGCGGGCCGCCGTGTCGATCGGCTCCTCGTACTCGGCCATCACCCCGGTCCGGCCGTCGAGCTGCTCACGCAGGATATCCGCGTGGCCGGCATGCCGGGTGGTGTCCTGCAGGACATGGACCATCATGTTGAACAGCCTCACCTCGGGGCTCGGCCACCACGGCACGTGGCCCAAGGCGTCAAGGGGAAGGTCCCTGATCGTCGCGTCGGCATGGTCCCCAGCGCGCTGGTAGAAACCGATAACCTGCTCGCGAGTCTCATCCGGCGTGACCCACAGATCGCTTCCGTCCGCATCCTGCCAGCGTGGCAGCGGCACCGGGAACGGGCGGGCGAAAATCTCGCCGAGATACCTGGCCTCCCAGGTCGCCATATGTTTGACCAGGCCGAGGAGGTTGGTCCCGGTCACCGTCAAGGGACGCCGGATGTCGTACTCGGACAGACCATCGAGCTTCCAGACCAGCGCCTCACGGGTCACTTTGAGCTGGCGGTGCAGGTAGTCCTTCGCGAAGTCATCGATCACGGGACACGAGCTTGCCAGGCGGCAACAAGAAGAGCCGCCCCGAACCTCGCGGACATGAATCCAGCGACGATCTTGCGGTGCCGAAACGTTGATGCTTGCGTGGTTGGCGCGACCGCCGAGGTCCACCGAGTCCCCCGGCGTGGTCAGCCACGTGACGGAGGTGGAACCGCAGCCCCGGGCTCTCCCGGCGTCCGACCTCGAAGCGATCTTCGGTGTGCTCGTCACCGTGCATGGCTCGCTGTTCGCTGATGATCTCCCGCCGGACTTGGTGCGGCGTCTGCTCAGCCGGCTCACCCGGCACGGGCCGCTGCCCGACGGTGCCTCGGTAGGTGAGCTGAACGCACTGCTGGCCGACCTTTGCCAGCGCATGCACTGGGCGATGTCAGAGGATTACGGCGACTGTCCAGAGCCGATGCCACGCAAAACCAGCTACTACCTCGACGTCCCGGACGAGGAGGCCGAAGCCTGCATGGCGGCACTGGTCGAGTTCGGCGGTGAGGTGAGCCGCCACCGGACCGATAGACGCCGCATGGTCAGCTCGTGGCGCCGTCTATGGTGGCGGGGTGTTTGGTCGGTGGGCCCCGCAGCTGGGCATCCTGTGGGATCTCATCATCGCGACGGTGGTGGCGACCGTCGCCGTGCAGTACCGCGGCCACTCGATAGGGGACGCGGTCATCGGGGTCAGCATGGCGGCGGCCCTCATTTTCCGGCGCTACGCGCCGGTGCGGGTCTTCGCGGTGGTCACGGTCCTCGCCTCGGTGCAGGTGCTGGTGGCTTCGGCGGTTCCGGCGGCGTACGACGTGGCGCTGCTCGTGGCGATGCTGGCGGTGGTGACCCACTCGCGTGACCAGCGGGCGGTGCACCTGTCCGGTGTGGTGGTCGCGTTCGGTGTGGTCGTCGTCGCGCTGGTGCGGATCGACGACTCGTGGTCGGGTTCCGTGTTCGACTACCCGTACCTGGCCGAGCATGTCGCGGCCCTGGCCGGCTGCGGCGCGCTGTGGCTGTTCGCCTACGTGTTGCGGACGAACCGGGAGCGCGGTGTGGTGCTGGCCGAGCGGGCGGCGACCGCGGAGCGGGAACGCGACCATCTGGCCCGGCTGGCCGCCGCGGACGAGCGGGCGTTCATCGCCCGGGAACTGCACGACGTGGTGGCGCACAGCCTCGCGGTGATGATCGCGCAGACCGACGGGGCGCGCTATGTGATCGACACGGACACCGAGCGGGCGCGCGAGGCGATGCGCACGGTCGCGGACACCGGCCGGGAGGCCCTGGACGACATGCACCGGATCGTGGCGGTGCTGCGCGGAGCCGGTGGCGAGGAGGAGGATCCGGAGGACCGTCGGCGGAGAGGTCTCGGGCAGCTCGGCACGGTGGTGGAGCGGGCGCGGTCGGCGGGCCTCGATGTGGAGACGCGGTTCGACGGTGACGTCGGGAGGCTGTCCGCGGCCGACGAGCTGACCGTGTTCCGGATCGTGCAGGAGTCGCTGACGAACGTGTTGCGGCACGCCGGGACGGGCACGCGGGTGGTGGTGACGTTGTCCGTGGATCGGGGCCGTGCGGTGCTGGAGGTCGGCGACGACGGCGCGCCGGGGTCGATGACCAGCGGCGGCGGCAACGGTCTGCTCGGGATGCGCGAGCGGGTGGCGGTGCACGGCGGCGAGTTCTCCGCGGGGCCGGGTACGGACGGCGGTTGGCTGGTCCGTGCCATGATCCCGGTCAGGGAGGCGGCATGAGCATTCGGGTCCTGATCGTCGACGACCAGGCGTTGGTACGGGCCGGGTTCGCGATGGTGCTGTCCGCGCAGGCCGACATGGAGGTGGTGGGCGAGGCCGGTGACGGCGCCGAGGCTCTCGCGTTGCTCGTCCGGGTGCCGGCGGACGTGGTGGTGATGGACATCCGGATGCCGGTGATGGACGGGGTGGAGGCGACGCGGCGGATCTGCGCCGGACCGGACGGGCCGCGTGTGCTGGTGCTGACCACGTTCGACACCGACGAGGACGCGTTCGCCGCATTGCAGGCCGGGGCGAGCGGGTTCCTGCTGAAGAACGCGCCGCCGGAGCAGCTGCTCGCGGCGATCCGGGTTGTCGCGGCGGGTGAGTCGGTGGTGGCGCCACGGGTGACCCGGGCGCTGCTGGACCGGTTCGCGGGTCAGCTGACCCTGCCGGGGCGCGCCGACGAACGGCTGGCCATGCTGACCGAACGGGAACGCGAGGTCCTGGAGCTGGTCGCGGCCGGGCTGTCGAACGCGGAGATCGCCGGCCGGCTTTTCGTCGCGGAGGGCACGGTGAAGACTCATTTCGGGCGAATATTGGCGAAACTGCAACTTCGTGACCGGGTGCAGGCCGTGGTGTTCGCGTATGAGATCGGCCTGGTCAAGCCGGGCGTGTAATACCTGAGTCGTACACCGGGCCCCGCCGGATCAGATCTGGCGTCAATGCGCCGGGCCCGCCCCACGCCACAGAATGGCGGCCGTGAACAGCAAACACATCACCTTCGGAATCCTGACCGCGATCATCCTGGCCGGTGTCGGCTTCGGCGTGAACTACCTGTGGGACAAGCGATTCGGCCCGACGGCCGCGTCCGGCGCCGACTGCGCCCTCGCCCAGGAGCTGATCGACAAGGCGCAGACGCCGCCCGCCGACGCCACCGAGGCCGAGAGCTGGGAGCAGCAGATCCGGCAGGTCCGCTACACACGGTTCGAGAACGACGGGATCAGCACCGAGGTCGGCCGCTACGTGTACTGGTCGCGGGTCAAAGCGACCGGTGCCGCCGAGCGGCCGCGGGCCGGTGAACTCGACGAGATCACCGAGCTGGCCGTCGGCCACTGTGCGGACAGCGGTGTGGACCTGCGCATTCCGAAGCTCGCCTTCTGATGGCCGCCGTCACCGCCACCGGCCTGGTCAAGGTCTACGGCACCGGCGACCGTGCGGTCCGTGCCCTCGACGGGGTGTCGGCCACCTTCACCCGCGGCCGGTTCACCGCGATCATGGGGCCGTCCGGCTCCGGCAAGTCGACCTTCATGCACTGCCTTGCCGGGCTCGACACCGTCACCAGCGGCCGGATCACGATCGGCGACACCGAACTCACCGGCCTGTCGGACAAGGCACTGACCGCCGTACGCCGGGACCAGATCGGGTTCGTCTTTCAGGCGTTCAACCTTCTGCCACAGCTCACCGCTCGGCAGAACATCACTCTCCCGGCCGAGCTGGCCGGCCGGGCCGTGGACCGTGACCTGTTCGACCATGTCGTCGGCGTCCTCGGCATCGGTGACCGGCTCGGGCACCGCCCCTCCGAGCTGTCCGGCGGCCAGCAACAGCGCGTCGCCCTGGCCCGGGCCTTGAGCACCCGGCCGGACGTCATCTTCGCCGACGAGCCGACCGGCAACCTCGACTCGCGGTCCGGGGCCGAGGTGCTCGGCTTCCTGCGCGACTCGGTGCACCGGCTCGGCCAGACCGTCGTCATGGTCACCCACGACCCCGACGCCGCCGGATACGCCGACCGGGTGCTGACGCTCGCCGACGGCCGCATCGTGAAGGACACCTCTCTCCAGGACATCGTCCGATGACCGCGAGCGTCCTACGTACTCAGCTCAGCGGGGTGTCGCGCCGTCCCGGGCGGCTGTTGACGACCGGGCTGTCGGTGCTGGTGGCAGCGTTCGTGGTGTTCGGCACGGTGCTCGCGTACGTGATCGTCACGCGGACCACGCTCGACACGTTCAGCGAGACGCCGGAAGCCGTCAGCCTGGTGGTGTACGCGGCCGGCGGCGAGTCGCTGACTCCGGGGCAGGTCGCCGAGGTTCGTGGCACGGCCGGGGTACGGCAGGCGGTGGGCCGGGTGACGGCGACGTTCACGGTCGGCGACGCCTCGTCCGGCAACGAACTGGAGCTGATCGCCGACCCGGGCTCCGGGCCCCTGTCGCGGATCACGCTGCTCTCCGGCGGCTACCCGCGCGGCGACCGGGAGATCGCGATGGACCGGCGGGCCGCCGCACGGCTCGGCACGACCGTGGGCGGCACGCTACGGCTGCACACCGGAGACCGCAGCGGAAAGCCCGTGACGGTGACCGTGACGGGTGTGGTCGACGGGCCGCGGGACACCGCCGAGCGGGCGTACGCACACGACGAGGCCGTCGCGAGGATCAGCGGGAACCCGGGGTTCCCGCGGGTCGACGTGCTTGCCGCGGACGGCGCGGACGTGCCGTCGATGATGAACGGGTGGTCCGAGCGGCTGCTGGACGATCCTCGGGCGTACGTCAGCGTCACCACCGGCGAGGCCATGCGGGTCCGGGAGGCGCACGACGCCGTACGCCAGCTCGATCAGATCTTCGCCCTGGTGGCGATGTTCGTAGCGATCGCGGTGGTGGCCACGGCACTGGTGGCCACGTCGACGTTCCGGATCGTGTTCGCGCAGCGTCTGCGGCAGTTGGCGCTGCTGCGCACGATTGGCGCCCAGCGCAATCAGCTGATCCTGGCACTGGCCGTCGAGGGCGCTGTGACGGGCCTGGTCACCGGGGCGGTCGGCGTCGTTCTCGCCCAGCTCGCGGGGCTGGCCGCCCCTGCGGTGGCCGCGGCTTCCGGCCGTACGCTGACCGGTCCTGGTGTGCCGCTTGCCGCGGCCGTCGCGGTGGTGGCCGGCGCCGGACTGCTGACCGCGGGCGCCGTTCTCGCCCCGGCCTTCGCCGCGGCCGGTGTCGCCCCGCTGCAGGCCCTGCGAGCCGCGAGCACGCTGGCCGCCGAACGGGGTGTCGCCGCGCCACGGCTGGTGGCGGGCCTGCTGCTGGTCGCGGCGACTGCCGGCCTGGGGTGGCGGACCGCCGGCCGGATGGGTTCGTCCGACGCGCTGTTACATCTCGTCGGTGTCGGCGCGCTCGGGTTCGGTGCGCTGATCGTACTCGGGCCGGTGTTGATCCGACCGATCCTGGCGGTTGCCGGGTGGCCGCTGCGGCGGCTCGGCGCAACGGGCAACCTCGCGGTCAGCGGCATCGGGGGTACGCCCCGGCGCGCCGCGGCGGTGTCGGTGGTGGTGGCGCTGGGTGTGACCATGCTGGCCGGCACCGTCGTCGGGATCAGCAGTCTGCGGTTGTGGACGGACCGGGAGATGGCCGCCCGTACCCCGGCCGACCTCGCCATGTTCGCCGAGTCACCGGACGGGTTGGACAAGGCGATGGCGGGCGTGCGCGCCGACCCGCGGTTCCGGGACGTCACCCCGTTCCGGATGGCGGACTTCACCGCGCCTTCCGGGAATTTCTCGCACGGCGCCATCGCGATCGACATGGCGGCGATGCCGGCTCTGCGGAGACTGGAGGCGGCCAGCGGAGACATCGCGGCGCTCGGCCCGGGGACGGTGATCCTGTCGGCGGTCGCCGCCTCCGACTTCGGCGCCCGGGTCGGTGACGTGGTGACGCTGCGATCGGACGGTGCGGCCCGCGTCGAGGTGGTGGCGATCCTGACCGGGGAGGCGCCGCTGCGGATGGGAGCGGTGCTGACCAGCGCGGACCTGGATGCCCTCGGCGACTCGTCGGCCGGTTTCCTCGCCGACGTCGCCACCGGGACCCGGAACGAGGCCCTGGCCGAGTTCCGGCGCCTGAGCGGCCCGGCCGGCGCGGAGGTGGCGGTGCTCGCCGACGAACGAGACAAGGCCGACGGCGAGGTGTCGTCGCTGTTCGCGGCGGCGCTGGGCCTACTCGGACTGACCGTGCTGATCGCCGTGGTCGGTGTCGGCACCACGACCGGGTTGTCGGTGCTGGAGCGCACCCAGGAGTTCGGGCTGGCCCGGGCGCTCGGTCTGACCAGGGCCCGGCTGCGGATGATGGTCGGGTTGGAGGCCGGACTGTACGGCCTGATCGGGGCGGTCCTCGGCGTCGTGCTGGGCGTGCCGATGGCCTGGCTCACCCTGGAGTCGCTGCGCCTGGACCTGCCGCTGACGTTCCCGGCCGGTTGGCTCGTCACGATCGTGGCGGCGATCGCCGGAATCACCGTGCTGGCGGGACTGCTGCCGGCCCGGCGGGCGGCGAGGGTCAGCCCGGTGGCGGCCCTGGCGATCGACTGACCGTCCCGAGGCCCGGGACGGTTGAGACTCGATCAGCGCCCTCGTCGCCGTCAAGGACTCATCGTCGGATATCGAGTGTCACTGCCGAGAGCGGGCAGCTCATACACGCCAGCACGGTCCCGTCCGGCTCGGTCTGGGTGACGTCGCCGACGGTCAGGTGGACGGTGCAGGAGCCACAGCCGCCGGCCGTACACGAGTACGGCATCGGCAGCCCGGCGGCGAGCCCCGCGTCCAGCAGCGTCTGCCCGGGCGCCACCACCGTCGTCCCGGCGAGACGCCCGTTCTCGGTCACGGTCAGCTGCTGCGGCTCGGTCGTCACGGTGTCCGGGCGGCGGTGGAAGCGCTCACTGTGCACCCGCCCGGCGGGGACGCCCAGCCCGGACAGGACGGACCGGACGGTGTCCGTCAGGGCCTCGGGCCCGCACACGTAGTAGTGGGCGTCCGGGCCCGGCTCCAGCCCGGTGACCCAGTGGCGGATGCCGTCGGCGCCGATCCGGCCGTTCCGGCGGGTCAGCACGTGGGTGACCGACAGCCGATCCGGGTGATCCCCGGCGAGCCGGTCGAGTTCGGCCCCGAAGATGATCTCCGTCTCGTCGCGGCTGCTGTAGAGCAGGGCGATCCGGCCGCCGTCCGGGCCGGCGAGCCGGGTGCGGATCATGCTCATCATCGGGGTGACGCCGCTGCCCGCCGCGACCAGCACGATCTCGGCTGGGGACCGCGGGTGGAACGTGCCGGACGGGCCGCGCACGGCCAGACGGTCTCCGGCGCGCAGCTTTCGGTGTACGTGTGTGGAGAACGCCCCGCCGTCGATGCGTTTGACGGTCACCTCCAACCGGGTCGCCCCGGGTGCCGAGGAGGCCGAGTAGGCGCGGCGCACCGGGCGGCCGTCCACCTCGGCGACAAGGGTGAAGAACTGGCCCGGCCGGAAGTCGAACGGGTGGCCGTCCTCCAGCACGACGGTGACCACGCTCGGTGTCTCCCGGCGGACCTCGGTGACCCGTACCTCCCGTAGCGCGCCGTCGGCGTACCCCTCTTTGCGCAGCCCGGAGCGGTACGCGCGGTTCATCACCCGCCGCAGCAGCCGGCCCAGCCCCGGGATCGCCCGGACGGCGGTAAGCACGAACCGGGGTGCCGTGTTGGCCGCGAGGTGCTCCCCCGCCAGCATCATCAGGTCCGGCGCCTCACCCGGGCGCACGTGCGCGGCGGGCGACCACAGTCGGGCGTCGACCACCGCGGAGCCGGTGGTCAGTGCGGCGTGTTCGACGTCGACGAGCAGGGCCGCGTGCGGTGGCGAACCGCGCAACTCCAGGGTGTGCAGCAGCGCCGGGTCGGTGGTGACGGCTCCCCGGCCACGCAGGTGCAGCACGTCGGCGCGGCCCGGCACCAGCGCCGCCAGCGAGAACCGGTCGTCGTACAGAAGGTTGTGCAGGGCGTCGGCGCGTCTGTTGCCCTTGCGATCGGCGATGAGAAGCGTACGGTCGTCGAGGATCCGTGCCACCGGGCCCTGATCGCCGCGCGGGCTGGTGTCGCTGCCGCGGTCGCCGGCCCAGGTGGACAGCGCGAGGAACGGAGCGGCGGCGAGGAAGGCGGCTACGCCGGGGCGGCTCAGCGGGCCGTCGCCGGAGACCTCGGGAACCGGCTCGGCCGGGCCTGGCGTTTGCCACAGGCGGGACCGCAAGACGGCCTGCGCGCAGTGCACGAACGCTTCCTCGACGCCGATGACGACACCGTCGGCGGCGTCGGCGGTCACCGAGCCGTTGACGCGCAGGACTTCGCCGACACCCGGGAGCAGGAAGAACAGCGAGACCGGCCCACATGCCGCCGGCGGAACGGTGAACGTGATCCGGGTGGGTGACAGCATGCGCGCGAACCCGGGCCGGCCGCCGACGAACGTCGTCGTGCTCGTCCCGTCGGCGTCGCGGTAGCCGAACGCGGCGATCGGGCTGCGCGCCAGCACCGCCCGGCAGCCCTCGTCGAGCGCGCTGATCTGTTTCATCAGCACCGGCGCGGGAGGCCGGCCGATGAGCGCCTCGACCTCGTCGACGGTGGTCAGTGTTCTCGCATCTTCCCAGTTCATTGCACTATTGTGAGCAATAGCTCAGCTATTCTGGTACTCGCTTTCTGTCGCCTGGGAAGGTGTCGATATGCCGTCGGCCGACCGCCGTCTTCAACCACGTCGCAAGCCTCGCCAGGTCCGCGCCGAACTGACCCGCGAGCGCATCCTGACCGCGGCTGCTCACGTTTTCACCGAGTACGGGTACGCCGCCGGCACCACCAACCGCATCGCCGAGCAGGCCCGCATCTCGATCGGCTCGCTGTACCAGTACTTCCCGAACAAGGACGCGATCCTCGCCCAGCTGCTGATCCGCCACATCGACCGCGGCACGTGGGCCGAGGCGGACCGGCTGGACCTCTCCCCGGGCACCCTCCGGGAAACGGTCCAAGCCCTGGTCCGCGACGCGATCGACAGTCACAGTGAGGATCCGCAGCTGCTGCGCATCATGATCGAGGAGGCGCCGCTGTCCCAGGACCTCCTCGACGCCGTCGATCGGCACGGCCGGATCCGTACCGCCCAGATCCGCGACCTGCTCTCCCGGCACCCGGACGTCCGCGTCGGCGACGTCGGCACGGCCGCCGACCTGATCCTGTTCACCATCGAGATGAACACGCACAAACTGATGGCCGCCCCCGGCTCGGTACCGGTCGAGACCTTCGCCACCGAACTGGTCGACATGGTCACCCGCTACCTGCGCGGCGACTGAAACCTACGGGTTTCCTGTCGGCCGTGCATGCCTCGGTGGTGGGCCAGCGTCGCATGGTGAAGGCGGAGGGGGTGACACCCATGACGCGATGGAACTCGGCGGTCATGTGTGACTGGTCGTAATAACCCGCTGTGGTGGACACCTCGGGCAGCTTCTGCTGGATACGGGTGAGCACGGCCCGAACGCGGTCGAGGCGCACGAACTGGCTGGGCGTCAGGCCGGTTCCATCGGCGAACACCGTGCGAAGATGTCGCTCGCTCACATTCAGGCGCCGGGCGACGCGATGGACGGATTCGCGTGGCACACCGTCGCCGATGGACAACAGCGCCGTCGCCTCGGCGACGATGTGCCGGCGTAGAGCGGCGCGGTCGCTGTGCGCCGACGGGGCATCCGGTAACGCCGCGGTCAGCGCTCTCAGTCGGGCCGCGTGCGACTGCGAGGCGACCTGCGAACCGCCGGCGGCGATCGCTTGGACGAACGTTCTCAGCGACGTGCTGTCAAGATCGGCAGCGGCAACAGCCCGGTCGGCAAGCTCGCGCAAGGGAAGGCCGAGAAAGTCGACAGCCCGTCCTGGCAGGAAACGCAGTTGTAGACAGTCCCGGCCGGGCTGCCCGAGACGGTACCGGGCTTGTGTTCGGGGACCCATGATCACGATGTCATGCGGGTCGTCGGAGCCCACCCGCCAGGTCAGTGTGACGGCATGGTCGGGCTGTTCCAGTACGGCCGGGGCATCGTGGATGACAGGTTGCGCTCCTACGGTGGCACCGGAGAACCATGGCCGAAGCAGGTTGGCCACCTCCGGGGTGATCAGTTTGTCGCGCCGCACAGTTCAGCACCGTACTTCGTGGTGCAGGACAACATCGGGTGCCCGCGTCGGACTGTGCCGAAAGTTCCTAGGCCTGGCCGCGGCTGTCCTGCAACGGTGACACCCATGATCCTTGTTACCGGCGCCTCCGGCACCGTCGGACGCCACGTCATGCAGCTGCTCCAGCAGAGCGGGCACCGTGCTCGCGCGATGGTCAGGGCCCGGCCCGGCCGGACGATGCCGCCGGGCGTCGATGTGGTGCAGGCCGACTTCGAAGACCTTGCCTCTTTACGTCGGGCGGTGGCCGACGTACGCGCCGTGTTCCTGCTGACCGCTCCGGACACACCTACGCCAGATCACGACATGGCATTGCTGGCGGTCGCCCGTGCGGCAGGGGTCAGCTCAGTGGTGAAGCTCTCCGCGATCGGCACCGGCGAACGATTCGGCACCGCAACCGTCGGCGCGTGGCACCACATGGCTGAGGACGCGGTCCGCGCCAGTGGCCTGACATGGACGATCTTGCGGCCGTCGAGCTTCGCCTCGAACTGCCTCTACTGGGCGGATGCCATCCGAGCCGGACAACCCGTACCCAATCTGACCGGCGACGGCGAACAGGGCGTCATCGATCCGCGTGACATCGCCGCGGTCGCGGTCGCCGCCCTCACCGATCCCGCCCATGCCGGCAAGACCTACACCCTCACCGGTCCGGAACTGCTCAGCCTGCCCGACCAGGCGAACCAACTCGCCGAGGCCATCGGTCGCCCCGTCGTCACCGTGGACGTCCCCCCAGCCAGCGCACCGCAGCAGCTACTGGCCTCAGGGATGCCCCCGGCAGCCGTTGAGGCCACCGTCATCGGGACCGCCTGGGCGCGCGCCGGGCACAACCGCATCCTCACCGATGACGTCGCGACGGTACTGGCACGCCCCCCTGCGGCCTTCCGGGACTGGGCACGGCGTCATCGGGAGGCCTTCACCGGAGCCCCGTGACGGCACCGACCACTACGAAGAGGCTGGGAGTTCAGGATCGGGCACCTCGCATCGCTTCCACCAGCGCCGTACGCATGGGTTCGTGGGCGAGCGGAGGCAGTTCCTCAGGCTGGAACCAGCGGATGTCATCGTGTTCTTCGGGGGCGGCGTTTGCCGGTGTTCCCTCCCACTCCTCGACAATCCAGGCGCTGAAGTGCACGGATTCCTCTCCTCGGCCTACCTGCAGCCGACACAGATGAATCGCCGAGTCTGGTTTTATCCGCACGCCCAGTTCCTCGTACGTCTCCCGGGCCAGCGCGGCCAATTCTGTCTCGCCCGGCTCTGTGTGTCCGCCGGCCAGTGACCACACATCCGGGTAGACATGGCGGTTCGGACTTCGGTGGACGAGCAGGACCCGGCCTTCGCGAACCAACGCCGCGCTGACGATCTGAATCATGGGCGGGAGTGTGGCATGACCCTCCGACAGAGACGTCCACGACAGCATCGATGAAGGTTCGTTCTCAGGATCAGGTTCCCGTGATCGGGCAGGGGCCTACGGACCCGACCGCACCTGCTGGCAGGCGGCCTCGGCGGCGTTGAAGAGCTCGCCGACCAACGGCTCGAGCGCGGTGAGGATCTCGTCGACCGGTTCCCCGGCGAGCAGCCGGCGCCGGACCTCGGCGTCCAGCACCCGGTCGACGGCCGAGGCGAACGCTGCCAGGAGGCGCTGCCGCAGCCCGTCGCTCAGCGGCGGCTCGCTCTCGGCCAGCGTGGCGGCGAGCAGGTCCTCGCGCTCGCGGCGCAGTTCCAGTTCCCTGCCGCGCAGGGCGGGGCTGTCAATCAGGGTCCGCTGGTATTCGACGCCGCGCCCGAGCAGGCCGGCATCGTGGTAGTCGGCGAGCAGCCTCCGGTAGCCGCGGGCCAGTGCCTGCCCGATCGACTCGTCGGCGCGGCGGTCACGGAGGGCCGCGCTGGGCGCCGTCACGTAGCTCTCGCGTTCCTGGAAGAAGAGGTCTTCCTTGGTGGGGAAGTGGTTGAAGACCGTCTGGACGGCCACGTCGGCTTCCTGAGCGACGTCGGCGATGGTGACCGCGTCGAAGCCACGGGCGAAGAACAGCCGCATCGCCGCGTCGCCGATCACCCCTCGGGTCTGCTGTTTCTTCCGCTCCCGCCGGCCAGTCACGCTCATGGACGCAAGCCTACGACCGTGGTGTGACCCTATTCATGCCACCTATCCAAAGTTGTAGTCGCTACACTCATGGTGCTACTACAAGATGGGAGCGCCATGACCCGCCACTGGTCCCTGCCCCGAATCCTCATCGCCGCAATCGCGGTCGAGACAGCGCTCGGGGCTCTCCTGTTCGACCTCGTCCTCGATGGCACGGCCGCCGAGCACATGGGCAACCCGGCCTGGCCACCGCATGCCAAGTTCCACGACGCCCAGTACATCGTCATGTCGCTGGGCCTCGGGGTGCTCACGCTCGCCCTGCTGGCCCGCCGTCGCGGAGACACCCGATCCCGGCTGCTGTGTGCCGCGGGCATCCTGGCCGTGCCATGGGCCGCCATGTTCCCCGCACTGCTGCTTCCCGGCACCGCCACCTACGATCCGCAATTCCGGGCCGGGACCCAGTTCATCCTCGGCCTGCACGGTCAGCTGTTCATGGCCGCAGTCACCCTGGCGATCCTCGCCGCCGCGACCTTCCTCGCCCTGCCTCACCGGCGGGCCGCCACGTGAGACTGTTCGTCTTCGGCGCGAGCGGCAGCACCGGCGCCGAACTGATCGCCCAGGCCCTCGACGCCGGCCATCGGGTCACCGCCCTCGCCCGCACCCCGGACTCGATCCCCCGCCGAGCCGGACTGACGGTCCTGCGCGGCAACGTGCTGGACCCCGACGGCTGGCGGACGTCACTGGCCGGGCACGACGCCGTGCTCTCCTGTCTCGGCAGCGCCGACCGACGCCCCACCACCGTCTACTCACAAGGCGTCACCGGCATCATCGCGGCGATGCACGACCACGCCGTACGCCGCCTGTCCTGCATCTCCTCCATCGGCCTCGGCGAATTCAACCTTGCGCCACTGAGCCGGCGGCTGCTGATGGGTTACCTGGTCCAACCCCTGTACCGGCACATGTTCGCCGACATGAAAGAGATGGAACACCTCGTCGCCGCGAGCGAACTGGACTGGACCATCGTCCGGCCGCCCAGGCTGACCAACGGTGCCCTCACCGGCCGGTACCGGACCGCCGTCAACGAGGATCTGCCGAACAGCCAGTCACTGGCCCGCGCAGATCTGGCGCACTACCTGCTCCATCACCTCGACGACCCGGCGGGCCGGCGGGCCATCGTCCACATCGCCAACTAGCGGCCGCGCCAGCCACTCGGGGACCCACTCGACCCGCTGCACAACGGTCTCCCGGCCGCGATGACTGCGGAGGACCGTCCCCGGTCACCACCGGCCCGCCGGAATCCTCATGGGCCGCAGTCTCGGCGGCAGGTTTCCGCAACGCAGGGGTGCAACCGGAGGGTGAGCCTGCTCGTACGCCGAGAGGTGATCGTGCCGGTGCCGACTATGATCGCCCGCCGCCAAGGTGGACGCTGAGCTGGGAGCCCAGTTCCTGGAAGCCGAGGGCCCGGGCCACCCGGCGGGAGGCTTGGGGCCGTGCCCGCCACTGCGGTAGCAGACCGGACCGCAGCGCCTGGTCGACGGCCGCGCCGGCGACGGCACGCGCGAGTCCTCGTCCGCGCTCGCCCGGGGCGGTCAGCACACTGAGGTGGGCGGCGTCGCCGGGCCACGCCCGATAGCCGGCGGCCGCGACGACCCGTGTCGCGGCACGGACCACGAAGACCGGTGAGGTGACGTCGGTGAGGCCGGCCTCGTCGGCGTCGTCGGCCGGCACGTCGGCGAGCAGGGTTTCCAGGTCGGCGTGGCTCGCCGGGACCGTCTCGACCGTGGCCGAGTCGGCCGGGCGGAAGTGGGCCGTGTCGCAGTAGGCCAGAGTGGCCGGTCCCAGCACGTCGTCGAGGGGCAGGATGCCTCGCAGGATCGCCGGCTCGGTCATGGCGGTCGTGGGCAGATCGTGGACGGCGCGCCGCAGGGTTTCAGCGGCCTCGCTGTCCGGGGCGGTGACGATCACAGCGTCCCCCAGCGCGACGATGCCCACCCAGCCCGGCGGGCACAGCAACGATCGCGGGGAGGCGACCACCTCGACCGCCGCGCCCCTGAAGGCGACCGGTTCCCCGGCCAGGCCCGCCCACAGCCGCCGCGCTCGCGGTAGGAGAAGGTCCTCGATCATGTCCGGATTATGCCGACGGGCTTGCCTGTACGACACCGAAAATCGACGGCCGCCGCCGATGCGTCCGGGTACTTTCCCGGCATGACGCAGCTGCTTCACATCACCGAACGGGCCTGCTGGGAGGCCGCCATCGAGACGGGCTGGTACCGCATGTCGACACGGGGCGTCTCGCTCGACGAGCAGGGCTTCATCCACTGTTCCCTGTCGCACCAGCTGCGGGCCGTCGCCGAGTACGTCTACGGCGACGGCGACGACCTGGTGGTGCTGGTCATCGACAGCGAACGCCTCGGCGTACCGGTCAGGTTCGAAGCCCCGGAGCCGGGCGCCGAGGAATACCCGCACATCTACGGTGCGGTGCCGGCCGGCGCGGTCAGCAAGGTCGTCCCGGTCGAGCGTGACACCGAGGGAAGGATGCTGCTGCCCGGGTAGCGCATCGGGGCCACCGAGATGCGGCTTTCCGCGGTCACCGGTGTCACCCGCGAGCAGCTGGACAGTGCTTTCCAGCGGGCACCGGCGGCAATCGGCTGCGGCGGACCAGCGGCCTCTGCTCTCCACACGGCACGGTCTGCAGGAGGGCGATCACAGGCGAGCCGCGATCGACACGGCCACCGCCGTCGACCGCGGCCCTGGAGGAAAGACGCACCCGCGTCCGTCAGAGTCAGGTAACGGTGGCGCCCCGGCAGGCCGACTGGCTGATGCGGATCCGAGCGGAGATGAACGGTTGACCCGTCCTACCGGCCCGACGCCGGAGTCGTACATATGATCTATTGTTGCTTTCTGTTCTGTATTCATCGAGGTCAGGACGATCGCCGTTGACTACCCCCGACAGCCGCCGGCTCAGGCCGGGCTTTATCGACGAGCTCGGGCACCTGCCCCCGGATTGCCTGGTCGACGACGACACGGTCAGGGCGATCCTCGGCGATCAAGGTGCACGCGCTCTGCACCGGGAACGTCAGTGGCAGACCGCGGCGGGCGTCATCGCCGCAGCGGACCTGCTGCGACAGCACCCGGACGCCAGGCCGGACACCGTCGTCCGGTACGCCCAGGAGGCGACGACCGGCACGCGGCGAATGGCCCGGAGGGCACAGACGAAGCAGGAACGCCGGCAGGCGGTAGCCGCAGCCAAGGAAGCGCTGGGCGATGCGGACCCGGTCGGCTGGGACAGGGTGATCGCCGCCCGGCCGGACGTGACCGGCATGGTCGACCGGCACCGTTGGTGTGGCCGGCTCCCCGCCACCATCGACCGGGCGACGGCGGTAGCGGTCGTCGTCGACGGTCCGGGGCGAATCGGACCGATCGTTCCCGGCCCGGACGAGCGGATGGACGTGAAGACGGTCGCGCGGTTGCTGGGCATCCCCCAGGCCGCGGTCACCGCGCTACGGGTGGCCGCCGGCAGGAAGGCGACCACTCACGACCTGGTCGACGAGTGGACCGTTCTGGCGAACACCGACCGGGTGCGATTCGACGCCACCGTCGCTCAGGCCCGTACCGATCTTCCGGAGTTGCGGCGTCAGGCCCGGCAGCGGCGAGCCGAGGCAGCCCAGGCCGGGCAGGCCCAGCGGGAACAGGCCCAGGCGGAGAAGGACCGGATCGCCGCGGTGCGAGCCCGGCTGGGTTTGCCGGCCGATGTCCGGTATCCGGCCGAGGTGGGCACGAGCGATGTCGCGATCGTCCTCGGCCTGTCCGAAGGGCAGGTCCGCACCGCTTTCCAGGCCGGCCGGCTGCCCGCCCAGCAGAAGACCGTCCGCACCGACTACGGGCGGCAGGACCGCTGGTACGTCGATGTCGACAAGCTGGCCGCCGTCGTGGCTGATCAGCCGGACTGGCTGGCCAAGGCACTGGCCCGGCGCGGTACCGCGGCGGCGGCGGCCGCGACCCGGGCCGCCGTGCAGCAGCAGAGCCGGGAAGCCGAACGTGCGGCCCTGGCCGCCGCGGCAGCGGCCGTTCGGATCAGGGCGCCGGTGCGTCGTACCACGCCGGAATCGGTGGTCGCACATCTCGGCCCGACCAACAGCGGTAAAACCCACGACGCTCTCGCGCTGCTCGCCGAACGGCGTTCCGGTGTGTACGTGGCCCCGCTCCGGATGCTCGTGCTCGAAGCGTACGAACGGCTTTGCGCCGTCCTCGGGCCGGAGACCGTCGGCTACGTCACCGGTGAGGGGTCGCAGAACCCGCACGCAGCCGTCGTGTGCTGCACGCCCGAGTGCGCGCCGCGGGCACCGATGGACACTCTCGTGATCGACGAGGTCCACTGGCTCGCGGATCCGGAACGGGGCTGGGCGTGGACCCGCCTTCTTGCCGGCGCCGACGTCACTCACCTGCGGTTGTGCGGCGCGCCCGAGGCGGAGCCGCTACTGCGGCAGATCTTCGCGGACCGGATCACCGTCACCCGTCATGCCCGGCTCGCTGCGCTGCGGTTCGCCGATGCGGTGACAATCCCGACCATTCCGTCACGGTCGTTGCTGGTGTCGTTCTCCCGCCGGTCGGTGTTGTCCCTGGCCCGGGAAGCCGCTGCGGGCTCCGGAATGCGGGTGTCCGCACTGTACGGGGCGATGCCGCCGGCCGCCCGCCGCGACGTGATCGCCAGGTTCATCGACGGGGACCTGGACGTCCTGTCGGTCACCGACGTCATCGGGCACGGCGTGAACCTGCCCGCCGACCACGTGATCTTCGCCGAGACCGAGAAGTTCGACGGCCTGCAACGCCGCGCCCTGCACGTGTGGGAGGTCGCGCAGATCGCCGGCCGGGCCGGCCGGTACGGCATGTCGGACACCGGCACCGTCCGCTGGCTGCGCACCGCCGCACTGACCGTCTCACCGCGGCTGGTGGCAGCCGGCACCCACGCCGCCGCAGGCCTCCGCCCATCCGATCTCACCGTGGCCAACGGGACACTGCGGCCGGTATTCGCCGACCTCGGCACCGACGACCCGGAACACCTGGTCCGCCACCTGACAGCGTGGACACACGCCGCCACGACCGAACTCGCCGCACATCCCTGGCTGCGGGTCCACCCGACCGGACCGGTCAACGCCCGCATCGGTGGGCTCGGGCAACACCGGCGCGCCGGCCTCGGCGCCGAGCGAACCTGGCAGATCGCGAACCTGCCCGTCGACAGCCCCGCCGCGATCGACACGTTCGCTGATGCGGTCGCGTTCGGCACCCGCATCCACCTGCCCGCCCTCGGCGAGGTGCAGACGCTGCGACTGGAAGACGCCGAGGCCACAGCACGATGGGCCCGCGAATGTCTCGTCTTCACCGAGGCGTTCGGAGACATCGGGGGTATCTCACACCGGCAGGCCGCCGACATCGAACACGCGGCCTCCGCACGGGTCACGGCCCTGCTCCCTCGCGCGGTCACCGAGAATCGGTACGGCAGATGCGCGAGCTGCGGCAAAGAGTGCCCGCCGTGGTTCGACAACTGCGACAACTGCCATCACTCGTACGATGGATGGGTTTGATCCGTCTGTCGCCGGCCTCGTGGTTCACGAAGGTCACGGACGGGCTTCGCTGAGGTGGTGCACACTGGTCGTTGCCTCAGCGATCACCCGTTGCCGGGTGACACGGTGGGCGCCAAATGGATGCGCTTGTCCCATTTTCGCTGGGACGGTCCATGGAAGGCGTCGGCTCGCGCTCGCGGATCTGTGGCGACGCACAGGATTGGCAGCGCCCCTCCTCGGCACTGCGCGCGACCACAACACCCAGCGCCGCCACAACGGCCCGCTCGACGATGCTGCCTGGGGTCGTCCTGCAGCCGCAGCCGTCGGTGAGGTGGTCCTCGCGCAGGATCACCCCCGCGTGCGCGGGGAGCAGTCCGAGCGCTGGGGCTCGTTGCTGTCCTGACAGGGATCACCCCCGCGCACGCGGGGGTGATCCGACGCATGACCGAGTCGGGGCTGGGCCAGATGCCTGCTCCCCGCGCACGCGGGGGTGATCCCGCGGTCGCGTCCACACTCCGCTTGTAGGCGCCCTGCTCCCCGCGCACGCGGGGTGATTCTCCGCGCGCCTCGGCCAGCATGTCCGAGACACTCTGCTCCCGTGCACGCGGGGTGATCCGCCCAGCTGCGCGGTCGCCGCTCGGCTGGTGGTCTGTTCCCCGCGTATGCAGGGATGATCCCAGCAGGTCCAGCCACGCCGCGCCGCAGACCGCGGTCGGTGACCGCGGGTTTCCTCTACCTGGCCACCGTTATCGACCTGCGCTCCCGCCGCTTCGTCGGCTGGGCGATCGCCGACCACATGCGGCATCGATGCACAGTGGCGGAAGCCGGCAGAGTCCAACAAGAACGGCGGGCGCCTCCCTTCTGGCTGATTGGCGCGCTGGGGAGGCGAATACGCCTCCCCAGGGCCTGAATCGTCAGTGCCCGCCTCATCGGCGGCGATCTTCAGGTTGGCTTCTTCTGCCGGACTCCGGAATTCTCACGTTCCGCGCACCATGCTTCGACCTCGGCGGCTAGCCAGATCTTGCCCTGACCGAGTTCGGCGACCGGGCGCGGAAAATCGGCCCGGTTCGTGAGCTGATACACCCGCTGACGGCTGAGCCAGCCCAGCCGTACCCGGATTTCATGACTGCCGACTAGCTTCAGCTTTCGAGTTCCCATGAACAAGAGAGTAGGCACTGGACAAGATTGCTAGCGACAAGGTCACCCGGATCGGGGTCTAGGCACGAGCGTCTGCGATGTCAAGCCCCCGATTAACCACATCCTTGAGGTGGATGCCCCCGAGCACCTGCTGTCCGTTGCTAATAGAACGATGTCACGCAGCCCAGAGGGCATATAGCGAGGCCTCGAAGATCGGCCAGGAATTGCGGTATGGGTATAAACGGGCGTACCGAGTCGACGGGGACGCCGTCATGGCCTTGGGCGCAAATTATGAAGCGGCGGCGACGGCTCACCGGGGGCCGTCGCCTATCGAGCCCTTCTCGCATTACGAGGTGAAGGGTGGGTAGCGACGGCGGTTCGAATGTGGGTTCGGCGAGCCAGCAGTGGTCGAATTCGCGTTGGTCCCAGCGCTATTGCAACCATCGCACTTGCCGCACCCTCGAGGATCGCTCAGGATATATCTGACATTAAGGACAATGCCACCGGTGCCGAGTCGATCAACCGCAGGATCGGGGCACTCGATCGAGTGACCTGGGCCAGGGCACGGATCGCGGTGGAGATCAACTGTCCACTGGCCCGCACGCGTTGGCCGTAGCCGGACGCGGTGGGCAGGTACGGAACAGATACCGCAGGTGAGCATGGGCGTAGCGGATCCGGTGCCGCTCACGCGGGAAGTCGAGCAAGACCTGAGTGATCAGCAGGCAGACCAGTTCGGCGTCGGACAACCGCTGCGGACGGCCTCGCCGCCGTCGGCCCTGCGGGATGAGGTGATCGTCAACGAAGACGTACGGTGCGGCGAGAAGGGTGTTGATGTCAGCAGTCACGAGCCGACAACGACACTCTTCCCTATTTCGATACGCCCGCACGCGTCCCGGCCGGACTTGGGACTCAGCCATCTAGATCGCCGTCAGATTGCCGGGCAGGATCCGGGCGGGCTTGGGCCGCAGTGCCGCGTCGCCGGCCGCGGGGCCTGTTCGGCTTCGGCGAGCGCCCGGTAGAGCGAGGCCGCCGACCGGCAGCCGTACGCCGGCGACAAGGCAGAGCCGGTGCGGCGCCCACCGGGAGCTTTTCTTCCGATTTGCACCCCGCGTGCCGATACACTCACGATCTGTGAGCGCCCGTTATGACCGAGCGTGCGAGCCGGCCGGCCCGTTATTCGATGCCCTCCCCGCGGACGGGGCCGCCGAGGACGCGGCGGGCTATGCGAGGTGGGCTCCGGTGCCGCCCGGCTGGACGAGCCGCGTCAGCGAGCAGTGGCGGCATTTGCTTCCCGCCGCCGTGGTACCGGAACAAGGATGGAAAATTCATGTGTCCGCGACCCACCAGAGCGCGGTCGCCGCGCTGCAGGCGGTGCACGAGTACTGTGCGCGCGAGGCGGTGGCGTTCAAGCACCTGTGTTCGCCGGCGGAGTCCCAGCGGTAGAGCGTACGGGCTCGTGCGATGAGCTGACGGATCGTGACGATCAAGGCTGCCAAGCAGAGGTGGAAGTCGATGATGGCGGCATTACGGTCGGTACAGCGGCGGATCTTGCCGAAGCCGTTCATCCGCGAGTTCGTCCGCTCGACCACCCAGCATTTGCCGACCTGGACCGGGGCGGGCACGCCCTTGCGGGCGATCCGCGCGTCGAAGCCGATCCCATCGTGGCCGCGATCCAGATGCGCGGTCGGTACGGGTGGTCTTGTACACGAGCTCCGGCGCCAGAACCGGCGCGCCGCTCACGCTCGGTAACGGGCGCGCAAGCCGGACGCGCGTTGTCTGCGGCTACCAGATGAGCGCGTGTCCTATCGAAGCCGAGGGCGCCAGGGGCTGGAGCCCCCTAAGACATCGTTATTCGGACGGAACTGTCGCGCATGCTGCTGTCCTGCCTGGAGTCCCGATTTCTGTATCATCCAGACCCGCCACACCTGCCGTGACAGGACCGTGAGGCGCGTGTGTGGGTGGATTCGAAGTCGTCAGGGAGAGCTGAGCAATGGACGAAGCCGGCAAGCACGAAGCCCGGTCCGGCGAGGCCCAGCTGACGATGCTTGTGGCTGCGCTCAACGCGCTGCCGATGGCTGAGTTCCTGGATGTCATGCGGCAGGTGCTGCCGGTGCAGGCCGCCAATAATGCCGACCCCGCCTTCCGCAACGACCTGATGATCGTCGAGGTTTCGACCGACCAGTACGACGGAGAGGTTGACGAACGCTTGGTGGCATGGCCAGATCGCGACCGCAATGGCGGTGGTCTCGGCGTCTATCAAGGGCTCTGGGAGGAGGGAACGTGTTCTGGTTGTCTCAGCACGGTGACCTCGAGCGCCAAACGAGCAATCTGTCCGCGGTGCGGCGCACCCTGCGGACTGACCTGATCGGGCAAACCGTATCCGGTCAGCGAAGCTGATGTGACAGCGATTCCCGAGGTTGTGATACGACAGGCGGGTAAGTTTGCTCTTGCTGGCATCAGCGGACTTGATCGACGAAGCCTAGTCGCCGGTTCATTGCGATGGCGGTCTGGTTACGGGGGTGATGGAAGGCCACCAGGCGTCGGTAACCCGCTGATCGAACGAATCGGATCGCCAGTAGTTTCAACGCAAGGGACAGGCCCTTGCCGCGGTGAGGAGCAAGCACTCCTGTCATCTCCGAGAACGCGAACTGTTGATCGGGGTGCAGGGAGGTGGCCGACATCGCGATCCAATCGGCGCCCTGGGTGGCGACTATGACACCGTTCGGGTTGAAGGTCGCTACATCGATGCGCTGGACCACGTACTCGTCGTATGTGTAGAACGGTCCTCGGTCGGGGATGTCTGCCGAGCAGGCCTTGTTCAGGCGGTAGAGCGCCCGGCGTTGCTCTGGCGCATCCCCGAGGGCGGCCATGGTCGTGAACCGTGTGCCTGCCAACTGAGCCTGTTGCAGGTAGGGCTCGAAGGTCGGATCGTCGAACCTGTCGATGTCCAGCTCGAGTTTCACCCACTCCACCATAGGAACGGACTCTACCGATGTGGCGCGCGGCTCCGGCGGACGCGTGCGCTCGACGTGCTTCTGGTTCAAACGGCCAGAATGACGTTCTGTTTGTAGGCATGCTGAAGGCCCGGCGCGGAGGGCTGGGTTCCTCTGATCGTCGACGCGATCATCGGCCGCTGGGGCCGTCAACCTTTGGCCGTCAGCAGGGTGCGGTCGAGAGTGACACCCAGCCAGGCACCCACCACCAGACCGAAGGCGATGGTGAAGAGCTGGATGCCGAAACGGACCGCGCGATTCTCCGCGGCGCCCTCGGCCCGGATCGACGGGGCGTATTTTGACCGAGGCTCGGTCCAGACCGCTGTCGTCTCCCGCGAGCGGGCCTGATCGGTTAGGGCCAGGGTGTTGCGCAGCCGCAAGCTGCCCAGTTCGACGCGTACCTCGGGGCCGCCGTTGTGCACGTGCGGGGCGTCCGGTAGGGCGACGGCGTTGTGCATCGGGACGAAGTCGGTGAACCAGAACCAGGCTGAGAAGGAATAGATGCCGAGCGGTGTCTGACCTCGGTGGGCTGAGGGAAGGACTCGAACTCGGTCTCCACCGGATCGAGCGTGTAGTCGAGGTCGACGGCAAGTTTCTGGGCCGGCTCGCCGGAGGCAAATTGCGGCAGCGGCCGCACGTCGGCGGCCGCAGCAAGGGCATCGAGACTGCCGAACTCGACCGAGATGGCCTGCTCGGCGATGCGTGACGGGCGGCTGTAGATGGTTGGGTCGATGGCGAGATCAAGCTCGATTTCCAGGCGTGCCCAGTGGTCCGGGAACGATACCCGGAGCAGACGGCCGTCGACGGCGGTCCGCGGAGTGACGGCCTCGCCGTGCCCTTGTTGGTTCACCTCCGCCGCATCGGCGGTCTGATCCTCCCACAAGGTAAGATCCACCGACTTCAGTTCCACCTCCGTGGGAAGCAGGAAGTAGGCGCCGCCTGTCGGCGACTCAGCTTCACCGCTCACCGTCTTCAGGTAGAGCGACAGCGATGCGCGGCTCGTCGGTGAGTCGAACCAGTAGGCGTAGAACGACGCCCCGATGTCCGACTGCACCTGGTTCGGCGAGGTGTCGGCGGTCAGCGCGACGCCGAACGAGGCCGGCGGCCTCGCGGGCGGCGGCTTGCGCTGGTCGGCGCGCAACAGCATCAGATAGCCACCACCGGCCAGTAGGAAGAAGCCGATGACCAGGGCGGTGGCCAGCGGGCGGTGCCGGCGCGCGGGCTCAGAAGGCGGCATCGATCACCTGCCCGAATGCAGCGTGCCGCCGTAGCGAAGCCTCGTCTGTGGGATCCGGGTCCGAGAACCTGTAGCTGGGATAGCTCAGTAGCAGTACCAGATCGCCACGCCGGATCACGAGACCCCAACTGCGCTGGAAGGCGGCCTCATCACCGAGGCCGGGAACCGCGACGAAGGACTCGGGGACGGCGTCCGGCGCGTAGTAGCGCCGGCCTTGGAAGAACATCAGGGTCAACGTTCTGGTCACCGGTGGTGCATCGCCGACCCGCACGTTGCCGACCTCGATCTCGCACGACTCGAAGTCGTCGTCTATGCCACCGTCCTTAAAGACCGCGGTCACCCCGGGCGAGGCGACCGGGATGTTCGCCGCAATGCGGCGGCAGATTGCGTCGGCGGGCAACTCTTCGAGGCGGCCGAAGTACGTGAGCAGGCCGAACGTGCCGCCGCAGAGCACGACCATTGCCAGGAAACCCCACGCTGAGAGTCTGATGTGGATATCGTCGACCCGTTGCGCGAAGGCCGGAACCCCCAGAAGGACTGCCTCGACCGGCTGTTCGACTTCTCCCCCGCAGTCGTCAGGTGATCAGTGAATAGATGCCGTACAACGCGACATCCCCGAGCAATACCAACCCGCCGGCAATCGCGAGCCGCCGAGACGACGTCCGCGGATCACGGGCCGCCATGCTCAACACCGCGAACACCACACCGACGAGGTTGATCGGCGCCGCGACGAATACCGGCACCCACGCGTCGCCGGCGTCCGCATCCGACGCCACGAGCGCTATACCGACCACCGGCACCACCGAGAAGAAGATCAACGCCAGGCCCACGTACCAGCGCATCTGTTCGGTCGGGTCGTCCAAGCTCACGATTCCTCCGGCGGCGACGGCAGTCGCTACACAGTGTCGATCGAAAACAATGCCCGGTTCGACACTGTCCGACTTGCGATAACCGACGGCAACCCCGCCCGGGTGGCAGCGACCAACCCGATGCTCGACCTGCCTCTCGGAATACCCTCGCCGAGGTCGATGCTCCTCGATGTCTTGGCGAAGGCTTCGCTGGCGGCATGGGATGCCGTGGTGTCGCACATGCCCACGAGTGTCCCGTGGAGGAGGACAGATGGCGGCGCTTCTGGTCTTGGGGCCGGGTATCGACTGGCCGACGTGCGGGGGCCTGTTCGACTGGACGTTGGACTTCCTGGTCGCCCGGATTTCCGACCCGGCGGCCATCGCACGGCTGCGGGAAGTTATAGACAACAGTCCCGGGTCGGTCGACCTCACCGAGTTCTCCCTCGCGGCGCGCGTCGAGGTGCGGGCCCAATTGCGCGACAATCTCGTCCCCTCCGGCGACGGCGCTGGGCGTTGCCCGCGCCGTTGACCCGCTGATCCGCTCCCCGTGAGCGGATCAGCGGTCAACGGGCCAGCCATCCCCCGTCGACCGGGAGGACGGCGCCGTGGACGTAGCGGGCGGCGTCCGAGGCGAGGAAGACGACCGCGCCCTTGAGGTCGTCCGGGGTGCCCCAGCGGCCGGCCGGGATGCGGTCCAGGATGCCGGGCGCGCGCGACGGATCGGCCCGGAGTTCGGCGGTGTTGTCGGTGGCCATGTAGCCGGGCGCGATCGCGTTGACGTTGACTCCCCGCCCGGCCCACTCGTTGGCGAGCGCCCTGGTCAGCCCGAGAATCGCGTGTTTCGACGCGGTGTAGGCCGGCACCCGGATGCCACCCTGGAAGGACAGCATCGACGCGATGTTGATGATCTTCCCGGATCCCTGGGCGAGCATCACCCGCCCGGCCGCCTGGCTGAGGTGGAACACCGCGTCCAGGTTGACGCCGAGCACGTCGTCCCAGTCGTCGGCGGTCACCTCGGCCGCCGGCGCCCGCCGGATGATCCCGGCGTTGTTGACCAGGATGTCCAACTGACCGAAGTCGGACACATAAGTCCGCAGGTCGGCGGTGCGGAGGTCCAGTGACGAGCTGTCCACGGCGACGACCGAGGCGCCGGCGGAGGTGAGGGCCTCCGCGCACGCCCGGCCGAGACCGCGGTTGCCGCCGGTGACGAGGGCGACCCGCCCGTCCAGCCGGAAGCTGTCCAGGACCATCAATGCCCCAGGTCGCGCAGCATCGGCACGGTCTTGGTCACCCAGGACAGGTCGGTGTCCTCGTGGGCGCCCTGGGTGCGCTGTGTCCCGGCGAGGAACCACAGGTAGTAGGTGGTGTAGCCGGGCGCGCTGACCACGGTGTGGTATCCCTCGGGCATCATGTGGACGCCGTGGTCGCGGACGGTGAAGTTCTCCTCGTACCCCTCGTCGGTGTACATGCGGCAGATCCCGAAGCCGCCCGCCGGGGCGACCCGGAAGTAGTACATCTCCTCGTGCGCGGCCTCCGCGGGCAGGTTGTCGTTCTTGTGCCGGTGCGGCGGGTAGGTGCTCCAGTTCCCGGACGGGGTGAAGGTCTCCCCCACGATGAGCCGCCGTGCGGGCAGGGTGGGCTGGGCGATCTCGGTGAGGATCTGGTGGTAGCCGCGCCCGAAGTTGGCCGCGCCCCACCGTCCGGAGGCGACCTGTCCGGGTTCGATGACGTACGGCGTGGTGGCCAGGTCGCTGGGCGCGCTGGGCAGGGCGATTTCGACCGGTGCAACCGCTTCGATGGTGACGTCGGTGCCGTACGGGATGTAGACGGAATGGGGTTTGCCGGAGAACACGTTGGCCCGGCCGCCGACGGCGGCGAACTTCTCCCCGCCGACGGTGAAGTGCGCGGTGCCGCCGAGGATGACGGCGAGGATCTCCCGGCTGCCCGAGTGCCCCGACCAGGTCTCACCCGCGCCCAGTTTGAGCAGCTGGAAGTCGAGCAGTGAGCACGGGTTGAACGGCAGCGAGTTCGCCCCGTTCTCGGCCGGGATGTAGCAGTGGTAGCGGTAGTCCATGAGAGAGGTGCTCCTTACCAGGGGTGGGTCCAGCCGGGACGGGTGGCGCGAGTGAGGGCTTCGAGGTAGAAGTAGTCGCCCCACAGGTTGCCCTCGTCGACGCCGACGTCCTTGGGTTTGTCGTAGACGCCGTGCAGCAGCAGCGCGTTGGAGTCGGGCCGGGTCAGGGTCGAGTAGCCGTCGATGAGCGACCGCAGGATGCGCCCGGCCTCGGCGCGGTAGCGGTCGGCGCGGTTCGGTACGGCGGCGGCGAGTTCGAGGAGCCCGTTGACCGCGATCGCGGCCGCGGAGCTGTCGCGTTCCTCGCCGGTGGCCGGGTCGCGGGCGAAGATCAGGTCCCAGTGGGCGACGCCGTCGGCGGGCAGGTGGGCGAGGAAGTAGTCGGCGCAGCGGACCGCCGCCGTCAGCAGGGTGGGGTCGCCGGTGTACTGGTGGTTGAGGGTGAAGCCGTAGATGCCCCACGCCTGCCCGCGCGCCCAGCAGGACTCGTCGGCGCTGCCCTGTTCGGTCTCGCCGCGCAGGGGTTCGCCGGTGGCCGGGTCCCAGTAGAAGGTGTGGTAGGTGGTGTCGTCCGGCCGCAGGATGTGATCGCGCAGCTGGGCGGTGTGCCGGCGGGCGGCGGCCGCGTAGCGCGGGTCGCCGGTGGTGCGGCTGGCCCAGAACAGCAGGGGTGTGTTCATCAGGCTGTCGACGATGGTGCGGCCCTGCTGGCGTGGATCGGCGAGGTCGCCCCAGGCCTGGATGATGCCGGCCGACGGCAGCACCCGGCTGAGCAGGTGGTCGGCGGCGGCCAGCGCGGCCCGCTTGGCCTCCGGGTCACGGCCGCGCCGCCAGGCGGTGACGCACGACAGCGTGTAGAGGAAGCCGAGGTCGTGGGTGTCGAGGTCGACGCCGCGGTCGATCCGGTCGGTGAAGCCGCGCACGTGGGCGGCCGCCGCCTTGCGGTAGGTGTCGTCGCCGGTCAGGTCGTGGGCGAGCCACAGCATGCCGGGCCAGAAGCTGGTGGTCCACCCGGTGTTCGCCGGCCGCGGCTGGTACCGGCCGTTCTCGGTGGTGTCACCCGGGTAGCGGTCGCCGAATGCGGCGAGGTTGGCGTCGATGGTGCGCAGGGCGGCGGTCACGGCAGTTCCGGTCTGGTCGGCGATCGCCGTCATGACTTCCTTCCGGTCGGTGGTTCATGCGGTCGGGGCTGCGGTGGTCAGGGCCGGGGCCAGCGTGTATCGGCTGTTGGCCCAGACCACGTACAGCAGCGGGCTGGCGGCGATACCGATGGCGAGCGCCGGGCGGGCGGCCAGCAGCGCCTCGAACACCGCCAGCACGGCGAGGGAGAACAGGCTCAGATACCAGCGGCGCACCGCGAGGTAGACGCCGGCGCGGGCGGCGTCGCGCAGCCGGACGGCTGGTCGTTCGGCGAGGACGACCAGCACGAGCAGGGTGGTGACGGCGATCAGCGTCATGGCGACGGCGATCAGCGGCAGCACGACCGCGCCGATCGGCCTTTCCCAGGCCCAGCGGGCGTCCACGCCGAGGACCAGCAGCGCGGCCGTGGCGACACCTCCGGCGGTCAGCGCGCGCCGAGCCGAGCCGCGCCAGGCCCGCCAGAACCCCAGGACCACACCATCGGGGTACGCCCTGAGCACGGTGAACGTGGCTACCAGCGCGGGGCCGCCGAGTGGCGCGAACAGCACCAGCAGCGGCCACGTCCGTCCGGGGTCGCTGGTCAGCAGCACCGTGAGCAGCGGCGAGCAGGCCACCGCGAGCAGCAGGTTCGTCGTCAGGGCGAGGTGGGCGCCGCGCAGGATCCGGGCGGCGGTCATCCTTTCAGCCCTGTGGTCGCGATGCCCTCGACGAAGTAGCGCTGCCCGGCCAGGAAGATCACCAGGATCGGCAGGACGGACAGCACCGAGCCCGTCATGATGAGCGCGTACTCGGCGTTGTACTGGTTGATGAACGACTTGAGGCCGAGCTGGATCGTCCACAGGTCGGGGCTGCGCAGGTAGAGCAGCGGCCCGAGGTAGTCGTTCCAGGTGGTGACGAGCGTGATGAGGGTGAGGCTGGCCAGCGCGGGAACCGAGAGCGGCAGCATGATCCGGCGGTAGATGCCGTACTCGCTCATGCCGTCGATGCGGGCCGCGTCGATCAGCTCGTCCGGGACGGTCTCGTAGAACTGTTTCATCAGGAACACGCCGAGCGCGCCGAACGCCTGGAGGGCCACGATCGCCCACAGGGTGTCGGTGAGCTGGAGTTTCGACATCATCACGAACTGCGGAACCATGTACGACTGCCAGGGCACGGCGAGGGTGCCGATGTAGGCGAGGAACAGCACGTCGCGGCCGGGGAAACGGACCTTGGCGAAGCCGTACGCCGCGAAGCTGCCGGTGAACACCTGGAGCAGGGTGACCACCGCGGACAGCAGGACGGTGTTGCCCAGCCACGTCGTCATGTCGGACTTGGACCAGATGTCGAGGTAGTTGCTCCACACCGGGTCGGTGGCGATCCACTGGACCGGGACGGTGAAGACGTCGTTGTTGCTCTTCAACGACGACATGACCATCCAGTAGAACGGCAGCAGCACCAGGACGGCGGCCACGCCGAGGGTGAGGTAGCCGAGGACCCGCCGGCCTCCGGACAGCCGCCGGACCGGCTGGAGCTCGTCGCCGGCGACCCGGGGCGGTGGGGTTTGCAGCAGGGTGGTCATCAGGCGCTCCGGCGTTTGTTGACGACGAACTGGACGACCGTCACCACGAAGCAGATGGCGAACAGCACGACCGAGACCGCGGACGCGTAGCCGAACTGGTTCTCCTCGAAGCCCTTCTGGAAGATGTACTGCGACAGCACCAGGGTGGACTGGCCGGGGCCGCCGTCGGTCATCACCAGGATCAGGTCGAGGACCTTGAAGCTCTCGATGGTGAGCAGCACGGTGATGAAGAAGGTGGTGTGCCGCAGCCCGGGCAGGGTGACCGCGCGGAACCGCTGCCAGGCGCTCGCGCCGTCGACGAGCGCCGCCTCGTACAGCTGGGCCGGGATCGTCTGCAATCCGGCGAGGAAGAGCAGCATGTAGTAGCCCATGTACCGCCAGGTGCCGACCACGATGACGGCCGGCATCGAAGCGTCCGCCGAGGTGGTCCAGCCGGGCGGATTGTCCACTCCGATCCACCGCAGCACCTCGTTGACCGGCCCGAACCCGGGGCTGAACAGCATGTTCCAGATCTGGGCGATGGCCACGATCGAGGTAATGTAGGGGAAGAACGCGACGGTCCGGAAGAAGGCCACCCCGCGCAGTTTGCGGTTGAGCAGCAGCGCCAGCCCGAGGGAGACGCCGAGGGTGAGCGGGATGTGGAAGGCCGCGTAGTAGAGGGTGTTGCGCAGCGCCGTCCAGAAGCTGGCGTCCCGGGCCAGCTGCCGGAAGTTCTCCAGCCCGGTCCAGGTGGCGCCGCCGAACACGTCCCATTCGGTGAACGCGTAGTAGAACAGCAGGCCCACCGGCACCATCGTGAGGATCACGAAGCCGGCGAAGTTCGGCAGCAGGAAGGACCAGCCCACCGCGGTGTTGCGCGCGACGACCCGGCCGCGCCGGCGGCGGGTATCGGCGATCGTCGTCATGTGTCGGCTCCCGTAGTCGGACCGTGGGCCCGGCACGCGTGCCGGGCCCACGGGAGGATCACTTGCTCAGGACCTCGTTCTTGGCCCGGTCCTGTGCCTCGGTGATGGCCGCGTCGATCGGCTTGCTGCCGGACAGCACGGCGGTGTGCAGGTCCTTGAGGATGTTCTGCAGCGGCGCCGTGTATTTGGAGACCGGGTTCTCCGGCTTGGTGTCGTGGGTGGTGAAGGTGAACTTCGACAGGTCGTCGGTGGGCGCGCCCTTGAGCGTGAAGATGGTGTCCGCGGCGGTGGCGGTGTCGGCGGGGGTGACGCCGATGCCGGCGAGCGCCTTGGCCGCGTCGGCCGACGCCGCGTAGGCCAGGAAGCTCTTGGCCGCCTCGATCTTGCTTTCGCTGATCTTCGGGTTGATGCCGAGGCCGGTCGGGTCGGCGAAGGTGACCGGGGTGGCCGCCGTGCCGGTGGTCGACTTCGTGGCCTGCGGGGCCGGGGCGATGCCCCACGCGAAGGTGTCGGCGTCGCCCTTGGCCTGCTGGCTGAGCAGGGTGGCGATGTACCAGGTGCCCATCGGCATCATGGCGGCCGACTGCTTACCGAACTGGGCCTGGTAGGTGAGGCTGTTGGTGGTGGCGTCGCCGAAGCTGACCTGCGCTCCGGCGGCCTGGAGGTCGAGGGCCTTCTCGTAGTAGGGCTTGAGGAACCCGAAGTCGCCGCTCTGCAGGTCGGCTCCGGCGGTCTGGCCCAGCGCGAAGCCCTGCGAGGTGGACTGCCAGGTGTGCTGGTAGGTGCCGAGCGCCTTGTCGCCGGCCGCCTTCAGCTTGGTGGTGAGTTCCTTGGCCACGGTCGCGTAGTCGTCCCACGTCCAGGAGCCGTCGGGGTGCTTGACGCCGGCCTTGTCGAACAGCGCCTTGTTGTAGAACAGCACCCACGAGTCCTGCCGGTACGGGATGGCCCACGTCTTGCCGTCGACCTGGTAGGAACTGAGCCCGCCGACGCCGGAGCCGAGCTTGCCGGCCACGTCGGACACGTCCAGCAGCTGCTTGCCGTTCTGGTAGGTGTAGAAGTTCTTCAGGTTCTTCTGCACGTAGATGTCGGGCGCCTTGCCGGCGGCCAGGTCCGCGATCATCTGCGTGTCGTAGTTGGCGGCGTCGTACTCCTTGAGCTCGACCGCGATGTCCGGGTGGGCGGCGCGGAAGCCGTCGGCGAGTGTCTTGAACTCCGGTGTCGTGGCCAGGCTCCACCCGGCCAGGGTGAGGGTGACCGGGCCGGACTCCTCGGCGTCGTCTCCGCTGCACGCGGAGGCGGAGAGGGCCAGCAGGAGCGCAGTGAGGGCGGCGAGGGAGCGCTTCAATTCCTACTCCTCTATGTCGATACGGGTGTGTGTGAGGACGGCGTCGGGCCAGACGGCCCGCACCTGTTTTCCGTGGATCTCGACGCGGCAGGTGGTCTCGTGCCGCTCGCCGCTGAGCTCGACCAGGACGGCGATCCAGGTGCCCGGTCCGGGGACCGGGAGGTCGAGCCACGGCACCCGGACCGGGTCACCGAGCGGCCCGGCGTCGTGGTGCTCGCTGATGCCGGCGATCGCGTCGTCGCCGGTCAGTGGGGTGAGCCGGGAGATCAGGGTGCCGCCGGTGACCGGCCAGCCGCCGATCCGCAGCCGCACGGCCGCGGGCTCCGCGTCGTCCACGCGGACGAGCCGGATCTCCCACGGCCCACGGACCAGGGAGAACGTCGTGATCCGGCCGGCCCGGCGCAGCTTGCCGGGGCGGCCGCCGCCGTGGTCACGGCCGGGCGGGTCCTGGTCCAGCCAGTGCGCCTCGGCCACCGACCCGGCAACCCCCAGACCCTCTTCGATCCGTACGCCGAGCGTGCGCATCCCGGTGCGGTGCGACCGGCGGCCGGCCGGGTCGGCCAGGACGACCGACTGGTCCTCCGGGTCGGTCCAGCCGCTCTCGTCGAGCACCGGGGCGGTCGCCGTCGAGTAGCCGAGCCGGGCGTACAGCGGTGAGTCGCCGCCGGGCACGCCCGGCTCACCGTGGTCGGTGCCGTGGTTGACGACGCGGACGATGCCGTCGGCGCGGGTGCCGGCGATCAGCCAGCCCGGGGCGCGGGCGGCGTGCAGGACGTCGCCGGTGTCGATCGGCAGCGGTTCCGCGGGCGCGGCCCACACCGGATGGTCGGCCGGGAGGGCGATGCCGAGCAGGCCTTTGCTCGCCCAGTAGGGCGAGCCGGGGCCGGAGTAGGACTGGGCGAGCCGGGGCCACGGCCGGTGCCAGCCGAGGGTGAGCAGGTCGCCGTCGCCGGTGAAGTGCCCGACGACGCGGCCGGCGGCGTGCCGCAGCCGCCCGGGGGCGTGGGACGGCACCCCGGCCAGGACTCCGGCCCAGAACGGGGCGGCGGCCGCGAACCGGTAGATCAGGCTGCGGCCCTGGAGCAGTGGGGAGCCGTCGCCGCCGGTCAGGGCCAGCGCGTCGGTGAGGAACCGGTCGAGACGGGCCACGTCCTGCGGGCGGGGGCCGTCGACGCCGGCCATCCGCGACCACAGCACCGGGTAGAGGTGCAGCGCCCAGCCGGTGTAGTGGTCGAACGCCCGCGACGAGCCGTCGGACAGCCAGCCGTCGGCGCGCCGGAACGTGTCGTGGGTGGCGAGGTCCTCCTCCATCTCGGCCGTCGAGTGCGGCCCGCCGACCGACCGCAGGAACGTCTGGACGACCAGGCGGAACCAGACCCAGTTGATGCGTGGATAGGTGCCGTCGCCGACCGCGGGTGACAGGTAGTCGACGATCCGCTCCTGGACGGCGCTGTCCAGCCGGTCCCAGATCCAGGGGCGGGTCATGTCGAGGATCAGGGCGATCGAGGCGGCCTCCACCTTGGCCTGCCCGTGTTCGTCCAGGCGGGCCCATCGCTCGGTGACCGGTGACGCCGGATCGGTCCCGGCGGCCAGGCCCTCGGCGTAGCGCTCGGCCAGGTCGCCGAGCCCGCGGCCGTTCTCCCCGGCCAGGCGGAACCCGGCCAGCAGGAAGGTGCGGGCGAAACCCTCCAGGCCGTCGATCGCGCGACCGTATCCGCCCTCGGCTCCGGGCAGGGTGATCAGCGCGTTCCGCGGCGAGGCGTGCCGGGAGGCGGCGGCGAGGAGGCGGTCGGCGAACCCGGTCCAGTCGGAACGGGTGTCGAGGGCAGCGGTCGAGGGTGGCACGTCACGCTCCGAAGTCGGTCGGACGGAACCTGTGATCGGTTTCCGGGAAGTAAAACGCTCATAAACGAGCATGTCAATGAGTTCTTCGCTCACCGATCGCCAAAAGTGATCGGACATGACCCTGACCTGCCCTTATCCGCAAGACGGCGACGCTCGTCGTCCACAGGGGGCGCGAGAACGGGCGCGGCGGGACCGCCGAAGTGATCTGATACGATCGCATTCGATCACAGGGGAGGTCAGATGCGCGTTCCGTCAGCCGACGATCGCGACGCCTGGACGACGGTGGACGCGGCCACCCTCCAGGCGCTCACCGAGCGCGCCCGGGCCAGTCTCGGCACGCCGTGGCCCACTCCCCTGGCCCACGACTTCGCCCGGTTCCATCGCGACGGCGACCGCGACACCTACGAGCAGGCCGTCTGGGCGCGGCACGAGCGACTGGCCCGGGCCACCGCCCTGGCCGCCGTCACGCTCGAACCGGTGTGGCTGGACGAGGTCACCGACGGCGTCGTCCTGTTCTGTGAGCAGAGCACCTGGTGCTGGCCGGGCCATGACGACATGCACGCACGGCACGGCTCGGTCCTCCCGGTCGTGACCGATCCGTGCGTCGATCTCGGCGCCGGGGAGGTGGCCGCCGACCTGGCGTGGATCGACCATGTGCTGGGCGGGCACCTCGACGGGCACGTGCCGGGCCTGCGCGCCCGGATCCGGCACGAGGTGGACCGCCGTGTGCTGACCCCGTTCACCGAGCGGCGCGACTGGCACTGGCTGGGCCTCGACGGTCGCGTGCACAACTGGAACCCGTGGATCCACAGCAACGTCCTGATCGCCACGCTCGCCCTGGTCGACGACCCGGCCCGCCGGCAGCGGCTGATCGGCCTGATCACCGAGGGCCTCGACCGGTTCGGCGCGGCCCTGCCCGCCGACGGCGCCATCGACGAGGGCGTCCACTACTGGTGGTACGGCGCCTGTCGTTACCTGGAGGCCCTCGAGATGCTCGGCGCCACCACGGCGAAACCCGGCGTCGTCGCCTTCCCGCACCGGGTCCACCTGGGCGGGCCGTGGTATGTCAACCATGCCGACGGTCCGGCCCGCCCGTCGTACGAGCAGCCGTGGCACGTCCTGCACCGGCTGGCCCGGCTCCACGGCGACAAGGAGGCCGAGGCGCACGCCGCCGCGCACCGCCGCCCCGGCGAGCCGGTCGCCCACGAGAGCCCGGGTCTCGGCTATCTACTGCTGGCGCTCACCGACCGCGACTGGGCGGCGGTCCGGCCCGGCGGGTCGCCGCTGCCCCGCGACGTCTGGTTCCCGTCCACGCAGGTGCTGCTCGCGCGGTCCGGGGCGGGCGGCTCCACCGGGCTCACCCTCGCCGTCAAGGGCGGCCACAACGACGAGAACCACAACCACAACGACGTCGGCAGCTTCATCGTGGCCCGCGACGGGGCGCCGGTGCTGGTCGACCCGGGGCGGCCCACCTACACGGCGCAGACGTTCGGGCCGCACCGCTACGAGATCTGGACCATGCGATCCACCTGGCACAACACACCCACCATCCGGGGTACGGAACAGGCGGCGGGCCGTGCGTTCGCGGCGCGGGCCGTGGTCGCCGGCGATGCGGCGCTGACCATGGACCTCGCGGCCGCCTACCCCCGCGACGACATCCGTTCCTGGATCCGGGCCGCCCGGCTGGACCGCGCGACCGGCACGGTCACCATCCGGGACTCCTGGGACCTGGCGCCCGGCCCCGCCGATCCCACCGTGATCCACCTGGTGGTGGCCGGAGACGTGACCGTGTCGGAAAGCCGTGCCGAGGCCGGCGGCGTGGTCATCACCTGGGCAGCCGTCGAGGCCGGCGATCCCGGCGCGAAGCCGCCGAACGCGGACGCCGTCCCGGCGCACACGCACACGGGACCGGCAAGAGCGGACGCCAGCCCGGCGAATGCGGACACGGGGCCGTTTGATCCGGGCGTGCGTCGCGGAGGATCATCGCCCGGTCTACCGTGCACCATCGTCGTGCGGGAGCTGGACGACCCGATGCTGTCCGACGTGTGGGGCGACCGGCTGACACGCCTGGACATCGACGTCACCGCGCTCGGCCCCGTCGGTACCCTCGAACTGACCGTCAAGGAGACGCGGTGAGCACTTCTGACAAACGCGGGCCGTTGCAGGTGGCCCGGCGAGCGCGGCTGCTGGAGCAGTTGCAGCGCGACGGCGTGCTGCGCGTCTCCGACCTCACCGACGCGCTCGGCGCGTCCACCGTGACGATCCGCCGCGACATCGCCCAGCTCGCCTCGGAGGGCCTGGTCCGGCGGGTGCACGGTGGTGTCGCCCTGCCCACCGCCGACGACCTGCGAGACCCGGAGCTGGACGGGCCGACCGGCGGCAGCGTCGGCATGCTCGTGCCGTCGCTCGACTACTACTGGCCGCACGTGGCCCGCGGCGCCGAGAGTGCGGCCCGCGAGCTGGACCTGAGGATCGTGCTGCGCGGTTCGTCGTACCAGACGGAGGACGACCGCCCCCAGCTCAACCGGCTGGTCGACCAGGGTGTCGACGCGCTGATCGTGGCCCCGCGGATGGACGTGCCGACCGCCCGGCTCACCATCGAGTGGCTGGCCGGCACCGGTCTTCCGGTCGTCCTGCTGGAACGCACCGCCCACGCCGGGCCGCACCACGCCTTCCTCGAGTCGGTCGTCACCGATCACGCGCAGGGCGCCGGCATGGCGGTCCGGCACCTGACCGGCCTCGGCCACGAGAAGGTGGGCGTGGTCCTGGCCCAGCCGAGCCCCACCCGCCCGCACGTGCGCCGCGGCTGGCTGGAGGCGGCCGACGACTGCGGCCTCGACGTGACCGGCACGGTCGACATGCTGGTCCCGGACGCCCAGTCCCCCGACTGCCGGGCCGCCCTGGACCGGGTGATCGACCGGTGTCTGGAGACCGGCACGACCGCGCTGCTGGTGCACGCCGACGCCGAGGCGATCGCCCTGGTCGAGCGGTGCGAGGAGCGGCACCTCTCCGTGCCCGGCGACCTGTCCGTGATCGCGTACGACGACGAGGTGGCCGGTCTGTTCAGCCCGGCCCTGACCGCCGTGCGACCACCCAGGGGGTCGATCGGCGTGGCCGCCGTCCGGCTGGCCGCCGATCGGCTCGCCGACCCGCGCCGCCCGGTCCACCGCGTCATGATCAGCCCATCGCTGCAGGTGCGCGATTCGGTCGCCACCCTGCGCCGGCCACCGGCCAAGTGACCGCGGCCGGCCAGTGGGCGGGTCAGCGATCCGGATGCACCGACCCGGCCAGGAGGCGGTCGCCCAGGTCGGAGCGGCGGTACAGGACCGAACGGCCGTGACGGGCACTGACCAGGAGGCCGCCGGCGCGGAGAGCGCGTAGGTGCTGGTTCACCGCGGTGGTGGTGACGCCCAGGCGGGTCGCGAGTTCGGTGGAGGACGCGGGTGTGCCGAGGCGGGCGAGCAGGCCGGCCCGGTGGACGCCGAGCAGGGCGGCCAGGGCTCCCGGGGCGGGCAGGGGTTCGGGCTGCCACAGGGTGCCACTGCCCCGGGCCAGGTAGATGATCATCGGTGGCTCGCCGGGGGAGATCGGGGCCGCCACCGCGGGGGTCCACATCGTCGGGACCAGGGTCAGGCCGCCCAGGGTCGGGCGGGTGTAGTGGACGTTGGAGTGCAGCCGTACCTCCACGGTGTCGCCGGTCATGGCGACCCGGTCGGACAGGCCCGCGAACATCGTGGCCAGGCCGTGCTGGGCGATCTCCCGGCCGCGGTAGGTGACGTCGCCCTCCAGCAGGGCCCGCATCCGGGGCCAGTGGGCGGCGAAACACAGGTCCCAGTAGCCGGCCAGTGCGGTGACCATCCGGGTGAGCGCGCCCGGGGCGCGTAACGGTGGCGGGAGGCGCTCGCCGGCACCGTGGAGCAGCCGCAGGTCCCGGTCGACGACGTCGGCCGGGGTGGCCGCGACGGTGGCGAGTTCGTCCTCGATGCGGGTCAGCGGTGAGCGTGGCCGCGGGGTCAGGAAGTCCGGGGTCCACAGCCGTTCGTCGATGAGGGCCAGCAGCATCTCGGTGTCGAGTGCGTCGCGGGCCTGCCGCATGCGGCGGATCCACGGCAGGTGGATCGGGAAACGGCCCGGATCGCGCCAGCTGCGCAGCGACAGGACCAGCTCGTTGAGGGGTGAGACGGCGAACCGGACGCTCGCCAGGTCGGGACCGACCAGCTGGTATCGCACCGGCATGAAGCAGAACGCTACATCAATCGTTTCCTCCGGCCGGACCGGGTGAACTCTTGCCGTGCCTGTGAAACAAGTCCTGACCTTGGCCACCGTGGCCACCTCGACGGCCAAGGGGGTGATGTTCAGCGTCAGCGCGCTGTTCTTCACGACGGCGGTCGGGATCAGCCCGGCGACCGTCGGAACGGGCCTCACCGTCGCCGGGGCCGGGGGTGTGGTGACGGCGTTCGCGGCCGGGCCGCTCTGCGACCGGTTCGGGCCGCGGCGGGTGCTGCTCGTCGCGGCCGCGGCGCAGGGCGGGGCGCTCGCGGCGTACTGCCTGACCCGCGGCGCCGCCATGTTCGTGCTGGTCGCCTGCCTGGCGGTCGGTGCCGAGAGCGTGCAGCGGACCGCGCACGTCGCACTGCTGGCCCGGGCGTTCACCGGTCCGGACCGGGTCGGCGTGCGGGCCTGGCTACGGGTCGTGGACAACGTGTCCATCGCGGCCGGATCCGGGTTCGCCGCCGTGGCGCTGGCGGTGGGCAGCCGGTCCGCCTATGTGACGGCGGTGCTGGCGGCCGCCGTACTCACGCTTGTCGCTCTGGTGCCGTTGCGGGCCCTGCCCGCTCTCAGCGGGGGCGGCGGTGACCGGCCGGCGCGGGGCGGCCGGTCACCGCTGAAGGATCGCCGGTATCTGACCGCGACCGCGCTGCACGCCGTGGTGAGTATCCAGTTCCTGCTGCTCACCGTCGGGATGCCGCTGTGGGTGACCGGCCGCACCGCCGCACCGGACGTGACCGTCGCGTTGCTGTTGTTGCTGAACACCGGCCTCGTCTCGGTCCTCCAGGTCTGGTCGACCCGGCTGGTCGGCGACGTGCCGTCGGCCGGCCGGGCGGTCTTCCGCGGTACGGTCCTGCTGCTGGCGGCCTGCCTCTGCTACGCGGCCGCCGGATACCCCAGCGGCGCCGGGTTCGCCGTCGCGCTGCTGGTGGCGGCGGTCGTGGCACACAGTCTGGGCGAGATCGTCTCCGAGACCGGCGGATGGGAACTGGCCTTCGAGTGGGCCGACCCGGCCGACTCCGGCGCCTACCAGGGCGTCAGTCAGGCCGGTGTGGGCATCGGCCGGGCCGTGGCGCCGGTCCTCGTCACGTCGACGGCCATCGGGCTCGGGCTACCCGGGTGGCTCCTGCTCGGCGGCGTGTTCCTGGCCGCCGGCGCCGGAACCCGGGCGCTGAGCGCTCGGGGGCAGGCGCCGCGACCCACGCCGAGCGCACGGAGGACGGTCAGCCCACGCCGCCGGTGAGCGGCAGGCGCCGCGACCCACGACGAGCGGACGGACGACGGTCAGCCCACGCCGGCGGTGAGGGGTCAGGCCCGGACCCGGCGGGCGAGGGAGGACTGCCGGACCACCAGTTCGGGGGCTACCAGGACGCCCTGGACCGGGCGGCGGTCGCCGTCGATGAGGCGGGAGACCATCAGTTCCACGGCGGTTCGGCCGACGTGGTTCTTCGACGGGCGGATCGCCGTCAGCGGCGGGGAGGCGAGGTGGGCCACCTCGTCGTCGTACGAGACGATGGCCAGGTCGTCGGGGACCCGGATGCCCTGTTCGGCGCAGGCCTGGGCGACCGCGATCGCCTGCGGGTCACTGTGCACGATCAGCGCGGTCAGGCCCAAGCCGACCGTGTGACGGGGGTTCACCGCGTCGTCGGGGATGCCCAGGTCGGCGCAGGCCCGGTGCCAGCCGCGCAGCAGGTAGGCCGACGTGGGGCTGCCTCCGGACAGGACCAGCCCGATCCGGCGGTGGCCCTGGTCGTACAGGTGATTGACGGCGATCTCCAACCCGAGAGAGTGATCGCTGCGCACCCATTCGACCTGCCGCGGAGCGGCGGTCCATCGTCTCGGCTGGCGTTCGACGAGGATGGTCGGGACCGGCAGGCGGGTGATCCAGCCGATCATCCGGTCGGCGTCCTCACCGTCCAGGCAGGGCGCGAGCAGCAGGCCCTGCACCTGGCCGGCGTCGACGAGCCGGGCGATCTGCCGCCGGTCCTCCTCCGGGTCGTAGCTGGAGCCGCGCAGCTGCACGTTGACGCCGAGCGCCGCGCCGGCCGCGCGGGCGCCGGCGACGATCGGCGGCCAGTAGAAGTCGAGCGACGGCACCACCATGCCGATCGTGAACGTGGCCGGGCGGGTGGCCCGCGGCGGCAGCGGGCGGGTCGCGGCGGGCAGCGTGGCGCCGCCGTGCACCCGGTGGACCAGGTTGCGTGCGGCCAGGGCGGCGATGTCCCGGCGGATGGTCAGCTCACTGACGCCCAGGTCACGGGCCAGATCACTGACCCGTACGGCGCCGCTGCGCCGCAGTTCGGTGAGCAGATGCTCGTGCCGCTGCACCGAGAACAGCGTTGTTCGATTGGTTGCGTTTCCGACCGAGCGGGATCGCACCATGGCCTCACCGTTTCCGACCGTTTACGAAGACGTTACGCACATTCTTACGCATCGATCAGAGAGTCGGATGAGATTGTTCGCCGCGGTCATGGCGGCGCTGCTGTTGATGCCACCCGCTTGGTCTCGCCGGAGTCGCAGCGGCCCGGCTCGCGGACACCGGGATCAGCGGCGCCACCGGTAGGCCGGCACCGCCCGGTTTGCGGCCGGCTCCATCGGGAATAGGCTGACTCGAGCCTTCAGCAGCGAGGTAGCCAAGTCCGCCCTCATACGCCCGGACCCGTCATTCGACGCCTTCCCGCACGATCACATCCACCTACGGGTGGACCAGCAGGAGGCCTTCACTTGCTGGCTGCAGCGGGGCCGCTGCTGAGGGGCCGCTGCTGAACCGCCGCCGAGCCGAAAGACATCTGTCCGCCGCGTGGGGACCGCAGCCTCGCCGTTTTCGGCGCCGCCCGCCCGGCCAGATCGGGGTGGCCACGGTCGAGGCCAGGATGTAACCGGTGGTGACCCAGGCCTGGCAAAGGGTCCCTCTGAGGCCCGGCGATTGCTCACCGGGCCTCAGGGACGGTGCTCAGAAGCCAGTGTTCCCGGCTCCGCGGATGACGGTGAAGGTGCTGCTCGTGTTGCTGAGGCCACCGGACGCGGCGCCGGTGACGCTGGTGTTGCTGAAGGTGGCGTTGCCGGAGACGTTGTCGACGGCGATGCCGTAGGTGCCGGTGTTCTCGATGGTGACCCGGTCGAAGGTGACGCCGCTGATGGTGCGGCCCCAGCTCAGCAGCACACCCTGGTAGGTGCTGTCGCGGATGACAGTGTCGCTGACCTGGAGCGGGGCGGTGATGTCCGCGGTGTCGGCGTAGATCCACAGTGCGCCGAGCCGGCTGCCCCAGTTGGGTTCGAAGCCGCCGGTACGGGTGAGGGTGTTCCGCGCGACGACCGTGGTCCCGGACAGCGGCACCGGGTTGAACCGGGTGCTGACCGTGATGCCGGCCGACGCGGTGACCGTGTCGGACAGCAGGTTGTCGGTGATCCGGTTGCCGTTGCCGCCGTAGATCGCGGCCGTGTTGGCGAGCATCGGCAACTGCACCGTGTTGAAGGTGAACGCCGAGTTGGTGACCGCCGACCCGTCGGACCACATGGCCAGCGCGTCGTCGCCGGTGTTACGGATGCTGGACTGGTCGATGCGGGTGTTGCGGACGTCGCCGTGCAGGTTGACGCCGTCGGCGTAGGTGTCGCGGATGCGGGCGCCGACGACGTAGAGCCCGTCGGTGCCGTTGTCCGCCCACAGGCCGACCTTCGAGTGGTGGACGAGCACGTTCTGCAGCAGCGAGCCGGTACCGAAGTTGCCTTCGAAGGCGGCGTCGTCGCCGCTGTCGTCGCGGTAGGTGGCGTCGCCGGTGATCGCCAGGTCGGAGATCCGCACGTCACTGCCGGTGGCGAAGAAGCCGCCCTTGCCGTCGACGCCCTTGAGGGTCGTGTGCCACGGTCCGGCGCCGCGGATGGTGACGCCCTGCACGTTGATCCGCGACGAGATCGGGTAGGTGCCGGCGGGGATCCACAAGCCCGTTCCGGCCGCCTTCGCCGAGCTGATGGCGCTGTTCAGGTCACCGCCGGCGAACGACACGAACCCGGCGGGCATGGTTCCGGCGACGGCCTGCTCGAGATCAACGACGTCGATGGTGTACGACGATGCGCTGTCCCCGGCGTCCTTCTGCAACTTGAGGACGGTGCCGGCCGGCCAGTCACCGATCAGGGTGCGGCTCTCGTCGTAGAACCGGTGGGCGTTGCCGTTCGCCGGGTTGTTGCCGAACGGATAGTCCCCGTAAACCCACGAGTACCGCGAGGTCAGCCCGAGGTCGCGCAGGTGCGTGCCGTTGGCGTACAGCGACAGCGACGCGTCGATCCCGGTGCCCGCCGCGTTGTCCGGAATCGAATAGCGGACGGTCAGCGCGTCAGCCGGTTTGGTGAGGGTGAACTGGACGTACTGGCCGGTGCCGGTGAGCTGCACGGCACGCCGCCCGGACGACTCCGAGGCGATCGTCCTGTAGGTGCGGTCGGCGGCGAGCACGGTGCCGTTGGTGGTGGCGCTCTCCGCCTCGAACGAGGTCCAGGGCAGGGTCGCGCCGCGCTCGGCCAGGGCCTCCGCACCGGCCACGGTGATCCGGTCGATCGCCACGTCACCGTTGTCGGCGGCGTCACGCTGGTAGCTGATCGTGTTGAGCCCGGCCCGCAGCGCGAGGCCGGTGGCCACGGTCGTCCAGCCGGTGGCGGCCGGCAGGCTCACCTGACCGCTCTTCACCCCGTTGACATGGACCGAGAGGGTACGAGCGGAGCCGCTCGCGTTGCTGTACCGCAGTGTCGTGGTCCGGGTACCGGCGGCCGGCAGGTTCGCGGTGAAGACGACCCGCGCCCCGGTGGCCGTGAAGCCGGTGAGGTGGCCGCTTCCGGAGTAGCCGCCGATGGCGGTGCTGACCGACGGCCCCGACGAGTGGAAAGCCGTCTCGGCCTCGGCGATCACACCGTCACCGGCCGGCGGCGGGGTGGTCGTCGTCGTCCCGACGATCAGGTGATCGAGGTTGACGTTGCCGGAGTCGGCCGCGTCGAACCGGATCGCCACGGTGTTCGTCCCGGGGCTGAGCACCGCAGTGGCGGTCTGGGTGGCCCAGGTGTCCCAGTTCGCGGTGGCGGCCAACGAGAGCTGCTGGGTGCGGGCGCCGTTGACGTACAGCGAGAGGGTCTTGACCGTCCCGGTCCCGTTGGCGTAGCGCAGCGTGAGCGGAGCGGTCCCGGTCGACCCCGAGTTCACCGCAAACGTGGCGGCGGCGTTGCCCTTTGCGGCGTCGGTGAAACCGCCCGCGAAGCCGGTGCCGGTGTAGCCGGGATGATCGGTCTCGACCCGGGCGCCGCCGGTGAGGGTGGCGTTCTCGGCCTCGAGCTGCCCGGCCGGTGCGGCGGTGACCGGGGAGACAGCCAGCTCGTCGAGGTTGACGTTGCCGGAGTCGGCCGAGTCGAAGGCGTAGGCGACCGTGTTGGCGCCGGCGGTCAGCGCGGCCGTGGTGCCGGTGGTGGTCCAGCTGTCCCAGTTGGCGGTGGCGGGCAGCGGGACCTGCTGGGTGCGGGCGCCGTTGACGTACAGCGACAGGGTCTTGACCGACCCGGTCCCGTTGGCGTAACGCAGCGTGAGATTGTGCTGCCCGGTGGTCGCCGCGGTGACGGCGAGAGCGGTGCGGGCGTTGCCCCGGTTGCCGTCGGTGTATCCGCCGACGAAGCCGGTGCCGGTATATCCGGAGTGGTCGGCCGCCTTTACGGCGCCGCCGGTGAGGGTGCCGTTCTCGGCCTGGTAGACGATGGTGGCGGCGGAGGCGGGGCCGCCCGACACGGCGGTGATCACGGCGGCGGTCATGGTGAGGGCCGCCACGGCGGCGGCTATCGGTCTTTTCCGCATGAGGACTCCAAGGTGGACGTGTCCCGGAGAGGAGAGGATGTGGGGCGGGACAGTAGCCCTCGCCGCAAGGAGCTGCAATAAGACGGAAATCTTGAGAAATTCGGCTGCGGAATCGTTGTCGAAAAGTCGACAAGAATCTGACGTGCTTGCTGAGCTGAGCAAACGCCCCACAGAGAGGCCAGTCAGGCCCCGGCCGGTGGAAACTCGCCGCCGTGGACCGCTCGAATCTTTCGTCGTTTCCGATTCGTTCCCGGCGTGTCAGAGAGTTGTTTCGAAGGTCGGCCCGGTCGACCCTCGGACGACCAGTTCCGGCTCGTGCAGCAGCTCCTTGGGAGCGGTCGTGGTGGTCCGGCCGCCGATCTGGTTGACCAGCAGCGTGACCGCGGCCCGGGCCATCGACTCGATCGGCTGGCGCAGCGTGGTCAGCGGCGGATCGGCGTAGTTCATGAACGCCGAGTCGTCGAAACCGACCACCGACACGTCCTCCGGGACGCGCTTGCCGACCCGGCGCGCGGCGCGGGTGGCGCCGAGCGCGAGCACGTCACTGCCGCAGATCAGCCCGGTGGCGCCGGCCTCGATCAGGTCGGCGGCGGCCGCGTGTCCGCCCTCGAAGGAGAACATCGCGTGCGAGATCAGCCCGGTGACCGCACCGTCGGAGCGGGCGGTGAGATCGCGCATCGCCGACACCTTGCGATGCGACGGCTCGTGGCCCTCGGGCCCGACCAGCAGCCCGATCCGGCGGTGCCCGAGCGAGGTCAGGTGCCGGTAGGCCATCTGCACTGCGGCGACGTCGTCGGTGGACACCCGCGGGAACCCCGGGTACGCCTTGGCGGCGTTCAGCATCACCACCGGTACTCCCCGGCTCAGCAGTTGCTCGTGCTCGGGTTCGGTGAGCCCGCCGCAGAAGACGACACCGGACACCTGCTGGTCGATGAGCATCGTGGCGTACTCGGCCTCGGTCAGCCCGCCGACCGTACGGGTGCAGATGACCGGAGTGAAGCCGAGCTGCACGAGGGCGCCGCCGACCGCCTCGGCCAGCGCCGGGAAGATCGGGTTCTGCAGTTCCGGCAGCACCAGGCCGACCAGCCGGGCACGGACACCGCGCAGCTTGGTGGGCCGCTCGTAGCCGAGCACATCGAGGGCGGTCAGCACGGCCTGACGGGTGGCGGCCGCGACACCGGGCTTGCTGTTGAGCACCCGGCTGACGGTGGCCTCGCTGACCCCGACCTTCGAGGCGACCTCTGCGATCTTGCGTGTCATGGGCTGGAGCGTAGCGAGAGTTACCTTTATGACGGTAGTTTGCGACAAAACTTGCACAGAATCCGACGGTTCTTGCAAGTCGTTGTTGTTCTGTTGCGCAGCGGTTACGCCTGCCCGTAACTTGTGGTCCACGCCACCGGTGACCGGCTCTGACCTGCACATTCGGCGGTGCTCCCTCCTTATGACCTTTCCCAGGAGTAGCGATGACCACGCTCACCAGGGTCGGCAGACGCCGCCTCCTCTCGTCCGTCGCGGTGACGGCGAGTTTCGCCCTGTTGCTCGGCGCTTGCGGTTCGGACGAGACCCCGGAGTCCTCGAACGGCCAGGTGACGATCACCGTCAACAACATGCCGCCGGAGACCGAGGCGCTGCAGCGCAAGAACTTCCTCGACGACATCGCGGCGTTCGAGAAGGCCAACCCGAAAATCAAGATCGACCCCAAAGAGGGGAAGATGGACCCGGCGACCTTCTCCGCCAAGCTCGCCGGTGGGCAGCTGGAGAACGCCTACTACGTCTACTTCACCGACCCGGCCGGGCTGATCGCCCGCAAGCAGGCCGCCGACATCACGCCGTACGTCGCCGGGTTCCCGGACATCCAGCAGATCAAGCCGAACCTGCTCGAGGTGTTCGGCGACGGCAAGGGCAAGCAGTACGGCCTGCCCGAGGGCAACTACACGATGGGCCTGGTCTACAACCGGGAACTGTTCAAACAGGCCGGACTCGACCCGAACAAGCCGCCGGCCACCTGGGACGAGGTCCGCGAGTACGCCAAGAAGATCTCCGCGCTCGGCGACGGGATCAACGGGTACGGCGACTACAGCAAGAACAACACCGGCGGCTGGCACTTCACCGCCGAGATGTACACCCGCGGCGGCGACGTCGCCGCGCGGGGCGCCGACGGCAAGTGGACCGCCGCGTTCAACAACGACACCGGTAAAGCCGTCCTCCAGCTGCTCAAGGACATGCGGTTCACCGACAAGGCGATGGGTGAGAAGCAGCTGCTCGAATGGGCCGACCTGCTGCAGCAGATGGGCGCCGGCAAGCTCGGCATGTACCTGGCGACCGCCGACAACATCCCCACGATCGTCTCGCAGTACAAGGGCAGGACCGAGGACTACGGGTTCGGCCCGGTTCCCGGCGGCCAGGGCACCCTCGGCGGTGGCGGCGGCTACATGTTCAGCCCCAAGAGCAGCCCCGAGCAGATCAAGGCGGCCATGGCCTGGGTGCTGTTCCGGCACGCCGACCCGGCCCGCATCGACGAGGGCAAGAAGCGCGACGCCGACAACAAGCAGCCGGTCGGCCTGCCCGAGCCCAACATCTTCACCGGGGCGGCCGGCGCCACCTACGACGCGGCCAGCAAGAAGTACGCCAACGTGCCCACCGAGAACTTCGCGCCGTTCGTGGCGGCCCAGGCGAACATCCCGCTCAAGGTGGAACCGCCGAACGCGCAGAAGATCTACGCCGTTCTCGACCCGGTCATGGCGGCCGCGCTCACCAAACCCGACGCCGACATCCCGGCCCTCCTCGCCGACGCGGAGAAGCAGGTCAACGCCATCCTGGCCACGGTTTAGCCGGATTCGCCCGGGGACGGTCAACCGTCCCCGGGCACAGCACCGATCACGAAAGGCTCCGCATGGCGACAACCACGACCGCCGCCGTGTCACCACGGCTGCGCGCGCACCGCGACACCGGGCGGCTATGCCGCCGACTACAGGACAACCTTCTGGCGTACGGGTTCCTCGCGGCCGCCCTGGTCTGCTTCGGACTGTTCTCCTGGTATCCGCTGGTGCGCAGCATCACCCTCAGCCTCCAGCAGGACAACCTGGTCACCGAGCCCGAATGGGTGGGACTCGACAACTTCCGGGCCCTGTTCGACGACCCGCTGCTCGGCACCGCGATCGCCAACACCGTCGAGTTCACCGGACTGGCCCTGGTGTTCGGCTACGCCATCCCGATCGCGATGGCCATCCTGCTCAACGAGCTGCGGCACTTCAGCACGTACTTCCGGCTCGCCGTCTATCTGCCGGTGATGCTGCCGCCGATCGTCAGCGCCATGCTCTGGCAGTTCTTCTACGACCCCGGACAGGGACTGTTCAACACCCTGCTCGACGGCGCACACCTGCCGACCTCCCAGTGGGTGCAGTCGCCGGAGACCGCCATGCTGTCACTGGTCCTCGTCTCCACCTGGGCAAACATGGGCGGCTCGACCCTGATGTACCTGGCCGCGCTGCAGTCCGTGCCGCCGGAACTCTACGAGTCGTCCGAACTCGACGGGGCGAGCCTGTGGAAGCGGATCTGGCACGTCACGCTGCCGCAGATGCGCTTCATCATGCTGGTGATGGCGCTGCTCCAGATCACCGCCACGATGCAGGTGTTCATCGAGCCGTTCCAGCTCACCGGGTTCACCAACCCCGACACGATCACCGTGATGACGCTGATCTACCGGTACGCGTTCGCCGTCAACCAGGACTTCGGGCTCGCCGCCGCCCTCAGCGTGCTGCTGTTCGTCGTGCTGGCCGCGTTCGCCGCCCTCTACCTGCGGATCACCCGCGAGAGGACCGTCTGATGGCCGCCACCCGGACCCTGATCTCCGACATCGCCCTCAAACGGCCCCGCACCCGGGCCGTCTACTTCACCGTCCTGGCCGTCACCACGGTCGCGGTCGCCGCGGTGTTCCTGTACCCGCTGTACTGGATGGCCACGGCCGGGTTGAAGACCCCGGCCGACTTCGCCGCGCAGACGGTCACCGTCATCCCGCGGAATCCGAGCATCTCCGCGTACGCCGACGCGTGGGACCACATGCGGATCCCCCACTTCTTCCTCAACACCGTCTACTACGCGATCGGCGGGTGGATCGTGCAGCTCGCCGTGGACGTCAGCGCCGCCTACGCGCTGTCCCGGCTGCGGCCGATGTTCGGCGGGGCGATCTTCGCGGGGATGCTGGCGACGCTCATGCTTCCGGTGGCGGCTCTACTCGTACCCGCGTATCTGACCCTGAGTGATCTTGATCTGATCAATTCGCCGTGGGGTCTGTGGTTGCCGGCCGCCGCCAACGGTTTCAACATCTACGTGCTGAAACGGTTCTTCGACAACATCCCGCAGGAGATTCTCGAAGCCGCCTGGATGGACGGCGCCTCCCGGATGCGGACCCTCACGAGTATCGTCCTGCCGCTGTCCCGGCCCGTCCTCGCCGTCATCTCGATCTTCTCGATCATCGGCATGTGGAAGGACTTCCTCTGGCCGATGCTGGTCATGCAGGACCCGGACAAGCAGACCCTCTCGGTCGCCCTGCAACGGCTGTCGGCCAGCAGTCAGGTGCCACCCACCGAGATGATCGCCGGCATGACCATCGCGGCCATCCCGATGATCGTCATCTTCGTGATCTTCCAGCGTCACATCCTCGGCGGCCTCTCCGCCGGCGCCGTCAAGGGCTGAAAACTCTTTAGGAGCTTCACCGTGCCTCAGCATCAGTGGTGGCGTGACGCCGTCATCTACCAGGTCTACGTGCGGTCGTTCGCCGACGCGAACGGCGACGGCGTCGGCGACCTTGCCGGCGTCCGGCAACACCTGCCCTACCTGGCAGAACTCGGCGTCGACGCCCTGTGGTTCAACCCCTGGTACGCATCCCCGCAGGCCGACGCCGGCTACGACGTGTCCGACTACCGAGCCATCGACCCGCTCTTCGGCGACCTCTCCTCCGCGTCCGCGCTGATCGCCGAGGCTCACGAGCTCGGCCTGAAAGTGATCATCGATGTGGTGCCCAACCACGTCTCCGATCAACATCCGTGGTTCGTCGAGGCCGTCGCGGCCGGACCCGGCTCGCCGCTGCGGGACCGATTCTGGTTCCGGCCCGGCCGCGGGGACCTGCCGCCCAACGACTGGCAGTCCGTCTTCGGTGGACCGGCCTGGACTCAGATCGCGGACGGCGAGTGGTACCTGCACCTGTTCGCCCCCGAACAGCCGGACCTCAACTGGACCAGCCCCGACGTCGCCGCCGAACATTCCGACGTGCTGCGGTTCTGGTTCGACCGGGGCGCCGACGGAGTCCGCATCGACTCCGCCACCATGCCGGCCAAGGACCCGTCACTGGCCGATTTTGATCCGGCCGACCCGCCGCTGCCGCACCCCTACATCGACCGGGACGCCGTCCACGACATCTACCGGTCATGGCGTGCCGTCGCCGACACCTACGAGCCGCCGCGCGCCCTCATCGGCGAGATCTGGCTCGACAAACCGGACCGGCTGGCGCTCTACCTGCGGCCCGACGAGATGCACACGGCGTTCAACTTCGACTACCTGAACTGTGCCTGGGACCCCAAAGCCCTCCGGCACGTCATCGACGCCACCCTCGACGCCCACGCCCCGGTCGACGCGCCCGCTACCTGGGTACTGTCCAACCACGACGTCACCCGGCACGTCACCCGATACGGGCGAGCCGACAGCTCGTACGGTCACGCCCTGCGCCAGCACGGCACCAGCGTCGACCTTCCACTCGGCGCCCGCCGGGCGCGCGCCGCGCTGCTGCTCAACCTGGCATTGCCCGGTTCGGTCTACCTCTACCAGGGCGAGGAACTGGGACTCGAGGAAGTCGAGGACATCCCCAACGGCCTCCGACAGGATCCGATCTTCCACCGTACGGGCGGACTGGACATCGGCCGCGACGGATGCCGGGTGCCGCTGCCCTGGTCCGGCGACCAAGTCCCGTTCGGGTTCAGCCCCGACGACGCCGCCGCATCGCCATGGCTGCCGCAGCCCGCCGCCTGGGCCGGCCGCACCGCCGAGGCCCAGGCCGGCGACCCGAACTCGATGCTGTCGCTCTACCGCACGGCGATCGCCCTGCGCCGCCGGCACCTCACCACAACCGCCGACCCGCGATCGTCGTCGTTCCCTTCTCCGCCCTCGTCTTCGCCTTTGTTCGAGTGGCTGCCGACTGATCCCTCGCTGCTGGCGTTCACCCGAGCCGGCGGCTTCACGTTCCTGGCCAACCTTTCCGACCAGCCAGTCCGCCTGCCCCCACACGACGAGATCCTGCTGGCCAGCGGCCCCCTCCTCGCCGGCCTCGTCCCCCCGGACACCGCGATCTGGCTCCGCACGGCCTGACCTGGCCACCAGGAACCGCTGTCGAGTCCTCGGCCGGGGCGAAACTCACGTCTCGCCCCGGCCGTGGCCCTCCGGGTTCACCGGTTCACCTCAGTGCAGTTGGTACGCCTTGGGGATGGTCTGCTCGACGGTGTTCCCCGCACTGTCGGTCGCGCTGATCCGCAGCCCGACCCCTTCGGGGGCCTTGTCACGCCTCGGATTGTCGATGTCCACGGCGAAGGTGTTCTGCTTACCGGCCTTGGTCCGCACCGGCCGCCAGGTCTTGCCTCCGTCGAAACTGGCCTCCGCCCGCAGCTTGTTCACGGTCGGCGGGGTGCTGATCCGGTCCTGGTAGTAGCCGGTGACCGTGATGTGGTGAACACCGCCCGCCTTGGCGGTGTTGTCCAGACCCAGGTCCAGGTCGTACCTGAGGAAGATCAGCGGCTCGGGCCGGCACGCGCCGCTCTTCTGCTGGGTCAGGTCGCCGATGCAGGGCGACGACTGCGGAACGTCGGACTTGGCCGGCTGGTCGGAGGTGTACTCCCACACGGTCTTGGTCCCGGCCGTCTGCGCCTGGAACGAGTAGCGGGCTGATGCCGCCGGCAGGTCGTAGGCGACGACGTCACCGCCGAACGGGTTGCATGCCGTCAACGCGATCAGGGCGGCAGCCGCCACGGCCGCGAAGCCCGCCGTCCGGCACCACCGTGATGGCGCGCTGTTCATCGCAACACTCTCCTTGCTCAGGTCGGTCCTCATCGCTGTCCCTCCGAGACCAGGTCCGCCGGGTTGCCGGACTCACCCGGGATGGGGATGGAGGCAGTGATCGGAATCAGCTTTTTCGTGATCTCGTCGCCGGCCTCGTTGAAGAGGCTTACGTCGCAGGTGGGCGGCCAGCAGCTCTGCATCCCCCAAAGGAGATAGGGGATGCCGTACCTGTCGTTGACGATGCCGGTCACGGCCTGGCGGCCACCGGCGCTGCTGGTCGTGTACAGGTTCGGCCAGAACTGCGTGGTGTCCCGGCAGCCCGCGCACGGCAGCCCGAAGCTGATCGTGTTGCCCGACTTGGTGCGGACCTGTGGCACCGCTCCGGGAACGGTCGGACCGACGTTCCAGTCGGTCGTGTTCTGTCCATCGAGCGCCAGGTCCTGGGCTTCGGAGAAGCCCGATCCCACCCCGTCCACCACGGATGGCGCGACCCAATCCCTGACGGCCAGCGCGAAGCTGTCGATCACGTTGTCGTTGTGTGGCCCGACCAGGGTGGTGAACTGCCGCTGGCCGGCCGGCCTGGGCAGGTTTATGCCCGCTGCCACCGAGCCGGATGTGGTCGCCCGGTTCCAGGTGAAGGAGCTGACCGTGCCGGGCCGGTCGGCGTGGATGCGGTGATCGACGCGGTCGAGGTCTGCGGGCTGAACCCGATGCGGCAGCCTACTGGGAACCCGGCCGGTGGTGTCGAACTCCAGGGCGTAGGCCTTCGACACCTCGCTGTTGCCGCCGATGACGACCCGGACGCGGGGGTCGTCCCCGCTACTGATCTGTTGGATCAGTGTGGCGGCCGCGGTCGGCGACACGGTCATGATGGGCAACGCCGAGTACGGCTCGATGGGCGGGCAGCTGTCCGGACCGTTGGCGCACTGGTAATTCTGGCCCAACCCGTACGTCGGCAGGGTGATGCGATTGGTCTCGCCGGCCACGAGCACCCCGGCCGCGCCTGCGGCCGCAGCCGCCACCACTCGCTTGCGCAGTGCGGTGAAATTGCAGGTCGTCGTGCAGATTTCGGTGGGCCTCAGCAGCACCAGCGCGCCCTTGGCGTCGACCTTGGCGAGTTCTTCGGCCGAACCGGTGCCCGCGTGGACGACGCGCTTGCCGCCGACGGCAGGCAGTCGGGGAATCTTCAGCCGCACGAGGCGGGTCACGGGTGCGGGCTTGCCGGGCTCCCTCCATTGCTGGGCGCCGGCGAGGATGGAGTCGTCCGGGGTCGGGTAGCGGGCGTCCAGGTCGAAGGAGTGGCCGTTGCCCGTGACCTTCATCGTCACCGACGGCGGTACCAGGACATGCTGACTGTTGAAGGAGAGCGTGCCGAGGCTCACCTGGCTGGTCGGCAGTACCCACCAGTTCGGCTCACCGGGACCGTAGGCGATGACCGACTGCGAGGTGAGCCCCCAGCTGCCGTCGTCGGAGATGCGCTGGATCCTGAAGGCCGCGCTGTAGGTCTCGGTCGGCTTCGGGATATTCACTTTGACCGGCTTGATCTTGCGCAGATCCAGCTCCACGGTGGTCGCCCCGGTCACCTTCACCTGCGGTGCCATCGGAGCGGCCTTCTGCAGCTCACCGGCCGCGTCCCGCCACGTCACGGTCATCGACGCCGCGACCGTGCCGGCGAAGACCCGTGCCGTGGTCGTCTCGCCGCCCGGTACCACCACCGGGTCTTCGTACAGGGGCTGCAGCTTGTCATCGTTCATCGGGACGATCACCGCGTCGCTGTAGGCGATGTGGGTGGCGCCGGCCGGGGGAATGACCTTGATGGTCAGATCGTGGCGGGGCGACTCCAGGAACGCCGAGATCTTGTTTGATCCCAGCAACGTCCCCGCGCTGTCCTTGGCGGTCAGCACGCCTGCGGATCTGCCGTACGGCCCGGTACCGTCCAGGACCCTGCCGTCCACGGTCACCGTCACGTCGGCCGAGCCCTTGGCGGGCACGGTCACCTGGTCGGCGCTGAGCGTCAGCAGCCCCGCCGGTGCGGGCTTGCCCGACGAGGAGAGCGACGCGGACAGCGTGAGGGCGATCGGCTCGTCGGTGAAGTTGCTGTAGGTGACCTTCCTGGACACCGGCGCGTGCGGGTACTCGGCGCGGCCGAAGTTCAGGCTCCCGTCCGGGAGAATCCTCGGGTCGATCGCACGGGCCACGTCCACCCGGCCGGCGCCCTGCTCGTACAGGTCGTGCCCGAGGTCCTTGGAGGTGGCCATCAGCAGCGCCTTGATCTGGCGCCCGGTGAGGTCCGGGTGCTGCTGGGCGATGATCGCCGCGGCGCCGGCCGTGTGGGGCGCGGCCATGGAGGTGCCGCTGGCGGACGTGTAGAAGTCGTCCAGGGGCTTGCCCATCGCGGTGCCCTTGGCGCGGGCCGCGGCGATGCTGACACCCGGAGCCGCGATGTCCGGCTTGGCGGCGCCGTCCCCGAATCGAGGACCGCGGCTGGAGAAGGACGCCATCTGGTCGCTCTTGTCCACGGCCGCGACGGTCAGTGCCTCGTCGGCGGCACCCGGCGCCCCGATCGTCGTGGCGCTCGGGCCGCTGTTGCCCGCGGATATGACGAACAGGGTGCCGTAGGTACGGCTGAGCCGGTTGACCGCCTGACTCAGCGGGTCCGTACCGTCGCTGGGCGAGCCGCCGAGGCTCATGTTCACCACGCGGACACCGGACTTGGCGGCCCACTCCATACCGGCGATGATCGCGTCGCCGGCGCATCGTCCGCTGGCGCCGCAGACCCTGCCGATGGCGAGCTTCGCACCAGGCGCCACACCGCGGCGCAGCCCGTCGGAGGCCGCGCCGGTGCCGGCGATCGTGGACGCCACATGGGTACCGTGGCCGTACTCGTCCTGCGTTCCCACCGGGCTGTTGGTGAAGTCGACCGCCTCGGCGATCTGCCCAGCGAGATCGGGGTGAGTGGCATCGATGCCGGTGTCCAGCACCGCAACCTTGACGTTCGAACCGTCGTAGCCGCGGCTCCAGGCGGCGGGCGCGCCGATCTGCGGTACGGACTTGTCGAGCTCGAGTTTCGTCAGCTCGTTCAGCCACACCTTGTGCACCCCGGCCAGCGGGCCGGCCGCCTGGGCGGCCGAGACGGACTTGCCGGTGTTCTTCTCGCGCACCTCCCGCCACCACTGGCCATCGCCCTTGACGGTCATCGAGCGGCCGTTGATGCTCGTCAGGACGCCCTTGGCGGTCGTGCCGGCGGCGGTCGCCGCCGTCCGGGGGTCGGTCTTGCCGGTGAACGTCTCGATCACCGGTACCTCACCGGTCCTGCCCTCGGCCGCCCAGTCCGCCAGCTTGGCAAGGTTGAACAGCTCCCAATCCAGCAGGTCGGCACGGAGCAGCGACATCGTGTCGTCCGGCACGACGTAGACCTGGCCGTTCCTGGTGATGGTCTGGAAGAGCACCGACTCGTTACCGGGCCGCGTCGCCGGCTCGATCTCGCGGACGACCGGCTGCCCGTCTGTGCCGACACCGATGTGTACTTTGTCGCCGGTCACCAGAGTCAGCGACAGGTTTGCCTGAGTCGCGGCGGCAACCCGCAGAAGGTTGTCGCGGACCGTCGTCGGCAGGCTCGCGTTGAGGTCAGGGGCAGCCGGGGCGGGAGTTGGGCCGGCCGCATTCGCCGAGGTGGTCGACATGACCGTCGCGAGGACGGTGATGCCAGCGACCGCGGCGGCCAGGCGTCGCCCGAAGTGTTTCACTGCTGGGCCTCCTGAAACACCGTTCGGTCGGGTTCGCCCTGACGATGGCGTGGGGAATGCATGTGCGCCTCCTGGTCGTCGCGACAAGGAAATCCGTGCCGCATTAGCTAGACACTCTCGGAGTCTGCACCGATCGAATCAAGTGAATGTGATGGCGTATTTACTGCATGGCACAAACCCGCCACGGCAATCCTCAGGGCAGCGAATGGGGCATGCCATATCGCCTTGTCGTAGCTGGTCAGAGCGACAGAGTCACACGTAGAGGCGCGCCGTGAATCCTCGCCACGGTCCCATCCACGAGCGTTATTGGGCAGAAAAGAGCGCCATGCCACTCACACGGAATCGTCATTCCTCGCCAATGCCTGCGTGAACCGTTGTCGCGCCACGGGCCATTACAAGAATTGCCGGTCAGCAGGGGGACGAGCCTCCGGCCAACGGATGACAGCATGCGGCTCCCCATGCAACGGCATGAATGTCGTCGACTCATGCTGACGGTCGCCGAGGATGGTGCTCAACCTGCACGGATGGCGGATTCCTGCCCTGACGCACATCCGCCATAGGCAGGACGAGCCCGCAACGGGGTGCGGCGGCCGCGTGTCGAAGACGCCGCCTGTTGCCCGACCCGGGGCGCGGCTGCGGATCGCCCACAACGATGACACCCTCATGATCAACTTATGGAGCCCGCCGGAGGGTGTGCTGCTGATGTCCGAGCCTGTTTGCGCGAGTCGTCGATCAGAGGTCATGTTCGAGTCTGAACGCTTCTGACCTTCTGGGTTCGACTCATGGCTGCGAATGTGTCAGATGCATTACCAATGTTGCATGCGAGCAGAATTCTCCTTTGTGCTGGTTGCGGCGCCGCTCGCGACCGGAATCATCGCGCCGTTCGGCACCGGCCCGGCGCGAGCCGCGACGGCCGGTTTCCGGGGCGTCTGCAACGGCGGCACGAACCAGCAGCGGTCTCGGGGCGCGGCATGAGGAAGCTTCTCGCGGCGATCACGACCGCCATCCTGATTCTCCTGCCGGGCGCACCGGCCAACGCCGTCGGCGTCACGATCGCCAACGGCACCCAGCTAGGTGGCGTCCACGCCCACGGCGGTGGCGTCATCAAGGTCGGCGGCTACTACTACTGGTTCGGCGAGAACCGCAACTCCGACGACACCTTCTACGCGGTCAGCGTCTACCGCTCGACCGACCTGCTGAACTGGGAGTTCCGCAACAACGTCCTGACCCGGTCCTCCGCGACCGAGCTGGCATCAGCGAAGATCGAGCGCCCCAAGGTCATCTACAACGCGTCCACCGGCAAATACATCATGTGGATGCACAAGGAGAACGCCACCGACTACGGCGAGGCGCGGGCTGCGGTGGCCTCTTCGGCGACGATCGACGGCACCTACACCTATCACGGCAGCTTCCGGCCGCTCAACCAGTACATGTCCCGGGACATCACCATCTGGGAGGACGGCGGCACCGCCTACATGATCTCGGCGGCCGACGAGAACCGGGACCTCCAGATCTACCGCCTCACCAGCGATTATCTCCAGATCGCGGCGCTGGTCGGCAACTTCTGGGACAACGCGACCCGTGAGGCGCCGGCCATGTTCAAACGCAACGGCGTCTATTTCCTGCTCACCTCGGGCACGTCCGGCTGGAATCCGAACCAGGCGAAATACGCGACCGCCACGAGCATCAGCGGACCATGGTCCGGCTGGACGAACGTCGGCGACTCGACCACCTTCGGATCGCAGCCCGCCTACGTCCTCCCTGTTCAGGGCACGTCCGGCACCAGCTATCTGTATCTCGGCGACCGCTGGGCCGGCGCCTGGGGCGGCCCTGTCAACGATTCCCGTTACGTCTGGCTGCCGATCGCCTTCCCGTCGAACACGTCGATGTCGCTCTCCTGGTATCCCACGATCACCGTCGACGCGGCCGCCGGAACGGTCACCGGAAACGCGGCCACCTACTACCGGATCACGAACCGCAACAGCGGCAAGGTGATGGACGTGGTGAGCGCGTCGATGGCGAACAGCGCCGAGATCAAGCAGTACACCTGGAACAGCGGCGGAAATCAGCGCTTCGAATTCCGTGACGCCGGGAACGGGTATTTCCAGATCGTCGCCCTGCACAGCGGAAAATGCCTCGACGTGGCGTCGGCGTCCACCGCCGACGGCGCCAACATCGTCCAGTACACCTGCGGAAACGGCACCAACCAGCAGTGGCAGTGGGCCGCGACCGGCAGCTATTACCAGCTCAAGGCCCGGCACAGCGGCAAATGCCTGGACGTCGTCTCGTCCAACACCGCCGACGGCGCCGACATCCAGCAGTACACCTGCAATTCCGGCACCAACCAGCAATGGTCGAGAACAACTACATAAAAGTGCGACGGTACGCGGAGAGCCGCCCCCGGCCATGATCGACGGTGCTGAGCAACGCGGAAGAACTCGTGGCCGCGACCGGTGTGCGCGCCGCCGCGCGTACCGGAGAGGGAAGCGAAAGCGACCGTCCTGGATGGAGCCGTGGCGGGTTGGTGTTAGCGTCCGGATGACCGGGATTCCGACGGAGTTACGGAGCGCCGATGCTGGAGGTCCTGGCCGCCGAGGCCGTCCGCGTGATGACGCCAGGGGTCACCGCCGCCACCGGTTATGGGGCCCGGCGGATCTGGCAGCTGGTGCGTGGGCGGTCGTCACGGCCGCCGAGCGACCGGACCGCGTTGCAGGCGTGGATTCTGCGGCGGGCCCGCGAGGACGAGACGTTCGCGGCGCAGCTCGCCCAGGAGCTGGTCGCGGTCGACACGGTGGACGCGATCGCGGTGCTGGCGCCGGCGATGTTCGCGGACCGGACGGAGATCCGGGAGCGGATCCAGGGGCCAGGTTTGTGGGTGATCGCCGGGGCTCGCGGGTCCGGGAAGACGGCGCTGGCCCGCCAGATCGCCTACGACCTGCGGGATCGGGTGAACGCCTACGCCGAGGTGGATCTCGGCGACTTCCGCGACGGCGAGTCGCTGCGCCTCATCGAGGTGCAGCAGGCGGTGCTGCGGCAGCTCGGCGTGCCCCACGTCGACGACACCGCGCCCGTCGTCGACGACCAGTACCGGCGGGCGCTGCGGCACCGGAAGTTCACGCTGATCCTCGACAACGTGATCGGCGAACGCGAGGCCGCCGGACTGGCGTACCCCTGGGAGCACGCCACCGTCCTGGTCACCACCCGCGTGCTGAGCCAGGACCTTCGGGTCTGGAACACCGGCGACACGATCGTGCTCGCCGGCGTCGACGAGGACGGGGCACGGGAGATCCTGGCCGCCCGGTGCGACGAGGCGATGCTGGCTGCCGAGCCGGGGGCGACCAGGGAGCTGATCCGCTTGTGTGACGGGCTGCCGACCGTGCTGGCGCAGGCCGGGGCCCGGCTGGCCCGGCGGCGTGGACGGCCGGACGCGGTCGCGGAGATGGTCGAGCAGTTCGCGGGCGCCACCGGGCCGCTGGTGGACGACCTGATCCGGCGCAGTGTCGCGGAGCTACCGGTGGACGGGCTGGAGTCGATCGTCGACCACCCCGGCACGGACCTCACCGACGCGGGCGTGTCCGCGCTGCTCGGGCAGCCGGGTGAGGAACTCGTCGACGCGCTGATCGACGCGGCTCTCATGTTCCGCGGGCCGGGTGGCCGGCTGAGCCTGCTGTGGTCGGTCCGGCGTGCGGTGCGCGCGGACGACGCGGGCTTCCTGCGGTTCCTGGGCTGGTTCCGGGACATGGCCGGCGCCGCGGATCTGGCCATGGACCCGGCGGGAGTGACCGATCGGGTCCGGCACGGGCGGCTGCGGCGTTACCCGGCTCCGCCGGAGCTCGGCTGGCCGGAGCGACGACTGCGGCCGGTCGACTGGCTGCAGAACGAGGCGCACGTGGTGCTCGACCTGCTGCGGGAGGCCCACCATCGTGGGCATCACGTCGAGGTGGTGCAGATCTGCGGGGCCCTGGAAGCGCTGCTCACCGTCCATGGGCATCACCTGGTCTGCCTGGCCGCCAACGAGTGGGGGATCGCCGGCGCGGAGGTGCTCGGCTGGCGGCCCGCCGTCGCCCGGCTGCACGCGATGCAGGGGCGGATCCAGATGCTGCTCGGGCACCTCGACCGCGCCGACGTCTCGCTCAGCACCGCGGAGACCCTGGTGGCGGCGCTCGGGGACCGGCAGCTGGAGTCGTCGGTGCTGGAGTTCCGCGCACGGTGGGCGCAGGAGTCGGCGCGGGGCGGGGCCGCGGGGCGGCTCACCCTTGCCGAGACCAGCTTGCGTACGGCCATCGCGATCGACCAGGAGCTCAGTGACGGGCGGGCGCGGGGGCTGCACCTGCGAATGCTCGCCAACGTGCTCGTCGACGCGGGCCGGGGCGGGGAGGCGCTGGCTCTGCTCGCCGACGTCACCGCTCCGGCCGGGGACGGGCGCAACCTGGCGCGGCTGCATCTGGTGCGGGCCCGCGCTCACCTGGCGCTGCGGGACGCGGCGGCGGCTGCCGAGGATCTGCGCCGCGCCCGGGAGCTGACCACCGACAGCGGCGCCACCCAGTACGAACTGGAGCTGGCCGACCTGCGCGCCCAGGTGGCACTCGCGTACGGGGACGTGGAGCAGGCCCGGCGCTGGTGGGGCTGGGTCGCCTACCGGCATTTCCTGGCCGGGCATCCACGGCAGCGGGAGTTCGCGGCCCGGCTCAATCAGCTTCCGCCCGGACCGTGATCACGCGGCCGCCCAGGCGCATCGCGCCGTTCAACGGTTCACCGCGCCGCAGCCGGATGTAGGCCCAGGACGCCAGCAGCCACGGGTCGATCGTGGGGTCGTCGCCGTTCAGGGCCGTGGTGTGCCCGTCGCGGGTCCGGATGACGCAGGTGTTCCCGTCGACAGTGGCGGACAGGTGGGCTCTCGGCCAGTCGTCGAGGCTTGCGCCGCCGATGATGGTCGCGCCTTCGGCCTGTGTGAGGGTGCAGTGTTCGACCCGGGCGACGGTGTGCCGGTAGGACAGCTCGTCGTGCGGCGCGCCGAAGCCGATATCCGGGTATCTCTCGATGTTTGCGGTTTCTCCCGCAACCCATGCGCCTATGGTCGGTCCGTCGTCGCCGGGGACGGGCAGTGGCGGGAACTCCGCCGGGGACGACGGCTCCGCCAGGTCCATCAGGCTGTAGAGCAGGGACCGCAGTGGGGCCGCGGCCTCCATCGGTGGCTCCAGTTCCGGTGGTCCGGCCGTGTCGATCTGGCTTCGAAGGCCTACGCCGATCCGGGGACAGCGCTGAGCCAGGTGGTCGGCGATCGAACCCGGGACGGTCGTGGCACTCCCCCGCGGGCCCAGCAGCACCGGCACCCCGGCCAGCGCCGCGTATCCGGCCGCCGAGCCGTGGTCGGCGATCACACAGTCGGCCGCCAGCAGGGCCGCCTGCCAGTCGCTGTCCGGGGCCGGCACCCGGACGTCCGCCCTCGCGAGCCAGGCCCGCACCTGCCACGGTCCGTGAGCGGCCCAGATGCCCGGGTGGAGGACGGCCACGATGCGGTACTCGTCCATGGGCAGTTCTGCGACCAGCTTCTCCGGCAGGCCGGGCGCGGCACCGAGCAGTGATTCCGGTCCCCACGTGGAGGCGAGCACGACGAGCCGCCGTCCCTCGGCGCCGAACGCCGCGCGGTAGGTGTCGCGCCGATGCCGGCTGGCCCGCATCCGGGACCAGCACGGGTCTCCGACGACGACCGCCCGGTCCCGGCCCTCGGACATCCACTTTCGCTGCCCGGGATGGGACAGGGCGATCACCCGGTCGTGCTCTTTCAGCCTTTCCGGGTCCAGACCGGCCACGGTCCGGCCGCCCGGATAGAACTTCTGGAATCCCAGTCCGTGCGGCAGCACCAGGGCCGGGCCGTCGATCTCCGCCAGGCCGTCGTTCTCGCTGGCCGACAGCACGAGATCGAAACGGCCTGTGCGGGCCTGCTCCCACGGGATCATCCGTGGCGCGATTCCGGCGAGGGCGGGCCGGACGCCGTCGCCGAAGACTGCGGCGCGCTCGCCGTCCACCGTGAACAGGATCTGCACCCGCCGGTCCGCGGCGATCAGCGAGACCACGTCCAGAAGCCGCGTCAGCGCGGTGACCGTCCGGACCACCACGAGCACCACCCGCTCGCAGCGGAAAGTCACCCAATCAGGCCCGGCTCCCGGCTCCCGGCTCCCGGCTCCCGGCTCCCTACCAACGGTCGATCGGTCGACGGGGTTATGCACGACGTCAACCTAATCGAAGGATTTTCGGACACTGCGGCGCAGGACCCGATCGATACCGGGCGCCCGTACGTATATTCCAGAGCTGGCGGGAGCGAGAGGTCGAGTGAGTTCATCGAGGGGCGAGCAGGCGCTGCCGGGCGGGTTCATCGCCGGGGCGGTACGGGTGGGCGACACCGTGCACAAGGCGCCGCCGAAGGATCCCGGGTTCGTGCACGGGCTGCTGCGGCACCTTGCCGACTGGGATGGGGCGCCGCGATTCCTCGGCGTCGACGAGCACGGGCGGGCAATGCTCGAACACCTCGACGGACAGGTGCCCTGGGAGCGGGGACGGCCCCCGGAGTACGTCCGCTCGGAACGCAATCTGCGGTCCGTGGGGCGGATGATCCGGGAGTTTCACGATCTGACCGCCGGGACCACGCTGGCCGGGGAACACGAGGTGGTCTGCCACCACGATCTGTCGCCGAAGAACACCGTCTACCGCGGTCGGGAGCCGGTGGCGTTCATCGACTGGGACGACGCGGCGCCCGGCCGGCGGGTGCAGGACGTGGCGCACGCGTGCTGGCAGTACGTCGGGCTCGGGCCGGACGTGCCCGACCCGGAGGACGCGGGACGGCTGGTGTGGGTGGTGGCGGACGGCTACCGGCTGGGTGACGCGGACCGGTCGGTGCTGATCGACACCGTCCTGTGGTGGCAGGAGAGCTGCTGGCGGGGCATCCTCGCCGGGGCGGAGGCCGGGCAGGCGGCGATGATCCGGCTGTGTGAGCTGGGCGCCGCCGACGAGGTGCGGGCCGCCTTCGAGTGGACGCGACAGCACTCTGCGCGAATCCGGGTCGCGGCCGGGCCGCCGGGATGACGATGGGTGTATGGAAGAGATCCATCCTCAACAGGAGTCGTTGAAGATTCACGGTGACAAGCTGGCCGGGGCGTTCCGTCGGGAGAAGCCGGCCGACGACGATGCCGGGCAGGACGCGACCCGGATGCCACGGCACCCGGCGAGCCGGGCCCGCGGCACGCTGGACACCGCCGCCGGACGGAGCTGAACAGGAGCGGGACACTCAGGCGGACGGGCCGGCCACCCAGCGCACCGGCCGGGGCGGGACGACCAGATCATCGATCAGGCCGACGACACGGCCGCGGTCGTCGATGCCACTGACCTCCAGGCCCATCTCGGTGCTGTAGTCCTCCGAGAACAGGACACGGCCGTCACGCCACCGGAAGACGCGATTCCGGGCGGGGTCCGGGAAGGTCGCCCATCCGGCGACGTCGCCGCGCTCGTTGATCTCACGGGCGTAGGTGTACAGGCCGGGCACGGCCAGGTCGACGACGTTCCCGTCACGCCACAGGACCGCCTTGAACCCGATGTTGCCGACCACCTCACCGGCGTTGTTCACATCCCACGCCAACCCGGATTCGGTCGGGTGGCCGGCCATCAGGTCCCGCATCCGGCCGGCCTGCCAGAGAAAGGCGTGCCGGACCTCGGAGCCCGCCACGGTGCTGTACCCGACGACCTCACCGCGGTCGTTGATCGCCCGCGGGTCGAGCACGGTGCCACCCAGCGGTTTCAGGATCGTCATCCGGCCGGCGTGCCAGACGAACCCGTGCCGGACCGACCAGCTCGCGTCGGTCAGGTAGCCCAGCACCTGACCGCGGTTGTTGATGCCGAGCGGATAGCCGCGCATGCCGGCCGGAGGGCTGAAGGTGGTGAATCCCCCGTCCTGCCAGAGGAACATCTGTGCCACTCCGGACGAGTCGGGATCGATGGTGCCGGTGGCCTGCCGCTGGTCGTTGATGTCCACCGACCGCATCTGCCGGGACGGGTCGGCCAGCGTCCGCACCCGGCCGTCGCTCCACAGCCAGTTGTCGCCCACCACGTCGCCGCGGTTGTTGACGGCAGCGGGGCTTCCACGGTCGACGTCGATACGCACCGGGGCGCCGTTCCGCGGCCACAGCACCGGCTGCGGATTGACGTTCTCGTCGTTGAGGGCACCGACCACGTCACCGCGGTCGTTGGCGTCATGGACGTAACCGCCGCGCCCCCAGTCGCCCAGGTAGGCCGAGTTCAGGCCGGGGCGCGGCGGTGCGGCCGTGGCCGTGGCCGCCGGCGAGAACAGGAACACGACCGCGGCCGCCGCGGCCCATCGAGGGAACACATGCATGGTGAGCGCCTCCAGGTCAGTGGATCGGCGCCGCACGCTGAAAGGGATCCGTGGCGCCTGCCAGCATCGTCGTCCGTGAATGTGCCTGCGGCACATCCCGGAAAGATGCCGAAGCAGAACCGTCAGGCGTGTTCGCGGTGGTTCACGAAGCTCATCGAGCGGCCTTCTCGATGAGGTCGGCCAGCACGCGCGGCTGGGAGATGTGGGCGACGTGCGAGGCGGAGACCTCGACGGTACGGGCCTTGGCGCGCGCCGCCATGAACCGCTGGGCGGCCGCCGGGATCAGGTTGTCGTTGCGGGCGACCAGGTAGTACGACGGGATCGTCTTCCAGCCGGGTTCACCGGACGCGGTCTGGAGGGTACTGCCGTCGCCGGGGCGCTGGGTGGCCCACAGCAGGTCGGCCTCCTCGCGGGACAGGTCGCCGGCGAAGACCTCGCGGAACACGTCGCGCTTGACGTAGCCGTCGATGTGGTCGCCGGGGTAGGGCCGGAAGTCGAGCGCGTCCAGGGTGAGCTTGGTGCCCTCGTGGAGGGTCTGCAGGTGCAGGACCGTGTCGCCGGCGTCGGGCGCGAACGCGGCCACGTAGACCAGGGCTTTCACGTTCGGGTTGCCGGTGGCGGCGTTGGTGATGACGACACCGCCGTAGGAGTGGCCGACCAGCACGATCGGCCCGGCGATGGTGGCCAGGACGCTGGCCAGGTAGGCGGAGTCGGAGTCGACGCCGCGCAGCGGGTTGGCCGGGGCGAGCACCGGGTAGCCGGCGCGGATCAGGCGCTTGAGCACGCCGGACCAGCCGGCCGCGTCGGCGAACGCGCCGTGCACCAGGACGATGGTCGGCTTGATCCTGGCGGTGCCGCCGGCCGTCGCGGGGGCGGCGGCGGAGACGGCGGCCACGGTGGCGGCCGCGGCGGTGCCGGCCAGAACGGTCCGTCGGGAAACGGGAGACATCGAGGAAGACCTTTCATCCGTACGTCGGTACGTCGATGCAACCAACCTCGGCGGCCACCGACCAGGCAGGACGACCGGCAGAAATCCTGCGGCGGGTGGCCTCCCGGGCGGCGGCGGTCTCCTCGGCGTGCAGGCGTTCGGCGGCGTACAGGCGGATCAGGTCGGGCATCCGGTAGCGGTCGTGGCCGACGGTCTCCAGCAGGCCGATCTCGACGAGTTCGTCGAGCCGGTCGGTGGCGTCGTCGGGTCCGGCGCCGGTGAGGGCGCCGACGGCCGGGGCGGCGAACCCGGGGCCGGGCAGGTGGGCGATCCGCCGGAACAGGGCGCGGCCCTCGCCGGACAGCTGGGCGTGGGAGTGGCCGATCGTGGCCGCCACGCCGGTGTCGCCGCTGCTGAGCAGGGCCAGCCGCCGGGCCGGGTCGGCGAGCCGGGCGGCCAGGTGGGCGGCCGTCCAGTCGGGGCGGGCGGCCAGCCGGGTGCCGGCGATCCGCAGCGCGAGCGGCAGGTGGCCGCACAGGTCGGCGATCCGGGCGGCGGCCGGCCCGGTGGCGCGGTCGGTGACGGCGGCCAGCAGGGTGGCCGACTCGTCCGGGGTGAGCGGGCCGAGGCCGGTACGCCGGACGTCGTCGAGGCCGCCCAGCATGCGGCGGCTGGTGATCAGGGTCAGCCCGTCGCCGGTGCCGGGCAGCAGCGGGCGTACCTGGGCCTCGTCGGCGGCGTTGTCGAGAATCAGCAGGCAGCGGCGGCCGGCCAGTTCGGCGCGCAGCTGGCTGCACCGTTCGCCGCTGGCGCCGGCGATCCGGCGGGGACCGACGCCGAGGGCGCTCAGCAGTTGCCGGGCCGCCTCCCCGGGGTGGATCGGGACCGGGTCGAGGCCGCGCAGGTCGAGGAAGATCCGGCCACCGGGCAGTCGCAGCCGCCCGGCCAGGTGCACGGCGAGGGCGGTCTTGCCGATGCCGGGCTGGCCGTGCAGCAGCACGACCGGCGCCGGGCCGGCGGCGTGCCGCAGGATCCGTTCGGTCTCGGCCGTCCGGCCCACGAACCCGGTCGTCACCCGGGGTGGCTCTGCGCGGCCGAGGTGGCTGTGCAGGCGCCGTGGCCGCAGGCCGGCGAGACCGCGCGGGTCGGCGCCGAGGGCCGTGGCCAGGGCGGCGACGGTCCGTGGTTGCGGCGCCCGGCTGTGGCCGCGTTCCATGTCGCTGATCGCCCGGACGCTCACCCCGGAAGCCTCGGCGAGCTGTTCCATCGTCAGTCCCGCGTGATGGCGCAATTCCCGCAGCCGGTCCCCGTATGCCGTCATGGGTCCAACCTAGGTTTCCGGCGCCGCCGCTCGCGTACGTAGTACTACGCAAGCGCGCGGGCCAGCTCGGCACGGGACTTGATGCCCAGCTTGGGGTAGATGCGCGACAGGTGGGTGGTGACCGTCCGCGGGGACAGGAACAGCCGCTCGGCGATGTCCCGGTTGCTGAGCCCGTCGGCGGCGAGCCGGGCGATCTGCGTCTCCTGCGGGGTGAGGTGCCGCTCCGCGGCGGACGGGCGGCGCAGGGTCTCGCCGGAGGCGCGCAGTTCGGCGCGGGAGCGGTCGGCCCAGGCGGTGGCGCCGAGCGCGTCGAAGGCGGCGGCCGCGGCCCGCAGCAGCGGCCGGGAGTCGGCGGGGCGTCGGCGGCGGCGCAACCAGGCCCCGTACGCGTGCTGCCGTCGCGCCCGCTCGAACGGCCACCCGGTCAGGTCGTCGGCGAGCGCCTTCTGGTAGGCCACGTCGGTGTCGGCGAGCACCGCCCGCGCGTAGCCGAGCCCGTGCGCCAGCGCCGGCGACGGCCCGTCCGGCAGCCCGTCCACGATGGCCCGCAGCTCCGCCCGCGCCCCGCAGCCGGCGGCCGCCTCGGCCAGGTGGGCGACCAGCAGCGGCCGGGTGTGCGGGTGGTAGGAGACGTCGGCCGGGTCGAACACCCGCCGCAGTTCCCGGAACGCCTCGTCGGCGCGGCCGGCGCCGAGCGCGGTGACGCCGCGGACCTGCCGGACCAGCGCCAGCAGTGGGGTGCGGCCGGCCGGCAGCAGCATCGTCTCGGCCTGGTCGGCCAGCCGCAGCGCCTCCGCCTCGCCGCCGCGCAGCGCCTCGGCCAGACCGTTGGCGAGCAGGGCGGTCGGCACCCACCCGCCGGGGCTGATCTCGGCCGCCAGCCGTCGGCCCTCGGCCCCGGCATTCAGGGTGGTCCACACGTCACCCAGGTTGCCGGCCACCATCGCGTGCGAGATCAGCACCTGGGCGAGCACCGCGAGGCGGCCCTGTTCGCGCAACCCCACCTCGGCCGCGGTGAAGAACGCGACGGCCAGGTCGCAGGCGCTGATCGCGGCCGCCGCCATGCCCAGCTGATGGCCGTCGCCGGCGGGCTGATCGATCTCGGCCGCCGCGGTCAGCCGGCGCAGGCACGTCTCCGCGCGGTCCTGTGGCGCGAGCAGAGCCTGCACGAGCAGCAACGGCACCTCGGACACCGGCTCGGGCGTGTTCTCCACGGCGGCGAGCAGCCGCTCGATGAGGTGCGGATCCGGATAGGACCAGTAGGCGCGCAACGAGATCGCGGCGAGCACGTCGACCGCCGCCTCCGCCTCGCCGTCGCGGCACATCCGCTCCACCGCCTCGGCGAAGGTGGACAGCCGCCCTTCGCCGGTCCAGCCGGTGCCCTGGACGACCTCCCGGAACAGGCCGAGCAGCGCCTGATCGCCGAGACTCAGGTCCTCCTCGCGGATCTCGCCGAACAGGCGGACCGCGGTCGGCAGGTCGCCCTGCTGGACGGCGAGGTCGGCGGTCCGCAGCTGGCGGTGCCCACGGGCCTGCGGGTTCGCGCTGAGGCGGACAGCCTGGTCGAACGCGGCCATGGCGATCCCGGCCGCCTGCCGTTCCGACGCCCGGACGGCGATCTCGGTCAGCTCGCGGGCCAGGTCCTCGTCCGGGCCGGGGGCGCCGGCGGCCCGGTGCCAGGTCCGGCGTTCCGGATCGGTCACCACCCCGGCCAGCGCGGCGTGCCCCCGCCGTCGCCGCAGCACCGGCGCGGCCTGCTGGAGCGCCGACCGCAGCAGCGGATGCCGGAACCGCACCCGGAACCGGCTGTCGACCCGGATCAGCCGGGTGGCGACCGCCGGTTCCACGTCGTCCGGGCCCAGGTCGCCGTCGTGCAGGCGGCGGGCCGCGGCCACCGTCTCGTCCAGGTCGTCGCCGTCGTTCAGCGCCGCGACCAGCAGCAGCGTCCGGGTGGCCGGCGGCAGCTCGTCGACCAGCGCGGTGAACGTCCGCTCCACCCGGGTGCTCAGCGGGATCGCCGACGGCAGCAGCGCCGCGCCGCCGGAACGGGCCGCCGCGCGCCCGAGCTCGACCAGCCCGAGCGGGTTTCCGGCGGCCTCGGCGAGGACCCGGGTGGCCAGCGCCGCGCCCAGCTCCGGGGCGACCCGGTCCAGCAGGTCACGCGAGTCCTGTTCGCCGAGCGGCTCCAGCGGCAGCTCGGTCAGCCCGGCGCCGGCCAGCCGCCGCGCCACGAACGCCAGCGCCGCCCAGCTCGGCTCGTCCAGCCACTGCGCGTCCTCCACCGCCACGAGCGCCGGGGCCTCACCCAGAAGTCCGAGAAGGATCATCGCGGCGCGGACCGGTGGGGTGTCCGGGGCGTTCAGCACGGTGTCCGCGAGATCGGGGGCGCCGCGCAGCAGGCGATGCAGTCCCGCGTACGGGATCCGCACCTCGGCCTGCACCCCGGCGGTGGCCAGCACCCGCATCCCGCGCTCGGCCGCCCGCTGCACGGCATGCTCCAGCAGCGCCGACTTGCCGATGCCGGCCTCGCCGCGGATCACCAGGGCGCCACCACCACCGTCGGCGGCCTTGTGCAGCAGAGCCGCCACAGTGTCCAGTTCCGCCCGCCGCCCGAGGATCATTCGCAAATCCTAAAACCCCTTTTCTCGTACGTGGGGGATGAGGAACCGCCGGACACCGCGAGCTTTCCGCGCCGGCACGGCCGTGCCGCGCCCGCCGGGCGTGAGCGCGCCGTCGCGCTCACGACGTTTACAGTGGAGCTCCGTTTGCCGCCGCTCGACGGGAGGGCCTGTGACCGTACCGATCGATCTTGCCCGGGAGCTGCTTCCCCGACTGGGCCTCCTGGTGAACCATGCCGAGGCCACCCGGCTGAACGACGCCATCGAGCAGCTCCTGCGCGAGCACGACAACGGGGTGGACGTCGACACCCGCCTGGTGGAGCTGTTCTCGTCCGTGCCCGAGATCCAGCGATACGTCGCCAACACCCTCACCGACCCGCACATCCCGCAGAAGACGCCCTACGAACCGCTCGCCGGTGACCGAGCCGGATCGTCCCTCCAGCGGTACGAGTGCCCGTACGGCCCGCATACGACCTGGTTCCGCACCTCGCTGTCCCAGGAGATACCGCTCTGCGCCGAGCACCAGATCCCGCTGCGGCTGGTCCCCGGCCGATGATCGACGCGATCGGCGAGGCCGTGGCCGGGCACGTGGTCGAACGGGCGCTGACCAGAATCGGTCCAGCCCTGATCTTCTGGACCGGCGGCGCCCTGGCCTGGCTGTCCGCCAACGGCGGCTGGGAGAAGCTGGTCGCCCTCGGCACCGACGCCGCCGGGCTGCCCGTCCTGGCCGTGCTGGCCGTGGTGGCGCTGGTCCTGGCCGGCGCGTACGCCTCCACCACGCTGGTCACCCTGCTGACCCGCCCGGTCCTGCGCCTGCTGGAGGGCTACTGGCCCCGGCCGCTGCGGCGGTCCCTGGTCAAGCGCAACACCGAGCGGCAGAAGGCCCTCTCCAAGCGGCTGAGCGACCTGGAGGCCAAGCGGAAGGCCCCGCCGGCCGCCGGCACCGACCTCGATCAGGTCCACGCCGACTACGCCCGCTCCGAGGCGCGGTGGCGGCGGCTGCCCAGTCCCCGGTGGATGATGCCGACCCGGCTCGGCAACATGCTGCGGGCCGCCGAGACCCGGCCGTTCGAGAAGTACGGCCTGGACACCCCCTCCGTCTGGCCGCACCTGTGGGACTCCCTGCCGGATCCGGCCCGCGCGGACATCGGCGCCGCCCGTTCCGGCCTGGACCGGGCCGTCGCCGCCGCCATCTGGTCGCTGGCGTTCGTGTCGTTCACCGGCTGGAGCATCTGGGCGCTGCCGATCGGCCTGGCCCTCACCGCGTGGGCGGTCCTGCTGTGGGCCCCGTACCGTGCCGCCCGCTACGCCGACCTGCTGGAGGCGGCCTTCGACGTGCACCGCACCGTCCTCTACCGGAAGTTGCGCTGGCCGCTGCCCACGAATCCCGACGAGGAGCGCGAGACCGGTAGGGCCGTGACCACCTACCTGGTCCGCGGCCTGGCCGGCCCGGACCCCACCTTCACTACGGACGCCCCATGACCGAAATCGACAAGATCGCCTGGATCCACCTGGTCGACGGCCGGGTGCTGAGCACGCGCTCCCGCGGCAGGGACGTCTACTACCTGCCCGGCGGCAAGCGCGACCCCGGCGAAACCGACATGGACACCCTGATCCGCGAGATCCGGGAGGAACTGAGCGTCACGATCGACCCGGCCACCGCCCGCCACCTGGGCACCTTCCGGGCCCAGGCGCACGGGCACGCGGCCGGCGTCACGGTCCGGATGACCTGCTACAGCGCCCGCCACGAGGGCGCCCTGCACCCCGACAACGAGATCGAGGAGATCGTCTGGCTGACCCACGCCGACCGCCCCCGCGTCTCCCCGGTCGACCGGCTGATCCTCGACCACCTCCACACCGAGGGCCTGCTCACCTAGAGATCTCTGTGCCGGCTCCGGTGTCCCCGCCGCCCGCCGTCCCGCCGACCCGCCGACCTCGAAATCGGTACCGCCGCCGCCCGCCGTCGCGTATGAAGGGGCGGTGAGCGAAACGGAACTGCGCGGTGGGAACACCGTCGGAGCGGCGCGGATCGGCGATGTGGTGCACAAGCGGGCGGCACCGTGGACACCGACGGTGCACGCGGTGCTGCGCCATCTGGAGGCCGCCGGCTTCGACGGCGCCCCGCGGGCTCACGGTTTCGACGCCGAGGGTCGCGAGATGGTGACCTACCTGCCCGGCGAGGTGATCGGCGACCGCGTCCCGTGGCCGGACTGGGCGTTCGCCGACAAGACCCTGACCCAGGTCGGGCAGTGGCTGCGCCGCCTCCACGACCTGACCGAGGACTTCCGGCCGCCGGAGGGCGCGACCTGGTTCGCCGGTGGCGAGATGCGCCCCGGCATGGTGGTCGGCCATCAGGACGCGGCGCCGTACAACGCGGTGATGGACGGCGACCGGCTGGCCGGCTTCTTCGACTGGGACACCTCGGGCCCGTCGTCGCGCGAGTTCGACCTGGCGTTCTCCGCCCTCTCCTGGGTGCCGCTGTACTCCCCGGGCGCCGCCCACCACCTGGGCTTCCACCACCCCGAGGACCGTTCCCGCCGACTGCACCTGCTGCTGGACGCGTACGGCTACACCGGCGACCGCGCGACCTTCGGCACGGTGGTGGTCCAGCGCGCCCGCCGCCAGTCCGAGGTGATCCGCCAGATGGCCGCCTCCGGCGACCCGGCCGCCACCGCCCTCCTCCCGGTGGCCGACAACCTCGCCCGCTCCGCCACCGAGGTCGAGTCCCTCCCCGCCGACTTCTGGCACGGATGACAGCGTGCGCACCGTCTTCGCGTTTCCGGCCGGCAGACGTGCGGACACCGTCGCCCTGCTGACTCACCCCCGCGACGGCCTCTACATCAGCATCGAGGACGAAGGAAACGGCACCCTCTACGTCGACTGGGACCCGGACGAGCTGGCGGTCCTCGAAGAGGCCGTAGGGCATCGCCCCGGCTGGGCGGTGCAGATCGACATCTCCGGCCGCATCGACGGCACAGCCGAGGTCCACGACCTGCTCGCCGTACTGCTGGCCGACGGCGGCGTGGCCTTCGACGACTACACCACGCACGCATGGACCCTGCCGGAGATCCAGAACGGAACAGCCGTCGACGGCCTCCGCTTCTTCGACTTTCACACCTACCACGCCCGAAAGCTCGCCAACGACCGTTAGCGGCCGAGGCCCGATCCTCACCTCCGGCCCTTTCAACGGACAAGGACGGCGTCCGCCCCGCCCGACCGTGGCTCCCTGTGGCCACACAGGCGACCCACTGCGACCACCCGCTGTGCCGCGACCACCGGGTCGACCCGCCCACTCACGCTGTGCCGCGACCACCGGGCCGACCCGCCCACTCACGCTGTGCCGCGGCCACCGCGTCGACCCGCCCACTCATCCTTTTCGCGAGCGCGGAGGGCGGCACTCACGGTCGTTGATGGCCGCATTCGAGATCGGCGCCGTCGAGGTCGGTGACCCATCCTCCGGCGCCGTTGAGGTACACCTGGATCGAGCCGGGCTGGTAGTTGACCTCGAACGGCTCGTCGCCCCTGAGCGTGCCCGGCCACGGCGACTCGCCATCCGACCGGCCGGCAGTGTGAACGACCAAGGATTCACCGGGCCGCAGCCAGTAGTCACGGCCGAAGGGCTCGAGCACCACTTCGAGCGGTCCGTCGCTGTGGTTGCGGATCGGCAACCCGACCCCGGTCTCAGCCATCCACGCTCGCCGTCCTCAGTGATCGCCGTCTTCAACGCCCTTCTCACCGCGACCGCAACCAGGCGTCCTCGGCGGCGTAGTCGAACCAGCCCACCGGATCCGAGACAGGCGGATGATCGACCAGCCACCGGATCTCGGCTGAGAGGTCCCCCACCGGCACGTAGCCCAGAGCAGAGGCCGCCCGGGTGTCCAGCACGATCCCCGGCAGCCGATGGAACGGGTGGCGACCCAGACACGAGTGGGAAAGCAGCACCTCCTCCCAGAAATGACCGAGGTGGGCCGCGACGAGCCGGGAGATGGCGCGGCCGTCGGGCGCGGACGGGTCGGCGGCGTTGAGGACGCGCCTGCCGGGAACGTCGGCGACACGGGCGACGAGTGCCGCGATGTTCACGGCGGCGGACGGGTGGTCGACGCCACGGCCACGGCCGGCGAGCAGCACGGCGGGCCGGCGGTCGAGCACCCGTTTGACGAACCACCAGGTCCGGGCCGGGACGGCACCCTCTCCATGGACCTTGGAGGGCCGCAGCACGGTGACCGGGGCGCCACTGTCAAGCAGGACGTGTTCGGCGGCGACCTTGTTGGGACCTTGACATCCTCGCCGCCCTATAGGACGGCGATTCCAGCCGCGCTGCGCGGGGTGCGCGCAGTGTTCTGGTGGGTTACCGCTTCACTGCGCGCTGCCGGGACGGGTCCTGGTCTTATGTGCGCTCGACGGTCGTTTAGCCTGTCCGCCCGTCCGGCGGCCAGGATGTTGATGGCGGCGTTGACGTCCCGGTCATGGTGGCTGCCGCAGGGGCAGTCCCATGCCCGGACGGTTAACGTCATCTTGTCGTTGATCCGGCCGCATGCCGAGCACATCCGGGTGGACGGGAACCATCGGTCCACCCGGGCGAACGTGCGCCCGTAACGTGCGGCCTTGTATTCCAGCATGGCGGTGAAGCTCGCCCATCCGGCGTCGTGGACGCTCTTGGCGAGCCTCGTGCGGCCGAGTCCGGCAACGCACAGGTCCTCGACGTACACCGCTTGGTTGTCGCGGATGATCGTCGTGGACAGTTTGTGCTGCCAGTCGCGGCGCGTGTCGGCCACCCGCGCATGAGCGCGGGCGACCTTGACAACGGCCTTCCTGCGACGGTTGCTGCCCTGGGTCTTGCGGGACAGGTTCTGCTGCAGCCGCTTGAGTTTGCGGGCGGCCCGGCGCAGGAACTTCGGGGCGGTCACCTTCGTGCCGTCGGACATGACCGCGAAGTGGGTCAGCCCCAGGTCGATGCCGACCTCCGAGTCCAGCTCGGGCAGGTTCTCATCCTCGGTCGTGGTGACGACGAACGAGGCGAAGTACCGGCCGGCCGCGTCCTTGATCACGGTGACCGAGGAGGGTTCGGACGGCAGGCTACGCGACCACCGCACCTTGATGTCGCCGATCTTCGGCAGCCGTAGACGGCCGTTGTCGAGGACCTTGAACCGGGCGTTGCGGGTGAACCGGATCGCCTGCCGGTTGTCCTTACGAGACCGGTACCGGGGTGGGCCGACCGTGCGGCCCTGGCGTTTGCCGGACAGTGAGGTGAAGAAGTTGCGGTACGCGGAGTTCAGATCGGCGAGGGCCTGCTGCAACACCACCGCGGACACCTCACCCAGCCACGCCCGTTGGTCGGTCTGCCTGGCCTCGGTGATGACCCGCTTCGACAGGTCGCTGTCGGAGATGTACTTCTCGCCCGCCTCACGGGCCTGCCGGCGCAGCCTGAGCCCGTCGTTGAACACCACCCGGGCGCACCCGAACGCTTGCGCCAGCGCGGTGCACTGGGTCGCGTCCGGATAGACCCGGTATTGGTAACGGAGCTGCACGATTACCACCGTATCATGTTGGTCTATGGCTGGACTTCAAGGAATCCGCACTGGCAGGCACTGCACTTTCGCGATGCATGTTCACTTGGTTTTCGTGACGAAGTTCCGGCACAAGGTGTTCACCGACCGACATCTGACCCGGATGGAACAGATCATGCGGGACGTCTGCGCCGACTTCGAAGCGGAACTGGTCGAGTTCAACGGCGAGAACAACCACGTCCACCTGCTGGTCAACTTCCCGCCCAAGATGGCCGTGGCCCGTCTGGTCAACAGTCTCAAAGGCGTATCCTCACGCCGCCTGCGGCAAGAGTTCCCCGACCTGGTACACCACTACTACCGGGCGAACAAGCTCTGGTCGGGTTCGTACTTCGCCGGGTCCGTCGGCGGCGCCCCACTGAGCATTGTGAAACAGTACATCGAGCAGCAGAACCGTCCCGGTTAGAGCACTGCTCGGGCCTTGACGGCCCTCCCAGCACGGGCCTTCACCCCCGACCTGAAGGCCAGAGCACTGGCCCGCATTCCGGTAGCAGGCACAGTCCACGACCAGCTCGTACTCGCCGGACGGACGGCCGCCGCGGTCGGTGGGCAAGGAACCGCCGGCCGGTTCGCCCGACGGCCAGGTGTCGCGGTCGGTGCGGAGGAAGTGGCCGGTCAGGTCGGCAGGCACCCGGCGCGGGTCGCGGCCGGTGACGGTTACCCGCCAGCCGGCACGGAGCAGATGGCGGGCGACGGCACGGCCGATCAGACCGGTGCCGCCGATGACGAGAGCTGTTCGCACCGTTTAGGTTGTACCGGTGACCGATCACGTCGCGCCACGCTGGGAATCCTCGGCGCTCGTCGTCATCGACATGCAGGCCGATTTCACCACGATCGGCGGCACCGTCGAGGTGGCGCCCCGGGTGGACGAGCTGGCGGCCGCGTTCCGGCGAGCCGGGCGACCGATAGTGCACATCGTGCGGCTGTACCCGCCGGGCTCGTCCGATGTCGATCTGCCACGCCGTGGAGCGACCACGATCGTGGCGCCGGGCACGCCGGGCGCCGGACTGCTCGCCGGCCCGGCCGCACCGGTGGATCTGGACGCACGACTGCTGCTGAGCGGACGCCCGCAGGAGATCGGCGACCACGAGATCGTGCTGTTCAAGCCACGATGGGGCGCCTTCTACCGGACCGTCCTCGAGCAGTGGCTGCGCGACCGCGGGGCGGACACGCTGGTTGTCTGCGGTTGCAATCTGCCGAACTGCCCGCGGGCGACGCTGTTCGAGGCGAGCGAACGCGACTTCCGTACCGTTCTCGCCACCGACGCGGTGTCGCAGACCAGCGCCGAGCGCCTCGCCGACCTGGCCGGGATCGGCGTCACCCTGGCCACCACCGAGGAGATCACCGAGCGGCTGAGCGCGACCTGAGCGCGGCTCAGGCCGATCACAGCGCCTCCCTCCGAGGATCGATAGACAACGATCCCTTTGGTACGGAGGAAGCGATGCCCCGGTCCCGAAAAGCCCTGGCCCTGGCCGCCGGAACACTGTCGGTACTGTGCCTGCCGACCGCCGCCGGCGCCGAACCCGACTCGCACGTCTCCCGTCTGCACGGCTCGGCGCTGGTGCTGTTCCCGCCGTCGCCGGACGACGTGGTCCGGTTCACGGTGGACGCCTACGCCCGGCACGACGATCCCGGCCCCTACCCGACCGCGTCCTGGGGAACCGCCCACCTGCGGCACTATTTCGCCGGCCACGACCAGGAGATCTGGTACTCGATCAGGGTGGACTGCCTGATGGCGTCCGGCGGCCAGGCGACGGTCACCGGGGAGGTCGTCGACGCGTCCCCGGGTGGCGAGAAGCTGTTGCACACCCGGATCGGTTTCAGCGTCGCCGAGCGGGGCCGGCGGGATCTGGTCGGGTTCACCGGCGGGGCGAGCCCGTACCCGGAGGACGCGAAGGAGCTGCGGATGTGCACGGCGCCGCCGCCGTTCTTCACGACCCGCGACGGCGGATATTCGGTGAGCGGGGCGATGCACTGGTGACGCAGGTTGCCGCCGTGATCGACGACGGGCCGGGGGAAGGTCCTTCAGGGCGACCATGGACGCTGCCTTCCCTCAGCGGCCCGGAAAGCCGCCCAGGTTCCACACCCGGATGGTGGTGTCAGCGCTGGCCGTGGCCAGTAGGTTGCCCTCCGGGTGGAATGCCACGCCACGGACGCTCGCCGTGTGGCCGGTGAGCACGCCCACCAGCCGGCCCGATGCCGTTTCCCAGATCCGGACGGTGCTGTCATCGCTGCTGGACGCCAGCCAGTCGCCGACCCGCCGATAGGCGACCTTGACCGCGATGTCGGTGTGCCCTTTGAAGACCGCCAGGGCCTTTCCGGTGGCGACCGACCACAGCCGCACCTTGCGGTCCTCGCCGCAGCTCGCGAGCACGGTGCCGTCGGGGCTGAAGGCCACTCCCCAGACGGCGCCGTCGTGACCGGAGATGACCCGCGCCGACCGGCCGGTCGCGGTCTTCCAGACCCGGATCCTGCCGTCCTTGCCCGCTGATGCGAGCAGGTTGCCGGCCGGGTTGAAGGCGACGCCGAGCACCGGCGAATCGTGGCCGGTCAGGGTGGCCCGGGCGGTGGTGGCGCCGCTTTCCCACAGTCGTACCGTGCCGTCGTAGCTTCCACTGGCCAGGGTGTCTTCCCGGGGGCTGAAGGCGATCGTCTCCACCCAGTCCTGGTGGCCCTTGAGGTCGCCCAGTGGCTGGTGGGTGTCCGTGTCCCAGAGCTTGATCGTCCGGTCGCCGGCGGAACTCGCCAGGATGGTGTCGGCCTTGTTGAAGGCGAGACCCCATACCGCGCCGGTGTGGCCGTAGAGGGCGCCGACCTTGTCCCCTGCCGGGGTCCACAGGCGGACGGCGCTGTCGCCGCCGGAGCTGGCCAGCATCGTCCCGTTGTGGTTGAACGTCACGCCCCATGCCTGCTCGGTGTGCCCGGCCAGGACCGTCGACGGCGGATCGGCCGTGCCGGCGTCACTCGCCGGCCCGGCCGTCGAGCCGTCTTTCCGGTCGCTCGGCGGGTCGTCTCCCCAGCGGCGGAGGAGGACGGTCGCACAGCCGATCACAGCGGCCCCGGCGGCCCCGCCGAGCACCCTCCGCCGACTGAGGGGCGAGGTCGGCGTGGCGGTGTCCGGTGGCGGGACGGTCGTGCCTTCCGCGCCGGGCGCCGGCGAAGCGGCTCGGCGCACCGGCTCCGCCGCCTGGACGGCCGGCGCTGGGACCAGCGTCGTCTCGGCCACTACCAGCGATCCTTCGCCCATGCGGAGCTTGCGCGGGCGTTGCGGAGACGGCCCTTTCACCACGTGGTGGTACACGTACTCGTACAACTCGTCGACGGTGATCCGGCCGTCCCGGTTCATGTCCGCGGCGCCGGTCCCGATCCCCGCCACCACCGCTTCGGTGAAGTAGGAAAGGCGTATCACCGCCGAGCCGGTGTCCTCGAAGCTCGCATCCCGCTCACCGGAGGCGGTCAGCACCGCGACCCCGCTGCCTTCCGGCGCACCCTGCACCAGTACGTCGACATCGGCCTCGCCACCGGAGCGGGCCTGCATTCCCGCGATGAATCCACCGCTGAAGCAGCAGTCGACGAGAACCACCGTGGACTTGGACCGGCTCGCCGAGATCTGATCACGGACCCACTCCGCGGCCACCGCGGTCGCCCCCGGATACCCCTGCTCGGTGTCGCTGAAGGCGAAATGGAGTCTGCCCTGCCTGTCCCGCAGTCCGTGACAGGAGAAATAGACCATGTTCAGGGCGTCATCAACACGCGCCTGTTGCAGGAACGTCTCCATGGCGAGCTTGGCCTGCTGTGTAGTGCAGTCAATATGAGACGGCACCTCGCTGTACCCGGCTTCCCGCAGGACCCGGCGCAGTTCCCCGACATCGCGGCGCGGGGACCTAAGGTCCGCCAGTGCGGCGTCGGTGTAACTGCCACAGCCGATCAACAGCGCTCTGCGCCGCGGAAGCGCTGCTGTCACAACCCGTCGTCCATCCGGCGCAGAAATGCCGCCACCAACACGTCGCGCTGCGCTTTCGACACCCGCCCTTGGAACCGGTTTCCGTCGATCTCTATCACCACGTCGCTCGGCTGGCGGCTCAGCCACGACGAGACGACACCCATCAGGCTGTCGGCCACCGTCGGCGCCAGGGTGACGGCCAGCGCGCCGACCGCGACCAGGACATCGGATTTGGCGCCGGCCGGGGCCTTGCCGACGGTGGCCGGCTCGGCGCCGGCCACATCGGTGTCGAGAATCTCCCGGAGCAGCTCAGAGGTCAGGTCTGCCACGCCGTCGTCGTCCAGACCGGAGCACGTCACCCGCACATGGATCCGGAGCTGTTCCATGAAGATCACCATTCAGTCAGTCGATAACGCGCCCACGGTGTACTGGCGGACACGCGGGCCGCGGCCGGAGTCGCGGCGCTTCGGCGTACCGGGAAGGGTCTTGATCTTGATCGGGAAGCGCGGCGGAAAATGATTTGACGCCACCGATATTCTGATCCTCCGTGCTTGCGGTAGGCAGGTGAGCCGGGAGGGGCCATGCCCTTCTCGACACACAGGAGCCGCAATGCGCCGGGCGCCAGCCCTCTCCTTCCTTCTCGTCACCGTCTTTCTCGACATGCTCGGCCTCGGCCTGGTCGTGCCGATCCTGCCCGCCCTGATGACGGCCGTCGCCGCCGACGTGACGGCCGCCGCGTTCTGGTCCGGGCTGCTCGGCTCGGTGTACGGGCTGCTCCAGTTCGTCCTGTCTCCGCTGCTGGGACGGCTCTCCGACCGGTACGGCCGCCGCCCGGTCCTGCTCGTCTCGCTGGCCTGTCTCGGCGTGGACTGGCTGGCCCACGCCGTCGCGCTGAGCCCGTGGCCGCTGCTGCTGTGCCACGCGCTGGCCGGGGCATTCGCGGGAACGAACACCGTTGTCAACGCGTACATCGCCGATGTCACGCCGCCGGACGAGCGGGCCCGGGCGTACGGGCTGATCGGCTCCGCCTTCGGTCTGGGTTTCGTGGCCGGGCCGGTGCTCGGCGGGCTGCTCGGCGCGGTCGACGTGCGCCTGCCGTTCTTCGCGGCGGCCGCCCTGTCGCTGGCGAACGTCGCCTACGGCTGGTTCGTGCTGCCCGAGTCGCGGCCCGGCGACCGCACCACCGCGCTGACGCTGCGCGCGAGCAACCCGTTCGGGGCGATCGCCGTGGTGCTGCGGCGGCCGGTGCTGGGACGGCTCGCCTACGCGCGGCTCTGCTCGGACGTCTCCCGCATGATCTTCCAGTCGGTGTGGGCGTTCTTCCTCACCTACCGGTTCACCTGGAGCACCGCGCACGTCGGCACCGTGATGGCGGCATCCGCGCTGGCCGGGGCACTCTTCCAAGCCCGGGCCGTCGGCGGAATCGTCCGGCGGCTCGGCGACAAACGCGCCGCGGTGGGTGGCGGCCTCATCAGTGCGACAACCCTTCTCGGTACGGCGTTCGCCGCGCAACCGTGGCAGCTCTACACGATCCTGGCCGTCGGGGTGCTCGGCTCGGTCGGCGGGGCGGCCGCCCAGTCGTGGATCTCCCGCACCGTGGGCGACGACGAGCAGGGCACCGTGCAGGGCGCGCTGACCGGCATCGGGGCGGCCGCCGAGACGGTGGTGCCAGTGGTAGCGGGAGTCGTTTTCGGGTCGTCACTGGCGTACGGATCAGCGGGGTTGATCTTCGTGGTGGCCGCCGCGTTCGCGGGGTGGTCCGTGCTGATCACCGCACGTTGCTGATCATTTTCCGCAGCACCCGCAGCGTGGTCACGTAGTCGGCGTCGTCGATGCCCTCGTGGATCCGAGCGCGGATCGCGGGGGCGTGGCTCTTCATCCCGATCCGCGCCTCCTCGCCTTGCGGGGTGATCCACCAGCGGCCGTCGTCCTGGCGAAGCCAGCCGCGCTCGGCCAGCGCCGCCGCCTCGGCGGCGAGATCGTCCTCGGGCCGCAGGTAGTCGCTCATCGCCTGCCGCAGCTCGGGGACGGTCCGGCCGCGCCCGTCCGGAGACAGATCATTTACGGACAGGTTCCGCAGCAGCCAGAACTGCGGCTGGGTGAATCCGGCCTCTGCCTGGCGGGCCCGGGTGAAGGCGATGAGCGCCTCATAGGCGACACCGGTCCAGTATGCGGCGGGCTGTCCGGCGAGTTCGGCATCGGTGAGCTGCATGTTGACGACCGTAGAACCTCAATCAATGTTGAGGTCAACGCTCGGGCATGATCTATACATGGATCTTCCCTTGCACGATCCGCTGTTCTGGGCGCGGTACACGTTCGCCTACGAGGACGAGGACCGCGTCGGCGAACTGGCGGACCAGATCGAGGACGTCGAACTCGATGACGACGACGAGGACATCGAGGGTGTCGAGGTGGTCTTCGACGTCGGCGGCGGCTGCCGCCTCGTGCTCGACGTCGCCCTCGAACTCGACCACCACTCGCTGGAACTGATCGTGCCCGGCCTCACCGAACCCGCCGAGCTGGGCTGGGACGACCTGGACATGTGGCATCCGCACGCGCTGCGCTGGTCCGAGCTCGACCTGATCTGCCGCGCCGTCGACCCGGAACCCGGCCCGGCGCTGGCGCTGCTGTGCCGGTTCGCCGCAGTGTTCGAGGACGACGACGTGGACGCGGCCGCGGCCGCGGTGGACGCCGCCTACGCATCGCTGCGCCCGGAAGGCTGGACCGGCTACTGGCCGAACGCCGCCGACTGGCTGGAACGCAACGACCTGCGCGGCCAGGCGGTCACCTGGCACACCGACGGGCAGGGCCGGCACTGGGCAACCCAGAAGGACTGGCACCAGAAGAAGGACTTCTACAGCACCCGTCAGGGGCCGGACAAGTTCCCGCACGACGAACTGCGGACCCTGCTCCAGGCGGCACGCCGATGATCCGGGCCGTCATCATCGACGTCGACGACACGCTGTGCATGACCGAGGCGGCGTCGTTCGTACTGGAGAACGAGGTCCTGGCGGCCATGGGCCGTCCGCCGATGACCCGCGAGCTGCACCTGGCCACGTGGGGTGACCCGCTGCTGGAGGCCATGCCGAAACGCTCCCCCGGCCTCGACCTGGACGTGTTCGGCACGCTGTTCCAGACCATCATGGAACGGCATGTGGCCGAGGGCCGCCTCGACGTCATCCCGGAGGAGAACCTCCGGGCGCTGGACGCGCTGATCGAGGCCGACCGGTCGGTGCTGCTGCTCACCTCCCGGGCCGAGTCGGAGGTCCGGCACATGCTGGAGCCCGGCCACGCCGTCGCGAGCCGGGTGTCCGGCGCCTACCACCGGGACAACACCCGGTACGGCAAACCCGACCCGCGCGCCTTCGACGAGTTGCTGGCGCACACCGGGCTGTCGCCGGCGCAGTGTGTCTACGTCGGCGACTCGCCCGGTGACGCGGTGGCGGCCGGCGGCGCCGGGATGGCGTTCATCGCCTGCATGCAGAGCGGGGTGCGCCGCCTCGAGGACTTCGACGGCCGCCACGTGACCGCGACGATCGACGCGTTCCCCGAGGTGGTGCCGGTGGTGGAGCGGCTCAGCCGAACTCCGGGCTGACCCGGAGCCAAGTAGTACAGCAGAAGGACGCCGGTTCGAATCCGGTCGGCTTCGCCGCCTGTGCACCCGTAGGGAAGGCCGACATGCCCGGTTGCTGCCCCGCCTACCAGCTGCGGGCGTCGATGTGAACGCCAAGGACGTGGAGGGCAGCACCGCGCCCTACCTGGCTGTCGTCCACCGCTGGCCAGCCCGGCGAACGCGGCGGGCGCAGCTCCTGTCGACGGGTGCGCGCTGCGCCTGACGTTTACGGCGCCCGCGTTCGGCAACGCGAGACAGGTCGTCACGGCCAATTAGGCCGATCTCAGTAGATCGGCGGCCAGCAGCACATCGGCAGGTACGGCCTTGCGGCTCTCGAAGTCCTTCGGGCGCAGCAGGAGCTGCCGCTGGCCATATCCGATCTCGGGCCGCAGCGCCCTCTCGAGGAAGCGCCGGGCCTTGGTCGCCACCTCGGACGCATCGTCCGCCAGCGCGGCGAGGGCCCGTTCCACGGCCGCCTCGGCGTCCGGCACGTACACGTAGTCGTCGCCCGCCGGCAGTTTCTGCGCGGACAGGTCCACCCCGAACCGGAAGCTGACCTTCACCAGCTCCGCGCCGGTGAAGTCGTTACCCCGGATCTGGTTGCGCTCGCGCAGTACGAGCTCGCGGTAGCCGGCGGGCTCCGGCCGGCCTTGACGGGCGAAGGAGCGCAGGGAGCCCTCATACCAGCTCTGCCCATCGGGCGGAGCACCGTTGAGCGTCAGCCCGGTGATCCGCCCGGTGAACGTGCAGTCCACGAACTCCAGGTAGTCGGCGCTGGGCCGCACGAAACGCGCATTGTGGAACGTACAGCCGGTAAAGCGGACAAAATTGCCGAGGAAGGTGAGCGCCGCCCGGTCGAACGAGCAGCCGGCATACACCGACTGCTCCGTCCCCGCGCCGAACGACGCGTCACCCACTTTGATCCGGTCGAACGTGCACTTCTCGAAGGTGGACCCCTGCGCGCTGAACTTCACCAAGCTCAGCCCCGAGTAGTCGGCACCCACCACGTGCTCATGGTCGACGCTGATCCGCTCCATTGCCGTCACTGTACTGAGCGGCGCGATCACGACGGCGGGAAGTTGTACTTGGCTGCGGGTGCCTCGCTATGGCTGATCGGCCTCGACAGCCTGTTCACCGCGGTCCACCCGGCACCCCGCTGGCCACGTCATAACCACTGAAGGCAGGCGGCTCGGCACAGGCCACAACCCTCTCCTGCCCGAACGGCCGCACCCCGGAGCAAGCCGATCACACAGTCGGCGATTTCAACCCGTCCCGAAACCACCCAATACCGAAACCCTTTGCTAACCCACTTATCGAATAGAGTGCGACCGTGCACCAGCCCACGTGCTCAACGGTCCTCACTCGTTGAGCCGAGACACCTTAACCAATACGCTCCGACCGGCCAACGACACGCTCGTAAGAGGTAGGAAAAGGTGAGCCGAGGACAGCCTCGCGCGCCGAATCGTTCGCATTCTTCGCGTAAACCAGGAGGAAGGACATCGCATCGGCCCCGTTGGCGAACAGCCGGCCGCACACCTGCTCTTCGATCCAGGTCCACACCTCGCCAGGCACGTTGAGCTCCGCCCATTTGCGAACCAGCCCCTCGACAATCGAACAAGTGTACGATAGGGGCTTCGCTGGGCCGCGACGAGCATCAACGCCAGGGACGAACACCATCGGCTGACGGCTCTAGCTCGGGCAGAACCACGCAGCTAGGCTCCTGAAACCTTGCAGGGCCAACGTCGTCCCGACCTAGAACGAAACACGCTGCACGAGGAGCGAACGTCAATGGGTCGGGACTTGCTGGGATTCTTCTCTTGGCTTCAAGGTCACGAGATCTGGTTCATCGCCATTACGGCCTGCACCCTCCTGCCGGCCTGCCTTCACAGGCTGGAGCGCCTCTGCATCTTCGTTCTCGCCTTCTGGTCCCGTAAGCCAGGCACCAGACACTTCGCCCGCAAGGTCTACAAGGTTATGCTTCGTGCCGATCGGCATGGTCGGCACGAAACGCTAGCCAATAGCAGCGTCGCCGAGGCAAAGAAAAGTGGCAACCCGACCAGCAAACGATCATGAAACATGGCCTTTCATAAAGCAGCCCAGGCCAGACCGGAAAGGCGAACCTGGTCACCACAGCTTGCGGGATCGGGGTTTCGCGTCCACTCAACAGTGGGCGGGCATGCTCATGGGCGAGGCCGTCGAGGAACGCAGGATCGTCACCAACCCTGCCGACGACTCCGCCCGACCGCCGACCTCAAACCTGAGCGCCCTTGGGCCACGGAATTCCAAGTCCTCGCCATCGCCAACCACCTGGGCCCGGCGGAGGCCACCCTGGTCATCACCGCCGCCTACACCGGCATGCGCCGGGGTGAACTCGTCGGGCTGCGACGGCAGAACTGCAAACCCGACGACGCTCGGATCCTTATCGACCCCGATGCAGGCGCCGCCTCGTCGACGGCTTGCAGCAACGCTGGGAGAACACCGGCAACCCGCACCCCGAACGATGACCACTTTCCCGGCACGGTCGGGCGGCCCCGGTTCGCGGCGCCCGGTCAGCCGAACTCCAGGCTGACGCGGTGTCCGCTGGACGGCCAGGCGGGCACGCTCAACCGCGTCCGTCCCGCCCCGCGTTCCTGCGCGGTGATCTCCACGGTCCTCCTGGGGCGCGCGGGAATGAACAGGTCGACGCCGGAGATGAACGGCTGCGCGATGAACTCCGGCAACGGCGCGGTCAGGTCGGTGACGCCGTCGCTGCCGTCGTCGAAGGCGAAGACGCCGATCACCCGCCGGTTGTGCGGGGCGGTCGCCGGGTTGAGGATGTCCTGCCCGTTGATCCACAGATGGTCGCCCTCGCCACCCCACCACTCCTTCTGCCGCTGGAACGTCAGCGCGGTGTGCCGGTCGCTGGTGTCGACCAGAGCGCCCAGGCCCTCGCCGGGCCGGCTGGTGAGCAGGCGGACGAACGTGTCCGTGCGGCGGAACGGCTCGAAATAGAAGTGGTGCACCGACTGCCCGGCCCGGAGCAGGGCGAACTCGTACCGGGAGTGCGGGTCGAGCGGCACCGGGCCGAACGCTCCCCCGGCGCCGACCGCGATCCGCGCCACCGGCCGCCCGCGGAGTCGCCGCCCGGTCGCATGGTGGACCGGGTAGATCTCCAGCTCGGCGTCGGTGACCCCGGCGTTGCTGGGGAACAGCACCGCGCGGCCGGAGACGTGCGCGATCCGGGTGGATCGGACCTCGGTGGTACGGGGACCGCAGCCCCGCAGGAAGCCGTGGATCGCCGTGAAGGACTCGGCCGACGACACGGTCTGGGTGTGCGACTGCTCCGGGAAGGAGACGTTGGTGGCGCCGACCACGGTACGGGCCGGGTCGCCCTCGCCCCAGATGGCCAGCGTCGGGACCCCGCCGGGCAGCGCCGCCGCGGGCCGGCCGTCCAGGTTGACGTAGTGCGCGACGCGGGCGGCCCGCTCGGGTGAACTGTTGAGGTAACCCTGGGTGACGTAGGTGCCGAGCGAGTGGGCGAGCAGGTCCACCCGGTCAGCGCCGCTGGCGGCGAGCAGGCGGTCGATGCGGGCATCGAGGCCGGCCCACACGTCGGCGAGGACGGCGACGATGTTCGGGGAGTCGTACTCGTGGGCCTCGATGATCCCCGCCGGGTAGCCGTTGCCGGCCAGACGTTTGGCCTGCACCCGGAACTGCATCGCGGAGCCGGCACTGCCGTGGATGAAGATGACCGGCCGTGGTGCGGCCGGGTGCGCGGGCGCACCTGCTCCGGCGGCGGCGTGTACTGGCGCCCCTGTTCCGGCCCCGGCGTGCGCGGGCGTGCCCGTTCCGGCCGCGGCGTGCGCGGGCGTGCCTGCTCCGGCGGCCGCGTGCGCCGGTGCGCCGGTTCCGGCGGCGAGCGCGGCTCCGGCGGGCAGCGCGATCAGCGTTCGGCGAGTAATCCCCATCGACTCTCCCGATAGACAGCGGTGATTATTGCACTGTGAGTGCGATTATTGCCGCTGTCTATCGGTCACACCAGAGCAGGGACTCCGGAATCGCAGTTCACCGTCATCGTGACCAGCCGGTTGCCGTGCTTGAAGGTGACCGATGGGGCCGCCGCCGGGCCGGGATCGGCGGACTTCACCTTGTACGAGCCGGCCGCCTTCCAGGAAAGGATCTCCGCATCCCCGCCGGAGTGACAGGTGGCCACCACGGTGCCGCCCGCCGACGAGAGGGTGCGCTGCACCGGCGCCGCCGTGGTGGTCGTGGTGGTGACCTCGACGGTCGGCGTCGGCGCGGCGGTGGTCGTCGTGGCCGTGGGCTGCGCGGCCGGCGGCGCCGTCACCGTCGGGGCGACCCCGGCCGGCGGTGCCGGTTTCGGGTTTCCGGCGCCCGGCGTCACCTCCCGGGTCGAGATGATCTTCGTGCCGGTCGCGGCGGTGCGCGGCGCATGGCTGTTCTCGGGGCTCACCGCCGACGGTTGCGCGGCACCGGCGGATTCCGCCGCGACCACGGTTCCGGCCGCGCCGTCCGCGCCGTCCTCTCGCAGAAACAACCAGCCACCGGCGCCCGCGGCGATGAGCAGCGCCGCCGCAACCGCCCAGCGGGTCACCCGTGGGCGGTCGCGGGCCGCCGGTTCGCCACCCTGCGCTGCCGGTGCAGGCGGTCCGGTCAAGCCGTCCTCCGGCTCCACCACCACCGCCTTGAACGGCTTGAGCGAGTGGGCCGAGTCAACCAATCCAACCGCATCGACTGCATTGACTGGGTCGACTGCATTGACTGCACCGACTGGGTTGACTGCATTGACTAGGTCGACCGAGCCGACCGGGCCGAGCCGGCTGACCGGATTGACTGGGCTGGCCGGATTGACTGCATTGAGCGGACCCACTGGGCTGAGCGGACCCACTGGGCTGAGCGGACCCGCAGGGCTGAGCGGGCCGACCGGGCGATCTTCCGGCAACGGGCGCAATCCGGCGCTCTGCGAGAGGATCTCGGTCGCCTCCTCAGCGCTGGGCCGCTGGTCCGGGTCCTTCGCGAGACACCGGTTGCACAGGTCGATCACCCGGTCCGGCACCCCGTCCACCGGCGGCAACGGCAGCGGCGGCACGTAGAGGTGCGCCTCCAGCATCTGCCGGGTGTTCTCGCTGTTCCACGGCGACCGCCCGGACAGCATGAGATAGAGGACGACACCGAGCGCGTAGACGTCCGACGCCGGCACCACGGCGTCGCCGACGAGCCGCTCGGGCGCCAGATAGGCGGGGGTCCCCAACAGCTCACCCAGGGCGTCGTCATCCGCCCCGGACGGCGCCGGCCACTCGGGCCGCGCCGCCGCGGCGATCCCGAAGTCGACCACCTTCGCCCCGGTCGGCGACAGGATCACGTTGCCCGGCTTGATGTCGCGGTGCACCAGCCCTTCGGCATGTGCCGCAGCCAGCGCCGCCGCGATCTCCGCCCCGACGCGCATGGCGAACCCGGCCACCACCGGCCCGGCGGACAGCCGTTCCAGCAGCGTCGCGCCGGTGACCAGCTCCATCACCACGTAGGGCAGCACCCGTCCGGCGATCTCCACCTCGCCGTAGTCGTGCACATGGGCGATGTTCGGATGCGACAGCGCGCCGGCCGCCCGGGCCTCGAGACGGATCCGTTCCCGCGACCGGACGTCCACCGCCTGCCCCGGTTTGATCATTTTCACGGCGACGGACCGGGCCAGCACCGAATCGTGCGCCTGCCAGACCACCGCCATCCCACCGGTACCGATCGGCGCCAGCAAACGGTACCGGCCACCCAGCACCAGTCCTGCTCGCGCGCCGTTCTCCGATGCACCGCCGGGATCATTCATTCCCGGCATCCTGCCGTGATCCGCGCCGATTCGCATCCCACGTCGAGACAGCCCTTGGTCATTCGGCCGCAGTTGGCAGTGATCGGGGGTCTCCTAACGTTTCGTGGGCCGGTTTCCGGATCGTCCGGGCAGTGGCGAGGCAGAGTCCGGGCAGTGGCAAGACAGAGACGGCCACGGCGCAGCATAGCGATGGCGATGAGCGCGTTCGCGAGGTGGTGACCGTAGCCCCGGCGGGCCGGACTCCTCGCCGGCCCCGGCGTGTCCCGCTCACCCAGCGCTGCACACCTGGACCCGGCGGTGCCGGCACCACGGTGCTTCGGCAGATCGCCGATCTTCTGCGAAGAGTGCACCAGGGCGTTTCCGGTGAGCCCGCCGAAGGTCGGCGACGTGGTCGCCGTTCTCGACGTGGGCGGTCACGGGGAGCGTGGGTGAGCGGCGGCAGGGCCGAAAGCGGACACCCGGGCCGGCCCGCCCGGGCACCGATCTGAGCCCGGCGGGCGCGGCACAGGCGCGAGCGGGCAGCCCGCTCGCGTGGCAGGGCGGAACGGTCCACAGGAACGGGACGGCGTCGGGCGTACCGAAATGTTTGGGTTCAAGAGCCGACGCCGAGGCTCATGGTCTTGCCGATCGGGTCGAGATCGAACGTGATCAGGCCCTGCTGGACGGCGGTGAGGCCGGCCAGGACGGCGGTGGCCTCGTCGGCCGACTCCGTCTCCAGGAACAGCACGACGCCGGGGACGTCGCCCACCTTGAGGGCATATTCGGTCACCACGCGGTGACGCACCAGGTTCCATGCCGCCGCCGAGAACCCGTGCTCGTCGAAGAATTCGGCGAGCTGGCTCGCCGTGACACCGTCTGCCGGACGGGAGTTCGCCATGAACCGCATACCCACCATGGTCGGCGGCCCGAGGGAGACGGGTCCTCATCCGTCGTGGGTGAGATCCGCCAGCGTGATTTCGATCAGCGCCGCCAGATCCCGGTCGTGCCCGGCGGCCGGCACCGCTCGCAGCGCGGCGGCCGCAGCCGGAGCGAGAGCAGGATCCGCCCTGGCGGAAGTGCCAATGAGATCGATACTGCTGTATATATCCGGCTTTGGGCCGTCGACGTGAAGCACCGCCTCGCAAAAGGAGTGTCCACCCGCGACGGTCCGCCGGATCCGGTCCATGTCGAACGTGCCGATCTGCTCGTGAGGCGGCAAGGTCACCTCGGCGGCACCGATCAGCGACGTGGACCCGGTCGATCTCGTCATCGAGGACGCCCACCTACGCGCGGTCGATGTCGCGGAGGGCGAAGCGGAGGTGTTCCCACTCCTCGGCGAGGATCACGTGCAGGCAGTGCAGGACCGGCTCCTCGTGGTCGGGGGACCAGGGGACGACGCGGGGCTCGGCGAGCACGTCCGGGGTGGCGGTGGCGAGGAAGTCGCGGACCATCGCCTGGCGTTCGGCGCGGACGGCGAGGACTTCCGGGTACGACGGGGGCTCCTTCACAAAGATGGACAGGTCGTAGCCGTCCGATTCATATTCGACGTGCGGCTGGCCGAACCGGTGGAACGGCTCCGGACGGCGCAGGATGCCCTTGCCGAGCCACGCGTCGGTGGCGAACGCCAGGTGGCGCAGCGTCTGCGCGAACGACCACTCGCCGTCGACCGACACGTCCGCGGCGCCGGGCGGCATCGCCGCGACCTGGGCGAGCGCGGACCGCCAGGCCGCCTCGACCGCCGCCCACGCCGCCCGCAACCCGTCCGGATCGGTCGCCGTGCGCAGGTCACGGCCCGGGAAGCGGCGGTTCAGCTCGGCCTCGACCAGCGGCGCGACGTCCACGCCGTTGACCAGCAGCGGGCCGTCGGCGAGCCAGGGGGCGTCGATGTCCAGCCCGCGTACGTCGACGCCGCGCATCACGGCGCCGGCCAGCGTCGAGCGTTCGAACCGGGCACCCCGTAGGTCCTGGTCGGCGAATTCGGTCACCATGTGTCCCCGTCTCCTTGGTAGTGCCAGCCCTACCTCCGAGGGGAGGCGTACACCATGGTTCAGAGTCTCTCCGATTCGTACGGTCGATGGCAGCACACCGACGGGGAGGAGAAACCATGGCGGACCATCTGATGCCGCTGATCTGCTCGCCGTGGCTGTATGTGATCGTGGCCGTGGCCGTGGCGGTCGACGGATTCCTGCCCGTCGTGCCGTCCGAGGCCGTGGTGATCGGGCTGAGCGCCCTGTCCACGGCCGGGTCGCCGCACCTGCTCTGGCTCTTTGCGGCGGTGGTGGCCGGCAGTGTGGCCGGTGACCGGGTGGCCTACCTGATCGGCAGCCGGGCGGGCGCCCGGATCAGGAACCGGGGCCTGGCGGTCGCCCGGGCGCGGGCCGAGCGGGCCCTGTCCCGGTACGGTGCGGCCGCCCTGCTGGCCGGCCGGTTCCTGCCCGGCGGGCGTACCGCCACCACCATGACGTCCGGCCAGGTGGGGCTGCCGTCGGGGCGGTTCCGGCTGTTCACCCTGGTGGCCGGGGTGGTGTGGGCGGGGTACACGATCGGGCTCGGGCGGTTGGGTGGTGCCCGGTTCGCCGACTCGCCGCTGCTCGGCGCCGCGTTCGGGATCCTTCTCGGTGGCGTTCTCACCGGGATACAGACTCTCGTGGGCCGGGGGTCAGAGCGGCGGGCGGCGGCCGGACCAGACGCACGTCCGGCGGCGCAGCAGGCCGTCGGAGAGGGGCAGGGTCAGCAGCCGCTCGCGGAAACCGGCGCGGTAGGGGTCCGGCAGATCCTCGATGAAGGCGCGGTACCCGTGCGACAGCGCCCACGCCCACAGTTGCGCGGTGTCCTCGAAGACGATCTCCACCGTGGCGTGCTCCTCGTGCAGGTCCACGAAACCGGCCCCGTCCAGCAGGTCGGCCGCGTCGATCGGGGAGCCCAGACTGCCACCGGGCGGGATGTGTGGCGCGAACTCCAGGAACAGCGAATCCACCCGGTCGGCCAGTGGGGACGACCAGACCGCCGGTTCGGCGTCGTGGTGGCGGGCGCTGCCGCCGGTCAGTGAGAACCGGCCGCCCGGGCGCAGCACCCGGAAGGCCTCGGCCACCCCGGCCGGCGGCGAGTCCAGCACATGGATCACGAAGGAGGCCGCCACCTCGTCGAAACAACCGTCCGGCAGGGTCAGGGCCTCGGCGTCCATCACCCGGGCGTCCACCCCGGGATGGTCGGTGGCCAGCAGCGCGACCATGGTGGGCGCCGCGTCGACGGCGGTCACCAGGCATCCCCGGGCGAGCGCGGCCGCGGTGAGGGCGCCCCGGCCGGCGCCGAGATCGAGGAACCGGCTGCCCGCGGGTGGGCCGAGCACGTCGACGATGGCCGCGCCGTACTCCGCGAAGAACGGCACCACCGTGTCGTAGTCGGCCGCCACCCGATCGAAGATCCTCCACGTCGATACCATGCCGCCATCCGACAACGCCGCCGCCACGGTGGCAACCCGACCGGCGGGCGCGGCTGTCGGCGGAGCCTCACCCGCCGCGGTGGTGCTTCTTCACGAAGGTGTAGCCGGGCTCCAGCGTGAAACCGTCGATCTCCTCGGTCTCCATGGCCTGCTGATGCAGGTTGAGCTGCTTCTTCGACGCGTTGGCGCCGGCCGGCAGCCGCCGGACGAATCCGCTGACCCAGTGCGCCCGATGCTCCCCGCCGGCGCCGTCGCCGTGCTCGCCGGGCTCCCCCGGCAGCGACGCCGGCTCGACCAGCGGCGCGTAGAAGAGCAGGTCGAGGGTCTCCTCACCGTCGACGGCCGGATAGTTGAGCTCGCCGTCCGGCCCGGTGCTGCCGGCCACCCGGGTGACGTAGCCCTCCCGCAGCAGCTGGTCGACGGCGTTCCGGAGCAGGAACTGCCCCTTCTTGCCACGGCCCAGCCCGCAGTGGGCCGGCAGTTCGGCCTCGGCGAAGACGGCGCTGCCGTCCTCGAAGACCCGGCCGAGCCGCCGCACCGCGTTGAGCACCTGACCGCGATTGGACACTCCCGGGTCGAACTCGCGGGTGATCACCCGAGGGTCGTACTCATGGAAGTAGTCGACGCCGTCCACCCGCATCGGCTCGTCCAGCGTGACGGTCCGCAGATGCACCTGCTGGTCCCGCACGCTGATGGTGACCAGCACCCCGGCGTGCAGGTCGGCGGGCCAGGCGATCCCGGTGAGCCGCCACCCCGGGTCCTGGACGACCCCGGCCTCGTACGTCTCCCGGCCGGGCGCCATCCCCAGCGCCCGATGGTCGAGCACCACGGCGACCGTCTCCGGCAACGTCTCGCCGAGATCGTCGGGCAGCGGGCACACGGCCTGATCCAGGTCCGCCCGCACCAGGGGAAACCTGCGCGTTCTCACGCAGAGAAAGATACCTCCCACCTGGTCAGGGCAGCCCGTCCGCGTCGTCACGCCGGTCGCCACCACCGTCACGCGCGGTTTCACCACAGGATTGTCCTTCAGCGCCGCGACAGGGCAGGATGGCCAGAAGTAGAACGCGTTCTATATCGGGAGGGGCGCCATGACCATCCGTGACCTGGCACGGCGATCGCAGGCGGCGGCCGGGGCGAAGGACCGCGAGGGCTGGCTGGGGCTGTTCGCCGAGGACGCGGTCGTAGAGGACCCGGTCGGGCCGTCACCGCTGTGCCCGGACGGTCGAGGGCATCACGGGGCGGCGGCCATCGCGAAGTTCTACGACACCGTGATCGGGATGGTCGACGGGATGCGCTTCGAGATCGAGCGCTCCTACCTGTGCGGTGACGAGGTCGCCGACGTCGGCAGCATCCACATCACCCTCCCCGGCGGTCAGGCCGCCCAGGTGAACGGCGTCTTCACCTACCGGGGCGACGGCGCGGGCCGGATCGCCGCACTGCGGGCCTACTGGGAGTTCTGACCCGCTACTCGACGGACTGGGCGAGCTGCGTGGTGACCATGTTCCAGCCGTCGAAGAAGCCGAGCTTCTCGTGCCGCTCACGGGCGGACGGGTCACCGTGCCGGACCACGACCCGGTAGTCGGTGCCCTCCGGATGATCGGCCAGCACGATCTCGGCGGTCATCGGCACCGGCGCGGGCAGGGCCGGCCGCCAGGCGCTGTCGATCGCGTTGGTGAAGACGATCCGTTCCAGATTGTCGACGACCAGGAAGATCGCGTCGACGTGCGGGACGAACGCCACGCCGTCCTCGCTCATCCGGGTCACGAGGGCGCCGCCGGGCCGGGCCTCCAGCCGGTCGACGACGCACACCATGGGCGCCGGAATGAACCACTTCGCGAAGCGGTCCGGGTCGGTCCAGGCGCTCCACACGACGGCCCGCGGGGCGCGGATGGTCCGTTGCAGGGTCAGGTCCAGGTCGGGGTTCATGACGGATCCTCCTCGGTGCCGGCGACGAACTGTTCGAGCCGGTCGGTGCGTTCTTCCCAGATGCGGCGCTGCTCGGCCAGCCAGTCCTCGGCGAGCGCGAGACGCTCCCGGTTGAGCACACAGGTGCGGACCCGGCCGGCCTTGCTCGTCCGAATGATCCCGGCGGATTCGAGCGCCCGCACGTGTTTCAGGAACGACGGGAGCGTCATCGGGAACTCGCCGGCGAGATCACCCACGCTGGCCGGGCCGCGCCCGAGCCGCCGGATGACCCCACGCCGCGTCGGATCGGCAAGGGCGTCGAACAGCCCGTCCAACTGAGCCGAATACTGTGCCACGCGGCTAAGTATTGCCCGGCCGGATAGTTAGCGCAAGGGCTAACTATTGAAACGCCGGCAAGGCCACACCGACATGAACCACATCCGGTACGCGTGTCCTCGTCGCCGTCTCACCAGGGCCGTTCCGTCCGCCCGGCCCCTCTCGCTGCCCGCTCCAGCCTGTGCCGCTCCCGCCGGGCGTAGACCGGTGGGACACCCCCGCATGTGCCGCCGCTCGCGCCGGGTGGGTGGTTGCGGTCGTGCTCGCCAGGCACCCTGGGCGCCGCTCCCGGCCGTCCCGCCGCTCACGCCGGGTGGGTGATGGCGCTTGGTGCCGGTCGCGCCACAGGAACCCGCCGGAAGTCACTCACCGTGACCGTAATCTTGGGGTATGTGAGGGTGCGTGGTACATCCGTGCTGTTCTGGCTACCTTTATCCTCCACAAGAGCCGGTGAACCGGCTTCATCGCTCACGCGGAGTTCCGGCCGGCCGGGCTTTCGGCGGTGAACGCACACGAAAGCCGCCACGTGGGCGGCCATCGCCCCGATAGGGCACGTAGGCGACCACGACACCGCCACCGTGCGCGCCCACCCACCCTCAGGCAAGCGCGACCACCCGCACCGGGCGACCGGCGTGACGGCCGCAAGCGGGCAGCCCCGTTGCCTGGCCAGCAAACCGCAACCACCCACCCAGCCCGACCGGCGCAACGGCCGCAAGCAGGCACCCCGTGCCTGGCCAGCACAACCGCAACCACCCACCCGGGCGACCGGCGCTACGGCAGAGGGCAACCCGGGAGCCCGGCCGGCAACACCGCGACCACCCGCCCAGCGTGACCGAAAGCAGGGGCACCCGCCCAGGCACCGATCTCCGCCCGGCGGGCGCGGCACAGGCCGGAGCGGGCAGCGAGATCGCGCCGACCGGACGGGACGGCCCTGATAGAGGCGGGACGAGGACACGCGTACCGGGAAGGAGTTCTAGCGTGGGGTCTCCACGCCCGCGCTGGACGGCTCGGGTTCGCCGGACAACTCAGGCGGGAGGGTCATCGCGTTCGGGCCGCCGGCGAAGGGGGCCAGCGCGGGCGGGGTGAGGCTCCGTACGGTGACGCCGTCGTCGAAGCCGCGGTGGTCGCAGCCGGAGTAGCGGACCACGATCTCCGAGACGCCGGCGGCCGAGCCCACCCGCAGCACGATCGTGTCGTCGCCGTAGGAGACCTCGGGCAGGCACTGGTCCGCGTGGTCGGGGCCGCCACCGGCCGGGGCCGCGGCGATGACCTCGACCGCCCGGGCGGCGGCCGCCCCGTCCAGACGCAGGCTGGACTCCAGCATCGCCGGGGCGCCGAGCATGTATTTGCAGGCCGAGACCGTGGTGACGGCCCGCAGCGAGGTGATGTCGACAGGGTTCGACGGGCGGGCCGCCGGGCTTCCGCTGATCGGGTGGCGGGCCGGGCAGCCGTTGTGGTCGACGGTCACCTGGTGGATGGTGGCGGAGATCCGTTCCCGCCACGCCGGCGGGGCCTGCACGATGACCTCCACCCCGGCGAGGCGGACCGTGGTGCGGTCGTCCTGCACCTCGGTGCCGTCCGGGGCGCCGGGGTCGGTGGGCTGGAATCCGACGACCCAGCCGGTGTTCTCGATCAGGGTCTCGCCCTCACCGCAGTAGATGGCCGGGACGATGCCGCTGGGCCGGGCCACAGCCGGCGGCTGGTCCTCGCCGGCCTTGATGCAGAAGGCGTCGACCCGCAGGCCGCGTTCCGCCCATTGCCAGTCGCCGGGTACGCCGACCTGGACGCCGCCGTACGACTCCCACCGCCAGCCGCCGGGCAGTGTCCCCGGGGCGACCGGCGCCGGCGGGTCCGCGACCGCCTCGCTCGCACACCCGGTGAGCAGCAGCAGTCCGGCCATGGCCAGCGTTCGCACAGCGCGCATGACATCCCCGTCTCTTGATCTTGCTGATGCAGGGTGGGACGCGGCAGCCTGTGCCTTGGTTCCCGGGGTTACAGGCGTTCGATGAGGGTGCGGTACCAGGCGATGCCCTTCAGGTAGGCGTCGACGGTGATGTGCTCGTCGTGGGTGTGGATCGACTCGCGCTGCGCCTTCGTCATCTCGAACGGCGTGAACCGGTACACCCGGTCGCTGATCCTGGTGAAGTGGCGGGCGTCGGTGGCGGCCATCATCACGTACGGCGAGGTCACCGCGTGCGGGAAGTGCTCCTCGGTGGTGGCCGCGATCAGGTCGAACGCCTCGTCCAGCGGTGAGGACGGCGACGGCTCGCCCGCGTCGACCACCCGGATCTTCACCTCCGGGTCGTCGATCACCTTGCGGACGTGCGCGATCGCCTCGGACATCGTGTCGCCGACCAGGATCCGGATGTTCACCCCGGCGGTGGCCCGGGCGGCGACCACGTTGAGCGCCGGCGAGCCGCTGAGTGTCGTGACCGCGATCGTGGTGCGGGCCATGGCCGCCGGCTCGGGCCCGGCCAGGAGCAGCAGCCGGGTCAGCAGCGCACGGCTGCGGACGGCGGCGCTCAGCGCGTACCGTATCGGGGTCTTGGCATGGGGTGCCGCCCGGCGGAAGAGTTCGACGGTGGCGTCCGGCGCGGAAGCCCGCATGGGCGACCGGTCGAGCCGGGTGATGGCCCGCGCGAGCCGGGCGGTCGGCCCCATGGGGGCCGGGGTGGAGGCGTGCCCGCCGCGGCCGTCGACGCACAGTTCGAGGGAGGTGACGCCCTTCTCGGTGACGCCGATGACCGCGATCGGCTTCTCGACGCCGGGGAAGGCGCCGTACGCGACCGCGCCGCCCTCGTCGAGCACGAACCACGGGATCACTCCGCGCCGCCGCAGCTCCTCGACGGCGAGCGGGGCCGCGTCCCCGGCGACCTCCTCGTCGCAGCCGAACGACAGCCACACGTCCTGCGCCGGGGTGTGCCCGCCGGCGAGCAGGTCCTCGACGGCCTGGCAGATCGCGGCGAGGCTGCCCTTGCAGTCGAGGGTGCCGCGGCCCCAGATGATGCCGTCCTCGACGACCGCATCGAACGGCGGATGGGTCCACTCGCCCTCGACCGGCACGACGTCGATGTGGGCCATCAGGACGACCGGCCGGTCCCTCGACGTGCCCGCCCAGTGGAAGAGCAGGCCGTGGCTGCCCACGCGCGTCAACGAAAGATGTTTGTGCAGCAGGGGGAACAGTTCACGTAAAGACGAGTGGAACGCGTCGAAGGCCTCGTGGTTCCAGGCCTCCGCATCCCGGGTGGAGACGGTCGGGATGCGGAGCAGGGCCTGGAACGATGCGATCGGTGTCACTCGGCGGGCAGGCTGTCCATGAAGGAGCTGACCGAGAAGACCGCGTTGCCGGCGCCGGGGGGACCGTAGCCGGGCGGGCTGGACAGCCCGTTGGCCTCCATGGTCGCCCTGTACGCCTCCAGGAGCCGGATGTGGTACTCCAGCGGGGCGCCCTCCGGGTTCATCTTGCCCAGCGGGGTGGTCGGCTCCGGGCACCAGGTGGTGAACCGCGGCGTGATCCCCCGGGACATGAAATATTGCAGGCCCTCGGTGGTCGACTTGATCGCCTCGTCGACGGTGGTGAAGCCGAACGGCGCGGCCATCTCGATGCCGGCCACGAAGTTCGGGATCACGTTGCGGGGCCCGAAGACCTCGGCCGAGGTGAGGATGCGGCGGTGCCACTCCTCCCGGCCGACATACCGCTCCTTACCGGGGCAGTAGCGCTCGAAGAGGTATTTGTCCCACACCTCGTAGTTCGGGTGGTAGATCCGGATGCCGTAGTCGTAGAAGCGCTGCACATCCTCCTTCGGCAGCGCCTGGGCCACGACCTTGCCGATCCACCGGCCGGGGAAGCGCTCCTCGATGGCCTGCGCGTACCGCCCGTAGAAGTCGGCCTCGGCCAGCCCGTCGACCTTGCTGGTGACACTGCCGCCGGTCAGCGTGTAGGCGTGCGACGTCTTGGCGGTGTCGTACTTGTCGATGATCGCCAGCGCCTCGAGCACCTCGTCGACCGGCTTCACACCCGTGTAGGGGCGGCCGGCCGCCTTGTGCTGGCGCCAGTTGTGGTTGATGTCGCAGTACTGGCACTCCTCCTTGGCGCCGAAGTACTGGCACACCCGGAAGACCGTCAGATAGACCAGGTAGCCCCACTGGATCGTCGGGGCGACCTCCATCACCTGCTTGCCGTTGGCGAGCGTGTGCCGGTAATAGTCCGGCATCGGCGGCAGCCCGACCTCGGCGATCTCCCGCCCGTCCAGGAACAGCTTGAGCTGCCCGTCGTCGCCCGGCTTCACCCGGTACGGCGAGGTGGGGTTGATCCGCACCGACACCACGGTGCGGCGCAGGTCGTAGGGCCCGCCGGTGAGCACGATCTCCTCCGGCGGCCGGCGCAGCGCCGCCTCACCCAGCTCGGGCAGGGTGCGGTGGTCGAACGAGAAGATGAAGTACGACTTCGGCTTCACGTCACCGTTCTCGTTGTCGGTGAGCGCCGAGTCGTCGAACGCCAGCCCGCCCCGCAACAGGTCTTCCTTGATCACCGCCTCGCGCGGCACATGCGGGAACCGCCCCATGAGATCTTCAATGAGATCCGTACGCGTCTGCATTGTTGACGTCCTCCCGCGTCGGACCGTAACACGCCAGTTGACCTCAACCGGGCTTGAGGTTCTACCGTTGCCCCGTGTCAAGTATCACGGTGCGTCCCCCGGAGTCCCAGGTCAGCGAATTGTTCCGCGCCGCCTTCCGCCGCCACGCCGCGGGGGTGGCGGTGATCACCGCCGCGGGCCCGGCCGGCCTCACCGTCTCCAGCGTGGCGTCCGTCTCAGCCGCCCCGCCCGCGCTGTCCTTCTCCGTGATGGGCTCCCGCTCCGGCCGCGCCCTCCTCGAAGCGCCCAGCCTGGTGATCAACCTGCTCGGCCCCGGGCACGCCACGCTGGCCCGCGACTTCGCCTCCTCCGGCGGCGCCCGTTTCACCCCCGGCCAGGGCTGGGCCGACCTCCCGACCGGCGAGCCCTATCTGCCGGACGCGGTCGCCGCGCTGCGCGCCACTCCCCTGCACCGCATCCCGGTCGGCGAATCCACCCTGGTCATCGCCGAGGTCGTCGCGGTCCTCCTGGGAGAACCGGACCACCCTCTCATTCATCACAACAAAGACTTCTTCATCGGTACGGGCAAACCAGCCCCCCACCACATCAACCCCGCCCCGTAGCGCACGGCGACCCGGCCGCCCCTCCAGCCCGTGCCGCCCGCGCCGGGCTGAGCTGCCCCTCCGGCCGCTGCGCGGCCTCACCCGTGCACCACCCGGTCGAGCCACTCGTGCATCAGCGCCTCGAACAGGGCCGGCTGGTCGATCTGGAGGTTGTGCCCGGCCACGTCGAGGATCGCGAAGGTGGCGCGTGGGTAGTGCGGCAGCAGCGCGACATGGTCCGCCCAGCCGACGACGTGGTCCTGCCGCCCGGTGAGGATCAGCGCCGGCCGGGTGAACGGGTCGCCGCCCTCCGGTGGGCTGCTCAGCTGCCACCGCCGCTCGACACGGGCGATCGCCTCCTGATCGCCGATGCGCAGGCCGACCATGATCTCGTCGCGGAAGCGGGCGGCCGTCTCCGGGCTCTGCACCACCGCCATCTCGGTGAAGGCGGTGGCCGTCGCCTCGTCCAGCCCGGCGACCGCGGCCGGGTCGGGCCGCAGCACCTCCGGGCCGGGCAGTGTGCGGCGGGAGCGCTGCACCTCGGTGCCGATCGGGCAGATCAGCGCCAGGCCGAGCACCTGATCACGGCGGTCCCGGGTGACGGCCCGGCTCAGATAGCCGCCGTACGACTCCCCCACCAGCAGGAACGGCTCGTCGCCGAGCACCTCGCCGATGAACTCGTGCACGGCCGCCAGCTGATCGTCGGAACCGGCCAGTGCGGGCGCCGCGGGCGAGTGGCCCATCCCTGGCAGGTCGAGGTAGATCCGCCGGTAGCCGGGCCGGCCGGCGAAGACCGGCTCCAGGCACCCGAGCATCAGCCGGTGATCGGCCGTCCACCCGTGCACGGCCACCACCGGGACCCCGGCCCCGAACTCCACATGGTTCAACGTCACCCGAGGATGCTCCCACCCGGGTACGACAACTGGCCGTCTCCGGTCCTGCGCCGACGGTCACGCCGGGCGCAAACGATCTCAGTACTTGAGGTGGGTCCGGGTCAGCTTGGCGATCTTCTCGACCAGGGTGACGCCCGCGGTCATCGTCCTGTTGTTGTGGGAGAGGACGGCGACGGACACGTCCACGGCGCCGTTCTTCGTGGTGATCCGGCCGATCGTGTTGACCGCCCACAGACCACCGTCGGCCGACCGGGTGTCCCAGCCGTTCTTGACCGTGAAGATCTCGCCCTTGCGGGCGACCGCCGGAACACCCCAGTCCTGCGCCTTGTCCACGGTGTTCATCAGGGTGAACGCGGTCTTGCGGGACGACGCGCTGAGCGGCCCCTTGGTGTCGACCAGTTCGGACAGCAGCCGCACCTGGTCGGCCGCGGTGGTCCGGGTGAGACCCCACCGGCTGTTCACGACCGTGCTCGTCAGGCCGAGCCGCTTGTTGCACCTGGTGACCGCGGTCCGCCCGCCGAGCTTGTTGTAGAGGCTGGTGGTGGCGTTGTTGTCGCTGAGCCGGATCATCGGCTTGGCCAGCGCCATCTCGGCCGACGTGGGCTTGCGGCCGGCGTCCTGGGCCTTGAGCAGCATGCAGGTGAGGATCTGCACCTTGACGATGCTGGCCGTGTCGAACCTGACCTTGCCCCGGTAGTAATAGGACCGGCCGGTCTTGCGGTCGAGGACCGCCACCGAGAAGTCGGGGGTGGCGCCGGCCAGCTTCTTCAGCGCGGCGTCCAGCTGCTTGACCTGTTTCGCCCGGTCGGCGGCCGCGAGTTCGGCCACGGTCGGCGTGGGCATCGGCATCACGACCGCCACGGTCGTCGTCGCCGGTTCCGCCCCGCTGTCCGTCCGGGTCACGTCAAGGCCGCCGCCGCCCACGACCGCGGCCACAGTCACTCCCAGGATCACGAATCGGGTGAACGCCACGGCGGACACTCTATCGACCGGGCCCGCCCGCCGGCGGGAACTCACCGGTCCGGCGGCCGGCCCTGACCGAAACCGCCCACTCACGCCCGGCGGGCGCGGCACGGTCCGGACCCGCGCCGGCTCGCGGAAATTCACGATCGGGTACGCGTAGCGCGTACGAAATCGTGGTTTGTCACCAGCCGCTGAGCCGCAGCGGCGCCGCCGAACGCCAGCCCTCGACGCAGGCCGCGGAATAGGGGTAGGTCTCGGGTGGGAGGGCGTCCCAGCGGAACCAGGCGATTCGCGCGCATTTGTGGGGTTCGGCGTTGACCGGGCGGCCGTGGCGTTCGGGCGTGAACGTGACCGCGAAGGCCAGGCCGATGCGGGCGTGCCCGGACGGGGTCCGATGGTGGACGGTGGTGACGAGCCGGGGTTCGTCGGGGGTGAGGCGCAGGCCGATCTCCTCGGCGGTCTCCCGGCGTACGGCGGTCAGGGCGCTCTCGCCGTGTTCCATCTTGCCGCTGGGCAGGTTCCACCGGCCGTCGGCGTAGCCGGTGCCGGAGCGCAGTGCCAGCAGGACGCGGTCGCCGTCGGCGAGGATCAGCAGGACGTCGACCGGGTGCAGCGGCGAGGCGGCCATCGCTCCAGGTTAGGCGGTCGGCGTTGACTCCGGGGGCGGTGGCTGCCGAGACTTCTGGTATGAGGGCAGACGCGTGCCGGTGACCCCGCTGGTGGCCGGCGACCCGGCCCGGCTCGGCGACGTCGTGCTGCTCGGGCGGCTCGGGTCGGGTGGCATGGGGACCGTCTACCTGGGACGGGATCCGGACGGGCGGCAGGTCGCGGTCAAGGTGGTGCGGCCCGAGGTGTCGGCGGATCCGAGGTTTCTGGCCCGGTTCCGCAGCGAGGTGAAACGGGCCCGGCAGGTGCCGCCGTTCTGCACGGCCGCGGTGCTGCACTCGGATCTGGAACACGATCCGCCCTATCTGGTGGTCGAGTTCGTGGACGGGCCGAGCCTGGCCGAGGTGGTCCGGGACCGCGGCGCGCTGACCCCCACCGATCTGTACGCGGTGGCCGTCGGCGTGGCCACCGCGCTGGTCGCCATCCACGGCGCGGGCGTCGTGCACCGGGATCTGAAGCCGGCCAACGTACTGCTCGCCGTCGGCCTGCCCAAGGTGATCGACTTCGGGATCGCACGGGGCGAGGACCTGAGCGCGGATCTGACCGGTCCGGATCAGGTGGTCGGGACGATCGGCTATCTGGCGCCGGAGTGCCTGGACACCGGTGATCGCGGACGGGTCGGTCCGGCCGCCGACGTGTGGGCGTGGGGTGTGCTGGTCGGGTACGCGGCGACCGGCCGGACCCCGTTCGACGGGGACTCGCCGCTGGCCACGATCGGCCGGATCCTCACCCAGCCGCCGGTGCTGGACGGACTGACCGGTCCGCTGCGGCACCTGGTCGAGCGGGCGCTCGCCAAGGACCCGGAGCGGCGGCCCGCCGCCCACGAGCTGCTGGACGCGCTGCTGACCGCCGGGCGGCCGGGGCCGGACATGACGCCGGAACTGCGGAAGGTGGCGCTGGCCGCGCAGGCCGCCGGGCGCCCGGCCCGCCGGTGGATCGCCTGGTCGCTGGCGGCCGGCCTGGTCACCGCGCTGGTGGCCGGGTCGGGGGTGGCGCTGGCCCGCTCCTACGACCGGGCCGAACGGCAGGACCGGGCGCTGGTGCAGCGGGACCTGCTGAACCGGTCGGCGGAGGTGCTGGACACCGATCCGGGGCTGGCCGTACGGCTGGCGGTCAGCGCGGAGGCGATCAGCCCGTCGGCGCGCGGCCGGGCGGCCGTGACCCGGGCGCTGGCCACCGGCTACGACGGCGAGGTGGGCAGGTCGGCGGTCTACACGGTGGAGTACCGGCCGGACGGGGCGATGGTCGCGACCGGCGGCACCGACCGGGTGGACCTGTGGACGGTCGCCGATCACCGGTTCACCCCGGCCGCGTCGCTGCCGGCCGACGGTGGGGAGACCACCGATCTGTCGTTCAGCCCGGACGGCAAGCTGCTGGCCACGGCCGGTGGGAAGCTGCGGATCTGGGACGTGGCCGGTGCCCGGGTGCTGTCCGAGATTCCGGGCGGGGCCTGGGACAGCGTGCAGTTCAGTGGGGACGGTAAACGGCTGCTGACCGCCTCCGACCGGATCGAGCTGTGGGATGTGCGGGAGCCGGCACGGCCGCGGGCGGTGTGGCGGATGGACGCGGGCGCGGTCACCCGGGGCGGGGCACGCCTCCGCCCGGACGGGAAGGTGCTCGCGGCGGTCGCGGCCGGGGAACTGCTGACCGTCTGGTCGACGCCGCCGGACGGGCCGGCCCGGCAGATCGCGGTGATCGAGGACGCGAACGCGGTCCTGCATCTGGCGTTCAGCCCGGACGGCAGGACCCTGGCGGTGGCGACGGTCACCGACGGGATCCGGTTCTACGACGTGGGCGATCCGGCGCGGCCCCGCTATCTCGGTGCGCTCGGCGAGGAGGACGAGCCGCCCACGGCGATGGCGTTCGACCGGACCGGGACGGTGCTCGCCGTCGGGAACGGCGAACGCACCGTCGCCCTGTGGAGTGTGGCCCGGCCCGGGCAGGCGGCGCCGATCCGGATGCTGCGCCGCGACGGCGGCTGGGCGTCGTCGATCGACTTCGCGCCGGACGGCAGCCGGGTGCTGACCGCCGGATGGGAGGGGGCACGGACGTCGGCGGCGCTGTGGCGGCTGGACCCGCTCACCCCGCCACGGCTGGCCGGCCTGCCCGGCGAGGTGGACCGGTTCCGGCAGGTCACCGTCGCCGCGGACGGGGTGGTGGCGGTGTCCACGGCGGCGCGGACCACCTTCCTGGACGTACGGGATCCGGCCCACCCGGCGCAGGCGCGGGCCCCACTCGCGGTGCGCGGGGCGTCCCGGCTGCGGCTCGGGCACGACGGGACACTCGTGCTGACCGGCGGTGCGGTGATCGACCTGTCCGGAGAGAAGCCGCGGGTGCTGCTCGACGGGGTGCTCCCGGTGCTCGACCTCGATCCGGAACGGGGGCTGGCCGCCGTGCTGGACCGGGGGTCGCGGGTGCTGATCTACCGGGTGACGCCCGGCCCGGAACTCCTCGGGGCCGTTCCCGCGTCACCGAACGCGGTGGCGGTGTTCGATCCGCGTACCGGGGCGCTGGTCGTGGCCGACGACAACGGCGGCACCGAGTCGGCACTGACCATCTGGGACCTGACCGACCCGGCCGGTCCACGGCGGACGGCGTCGCTCGGCGGGCAGGGCGGCTTCCTCCAGGTCACCGCCCGCGACGGGCTGGTCGTGGGGGTGCACCGCGACGTACTGACCTGGTCGTCACGGGGCGGCGTGCCGGTGATGCGGTCCACCCCGCGCGAACGTACGCCGGGCGCCATGGTGACCACGCTGTCGCTCAGCGAGGACCGGTCGCTGCTGGCTCTCACCTCCTCCTCCGGCACCGAGCTGTGGGCGCTGCCGGAAGAGGAGGATCCGCTGCTGGTGGCGGTGCTGCCGGGCGCGCACACCGGGTCGGCGTTCAGCCCGGTCCGGCCGCAGCTGGTGGCCGCCGACGTGGACGGCATCCAGATCTTCGACCTGGCCGGGCTGCGGGCGGTGCTCACCGATCCGCTGGCGGCCGCGTGCGACCGGGCGGGCGGCCTCAGCCCCGCCGAGTGGCCGGCGCACGTGCCGTCCCTGCCGTACGAACCGGCCTGTTAGCGTTTGAGCGAGCCGGTGGTGGTGCCGGTCAGCTGGTGGGCGAAGCACAGCACGGTCGGGTCGTCCGTCGTGCCGAGTTCGGCCATCCGGGCGGTGAAGAGGAAGAATTTCGCGTCCTCCGGCACCTTCTGGCCGGTGTAGGTCTCGTACGCCTTCTCGCATCCGGCCTCGGCGGCCGCCTCCGGGTCGGTGACGCCGGTGGCCGGCAGGTCGAAGACGGCGATCACCTCGCTGCTGTGCGGCGAGGAGCAGGGCAGCACGTCGACGGAGGTGCCGGTCTGCTCCTCGAGGTCCTTGGCGCAGTCGCCGGCGCGCAGGTCGCTGAGCGAGATGGAGCGTTCGCCGCGGATGACGCCGGCCGCGTCCCGGTCGGGCCCGTCGGCGATGTCACGGGCTACGGCGACACCGATGGCGACGGCGAAGACGAGAATCCACAGCCCGGTGATGCTCAGCGCGATGATCGCGAAGACCTTGCCCCGCTTGTCGCCGTTGCGGCGGCTCTGGTTGAGGCCGACGATGCCGAAGACGATGGTGAAGATCCCGAAGCAGCCGAGGAGCGACATGGTGAGCGCGGCGATGGAGAAGCCGTTGGTCTTGCCGTTCCACTGCGGTCCGGGTGGCGGCGGCGGGGGCGCGTATCCGAACTGTGCCGGGGGATGACTCTGTTGATCCACCCGGGCACTCTACAGTCTTCGATATGTTCCGGATCTTGGTGCCGCGCTCGGTCGCGGGGTGGACGATCGCCGTCTTCGGGGTGATGGCCGTGTTCTTCGGTGTGGCCGGGTTGATCTCACCGGAGACGGTGGCGGCCGGCGCCGGTTTCGACACTGTGGACGGCGCGGGCCGCACCTTCGCGACGGCGTCGTCGATGGCGTCGCTGAACATGGGCGTCTACTACCTGGTGGCGACGGCGACCGAGTGGCGGCCGTTCTTCATGTTCACGGTGCCGTTCCGGTTGCTCACGTTCACGGTGTTCACCGGCCTGGTGGTGACCGAGGTGGCGCCGGCGGCGTTCTTCGGGGTGGCGGCGTGGGAGGCGGTCGGCGCGGTCGCCACCGGCCTGGGGTTGTGGTTCGACGCGCGGCGCCGCAGTTCATAAGTGAACAAACTATTGCTGAGCAGTGACGAAAGAGTCGATCTCTCAGCATCTGGGGAAAAATCCGGACCGAGGCCGTGAAACGTCAGTCCATTTGGGACACTTCCCGGCATGGCCGCGACAGATCTTCACCTCGTCGTCGACATCGGCGCCTGGTGGATCACCGCGGTGTTCGAGTCGGCCGGCACGGTCCAGCCACTGGTCGTCGACGGCCGCGGCCGCTCCCCCAGCGGGGTCTTCCATGACGGCCAGGCGTTCACGGCCGGCACCGCGGCGCTGACCGCCGGCGCCTTCCGCCCGGACGGCTACCGGCCCGACCCGATGACCCTGCTACGGCACGGTGGCACCTCGGACCCGAGTTTCGACCCGGTGACCGCCGTGGCCGCGGTCCTGGCCCACGTCGCCGACCACGCCGCCGGCCGGATCACCGCCCTCACCGTGGTGACCGCCCAGTCCTGGGGTCAGCCGGCCCTGCAACGGCTGTCCCGGGCCGCGGCCACGGCACGCCTGCCCCGACCACGGGTGACCACCGCGGGCGCCGCCCTCGCCGCCCTGGCCGGCACCCGGGTCGTGCTGGTCGCCCTCACCGGCACGGCCTGGCCGGAGCTGTCCGTGCTGGCCGCGGCCGACGACGGCTACCGGCAGCTGGCCGCCGCCCCGGTCCGCGCCCCCGGCGCCCCGGCCGTCGACGAGGCGCTCCTGCGGATCGCCGCGGCCCGCGCCGGCTTCGAGGCCGACCCCGACGACTGGCGGCTCACGCGCGAGATCGAGCAGACCCGGGCCCTGCTGGCGGTGCAGCCGCGGGCGCCGATGCTGCTGCCCGAACCGCATGAGGCGATCGTGCTGTCCCGCGACGACCTGGCCATCGCGGTCGCCGCCCACGTGGACCGGCTGCCCGAGGTGATCAAGCAGGTGCTGGCCGACGCCGAGGTCACCCCGGCCGAGGTCGGCGCCGTGGTGCTGGCCGGTGAGGAGACCGGGCTGGCGACCGCCCTGCGCGGGGCCGGCCTGCCCGCGCCGATCACCGTCATCGACCCGCACGCCGCCGTCCGCGGCGCCGCCCAGACGCCACGCCGCCCCTGGTGGCGACGGTAGAACCGGCTACTGGAAGACGATGGTGTGGTTGCCGTGCCGGATGACCCGGTCCTCGGCGTGCCACAGCACCGCCCGCGACAGCACGTCCCGCTCCACGTCCGCACCCCGGCGGCGCAGCTCGGCGACGGTGTGCGCGTGGTTCACCCGGACCACGTCCTGCTCGATGATCGGGCCCTCGTCGAGGTCCGCGGTCACGTAGTGCGCGGTCGCCCCGACCAGCTTGACGCCACGGTGCGCGGCCTTCGCGTACGGGTCGGCGCCGATGAACGCCGGCAGGAAGCTGTGGTGGATGTTGATGATCGGCACGCCGACCCGCTCGATGAAGCCGGCGGACAGGATCTGCATGTAGCGGGCCAGCACGATGAAGTCGACGTTGCCGGTGAGCAGCTGGAGGTGCTGCGCCTCGGCGGCCGACTTGTCCGCGCCCTGCGACGGCACGTGGAAGAACGGGATGCCGAACGAGCGGACCTCGTCGGCCGAGTGCGCGTGGTTCGAGATCACCATCGCGATGTTGATCGGCAGCTCGCCGCGCCGGTGCCGCCACAGCAGGTCGAGCAGGCAGTGGTCGGTCTTGGAGGCGAAGATCGCCACCCGCTTCGGCGCCGACAGGTCGCGCAACGTGTACTCCAGCTCGAACCCGCCGGCCAGCTCGGCACGCAGGTCCGCCTCGATCGCCGGGAGCGCCGCCTTGAGGTCGGCGCGCCCGAAGACGGTCCGCTGGAAGAACGCCCCACCGTGCGGATTGTCCGAGTACTGGTCCAGCGAGACGATGTTCGCCCCGTGCCGCCCGAGCACCGCGCTGATCGCCGCCACGATGCCGGTCCGGTCCCGTCCGTGCACGATCAGCACGGCCTGGTCGGCGGTCTGCGGCAGCTCCGCCCGCGGGTGGATGTGCGGCGCGGGAGCGTGCTGGGTCAGCGTCACGTCGAGGCGTCCTTCCTCAGGGTCGTCGGGCCGGCGGCCACGGCCACCGAAGTCTAGAAACCTATCCCGATCTTGCCGACCCCTATCCCATCAGGGCGGCGCCACGAGGTGCGGGTCACCCGAGAAGACCCATTTCCGGTACGGACGTGCCGAGTTCCGCCTGTTCGCACCGGGCCGGCTGCCGGGTCACGGCCGCGACGCGGCCGCCGGGCTTTCCGGGGTGGTCACCGCCGTCGGAACCAACCGGTACGCGTTGGTGCCGTCACCCAGCCGGCCGGCCAGCCCCTCGCCCCAGCAGTAGACCCGGACTCCGCCGACCAGCCCGCACGTGTGGCTCTCCCCGGCGGTGAGCTGGGTGAACACGACCCCGGTAGGGGTCTTCACCGCGACCGGCACCGCCCGGTTCGCCCGGCCGCCGTAGCCCAGTTCACCGGACCCGCCCTGACCCCAGCAGTAGGTCCTGGCGTCGCTGCCCAGCCCGCAGGTGTGCCCGCTGCCGGCGGCGAGCCGCACGAATCTCACCCCGGCGGGGGACTTCACCGGCACCGGCCGGGACCGGTTCACCGTCCCACCGTCACCGAGTTCACCGGACGTACCCTGGCCCCAGCAGTAGGTCTTGGCGTCGCTGCCCAGCGCGCACGTGTGATAGCGGCCGGCGGCGACCCAGGTGAGACGCACCCCGGCAGGGGCCGGCACCGCCACCGGGCGCGACCGGTTCACCGTCCCGCCGTCGCCCAGCTGACCGTAGACGCCGTTGCCCCAGCAGTAGACCCGGCCGTCACCGGCCGCCCCACAGGTGTGTACGCCACCGGCGCTGAGCTGCGTGAACCGGGCCGGGGCCGGCACCACCCCGGGCACCGACCGCCGGCCGAGCGCCCCGTCGCCCAGCTGGCCGTACTCGCCGTTGCCCCAGCAGTAGGCCCGGCCGTCGCCGCTCAGGCCGCACGTGTGGTCGTCACCGGCCGTGAGCTGAACGAAAACCGGTCCTTTCACCGCCGTCGGGGCCCGCCGGTCCGCGGTGGCGCCGTCACCCAGCTGGCCGAGCCGGCCGTCGCCCCAGCAGTAGGCCCGGGAGTTGCGGGCCAGCGCGCACGTGTGCCCGTCACCGGCGGTGATCTGGCGGAACAGGACCCCGGCCGGCGTCCGCACGGCGATCGGGCGCGACCGGTTCGCGGTGCCGCTGCTGCCCAGCTGACCCTCGTAGTTGTAGCCCCAGCAGTAGGCCCGGCCGGCGCCGTCCACCACGCACGTATGGGCGTTCCCCGCGGCCAGCCGGACGGCGGGCTCCCCCTGTCGCAGGCCGGTGGCCGATCCCGCCGTCACCGTCAGCATCATCAGGGTCCCGATCAGGGCCATGGTCGTCGTCAGCACAGGATCGACCCGATCACGACCCGCGGCTCCCCGACCGGCACCCGAAGAACTTCCACCTGTGTGGGTGCCTCTCGTAGGGTTCCGGGGTGCCCCGAACCTCACCGCCACGCCCACCGATCCCACCCGCAGAGACGGCCGTGGCCGGACCCGGCCTGGAGTCCGAGGGCCCGGATCTGATCAGGCCGGTGTCGTGGATGGCCCGGCCGCCGGCACCGTCGCGCCGTTATCGACCCGTGACCCGGGATCGCGAACCGGGTCGCCGGTGGGGGCATCGCATCTCATGACGAACAGACAGAGAGGTTGACGGAGATGCGCCGCACGATCCTGATTATCGCGACCGCCGCCGGTGTCGCCGCTGCCGCCGGTTGCGCCGGCTCACCGCAGCGGTTGGACGGTCAGGCCTCGCCGGCGGGCGCGGCCACCCCGGCACCGCCCTCCGCCACCACGGCGGCCCCGGCGGCCTCCCCGAGCGCCACGCCGTCGTCGGCGTCGCCGAAACCGTCGAAGACCTCCCGTACGCCCACGACGGCGGTGCTCGGTCCCACCGGGTTCGGCAAGCTGAGCATCGGCATGTCGATCAAGGCGGCCGCGGCCACCGGCGAGGTGGACGCCACCGGAACCGGCTGCGGCTCGGCGCCCTTGAAGTCGGCGAACGACGCGGACGTCACCGTCGTCTACTCGGACAGGGGCCTGCTCTACATCCCCGCCTACGGACGCGTCGCCACCCCCGAGGGCATTCGCATCGGCAGCACGTACGCGCAGGTGGACCGGGCCTACTCCGACTTCATTCTGCGCGCTATCGACGCCGAGGGCGGCTTCAACGGCAGCGGGACCGCCTTCGCCGGGGAGAAGGACGGGCACGAGGGCGTCCACTACCGGTTCGCCTTCAAGGACAGCAAGGTCGTCGAGCTGGCTCTCGAACACGACGACCAGAACTGCTACGAGTGAGCGAAGGCCGCCGGGATGTCGGGGTGGCCGGCGGTGAGCAGGAGTTGCAGGAGGAGCCGGGCCTTGTACGGGTCGAGGAACCCGGCCGGGATCAGCCCACGGGCGATCAGGTCGCGTTCCGCGCCGGGGTAACCGTAGGTGCTGGTCGCGACCCGGCCGCCGCCGGTGCGGGAGGCCAGGACCACGGGGATGCGGCGGGCGGCCGCTTCCAGGTGGGGCACCCAGGACTCGGGCACGTGCCCGACCCCGAGCGCGGCGATCACCAGCCCGTCGGAGCGTTCGGCGAGCAGCGGCAGCAGGTTGCCGTCGTCGCCGAGTGTGGCCGTGCAGAGGGTGACCCGGGCGGGTGCGGCGAGCGACTCGACCGGCACGGTGTGGCGGCGGGCCGGACGGTTGAGCAGGTGGGCACGGCCCTCGGCCAGGTAGCCGAGAGGGCCGCCGTTCGGGGAGGCGAACGTCGCGACGCTGGTGGTGTGGGTCTTGCGAACCCGGTCGGCGGCGTGGATCTCGTCGGCGAACACGACCAGGCAGCCGAGACCGCGCGCGCCCGGGTCGGCCGCCACCCGGACGGCGGCCAGCAGGTTGGCGGGACCGTCCGCGCCGGCCAGGGTCGGGTTGCGCATCGCTCCGGTGACGACGATCGGTTCGTCGCCGGTGTGGAGAAGGCTCAGCGCGTACGCCGTCTCCTCGATCGTGTCCGTGCCCTGGGTGACCACCGCTGCGGCCGCACCGGATGCGAAGCTCTCCCGGAGCAGTGAGAGAAGCTCGCCGAGGTCGCCGAGCGTCAGCGCGGCGCCCGGCCGGTTGCGGAACGACCGCACGTCCAGCTCGATGCCGGTCCCCGACAGTCCCGGCACGGCCTCGACCAGCTCGGACGCGGAGAGCGTGGGGGCCACTCCCCCATCCCGGTGCCCGGTCATCGCGATGGTCCCGCCGAGCCCCGCAACCATGATCCGCATCCGGTCAGGATATTCCGGCCTCCTTGGCGAGGATTGCGGCCTGTACGCGGGACGTGCAGCCGAGTTTCGCCAGGACGCGGGAGACGTGGGTCTTGGCGGTGGCCTCGGTGATGGCCAGTTCTCCTGCGAGGTCGGCGTTGGACAGCCCGCGCCCGAGGGCGGCCAGGACGTCGCGTTCCCGGTCGGTGAGGTGGTCGAGGGCTGCCGGGGCGGTGTTCGGCGCCGGGGTTTCGGCGAAGGCGCTGAGCAGGCGGCGGGTCACCTCCGGCGCGAGGATGCCGTCGCCGGCGGCGATGCGGCGGACGGCGTCGATCAGGGTGGCCGGTTCGACGGATTTGAGGAGGAAGCCGGCGGCCCCGGCGCGGAGCGCGCCGAACAGGTATTCGTCCAGGTCGAAGGTGGTCAGGACGAGGACGTCGGCGTGCCCGGCCGCGGTGATCTCGCGGGTGGCCCGGATGCCGTCGGTGCCGGGCATGCGGATGTCCATGAGCACCACGTCGGGCCGGAGCGCGGACGCCTGCCGGACGGCCACGGCCCCGTCGGCGGCCTCCCCGACGATCTCGATGTCGGTGGCTGTCTCCAGCATGAGCCGCATGCCGGCCCGTACGGTGGCGTGGTCGTCGGCCAGCAGCACCCGGATCATGTGTCTCCCCGTAGCGGCAGGGTGGCCCGGACCCGCCAGTGGTCACCGTCGCGGGCGGCGGTCAGGTCGCCGCCGAGCAGGGTGGCCCGTTCGCGGATCGAAACCAGCCCGGTGCCGGCGCTCAGCGCGTGGTGGTCGACACCGTTCCCGCTGGTCAGCGTGTTGGTGACGGTGACCGTCAGCCGGTCGCCGTCGGGTCGCACGTCGAGGGTCACCGGCGATCCGGGGGCGTGTTTGCCGGCGTTGGTGAGCGCTTCCCCGACGATCCGGTAGACGGTCTGCGCCACCACGGCGGGCACCTGCGGGACGCCGGCGATGTGGGTCTCGACGTGCGGGCCCGCGGCGGCGACCAGGTCCGGCAGCCGGTCGAGGCCGCCGGGCAGGGCCGGGTCGCGGGGCGCCGGGTCGTCGGCGCGCAGCAGCAGGATCATCGAGCGCATCTCCTCGAGGGCGGCCAGGCTGCTGGCGCGTACGGCCTGGAGCGCGGCCCGGTCCCGGTCGGTGTCGGGCGGCCGGGCCAGCGCCGCCCCGGAGTGCATGGCCGTGGTGGTGAGGTGGGCGGCGATGACGTCGTGCAGGTCGCGGGCCATGGCGGCGCGTTCGGCGACGACCGCCTCGCGGGCCGCGAGTTCCCCGAGCCGCCGCTGCTGGCGGATGTTCCCGGCCCACCACAGTGGCACGAGCAGCAGCGTCACCAGCTGGAAGCAGATGAAGACGGCGACCCGGAACTCCCCGGAGGCGAGCCCGCCGACGACGGTCGCCGTGCCGGTGATCACGAACACGGCGGTGGTGAGGGCGTTGCGGGCCCGGTCGGAGGCGAACAGCCCGGCCGAGAACAGCAGGTCGAACAGTACGAGGATGACCGCGACACTGCCGCCGAGGAGCGCGTCCACGCCGAGGATCACGGTTCCCGCGCCGAGGGCGAGCATCGGGTGGCGGCGTTTGCCGAGCATGACGAGGCAGCCGGCGAACAGGGTGACGTGGTGCCACACCGGGGAGAAGTCGGTCGGGATCCGCCACAGGCCGGTGAGGCCGACCAGGTTCAGCACCACGCCGGCCGCGAAGGTGGCCGCCGCGGTGACACGGTCCTGGAAACGCATGTCCTCGCGCCACCGTTCCGTCACCCGCACGATCCCATCCCATCACGGCGGCTGACGATGTCCGTACATCCTTCGACGGACGCGCGCCCGGGCTTCCTGATCGAAAGTCAGAGGCATGGATCTCGCGTCACTGGCCGTGCTCGCTCTCATCGACTCCACCAGCTTCGGCACCCTGCTGATCCCGATCTGGTTCCTGATCCAGCCGGGGCCGGTACGCGCCGGCCGGGTCCTGCTCTTCCTGGGTACGGTGGCGCTGTTCTACTTCGGCATCGGGGTGGCGGCCGCGCTGGGCGCCGACCGGTTCCTGCCGCAGCTGACCCGGCTGCTGGACAGCCGCCCGGTGCTGTGGGTACTGCTGGCGATCGGTGTCGGCATGTTCTTCTACAGCTTCCGGATGGACGGCCGGAAGAAGCCGCTGCCCACTCCCCCACTGGAGGGGAGCCTGCTGCCGCTGGCCGGGCTGGCGCTGGCGGCCGCCGCCGCCGAGGTGACGACGATGCTGCCGTACATCGCGGCGATCGGCCTGATCACCACCTCGTCGATGAACGCCGCGCAGATCACGCTGACGATGGCCGGCTACTGCCTCGTGATGATCACTCCGGCGATCGCGCTGCTGGGATTGCGCCTGGCCACCGGTAAGCGGCTCCTGCCGGTGCTGACCAGGTTCAGTGAGTGGCTGGCCAGCAGCGACATGATGGGCTGGGTGGTCGGGATCGTGGGTTTCCTGCTGGCCCGGTACGCGGCCGCCGGGCTTCATCTGATCGGCTGACCCGCTTTCAGTCGAGGCTCAGCCTCGGCCAGTCGGCCAGGTCGGTGAGCAGGCGGCGGTCGTGGGTGGCGACCACGACCGCGGCCGAGGTACGCCGCAGTGCCGCGGTGAGTTCGTCGACCAGAGCCGCTGACAGATGGTTGGTCGGCTCGTCGAAGATGATCAGATCCGGTCGTGGGGTCAGACGCGCCGCCAGGTCGAGGCGGCGCTGCTGGCCCAGCGACAGACGAGACACCGGGGTACGCCAGGCTTCCGCGTCGAGCAGGCCGGTCGCGTCGATGGGGCAGATCCGGCGTGCCGTGGCACCCGGCGGCCAGTCCGGGACCTCCTGTGCGACCAGGGCGACGCTCGCGGCGGGCGACCGGTGGACCGTGCCGGCGGTCGGGGCGAGGCGGCCGGCCAGGACGGCCAGGAGGGTGGACTTGCCGGAGCCGTTCGCGCCGGTGACCACGAGCCGTTGGCCGCCGGCGAGCTCCAGGGTCACCGGCTTTCGCAGGCGGGTGCTCACCCGTACCCCCTGGGTTCGAATGATCGGAAGGCCGGGCCGCGTCTCCGGCTCGGGCCACCGCAGAGCCGGCGGGGGTGGCGGCACGGTGATCCGGTGCGCGGCCAGGGCCTCGCGATCGCGATTCAGCGCCTGCACCACGCCGGGTGTGTGGGACTGGCGTTTGTGCTTGTTGACGCCCTTGTCGGGGCGCCAGCCGGTGGTCAGCCGGGCCCGGGCGCGGTCCACCGCCTGCTCCAGGCGGCGATGCTCGGCCTGCTGCTCCTCGTGCTCCTGCTCCCAGCGCTGCCGGTCGCGGCGGCGGCCGTCCTGCCAGGCGTCGTAGCCCCCGGCATGCCAGCGGGGCCGGCCGTCGCTGCTCGGGTCCAGGTCGAGAAACTCCCGGGCCACGTCGCGCAGCAGCTGACGGTCGTGGCTCACGATCGCCAGGCCGCCGGGGTGCTCGCGCAGGCGGGTGGTCAGGAAGGTCAGGCCGTCGGCGTCCAGGTGGTTGGTCGGCTCGTCCAGCAGCAGCAGGTCGTGGTGTGCGCCGAGCAGGCAGGCGAGCCGGACCCGGTAGCGCTGGCCCACCGAGAGGGTGGACAGCTCACGGTCGCGGTCGGCGCAGGCGTTCAGCGCTTCCAGGGCGACGTCGACGCGGCGGTCGGCGTCCCACGCCTCCAGCCGGGTGGCCGCCTCCAGCGCCGTCGCGTAGCGGTCGCCGGCGCCCGGGCGGCCCGCGGTCAGGTCGTCGGTGGCCTGATCGAGAGCGGTCAGGGCGGTGTGTGACGCGTGCAGGGCCCCACCGGTGAGGGTGCCGACCGTCTGGCCGGGGCCGGCCGCCAGCGCCTGCGCGGCCAAGCCGACGGTGCCGGCCCGGTGCACGGTGCCGGCGTCCGGGGTGAGCAGGCCGGCCAGGACGTGCAGCAGGGTGGTCTTGCCGCGGCCGTTCTCGCCGACGATCGCCAGACGGGACCGCGTGGAGACGGTGACCGAGACGTGGTCGAGGATCCGGCGGGCGCCGAGGGTGAGGGTGAGGTCGTCGGCGCGCAGTTGGGCGGCCGTGATGGTTTCCAGGGACACGGGGTTGCTCCGCAGCTCTCGAAGAGGAGCCGGGTAGCCGGAGAGGGCCGCCCGGCAGGACGCCGAGACGGCGGGCATGGTGCAGGTCGCGCCGCCGTCAGCGGCGGATCCGCAACCTCATGAAAGCGATCCCTGTGTGCATGGCGGCCACGCTAGCGGGGGCCGCCCGCGGCCGCCAACCATTTTCCGGATGTTCTCATCATCGGGATGGCGTGAGTATCCTGGTGGCATGGTTCGGTTGACGCGGGCGCAGCAGCAGGCGCGCACCCGGGCCGCGGTGCTGGGCGCCGCGGCGTCGGAGTTCGAGGAGCACGGTTATGCGGAGGCGAAGGTCGACCGGATCGCGGAGCGGGCCGAGCTGACCCGCGGGGCGGTGTATTCGAACTTCTCCAGCAAGCGGTCGCTCTATCTGGCGGTGCTGCTCGACGAATGGCCGCACCGGCCGATCACCGGTGCCGGCCTTCTGCCCTCTGAACCGGCGTTCGGCGTTGCGGCGGCGGCGGAGGCGTTCGCCCGGGTCTGGCTGGAGCGGCTGCCGCTCGCCGGGGACACGGCGGCCGGGGCGCGGTTGCGGGCGCGGTCGGTGGCCGGGGTGTTCGACGACGAGCCGGGGCGGCGGGTGCTCGGTGAGCTCACCCGCTTGGAAGGGCTCCTCCTCGGGCTGGCTCTGGAGTCGTGCCAGCCGCCGGGCGGGCGGCGGGTGCGGCTCGCCGAGACGATCCTCACCCTGCTGCACGGGGCCGACCACCTGGCCGAGTCCGCGCCCGGGTTCGGGGACCCGTTCGACCTGGCGCGCGCCTGCGGTCATCTGACATCCATCTCGCTGCACGATGAGTGGGACCCGCCGCACCTGCCGTTCATCCCGGCGGCGCTCACCTGCGACGACCCGTGGGAGCCACCCGAGGAGATCGACGACGGGGTGCTCGTGGTGCTCGGTGCCCGGCGGCTCGGCGCGGCCGAGGAGGCGGTGCGGGCCGTCTCCCGGGCTGCTTCCCCCGGCGCGGACCCGGCCTCTCCCGCCGCGGAGCCGGACCAGGCGGGCTCCTTTGGGGAGCCGGACCAGGCGGGCTCCTTCGCGGAGCCGGAGCAGGCGACCTCCTTCGCGGAGGCGGTGCGGGCCGCCGACAACGTCACCATCGCGGCCGTGACCAGCGATCCCGCCGAGATCGGGGCGCTCGTGCGGCTGCGGGTCAGCGGGATCATGGCCATGCTGCGGCAGATCTTCCCCGGCGGGGTGCGACCACCCGTCCGGATCATCCTCGACGGGGCGGAGGGGTTCGCCCACGCCGTCGGCGTGCCAGTGGGCGACGACACGGAGGCCGCGGTGCGGATACGGGATGGGCGCATCATCGCGCGCGCGGATGGCCGCGGCGCCGGGCATGCGGCGGCGACGGCATGACCGATCTGAAGGTGCTGCACACTCTGCGGTGCATGGGATTCACCGACCTCGGCCGGGTGGCGTCGGCCGCCGGGCTGCCGCCGGAGGAGACCGAGTCACGGTTGATCGACCTTGCGGTCGAGGGGCTCGTCACCCGTACGCCGGGGGCCTTCGGTGGGTGGGGACCGACCGAGGCCGGCAAGACCGAGGACGCCCGGCTGGTCGCCGAGGAGCTGGACAAGGCCGGGGCTCGTGCGGCTGTGAGCAGCGCGTACACCGATTTCATGATCCTGAATCCGGAGTTGATGGATCTGTCCACGGCCTGGCATCTGCGAACCGTCGACGGGGTCGCGGCGGTCAACGACCACACGGACGCGGCCTACGACAACCGGGTGCTGGCCCGCTTTGCCGATCTGGACCGGCGGGCCTCCCCCGTGTGCGCGGCGCTGACGGCGGCGCTGCCCCGGTTCGGCTCCTATCGGACCCGGCTCAGCGCGGCCCTGGCCCGCGGCGATCTGGCGGAGAGCACCGAGTCGTACCACAACGTGTGGTTCCAGCTTCACGAGGATCTGCTGGTCACGCTGGGGATCCCCCGATGAGCGAGATCCACGCGCTCTCGCCGGACCTGGCCCTGGACGCATCGGTGATCGGCGGAAAGGCTCACGGCCTGGTCGCCCTGATGCGGCTCGGGCTGCCCGTGCCACCCGGCTTCGTCATCCCCACGGCCGCCTGCCGTACGTTCCTGGAGAACGGCGTCCTCCCCGGCGGTGAGCTGGCCGGGGCCGTCCGTGAGCTGGAGGCCGTCACCGGTCGCCGCTTCGGCGACCCGGCCCGGCCGTTGCTGGTCTCGGTCCGTTCCGGGGCCGCCGTGTCCATGCCCGGCATGATGGACACCCTGCTGAACGTGGGTTCCGGCGGTGACCTGGACGCGGCGGTGCCAAGGGTGTTCGCCTCGTGGAACGCGTCGCGGGCGGTCACCTACCGGGAGTTGCACGACATCCCGCACGATCAGGGAACCGCCGTGGTGGTGCAGGCGATGGTCCTCGGCGACCGGGACGAGCACAGCGGCAGCGGGGTGGCGTTCAGCCGTGATCCGAGTACCGGGGAGCGGCGGCCCTACGGTGACGTGCTGTTCCGGAGTCAGGGCGACGCCGTGGTCTCCGGGGCGGTTCCGACCCTGCCGCTGGACGCTCTGGCCACCCGCGAGCCGGACGTGTGGGCGGAGCTGATGGATGCGCTGGACCGGGTGGAACGCCACTATCGGGACGTGTGCCATGTCGAGTTCACCGTCGAGTCCGGCTGCCTGTGGCTGCTGCAGGTCCGTCCCGGTGGGTTGAGCGGGCGCGCGGCCATCCGGGTCGCCGTCGACCTCGTGGACGAGGGGCTCATCGACCGGGCCGCCGCCGTCCGCCGGATCACACCGGGCCATCTGCGGGCGGCCGCCGTCCCACGGATCCGCGCCGCCGCCCCGCCGGCCCCGTCCGCGGATCCCTTCTCCCAGGACCCCGCGACCTGGGATCGGGCGGCTTCGGCTTCGGCACGCTCGGATCCACCGTCAACCGGGAAGTCGAGCCTGGTGACTGAGGCGGGCAGTGCCGCCTCGTCCGGCGCGGGACTGGAGGTTCTCGCTCGCGGGCTGGGAGCCGGGCCGGGGGTCGCGACCGGCCGGGTGGCGGTCACCGCGGACAGCGCCGTCCGGATGGCGGCCGGCGGGCCGGTCATCCTGGTGCGGCCGCACACGTCGCCGCTCGACCTGCACGGGCTGGCCGCCGCCGCCGGGATCGTCACCACGACCGGCGGCCTGACCAGCCACGCCGCCGTCGTCGCCCGGTCGATGGGCAAACCCGCCGTCGTGGGCGCGGCAGGCCTCGCCGTTCGCACCCACGACGTGGTCGTGACCGGGCAATCGATTCCGGACGGTGCCGGCGCCGACACCGATCAGGTGGTCGTGGACGGGCTGTCCATTCCGGAAGGGGCCGTCATCACCATCGACGGGACCGGGGGTGAGATCGTTCTCGGTGTCGCCGAGACGACCGCCGGCGGCACCGGGCCGCATGTGGATCGGCTGCTTCGCTGGGCCGCCGACGAGTCGGTAGCGTGACCGGATGCCGGAGAATCCGCCCGCTGACCGCTGGGCCCGTCACGACTGGTGGGGCGTCGTGCTGGATGCGCCTGATGTGCCCGTCCTCGCCCGCTTCTACTCCGAGTTGCGGGGCTGGGCGATCTGGAAACAGGACGCCACCGGGGCGGCCCTCGACCTGGGTGAGGGCGTCGCCTACCTGAGCATCCAGTACAACCCGGACTATGTGCGGCCCACCTGGCCGGAGACTCCGGGCCGGCAGCAGATGATGCTGCACCTCGACTTCGAGGTCACCGACCTGGAGGCGGCCGTGGCGCACGCCGTCGGCCTCGGCGCTGAGCTTCCCGGGCATCAGCCGCAGGAGAACGTCCGGGTTCTGCTGGATCCGGCCGGGCATCCGTTCTGCCTCTACACCTGAGCGGTCGCCCAGCCGGTCAGTGTGATGATCTCGGTGGCGATGCCGGTGACCGGACGGCCGCCGGTCGGGATGCGGTGGACCCAGGCCGGGGTGTTCCGGTCCAGGTCGCGCGCCATGAGGTCGCTTCGGGAGATGTGGTGCGCGAGGCCCGTACCCGTCTCGCGGATCTGAAGTCTTTGATGTGCCGTCGTGTCGTCGGCGGTGAGCAGGACCGCGGTGACGGCGGGATCGTCGCCCATCGCCGCGGTCAGGTCGGCGGTGAACCGTACGCTCACGGTGTTCGTGTAGATCATCCGGCGGTAGCCGAGCGCCCGGTAGTTGGCCCACATGGCGGCCAGGTTCCGTTCCGCCAGGCCGTGCTCCCAGGGTGGCGGATAGGCCTGGTCGAGGTTGTCGCCCTCGATCAGGCAATGCTTGACGCCCGCCCCGGACAGGAGCTGGTGGATCTCGAAGCCGACGGTGGTCTTGCCGACCCCGGCCCGGCCGCCCAGGAACAGCACCTCGCTTCGCGTCGCCATCCCGGCACGGTAGCGGAAAGGATCTCGGGCACGCGCTCGGATAGGGTCGGCGGATGCGTCTGATCGGGCTCCTCGGTGGCATGAGCTGGCAGTCCACCGCCGAGTACTACCGGCTGCTCAACGATCTGACCCACGAGCGGCTCGGTGGCCTGCACTCGGCGCGCTGCGTGCTGTACTCGGTGGACTTCGCCGCCATCGAGGTGATGCAGGCCGAGGGCCGCTGGGAGGAGGCGGGGACGGCGCTGAGCGAGGCGGCCCGGGCGCTGGAGGCGGCCGGGGCGGACTTCGTCGTGCTGTGCACCAACACGATGCACAAGGTCGCCGACCGGGTGGCGGCCGCCGTCGACATCCCCCTGCTGCACCTGGGTGACACCACGGCCGAGGCGGTGAAACGGCGGGGCGTGACCACGGTGGGGCTGCTCGGCACCCGGTTCACCATGGCGGAGGACTTCTACCGCGGGCGGCTGGCCGGGCACGGACTCACGGTGCTGGTGCCGTCCACCGAGGACCAGCGGATCGTGAACGACATCATCTACGACGAGCTCTGCCTGGGCATCGTCAAGCCGGAGTCCCGCGACGCCTACCGCCGGATCATCGCCGGGCTGATCGAGGACGGGGCCGAGGGCGTCATCTACGGCTGCACCGAGATCGAGCTGCTGGTCGGCGAGGGCGACAGCGCGGTGCCGGTCTTCCCGACGACCCGGCTGCACTGCGAGGCCGCCCTCGACCACGCGCTGCGACCCGATCCGCCGCGGCGTCCCGGCCAGCCCTGAGCGGGCGACCGGCACGGCGTGGCGGGAACGGTCGGGGCGGGGCTCAGGCCGTACCCCTCGAAGGCTTTTGATCGGCTCTTCGGGCCTCGATGCCCGGCACGTGCTCGATGGCCCACGTGGCCAGGGCGAGAGCGGGTGGGATGAGGCTCTTGCCGACCGCGGTGAGCGCGTATTCGACGCGCGGCGGCACCTCGGCGTAGACGGTGCGGAGGACCAGGCCGTCGCGTTCCAGGTTGCGCAGGGTGAGGGTGAGCATGCGCTGGGAGATGCCGGGGACCTGCTGGTGCAGGTCGCCGAAGCGCAGTGTGCCCTGGTCGAGGGTGGCGACGACCAGCAGCGTCCACTTGTTGCAGATCTGGTCGAGGATGGCGCGCAGCGTGCGGCCGCCGTCGCCGCGGATCTTGCAGGTGTGTTCGTAGTCCACCGGTGACAACTCTCTGTGCCTTAGGCACATGCGTGTGCCTTTTGTACGCCTCACTTTAGTACCGCATGATGTGGCTACTTACGAAAGGTAACTCTCATGCGTATCGCGTATTGGGTACTGGCCGTTCTGCTCGCGGTGTTCTACGCCTACTCGGGCGGCAAGAAGGTCACGCAGAGTCAGGATCAGCTGCGACCGATGATGGGGTGGGTGGATCAGATCCCGATGCGGCTGGTCCGGGTGATCGGGGCGCTGGAGCTGCTGGGGGCGGCCGGGCTGCTGCTGCCGCCGTACCTCGGCGTGGCGGCCGCCGTCGGGCTGACACTGTTGCAGGTGGGTGCGATCGTCACCCACCTGCGCCGGGGTGAGGCCCGGCTGATCGGCCTGAACATCGGCCTGCTGGTGTCGTCGGCGGTCACGGCCTGGCTGGCCACCGCCTGGCTGTGAGCCGGGTCAGAGCGCCGGCCCCGCATCGTGGGCGGTCACGGCCTGACTGTGAGCCGGTTCAGAGCGCCGGCCCCGCGTCGTGGACGGTCACGGCCTGGCTGTGAGCCGGTTCAGAGCGCCGGCCCCGCGTCGTGGACGGTCACGGCCTGGCTGTGAGCCGGTTCAGAGCGCCGGCCGCGTCGTGGGCGATGTGGGTGGGGCGGTGGCCGGGGGCCGTCCAGGGGCGGCCCGCGGAGATCCAGACGCTGGGCAGGCCGCAGGCGGCGGCGCCGGCGATGTCGGCGTGCGGGGAATCGCCGATCACCCACGCGTCGCGCAACGGCAGGCCCGCGACGGCGGCCGCGGCGTGGAAGATCTCCGGGGCGGGCTTCTTGTGACCGGCTGCCTCGGAGACGATCCAGCCGTCGACCAGCCGGTCCAGGCCGGTGTTGCGGATCTTGGTCTCCTGCTGGGCGGTGCGGCCGTTCGTGACGATCACGCACGTCCAGCCGGTCGCCCGGACGGTCGCGAGGGCGTCGGCGGTGGCCGGGGCGAGGGTGACACGGTCGGCGGCGCCGGTGTCGAGCAGGGCGCGGACCGTGGCGCCGGAGACGCCGTACCGGTTGACCATGGCGGTGCCGACCAGGTCGCGGGGCGTGTATCCGCCGGCGTCCACACCCATCAGCCAGGAAAGATCGCCGGCGGGCAGCCCGTGTGCGGCCAGGAACGCGGCGGCGGCCTCACGGAAGGCGGCGTCCCGGTCGATCAATGTGTTGTCGAGATCCACCAACAGCAATGTCACGTAGGGAGTAGACCATGGAGCCGCGGCACGACGACTCCACGCGGTGCCGCCGACCACGGCGCTGGTGGAGCTGGACTACGCCGCGGGGCTGTCTCCCGGAGGGCGCGTGGATGGTGACGTTCCGGATCCGGCAGGGCCGCGAAGATCTCACCGGCGCTGTCGTCCGGGCGGTTCACGGCCGGCTGCTCACGGAGCGTAGTGCGCACGTTTTCCGGATCCTGCCGGGCGAGCACGCCTCCCGGGTCGCCCTCGCGGGGCTCGGGCTGCGCGAGCGGGTGCTGTCCCCGGCCTTGGAGCCGCGACCCTATCCATGGTTCACATCTTGAGCGTACGTGTTGAGCGTACTTGACGGTTGAGTTGATCATCGTCAGCATTGACCGTCCTGACGTGCACGAAATCGAGGCTGAACACTGTTGAAGGCGTACCCGCTCGCACTCGTTCCGCTGATCCCGGCCGTACCCGTCGCCGCCTGGTGGCTGGTCGGCGACCTGACCGAAACCTCCGGCGACATCGTCCTGGACTACGCCTACCAGCCGGTCACGTTCGGTGAGGCCGGCGACGTGGTCCTCGGCGTCGTCGCATTCCTGACGGCGCTGGCCGCATTCGGCGTCCTGATCCACGGTGCGGTCACCGGGCGTATGCACCGCGCCTGGTGGGGTGTCGCGGTGTCGATCCTCGCGATCGGCGCCTACCTCGGATGGGCCGAGCGGATCTGGACGGCCGGGGTGATCGGCGCCAACTTCGGCGTCGGCCTGACCTTCCTGTTCGGGGTGCCGTTCGTCGTCACGTTCCTGCTGCCGTCGGTGTGGTCGCTGGTGGTCCTGCGCCGCGCCCGGCGCACCGAGGCGCAGCCGGCCGGGCGCTCGTGAGGCCGCTCGGCTGGCCGTTCGCGGTCACGCTGATCCCGCTGTTCCCGGCCGCGGCGGTCGCCTGCTGGTGGCTGCTCGGCGACCAGACCAACGACGCCGCCCGGGAACTCGCCGCCCAGGGCGTGAAGCTCGACTACGACATGGAGCCGATCACCCTCGGCCCGACCGGCGACCGGCTCCTCGGCATCGCCGGTTGCGTGGCTTTCGTGGCGCTGGTCGCGATCCTGGTCGCCGGCAGCGCCACCCGCCGGATGCACCCCGCCTGGTGGGGTATGGCCGCGTCGGTTGCACTGTTCGGCGCCTACCTCGGGCTCGTGGAACGGACCTTCACGGCGGGCGGGATCGGCGCCAACATCGGCTCGGGCCTGATCGTCCTGTTCGCCCTGCCGTGCACGGCCGCGTTCCTGGTTCCGGCCGTCGGCTCCACGGTGACGCTGGTCAGGGAACGGCGCCGCGCCCGTGCCGAGCGGTGGCCGGTGGCCGCCGCCTGAAAACGGCGCCCCGACCGCCCCGAGCAGCGGGGGTCATCGCCAGCCGAGCAGGAAACGGCGCCGCGCCCGCGCCCAGCGGTGGGTGCCGGTCACCGGCCGAGCACGACGTCAAGATGTGGGCCCGATTCGCGCGCTGCACCCCGTACCCAATTATGATCTTGATTTTATCGATGGACCCGGGGGTGCTCGTGCGAATCGGGATCGCGCTTTCCACGGTGGGTTTGCTGGCCGGATGCACGGCGCAGGTCCCGCCCGGGCCGCAGGTCGACGCCTCGCGGGTTCCGGACCCGGCCATCCGCCAGGAACTGCTGGCGGCGATCCCCGACATGGCCGACGGGGCCTACGCCTTCCGGATCAGCGGGCCCGGGGCCCCGGTGTCCGGGGTGTTCTCCGACCTGGACAGTGTCATGCAGGTCACGCAGGAGCGGACCGTACCGGGACGCGACCTCCGGATGACCGTGACCGCGCGCCGGGTCGGCGCCCCGGTGTGGGTGCGGGTGGCGCTGGAGCCGGCATCGTGGCACCGCCGGCTCGGCGTGCCCACCGGCTGGACGGCGATCGACCAGAACCGGCTGCCGGCCGAGAAGCTGTTTCCGGTGCTGGTGGACAGTGACGGCGGAGACGTCGCCGAGATCCGGGACACGGTGAGGTTCGCGACCGAGGTTTGGAAGGCGGCGCCCGGCCGGTTCACGGGCACCGTCGATCTGCGCACCGTGGACCGCACCGACTCGATCGTGCCGCGGGACGTCGTGGACCGGCTGGGCGAGCGGGCCGCCGCGGTGCCGTTCGAGGTGACCGTCACCGGCGGTGTCGCGTCGGGGATGACCGTGACGCTGCCGGACGGCGCCGTCTACCGGGTGGAGTACTCCGGATTCGGAGCCACCACGGCGCCCGGGAAGATCGATGCGGGGCGGGCGCCGAAGAGCGTCTACGCATTGCTGTGACGGCCGGCCTTCTTCGCGCACCGCCGAGGCCTGCCCGGTGAGCGCCGATTAGGGTTGGCCGGTGGCCACCGTACGCGTCGATGCCGTCCTGTCCGTTCCGGTTCAGCAGGTGTGGGAGGCGGTGGCCGACGTCGGGGCGGTCCACCAGCGGATGCTGCCGCGCCGGGTGCTGAACGTGCGGCTCGACGGCGACCACCGGATCCTGACCATGCCGGACGGTGTGGAGGTCCGCGAACTGATCGTCGCCGTCGACCACGAGTTGCGGCGGATGGCGTACACCGTGGTCGAGGGCCAGCGGATGCCGCTCACCTACCATCACGCGTCGTTCCAGGTGTTCGAGGACGAGGCCGGCAGCCGCCTGGTGTGGCAGACCGACGTGCTGCCGCACGCCATGGCCGCCCACGTCCGCCCCCGGGTGGAGGTCGGCATCCGGGAGATCCGCGACGTCATCGAAGCGGCCGCCGTCAGCGCGCAAAGCTGAACAATCGCCGCCCCGCGAGTGTGGCCACCGGCTGCGGGGCGGCGTTCAGCCGGTGCACGCCCACCCGGAAGCGGGCGTCGTCCGGGCGGGTGAACGCGACCTCCTCGAAACCGTTGCGGTCGAAGCAGGCGCGCAGCGCGTCGCTGGGGTCCGGTCCGATGCCGCCGTGCCCGCGCGTCCAGACGACCACGCCGCCGGGATGCAACAGGGCGGGAAGAGCGGCGATCGTACGGGCGGCGTCCGCTTCGGAGATGTTCCCGAAGACGCCGCACGTGGTGACGATGTGCGCTGGGGCGGCGTCGAGGTAGGTGCCGGCCAGGCCCGCGTCGCCGGTTCGCACGTCGACGCCGGTCAGGTCGAGTTCGCGGGCCGCCTCGCGGGCGCGCTGTGCCAGGCCGGGGTTCAGTTCGGCGAGGGTTGCCCTGGCCGGGCCGGGGTAGCGGGCCAGAACCGGCAGCACGTCGCGGCCGTCGCCCGCGCACAGGCTGATCACCCGGACCTCACCGGGGAACTCGGCCAGCGCCCGCGCGAGGTGCTCCCGGACGACCACGAGCCGCCGGGCCAGCGAGGAGCCGGGGTCGTCGTAGTCGCGGTGCCACCCGATCCAGTCCGTCACCATCGGGTCATCGTGCCTCATCACCCATCCCCGAGCGGCCGCTGGAGACAGCGCTGACGGCCGGCTGGGCACGATCCGCGGATGCGACGTTGGCCGGCCAACCGGTCACGCCCGGCGGGCGCGGCACGGTCCGGTGTGGCAGGGGCTCGCGGGTATTGGGGATCGGGTTCGCGTGGCCCGTACGAAATTGGGTTAAAGGATGCGGTAGTGATAGCTGTGGGAGTGCGTGAAACCGGCGGCCTCGTAGAGGCGTCTTGCCTGGTCGTTGTCGTCTTCTACCTGTAGGTAGAGGGTGTGGGCGCCGTGGGTCAGGGACCAGGCGGCGCCGGCGTGGAGGATGGCGGCGGCGTAGCCGCGGCGGCGATGGGCCGGGGCGGTGGCCATGCAGAACACGCCGGTGAGGCCGTCGCCGGCGACGAAGAGGCCGAACGCGGCGATCTCGCCGTCGACCGTGATGCTCGCGAAGCCGGTGGGGGCGGTGATGCGGGACAGGACGAGGTCGCTGACCGTCTCGGAGCCGTAGGCGGCGCGCCACGCGGGGGTCAGTTCGGGCGTGATCTCCACCGGGGTCGGCGGTGTGAGCCGGTCGGTGATCGTGGCCGCTGGGGCGGTCATGACCAGTGTGGGCGCGTCGTGGCGGTAACCGCGCTCCGCCAGCGCCGCGTCCAGCGTGGCGTGTTCCTCGGCGGGGCTCACCTGGACGATGACCGCCGCGCCGCGGGTGCGGTAGTAGGACTCGACCGCGTCGAGGGACCGCTCCGGGTGACGGTCGGCGGCCGGGGGCAGTGCGGCGTTGTTGCGGCGCCTGGTCACGCCGGGGGTGTGTCGCAGCAGCCAGCCGCCGGCCCGCTCGTTGTCGATGGCGGGCCAGGCCGTCACGGCATGCTGTTCGATCTTGATCACTTGAACACCGTAGTCGTTTGCGGTATCGGCTACCTTGAGCGCGTGCCGAACATCGATCAGTCCCGCGAATCCGATCTTCCGTGGTTTCTCTGGCCGATCCGGGCGGTCGCCATCGTCGTGGTGCTGCCGTTCCGCCTGTTGTTCGAAGCGCTCGCCTATCTGATGACGCCGGTCGTCTGGCTGTGGCGTCATCTCGTGGTCATCCCGCTCGCGTGGCTGTGGCGTCATCTCGTGGTGGTTCCGCTCGCGTGGCTGTGGCGGGCCGTGATCGCGCCGGTGCTGCGCTGGGTGGGCAAGGGTCTGCTGATCGTTTTCGCATGGCTCTGGGCGGTGCTGGCCGTGCCGCTGCGGTGGCTGTGGCGGGCCGTGATCGTGCCGGTTGCGGAGGCCTTCTATCGCTGGGTGCTGCGTCCCATCGGGATCGCGATCGCGGTGAGCCTGGAATTCGTGTGGCGGTGGGTGCTGGCCCCGGTGGGCCGGGCGCTGCTGTGGTTCCTCAAGATCGGCTGGGACGGGGCCTACCGGTTCGTGCTGCGACCGATCGGGATCGCGATCCGGTTCGTCTGGCGGTGGACGTTCGGACTGCTGTTCCAGGGCGTGGCGTGGGTGTGGCGCGCCATCGTGGCCCCGGCCGGGCGCTGGGTGCGTGACGAGGTCCTGCGGCCCGCGGGTGCGGCGGTGCGTTCCGCGCTGTCGGCGCTCGGCCTGCGCTGACCATCGTCCTGACCTGGGCATGAGCCCGCGCGGTTTGCGGAATCATGGGCGGTGTGAGTGGGCGTGTGTTCGGGATTCTCTCGCCGTTCGTCGGCGGTGACTACTACGGCGCGATCATCGAGGCGGTCAACGCGGCCGCGGTGGCCGCCGGCGACCGGGTGATGGCCGTGCAGACCCTGAACCCGGGTTCGCACAGTGCCGACCGCAGCGGTCTGCCCGATTTCGATCGGCCGCTGGGGTGGCGGCACCTGTCCGGGCTGGCGGTGCTGCCGGGCGCTGCCGCGACCGGCTACGCCACGGACGCCCGGCAGGCCGGGCTTCCGGTGGTCTTCGTCGCGCAGGAGGTGCCGGCTTCGTCGGTGGTCCTGGCCGATAACCGCAGCGGGGTACGGGACGCGGTCGCACATCTGATCGAACACGGTCACGAGCGGATCGCGTTCGCCGGCTATCTGGCGCACTTCGACCTGCGGGAACGGCATGCCGGGTACGCGGAGGCGCTCGCCGCGAACGGTCTGGAACCGCTGGTGATGGACACCGGCGACAACCACGAGAGCGGCGGGGAGGCGGTCGCCGACCTGCTGATCCGGGCCGGGATGCCGGTGTCGGCGATCGTGCTGGGCACCGACCGGAACGCGATCGGGTTGATCGGGCGGATGCGGGCGGCCGGGTACGCGGTGCCCGGCGATCTCGCGGTGGTCGGGTTCGACGACATCGCCGACGCGGCCTACCTGCGGCCGGCACTGTCCAGCGTGCGGCAGCCGCTCGACGAGCTGGGCCGGGCGGTGTACGAGCTGATGGATCAGCCGGTCACCCACCGCGAGGTGCCGACGGTGTTCGTGAACCGGGAGTCGTGCGGCTGTTCCGGTGGCGGTCTGCCGGTGTCCGAGGCACACACCCGGGCACTGTTTCAGCAGGTCAGTTACCTCCAGGAGACGTTGAACATCCAGTACGAGCTGGGTGTGGCGCTGCTCGGCGCCCAGGAGCGGGACCCGCGGGACCTGGCCTGGCTGGAGCTGACCCCGGCGACGGCCGGATGCCTCGGACTGTGGCATCCGGATCTTCCGGACACGCTGCATGTGCGAGGCGGGTACCGGTTCCCGGCCGGCGGTGTCCTCCCGGTGGATGAATTCCCGCCGGCGGACCTGTTCGAGCGGGCGTACGGCGCGGACGGGGAGATCGTGTTCGTGGTGCCGGTCCGGACCCCGGCGCAGGACTGGGGCATGTTGGCGGCGGTCGGCCGTATCCAGTCGACCACCCCGCCGGGCCGGGAGATGATGAACCATTCCGGGTCGTTGCTGGCCAAGGCTCTGGACTACGGGGTGATGCAGGAGAAGCTGCGGCAGGCGGCGCTGCGTGATCATCTGACCGGGCTGCCGAACCGGGTGCTGCTGGAGGACCGGATGGCGCAGGCGGAACGGCGGGCGGCCCGGGAGGCGGGATACCGGTTCGCTATCCTGCTGCTCGACCTGGACGGGTTCAAGGCGGTGAACGACACCCACGGTCACGCTGTCGGCGACCAGCTGCTGATACAGGTGGCGCGGCGGTTGACCAGGCGGTTGCGGCGCACCGATACGGTGGCCCGGCTGGGTGGGGACGAGTTCGTCGTACTGATCGACGGGGTGTCCGGGTCGGGTGGGGCTCACGAGGTCATCGCCGCGATCAAGGCCACCGTGACCGAACCGTTCACCATCGACGGGCACGTCGTCGAGGTGGGTCTCAGCATCGGGGCGGCGATCTCCGGCGACGGCACCTCGGACCCCGATTACCTGCTCCGCGAGGCGGACGCCGCCATGTACCGGGCGAAGTCCGTGGAGCGGCAGCGCTGACGTGCCGCTATCGGTAGAGAGAGATGCGACGTGACGACCGATTATCCCGGACAGATCGCCCGCCGGGTCCATCCCGAGACGTGGCACGAGCAGCTCACCGACCTCAACCACCTCCTCATGGTGTACAAGTTCGGGCTGGCCGAGATCAACACGAAGGTCACCATCCTGGCCGAGGAACTCGCCCATCGGGGCAGCGGTAACCCGATCGAGCACGTGTTGCCGCGGCTGAAGTCGCCGGCCAGCATCACGGCGAAGGCCCGGCGGCTGGGCTGCTCACTCACGTTCGAGGACCTGCGGGACCAGATCCGGGACATCGCCGGGATTCGGATCGTGTGCAGTTTCGTGTCGGACGTCTACACGGTGGCGAAAATGTTGACCCGGCAGCCGGACGTCCACCTGGTCGTCGAGAAGGACTACATCGCCAACCCGAAACCCAACGGGTACCGCAGCCTGCACCTGATCGTGGAGGTCCCGGTCTTCATGTCGGACCGGGTGGTGGCGGTGCCGGTCGAGGTGCAGCTGCGGACCGTGGCCATGGATTTCTGGGCCAGCCTGGAACACAAGATCTACTACAAGCACGATCCGGACGTGGTGCCGCCGCGGCTGCGTGACGAGCTGACCGCGGCGGCTGAGGATGCGGCGCGGCTCGATCTGCGGATGGAGCGGCTGCATCGCGAGATCCACGGGCCCCGGCGTTAGCGAGCCGGCCCGCGGATCGTGGGTTCCGCGGGCCGGCTCTGGAGCGAGCCGGCCCGTGGCCCGTAGGTCGGCGGGCCGGCTCGGGGTCTGCCGGGCCTGCGTGCCCGTGGGTCCGCACGCCGGTCCGGGGTCTACCGGGCCTGCGTGCCCGTGGGTCCGCACGCCGGTCCGGGTGACCGGGTCGTTCAGGTTCCGATGTTGGCCTGCGGGCCGGCGTAGGTCCGCAGCATGGCGGGCACGTCGGCGGCCGCGTCGAGGGTGTAGGAGTAGAAGCTGGCCGGGGTGAAGGCCGACCCGAGGGTGGTCTGGTTGCCGGTGCAGTTGACCAGGATGCTGCCGGACTGGCGCAGTTGTGCCGTGGAGTCCGGGTAGAAGGGGTCCTTCACCCCGTCGAAGTAGCTGTTCTCCAGGACCATCTTCGTGGCGCCGCGTGAGTAGTTGCCGTAGCCGCTGATGGTTTGCAGGTAGTTGTTGTAGAGGTGGGCGTAGGCGACGTTGTCGGTGCTGGGGTTGCGCTGGCCGGTGTTGTGGATCCAGTTGTGGTGGATCGTCATCCGGGCCGTGACGTTGTCGGTCCAGCCGATGCCGAAGGCCTTGTTGCCCTCGGCGAGGACGTTCCATGACACGGTCAGATAGCTGGTGTCCTTGCGGGAGTCGATCAGGCCGTCGTTCATGCGGGTGATGAGGTTGTGGTCGATCCAGATGTGGTCGGCGGTGTCCATCTGGATGCCGTCGTAGTCGTAGACGTCGTCGCCCGGGTCGTCGTCGGCCATCCGGGTGTCGCGGATGGTCAGGTTCCGGATGATCACGTTGCGGGTGCCGGCGCCGAGGAAGAAGCCGCCGCCGACGAGCTGTCCGCTCGTGCCGACACCGACGATCGTCTTGTTGGAGGTAACCGGGATCTCGGTGCCGATCGGGCTGATGGTGATGGCGGCCGCCACCCGGATCACGTAGGAGCCGGACGCGGCGGCGTATCGGGCCAGGTCGGCCTGGGTGGTGACGGTGACCGTGGTGCCGCCCGCTCCCCCGGTGGTGCCGCCGCCGGTCGACGCGAAGCCGTCCGGGGTCGACGGCCAGGTGCGTGCGCTCGTGGAGACGAAGCCCCACTGCTTGTTGGTGTTGGCGGTGCACGTCTCCTGGATGATCGCCGCACCTGATGCGGTGGAGGCGTCCTTGTCCGACATGCACAGGCCACTGTTCACATTGATGACCTGATACGTGTTGGATCCACTCGACACCAGTCGCCACTGTTGATTGGCTTGACTGGATACACACGTGTACTGCTGCAGTTGAGTTCCGGACGCCGTCGACCAGCCCGGCACGTCAACACACTTGCCACTGTTGACGTTCTTGATCAAGTAGTTGGAACCGGACGCCACCAACGTGAACTGCTGCCACGTCGAGTTGACCGTGCAACCCCACTGCTGCAACAGAGCACCGTTCGCGGTGGACGCGCCCGGCACGTCGAGACACATGCCGGACTTGGTCACCTTGAGCTGATAGACCACACCCGTCGCCGGGGCGGCCTGGGCCGGGGAGGGACCGAGACCGATCAATACGGACGCCACCAGCAACGCGGACGCGAAGAACCTGCGCATGATCACTCCCCTCTCATCCGACCGGGTTCCAGCCGTCGGTGCCGGCCAGATACTTCTGCGGGGTGTAGTTGACCGCGGTGGCGTCGCTCATCTGCGGCCGGTTGCCGTTGATCGTGGCGCCGGATCCGGTGTTCTTGTATTCGAAGAACCGGGCGTTGGTCCACACGTTGGAGGACATGTTGATCCACGGCTGGGCGGTGGCGATGGTGGCGCTCAGGCTGGTCTCCCGGTAGAGGACCTGGGCATCCGGTCCCCACGGGCGGCCCAGCTGCGTGGTGTTGCTGGTCGCGCCGGTGACCGTGCACTTGTAGAAGAGGAATCCGTAGGCGTTGGCGGCGTCGGTCCGGGCCGCCGTGATCGGGCCGCCGGTACTGCGTTTCTGGTAGACGGCGGTGTTCTGGAAGACGGCCGTGCCGCTGCCGAAGATGAAGTCGACGGTGCCCTCGACGTAGCTGTTCTTCACGTAGTGCCGGTAGTTGTTGACCAGCAGCGTGTCCTGGGCGCCGAGGAAGCGGACGTTGTCGAAGACCGACCGGTCGCCGTTGAGGTTGGCGGCGACGGCCTGGCTGCCCTCGCCGTAGTCGTTGGAGAGGGTCAGGTTGGTGGCGGCGAAGTTCGCACCGTTGACGAATACGGTGGCGCTGCCCGAGGTGCCGTAGCCACCGGCCGAGCTGTGGTTGTTGACGATCACCGTCTGGCCGGGGGCGCTGCCGAGGCCCTGGAGGGTGACGTAGGGCTTGTTCGACGGGATGGTGACGATCTCGCGGTAGGTGCCCGGGGCGATCGTGATGACGCGCCGGGTGGTGTTGTTGGCCGGGACGGCGTCGATGGCGGCCTGCACGGTGGTGTACTGACCGCTGCCGTCGGCCGCGACCGTCGCACCGGCCGTGCTGGTGGTGACGAAGCCCCACTGTTTGTTCGTGTTGGCGGTGCACGTCTCCTGGATGATCGCCCCACCCGACGAGGTGGAGGCGTCCTTGTCCGACATGCACAGGCCACTGTTCACATTGACGACCTGATACGTGTTGGATCCACTCGCCACCAGCCGCCACTGTTGATTGGCTTGACTGGATACACACGTGTACTGCTGCAGTTGAGTTCCGGACGCCGTCGACCAGCCCGGCACGTCAACACACTTGCCACTGTTGACGTTCTTGATCAGATAGTTCGAACCCGAGGCGACCAGCGTGAACTGCTGCCACGTGGAGTTCACGGTGCAACCCCACTGCTGGAGCAGAGCACCATCGGCCGTCGACGCGCCCGGCACGTCGAGACACATGCCGGACTTGGTCACCTTGAGCTGATAGACGACACCCGTGGACGGTGCCGCTTGGGCGGGCGCCGTGGGCATGCCGAACAGCACACCCGCGGCGAGGAGCGCGAGGACCAACACCTTGCGCATCATGGGGATCCTTCCTTCCGGGTTTGGGGGTTACCGGAGGCCGGTGGTGGCGATGCCCTTCACCAGGTATTTCTGGCCGGCGATGAAGAAGCCGATGACCGGCGCCAGGGACAGGAACGACATCGCGAACATCTCGCCCCACTGGCTCTGCCCTTCGGAGTCCATGAACTGCCGCAGGGCGAGCGGGACGGTGTACAGCTCGGGGTCGGTGAGGTAGAGCAGTGGGCCGAAGAACTCGTTCCACACCGAGATGAAGGTGAAGATCGCGGTGGTGGCGAAGGCCGGCAGGCAGAGCGGCATGATGACCTTCCAGAACGTACGGAAGGGGCCACACCCGTCGATGCGGGCCGCGTCGTCGAGCTCCTGCGGCAGCGATCGCATGAACTGGACCATCAGGAAGATGTAGAACCCGTTGGTGGCCAGGAAGTGCGGGACCAGCAGCGGGTAGTACGTGTTGAGCCATCCCAGCCGGTCGAACATGACGTACTGCGGGACGACCAGCACATGGCCGGGCAGCATCATGGTGCCGAGCATCATGGCGAAGAACAGCTTGCGGCCGGTGAAGCGCAGCCGGGCGAAGGCGTACGCGGCGAGCGAGCAGGACAGCAGGTTGCCGACGATGCTGAGGATCACGATGACCAGCGAGTTGACGAGATAGATCTCGAACGGTTCGCTGAGCGCGGTCCAGCCGCGGGAGTAGTTGCCGAAATCGAACACGGCCGGCCACAGCGATTCGTCGGTGAAGACGGTGTTGCTGGGCTTGAGCGAGCTGGAGATCATCCACAGCAGCGGGTACATCATGAGCACGCCGACCGCGCTGAGCAGCACGTGCCGGATGAAGCGGGGGCGACGGCGTTTCGGCATCGGTTGATCGACCGGCGGCTCGACGGAGGATTCCCGGGTCATGGTGAGCGTCATGAGTGCCCTGTCAGTTGTCGTAGAAGACCCAGAAGCGGGCCGCCAGGAAGTTGACCGCCGTGAACCCGGCGATGATCACCAACAGCAGCCAGGCCAGCGCGGACGCGTAGCCCATGTCGAATTCGGCGAAGCCCTTCTGGTACAGGTACAGGTTGTAGAACAGCGTGGATTCGCCGGGGCCGCCGGTGCCGTTGCTGATCACGTACCCCTGGGTGAAGGTTTGAAAGGACGCGATCAGCGCCTGCACCAGGTTGAAGAAGATGATCGGGCTGAGCAGCGGCAACGTGATCGAGCGGAACTGCCGCCACCCGGAGGCGCCGTCCATCGACGCGGCCTCGTAGTACATGGCCGGGATCTGTCGCAGCCCGGCCAGGAAGATCACCATGGGTGAGCCGAACGTCCATATGTGCAGCAGGATCAATGTGCTCAACGCGTACCGGGGATCGGAGGCCCATCCGGGGCCTTGAATGCCGAACCAGGCCAGGAAGTCGTTGACGACGCCGTTGTAGCCGAAGATGTAGCGCCACAGCATGACGATCGCGACGCTGCCGGCCAGTAGCGAGGGCAGGTAGTAGACGCTGCGGTAGATGCCCAGTCCGCGCACGCCGCGGTCGAGGACCATGGCGACGGCAAGGGCGACGATCAACGACAACGGTACGGAGACGACCGTGTAGATGATCGTTACCTTGAGTGACTGGTGCAGTTTGGCGTCGTCGAACATGCGCCGGAAGTTGTCCAGTCCGGCCCAGGTCGGTGCGGTGAGCAGGTCGTAGTCGGTGAACGCCAGGTACAGCGACGCGAAGAACGGGACGATCATGAACAGCATGCCGCCGAACCAGGGCAGCAGGAACAGGTAGCCGGCCCGGTCCTGGCGCCGGATCGCCGTCATCCGTGGATCTCCTTGCGGGCCTCGGTGATGAACCGCTCCCCGGCGGCGGCCGGCTTGAGCCGCCCGAACTCGACCTCGGTGCTGATCGTCTTGAGGATGTTGGTGAGTTTGCTGGCGCCGACCGGGTACGGGTAGGACGGCGGCAGCTTCTCGTTCTGCAGCGCGCTGAGGAACTCGGTGGCCCGCTTGTTGTCGGCGTCCAGGTCGGGCGCGATCTGCTCGGCGATCTTCCGGTTCGGCGGCACACCGCGGGTGGCGCCGCCGACCCGTGCCGCCTCCACGTCGTTGATCAGGAAGTTGAGCAGCTTGAGCGTCTCGTCGGGATGCTTCGAGGTGGCGGCGATCGACCACAGGGCCGGGGTGTCGATGGACTGCCCGCGGCGGGCGGTCTCCCCCGGGATGCGCAGCATGACGAGATTGCCGCCGGACGCCTGGTTGTAGCCGAGCAGGTTGTTCGACGGGATGATCTGCGAGGCGATCGACTTCTTGGCCAGGTAGGACTGGGCCGGTGAGGCGCCGTTGTTCTGGTCGATGAACCCGGCCGGCGGGAACGCCTTGGCGGCGCGCAGGCCCTCGGTCAACTCGAACCAGGCGGTGATGGTGCCGGCGGTGGAGCCGAGTCGGCCGTCCGCGGTGAAGAAGTCCTCGCCGCGCTGGCGGGCGAAGACGAGCAGGTTGGCGACGGTCCAGGGTTCGAAGTTGGTGCCGTAGACCTTGCCGCCGCTGGCCTTGGTGACGGCGGCGGCGAACGTCGACAGGTCCGCCCAGGTCCAGGTGTCGCCGTCCGGGATGCTCACGCCGTACTGATCGGTGATGGTCTTGTTGACGACGAAACTGATCGTGTTGAGGCCGGAGGGCACGCCGAAGATCTGCGGGCCGACCTGGCCGAGCGCCCGGGCCGGCTCGGTGAGACCGGTCAGGTCCAGGGTGCCGGCGTGTTTCGCCAGGTCGAGCAGGGTGCCGCGGTCGGCGTACTCGCGGAGGCTGTCGAAGCGCATGGCCATCAGGTCGGGCGGGTCGCCGGCCGCGAAGCGCGCGGCGAGTTTGTCCTTGTACGGCGAGCTGTCCTGGTATTCGGTGCGCACCCGGATGCCGGGGTTGGCGGTCTGGAACAGGTCCAGCGATTTCTGGGTGAACTGGGCGCGCTGGGCGTCGCCCCACCACACCATGTTGATGTCGATCCGGCCGTCGTCGTCATCGCCTCCACCGCCGAAGCCGCGGCCGCATCCGGGCAGGGTGGCGGCGGTGGCGGTGAGCCCGGCGAGGGTGAGCAGGTGGCGCCGGGTGGGCCCGGCGGTGTTGCCGATTGCGTTCACGATGGGTCCTCCCGACCGGCAAGCGGATTTGTTTCAGTGTTTTATCTATCGAGTAGCGTCCATGTCAACCGCCTCGCCGGAGTTTGTTTCAGAGGTTGACTTAAATACACCGGCGTGGATAGCTTGCCGGGCATGCCGAAGGCTCAGGCACATGAACTCCGCTGCGCCGGCCGGGTCGTCGCCCGCTACGTCTGGGATCCGCGACTGCCCGCGACCGTCTCCCCCAGGCCCTACCTGCACCCGGTCACCACGCTCGGCGGCACCACGGTCACCGGGTTCATGCCCGACGATCACGTCCACCATCTGGGCGCCAGCATCGCCTTGCCGATCGTCAACGACGTCAACTTCTGGGGCGGCAGTACATATGTAAGCGGTCATGGATCAATACGTCTGGACAACCACGGCCGACAGGACCACCACCGCTGGCTGCACCGGGACGACGACCGCGCCGAACACGAGCTGCACTGGACCGGCCGTGACGGCGTCACCCTGGCCCACGAGCGCCGTGTCCTGACCGTCCGGCAGCTCACCCACGACGCCTGGATGCTGCGTGTCACCTTCACTCTGACCAGCGCGGACGGCACCGCACTGGAGATCGACAGCCCGGCCGCCCGGGGCCGGGAAGGCGCCGGGTACGGCGGATTCTTCTGGCGTGCGCCAGCCGGCCTCGACCGGGTGCACGCCTACGGCCGCGACACCAACGGCGACGTGCACGGCAGCCGCGACCCCTGGGTGGTCCTCAGCGGCCACCACCGCGGGGGCACACCGTGGACGCTGATCTTCCTGGCCGACGAGAAGGACCCCTGGTTCGTGCGGTCCGCCGACTACGCCGGCGTGTGCTCGGCGATCGCCTGGAAACGGCTCACCGTCGCGCCCGGCGGCACCCTCACCCGCGGCCTGTCCGTGGTGATCGCCGACGGCCCACCCAGCAGCGCCATCACCGGCACCGCGATGGCGGCCATCCGCGAGGAGCCGGCATGACAGACCGATTTCACAACCCGATCCTGTACGCCGACTGGCCCGACCCCGACGTCGTCCGCCGTGGCGACGACTTCTACCTGGTCGCGTCCAGCTTCAACCGGGTTCCCGGACTGCCGTTGTTGCACTCCACCAACCTCGTGGACTGGCGGATCATCGGGCACGCCCTGACCCGGCTCGTTCCCGACGAGCACTACCGCGTGCCCCGGCCGGGTTGCGGGGTCTGGGCGCCGTCGCTGCGTCTGCACGATGGCCGGTTCTGGATCTGCTACCCGGATCCGGACTTCGGCATCTACGTGACCACCGCCGAGGACCCGGCCGGCGAGTGGAGTCCACCTCGTCTCGTCTTGACCGGACAAGGGTTGATCGACCCGTGCCCGCTGTGGGACGACGACGGCAGCGCCTACCTGGTGCACGGCTGGGCGAAGAGCCGGTGCGGGTTCAACAACCGGCTCACCGCCTACCGGATGGCCCCGGATCTCAGCCGGCCCCTCGGCGGCGGGGCGCTGATCGTCGACGGGGACGCCATTTCAGGCTGCCGCACCCTCGAGGGTCCCAAGTGGTACCGCCGCGACGGCTGGTACTGGATCTTCGCGCCCGGCGGCGGGGTGACGAACGGCTGGCAGTACGTGATGCGCTCCCGTCACGTGTTCGGCCCCTACGAGTCGCGGATCGCGCTCTCCCAGGGCGGCAGCGACGTCAACGGGCCGCATCAGGGCGCCTGGGTCTCCACGCCCGGCGGCGAGGACTGGTTCGTGCATTTCCAGGACCGGGAAGCGTACGGGCGGATCACCCACCTACAGCCGATGACCTGGGTGGACGGCTGGCCGGTCATCGGCGACCACGGCACACCGGTACGCGCGCACCGCACCCCGGACGGCCTGCCCCGGGTGCCGGTCGCACCGGCGACCAGCGACACCTTCCCACGCGGACGGCCCGGTCCGCAGTGGAGCTGGTCGGCCAACCCGTCGCCGGGGTGGATCGTCGATCACCCTGGTGACGGGTTGCGCCTCGCCTGCGTTCCGGGTGGTGACGACCTGCGTACCGCCCCGAACCTGCTGGGCCAGCCGCTGACCGGGCCGCACCTGCGCGCCGAGACGATGCTGCGGCTCAGTGGGGCCGACTCCGCGCGGGGCGGAATCACGGTGCTGGGGCGCACGTACGCCTGGATCGGCTTGGAAAGGACGCCCGGCGGAACCCGGCTGACCTGCCGGATCGCCGACGCCGAAGGCGAGGCGGAGAAAGACGCGGCGGCGCCCGTCGCGGTCCCGGACGAGGCCGGGGTGCGCCTCGCCGTGACCGTGACCGATGGAGTGGTGACCGGGTTCGCCGCCGAGTACGGCGGTGAACGGTGGGAGTGCGGCCTACCGTTCACCGCCACCCCGGGTGGCTGGATCGGCGCGACCGTCGCCCTTTTCGCCACCGGCCCGGACGGTCATGCCGACTTCGCCCACTTCCACGCCACCACCTCGGAGCAGAAATGATCACCGCCGTAGTCCTCGCCGCGGTGGCGGCCATCGTCCCGGTAAGCGCAGCCGACGTTTTCGCCGCCGGCGCCATCGACGGCAGCGCGGTCAGCACAGCCACCACGGCCGACACGGCCGGAGGGAACAACTCGGCCAGCGCGGCCAACGCGGCCGGAGGGAACAACTCGGCCAGCACGGCCAACACGGCCAACGGGGTCCAGGGGTTGACCGGAGCTGGCACGGATGACGGCCTTGCCGCGGGCGCCGTCGGCGGTGGCCTAGTCGGTCCGGCCGAAGGCTTCGTCGTGGGTGCCGCCAACGGTGGCGTGGCTGACGGGTTTGCCGCTGGGACCACCGGGGGCAGCGCGGGCGTCACGGTTCGCGCCACCACGTTCGAGCAGCTCCGGGCGTTCGCCTCGGCGGCGGATCCGCTTGTTGTCCAGGTCGTGGGCAGCATCCGGGTCGATCCGTTCGGGGACATGATCCCGGTCGCCTCGGACAAGACGATCGTCGGTGCCGGAGCGGGTGCGGAGATCGTCGGCGGTGGTCTGTTCCTCAACGGCAGCCACAACGTGATCATTCGGAACCTGACGATTCGCGACTCCTACATCCCCGGCGATTTCGACGGCAAGAGTCCCGCCAACGACAACGACGGCATCCGGCTCGACACCGCCGATCATGTCTGGATCGATCACACCAGGATCGAACGTGTCGGCGACGGCGGCATCGACATCCGCAAGGACAGCGATCACGTCACCCTGTCCTGGAACGTCGTCAGCGACATCAACAAGGCACTCGGCGTCGGGTGGACGCCGAACGTATTGACTAGGTTGACTGCACATCACAACTGGATCCGCAATACCGTTCAACGCAACTGGAGTATCGACAACACGGCGGCCGCGCATCTCTACAACAACTATCTGGAGAACGTGACCCAGTACGGCACGATGAGCCGCAACAACGCCCGCGTGCTCGTTGAGGACAGCGTGTTCGAGCAGGTCAATGACCCGCTGGTCGTCCATGGCGCCGCGGCGGGGCTCGTGCAGAGACGGAACATCCTCACCGGTACGACCGGACGCGCCGACCATGCCGGCGAGGCGTTCGAGGTGCCCTACGGCTACTCCCCCGACCTCGCCCGACGGGTCAAGGACCTGGTCACCCGGTATGCCGGGCCGCAGTCGACGGCCCGGCCCACACCGTCGACGATCACGGTGGCGCTGGACGGCAGCGGCGACTACGCCAGTCTGCTGGCGGCGCTCGGCGCCACCCGGGACGCCCGTGGACCGGTCACCATCCGGGTGGCGCCGGGCTACTACCGGGAGCAGGTGCGAGTCTGGCCCAGCCAGTCGAACGTCACCATCGCCGGGCCCGCCGACGCGGTCATCGCCTACGACCTGGACTCGGGTGGACAGAAGTTCTACGGCGGGCCGCTCGGGGACGACGCGGCCACGTTCACGCTGCTCGGCGAGGGCACGACGGTTCGAGGGCTGACCGTCACCGGCACCGCGGCGCCCGCTGTCCGGTCCGCCGGCGATCGCACGGTTCTCGCCGGCACCCGGCTGACCGGGTTCCTGGCCGGGCACGGGCGCAGCTACCTGCGGGACTGCACGGTCGCCGGCGGCGGGGATCTGATCACCGGGACGGCCGTGGCGGTTCTCGACCGGTGCACCCTCGAACCGGCCACCGGCGCGAGCGTCACCGCGGTAGCCACGCCCGCGCTTCAGCCGTACGGAATCCTGGTCTTGAAATCGATCGTCGGCTGCGCCGCGGAAACCGCAACCGATCGTCTGAGCCAGACCGGGCAAGCGCTCCACCAATCCGGCGCCAGCGCCTCCGCGGAAACCGCAACCGGCCTCCTCAGCCGGACCGGGCAAGCGCTCCACGAATCCGGCATCGGCAGCGCCGCGGATGCGGAAACGGGAACCGTTCTCCTGGGCCGGAGCGGGCAGGTGGTGGTTCGCGAATCCGTGCTCGGCCCGCGGGTCGCCGCCGCGCCGTGGCTTCCCGGTAGCGGGCGGTTCGGCGAGTACGCCAACACCGGGCCCGGCAGCGGCCGTCCGGAGATGACCCGTGAACAGGCACGGCGGTACACGATCGGCGCGTACCTCGGCGGCTGGCGTCCCCGAACCTGATCCGGCTCATGACTATCCTGCTGGGGAATCGACCGACCAGCCCGGAGGCAGCCGTGACCGGTGACGCCCCTGCGACCCTGCGTCTCGCCGACCAGGTCGTCGCCGAGTACACGTGGCGTCCTGATCTGCCCGTGGCCCTGTCGCCCCGGCCCTACCTGCATCCGGTCCGTACGCTTGGCGGGATCTGTGTCACCGAGCTGATGCCCGCCTCGCACCGCCACCATCTCGGTGTCAGCGTCGCCGTCGCCGAGGTGGACGGCGCCAACTTCTGGGGCGGGCGCACCTTCATACCCGGGCACGGTCCCGCCTGGCTCGACAACCAGGGAACCCAGGCGCACGCCCGCTGGCTGCGGCGCACCCCCGCGCAGATCGGCCACGCCCTGCGCTGGACCGGCATCGACGGCGCCCTGCTGCTGACCGAACGGCGGGAGATCACCGCCCGGCGGCTCGCCGACGACGCATGGGTGCTCGACTTCGGGTTCACGCTCTCCAACGCCGCCGACCGGGACGTGCCGGTGCTCAGTCCCGCGGTGCACGGGCGGCCGGGCGCGGGTTACGGCGGTTTCTTCTGGCGGGCGCCCGCCCCTGACTCACCGGTCCGGATCGACGCGGAGAGCGGTTCCGGACTGGAGGCGGTGCACGGGCGTACTTCTCGATGGTTGTCGGTGCGCGGTGGCGCGTGGACGCTCGTCTTCATCGGCGGGACCGAGCGGACCCGTTCCGACCGGTGGTTCGTGCGCACCCGCGACTATCTCGGCATCGGGTCGGCGCTGTCGTGGGACGAGCCGCTCGTACTGGGCCCCGGATCGGCCCTTACCCGCCGGATAGTCACGGTGATCGCCGACGGCGCGCTCCCGCCGGAGCGGGCCGCCGCCTACGCCGACGAACTGGCATCATGACCCGCCCGGTGCACCGGGTCGCGCCCGCCACCGACACGCCCGTCCGGCAGGACAGCCTTCGCGCCCACAACCTCATCCTCACGTTCCGGCAGATCGTCGGCGCGCCTGTCCCGATCTCGCGGATCGAGCTGGCGACGGCCACCGGACTGACCCGCCCGACCATCTCCCGCATCGTCGACGAGCTGCTCACGGCAGGTCTGGTCGTGGAGGCGGAGCCGGCGCGGTCCGGCAACAGCGGCCGTCCCCGGGTGGGTTTGAGCCTGGCACGGACCGGACCGGCCGGGCTGGGCCTCGACATCCGGGCGGACAGCCTCTCGGTCTGCGTCGTCGACCTCACCGGGACGGTTCGGCACCTCGACTTCGCCCCGCACCGCCAGGCGCGCGGCCGGGACCTGGATCCGGAGGACACGCTGCGGAGCCTGGCCGCCATGGCCGGGAAGGCGATCCACGCGGCGATGGCCGAGAACCTGACCGTCGTGGGCGCCACCCTCGCCGTACCGGGGCCGGTCGACGACGGCATGGTCCGCTTCGCGCCCACGCTGGGCTGGCGGGATGTCGACGCGGGCGGGATCCTGTCCACCCTGATCGGCACCGACGATCTGCCGGTCGGCGTCGACAACGACGCCGGCCTGGCCGCGCTCGGCGAGCTCTACGCGGGCGGCCCCGAACTGCGCGACTTCGTCTGTGTGAGCGGCGAATTCGACATCGGCGCCGGCCTGGTCCTCGGCGGGGTCCCGCTGCGCGGCTCCCGCGGCTGGGGAGGCGAACTCGGCCACGTCATGGTCGACAGCGCCGGCCCGGCGTGCGCGTGCGGCGCCACCGGCTGCCTGCAGTGCTACGCCGGCCTGCAACGCATCATCGACGCCGCCCCGGATCTGCCATCGTCGCCGCAGCAGCCGGCCGTCGCCATCGACACGCTCGTCTCGAACGGTTCCCCGGAGATCCTGGCCGCCCTGAACCGGGCCGCCTCCGCCCTGGGCATCGCCGTGTCCGCCCTGGTCAACCTGGTCAACGTGGACACCGTGCTGCTGGGCGGCAGCTACTCCCTCCTGACCTCGTGGCTGACCGACGGCATCGACCGCGAACTCCGCAGCCGAGTCCTGACGACCCGCTGGTCCCCCATCGAGGTCCGCCCCTCCCTGCTGGGCCCGGACGCCGCGGTGATCGGCGCGGCCTTACAGGCCATCGACCAGGTGCGGCGAGACCCCAATCCCTGGCTCGCCCGCCGCGGTTGACCTTTTTCCGGTACGGGTGAGCCCGCGCTTCCTCCCCAAGTTCCTCAGACACCGCGGCCGACATGCTGAACGGACCGCACACGACGGCCCGGGTGGCCGCCCCGTGGTCCGGTGCCCGTACCGGTTCCATAGAATTCGATCATGGGGACGGACATCATGGGCACGGTGGAGGTTCGCAATCCCTTTCATGATCCGAAGTGGTCCTGGTCCGAACCGTGGACGCCGTGCATGAATGTCAGCCTGCTTGTTCGATGGCCTCTGTATTGTGCCTACGGCTGCCTCTTCGGCGTTCGCAACTATCAGGACTGGAAACCGATCGCCCCGCAGCGGGGCCTGCCGGAAGACGTGTCCCAGCAGGTCCGTAACGACTTTGACGAAGCCGCCGCAATAGACGGCGCGGTCGGCGGCGAGACGTGGGTCGGATGGGATGAGCTGAAGGATCTCGACATGTCGGTCACCGCTCCGGTGAGTGGTGTCCTCATCCAAACCTGGAGCGATGGCTGCGGGACCGAGTGGACCGTGCACGACACGTGGCCGGAGAAGGTGGGCCGGTCACCACTCGGCCCTTCCCCGGTCGGCGCGCCCTTCGGGAAGTGGCAGGTCGGCGAGGTCACCTACGAGTTCAAGAAGCTGGACCGGCGGCACGTGCTCGGCCCAGGGACCGGGTGGGACAAGGCGTTCGACGTGCTGCGGGCGCTGGCCGCCATCCACGGCGACGACGGCGTACGTCTAGTGGTCGGGTTTGTTGGATAGTCGCACTCCGCTCATTTTGTCCGGGTTGGTGATCGAGTAGACGCCGTTCACGGCCGGGCCGTCGAACGTGAGCACCAGGACGGCCACCGGCGCCTCGCCGTCGAAGACGACGATTGCGGGGTCGCCGCCGACGATCCGGTAGCCGACGTCGAAGCCCGCGATGCCGGCCGCGACCGAGGCCAGGACACGGGCCACCGCGTCCCGGCCGTGGATTGGGCCCGGACTGGTGGCGGGACCCTTGCCGCCGCCGTCGGTCCACAGCGTCACATCCGGTGCGAGCACCCGCAGCAGCTCCTCGACGTCACCGCCGAGAGCCGCCTCCAGGAAGCGCTCGGTGACCGCCTGCCGGGTGCGCGGGTCGGGCCGGTAGCGGGGCCGCCGAGCGTGCACGTGTGACCGGGCGCGGTGGGCGACCTGCCGGACCGCGTCGGGGGCGCGGCCGACCATGTCGGCGATCTCCGTCAACGGGTACGCGAACACCTCGTGCAGCACGAACACGGCCCGCTCCAGTGGGCTGAGCGTCTCCAGGACGACGAGCAGCGCCATCGAGGCGGTGTCGCGCCGCTCGGCCGGGTCGCTGGTGACCGGGGTGACGAGTGGCTCGGGCAGCCACTGCCCCACATATGTCTCCCGCCGCCGCCCGATCTCCGCACGCCGTGCGAGGGCCTGGTTGACCGCGATCCGCACGAGGTAGGCGCGTGGGTTGTCGACCTCGCGCTCGCGGGCGGTCCAGGCGAGCCAGGTCTCCTGGAGCACGTCCTCGGTGTCGGCGACGCTGCCGAGCATGTCGTAGGCGATCGAGAACAGCAGCTCCCGATGATCGACGAAGTCCTGTGTCGCGGTCACGCCACATGAGATGACGTCAGGCTCCGGCAACGTGACGGGATGTGACCCACCTCTCCGCCCGTCACGTTCCGGGCCGGGACGCCCCTCTGGGATGGCATGACTCGCACCTTGATTCGTGACGTCCGTGTCTTCGACGGTGAGCGGACCGTCCCCCGCGCCGACATCCTCATCGACGGCGCCCGCATCATGGCGCCCGACGGCCGTCCGGTTGACACGGTGGTGGACGGCTCCGGCCGCACACTGCTGCCGGGCCTGATCGACGCGCACACCCACGTGGTCGACGGCAGCCTCGCCGCCGCCCTGGCCCACGGGGTCACCACCGAGCTGGACATGTTCTGCATGCCCGGCAATCTGGCCCGCCAGCGGCGTCTCGCCGCCGTCCGCGACGACGTCGCCGATCTGCGCAGCGCCGGGATGCTGGCGACAGCGCCGGGCGGTCACCCGACCCAGCTGCTGACGGACGCCGGGGCACTGGGCGACGCGGCCGGGGCGATCGACGCGGTGACCGGCCCGGCGGATGCGAAACGGTTCGCAGCGGACCGGGTGGCGGAGGGCGCCGACTATCTGAAGATCGTGGTGGACGACGGGACGCTGCACGGCGAGGGCTTCCCCACGCTCGCCCCGGCGACGGTGGCGGCACTGGTGGAGGCCGCCCACGCGCACGGTCTCCGGGCGATCGCGCACGCCGTGACCGCACGGGAGGTCGCCATCGCCCTCGACGCGGGTGTCGACGGGCTGGCCCATGTGCCCGCCGATCTGGCGGCCGGTCCGGAGCTGTCCGCGCTGGCCGCCCGGATCGCCGCCGCGGGCGTGTTCGTGGTGACGACGCTGGTCTACTTCGAGGCGATCACCGCACCGGCCGCGGCGGCCGACCATGCGAAACCTTCGGCTGCCGGCCACGCGGCACGGGCCCTGCACGAGGCGGGCGTGGTGCTCCTCGCGGGCACGGATGCCAATCCGTATGTTCCGGAGCACGGCATCGCGATGCACCGCGAGCTGCTGCTCCTGACCGGGGCAGGCATGCCCCCGGAGGCGGCCCTGGCTGCCGCTACGAGCATCCCGGCCCGGGTCTTCGGGCTCACCGACCGCGGGCGCATCGCTCCTGGCTTCCGTGCCGACCTGCTGCTCGTCGACGACGACCCGATCAGCGACATCAGCGCCACGAAAGCGATCGCGGCGGTCTGGCGGGGAGGCGTCCGCCTACCGGCCTGACCGGCTTCACGCCCTCCACCAAGGATCGTTCAGGCCTCGATGCCGGCCGCCTTCAGAATTCGGCTCACGTCAGACCAATCGCCGCTCACGGCCGGGAGCGGCGCCGGGAATCCGATCGGGTCCTTGAAGCCGCTGGAGGTGGAGACACAGACGACCGGCCCGTCGAGCGGGCCGCCGCTGCGCAATCCGGCCAGCCCGGCCGCGCCGGACAGCTCCACCCAGAGGCCGGAGCGGCCGAGTTCGGCCTGGGCGGTTCGCAACTGATCGTCGTCGACGGCGACGGCCCGCCCACCGCTGGAACGCACGGCGAGCACCCCGCGATAGCCGCTGACCTGCGACACGATCGAGTAGGCCGCAGTGGGCCCGATGTCGACCCGGGCGGCCGGCGCCCCGGAGCGGAGGGCTTCGACGAGCGGCGCCGCGGCGGCGGGTTCGCAGGCGATCATGCGTGGCACCCGGTCGGCGAGCCCGAGTCGTTCGAGTTCGGCGAAGCCTTTCCACACGCCGTAGAGCAGTTCGCCGTACCCGGTGGGAAGGAAGACGGCCGTGGGCGTGCCGATCTCCAGATGGATCTCGTAGGCGATGGGCTTGTAGCCCTCGGGCCCGAAGGGGTGCCCGGTGTGGGTGACGGTGGTGCTGCTGACCGGGTGCAGGCCGCCCCGCTCGGCGATCCGCCGCATCACCGGCCACCGCCGCTCCCACGGCACCGGCAGCACCACCGCACCGTAGGCCCGCAGGAAGGCCGTCACCTGCGGCGCCGGATCGGGGCCGGTGATCACCACGCAGGGCAGGCCGTTGCGGGCCGCGTAGGCGGCGGCCGAAGCCCCGTGGTTACCGGAGGAGGCGACCACGACGCCGGGCGCGCCGACGCCGACGGCCGCGCTGACCGTGCAGCGGTTGAGCCGGTCCTTGTGGCTCCACGTCGGATTGCGGGACTCGTCCTTGATGTAGACGCCCGGCTCCAGTTCGACCAGCGGCGTTCCGCCCTCGCCCAGCCCGAGAGCCGCGAGCGGTGGCAGGAGCGCCGGAAAGCGGTCGGCGGTGAGCCGGCCGGCCGGCATCCGGTCGTAGTCGTAGTCGACGTCGACCGGATAGGCGGTCTCGGTGCTGCTCGTCTCGGGGCACCCGCTGGTCAGTGGCGGCCAGAGCGGATATCCGATGCGGGTGTCCCCGAGCGAGCGCTGTCCGGTCGCGAGCGATTCAACGGCTCCCATGGTCAGCAAGGCTATGCGCCGCGCTGCGCCGGGCGGCCCATCCGGCGAGGATTACGCAGACGGCGGTGAGGACCAGGGTGGCGGTGGTGACGGCGTTCTCGAAACCGTGGGCGGCCGTGGCGTCCAGGTCGGCGAGTGAACCGGACAGTGCCGAGGCGACGATGGTGCCGGTGACGGCAAGCCCGATGCTGCTGAAGACCTCCTGTCCGGTGTCGTTCAGGGCGGCGCCGGTGGAGGTCTGGTCCGCGGGGAGGCCGCGCATCACGGTGACGGTGGCGATGACCATGACGACGCGCATGCCGGCCGCGGTGAGGACGAGGGCGGCGGCGATCGCGAGGTATCCGTACCGGCCGAGGAGCCCGTAGAGCAGCAGACCGGCGACGACGGCCGCGGCGCCGACGATCCCGGCGCGGTGGGCGCCCGCCTTCTTGACGAAGCCCTCGACCAGCGGCCCGACCGCGATCATGGTGATGACCTGCGGAAGGTTGCCGAGGGCGGCCTGGGCCGGGGACCAGCCCCAGACGAGTTGCAGCTGGAGCGAGACGCTGTAGGCGAGGACCGCCATGCCGAGCCCGAGCGCCGCCTGGTAGGCCAGTCCGGCGCCGACGAGGGGCCGCTTGAGCAGGGCGAAGTCGATGATCGGGTGGGCGGTGCGGCGTGCCCGGACGACGAATCCCACGCCGGCGGCGACGGCGCCGAGCAGCCACGGCACGGCGGCGAGGAGCCCGTCCTCGACGGCCAGGCTCGCGGTCCAGAGGGCCAGGATGATCGTGGCGGTGCCGAGCAGGGCGCCGGGCAGGTCGAGCGGCGTGCGGTTGCGGTGGGCGGGGTCGTCGGCGGGGATGCCGAACCGGATGCAGAGGGTGGCGAGCACCACGACGGGCACGTTGAGCACGAGCAGGGTCTGCCAGGGCAGGACCTGGATGATCAGGCCACCGACGGTCGGACCGACGGCCAGCCCGACGAGGCCGACCGTGGAGATGAAGCCGGTGGCGCGCATCAGCAGGTTCTCGGCGTCGAAGAGGCGGAAGCAGAGGGCCATGGTTCCGGGTGCGGTCATGGCGGCGGCCACACCGATGGCGGCGCGGACCGCGATCAGCCCGGCCGGTGTGCGGACCGCGAGGACGGCGAGGCTGGCCAGGGCGAACAGGGTCAGGCCGATCAGCATCACGCGGCGTGTTCCGTACCGGTCGGCGATGGCGCCGAAGGCGATCATCAGGCCGCCGAAGAGCAGCGAATACCCCGAGGTGACCCATTGCAGGTCGGAGGCGGTGGCGTGCAGCTCCCGGGCGATGGTGGGCAGGGCGACGTTGAGGACCGAGTTGTCGAGCATCTCCACCAGGAAGACGACCGACAACCCGAGGATGGCGGGCCACACGGCCCGCAGCGAGGTCGCACGCGCCTCGAGGACTTCGGTGCTCACAGGGCACCCCCTTCTCTGGAATGGCGTTCCATAACCAAGGATGGAACGCCATTCCAATCTGTGTCAAGATGGGGATATGTCACCGGCCCGTCGCACCGAGAGCCTCTCCCGCGAGGTCGTCGTCACCGCCGCCATCGAGCTGCTCGACGAGCACGGTGAGCGCGGGTTCACCTTCAAACTGCTGACCGAGCGGCTGCGCACCGGCGCGGGAGCGATCTACTGGCACGTGGCCAACAAGGAGGAGCTGGTGCGCCTCTGCGCCGACCGGATCCTCGGCGACGCCCTGGCCGCCGCCGGCCCGGAGCAGGATCTGCGCTCCCTCGCGCTGGCCGTCTACGACGCCCTCGACCGGCACTCCTGGGCCGCACGCCACGTCATCGTGCTGCCCAGCCTGCCCAGCGCGCTGCACCTGCTGGACCGCATCGGCACCCTGCTGACCGGCACTCCCCTGCCCGCCGAGCGCCGCTTCCTGGTCGCCACCGCGATCTTCAACTACGTGGTCAGCGTCACGGCCCAGGACGTGGTCCGGGTCGCGACGGTCGACACCTCCGCCGGCCGCGACGCCCTGCTCGCCGAGTACGCGAAGAGCTGGGAGTCACTCGACGCCCAGACCTTCCCGTTCCTCACCGGCGCGGCCGCCGACCTCCGCGAGCACGACGACCGCGACCAGTTCGTCGCCGGCCTCGACCTGCTCCTCGACGGCCTTCGCCACCAGAGCGGCGGAGGTCAGCCCGTACAAGGCTGACAGCGCCCGGCCGCGAACCACAGGAGGATGCCGATGCCCGGCGCCAGGGCGACCAGCAGGATCCAGCGGGTGAGTGATCGTCTACTCAACCCCGCCCGGACGATGCTGACGATCGTGGCGACGAACAGAGCCACCCAGCCGGCGAGCAGGACGGTCCAGAAGGCGATGCCGCCGAGGGTCGCGCCAAGGTCGGCCGCGGCGATCGGATGGAAGTTCATTGGCTGCCCTGTTCGTGAAGCAGCCACCCACGGACGGCCCGGTCCAGGATGCCAGGGCAACGCCGTCAGGGACGGCCCCGGGCCAGGCACCAGGCCTCGACCTCATCGGCCAGCCACACCCGTCCCTGGGCGAGCTGGGCGACCGGGCGCGGGAAATCGGCGCGGTTGGTGAGCTGGTAGACGCGCTGCCGGCTGATCCCGCCCAGCCGAACACGAACTTCCTGGTGACCGACCAGGTTCGGGAAAGGGAAATCCACACCGCCCAGCCTAGGCGCACGACAACCTGTCTAGTGCCTATGTCACTCGATCGGGTGAGTCGAGGGCGACGCGGTGGAGCCGTCCCCGGCCAGGCACCCATCGCACCTTCGCCACCGCGGCCGGCCCGGTCGGCAGTGGACGGCATCCCGGAGGAGTACCTGCGGAGTTGCTCCGGCATCGGGCCGAACGTCAGGGCGACTGACCCAGCCGCTCGGCGATCCGCTCGACGGCGAGGAGGTCCTCCGGGGTGAGCCGGTCGATGAAGTGGTGCCGCACCGAGGCGACGTGGATCGGTGCGGCGTCGGCGAGCGCCTCCAGCCCGTACGCGGTGAGCACGAGCAGGCAGCCCCTGCCGTCGGCCGGGTCGGGTTCGCGCCGCAGCAGCCCGCGTGTCTCCATCCGGCTGGCGTGCCGTGACAGGCGGCTGCGTGACCAGCCCATCTTGTCGGCCTGCCGGCCCAGGGTGCTGGTGTGACCGGGCTGCTCCGACAGGGTGCTGAGGACCTCGTAGTCGGGTTCGGAGAGTTCGATCGAGGCCAGGTCACGGGCCGTGCCGGTCTGCACGGCGACCATCACCCGCAGGAACGCCCGCCAGGCCCGCTCCTCGTCCGGGCTCAGCCATTTCGTTGACATGTAATCAACCTAGCATCTAACCTTCGTTTCCATGTCAACGAAACCGATCCGTGTCCTGGTGCTGACGTGCAGCACCCGCCCCGGCGCCCTCGGCCCGGACGTGAGCCGGTGGCTGACCGAGACGATCGCCCCGCGCGCCGCCGAGCTCGGCGCCGAACTCGTGCCGGTGGCCCTCGACGAGCTGAACCTGCCGTTCCTCGACGAGGAGGAGCCGGGTGTCCACCGGCACGAGCACACCCGCCGGTGGAGCGCGATCGTCGACGCGGCGGACGGCATCATCGCGATCACCCCGGAGTACAACTACGGCATGCCGGCGACCTTCAAGAACGCGCTGGACTATCTCAGCCGCGAGTGGGCGTGGAAGCCGATCGGTTTCGTCAGCTACGGCCACACGTCGGCGGGCACCCGCTCGGTGCAGCACGCCAAGCAGGTCGTCACCACGCTGCGCCTGGTCCCCCTGGGCGCCACGGTCGCGATCCGCATAGGCGACGGCCTGCGCCCCGACCCCGCCCACGACACGGCCGGCATCGCCCTGCTGGACGAACTGGTCCGTCTGGCCCACGCGCTGCGCCCGATGCGGGAACGCTCCGCGGCCGCTCCCGGGCCGCTCCCGGGATCCTATGCACGGCCGCTGACCTCGGACGACGCCTCCGAGGTCGCGGTGTTGCAGCGCTGCTGCTGGGTGGACGAGGCACTCGCCAACGACAGCCTGGCGATCCCGGCCCTGCACGAGTCGCTCGAGGACGTCCGCGAGTGGCTGTCGACCTGGCACACCACCGGCATCTGGCGCGACGGCCGCCTGCTGGGCATGGTGCGCGCCCGCCGCACCGGCACCGACTGGCACATCGGCCGGCTCGCCGTCGTCCCCGACCTCCGCGGCCAGGGCGTCGGCCGCTGGCTGCTGCGCGCCGCGGAAGCAGCCGCCGACCCCGCCTGCCACCGCGCCGAGCTCTTCACCGGCGCGAAAAGCCTGCACAACATCGCCCTCTACCACAGCGAGGGCTACCGGACGATGCCACCCGCCGGCCCCGACGGCACCACCACGCTGGCCAAACCCCTCCGCTGAAGCCGAGGTCCGTGCTTCGCTTCCGGCTTCCCTTCTCCGGTACGGCTACGCGTTCCGCCCGGGGCAGGCAGCGATCCAGCTGCCGGCTCGCGCCTTTGCCGCACGCGCCGGGCTGAGCTCGGTGGTCCAGCTATTCGCGGAGGCAGGCGACGGTGCGGTTCTCGTCGTCGCCGTCGACGCCGTGGGTGATGCCGGTGAAGCCGGGCCATCGCCGGGCCAGGATCTGCTCGTGGCGCAGGAACCGGACGATCGTCGCGCTGATGCGCTCGCCGGGGACCAGCAGCGGGATTCCCGGCGGGTAGGGCGTGAGCAGCACCGCGGTGGTGCGGCCGGCGAGTTCCGCCACCGGGACGTGTTCGACCTGCCCGGCCGCCATGGCGGTCCACGCCGTGGTGGGCAGGGTCACCTGTTCGACCGGTTCGGTGTAGATCGCGGTGGACAGTTCGGCCAGGTCGGCGTCGTGGTAAGTGGTGTGCAGGGCCTCGCAGATGTCCCGGAGACCGCGTCCCACGTATCCCGGGAAGGCGGCGGCGAAGGCCGGCATCAGCCGTTCGATCTTCGCGTTCCCGGCATAGGCGCTCTTGAATCGGTGCAGTTCCGCGATCAGCGAGTTCCAGCGGCCCTTGGTGATGCCGATGGTGAACAGGACGAACAGCGAGTACAGGCCGGTCTTCTCCACCACCACCCCGTGTTCGGCGAGATAGCGCGCCAGCACCACGCCGGGGATGCTCGGTGCGCCCGGTGGGCTGAATTCGCCGTGCACGGTGAGGCCGGGCGTGGTGAGCGTGACCTTGATCGGGTCGAGCATGGCGAATCCGTCGTCGACCCGGTCGAATCCGTGCCAGGCGGCGCCGGCCGTCAGTTCCCATTCGGATCGTTCCGGCAGTCCGGTACGGGGTGGGGTGTCCGGACCCCAGACGCCGAACCACCAGTCCGGCGATTCCGCGCCGATCCGGATGACGGTGCGGCGGAACTCCATCGCCTCGGTGATCGTCTCCTCGACGAGTGCGGGACCGCGCTTTCCGGCCATCATCTCGGCGGACACGTCACAGCTGGCGATGATGGCGTACTGCGGGCTCGTGGACGTGTGCATCCGGTACGCCTGGGCGAAGACCCGATCGTCGAAACGGCCGTCGGCGCTGTCCTGCACGAGGATCTGCGACGCCTGGGAAAGGCCCGCGAGCAGTTTGTGGGTGGACTGGGTTGCATACACCACGGTCGATGCGGTGCGGGTGCGGTCGTTGGCGACGCCGTGCATGCCCTCGTACAGGTCGTGGAAGCTGGCGTGCGGCAGCCAGGCCTCGTCGAAATGGATCGCGTCGACGACGCCGTCGAGGATCTCCCGGATCTCGTCCGCCCGGTAGATGATGCCGTCATAGGTGGACTGGGTGAGAGTCAGCAGACGGATCCGCCGGTTCTTGTCGGCGATCAGCGGGCTCGCCTCGATCTTCTCCCGCAACGCCTCGGCGGTGAATTCCCGGCGCGGAATCGGCCCGATCACGCCGGCCCGGTTCCGCGTCGGCATCAGATAGATCGGTACGGCGCCGGTGAGCACGATGGCGTGCAGCACCGACTTGTGGCAGTTGCGGTCCACCGCGACGATGTCCCCCGGCCCGACCAGCGAGTTCCACACGATCTTGTTCGAGGTGGAGGTGCCGTTGGTGACGAAGAACAGGTGGTCGGCGCGGAACGTCTTGGCGGCCAGGCGTTCACTGTCGGCGATCGGGCCGGTGTGGTCGAGCAGCTGCCCGAGTTCCTCGACCGCGTTGCAGACGTCGGCGCGCAGCAGGTTCTCGCCGAAGAAGTCGTGGAAGAGCGTACCGATCGGGCTCTTCAGGAAACCGGTGCCACCGGAGTGGCCGGGGCAGTGCCAGGAGTAGGCGCCGTCGTTGGCGTACCGCATCAGCGCCGCGAAGAAGGGTGGCGCCAGCTGGCCGAGGTAGTGGCTCACCTCCCGCTGGATCTTGCGGGCCAGGAAGTCGGGGGTGTCCTCGTAGGCGTTGACGACACCGTCGATGCGCGACAGCACCGACTGCGGAATCCTCCGGGCCGTCAGCTGCTCACCGAACAGCAGGATCGGCACCCGGTCGTTGTGCCCCCGGATGGCGTGCACGAACTCGGCCGCCGTGCGGATGGCGGCGGCGTCGGCGGGTTCCTCGGGCCCGTCCTGGGAGCGGCCCACGGTCAGGTGCAGCCCGTAGAGGACGGCCGAACTGGACCGGGCCACGTGCGCCAGCATGCCCGGCCGCTCGGTGTACCGCCCCTCGTCGCCGAGGCGCCGCAGCTCCAGCCCGGTGCGGATCAGCGCGGCCTCCAGCAGTTCCAGCTGCCGCCGCGCCCCGGCGGGCCCGTCCACGGGCGTGACGATCGTGACCGGGAACGGCAAGGCGAACGTCCTCTCGGCGGCAGGTGCATCGCCGTGACGGTAGCCAGGACGGCCCCGCTCCGGCCCGGAAACCGGTTACCGGTCCCCGGGCCGGGTGACATCACTCATCCGCGGATGAGGAGGGAAGCCACCGCCGATTCATGAAGACTCGTTGACGCGGATCCCGCGCCTGACGAGGTGAGAGTGGGCGGCGATGACATCGACGGAGACCAGATATCTGACGGTACGGCAGGCGGCGTTCATCGGTGTCGGCGCGATGGTCGGCGCCGGGATCTTCGCGCTTCTGGGCGCGGCCGGTACGGTGGCGGGCGCCGCCGTCTGGCTGTCGTTCCTCATCGCGGGCGTGATCGCGGCGTTGCAGGGCTACTCCTTCGCGAAGCTGGGCGCCCGCTATCCGTCCGCCGGCGGCCTGCTGGAGTACGTGACCAAGGGCTTCGGCACCGGGCACGTCACCGGGGTCACCGCCTGGCTCACGTACGCGGCGAACGCCATCGTCACCGCGATGGTGGCCGTCTCGTTCGGCAGCTACGCCAGCGCGATGTTCACGAACGACGATCCCGTCTGGGCGAAGGTGTTCGCCCTCCTGATCATCGTCGTGATGACCGTGGTGAACATCGCCGGATCGGCGCTGGTCGCCCGTGCCCAGACCGTCATCGTCTACCTGGTCCTGGGCATCCTGGTGGTGTTCGCCGTGGTCACGCTCGCCAACATGGACCCGTCGCTGCTCGCGTTCTCCGGCTACCCGTCGTTGCAGGACATCATCTCCAGCGTCGCGCTCACCTTCTTCGCGTTCCTCGGCTTCGGCATCATCACCTTCACCGCGAAGGACCTGAGGCGACCCGAACGAGAGCTGCCCCGGGCGATGTTCCTCGCCCTGGCCATCGCGACCGTCATCTACGTCGCCATCGCGCTGGGTGTCTTCGGCACGCTGACCGTCGACGAGGTGATCGCCTCGGGCGACACGGCGCTGGCCGTCGCCGCGCAGCCGTCACTCGGCGACACCGGCTACTGGATGATGGCGATCACGGCCCTGTTCGCCACGGCCGGCGCCACGAACGCCGGTCTGTACCCGGCTACCGGGCTCTCCGACCGGCTCGCCGAGACCGGGCAGTTCCCGGGGCTGATGGCCCGGCGCATCGGTGGCCGCGCCCCGGTCGGGCTGCTCATCCAGGCGGGGGCGTGCCTGCTGCTGGCCGCCTTCTTCGCGCTGGACGCGATCGCCTCGATCGGCAGCGCGGTCGCTCTGCTCATCTTCACGTTCATCACCGCGGCGCACTTCCGGGTCCGGCGGGAGACCGGGGCCAGCACCGCCGTTCTCACGCTGGCGATCGGTTCCGCGGCCGTGGTGCTGCTGACCTTCACCTTCACCACACTCATCCACGAACCGGCCTCGCTGATCACGCTGGCCGGGGTCCTGGTGCTGAGCATCGCCCTGGAAGTGGGCTGGCGGCGCACGGCGGCGGGCCGGGCCGCGAGGTAGCCGCGTTGCGAAACGGTTCGACGTCGGTCGGGCTTCAGCGCGGGTGGGTGCACACGGTCGGGCTGCCGAAGCCGTGGTGGCCGCACACGCAAGTCGCCGCGTACGCGGCCACCACCGCTATAGGACAAGCAGGCGACCACGACATCGCCAGCGTGTGCGCCCACCCCGCCCATCGCCGTGACGGCCGCCCACCCGGCGGCTTTCGCGCCCGCTCACTCCGAGAACCCGGCCGGCCGGAACTCCGTGTGAGCGACGGACGGGGGTATCCAACCGATCTACGCCCGGCGGGGGCGGCAAAGGCGGGAGCGGGCAGCGAGATCGCGCCGACCAGACGGGACGGGGCAGATGCGGCGGGACGACGTCACGCGTACCGGGAAAGAGCCGGAAGCGAAACGCGGACCTCAACCATGACGACGGCGCGGTGGTCTCCAGCCGCGTCGCCGGGGTCGCTCCGGCGGATCAGGTAGGGAGGTCTCCGCGGGGCCAGAGCCGGTGCCGGGCGAGACGGTCCAGGTGGTCGCGGAGTTTGCGGGAGCTTCGGCTCAGCCGTTCCCGCTCGTGGTCGGGCAGGTCGGCGAGGGCGTCCCAGACGGTCGACGAACGTTGTGCGGAGACGCTCCGGCGGGGAACCGGCCCGTGGCTCTCACGCGGCCGGCGGATGCTGCGCCGGCAAACTGGCGCATACGGTTCTACGTAATTACGATATCTTTGCGCAATGACTGACGTCGACCGATGGGACGCGCTGGAGCGGCGCGTGGCTGAACTGGAGAGACGTCTCCCGGCCTCGGAAGACCGGGCGGCAGCGACACCCGATCCGGACGTCTTCTGGGCGCTCGAGGGGCTTCTCGCCAGAGTGGACGATCCCGGCGCCGTGCTGATCACCGGGCATGTCACGCTCCCCGACGGGCGCGCCGCCCGATGGCAGGAGGGTGTCGGCGTCGAGGAACTGCTGGACGGCGACTGGTCGGAGCACGTCGCGGCGCTGGTCGCGCTCGCGCATCCGGCCCGGATCCGGCTGGTCCAGCACGTATTGCGCGGGGCCGCCACCGCACAGGAGCTGACCGGCATCGAGGGCATGGGCACCAGCGGTCAGGTCTATCACCACCTGCGCCAGCTGGTCGCCGCCGGATGGTTGCAGACGATCGGGGGCAGCCGCTACGAGGTTCCGGTCGCCCGCATCGTTTCCCTGCTCGCCACGATCCTGGGAACCCGCCGGTAGAGCGGGATCCATCCGAAGTACTCCGTCCGGGATGAGGGCGGGCGGCGCCGAACGCGGTCCACTGAAGGCCGAGAAGTCGATCCTCACGCAGACGGGATCGGCGATCCCCTTCGGAAGGAGGCCGACGTGTTCGACGACAACGGTTCATTCCTGCTCGCGATGTTCGAGTTCTTCATCTTCGTCGCCTGGTTCATGTGCCTGTTCTGGGTCTTCGGCGACCTGTTCCGGGACAAGGACCTCAGTGGCGTCGCCAAGACCCTCTGGACCCTGTTCCTGGTCTTCCTGCCGATCCTCGGCATGCTGGTCTACCTCATCGCCCGAGGCGGCGGCATGACCGAACGGGCGCTCGCCGCCCAGGCCGAGGCAGTAAAGCGGCAGAACGCCTACATCCGGGAGGTCGCGGCGCCGGCCGCCACCACCCCCACCGACGAGATCGCGTCCGCCAAGAATCTGCTCGACGCCGGCGCCATCAGCGCCGCCGAATTCGAGCAGCTGAAGGCGAGCGCCCTGGCCAAGACCACGGCCGCCGCGGCCGCCTAGCGGCGGACCGTCCAGGCGAGCCCCCGGTCGCCGCCCGTGTGCCGTATCGCGAACCAGCCGCGGTACGGCACCCGGGCGGCGGTCCTGCGGGTGAGGAGCGGCGCTGGGCCGGTGTCGTTGACGATCGGGTGGCCCGCCTCGAATTCAGGCTCGAGATTAGGAGACCCGAACGGCTGGCGGGCGGCCGCGAACAGGGTCGCACCCCCGTCGCCGCTCCGTGGCTCACCGGCTTCACCCGTGCGGGTTCGGCTATTCGGGCCGGATCCTCCTCGCTGCCTTCCCGGCCATTGGATTGGTCCGTCAGACTCCGATAGGCCGTTACCGGCAATGCGCCACAAGGGCGCACGCCGAGAAGGAATCGACACGTGCGAACAGTCAATATCACCGTCGAATCGAATGGCGGGCAGGGGCTCCGGCATCTTTCCGACTGGCTCCTCCGCGCCCCCGCGATCCGTATGCACGGAAACGTACGAACGATCATGGCCCCGCCGCAGCCTGAACGCATGACCGTCGGAGTGGCCGACTACATCGAGATGGCGCTCGGCGCGGGGCTCTCGATGGCGCAGATCATCGTCACGATCATCGGTTGGCGCCGCTCTCAGCCGCCGCATCAGCGATTGAGCGTCACGGTCACCAACGGCGAGAAGACTATCGTCATCGACACCGACGACCCTGGGATCGCCGAAGATATCGCCCGCCAATTGGGCAGTTAACAGTGATACAGCTCGCCGCCACCACCTCATCTCGCGTACTACTGATTGGAATTGACGAATACAAATCGCTGGGTGCACTGCCCGCAGTCCGCAACAATTTGTCGGATCTGCGGGAACTACTGCTCGACGAAGGCTACTGGGGGCTGCCCGAGGATCGCTGCACAGTCATTTCGGGCACCGCCACCGTCCAGGACGTGGGCCGCGCGCTGCGTGCGGCGAGCAGCGGCACCGGCGAGAACGGGCTGCTCATCATCTACTACGCGGGTCACGGGCAGCCGGACTACGCGACACCGCACGAACTGCGACTGGCCCTGTACGACGCCGATTCGGAGCTGGCCGAAGAAACGACGCTCAACTACTCGAGGATCAAGAAGCGCACCCAGGACAGCCGGGCCGGCCGAAGGCTGGTGATTCTCGACTGTTGCTTCGCCGGTCTGGCCATGGATTCCATGAACACCGACCGGATCCGGCCCTTCCCCGCCATCGAGCAGGCGACTCTGATGACCTCCGTCGGACCGACGGTCGAAGCAGTCGCGAAGTTCGGCGAAAAGCACACCGCCTACACCGGCGAACTCCTTCGTGTTCTCCATGACGGGATCCCGGACGCCCCGGAGTTTCTCGACATCGCAACCATCCATGACGCGGTGACGAACGCCCTCCACGCCAAGAACCGGCCTCTACCGGAACTCTGCGAGAAGAACCAGGGAACGACGAGCATCGCGCTGGTGCGCAACGCGTGCCATCCCGCGACCCTGTCGCACCTCGAAGTGGTGCGGGACCGGCAGATCCGTGACAACGTCGCCTCACTGATGGAGGTCGACTTCCTGCTGGAACGCGTGAACGGGATCGCGGGGATCGACGACCGGCGGCGCGACAATTTCGTACGGTTCCTCGCCACGAAGGCGATGCACGACGCCGGCACGGACGAACCGGCCTCGGCCGCCGCGATCCTCCGGCGGCACTGGTCGCCCGAGGTGGCCGACCGGCTCGGCGGCTGGCTGAGCGAACTCATGGCGCACGACACCGCCGATCAGACCGCACGCGACCTGCTCACGGTCGCGATGCGGCACCACCCGGACCGGCACGCGGCCGAGCTGCTGCTCGCCGAATTGTTGCGCCGCCGGCCCACAGCCACCAGCGAATCCCTGCTGAGCGCTCTGACCGATCTTCTCGTTCGGCTCCCGGGCGGCCTGTACCTCGGCCAGGACCTCTATCAGAGCCTGGCCGACTGGCCCGAGTTGTGCCTGCGTTTCCTCGAACGCGGAATGCGCGACGCGGAGAACAGCGACGCCATGTCGCTCGTCAACTGGATCACCCAGGCGTTGCGGGACCCGCCTGGGTGTCTGCGTCCCCTCCGTGCGGCGACGGACCTCGAATACGAGGTGGACGGCGACGACCTGCGGAGCATGGAGCGCGCGTGCCCACAGGGCTGGGCCCTTCTGCTGGCCATCGGCAAGGCCCGCGCCAACCTGGATCGGCTGCTGCCGGGCATCTGGGCATGGCTCGCACGCACCGCCGTCGCCGGCCAGCTCGACCGGGAGGTCATCGAGGACGCCCGGCGGGCAGTGCGAGATGGCTCGAACCTGGCGCGCCTGGACGTTCTGCAACTGCTGCTCGACGCTCCCCCACCGATCTCCGAACAGACCGGCGGCGTCGTCGATGAGGACTATCTCGCTGGTCTGCGCGACGTCTGGTCCCGCCCCGAACTGGACCTCGACCGCCCGGGGCTGGCCGGGAGACTGGTCGCCTGCCTCCCCCACCGCGAGCCGGGCAAGACGCCGTTCGCGGGCCTGGTTGCCGCCGCGGACGCCACCGACGGCACGGTGCGCGACCACGCCGTACGAGCCATCGCGGTGAGCTTGAACGACCTGCCCGGACTGGCCGACGAGATCCGGCTTCCCGACGACTGGATGAAGGATCTGCTCGCTCGGCCCGACATGGGCTGGATCGAGGCGTACCGGCACCTCGGCGCCGTGTGCTCGCGACGACCGGCGGCCCCGCCCGAGGACGCCGCACAGGCTGTCATCGGCGCGATCAAGGCGCGATGCGGCGACGAGCGTCTGACGACGGCGGTCGACACGTGGGTGGTGTCGGCCTCCCCCGAGCAGACGGTGACATTCCTGCGGCTGCTGGAAAAGGTGGACGACACGACCGCGGCGCGCGCCGTCGCCCGGTCTTTGCTGTCGAACCCTCGGCGCGAGGGAAAGCGGATCCGTGAGCACCTGAGACGGCAACGTGACTGGTACCAGCGACAGATCGATCTGAGCCGGCCCACCCGGCAGGCCCGGCCCTTCCCGGCGAGGTTCGCCCGGCCCGGACGGCCGCCGTTCGCGGCGGTGGCCCTCGTGCTGGCGGTCGCGGCGCTGAGCGGCGCCGCGACCGTGTGGTGGCAGTCGGCTGACGCCGTCACACCGCAGTCCGCCACGCAATCGGTGAAAGGCGGGTTCCGGGGCGCACTGACTGGGCACACCGACGCGGTGTGGGCGGCCGCCTTCTCTCCGGACGATTCCCTGCTGGCCACCGGCGGTGAAGATCGCAGCGTCCGGCTGTGGAGCACCGTCACCGGCAGGCAACTCGGCGAACCGCTCGCCAGACACAGGGACGCCATTCGTAGCATCGCCTTCTCACCTGACGGGCGGATCCTGGCCACGGCCAGCGACGACAACACCGTGGGACTGTGGAGCCTCCAGAGCCGCACGGCGATCCACCCGGGACTCCGGGGGCACACCAACGCGGTGCTCGACGTGGCGTTCAGCCCGGATGGCCGGCGGATCGCGACCGGCAGCATCGACAAGACCGTACGCCTCTGGGATGCAACGACCGGCGCACAGTTGGGTCCGGCACACTCCCATGCCGGCCAGGTGTACGCGGTGGCATTCAGTCCAGACGGTGGTGTGCTCGCATCCGCCGGCAGCGACGGCGTGGTGCACGAATGGAACAGCGCCACCGGTGCGCAGATCGGCCAGATCCGGACCGGGCATGGCGGCGCCGTACGCAGCATCGCCTTCAGCTCGGACGGCAAGAGGCTCGCAACCGGCGGCGACGACCGGACGATCCGGATCGTCAGCATGGCCGACCACGCGGCCACCGGCACGGTACTCACCGGCCACACCGACAGGGTACGGAGTGTGGCCTTCAGCCCGGACGACTCGCTGCTGGCGTCGGGGAGCTACGACCGATCGGTCACCATCTGGTCATTGACGCTTCCACGGAATCCGAGCCGGAGGCTGGGAGAGCATGAGAAGGCGGTGTTCGGCGTGACCTTCAGCGCCGACGGGCGAGCGGTCGCATCGTGCAGCGCCGACACCTCGGCACGGCTGTGGAACGCGGTCCGGCCGGAGTAGAAGGCGCGTGCTGGCCGCCTGAATCGAATACCCCACCGGTCGTCTCGGCGGGTGGTCTTGCAGGCCAGTAGTCCGCCGGCAGGCCGGGAAGGCCCTCTCCGAACGGTCACGGCGCGTGGGAGCCGCGCCGGGCCGTAGCGTGCGGGTATGAGCCTCGATTGGAACCGGGAACTGCTCGATCAGCTCGACTGGCACTGGCGTACGCATCTGCGGCCCCGCCTCGACGGGATCAGCGACGCCGAGTACCTCTGGGAGCCGGTCCCGGACTGCTGGAGCGTCCGCCCGCGGGGCCGGAGTTCGACGCCGATGGCAGCGGGAACGGGCGACCACCTGATCGACTTCGCGCTGCCGGAGCCGGTGCCGGCACCGGTGACGACGATCGCCTGGCGGCTGGGCCACCTCATCGTGGGCGTGTTCGGGATGCGGAACGCGTCGCACTTCGGCGGCCCGCCCATGGACTACGGCTCTTTCGACTACGCCGGGACCGCGGCGGAGGCGCTCCGGCAGCTCGACGAGGCCTACACACGCTGGACCGACGGCGTTCGCGGGCTGGGCGGCGACGGCCCCGCCCGGCCGTGCGGCCCGGCCGAGGGCCCGTTCGGGGAGTATCCGATGGCCACGTTGGTGCTGCACATCAACCGGGAGGCCATCCACCACGGCGCGGAGATCGCCCTGCTACGGGATCTCCATCTCCGGGCCGTGACGACTAGCTGAATTCTTCGTTACCGCACCGTGACCTTTTGGCGCGAACCAACCCGTTCGAGGGTGCATCGCACCTGATGACGAAGCGGCACACAGCCGCTGAGGAAACGGGGAAAGTAGATGTACAAGCGTCTGGCCTTCGCAGCGGTGCCCGTCGCGGTCGCGGCTCTCGCGGCCACCATGTCCGGCTCGCTGGCCGCGTCGGCGGCCACCGCTGACGACGGCCCGATCACCGCGGTGGCCGAGAACGTCCAGTTGGCCGGCGAGGTGAAGCAGACCGGCAAGCTGAAGGTCACCGTCCACAACGGCACCGAGTTCCAGGACGAGGGCCGCTTCCTGGTGCACATGCCGCAGACCGCGAGACTGGTCCCGGGCCAGCAGTGCGTGCTGTACGACTGGAACCTCTCCCAGTGGCTGTGCGAGGGCACCCGCCTGGAGGCCGGCGAGTCGCACACCACCACCCTGCGGGTGCGGTCGATCCTCGACACCACGGACTACCACGGCTACGACGTCGGCTACGTCCAGGGCCTGGCCAACAGCAACGCGAAGAGCGAGCGCCTGTGGTTCGAGATCCACTGGCCGGCCGCCCCGCAGTGATCGTCCGCTGAACGAAGTCACCGAGGACCTTGGCGGGAGTGGGCGGTGAGATAGCGCGGCAGGGCGGGACCGCCCTGACAGGAGCGGAACGGCGTCACGCGTACGAAACTCGCCGTGGATCCTGGAACGGGGATCCACGGCGAGGCGTTCGGTCGGCGGGTCAGGCCTTGGTGAACTTCTGGGCGGCGGAGCCGTTGCAGTCCCAGATCTGCAGGCGGGTGCCGTTGGCGGTGTTGCCGGACGGGGCGTCGACGCAGCGACCGGACTGCGGGTTGCTCATGCTGCCGTTGCTGTTCAGCACCCAGGTCTGGGCCGCGTTGCCGGTGCAGTCGTGCAGCTGGAGCTGGGCGCCGTTGGCGGTGCCGCCGCCGGCGATGTCCAGGCACATGCCGAGGGTGGTCAGCGACTGGCCGGTCCAGGACCAGTGCTGGTCGCGGGCGGTGAGCTGGCAGTCCCACAGCTGGACGGCGGCCCCGTCGCCGCCGGTGTCGTTGCCGGCCACGTCGACGCACTTGCTGCCGGGGGCGGCGAGGTTGGTGGCGCCGTTGTTGTAGGCGAACTTCTGCGCCGCGGAGGTGTTGCAGTCCCAGAGCTGGAGGCGGGCGCCGTTGGCGGTGCTGGCGTTGGGCGAGTCGATGCACCGGCCGGACTGCGGGTTGCGGATGGTGCCGTCGGCCTGGGTGACCCACTGCTGGCCGCCGGCGCCGTTGCAGTCGTACAGCTGGAGTTGGCTGCCGCCGGCGGTGGCGTTGCCGACGACGTCGAGGCATCGGCCCAGGGTCTGCAGGGTGCCGTTCTTGAGGGTCCAGTACTGGTCCTTGGCGGCCGACTGGCAGTCCCACAGCTGGACGGCGGTGCCGTTGCCGCCGGTGTCGTCGCCGGCGACGTCCACGCACTTGCCGCCGGGGCCGGTCACCCGGTAGCCGGTGGCCGAACCGCCGCCACCGCCACCACCGGTGAACGGGGAGAGCGTGATCCCGGCGGAGCTGGGGTTGTTGGAGTAGACCAGCGACTCCTGGGCCTGCACGTCGTCGAAGGCGAAGGCGTACGCCTTGCCGTCGGCCATGTTCGCGTGGATGATCCGCGCGTACTGGTTGGCGGGGTTGCTCTTGTAGAAGTCGGACGCCGTACCCCCGGGCTGGGTGTCGATCGTGCCGAGCGTGCCGCGGTTGAGGGCCGCGCAGAGGGTGCGGGCGATCGGGCCGACGACCAGGTCGTTGGGGGCGTGGAGGTTGCCGTCGCAGCCCCAGACGTGGGCGCTGGTCGGCTTGTTGAACGACGCGACCTGTGCGCCGGAGCTGTTGGTGAAGACCATGGTGCTGCCGGAGGTGCGGCCGAAGTACTTCGTGTTGGGCTGGTCGCCGAACGGTACGACGGTGAGCGTTTTCCCGGTGTAGGCGTTCCAGGCGGAGTTGATGTAGGAGTCGAGGTAGGTGCTGCTGAACAGTCCGGCGTCGGCGGCCTTGCCGGGTGCGAGCACGCGCAGCACGGTGCCGTCGGAGCGGGTGACGACGGTGTTGGCCCAGCCGGACTGCGCCTTGATCTGGTCGATGATGTTCTGCCGGCCGTTGGCGACCACGGCACCGGTGGTCCGGGTGCCGTCGGTGCCGGAGACGGTGACGGAGTGGGGTACGGCGAACATGTCCACCTGCGAGCTGTTGAGCCACAGCCCGGAGTCGTTGTAGGTGAACTCGCTCCAGTCGAAGAGGATGTCGTGGTTGGGGTCGCCGGACGCCCACGGCGCGGGCTGGACCAGGCCGTCCGGGGTGAGGAAGAACTTCAGCTTCTGGCCGAGCGACATGTAGAGCCGGCCGGAGAAGTTGCGGGGCAGCTGGATGGTGGTGCTGCCGCCGTTGCCGGGGCCGCCGATGGCGACGTCGGGCGCGGCCGACGGCGGGAGCGAGCCGGCCGGCCAGTTGTTGAACGTGCCGCCCGCGGTGACGTAGCCGAGGCGTCCGGTGGTGAGGTTGACGCCGATCATGTAGAGGTAGGTGGCGTCGCCGCGGCCGGTGCTGTTGTTGACGGTGAACGGCAGCAGGGCCGGGCCGACCGCCTGTGCCGCCGGGGCGGCCGCCGTCACGCCGATGGGTATCGCCGTGAGCAGCGCCGCGAGAGCGCTCAGGATCTTGCTTCGTGGGGACATGAGGACTCCTGGGAGGTGCGGGGGGACGTACGCCGGAGCGTCCGCAACGCAGAGAGCGCTCTCAGAGAATGCTTAACAAAGTTACAAGTGTCAATAGCGAATGTTACGAGGCTGTTGAGCTTCGGATCCGCAGTCGCGTCGCGGCCATGTACCGGCGCGGTTCGGTGCGGCCCTGGAACCGCTCCAGCAGCATCGTCGCTGCCTGGGCGCCCATCTCCACGCCCTGCTGATCGACCGAGGTGAGGTCGATCAGCGGATGGGCGGCCAGGTCGGTGTCGTCGTAGCCGGCCACCGCCACGGTACGGCCCACGGCGGCCAGGGCGTCGACGGCCATGTCGTCGTGACCCGCGAAGATCGCGGTCGGCGGCTCGGGCAGGGCGAGCAACGCGGCCGCGGCGCCGACGGCGTCACCGCCACTGACGTCCCGCCGGCCCACCTGGATGTTTCCGGACAGCCCGGCCTCGGCCATGCAGGCACGGTAGACCTCCAGCCGGACCGAGTGCGGGGTTCCGGAGCCGGGGATCGTCACGTTCTCCGGCTCGGTCAGGTGTGCGATGCGGCGGTGGCCCAGGCTCAGCAGATGCTCCATGACGGCCCGGGCGCCGGCGTGGTCGTCGCCGGTGACGGTGTCGTAGCCGGCCGGGGTGTCGTGGCGGCCGAGCATGACCACCGGCACGCGGCGGGCGAGGTCCTCCAGCCAGGCCTGGTCGACCAGGGGCGAGACGGCGATGATGCCGTCGACGAGACCGTCGGCCAGCGATTCGAGGGTGTCGTACTCCGGGCCGTCGGCCGGGGCCAGGATGATCTGGTACGGCGTGCCGGCCACCGCCCGCTTGGCGCCCTTGAGGATCTGGGTCATGAACCGGGCGTCGATGTGCGGGATCTCCAGGCCGAGCCGGTAACTGGAGCCGCGCAGGGCCCGGGCCGCGACGCTGGGCCGGTAGCCGAGCTGCTCGATGGTGCTCTCGACGCGCTGGCGCATGCCGGGGCTCACCCCGTACGCGTTGCGCAGCACCTTCGACACCGCAGCCCGGGAGACGCCCGCGGCCTCGGCCACGTCGCTGATCGTGACCGACCGGCCCTTCCTGATCGACATGTCCCTCACTGTAAACCGGTCTCCAACACCGGTGGCAGCCGCGTCCCCGACTTTTGAAACGTTTCGGATCCACCCTTGTGTGGCCGACGTAGATCGGTCTACCGTGACGGCTGTCACCACGTGAAGACCGATCTACAAACATTCCGGAAACCGGAGGTTCATATGCGACTCGTTACGGCGCTGGCGGCCGGAACGCTGTCGCTCGCCCTGTCCGCGTGCAGCGCGGGCTCGCTGGGATCCAGCGACGACGAGGGCGGCGGCAAGACCGAGATCACCTTCCTCACCAACAACGACCCGTCCAACGTCAAGGTGGCCGAGGCGGTCATCGCCGCGTTCGAGGCGAAGAACACCGACGTCGACGTCAAGCTGGACACCCGCCCGCAGGGCAGCGAGGGCGACAACCTCGTCAAGACCCGGCTCGCCACCGGCGACATGGCGGACGTCTTCGAATACAACTCGGGCTCGCTGCTCCAGGCCATCGCGCCGCAGACGAACCTGACGCCGGTCACCGGCGAGGCCTGGGTCGGCGACCTCGACCCCACCTTCAAGCAGGTGGTCAGCGCCGGCACCGACGTCTACGGCTCACCGTGGGGCGCCATCGTCGGCGGCGGCATCTTCTACAACAAGCCGCTCTACACCAAGCTCGGCCTCCAGGCGCCCAAGACCTGGGCCGAGTTCATGGCCAACAACGCGAAGATCAAGGCGGCCGGGGTGGCGCCGGTCGAGCAGACCTACAGTGAGACCTGGACCTCGCAGATCCTGGTGCTGGCCGACTTCCACAACGTGTCCGCGGCGCAGCCGGACTTCGCCGGGAAGTACACCAACAACCAGGCCAAGTTCGCCACCACGCCGCAGGCGCTGGCCGGCTTCCAGCACCTGGAGGAGCTGAAGAAGGCCGGGTACTGGAACGACGACTACGCCTCCGCCAAGTACAACGAGGGGCTGAACGCGGTCGCCGTCGGCAAGGCCGGGCACTATCCGATGATCACCTTCGGGGTGCCGGCGCTCGACACGGCCGCCCCGGACAATGTGAACGACGTCGGCTTCTTCGCGCTGCCCGGCGACGACGCGGCCAAGAACGGCGTCACACTGTGGGAGCCGTCCGGCATCTACATCCCGAAGAGCACCGAGGGCGGCAAGCTCACCGCCGCGAAGCGGTTCCAGGCGTTCATCGCGTCGCCCGAGGGCTGCGCGGCCAACGCGAGCGCCGCACCGGTCGGCGGGCCGTTCGCGGTCAAGACCTGCAAGCTGCCCGACACGGTCGCCCCCGCGGTCAAGGACCTGAGCGCGTACGTGGACGCCGGCGCGGCCAGCCCGGCGCTGGAGTTCCTCTCCCCGATCAAGGGCCCGGCACTGGAGCAGATCACCGTCGAGGTCGGATCCGGCATCCGGGGCGCCACCGACGGCGCGAAGCTCTACGACGAGGACGTCAAGAAGCAGGCGCAGCAGCTCGGCATCAAGGGCTGGTGATGACCACCGTCGCCCCGGCGAAAACCGCCTCCCGGCTGGACCACCAGCCGGGAGGCGGGCGCCCGACAGCACGCAAGAGCCCCTACCCGTACTGGTTCCTCGTCCCCGGCGGCCTGATCTTCACGATCTTCTTCCTGGTGCCGTCGGTGATGGCGTTCTACTTCAGCCTCACCCGCTGGACCCTGTTCGACCAGGAGTTCATCGGCCTCGACAACTACGTGCAGTTCTTCCGGGAGCCGGCGCTGGCGTCCGGGCTGTGGCACACCATCGTGTACGCCGCGGTCACCTCCGGGCTCAAGGTGGTGCTCGGCATGGCGCTGGCCGTGCTGCTGACCGGCCCGATCCTCGGGCGCGGCTTCATGCGGTCGGTGGCGTTCTTCCCGGTGCTGGTCAGCACGATCGGCGTGGGCCTGACCTTCCAGGTGCTCATGCACCCCACCAAGGGCGTCATCAACCAGGCGCTCGACCTGATCGGGATCACCGGGCCGGCCTGGCTGGTGGACCCGGACTGGGCGCTGCTGTCGGTCGCGCTGGTCGACGTCTGGCAGGGTGCCGGGCTGGCCACCGTCATCTACATGGCCGGCATCCTGTCCATCCCCGGCGAGTACTTCGAGGCGGCGAAGGTGGACGGGGCCGGGCCGTGGCAGCGGTTCCGGCACGTCACGCTGCCGCTGTCCAAACCGGCAGGAGTCTCGGTGATCATCCTGTCGCTGATCGGCGGGATGCGGAAGTTCGACCTGATCTGGGCGATGACCAAGGGCGGGCCGGGTTTCACCTCCGACGTGATGGCGTCGGTCGTCTACAAGCAGTACCAGGCCGGCTTCTACGGGCTGTCCACGGCCGGGAACGTCGTGCTGTTCCTGCTGGTCATCGTGATCGTGCTGCCGCTGTTCTGGTTCTTCAACCGCAGGGAGGACGCTCGGTGAACACCAGGACCCGGCCCAACTACTGGCTCAGCGCGCTGGCGATCGTACTGTTCGCCGTCGTCTTTCTGATCCCCTTCGCCTTCATCGTGCTGACCGCCGCGAAGAGCCAGACGGAATCCGCTCTCCTGCAGTTCTCCTGGCCGACCGAGTGGGCGTTCGTCCAGAACCTCCAGGACGTCGTCGAGGCCCGCGACTACCTGCTGATCATCGCGTTCATCAACAGCACGATCCTGACCGTGGCCAGCGTCGCGGTGGTGGTGATCCTGGCGGCGATGGCGGCGTTCGTCCTGCAACGACGGAAGGGGCGGTGGACCAGCGGGCTGAACCTGGTGGTCCTCTCCGGGCTGGTGATCCCGCCGGCCGTGGTGCCGACCATCTGGGTGTTGCAGCAGACCGGCCTGTTCAAGACCATGCCGGGGCTGATCCTCGTCGAGATCGCGTACGCCATGGCGTTCTGCGTCCTGCTGTTCCAGGCGTTCATCGCGAGCGTCCCCCGGGAACTGGACGAGGCCGCCACCATCGACGGGGCCGGACCGGTCGGCCTGTTCTTCCGCGTCGTGTTCCCGCTGCTGCGCCCGATCATCGTGACGATCGTGGTGGTGCAGTCGGTGTTCATCTGGAACGACTTCGCGAGCCCGCTCTACTTCCTGCCCGGCGACGAGAACGCCACCGTGCAGCTCACCCTCTTCAACTTCCAGGGCCAGTACACCAACGCCTACAACCTGCTCTTCATGGACATCCTGCTGGTCACGGTCCCGCCGCTGATCATGTTCATGATCTTCCAGCGCCAGATCGTCTCCGGGATGGTCGCCGGCTCGGTCAAGGGCTGACGTCGATTGAAAGGTTCCACCATGTTGCACACCGCGCGGATGATCAGCCCGGCCGTCGAGCTGGGAAGCGCTCCCCTGTTCCGCACCGAGATCACCCTGGACACCGGCCACGGCGCCGTCACCCGGGCCACCCTCACGATCAGCAGCCTCGGCGTGCACGAGGCCCGGATCGGCGGGCGGCCGGTCGGCGACGACGTACTCAGCCCCGGCTGGACCTCGTACGAGCACCGCCTGCGCCACCTCACCCACGACGTCACCGAACTGATCGCCGGGAAACCGGTTTCCGTGCTGACCGTCCTGGTCGGCAACGGCTGGTACCGGGGGCGGCTCGGGTTCATGGGCGGCAGCGCCTTCTACGGCGACCGGCTCGGGGTGATCGCCGCGTGCGAGATCACCTTCGCGGACGGGCACCGGCAGGTCGTGGTCACCGACGAGACCTGGACCGCCGGCAGCTCCGACGTCCTCGCCGACGACCTGTACGACGGGCAGACCATCGACGCGCGGCGGCGCTCCGGCAAGTGGTTCGTTCCGGACGGTGAGCCCGAGTGGTTCCTGCCGGTCCGGGTGCTCGATTTCGACACGCGCGTGCTCACCCCGTACATCGGAGAATGGGTGAGCAGGCAGGAGAGCGTGCCGCCGCGGAAGGTCTGGGAGTCGCCCACCGGGCGGGTGTTGATCGATTTCGGCCAGAACCTGGTCGGCTGGCTGCGTTTCACGGTGCGCGGACCGGCTGGTTCGGAGATCCGGATCCGGCACGCCGAGGTCCTCGAGGACGGCGAGCTGGGCGTGCGGCCGTTGCGTGACGCGCAGGCCACCGACCGGTTCGTCCTCAGCGGCGGCGACGATTTCTTCGAGCCGACCATGACGTTCCACGGTTTCCGGTACGCGGAGGTCAGCGGCTGGCCCGCCGGTGTGCCGCTGGACGTCGAGGCCGTGGTCGTGCACTCGCGGCTGGCGCGCACCGGCGACTTCGCCTGCTCCGACGAGCTGCTCAACCGGCTGCACCGCAACGTCGTCTGGAGCACCAAGGGCAACTTCCTGGACCTGCCGACCGACTGTCCGCAGCGCAACGAACGGCTCGGCTGGACCGGCGACATCGCGGTCTTCGCGCCCTCGGCCGCCTACCTGTACGACGTGCGCGGCTTCCTCGGCGACTGGCTCACCGACCTGGCCGCCGAACAGCAGGCCGCCGACGGCCTGGTCCCGTTCGTCATCCCCGACGTGCTCAAGTACCAGCCGACGCCGCCCGACTTCCCGGATCCGGACAGCACCGCCTTCTGGTCGGACGCGGCGGTGTGGGTGCCGTGGACGCTGTGGCAGGCCTACGGCGACCGCTCGATTCTGGACAAGCAGTACCCGTCGATGACCGCGCACGTCCGGCGGGTCCGCACCCTGCTGTCGCCGTCCGGGGTGTGGGACGGCTCGTTCCAGTTCGGTGACTGGCTCGACCCGGACGCGCCGGCCGACGCACCCGCCAAGGCGAAGGCCGACCCCGGAGTGGTGGCGACCGCCGCCTACTACCGCTCGCTGACGCTGGTCGCCGAGACGGCCGCGCTGCTCGGGCACGACGCCGACGCCGCCGAATTCACCGAACTGGCGGACCGGGTCCGGATCGCGTTCTCCCATGAATACGTGGACGCGGACGGCACCGTGCGGTCCGACTGCACGACGGTCTACACCCTGGCCATCGTCTTCGGGCTGCTCGACGACATGTCCTTCGCCGGGCGGCGGCTGGCCGAACTCGTCGCGGACAGCGGTTACCGGGTGTCGACCGGGTTCGCGGGGACGCCGTACATCACGGACGCGCTCACCATTACCGGACATCTCGGCGCGGCCTACCGGCTGCTGCTGGAACGCGAGTGCCCGTCCTGGCTCTACCCGGTGACGATGGGCGCCACCACCATCTGGGAACGGTGGGACTCCATGCTCCCGGACGGGACGATCAACCCGGGCGAGATGACCAGCTTCAACCACTACGCCCTCGGCGCGGTCGCCGACTGGATGCACCGGACCATCGGCGGCATCGCCCCGCTGGAGCCCGGCTACACGCGGGTGTCGATCGCGCCACGGCCCGGGGGCGGCCTGACCTGGGCCCGCGCCGGTCTGCGAACCCGGCACGGCCGCATCGAGGTCTCCTGGCGGACCGGGCCGGACGGCGAACTCACCGTCGACGTGACGCTCCCGGACGGCGTCACCGGCGTCCTGTCGCTGGACGGACGGCCCGAGGTGGAGATCCCGGCGGGCACGCATTCCTTCTGAACAGTGAGGAGAACCATGCGCTTTCGACGGATCGGCACGGCGCTGCTGCTGCTCGCCCCGATGGCCACCATCGTCACGGGCACCCCGGCACTCGCCGCGGACTGCTCCACCCACCCCTGGATGGACACGCGTAGGTCCCCCGAACAGCGGGCCCGCGCTCTCCTGGCCGCCAGCAGCCCGCACCAGATTCACCGCTGGCTGGTGGAACAGCCGGCCAACAGCCCGCAGCAGACACAGTGGGCCGGTGACGTCGTCTATCCGGTGCAGGTGCCGTGCACGCCGACCGTCGTCTACACCGACGGGCCTGACGGGATCCGGTTCACCGACGGGGTAACCGCTTTCCCGGCGACCATCGCCACCGCGTCCACCTGGAACGAGCGGCTCGCGTACGTCAAAGGCGCCGCCCAGGCCGACGAGGGCTATCAGAAGGGCAAGAACGTCGTCCTCGCGCCGGGGATCGCCGGTGGCCGCACTCCCCTGTCGGGCCGCACCCCCGAATATCTCGGTGAGGACGCCCTGCTCAGCGGGCTGATGGCGGCGGCCGGCGCGCGGGGCGTCCAGAGCGACGGCCGGGTGCTGGCGACGCTCAAACACTATGTCGCCAACGAACAGGAACTCGACCGGCAGACCAGCTCGTCCAACGCCGACGAGCGGACCCTGCGGCAGGTATACGACCTGCCGTTCGAGATCGCGGCCAAGCGTGGCGATCCGGCCGGCATCATGTGCTCCTACAACCGGATCAACGGGGTGTACGCCTGCGAGCACCCGCGACAGAACAGCGTCCTCAAGGACGACGTGGGCTTCGACGGGTATGTGATGAGCGACTTCGGCTCGGTGCACTCCACCGCCGCGAGCCTGGTCAACGGGCTCGACCAGGAGCTGAACCGGCCGATCTGGTTCACCCCGGCGAGGCTCGACGCGGCCCTCGCCGCCGGGCAGATCACCCAGGGTCGGATCGACGCGGCGGCGCTGCGCGTGATCACCGCCTACATCCGCGGCGGGCTCTTCGACCATCCGCTGCCGGCCATCCCGGTTCTGGACGCGTCCACCGCCGCGCACAAGGCCGTCGCGCGGTCGGTCGCCGAACAGGGCTCGGTGCTGCTCAAGAACATCAAGAACACACTGCCGATCAAGACCGGCTCCGGTACGCGGATCGCCGTCATCGGTTCGACAGCATCGGAGACCGCGCACTCCGTATGCAGTCTGCCCTGGAGGTTCGGGAACCCGACCACGATGCGGTGCGAGGACCTCGTCACGCCGCTGGCCGGGATCACCGCGCGGGCCGCCCGGGCCGGGGCGACCGTCACCTACGACAACGGCAGCGACCCGGCGGCGGCCGCGGTCACCGCCGCCGGGGCCGACATCGCGGTCGTCTTCGGATATCAGCGGGCCGGGGAGTTCACCGACCTGGCCGATCTGCGGTTGCAGGGCGGCGGGGACACGCTGATCTCGGCGGTCGCCGCGGCCAATCCCCGTACCGTCGTGGTGCTCCAGACCGGCAGTGCCGTCGAGATGCCGTGGCTCGACCAGGTTCCGGCCGTGCTCCAGAACTGGTACGGCGGGGAACAGATGGGCCCGGCGCTGGCGGCGCTGCTGTTCGGCGACGTCAACCCGTCCGGGAAACTGCCGATGACGTTCCCCCGGTCGCTCGCCGACACACCGACGGCCGGTGATGTCGCCCGCTACCCGGGCGTCGTGGTCGACGGGATCCGGCAGGTGTCCTACAGCGAGGGTCTCCAGGTCGGGTACCGCTGGTATGAGGCGCGGGGCATCGATCCGCTCTTCGCTTTCGGGTACGGGCTGTCGTACACGTCCTTCGCCTACCGCGACCTGGAGGTGACCGGGGACGGCCGCGACGGGATCCGGATCCGGTTCCGGTTGACCAACACCGGGAAACGCCCGGGGACCGAGGTGGCCCAGGCGTATGTCTCGTTGCCGTCGTCCACCGGCGAGCCGGCCAAGCGCCTGGCCGGATGGTCGCGCGTCGCTCTCGGCCCGGGTCGCTCCCGGACCGTCCAGATCGACCTGAGCCGCGCCGACCTGGCCGACCTGCACCTGCTCCAGTACTACGACCCGGCCCGTTCCGGCTGGGTGACGGCCCGGGGCACCTACGGCTTCACCGTCGGCGGCTCCTCCACCGCCTCCTTGCACGACACGCTCCGCGTGCGCTGATCATTCATGGACATGGCGGCCTCCCTACTCAGGGGCGGCCGCCAGGTCGGCGTTCTCAACAAGCTCGACCGGTGACGGCTTCATCTGCGTCAACATGTACCGGTCAAGATGTACGCATCGGAATGTACGGGCCGCTGTCCGGCCTGAATCGCGTCAAGATGTACGGTCCAGTTGCCGGCATGAACGGCGTCAACATGTACAGGCCACCGTCCGGCTGGACCCCGTCAAGATACATCGACCAAGATCCGGCTTGATCGCGTCAAGATGTCAGCCTCGTCGAGGCTGGTGAGACCCACGTCGACGGATCGTCATCGACGACGCCTATCCGATCGGCGGACCCCGAGTCGGCGACCGGATCGTTGACCATGGCGTACCGTCGATGTTGGTGGCCGGAGTAGCGGCCGGTCACCGCGCCCTGCCCGCTACCAGGGAGCACCTCATGGCCGAGCACATCGGTGCGCGCGTCCGGCTCTGGCGCCGCCGCCGCAAGCTGTCCCAGAGCGCCCTCGCCGGTCTCGCCGGCGTGACACAGGCCTACCTCAGCCAGATCGAGAACGGGCTCCGCGCCGTCGAGAGGCGCAGCACCCAGGTCGCCCTCGCCCAAGCCCTGGACGTGTCCGTCGCCGACCTCCTCGGCCAAACCGCCGACCCGACGGACCCGGTCCGGTCACGGGCCGCCGAGCACATCGCGGACATCCGGGTCGCGCTCGTCGAGTTGGAGGTCGGCGACATCCGCGCGCCAGGACGTAATCCTGCCGAACTGGATGACGCCATTCGCCGCATGCAGCAGCTGCGTATATCCAGCGATCATCTGGTGCTCGCCCCTGGCCTGGCCGGCCTGCTCCGCGACGCCGCCCGCCGTCCGGAGGCACTGGTTCGGGTGGCCTACACAGCGGCCTCGTGTCTGCGCTCGCTCGGATATCGCGACCTCGCCCGCCCTGCCGCCAGGATCGCGATCGATGCCGCCCGAAGCCTGGATGACCCTGCCTGGATCGGCATGGCCGAGTTCGGCTACATCCAGTCCCTGCCGATCGAAGCCGCGACGGTCGCAAGGCGCGTCGCCGACCGTGCGATCACCGAGATGCAGAACGCCGCGGCCGACCCCTCCGCCCGGCAGACCCTCGGGCAGATCCACCTGACAGCAGCACTGGCCAGTGCCACCGCGCAGCGCCACGACGACGCGTGGGCTCACCTCGCCGCAGCGCAGGCCGAGGCTGGCAGCCTCGGTGAGCCGCTGGACGGCCTTGGGTTCTTCGGTAACTTCTTCGGCCCACTGAACGTGCACCTCTGGAAGATGACGCTGCTTACCGAGATGGGCGACCACGGCAGGGTGCTCGAGATGGCCGATGGTTTGCCTGTCGACGAGATTCCGATCGCGAGCCGCAGGCAGAGCTATCACCTGGACCGCGGGCGGGCACTGGCGCACTCCGGCCGCAACGACAAGCTGGCGTTGATCGCGCTGGCGCAGGCCGAGCGGGCCGCCCCGGCACCTTTCCGCCTGAACCCGGTGATCCGCGACGTGGTGTCGACGATGATCACGCGGGCGAAGCGGAAGGCCGTGGCCGAGGACCTGACCGCGATGGCCCAGCGTCTCGGGGTAAGCCCCGTATAACACCGCGTTATGACATCGGTTCCCGCCCGCCGTTAGCTTCCGTGGCAGCGGCGGCGGGTGCCGAAGAACGTGAGCGACCTGCGCCCGTCGCCGCCGTCCCGAGCGGCGGGTCGTGACCAACAGCGGCCCGTCGCCTCCCATGGTCCGGAGGCGATGAGCATGCTGGAGAAAATCATCAGGCACCTGATCTGGCGGGGCCGGGTGGCCGCCGCCCACGCCGAGCGGGACGCCGCCCGCCGCGAGGCCGCCGAACGGTCCGCCGCCGTCCGGCGCATCCTTGACCAGGCACAGACGATGCCCGGCAGCCGGACCATCCGGTGAGCGCTTTCCAACGCGGCGACCGGGTGACGGTGCGGCCGCCCTACGACAGCCCGCACGTCGAGTGCACGCCGCACATGGTCATTGCCGGCGAATGCCCGCCACCCGATCGGCACGGCGACACCGGCTACCAGGTGACGGCGTCGACGATGCGCCACGTCGACGGTCGGCAGATGCTGTTCGGCCCGTATCCGCCGGAGCAACTCGTGGCGGGCTGGGACGAGCGAGTGGCACGGCTGCGGTGACCGTCTGCCAGGCCGCCGGGCTCGCTCACCAGCCGAACCCGTGCACCTACGACTGTCGAGGATGCGGGGAGCCGTGGCCCTGCGGCCGGGCCCGCGCCTACCTGCTGGCCACCAACGACCGGGTGTCGCTGCTGCTGCGGATGGCGATCGAACTGGAGGAGGCGTCGCTGGTCCTCACCGGCGAGGACCTCTATCAGCGTTTCGTCCTCTGGGCACGGGAAGGCTCCCCTACGGGATGAGGACGCCCGCGGCTCGGAGTCTGGCCTCGAAGAGGGCGGCCAGGCGGGCGGCGGCCGGAGTCGGCTGCTCGCCGTGGTGGGCGATCAACCGGTAGCGGGTGGCGGCCTGATTCCGGGCCCGTAGCCCGGTCACCGTACCGAGCAGGGCGGGATGGGCCAGGTAGTGGTCGGCCACCGCGGTCGCCAGCTCGTCGATGCGGGGATCGCCGGGTTCCCAGGTCGCCGCCTCGGCCGCGCGCCGGGTCAGTTCGAGGAGGTGGGGATCGCCCAGGGCGTACTCGAAATGGGTCAGATAGTCGTCGAAACCGTCGGGGACCAGGGCCCGGGCCAGCACCCACGCCTCCCGGGTGGCCGCCACCTCCTCGGCCGGGAAGCCGAGGCCGCGCATGCGTTCCAGCAGCGCCACCGCCCGGTCCGGCAGCAGGGCCCGATCCCCGTCGGCGAGCCGGTGCAGCGTGTCGCGGCGGGCCGTCAGCTCCGCGATCCGTTCGGTGAGCCGCCGCTCGACGTCGGCGAGGGTGGCGGCGAACTGGGCGGTGCCGGCGTCGAGCAGGGGGCCGATCTCGGCGAGCGGGACACCGGCGGCGGCCAGCGTACGGATCTGGACCAGCCGCAGCAGGTCGCCGGAGTCGTACCGTCGATAGCCGGAGCCGTCCCGTTCCGGTTCCCGGAGCAGGCCGAGTTTGTGATAGTGCCGGACGGTCTTCACCGTGACGCCGGCGAACTCGGCCGCCTGCCCGATCGTGACACCACGCATCATCGGCCGGTGAACACCTCGGCGAGCAGCCGCTGCTGGGCGCGCTGGAAGGCCGGCGCGATGCTGAGGCCGGCGTCGTCCACACAGCTCAGCGCGGCGGTCAGGGTCCGGCTGCCGTCGGGGGTGCTGTACATCAGGGCGGCGTGGCCGACGGCGGCGCCGTTGTGGGAGATGATCGTGCCGCCGGGAGTGGTCAGCACGAACACGCCCAGACCGTAGTCCATGTCGGGAATACCGGTGGGGTACGGGGTGCACATCTCGGCGAGCAGCGGGCCCGGCAGGAGGCGGCCGCCGGTCAGCGCCGAGATGAAGGTGTGCAGGTCCCGGGTGGTGGAGATCATGTCACCGCCGGCGGAGATCCACGAGGGATTCTGGCGGGTGACGTCGATGATGTCGCCGTCGCGGTGGTAGGCGTGGGCGAACGGCTCGGGGATCTCCGGCGACGCCTCGGGCAGCAGGGTGCCGGTCAGGCCGAGTGGTTCCAGGATCAGGCGGCGCATCTCGTCGGCGAGGCTACGGCCGGTGATGCTCTCGATGATCAGCCGGGCCAGCACGTAGTTGGTGTTGGAGTAGCTCCAGCGCTCCCCCGGCTCGAACCGCGCCGGCTGGGAGAGCGCGATCCGGACCAGTTCCCGCGGCTGATAGGTGTGGAACCGGTTGGCCAGCCACCGAGCGGCGCCAGGACCGTAGGGCACCGGGATGCCGGGCACGATCGTACCGTCGGGGTTGATCTCGCCGGTGAAATTGAAGAGCCCGCTGGTGTGCCGCAACAGCATCCGCACGGTGATCCGCTCGTCCAGCCCGGCCTCGGGCAGGTAGCCGGCCGCCGGGACGTCCAATCCGGCCCGGCCCTCGGCGACCAGGCACAGCATCAGGGTGGCGAGGAAGGTCTTGGTGTTGCTGCCGATCCGGACGTGCCCGTCGACCGACGGCTTCGCGGTCCCGCCGAGTTCGGCGACCCCGGCGCTGCCGGTCCACTCGCCACCGTCGTCGTTCACGCGCAGGGTCACCCCGTGGAAGCCCGAGCCGGCGATCTCGTCGATGGTCGCCTGTGGGGAGATGGTGATGGACATGATGGACGCTCCTTCGCAACGGTGTCTCGCTGACACCGGGAGCCTCCACCCTGACCTCGGGTCAACCTCAAGGATGATCCACGTCACCGGCGGCTAGACGGTGCGGCCGGCTCGGCGGGCGGCGTCGACCACCGGGTCGGTCTCGTCGTCGAACTGGCCGATCACCTGTTCCAGCAGGTCTTCGAGGGTGACCAGGCCGATCACCGTGTCCTGGTCGGCGACCAGGGCGAGATGGCTGCGCCGCTGCCGCATCACGGCGACCGCGTCCAGGACGGTGGTGTCGGCCGGCAGTGACAGCACCGCGGTCATCAGGTCCCGCGCCGTCACGAGCCGGTGGGCGCTGACGGCCTTGGCGGCGTCGCGGACGTGCACGACGCCGACGATCGCCCCGGCACGGTCGGTCACCGGCAGCCGGGATCGGCCGGTTTCGGTGCTGCGCACCTCGACGGCGCGGGCGTCGGCGTCGGCGGGCACGTCCAGGATCTGGCCGGTCGGGACCATCACCTCGCGTACGGGCATCGACTGCACCTGCAACATGGCGGTGAGCAGCTCGTGTTCGGCGTCCTCGATGGTGCCGTGCTGTTTGGAGGTCTCCAGCAGCATGCGCAGCTGTTCGGCGCTGTGCACCTGGGCGAGTTCGTCCTGCGGGGTCACCTTGATCAGCCGCAGGCAGGCGTTGGCGAGGCCGTTGAGGGCGGCCAGAACCGGGCGCAGGACGGTGGTGAAGCCGACGAACGGGATCGCCAGGATCTGTGCCGATTTCTCCGGGTGGCTGATCGCCCACGACTTGGGCGCCATCTCCCCGACGACCACGTGCAGGAAGCCGACCAGGGCGACGGCCAGGACGAAGGCGACCGCGTGGGCGGCGCCCTCGGGCAGACCGGCCGCGGTGAACGCCGGTTCGAGCAGGTGGGCGACCGCGGGTTTGGCCAGCGCGCCGAGCCCGAGGGTGCACAGGGTGATGCCGAGCTGGGCGCCGGCCAGCATCATCGACAGCCGCCGGGTTCCGGCCAGCGCCGCGCGGGCGCCGCGGGATCCGGCGGTGGCGGCGGTCTCGAGGCGGTGCCGTTTCGCGGCGACCAGCGCGAACTCGGCGGCGACGAAGAACCCGTTGAATGCCAGCAGCACCACGGAGATGAGCAGTGACGGGGCGGCGCTCATGCCGTCGCCTCCGCTTCGCTCCGGCGCCGGCACGAGTTCGAAACTGAGCTGAATGATTCGCTCGCAAGCTCGCTCATGTGGTCGCCTGCCCGTCGGCGTCGGGGATGACGGTGAGGGCGATCCGGTCGGGTACGAGGCGGCGGACGGCCAGGACGGTCAGCCGGGCGACACCCTGTGGGACCGGTTCCCCGTCGGCGTCGACCGTCGGGGGCAGCCGCAGGTCGACCTGTTCGCCGGCGACCGGGAGGTGGCCGAGGCGGGCGAGGATCAGGCCGGAGACGGTGTCGTACCGGTCGTCGCCGGGCAGGCGGACGCCGGTGGCGTCGGTGATCTCGTCGATGCGGGCCCGGCCCGGGATCAGCCAGTCGCCGTCGCCGGCGGGTTCGATGACCGGTTCCGGCAGGTCGTCCTCGTCGCGGATGTCGCCCACGAGTTCCTCGGCGACGTCTTCGAGGGTGATGATGCCGGCGAAGCCGCCGTATTCGTCGACGACGATCGCCATCTGCCGGTGTGCGGCCTTCAGCCGGTCCAGGACCTGGGGCAGCCCGAGCGGCTCGGGCAGCGCCACCGGTGCGGTCGCCAGCGACCCGACCGGGGTGGTGCCCCGGACGGCGGGGTCGAGGGTGACCACGTCGGCGATGGAGACGATGCCGATGACGTCGTCGAGGCCGTCGCCGATCACCGGGAACCGGGAGTGGCCGGTGTCGAGCAGGTCGACGACCCGCGACGCCGGCTCGTTCTCGCCGATCGTGGTGACGTCGACGCGGGGGCGCATCACCTCGGCGGCGGTCCGCGTCCGGAAGTCCAGGCCGTGGTCGAGCAGCCGGGCGGCGTGCGCGTCGAGGCTGCCCTCGCTGCCGGCGGCGGCGATGATCCGGTCGAGGTCCTCGGTGGTGGCGCCCTGCGGGAGTTCCTCGATCGGTTCGATGCCGACGGCGCGCAGCAGCCGGTTGGCGGTGGCGTCGAACACCCGGATGAGCGGGCCCACCACGGTCAGGTAGATCAGCGTGGACCGCGACAGCGCCCGGGCGAGGGCCTCGGGTTTGGCGATGGCGAGGTTCTTCGGCGCGAGCTCGCCGAGGACCATCTGCACCACGGTGGCGAACAGCAGCGCGAACACCATCGCGATCGACAGGCTGGCGGCCTCGGAAAGACCGGTCAGGCCGAGCAGCTCGGCGGTGCCGCGGCCCAGGTAGGGCTCGGCGACGTAGCCGGCGAGCAGGGCGGTGACGGTGATGCCGACCTGGGCGCCGGACAGCACGAACGACAGCCGCTGGGTGACCCGCAGCGCACGCGCGGCGGCCGGGTCACCGTCGGCGGCCCGTGCCCTCAGGCGTTCCCGGTCGACGGCCACGTAGGCGAACTCCTGGGCCACGAAATAGCCGGTCGCCGCGGTCAGCAGCACGATCGCCACGACTCCGATGGTGATCAGCATGAGGAGCCGTCGTAGCGGTTACCCATGGTGCGCCGGTTCGGCGTGCGGCAGGCGCGCCGGTGCCTCGACCGGTCCGGTCCGGCCCTTCCATGCGGTGGCCGCCTCCTCCAGCGCCGCCATGAGGCGGGACTCCTCGCCGGCCCGGTCGCGGTGCCACGCCAGCGCCCACGCCCGGTGCAGCCGCCAGCCGAGACCGGTGAGCACCTGGTCGTTCAGGTGGTCGCGGTCCCGCGCGGCCGGGCAGTCCCGGTAGCCGGGGCCGTCGCAGCGCACACCGAGCAGGTAGTCGCCGGCCGGGTCGAGGGGGTGGCGGACGGCGATGTCCACCCGTCCGCCGGCGGTGCCCAGATCGGTCCGCGCCGGATAGCCCCAGGACCGTACGGTCTCCAGCACCGAGGTGACGAACTCGCTGGCCGGGCCGGAGGCGTCGTCCCGGCCGGAGGCGCCGTCGCGTTCCACGTAGTCCAGGTAGGCGACGAGCTGGCGGACCCCCTCGTTCTCCGACTCCGGGATGTCGCGGGCCAGGATCGACGTCACGATCTCCACCCGGCGCCGGGCGCGGGTGATCGCCACGTTGAGCCGCCGCCAGCCGTTGGGGCGGTTGAGGGCGCCGAAGTTCGCGGTGATCCGGCCGGCCAGGTCGTACCCGTACCCGATCGAGAAGATCATCACGTCGCGTTCGTCGCCCTGCACCGACTCCAGGCTCTTGATGAAGAAGCCGTGCAGCCGGTCGTGGACCACCGCGCGTTGCAGGGCCGGGTGCCCGGCGGCGATCCGTTCCAGGGCCCGTTCGATCGCCTCGGCCTGGGCCACCGAGAACGTGACGACGCCCAGGGATTCGTGGGGGCGGGTGGTGAAGTGGTGCACGATCCGTTCGGCGACGCGTTCCGCCTCGACCGGGTTGTCCCGGCCGGATGACCGGCGGTAGACGCCGGCGACCGGGAACAGTTCCACACCGGTGTCCGGGCCGCCGGTGACCGGGGCTGGGAAGGTGCTCAGCCGGCCCTGGTAGAAGGCGTCGTTGGCGAACGCGACCAGGGCCTGGTGCCGGCTGCGGTAGTGCCAGGTCAGGCTCATGGCGGGGAAGGCGCCGCACGCTTTGGCCAGCTCCAGCACGGACTGGAAGTCGAGCACCTCGCTGTCCTGGCCGGTGGCCGCGAAGGACCGGTCGAAGAACGACGTGGGCGGCAGCTGCCGGTCGTCGCCTGCGGTGATCAGGGACCGGCCGCGGTAGATGCAGTTGACCGCTTCGGCCGGCGTGACCTGGGAGGCCTCGTCGAAGATGACGATGTCGAAGGTGATGTCCGGGGGCAGTGACTGGCTCACCGTCAGCGGGGAGGCGAGCACGCACGGCCGCAGGGCGAGCACGGCGTCGCGGGTCTGGGCGATCAGGTCCCGTACCGGGAGTTGCCGGCCGGCCTTCATCGCCTCGCGGCGCAGCAGGTTGGTGGCGGCGCTGTCGGCCGGAGGCCGGCGTGCCTCGATCGCGGCGATGATCTGCCGGGCCGCGAGGGCCGCGAGTTTCTCGTCGGCCTGCCGGAATTCGGCCACCAGGCGGTCGCGGTCCTCGCCCCGCCAGGTCCGCAGCCGGCTGTCGGCGCGGACCACCGCGTCCACCCAGCCGTGCAGCAGCGCCCGGCGCAGGACCGCGGGCACCTGCGCCCGGTCCAGGTGCTGGTCGGCGCAGTACTCGACGGCCGCGTCCAGGCCGTGGGCGGCGAGCACCTCGCGGGCGTCGAGGCAGGCGAACCACTCCTCCTGGCCGCTGCTGTCGTCGCGCAGCCGCCGCAGCAGGGTCCCGGCCCGCCGGTAGTCGTCGAACTGCCGGCGCAGCTCGTCCTGCCGATGCGGCGCGAACCCGGCGAGCACCGCCCGGCCGGCCTCGGCCCATTCCCGGGCCCGTTCGGCCAGTCCGGGCACCGGTTTCAGGTCGTCGAGGGCGGCGGCCTGCGCCTCGGTCAGCGGCCCGCCGGCCATCTCCCGGGTCCGCGCGGCCCAGGCGACGGCCGCGGCGAGCGCGGCCGGATCGGTTTCCGGCATCTCCCCGGTACGGTCCTCAGCCGCCGTCTGCGCCTGTTCCGCCGCCGTACGCAGCCGGGCCAGCCGGAGTGTCTCCGCGTAGTCCAGGGTCCGCCCGGTCGCCGCGTCGTACGCCCGGACCGTCTCCGCCACCGCGTGCAGGGTCACGGTGTGCCCGGTCAGCCAGGTCAGCGCGTCGCCGATCGGCCAGGTCACGAGTTCCGGCCGGGCCGCCGGGCCGGGCGCCGGCCGCAGTGTGGCCTGCCAGCGCAGCAGCGCGTCGCGGGCCTCCTTGACGACCCGGCCCGGCGCCGGGTCGGGGGCCGGCCCGCAGAGATGTCCGAGGACGGCCTCGACCACGGCGGGCGGGACCGTGGCGAGTGCGGTGGCGGCCACCGCGATCGCGTCGTCGAGGGCGGTGAAGTCGGTGCCGCGGCCCTGCCAGTACCGGCCGAGCACGGGGGCGTACGTCTGTTCGGCGGCCGTCAGGTCCTGGAGTGCCCGTTTCCAGGCGACGGCGGTGCCGATGCGGGCGACCGCGTCCCCGAGGTTCGCGGTGGGCAGCACGGATCCGGCCACCTGCCGCCGGTCCCGCCGGTACGCCGCCCGCAGTCTCCCCAGCCCCCGATGCACCGTGGTGAACCGTTCGGCGAGCTCCTCGACCGGCTGGCCCAGGATGGCCTCGGAGAAGTACGGCCGGGCCTGGATCTCGGCGGCGACCAGCGCCTCCAGTGCCCGCCGCAGGACGCCGGCCCCGGTCCGTACCGCGGGCAGCGTGCCGGGCCGGAACCAGAACCGCTCCGGCTTGTGCGGCCGGTCGCCCAGTTCGACGATCGTGGCGACGCGCGAGATGTCCTGGACGGTGTGGACCGGTGGCAGCCCGAGGCGGGCGGTGACCCGGTCGACCGCGCGGCGGCGTGCGTCGATCTGTTCGGCGGCCCGGGTGAACGAGCGGGCGAGTTCGTCGGCGGCGCCGGCGGTCAGCGTGGTGATGTCGACCGGCGCGGGCAGCGCGTCCAGGGGCGGGACGACCGGCAGGCCGGTGGCCGGGGGCAGCGCGGTCCAGGGCACTCCGGCGTGCTGTTCGGCCAGCGCGGCGGCCTGGGCGGCGGCGGTGAGCCCGGTGGTGTGCCGGTCGGCGGCCCTGCGGATCGGGTCGAGGTCGCCGGCGGTGAGCCAGGAGGCGGCGATCCGGCCGGGGCGGGCGCCGGCGTGGTCGGCGAGCCGGGCGAGGGCCTCCGCGTCGCCCGGCCGTCGCAGCCGGAACGCGGTGGCCGCCGGCTCGGCGGTGCGGGCCGCCCGCGCCAGCGCGGCGAGGGCCTTCTCGGCGCGGCTGAGTACGGCGTCGAGCGGCTCCCGGGTGGTCACGTCGCGCCACACCGGGCCGGGGTCGGACATCGACCGCCAGGAGCGGGACAGCTGGTCGGTGGCCTCCCGGATGCGGTGCATGGCGTCCGGGGTGAGGTCGCCGGGGTCGATCGCGGGGACCGGTGCGGCGGGGGTCCGGGAGAGGGCCGCGCAGTGGCCGATCACCTGGTGCAGGCTGGCGCCGAGGGGGTGGCGGGTCTCGTTCATGGCGTACGCGAAGGCGGTCAGTTGCTCGCGGAGTTCCCGCAGTGTGCCCAGGTCGACGGTGGGCGCCGCGGCCGGGGTGTCCGGGATCTCGTCGACGGCCGCGGCGAGCAGGGTCGCGACCTCACGGCGGCCCGCCTTCTGGCCGTGCAGTTCCAGCAGGTAGCGGCCGAGCCCGGCCTCGGTGAGCCGGTGCTGGACGACGTCGAGGGCGGCGACCTTCTCGGAGACGAAGAGCACGCTCTTCCCGGCGTGCAGCAGTGCCCCGATCATGTTGGCGACGGTCTGTGACTTGCCGGTGCCGGGTGGCCCGTCCATCACGAAGCTGTGCCCGGCGAGCGCCGCAGCGACGCAGGCCCGCTGCGACGAGTCGGCGTCCAGGACCAGGGGCACGTCCTCGGGCGGGGCGAGCCGGTCGGTGTCCTCCGGTCTGATCGGGGTGAACCGGAACCGGCTGGTCTGCCGCCGGCTGTCGGTGACGGCCAGGGCGCGGACGGCCGGGTGGGCCAGGATGCGTTCCTCGTTGTCCTGGAGGTCCCGGAAGATCGCCTCCTTGTGGAAGGTGAGACAGGTCAGGACGGCGGCCGGTTCGATGTGCCATCCGTTGCGGCGGGCCACGGTGTCGGTGAAGCCGGCCCAGAAGCGGGTGACGTCGAGTTCGTCGCCCGGTTCCAGCGGCGGCACGCTGATGCCGGCCCGCTTGAGCCGTAGCGCCAGGGCCGGGTTGAACACCGGTTCGGCGTCGCGCAGCCGCAGGTCCGGCGGCCGCCCCTGAACGCCTGCGACGAGTTCGGCCGGGAGCAGCAGCAGGGGGCTGGTGTAGCTGCTGGTCCGGCTCTCCGCGTCCTCGTCGTCGGCGGCCAGCCGCCAGTGCAGCAGCCCGAGCGCGAGATGCAGGACGGCCACGCCGCGGTCGAGGTGTTCCTGCTGGGCTCGCCGCATCATCCGGCGCAGCAGCGGCCCGAGGGCGCGTTCGGTGAGTTCGGTGCGGAAGGCCGGTGCCGGCCCGTCGCCGTCGCCGGGGCCGGTCAGGGCGCACCGGTCGCCGCGGGCCAGCGCGGCGACCACCTGCCCGGGTTCCGGCGAGCTGATCTCGACGGCGTCGCCGTTGCCGGTGGTGAAGTTGATCAGCCGGTTGTTGCCACCGAGGTCGACCAGACTGTCGCGCCAGGCGCGCAGAGCCTCGTGCGCACCGTTGCGGGACGGTCCCTGCTCGGAACGGTCGTCATCGTCGCACCGGATGCCCATGTACCCGATTGCAGCAGGAGACGACCCTTTCGCGCTGGTGATTGGCCTTCTTCCGCTTTGCCGGTTTCACCCCGGCGACGTCTCGTGGACCACGGTGTCCGCCGGGCTCCGGTCGGCGGCGGCGGGCCGGGCGCACATGTCGGCCAGCTGGGTGATCACCACCTCGATGTCCGCGCCGGGCGGGATCAGGTGCAGGTCGGCCGGGTCCAGGGGCGGCACCTCGACGTGCGAGATCAGCGGGTGGAACGGCCGCCGGTCGACCTCGTCGGCGCCGAACAGCGACTCGTGCAGCTTCTCCCCCGGGCGCAGCCCGGTGTAGGTGATCGGGATCTGCTTCTGGGACAGGGCGACCATCTGCGCCGCCACCTCGGCGATCCGGACCGGTTCGCCCATCTCGAGGACCAGGGCCTCGCCGTCCATGCCGATGGCCGCGGCCTGGATGACCAGGTGGACCGCCTCCTGCGTGGTCATGAAGTAGCGGCTCACGTCGGGATGGGTGAGGGTGACCGGGCCACCCTCGGCGATCTGGGCGCTGAACGTGGTGAACACCGATCCGCGGCTGCCGAGGACGTTGCCGAAGCGCACGCTCAGGAAGGTGCCCCGGTTGCGCCGGGCGGTCCAGGCGGTCAGACGTTCGGTGATCCGTTTCGCGTAGCCGAGCACACTCGTCGGGTCGGCGGCCTTGTCGGTGGAGATGTTGACGAACCGCTCGACCGAACCGGACGCCCGCAGAACGTTGAGCGTGCCGATGATGTTGGTCTTGACCGCCTCACCCGGGTAGCGCTGGAGCAGGGCCAGGTGCTTGAGGGCGGCCGCGTGGAAGACCACCTCCGGTCGCCGCTCGCGGAAGAGCTCCCGCATCCGCCCGGCGTCACGGACGTCGGCGAGGATCACCGCCGGATCGTCGAGGCGGGCGGCCGGGTCGATCGACAGCTGGACGGCGAGCAGGGACGTCTCGTCACGGTCCAGCATCATCAGCTCGGCCGGCTCGAAGTGGTGGATCTGCCGGCACAGTTCCGACCCGATCGAGCCGCCCGCTCCGGTCACCAGGATGCGTTTGCCGGTCAGGTAGCCGCCGATGCTGCTCAGATCGGTGTCGATCTGGTGGCGCCCCAGCAGGTCGGTCACCTGGACCTCGCGGATGGCGTCGACCTCGACGGGCTGGTCCATCAGCTCGCTGACCGACGGCACCACCTTGAACGTGGCGCCGGCCGCCAGGGTCAGGTCGCGGATCTCGCGGACCAGTCCGGCGTCCGCGTTGGCCACCGCGAAGATCACCAGCTCGGCGTCGGTGTCGGCGAGGACCTGGGCGAGGTCGTCGCGGTTGCCCAGGACCGGTACGCCGTGCACGCGCAGCCGGCGCTTGGCGGGGTCGTCGTCGAGCAGGCCGGCGGGCAGGTAGCGGCCCTTCGGGTCACGCAGCATCGACTGGACGAGCAGGGACCCCGCCGACCCGGCGCCGAACAGCACGACCGGGGCGGCGAACCGGCGGTCCGGGCGCAGCCGCCGGAACAGCCGGGCCCGCCACAGGTAGCGGACGCTGAGCATGATCATCAGCGCGATGATGCCGCCGAGCGCGGGGACGCCGACCGGCACCGGCGGGTGGGACAGCAGCACGATGGCCGCGGTCAGCATGAGCCCGACCAGCACGGTGGTGGTGGCGACCGCGTTCGCGTCGTCGACGCTGGCGAAGCGGTGGATACCCCGGTGCAGCTGCCGGGCGTGGTCGATCGCCGTGTGCGCGAGAACGGCCAGGACGATGACGACCAGGACACCGGCCAGTGGACGAAGATCGGGGACGAAGTCGTAGCGAATGAAGACGGCGGCGAGCAGGCCGATCACCCACGCGGCGCTGTCCACGAGTTGCCGCAGCAGGCGAGCGCGCCTCATGTTCGTCAGCGTATCAAACTCGGCTATTCCGGGATGATCCCTTTAAATCACCGTATCGTCGGTCTCGGAAAGGGTGCGGGGAGGTTCGGTGGGCCTGCGCGAATACCTCCGGGTCGTCAGGCGGCACCGGTGGATGCTGGTCGTCGCGGTCGCGGTCGCGGTCGGCGTCGCCACGATCATCAACGTCAACACCGCACCCGTGTACGCCGCGCGGGTCACGTTCTTCTTCGCCACCCCCGCCGACAACGGCGTCGACGCCTATCCGGCCAGCCTGTTCAACTTCAACCGGCTGTCCACCTACGCCGAACTGCTGACCAGCGACGAGGTCGTCACCCCGCTGGCCGAGACGCCCGGTGTCGACATGGACACCGAGCAGGTCCGGCAGGCGATCGCCGCGGAGCCCCTCCCGGACACGGTGATGATGGAGGTCATCGTGTCGGACCGGGACCGCGACCGGGCCATGCTGCTGCTCACCCATCTCACCGAGCGTTTCGAATGGGTCGTCGAGGAACTCGAGCGGCCGGCACCGACCAAGCCCACCACGGTCCGGGTCACCGTCGTCTCCGGTCCCGCGCTCGACGCGGCTCCGGTGTCGCCGGACGTGCTGAACAACCTTGCCCTCGCGCTGGTCGCCGGCCTGATCCTGGGCGCGATCGGGGTGGTCGGCCGGGAGGTGGCCGACCGCACCGTACGCACCGCCAAGGCACTCGAGGTCCTCACCTCGGCGCCGGTGCTGGCCCAGGTGCCGAAGGACCCGGGTGACCCCGTCGTCTCGCGGGGCGCCTCGGCCCGCACCGAGGCGCTGCGCGAGATCCGTACGCGGGTGCAGTGTGCCGCGGCCGCCGGTTCGGTGAAGACCCTCGCCGTGACCAGCGCGGTCCCCGGCGAGGGCCGCTCGGCCACCGCCTGCGGGCTGGCCCTGCTGTTCGCCGAGGCCGGGCAGCGGGTCCTCATCGTCGAGGCCGACCTGCGCCGTCCCCGGCTGGCCGCGTTCCTGGGGCGGGAGGAGGCGGCCGGGCTGAGCACGGTGCTGGACGGCGGCGCGAAGCTGGAACAGGTCCTCCAGCCGTGGGGCGGCGGGCTGTGGCTGCTGGCCGGCGGACCGGCCCCGCCGAACCCGAGCGAGCTGCTCAGTTCATCGCGGATGACCGAGCTGGTCGACGAGGCCCGGCGGCGGTTCGACGTGGTGATCTTCGACTGCCCGCCGCTGCTGCCGGTCACCGACGCCGGTGTCATCGCCGCCCGCGTCGACGGAACGCTACTTGTCGTACACGCCCACAGGACGACGTCGGCGCAGGTCACCGCCGCCGTCCGGACGCTGCACGCGGTCGGCGCCACGCTGCTGGGCTGCGTGCTGAACATGGTCGCCCGCAAGGGCCCGGACGCGGTGCCGAACTACGACACCTACCTGTCCGGCTCCGGGCCGGTCCGGGGCGATCAGGACGGCTGGAAGAGACCGGCCGCGTGAGCCTCCGGTCACTGCTGCGGGCCGTGCCCGCCACCGTACGCCGCGACTTCGCCGCCACGTTGCTCGTGCAGTTTCTCGTCCTGGGCATCGGGCTCTACCTGTTCCACCTGGTCGCCGAGCGCGGCAGCGTCGACGGGTTCGCGTTCTACCAGATCGCCCGGAGCGTGGTGAGCACCGTGCAGCCGGCCCTGCTGCTCGGCCTCGGCGTGAGCCTGTACCGCTTCCTGCCGCGTACCGTGCACACCACCCGGCGGCTCGCCCGGCAGGCGCTGGCCATCGAGGCGGGCCTGGTCACCGCCGCGACGCTGGCCGGCGCGGTCGCCGGGGACGAGATCGCCGCACTGCTCGGGTTGCCCGGCGGCTCCGCGACGGTCGCCGTCCTGATCACGCTGGGCGGCAGCAGCCTGTGCGCCGTCGGGCTGGCCGCCCTCCGCGGCGCCGGCCAGGTGGTGGCCTCGAATCTGGCCGCCGGGATCGGCGGCGCCGTGGTCCCGCTGGCCGCGTTCGCCGCCACCGACCGGATCGAGGACTTCCTTCTGCTCCAAGGCCTGGCCACGGCGGTGGTGGGCCTCGGGGCGACCTTCGTGGTCCGGCGGCGCCGGCCTCCGGCCCCGTCCACGTCCACGGCTCCGGAACCCGACATCAAGACCCTGATCGCGTACGGGGTACGCCGCATGCCCGGGGAACTGGCCCTGCCCGCCCTCTTCACGGTGCCCACCCTGGCCGTGGCCGTGACGACGACCGGCGGCGAGGACGCGGGCTACGTCGGATTCACCACCTCGGCGGTCACCCTGATCTGCTCGGTGTTCGCCATGCTCACCCCGGTGCTGATGCCCCGGATCAGCCGGCTCTTCCACCACGGCGGCGAGCACCGGGCGGTACGGCGGCTGCTCGCCGTGCTGCCGTTGCTGGCCGCCGTGGCCGCCACGCTGCCGACCGGCGTGATCATCCTGTTCGCCTCGCCGATGGTGCACGGCTTCCTCGGCCCCGAATTCGACGCCGCGGTGCCGGTGCTGCGGCTCGGTGTGCTCGCCGCGGTCCCGCTGGCGATGTTCTACACCGCCCGGCCGGCGCTGGACGTGCTGTTCGAGGCCAAGGCGATGAGCTGGCTGCTGGTCGCCTGCCTGATGGTGGAAGTCGTGACGACCGTCGTCGGCACCCGGTTCCTCACCCCGTCGTACGCGTCGATGCTCGGGCTTCTGTCGGCGGCCACGGTGCTGGGGCTCACCGCGGTAGGGCTCGCCGCGAACGCCCTGCGACGGTCTCCAGCATGACCGCCCTGGACAGGCCCCGGCCCGGCCTGGTCGTGCTGCTCGCGTTCGTGCTGACCCTGGCCGGCCATTTCACGCTGACCCGGGCCGGTCTGGACATCCCGGTCGTCAACGACGTACGCGTACCCCTGTTCTTGATCCTGCTGTTGTGTCTTGTTCTGGAGGCGCACCAGGTCGGCCCGTGCCCGGCCAAGGGCGGGCAGGCGCTGCTCGGCATCCTGTTGCTGTTCGGCTATCAGGGCCTTTCGGTGCTGTGGGTGCCGCCGGGCTCGGTGACCGGGCCGGGGCTCGGCGACCTGTGCGCGATCACCGGATTGCTGGTGGTCTACTTCAATCTCGCCGCCTGGGACCGTGACCGGGTCACCGAGATGACCTTCAAGATGTTCTACGTCGCGGCCTGGATCTACTTCCTGGCCGGCGCGGTCGGGCTGGGCCGCAGCGTGACCGGACGGTGGGCGGCTTTCGGCGGCGGCCCGAACGTGTTCATCCGCATCATGATCATGGGCGTCTTCACGTCGTTCTACATGTACCTGCGCAGCGGCGACAAGCTGATATGGCTGGCGCCGATCCCGGTGTTCCTGTTCGGGGCGATCGCCTCCGGCTCCCGGGGCGGCCTCATCTCCCTCGGCATCACCATCGCCGTCGCGTTGCTGGCGATCCGGCCCCGGTTCAACCTCGACCGGATCGCCAAGCCGCTCGTCCTGATGGTCGCGATGACCGCGATCATGGTGGTCACGGCCGGGCCGTCGATCGCCGACTTCGTGCGGACCCGGTTCCTCGAGGGGACCGTCGAACAGGGATACACCTCCGACCGCGACGTGCTGTACCAGATGGCGCTGCAGATCTTCTGGCAGCGGCCGCTGCTCGGCACCGGGATGAACGGCTTCCATACGATCGCCGATCTCGGCGCCGGCGAGAGTTACGTGCACAACCTGCCGCTGTCGGTCGCGGCCGAGGGCGGGTTCGTCGGGCTGGCACTGCTGGCGCTGGCGTGGCTGAGCCTGTGGCACGCCTACACCGCCGTGCCGAAGAGCGAACGCAGCCTGGAAGCCCGGTTCGCCGCCTACTGCGGCATCTTCATGGGCGCCACCAGCCTGTTCTCCGGCGACTACTACGACGCGCGACTGATGTGGATCTTCCTCTTGCTGGCCGTGGTCCGTCCCGCGCCGGCGCCGGCCCCGCTGCCGCGGTAGACGGCCCGGTTCAGGACCCGCTCGAAGTCCTCGAACAGCAGGTCACGGTCGAAACGGTCGCGGGCCAGGGCGGACGCCGCCGCCCGCGCGGACGTGCGGTCGGACGCGTCGCCCAGGAAGTCGGCGACCGCGGTGGCCGCCGCCCCGGGATCGCCGGCCGGCAGCACCAGCCCGGCGCCGCTCTCGGTGAGCAGGTCGGCGATCCACCCACCGTGGTTGACGGCCACCGGGCGGCCCGCCGCGAACGCGTCGAAGACCTTGTTCGGCGAATTGTTCCCCAGCTCGGGGATGTCGACGAACATCGATGTCGCCAGGTCGCACGCGCCGAAGAACGCCACCACCCGCTCCTTGCTGACCGGCCCCAGCAGGAACAGGTTGCGGTCCAGCACACCCAGCCCGGCGGCCAGCGACCGCAGGCTGTCGCGCATCCGGCCGTCACCGATGATCGCGACCCGGACGTCGGGAGCCGTCTCGGCCAGGCACGCCGCCATCCGGACCAGGTAGTCGACGCCGTTGGCCGGGCCGAGCGTGCCGGCGTAGAGGACCAGCGGCCGGTCCCCCAGCCACGGTGTCTCCTCCCGCAGGACCGCCCCGGCCCGGTCGGCCCCGGCGAACAGGCCGATGTCGGAGCTGTTGGGCACGACGGTGACCCCGACCCGGGGGAAGCGCCGCTGGATGCTGGCGGCCATGCCCGGGGACAGCGCGATGACGTGCGCCGCCCGGCGGTAGGCCCACGCCTCCAGCCGCTCGGCCGCCCAGCGGGCGGCCGGTGACCGGAGCGCGCCCATCGCGATCGGCAGTTCCGGCCACACGTCGCGGACCTCCAGCACCATCGGCACACGGCGGCGCAGGGCCGCGTACGCGCCGGGGATCGCCACGGTGAGCGGGGTGCTGGTCGCGAGGACGAGATCGGCCGGGATCCGGGCCGCCTCGACCGTCGACCGGCGGACGAAGTCGAGGAACGCCACGATCCGGCGACGGTACGACATCGCGTTGCTGTACGGCACCGGCAGCCAGTGCACGACGATGCCGGCCTCCCGGGTGATCCGGGCCCGGTCGCCGTCCGGATCGCCGGTGATCATGTGCACCTCGTGGCCGCGGTCGACCAGGCGCCGGGCGAACTCGTACGACCGGGTTCCGCCGGACATCCCGGGCGTCTTGAAATACTGGTGGATGTAGGTGATCCGCACGATCTCATCTCCGCTATCTGGCCGGCACGCCCTTGACGATCTGCCCGGCGCCGACGTCGCGGGCCACGCAGGCGCTCGCGCCCACCGTCGCGCCGTCACCCACCTCCCGGCCCTGGAGCACCACCGCGCCGGTGCCGATCAGCACCTCCCGCCCGATGCAGCAGTCGCCGGACACCGCCGCGAGGGGATTCACCTGCACGTGGTCGGCGAGCACCGCGTCGTGGCCGACCGTCACGTTCAGGTTGAGGTGCGTGTGCCGGCCCAGGGTCACGTTCGTGGTGACCTGGGCCCCGGCGCACAAGACCACCCCGTCGGCCAGGTGGTTGTGCGGCCCCTGGACGGCCGCCGGGTGGACGAGGGTGGCCGCGGGCCTGCCGAACGGTTCCAGCAGGGCGGTGACCGCGGCCCGGGTCCGCGGGTCGCCGATGCCGACGACGTAGTGCGCGTCCAGCTCCGCCAGCAGTTCGTTCGGGCCCAGGCAGGCGGTGCCGAGCCGGTCCAGGCGGCGCAGGTTCGTCTCGGACGGGGTGTCGTCGAGGAAGCCCAGCACCTTCCACGAGTCGCCGGCGCCGTTGATGGCCGCGATGACTCCGAAGATCTCCCGGCCGTAGCCCCCGCACCCGACGATGACGATCGGTTCAGGCATCGCCGGCGGCTTCCGACGCGGCCCGCGGAGAACCGGTGAACAGCGACATCGTCGCCTCCCCCGGCGCCGAGATGCCCTCCCGGCGGAACAGGGTCAGCACGGTCCGCAGGCAGATCTTGGCGTTCAGCGCCAGCGAGCGGTGGTCGACGTACCAGACGTCGAGGGCCAGCCGCTCCTCCCAGTCCAGCAGATTGCGGCCGCTCACCTGGGCGAGCCCGGTGACCCCCGGCCGGACCAGATGCCGCCGCGCCTGGTCCGGGCTGTACAGGTCGAGGTACTGCATGAGCAGCGGCCGGGGTCCCACCAGGCTCATGTCGCCGCGCAGCACGTTCCACAGCGTCGGCAGCTCGTCCAGGCTGGTGGAGCGCAGCGCCCGGCCCAGGCCGGTGAGCCGGTCGGCGTCGGTGACCAGGCCACGCCGCTCGTCGATGTCCCGCATGGTACGGAACTTGACCAGTGTGAACGGGCGGCCGTGCAGACCCGGCCGCCGCTGACGGAACAGCACCGGGCGCCCCAGGTTGACCGCGACCGCGGCGGCGACCCCGGCCATCACCGGCGCGGTGACGACCAGGGCGGTCGCGGACACGCCGATGTCGATGGCGCGCTGCGCCACATCGGTGAATCGGGCTCTCATCAGCGACCTTCCAGGAACTCGGTGATCTCGTCGAGGACACGGCGTACCTGGTCGTCGCCGAGCGCGGATCCGCCGGGCAGGACCAGGCCGTCGGCGAACAGGCGATCGGCGGCGCCGGACAGGAAGTTGCGGGCGTGCGCGTACGGGAGCTGGCGGTGCATGGGTTTGAAGACCGGCCGCGTCTCCACGTTGCGCGCCGCCAGGTGTACGGCAAGGTCACGGGCCCGCCAGCCGGTCCGGTCCGGATCGACGACGACGGCGGTGAGCCAGCGGTTGGCGGCCGGGTCGTCGCCGCCCAGGATGCTCACCCCGTCGACGTGCGCGAAGACCTTGGTGTACCCGTCGTGCAGCGCCCGCCGCCGTTCGATCATGGCGTCCAGGCGGCACAGCTGGGCCCGGCCCAGCGCGGCCAGCAGATTGCTGAGCCGGTAGTTGTAGCCGACGTCGCCGTGCTCGTAGTGCTCGGCCGGCAGCCGCGCCTGACCGGCCAGGTAGCGGGCCCGGTCGGCCAGCTCCGCGTCGGCGGTGACCAGCATGCCGCCACCCGACGTCGTGATGATCTTGTTGCCGTTGAACGAGAACGCCGCCGCCCGCCCGAACGAGCCGGCCGGGCGCCCGGCGTGCGCGGCCCCGAGCGACTCGGTGGCGTCCTCGACGACGGGTACGCCGTGCCGGTCGCACAGTGGCAGGATCCGCCCGTAGTCGGCGCACCGGCCGTACAGGTCGACGGTCATCACCGCCCGCACGCGTGCCCCCTCGGCGTCCAGGTCGGCGAGCGCACCGGACAGCAGACCGGGATCGAGGTTGCCGGTGTCCGGGTCGCAGTCGACGAGGACCGGTGTGGCGCCGGCGTGCACGACGGCGTTCGCGGTGGCCACGAAGGTCAGCGTGGGCACGACGACGACGTCACCGGGACCGGCGCCGACACCCATCAGGGCCAGGTGCAGGGCGGCCGTCCCCGAGTTCACCGCGACCGCGTGCGGCACCCCGGCCCGCTCGGCGATCTCCCGCTCGAACCGGTCCAGATCCGGGCCGACCGGTGCGATCCAGCCCGAGCGGAGGGCGGCCAGGACGTACTCCTGCTCCAGCTCGCCGACATCCGGTCCGGACAGCAGAACGGCGCGATCATCGGCATGCATCCCCCCACCACCCATCGTGACCGGTACGGGGGGAATGTTCGGCTCGGCGTGTCGCCAGCCATGCTAGCCCGCACGGACGGCCGGAATCCGGTCGATCGCCGTTCCCGAGGCGAGCCGTTTGCCATCCACCAAGGGTGATGCCGACCACACGGCAGGTGATTCATCCTGACCGCCATGAATGATCAACCGCCGCCGGGTGAGGGCCGGCCACCGACGATGCTCGATGCGGTGCTGCCGGTCGCCGTGCTCATCACCCTGCTCGCCAGCAGCATCATCCTGTTCGGCGCGGGCGCGATGGACGGCCCGTTGCAGGTGGCGCTGCTGTTGAGCGCGGCCTTCGCCGCCCTGATGGCGCTGAAGAACGGATTCGCGATGTCGTCGGTGGCCGATGCGGCGATCGGTGGCGTCACCACGGCCATGGGACCGATCTTCATGCTGCTCGCGATCGGCGCGCTGATCGGCACCTGGAACATGGCGGGCACCATCCCCAGCGTCGTGGACGTCGGGATCGGCCTGATGAGCCCGGCCTGGTTCTACCTCACGACAGCCGTCGTGTGCGCCGCGGTCGGCCTGGTCACCGGCAGTTCGTGGACCACGGCCGGCACCCTCGGCGTGGCGTTCGTGGCGATGTCGAAGGTGATGGGGCTACCGGTCGAGGTGACCGCCGGCGCGGTGATCTGCGGGGCGTACTTCGGCGACAAGATGACCCCACTGTCGGAGACGACGATCCTGGTGCCGAAACTCGTCGGCCGCGGCCTGACGGTCAGCCAGCACATCCGCAACGTGTTCTGGACGTCGGGCCCGGCGCTGGCGATCAGCCTGGTCATCTTCTTCGTGATGGGCCTGAACGCGCAGCCCGAGGGGCAGATCGACACGGAGGCGGCCCAGCAGGCGCTCGGCGGCGTCTTCCACCTCTCGGTGCTCAACCTGCTGCCCATGCTGCTGTTGCTGGTCTTCACGGTGAAGCAGATCCCGCCGTTCCTCGCGCTGATGGGATCGGCGCTGTTCGCCGGCGTCCTCGCGGTGTTCACCCAGCACTCCGCGGTGACGGCGTTCGTCGGCGAGCCCGGCCTCGGTCCGGTCGCCACCGGCGCGAAGGCCGTCTTCTCGGCGATGGCCAGCGGATTCGTCTGCCGCTCCGGGCAGCCGGTCATCGACGAGCTGTTCACCCGCGGCGGCATGGTGAGCATGCTGACCACGGTCTGGCTGATCCTCGGCGCGCTCTCCTTCGCCGCGGTCATGGAGTACGCCGGATTCCTGCGCCGGCTCATCGAACCCGTCGTCACCCGGGCGAAGCGGCGCGGCTCGCTGATCCTGGCCGTCAACGGGACCGGGATCGGCCTCAACGTGGTGGCCGGCGACGTGTACGTCGCCGACGTCCTGCCGAGCCGCATGTTCCGGGACGAGTTCGCCCGCCGTGGCCTGGCGCCGCAGACGCTGGCCCGCGCGGTCGAGGACGCGGGCACGGTCACGGCGGTACTGGTGCCGTGGAACACCAGCGGGGCCTACACCGCCGGGGTGCTCGGGGTGGCCACCGGCGCCTACCTGCCGTACTGCTTCTTCAACATCCTCAGCCCGCTCCTCGACGTGCTCTACGGCTTCATCGGCTTCAAGACGCCCACCGCGGAGCAGGTCGGCGCGCCGGCCGAAGACGCGGGCTAACCGCCGAGAACCACCATTTCGGTACGGCCGCTGGCGGTGCCGTCCTCCTGCACCAGCATCAGGTCCGGGCGGCGGTCGCCGTTCCACTCGGTGATCAGCAGCTCGAGATGGTGGGTGACGCCCGGGGCGGTGTCGGCCTTGAACAGCGTGCGCTGGAACCCGGTCGCCCCGTCGAGCACGCGCAGCCGGGTCCGGCCGTCGGCCCTGGCGGACGTCTCGACGATCACCAGGTCGGGCCGCCGGTCGTTGTTGAAGTCGGTCACGAGCACCCGGTGGTCGGGGTTCGCGGGCTCCGCGGTGACGATCGCCGGAGTCAGGTGCCGCTGGAAGTTCGCGGCTCCGTCGAGAAGCTGGACCTGCATCCGATTGCCGGTGGTGCCGGAGGTCTTGACGACGACGAGATCCGGGTGGGCGTCGCCGTTCCAGTCGGTCAGGGCGAACCGCCGGCGTTCGTCGTTGGCGGCCAGCGGGGTACCGGTGTGGAGCAGTTGCTGCCGGAAGGCCGACGCCCCGTCGAGGACGGTCACCTCGGCGGTGCCGCTCGTGGTGCCGGAGCGCTGCACCGCCATGAGGTCCGGCCGCTTGTCGCCGTTGACGTCGGCGATCGCGTAGGCGTACTGATCGCCGGTCTCGCCGAGCGCGGTCACCCTGGTCAGCAGGAGCGCGGCGAAGTTGGCGGCGCCGTCCATGATGCGGATCTCGGTCTTGCCGCTGGCCGTCCCGGTGCCCTCGACGACGAACAGGTCGGGCCGGCCGTCGCCGTTCCAGTCGGCCAGCGCGAGTTCGTGCCGCCCGGCCAGAGCGCCCAGCTGGGTGCCCGCCGCGGCGAGCGCCTTCTGGTACGGGCCGGACGACGCCGACGGCTGCGGTGTGGGCGCCGGACCCGCCTGCGCCCACAACCGCCCGACGATGAGCTGCGCGTCGTGGGCCTCCGGGGTGTACGCCAGCGGCAGCGCCGAGCCCTGCACCCGCTGGCAGATCGCTCCGATGTCACCGGTCATCCAGCTGCCGCCCGGGTGTTTGCGCAGCATGGCGTTGAGGAACGCGTTGGTGGCGTAGACCGGGTCCACCACCTGCGCGGGCTTTCCCCACCCTTGCGAGGGCCGCTGCTGGAACAGGCCGAGACTGTCGTGGTCGTAGGCGACGGTGTGGTTGTTCAGCGTGCTCTCGGCGATCGCGGCGGTGACCGCGATCACGGCGGCGCGCTGACCCAGCCCCCGGGACTGGACGGTGGCGATGATCGCACGGGCGCAGGCGATCCGGGGGCCGGTCACCCCGGAGCCGAGGCGGCGGCCGTTCATCATCGGCTTCAGCTGGGCGGCGATCGCCTCGTCGGCCGCCGTCACCACGCCCGGCACGCACGGGGCCAGCGAGGGATAGCCGGGGGCGGCCCACGCCGGTGCCGCCGGGGACAGCACCGCTGCCGCGATCGTCGCCGCGGACAACGCCCTGAGCATTCGGCGCCGCTGCCGTGAAACCGCCATGTCCTACCAGACCCCCGTTACTCGCCTCTGTGCCTGGCCAATGTGCCACATGACGTCACTCACCCGAAAGGCGTACTTTCACCCGCGGGCCATACGCCGGGCGGCACGCAGTCCGAAGACCACCGCGGGGCCGATCGTCGAGCCGGGACCCGGGTAGGTGCGGCCCATCACCGAGGCGGAGTTGTTGCCCGCGGCGTACAGGCCGTCGATGACGGTGCCGTCCTCGCGCAGGGCCCGGCCGTCCGGGTCGGTGAGGACGCCGCCCTTGGTGCCGAGGTCGCCGATGACCACCTTGAAGGCGGTGAACGGGCCCTTCTCCAGCGGTCCCAGACAGGGGTTGGGCCGGACCGTGGGGTCGCCGTAGTAACGGTCGTACGCGGAGTTGCCCCGGCCGAAGTCACCGTCGACGCCGCAGCGGGCGAAGCCGTTGAACCGCTCGACCGTCGCGCGCAGCCGGTCCGGCCCGACACCGATCCGGCCCGCCAGCTCGTCCAGGGTCGGCGCCTTCGCCAGGATCCCGGCCTCGCGCATGGCCTTGTTGTTGCGCGGGTCCAGGGCGAAGGTACGCAGGTAGCGGCGGGCGTGCCGGGCGTCGGCGATCATCCAGTACGTGCCGTCCTTGTCGTGTTCGAGCATGTGGTGGCCGAGGTCGACGTACGACTCGGACTCGTTGGCGAAACGGTCCCCACGGGCGTCGACGATGATCGAGTACGGCAGGGACCGCTCGCCGACGATGAAGGCCGGCACGTGCCCCGGGGTGGCCGCGACCGAGGCGCCCCACCAGGCGTCGTCCATGAGCTCCACCGCGGCGCCGGCCTTCTCGGCCAGTTCGATGGCGCCGCCGAGGTTGGCGGGATTGCCGGACGGGGCGCCGTCGATGCCGTGGAACCGGCGCCGCCACTCGGTGTTGTGGTCGAACCCTCCGGCGGCGAGCATGACGCCGCGGGTGGCGGCGACGGTCACCGGCCGGCCGTCGCGGGTGACGCGGACCCCGGCCACCCGGCCGTCGTCGTCGACGATCAGCTCCTCCAGCGGGGAGCCGAGCCACAGCGGCGCGTGGCCGTCGATGACGACCGCCCGCAGGAACGCGGTGGCCAGACCCGCGCCGATACCGGCCAGGCGGTGCCCGCGGACCAGGCCGCCGAGCACCCGGAGGACCAGCCGGGCGCCGCGGGCGAAGCCGCCGAGGGTGGACCAGGCACGCCCGAGCAGCCACACGTCGTCGGTCTTCACCGGCATCGCGGCCGGCGCGTTGCTGGTCTTCCACCAGGCGCCGGCGATGCGGGAGTTCAGCGGCTCGACCTCCAGCGAGCGGCCGATCTTCCCGCCCGGCAGCTCCGGGTAGTAGTCGGGGTAGTCGGTGGCGCGGGCGAAGACCATGCCGTGCTTCTCGGCGGTGGTGACGAAGTCGTCGACGCCGTCGACGAAGGCCTCCTTGCGCTCCCGGGAGGTGGCCCGGCCGGTGACGCCGACGGTCGCCTCCAGGTAGGTGAGCGCCTCCTCGCGGGAGTCGCGCAGCCCGGCCCGGCGCATCAGCGGGTTGTTCGGCAGCCACATGCCGCCGCCCGACATGGCGGTGCTGCCGCCCCACTTGGCGCTGCCCTCGATCAGCAGCACGCTGAGTCCCTCGTCGATCGCGCCGAGCGCGGTGGCGAATCCGGCGCCGCCGGAGCCGATCACGACGACGTCGTAGGTGTGATCCCAGCTGTCAGGGATGGTCATGGCGGCGCTCCTCAGAACATCCAAGCATCCGGACAATGTTGTCCGGTTGTTAGGGTGATCACTATGAGCACGAGTTCCGGCCGCGTCAACCGTGGCCCGGCCGCGGCCTCGGAGAACCGGCAGGCGATCCTCGACGCGGCCCGCCGGCTGTTCGCCGCACGCGGCTACCACGTGCCGCTCAGCGCGATCGCCAAGGAGGCCGGCGTCGGCCAGGGCGTGTTCTACCGGCACTTCCCCACCCGGCTGGACCTGGCCCTGGCCGTCTTCGAGGAGAACTTCGCCCAGCTCGACGCGATCTGCGCGGCACCCGACGAGCACACCTTCGGCCGCCTGTGGAAGCGCATGGTCGAGCTGACCATCGAATCCGCGGCCTTCGTCGAGATGGCCGTCGACGCCCGGCGCAGCATGCCCGACTACACCGGCCCGCAGCACATGCTCGCCCTCGTCCGGACCGCCCTGCCACCCGCCCAGGCGGCCGGGCTGGTCGACGCCCGGCTCACCGTCGACGACGTCCTGCTCGCCCACCGGATGATCTACGGCGTGGTCGCGACGGCGCCGGAACCCGCCGACATCGGACCGGCCGTGCAACGAGCGTTACGCCTGCTCGCTCCACGGCTCGGCCCGTCGTAGCCCGGCTCAGCCGGCGATCGGCCTGCCCTACTACGTCGTATGGTGCGGGCTGAGGTCGGCGGCGATGGTCGCGGCGACCGATCGCCACGACAACTCCTGCCCCGCGCGGTGGATGCGCTGCTCGAGCGCCGCAGCGTCCTCGGGTGACAGACCGGCATGACGGCGGAGGGCTTCAGCCGCCGCATCCACGTCATGGGGCGGGACGGTGTAGCCGACGCCCCACTCGGTGACGTAGTCGAGCAGGTCCGGGGGGCCCGCCGCGAGCAGCGGCCGAGAGAACGCGCGCGCCCGCTTCGCCGTCCCGCTCTCGTGCGTCATCGCCGGGTCGTAGAACGCGGACACCAGATCGGCCGCGCCGAAGTAGAGGGGGTGCTCGACCGCCGGGATGAACCGTTTATGGATCACGAGCCGGGCGCCGAGCCCGTTCGCCTCACCCAGCTGCTCCAACTCCCGGTAGGACGCGTCGCCCTCCGGGCCGGCGTGCACGAGCACCCAGTCCGGGCTGGCTGCGACGGCGCGTACCAGCGTGGACAGATCCTTGTCGCGGCGCAGCGTGCCCAACGACAGCAGGATGTTCCCGGCCGGGAGCCCGAGCACCTCCCGCGCCTTCTCCCGGGTGGGCAGCACGACTTCGGCGGGGTCGGGGGCACCGTGAGCAAGCACCCGCACCGGCGAGGTCTCGGGCAGGGACAGCTCGTCGAGGAGCCTGCGGCGCAGGTGCGGGCCGTGCACGTACACCACGGCCAGGCTGCGTGCGATTCGCCGTGCCGCCCGGGCCGAGACCCGCTTGTATGCCGTCCGCAGCACGCCCTCCCGTTCGGAGCGGAAGGTGGTGGAGTGGAAGATGCCCCCGGTGAGCCCCCCGTGGGGCCGCCGCAGATAGCGGGCGAGGCTCAGGTACTCGAACGTCTCGAACAGCACCGGGGCGTCCGGGTGCTCCGCCCTGACCCGGCTCAGCGTGGACAGCAGGCGAGGCTCCGCCAGCAGCCGGAACGCGTGCCTGCGCAGTCTCGACGGCAGGACGGCGAGCAGCCGGTCCCAGGCCGCGGAGGTGGCGGTATGCACCATGACGCCGGACAGCACCAGCGGCCCGTCGTGCGTCACGACGTGCACCTGGTAGCCCTGGTCGCACAGACCGGACCCGAGTCCGCCGACGTAGTCGAAGGCGTGACCGTAGGGCTGCAGCGCACCGGGGCTGTAAATGATGAAGGTCGCCACCCACGGAAACCTACTGAGCGGCCCGCCTCCGGGACGCGAAACGCCCGAATTGATCCCCAGCGAACCGTTCCCCGCCACAGACCGCCGAACGCGCCGGATCGCCGGCCCCTGTTGCGGGTCGCCGATCCGGCAGCGCTCGGATTACGTCAACGGCGCGGTGCCGAGGTCTCCGTGGCGGCGATCGGCCGGCCGAACCAGCGGGCGAGTTGCTCGTCCAGATCCCGCTGGTCGTCGCCGATCCAGACGACGTGACCGTCCGGGCGCACCAGGACAGCCGGTGCGTCCAGGGCCGCGGTGGGATCGCCGAGATGATCGACGCGGTCCGCCCAGCCGCCGGCGGTCAGCCGTTCGGTGCGGTCCAGCAGCAGGCCACGGCCGCGATGCAGCAGCCCGTAGAGACGGCCGGACTTCACCTCGACGTCGGGCATCCGCCGGCCGAGCAGATCGGGACCCGCACCGAAGTCGTACCGGATGTCGATCCCGGCGATCCGGCCGATCAGATACCGATTCACCTCGTCGAAATCCATCAATTCCGACAACAATTTTCGTACGGCCTGAGCACCCGGTTCGGAGGACACCAACGCCATCTGGGCGCGGGTGTTGTCCAGCACGTCCGCGGCGACCGGACGGCGTTCGGCCTCGTACGTGCCGAGCAGTGCCTCCGGCGCCCAGCCGCGGATCTGCGCGGCCAGTTTCCAGCCCAGGTTGAACGCGTCCTGCACACCCAGATTGAGGCCCTGACCGCCGATCGGCGGATGAATGTGTGCCGCGTCGCCGGCCAGCAGCACCCGCCCCACCCGGTAGCTGTCGGCCAGCCGGGTGGCATCGCCGAAACGGGACATCCAGCGCGGGGAATGCACCCCGAAATCGGTTCCCGCGACGATCTGCAACCGCTTCCTGAAATCGTCGAGAGTGGGCGGTTCGCCACGATCGCTGACACCCTCGACCGGGATCACCACACCGTAGACGCCATCGCCGGCGGGCCGGAGACTGAACCGCCTGTCGGTCACGCTGATCTCGGCCACCCGGGCGGCGATCTCCTCCGCCGGGACGGCCACGCCCATCTCGCCCATCAGCGTCTCGTTACGCGCGGGCTCCCCCGGGAAGCCGACGCCGAGCAGTTTGCGCACCGTACTGCGGCCGCCGTCGCAGCCGACGAGAAAGCGGGCACGCACCGTCTCCCCGCCGGCCAGTTCGACGGTCACACCCTCGTCGTCCTGCTCGAGACCGGTCACCGCCGAACCGTGCCGGACCTGCGCGCCCGCTGCGACCGCGTGTTCCTCCAGCAGGCGGACGATCACCGGATGCGGAATGCCGAGCAGGTAGGCGTACCCCGAATCGAGGTTTTGGGGTTGAGGTTTGTCGATCGCCGCGAAGAAACCGGCGGCCGGGCGCCGTCGCCCGTGTTCGAGAATGCGGTCGAGCAGGCCGCGCATCGCCAGCAGTTCGAGACTGCGGATGTGCAGACCGACGATGCGGACGAACGAGGCGGGCTCGGTCTCTTTTTCCACGACGAGGACCCGCACGTCATGCAGCCTCAGCTCGGCGGCGAGCATCGCGCCGGCCGGCCCACAACCGGCGATGATCACATCGAATTCCATGGTGTTGCCTTCCAGGAGTGCCTTCGCGGCGCTCCCGGCGACACCTACGTCAATCGCCCAACCGTGACGGCGAGAGGGAGCACCCACTGCGATACAACGTTCATGGGTCTCACCTCCTCAGGCGGTGTCACGGGCAGCAGAAAACTACCCGCCCGACCGCCGCCCCGTCCAATCCTTTCCGGTCCGCCGGCGTCGCCTCGCCCAAGTCCCTCCCACCCGCCGGCATCGCCCCACCCCCACCCCACCCACCCGCCGGCATCGCCCCACCCCCACCCCACCCACCCGCCGGCATCGCCCCACCTCGCCCCGCCCCGCCCCGCCCCGCCCCGCCCAAACCCTCCCCGCCCGCATCGCCCCACCCAAACCCCTCCTGTCCGCCCGCTTCGCCCCACCCAAACCCCTCCTGTCCGCCAGGTAGTAGTGACGAGAGTGGGAGGTCGGCGGGTGATCACTGGTCTGCTGCTGGACGCTGCCGGGTTCGAAATGCAGGTCGGCGGCGAGCCGGTGGGTGCCCGCCGGAAACTGGACACCGCCGACGTGGAGTTGCTCCAGGGCGTGGCGGGCCGGTATGTCGAGGCGATACACGCCCGCGCGGACGACGCGGTGTTCGTGGGGCTGGGCCGGGAATTGTTCGCGTGGCTCGACGGCGGCGGCGAAATGCTGAGCGTGCGGTTGGAACGCGCCACGGCACCGCTGGTGTTCGAGGTGCGGGCGCCGCAGTCACCGTCGGCGGCCGGGTGGGCGGTGCTGCGGGCGCCGTGGGAGGTCCTCGCCGACCAGGGTGGATTTCTTGCCGCGGACGGGCTGCGGCGCTTCGAGGTGGTCCGCCGACTGGGGACGCCTGTCGCCGCTCCGCCGCTGGACGACCTCCGGCTCGGGTTGATGTTCATGGCGTCGGCGCCGCGCGGCCAGCACGAACTCGACTTCGAAGCCGAGGAGTCCGCCATCCTGACCGCGGTCGGCGACACCCGGGTGGATCTGGTCGTGGACGACACCGGCGACCCGGAGCAGCTCGGGCTGCGGTGGGCCGACCTCGGCGGCCTCCCGGTACTGCACCTGTCCTGCCACGGGGTGAACAACTGGCAGACGACGCCGGACGGGCCCCGAGTGCCGGTGCTGATGATGGAGAACGAGGTCGGCGACGGCCAGGCGGTCACCGCGGCGGACCTGATCCGGCGACTGTCGCCCATGCCGCGGCTGATGGTCGTCTCGGCCTGCCTGACGGCCACGGCGGCGGACGAGGTCGGGCATCTGCCCGGCGGGCCGGACCACCGCTCTCCCGGTGCTCCGGACAGCGGCGGAGCGGCCCAGGGCGAAGTGGCGCATTCGCTGTCCACCAGCCTGGTGCGTGCCGGGGTGCCCGCGGTGATCGGCTGGGACGGTTCGGTCACCGACGGCGCCGCGACCCTGTTCTCGCAGCACCTCTACAAGCAGCTCGGACTGCGACAGGAGCTTGCGGCCGCGGTGGGTGACGCGCGCCGCCAGCTCATGGCGTGCGAGCACCCGCGATTGCGGGCGGATTGGCATCTGGCCCGGATCTGGCTGGGCCCACCGGGCGGCGGTCCAGCGGTGGGTGGGAAACGCCGGCGGCAGCTGATGCCGGCATTGCACGGTACGAAGACGTTCCTGGACCTCAAGCGGCGTCATGTTCCGGTGGCCACGGCGGAGATGTTCGTCGGCCGGCGTCAGGAGATGCAGCACGTCCTGCGGGTGCTGCGCGGTGGCGAGCGGGCCGGGGTGTTGCTGCACGGGCAGGGCCGATTGGGAAAGTCGAGCCTCGCGGCGCGGTTGGCGGACCGGTTCACCGACCACGCGGTGGCGGTGGTGTTCGGTGACTACACGGCGATGGGTGTGCTGGACGCGATCGCGGCCGCGGTGGAGGACAACCCGGCGGCCCGGTCGTTGATCGAGAAGCGGCGAGCAGAGGTCCGCGACCAGCCGGAGGCGCTGCGATGGGTGCTGGTGGACCTGTTGTCCGGTCCGTGCGACCAATCCGGCGACGGGCAGCGGCCACTCCTGCTGATCATCGACGACCTGGAGCAGATCCTCGACTCGCGACCGGACGGTCCACATCAGCTGGTCGCCGGACATGCGCCGGTACTGGCGGCGGTGCTGGCGGCCTTCGTTCCCGGCCGGGGTGACAGCCGCCTGGTGATGACCAGCCGATTCACGTTCACGTTGGACGAGCTACAGGAGCGGTTGGAGCCGGTGCAGTTGGCGCCGTTGTCCCCGGTGGCGCAACAGAAGCTGGCGGTGCGGCACCAGGCGGTGCCGACGGAGCGGCTGCGGGAGTCCCGGGCCGGGCTGGCGGCCCGGGCGGTGGCGGTCAGCGGGGGCAATCCGGGTCTACAGGATCTGGTCGCGTTGCGGCTGGTCTACAGCCCTCAGGTCGATCAGGACCGTGCCGAGCGGGCCGTCGCCGATATGGAGTCCTACCTGAAACGCGGTGATCTGCCTGCCGACGCCGATATCCGCGCTTTCGTGGAGAATCTGGCGCTGGACGCGCTGATCGAGCAGGCCGGCGATGCTCACATCGCCCTGCTGCGGGCGCTGACCCTGTTCGAGATGCCCATTCCGACAGCGGTCACCGACGTGCTGAGCACCCGCACCGGCGGGTCAGCGCAGCGATTGTGCGGCCTGGGGCTGGCCGACGTCTTCCCCGATGTCGGTAACCACGAAGACACCGCCATCGCGGTCAACGCACTGGCCGCCGGCCGCATCATCAAGCTGACCGAAGCTGAGCGGGTCGAGCTGGCCGGTGTGGTGGTACAGCCGTTGCTGGCCGCGTGGGGCGACCCCGAAGAGCGACCCGACTGGAACCCGGTCCTGGACGTGCAGCTGGCCCGGCTGGCAGTGCTGGCCGATGATGCGGCGGTGACCGCGCTCTCCGCCCCGGACGCGGTACACGCCTTGCTTGCCGGTCCGGCGGAACACGCTCTGACGCTCGGGCAGCAGGCCATCGCCGTGCTCGATCGGCACGCCGCCCCTGTGCCTGTGTTCTTGCTGCGCCGCGCCGCCGGGGCGGCCCAGCTTTGCGGTGAGGGTGACATTGCGGCCGCACTGTTCGATCGAGCCGTCGAGCACGCCGCCAGCCATGGGGTCGCGGCCGACCCACTGGAACACGCCCGGGTCAGCGTTGAGTACGCCGGGCTGATGGTCACGCGGGGAAAGCTGGAACAGGCCGAACAGCTGCTGTTTCAAGCCCATGACGTGTTCGCCGCTGCCGGATCCGAGGGTGACGTGGCGGATACCTGGGCCAAAATCGCCAATATCAGGCACCAATGCGGCGAATACGATGAAGCACTCCGCATCCACCGCGAAGTCCAGCTACCCGTCTACGAACGACTCGGCGACGCTAAATCCGCCGCAATGACGTGGGGGCACATCGCCGACAACCTGTACCAGCGCGGCGAATACGACGAAGCACTCCGCATCCGCCGCGAAGTCCAGCTACCCGTCTACGAACGACTCGGCGACACCCGTTCCGCCGCAATTGCCTGGGGCAAGATCGCCGACGACCTGTACCGGCGCCGGGATCACGAGGCAGCACTGCGGATCTATCGGGAGAAGACGCTGCCGGCCTTCGAACGACTCGGTGACACCCGTAACACCGCGAGAGCCTGGAGCAGCATCGCTGACATCCACTATCAACGCGGCGAATACGACGAAACACTCCGCATCCGCTGCGAAGTCCAACTACCCGTCTACGAACGACTCGGCGACACCCGTTCCGCCGCAATTACCTGGGGAAACATCGCTGACATCCACTATCAACGCGGCGAATACGACGAAGCACTCCGCATCCGCCACGAAGTTGAGATGCCGGTCTACGAACGACTCGGCGACACTCGATCCGCCGCGATCACCTGGACCCAGATCGCCGACGACCTGCACCGGCGCGGAGATCCCGAGGAAGCACTCCGCATTCATCGGGAGAAAGCGCTGCCGGCCTTCGAACGCCTTGGCAATGCCCGCAATGCCGCGAGCTGCTGGGGCAGCATCGCTGACATTCTGTTCGAGCGGGGTGAGTACGCCGAAGCGCTCCGCATCCGCCGGCACGAAATCCTTCCTGCCGTGGAACGGCTGAACCACCTGGAGGGTATCGCCGACATCAACTGGGGTATCGCGGAGATCTACGTGGAACTTGAAGATTTCCAAGCCGCGAAACCTCACCTGGCCGAGGCGTTCCAAATCCTCGACCACCTGCAACGCCCGGACGGCATCGCCCTCGCCGGCGGTAGTCTCGGCCAACTCCTGGTCATCCTCGGGGAGCTGGACAGCGCACGAGTGGTACTGGAGAAGGGCCTCGCAGCGGCACGCGAGATCGGGCACACACTTCTCACGGAGCAGATCAGCAAGGTGCTCCGTTACATCGACTCCGAGGATCACCCGGAAGACGAATAGGTCACTGCGCGCGCCGGCCCGGCAACGAGGGAGTGGATCCCCGGGGAGGGCGTACTCGCGGCAGTTGTGTCAGGGCGTTTCCCGCGCGGGCGGGCGGCGGTTGACTGGGGGCCGTAAAATGCGGGCGGTGAGAGGACTGGGCATGCGCAGACGGGATCTGGTCTCCCTGGCGGCCGGTGCGCTCTCCCTGGCCGCGGCCTTCATCCTCATCAACACTCCCCTGCCGGCCGATGTCGGGCGCGGTGGTGGGTTCGTCGTGGTGACGGAGCCGGGCACGCCGGAGAGCGGCGCCGCCTGTCTGGAAGAGTACTTCTGACCTGCTACCTTCCTGATCGTGAACGCGGACGACGATCTTGGGAACGCCCTGCGCGGGTGGAGTGACTCGCTGAGCCGTCTCGGCGCACCGGCCGCCTCCTGGCTGCGGCGCGGACGGCCGGATGAGGAGATCACCGCCGTGCTCGGCGCCGATGTGCCCGCGGCCGTCCGGGCCTGGTTCTCGTGGTGTGACGGCGTCGATGACGCGGACGGCCAGACGATCGGTGACTGCTGGGTGATTCCGGGCTACTGGCCGGTCGCTCTCGACGAGACCAAGGCCGATCTGTCCGTCGAGCTGCCCTACGCCCACTGGGTGCCGCTGCTGCGTGACGGCGGCATCGACCTGTACGTGGCCGCCTGGAACGCGCCGGGCGAGGAGCCGGTGGTCGTGTCGCTGCTGGTGCCGGGCCACCCGGTCGTCGAGTTCAACTCGGTCGCCGAGCTGGTGGCCGTCACCAACGCCTGTTTCGACAGGGGCGTCTACGCGGTGGACGACGACGGCCTGCTCGATCTGGTCGACGACGCCGGGTACGACGCCCTCTACGAGGAGATCACCGGCCTGCCGGCAACGTGAGTCAGGGCCTGAGCAGCGTCTTGATGGAGCGGCGCTCGTCCATCGCCCGGTAGCCCTCGGCCGCCTCGTCGAGTGGGAGCGTGAGGTCGAACACCCGGCCCGGGTCGATCTCGCGCTTGAGGATGAGGTCGATCAGTTCGGGCAGGAAGCGGCGCACCGGGGCGGGGCCGCCGTGCAGGTGCACGCCGGAGAGGAACAGTTCCATGCCGGGCAGCGTGACACCGTGGGCGACGCCGACGTAGCCGACGTGCCCGCCGGGCCGCGTGGAGCGGATCGCCTGCAGCATCGACTCCTGGGTGCCGACGGCCTCGATCGTGGAGTGGGCCCCGTACCCGTCGGTCAAGTCTTTGATCTTGGAAATGCCCTCGTCGCCGCGCTCGGTGACGATGTCGGTGGCGCCGAACTCCAGCGCCAGCTTCTGCCGGTCGGCGTGCCGGCTCATCGCGATGATCCGCTGCGCGCCCAGCCGCTTGGCGGCCAGGACGCCGAGCAGGCCGACCGCGCCGTCGCCGACCACCGCGACCGTCTTGCCGGGGCCGGCCTCGGCGGCGACCGCGCCGAACCAGCCGGTCCCGAGGACGTCGGAGGCGGCCAGCAGCGACGGGATCAGGTCGGCGTCCGGCTGTCCGGGCGTGGCGACCAGGGTGCCGTCGGCCCACGGCACCCGCAGGAACTCGGCCTGCGCGCCGCCGGACTCGTCGACGACCGGCCGGAGATCCGGGCAGCGGGACTGGTAGCCCGCCTGGCAGATCTCGCACGTGTTGTCGCTGGTGAAGAACGAACCGACGACGAACTGGCCGGGTTTGATGTCGCGGACCTCGGCGCCGACCTCCTCGACGACGCCGACGTACTCGTGGCCCATCAGCCGCGGCTCGGCGATCTGGTCGATGCCCCGGTACGGCCACAGGTCGGAGCCGCAGACGCACGCCGCCGCGACCCGGATGACCGCATCGGTCGGACGGGCGACGGCCGGCCGGTCGCGCTGCTCCACGCGGACGTCACCGGGGGCGTACATGACTGCCTGGCGCATGGTGGTCCTCCTCAGGACGGTGTTCTCACCATCATCAAAGCGCCAGGCGCCGGGCGGCAGGGAGTCACTGACGAGACAGGTACCGGCAGGGCACCCTACGGTCCGGGGGCGACCAGGCCCATCTCGTACGCGATGATCACCAGATGGACCCGGTCCCGGGCGTCGAGTTTGGTGAAGAGCCGGGCCACGTGGGCCTTGGCGGTGGCCGGGCTGATGTGCAGCTCCTCGGCGATCTCCGCGTTCGACCGGCCACGTCCCACCAGGGTGAGCACCTCCCGCTCCCGTTCGGTGATCGCGTCGTCCATGCGTGACCGGGCCGGTGACGGGGCGGGTGCGGGGGCGCCGGCGGCGAAGTGCCCGATGAGGCGGCGGGTGACGCTGGGGGCGATCAGCGCGTCCCCGGCGGCGACCACGCGGATGGCGCCGAGGATGTCGTCGAGCGCCATGTCCTTGACGAGAAACCCGCTGGCTCCGGCGCGCAGGGCGGAGTAGACGTACTCGTCGTCGTCGAACGTGGTGAGCATGAGTACCCGGGCCGGGCCGGTCCCCGCGGTGATGTGCCGGGTGGCCTCGATCCCGTCCATGACCGGCATCCGGATGTCCATGACGACGACGTCGGGTTCCTGTTCACGGACCAGGCGTACGGCCTCGGCACCGGTGGCGGCCTCGCCGACGACTCGCAGGTCCTCGGTGGCGTCGATGAGCACCCGCAGCCCGCTGCGGATCAGCGGCTGGTCGTCGGCGAGCACCACGCGGACGCTCATCGGGTGGTCTCCGGGAGCGGGATGGTCGCGGCGATCCGGAATCCGCCGCCGGGCCGGGGGCCGGAGGCGAACTCGCCGCCCAGGAGGCTGACGCGCTCCCGCATGCCGGTGAGGCCGTTCCCGCTGCCGGCGACGGCGGGTACGCCCGTGCCGGGGCCGTCGTCGGTGACCTCGATGGTGAGCGCGCGGCCGTCCTGCTGGACGCCGACGTCGCAGTGGCCGGTGCCGGCGTGCCGGATCACGTTGGTCACCGCCTCCTGGACGATCCGGTACGCGGACAGGTCGATGTCGGGCGGCAGCGGCGCCCGGTCGCCGTGGCGGCGCAGCCGGATCTCCACGCCCGCCTGGGCGCTGCGGGTGACCAGGTCGTCGAGGTCGGCCAGGCCCGGAGCGGGGTCCCGTGGCGCCGGGGCGGAGCCGCCGTCGCTGCGGCGCAGGCTGACGAGCATCCGGCGCAGGGCGGCCGCGGTCTCCCGGCTGGTGTCCTCGATGTTCGCCAGGGCGTTGCGCGCCTCGGCCGGCTGGGTGTCGATGACGCGGCGGCCCATGCCGGCCTGTACGGCGATGACGGCGATGCTGTGCGCGACCATGTCGTGCAGTTCGCGGGCGATCCGCAGCCGTTCCGCCTCGACGGCCCGCGCCTCGGCCTGTTCCCGCTGGGTGGCGGCATGCCGGCGGCGCTGCCGGATCGAGTCGCCGATCACCCACGCGGTGATGACCCCCAGCAGGATCACGGTGAGCACGGTCGGCACGTCGTCGACCTGGCCGATGGTCAGGGCCAGGTTGCCCTGCACGACCGCGGTCAGAGCCGCCGCCGGCAACGACAGCCGCCGTGGCCGGGTGGCCGCCACGTGGCCGGCCATGCCGTCGGCCACGATGACCACGACGAGGATCAGGATGCGGCCGAAGGTCTCGTCCTGGACGAGGAACAGCACGGCTGTTCCGCCGGCGAGCAGCACCAGCAGACCCGCCAGCGGGGATCGGCGGGCCAGCCCCAGGGGCAGCAGCAGGGCCAAGGCGGCCAGGGGCAGCTGGAGCAGGTTCCCGTCGCCGCCACCCGGCAGAGTGATCGTGGCGAACAGGGCGAACGGGAACAGGAGCGCGGCGCTCCAGACCAGCACGCCACCCGTCCGTTTCGGTGGGGTAGGCATGCGGCCGACTGTATCGACGTGAAGATCACCGGCGCATCGGCTCGCGGGCTTACGCCCACGGGCGGATGCCGTTGCCGTCCGCGGGCCGATGTGGCGGCGCCCGGTCGCCGGGCACCGTGATCGGCATGATTCTGATCAATCGGTTGCGGACGGTTCTGGCGGTCACCGCGGTCATCGTGGCGCCGTCGGCGGGCACCGTGCTGGCCGCGCCCCCTGTTCCGGCCCCGGTGGGCGCCGCCGCACGGCCGGCGACGGTCCACGAGTGGTTCGCCGTCATGCCCGGCGACCGGCAGCGGGAGCTGGCCGCCGAACGTCCCGAGGTGGTCGGCAATCTGGACGGGGCGCCGATCACGCTGCGCTACGAGGCGAACCGGCGATCCATGCGGGCGGCCGGGATCGACCGCCCGGACGGCGATTTCCTGCTGTTCGACCCGCGCGGGCGGGGCCGGGTCGCCCAGGTGTTCGGTGACCTGTCGACGGCGCGGCGGATCGCGGTGCTGGTGCCCGGCATGACCAACCGGCTGGCGAATTTCTGGCGGGGTGTGGGCGGGCGGTCATACCGGTCACCGGCCGTGCAGGCGGCCGACCTCCAGCGGGCCGGGGCGGGATCCGGCGGGTTCGCGGTGATCGCGTGGCTCGGCTACGACACACCGCAGGGGTTCGACGAGGCCGGCCGGGCGAACCTGGCGCGGGCCGGGGCCGCGGAGCTGGAACGGTTCGTGGCCGGTCTGGTCGCGGTTCGCCCGCGGGCGACGATCGCGCTGCTCGGGCACAGTTACGGGTCGGCGGTGATCGGGCACGCCGCGCCCCGGTTGCCACCGCAGGTGACCGACATCGCCGTGTTCGGCAGCGCTGGCATGGGTGTCGGCGACGTCGCCGGTCTGCGCACGGGCGCACGGGTGTGGGCCGGTCGGAGCGATCAGGACTGGGTGCGGTGGGTTCCGGAGGTGCGGCTGTTCGGGCTGGGTCTCGGGGCCGATCCGGCCGGGCCGGGGTTCGGCGCCCGGGTGTTCGCCACCGCGGACGTCCACGATCACGATCACTATCTGTCGCCGGGCACCGATTCGCTGGCGGCACTGGCCCGGATCGCCGGTGATCTGCCATGACTCTTTCAAGATCCAAGACCCGTGATCGTACGATCGACGCGCTCCGGGCCGTGGCGATCCTGGGCGTGGTGATCGGGCACTGGCTGGTGTCCGCGGTGGTGAGCGATCCCGCCCGGCCCGCGGCGTGGCACGGGGCGAGCCCGCTGGCGGCGTTCCCGGCACTGACCCCGGCGACGTGGGTGTTGCAGACCCTGGGCCTGTTCTTCTTCGCCGGCGGATTCGCAGCCGCCCGCAGCCGCCGCGAACCCGCCACCCACAGCCGCCGCGAACCGGCCGTCGGCAGCCGCCGCGAACCGGCCGCACGCAGCCGCCCCGGGCTTGCCGCCCGATTTGCCCGGCTTGCCCGCCCGATTGGGCTGCTGGCCGCCGTGTGGCTGCCCGCCTGGCTGCTGCTGCGGGTGACCGGCGCGCCGGACAGCACCCTGCACGTGGTGCGCTCGCTGCTCGTACACCCGCTGTGGTTTCTGTTGGTTTATCTGGTCCTGACCGTGAGCGCTCCGCTGCTGCGGGCCGCGGTCGGCCGATACCGGCTGTGGCCGCTGGCGCCGGCGATCGCGCTGGTGGCGGCCTGTGACGTCGCCCGCCACTTGGAGACAGCGGCCTGGCTGCATCCGGCGGCCACGGTGGCCGGCTGGGCGGTGCCGTATCTGCTGGGTATCGCCCTGGCCGACGGCCTGCTCCCCCAGCGGGCCGGCCGGATCCTGGCGCTGATGGGCGTGGCCGCCGGCGCCGGACTGGTGCTGCTCGCCGGCTATCCGGCCAGCGCGGTGGGCGTCCCCGGTGACGGCTGGTCGAACCTCGATCCGCCGTCGCTGTTCGCGCTGGCTCTGGCCGCCGCGCAGATCGGCGTGTTCCTGCTGGTCCGGGACCGGCTGGCCGGATGGCTGCGGCGACCGGCCGTCGGGACGCCGGTCGCCGTGCTCAATCGGTCGGCGATGACCGTCTACTGCTGGCACCAGAGCGCCCTGCTGCTGGTCACCTTCGGCGGGCTGCTCGCCGGCCCGCTGCCCGGCCTGTCCGGCCCGCCGACCGGGATGTGGCCGCTGTACCGCCTGCTCTGGCTGCCGGTCTTCGCCGTGACCCTGGTGTTCCTCTGCGCGGCCTTCCAGCGCGCGGAGCGGGTCAGGACTTGGCGGCGGACGCCACGCTGAGCGCCTCGGCGGCGTGCTGGTTCATGTCCAGCTCGCTGTGGATGACGTCGAGAATCCTGCGGTCGGTGCCGATCACGAACGTCATCCGCTTGGTGCTCAGCGGGCCGAGGTTCAGCTTGCGCTTCACGCCGTACGCCGCGATGGTCGCCGAATCGGGATCGGACAGCAGCGGGTAGTCGAAGGTGTGGGTCTCCGCGAAGAGCTTCTGCTTCTCGACGGTGTCCCTGCTGATGCCGACCCGCTGCACGCCGGCCGCGCGGAACTCCGCCGCCAGGTCCCGGAAGTGGCAGGCCTCCGCGGTGCAGCCCTTGGTCATGGCCGCGGGGTAGAAGAAGAGGACGACGGGCCCGTCCGCCAGCAGGTCGGTCAGCCGCCGGGGCGTGCCGTTCTGGTCGGACAGCTCGAAGTCGGGTGCGATGTCGCCTTTGCCGATGCTCACCCGACGCAGTCTACGGACACGAACGTATGTCACATTCATTTCACCGGCCGACGCGAGGATGTCAAACCAGAAACGGCACGATGGCCGCCCGGTTGGCGACACGAACGGGCCACTGACCGGCTGGACAGTGAGATCCATGGATGAACTCTTTCGGACCTCGCGCCGACTCGCCCCCATCGACATCGACTCGCTCAGCCACCGGGAGGTACAGATCCTGACCTTGGTGGCGGAGGGTAAGACCAACAAGCAGATCGGCGCCCACCTCTACCTGAGTGCGGCGACCATCCACAGCCACCTGAAGAACGTCTTCCGCAAGCTGGACGCCAATGACAGGGCCCACGCGGTGGCCAAGGCCTTCCGCGCCGGTGTCCTGCAATGATCGAGGTGCCCGGGGACGGAAAGCCCCGGGCACGCCTCGCCTCAGACGGGCATCAGGGTTCGCTGGGTGTGAGGACCACCTCGGCCGAGCCGGTCTGGCCGTCGCTGTCGGTGTACTCGGCGACGAAGACCGCCACCAGACCCTCCGCCCCGGCATGCCCGGGGTCGATGAACGTGGTGATCGAGCCACTGCATCCGGAGGTCGTCGACAGCGGGTGGCCGTGCTCGTCGTGGCCGAGAATGTAGGAGACCTGCACGCTGGCGCAGTTCACCGGCTGGTCGTCGACCACGTTCACTGCGAAGGTGACGGTGTCGCCGAACGCGAACGGCTGGTCCTCGGTCGGTGTCACGAACGACACGGTGGGCGCCACCGGGCCGACGTGCAGGCGGAACTCCGCGGAGGCGGAGCGGCCGGTGGAGTCGGTGACCTTGAGGGTGGCCCGGTAGTCACCGTTCTGGGTGTATGTGTAGGACGGGTCGGCCTGGCGCGAGTCGACGTCGCCGTCGGCGTCGAAGTCCCACGCGTACCGGAGGGCGTCGCCGTCCGGGTCGAGGGTGCCCGCGCTGGTGAAGTTCACCGTGAACGGCGCCGACCCGACCGTGGGTGACCCGCTGATCTTCACGATCGGCGTCCTGTTCTTCGGCGCGTAGTCGATCCGGGCGAGCTGCGCCTCCGGGTTCTCGGAGAAGAAGCCGTCGCCGTACTCGAGGACGTAGAGCGCGCCGTCCGGCCCGAACTCCAGGTCCATCGGGTTGTCGAAGACGATCGACGGCAGCACCGCCTCGATGGCCGTGACCTGGTTGCGGCGGTCCAGCGTGAAGGCTTTCACGTAGTCGCGGGTCCACTCGTAGAACAGCGGTTTCCCGGCGAAGTCGGCCGGCCAGCGCAACGGTGAGGTGTTGCGCCGGTCGTACTGGTAGGCGGGCCCGCCCATCGGGCCGATGCCGCCGGTGCCCAGCTCGGGGAACTGGGTGCTGGCTGTGTACGTGTAGACGACCTCCGCCTTCTCCACCGGCGGCAGGTTGCGCAGGCCGGTGTTGTTGGGCGACTCGTTGACCGGCTGGGCGCAGTTGAACGGCGCCCCGGAGGTGCTCGTCGCGAAGTCGTAGTCGACGTACGGCATGTCGGGCGCCACGCAGTACGGCCATCCGTAGTTGGCGGGTTTGTCGATGGCCATCCAGCGCCCGTGTCCGGCCGGCCCGCGCGCCGGGTCGGCGTTGCGAGCGTCCGGCGAGTAGTCGGCCAGGTAGACGACGCCGGTCTTCTCGTCGACGTCGAACCGGAACGGGTTGCGCAGCCCCATGGCGTAGATCTCCGGCCGGGTCTTGGCCGTGCCGGGTTTGAACAGGTTGCCGCGCGGAATCGTGTAGGCGCCGTTCGGCTCGACGCTGATCCGCAGGAGCTTGCCGCGCAGGTCGTTGGTGTTGCCGGAGCTGCGCTGGGCGTCGAACGCGGGGTTGCGGCCGGCCCGCTCGTCGATCGGGGTGTAGCCGCTGGACGCGAACGGGTTGGTGTCGTCGCCGGTGGAGAGGAAGAGGTTGCCGTGCCGGTCGAAGTCGATCTTCCCGCCGACGTGGCAGCAGATGCCCCGGTCCACCGGGACCTGGAGGATCTTCTGTTCGCTGCCCAGGTCGAGGGTGTTGCCGCGCAGCTTGAACCGGGACAGTTGCAGGTGTCCCTTGAAGGGGGCGAAGTCGGCGGCGGCGCCGTTCTCCGGGGCGTTGCCCTCGTTGACGTTCGGTGTGGCCGGGTCGTCGACCGGGGTGTTCAGCACGGGTGAGTAGTAGACGTACACCCAGTGGTTGTGCTGGAAGTCGGGGTCGACGGCGATGCCCTGCACACCCTCCTCGTCGTGCTGGTAAACCGGGATGGTGGCGGCGAGGACGTTGCGGCCGGTCCGCGGTTCGTGGATGCGGACCTCGCCGCGGCGGGCGGTGTGCAACACCCGCTTGTCGGGCAGGACGGCCAGGGCCATCGGTTCGCCCGGGAAGTCGTTGAGGGTGACCTTCTGGAAGTCGGTGTCCGGCGGGGCGGCCTGGGCCGGGTTGCCGAAGCCGGTGACCAGGGTGGTGGCGAGCAGGGCCGCGGCGGCGCCGGTGACGAGCCGTCGCATGTCAGTACCTCAGTCCGGCGAGGTACTGGTAGCCGACGCGGGCGGTGTCGAGGGCCTGCTCCGGGGTGCGGGGCGGGCTGCCGGCGTCGTCGCGTTCCACGATGTATTCGATGAGGCCGGCCTCGTGGGCGCGGCGGAACACCCGTTCGAAGTCGATCAGACCGTCGCCGGGGTCGGCGAAGCTGCTGCTCACGGCCATGTCCTTGACGTGCACCTGTTTGATGCGGCGGCGGTTGCGCTCGATCAGGTCGACCGGGTCGGCGGCGCCGCGCCAGGCCCAGTAGATGTCGACCTCCAGGTGGACCAGGCGGGGGTCGGTTCCGCCGGTGAGGATGTCGAATCCGGTGATCTCGGTGCCGGTCTGGCGCAGGAACTCGTTGTGGTGGTTGTGGTAGCCGAAGCTGAGCCCGGCCTTGCGGGCCAGCTCGCCGGCCTTGTTGAGGTCGGCGGCGAAGGCGCGGTAGACGGCGCCGTCGCGGATCGGCCCGGTGGGCCCGGTGCCGAAGTACGGGTGGACGATGAATGTGTTGCCGACGACGGCGGCGTCGTCCAGGGTGCGTTTCCAGGTCTCGGCGTTCCACGGTTGTGGGATGCCGGCGTGGCCGGAGGTGGCGCGCAGTCCGGCGTTGTCGAGGGCGGTCCGGAACTGGGCGGCGGTGCGGCCCACGAATCCGGCGTGCTCGACGCGGGTGTAGCCGATCTCGGCGAGTTCGGCGAGGCTGCCCTCGAGGTCGATGGCGAGCTGGTTGCGCAGCGTGTAGAGCTGCACGCTGATCTGGTCGCGGGGGACCCGGTGCGCGGAGCCGCCACCGCCAGCCGCGGCGGGTGATCCGATGGCGGTGGCGGTGGCGCCGGCAGCCGCGGCGCCGAGCAGGTTGCGGCGGCTCAGGGCGGACGGACGGGATGGTGACTCATGCATGGTGGTGCCTCCGGTTACGACAGTGAACACGGATGGCCTGCGAGGAGCGCCCGCAAGCGGCAACTTTCGTGCAGAGCGGTTTCCGTACCGCACGTTACCGCGTATTCACAGTTGTCTCTAGAGAAACATCTGCATGAGTCAATCTAACTTTCGTCGGAGCAGACGAAAGTGCACGACGGCTCGAGCCGGGCGCACACGGGCGCCCGGCCGGGGCCGTGACCAGGAGATGATGGGTTACTGGTGGGAGGAGAAGGCCGCGTCGAACGCCGCCGCCGGCGCGTCGAACGCCAGTCGGCGCACGAACTGGAGAGCCTCCGGGGCGCCGACGAGGCGGTCCATGCCGGCGTCCTCCCACTCGATCGAGATCGGGCCGTCGTAGCCGATCGCGTTCAGCGCCCGGAAGCAGTCCTCCCAGGGCACGTCGCCGTGACCGGTGGAGACGAAGTCCCAGCCGCGCCGCATGTCCGCCCACGGCAGGTGGGAGCTGAGCCGGCCACGCCGACCGTCGCCGGTGCGCACCTTCGCGTCCTTGCAGTCCACGTGGTAGATGCGGTCGGCGAAGTCGAAGATGAAGTTGACCGGGTCGAGATCCTGCCAGACGAAGTGCGACGGGTCCCAGTTGAGGCCGAACGCGGGCCGGTGACCGATCGCCTCCAGCGTGCGCTTGGTGGTCCAGTAGTCGTAGGCGATCTCGCTGGGGTGCACCTCGTGTGCGAACCGGACGCCCACCTCGTCGAAGACGTCGAGGATCGGGTTCCAGCGGTCGGCGAAGTCGGCGTAGCCACGCTCGATCATCGACGGCGGGACCGGCGGGAACATGGCCAGCGTGTGCCAGATCGACGACCCGGTGAAACCCACGACGGTACGCACGCCGAGCTCGGCGGCCGCACGGGCGGTGTCCTTCATCTCCTCGGCGGCCCGTCGGCGTACCCCTTCGGGTTCGCCGTCGCCCCAGATCCGGGCGGGGAGGATGTCCTGGTGCCGCTCGTCGATCGGGTGGTCGCAGACCGCCTGGCCGACCAGGTGGTTGGAGATCGCGAACACCTGGAGGTTGTGCTTGGCCAGGGTCTCGCGTTTGCGGTCGAGGTAGCCGTCGTCGGCGAGCGCCTTGTCGACCTCGAAGTGGTCGCCCCAGCAGGCGATCTCCAGGCCGTCGTACCCCCAGCCGGAGGCCAGCCGGCACACCTCGTCGAACGGCAGGTCGGCCCACTGACCGGTGAACAGGGTGATCGGTCGTGCCATGGTCTCACTTCCTCGCAGCAGTGTCTCGAAAGGGGATTCGATGCCCGGCGCGAGGAGCCGGAGAGAGGCGAGCGGTCAGGGCAGGGTGCGGCGGGTATGCCGGGGTGGGTTGCGCCTCCCGTCCCGGACACCGCTGTGTCCACGGTCGCCGCAACCCACCCTAGTAGCGCTGGTACGTCTAGGGAAGACGCCACTGCTGGTTCGCGCCGGTGTGACAGTCCCAGAGGTGGATCTGCTGCCCGTCGGCGGAACTGTTCTGCGACACGTCCAGGCACCGGCCCGACTGCGGGTTGCGGACCGTGCCGCCGGCCTGCGCGGCCCAGTTCTGGGCGCCGGTGCCGTTGCAGGTCCACAGCTGGACCTTGGTGCCGTTGGCGGTGCCGCCGCCGGCCACGTCCAGGCACTTGTTCGACTGCGGGTTACGCCAGACCTGGCCGCTGATCTGCCAGTTCTGCGCGCCGCTGCCGTTGCACGTCCACAGCTGGATCTTGGTGCCGTCCGCGGAGCCGCCGTTGCTCACGTCGAGGCACTTGCCGGCCAGGCCGACGACCGGCCCGGTGCCACCGACGGGGCCACCCAGCTCCTTGATCCGGATGTTGCGGAACGACGCCTCGTCACCGTCGCCGTGGTTCTGGATGCCGATGTGGCCGGCCAGCGACCGTACCGGATCGGTGTTGGTGTAGTCGTTGATCTTGACGCCGTTGAGGAGGACCTGGAGGCGCTCGCCCTCCACCCGGATCTCGTAGGTGTTCCACTCCCCCGGCGGGTTGAGCGCCGCGTCCCGGGCCGCGATGTCGGCGGCCTTGAACGTGTAGACCGACCCGGTGGTGCGGTCGGCCGCGTCGGTGGCGTCGATCTGAATCTCGTAGCCGTTGTTCACCGCCGACCACGGGTCGCTCGACGGCGGGAACCCGAGGAAGACGCCGGTGTTGTCGTCCCCGGCCAGCCGCCAGTCGAGTTTGAGCGAGTAGTCGGTGAACTGCTTGGCCGAGTACCAGTACAGGCCCATCCCGCCGGTGGACGTCAGGGTGGCGTCGGTGCTGGTGAAGGCGCCGGGACCGGCCTGCGACCAACCGGTGGTGGAGCCGTTGTAGAGCGCGGTGTAGCCGGTCTCCGAGCGGCAGTCGGCGTGCGTACGTTTGGCCGTGTAGCGGATGCCGCCGAGCAGGTGCGCCCGGAAGGCGGGCTCACTGTACGCCGACTGCGTGTGCCCGCCGCCGGTGTAGAAGGAGCGGCCGGAGTCGAGGGTCTTGCACCAGGCGTGCGGGTGGTCGGCGCCCATCGTGCCGCCCGAGTAGGAGCTCTCGTCGAGGGTGGCCAGCACGTGGGCGGTGCTGCGGGCGTTGGTGCGGTAGTCGTACCACTCGTCGGTGCGCGGCCAGGACTGCGGCAGGTGGGCGGTGGCCGCGTGCGCCCGGTCCTCGACCTTGACGGTCGCCTGCTGGACCGCCGGGTGGGAGGCGAACCAGGCGCCGACGAGCTGCCCGTAGAACGGCCAGTCGTACTCGGTGTCGGCGGCCGCGTGGACGCCGGTGAAACCACCACCGCCACGGACGTACGCCTCGAAGGCGCTCTGCTGGTTCGCGTCCAGGACGTCGCCGGTGGTGTTGAGGAAGACGACCGTCTCGAAGCGGGCCAGGTTGGCGGCGGTGAACGCGGTCGCGTCCTCGGTGGCGGTGACGGTGAAGTTGTTCGCCGCGCCCAGGTCACGGACGGCCTGGACGCCGGCGGCGATCGAGTCGTGCCGGAACCCGGCGGTCTTGGAGAAGACGAGGACGTCGTAGGCGGGGTCGGCGGCGACGGCGGGCGCCGCCACGGCGGTGCACGCCACGGTGGTCAGCGCGGCGACGATGGCTCGGGCAAGCATCGGTTCTCTCCTCACTGAGGCAGGTTCCACAGCTGGTTGGCGGCGCCCAGGCAGTCCCAGATGTGGATCTGCTGGCCGTCGTTCGGTTTGACCTCGGAGACGTCGAGGCACCGGCCGGAGACCGGGTTCCGGACCGTCCGGTCGGCCGGTGCGGTCCAGTTCTGGGCGCCGGTGCCGTTGCAGGTCCAGAGCTGGACCTTGGTGCCGTTGGCGGTGGCGCCGCCGGCCACGTCGAGGCACTTGCCCGACTGCGGGTTGCGCCAGACCTGGCCGTTGACGGTCCAGTTCTGCGCGGCGGATCCGTTGCAGGTCCACAGCTGGATCTTGGTGCCGTCGGCGGTGCCGCCGCCGTTGACGTCCAGGCACTTGCCGGCGAAGCCGGTGACCGGGCCGGTGGGGGCCGCGGTGAGGGTGAACGCGTCGACGTCGAAGAGCGCACCCGCGCCGCCGCCGAACGTCAGGTACAGCGTGGTGGTGCCGGCCGGCGGGCTGGTGAGGGCGCCGCCGACGTCGGTGAAGACGTTCCAGCCACCGGTCACCGGCACGGCGGCCGAACCGAGCACGGTCCCGGTGGCCGAACCGGCCCGCACCTGGATCGTGCCGCCCACCCCGGCCGACGAGACCCGGGCACTGAAGCGGGACACGTTACCGAGCTGGTACGGCTGGAACGCGATCCAGTCGCCGTTGTGGATGTCCCCGACGGTCTTGCCGCCCTCGGCCTCCGGCTTGTTCATCGGGGCGACGCCGGCAGAGGTCTTGTAGTGCTCGGCCTGCCGGTGCGCGGGTTGCAGGGTGTGCTGGGTGTGCGTGGTCAGGCCGCCGGCGTCGGTGTACTCGGCGTCGAACACGGCGAAGATGTTCGCCGCGGTGTCGTGCTCGCCGTCGACCGGGATGGTGAGCGTGCCGGTGCAGCCGGTCTTCGAGGTGATCTGGTGCCCGTGCTGGTCGTGGCCGAGCACGTAGGTCATCTTGACCTTGGCGCAGTCGATGGTGGCGTCCTCCGGGTCGGTGACGGTCACCGCGTAGGCGATCGTGTCGCCGAAGGAGAACACCTGCCCGTCGCCGGGCGCGTTGATCCGTACGGTCGGGGCGGTGTTGCCGACCCCGATCTGCACGTTGTCGCTGCCGGTGGCGCCCTGCGGGTCGGTGACGGTGAGTTTCACGTCGTAGGCGCCGTTGGCGGTGAACGTGTGCGACGGGTTGGCCGCCGTGGAGCTGCCGCCGTCACCGAAGTCCCACCGGTAGGTGAGTGCCCCGCCCTCGGGGTCGGTGGAGCCGGCCGAGGAGAACTGCACGGTCATCGGGGCCTGCCCGGAGGTCTGGTCGGCGTTCGCCACCGCGGTCGGCGCCCGGTTGCCGCCGCCCACGTGGTCGTACCGGTACAGCGCCGAGTTCTCGTCGCCGTTGAAGTAGCCGGTGCCGTAGTCGAGCACGTAGAGCGCCCCGTCCGGCCCGAACGCGAGGTCCATCACCTGCTTGCCGTTCCAGGTGAAGGCCGAGATCTCGCCGACCGAGCCGTCGGCGCCGACGTGGATCGGCTTGATCCAGCCACGGCCGAACTCGGCGGCGAAGAAGTGCCCGTCCAGCGACTGCGGGAACTTCGTGGTGGAGGGGTTGGCCGCGTCGTACCGGTAGACCGGGCCGCCCATCGGCGATTCCGAGCCGCCACCGAACTCCGGTGGCGTGCCGGCGTCCCCGCCGTACCGGATCCAGGAGGTCTTGGCGGCCGGAAGCGTGCCGAGGCCGGTGTTGCGCGGCGAGTTGTTGACCGCACCGGCCGCGCAGGTGAACTTCGCGCCGGTGGCGCCGGTGGCGAAGTTGTGGTCGGCGTACGTCTCGGCGGCGGTGTTGGTGCCGGTGCAGTACGGCCAGCCGAAGTTGCCGGGTGCGGTGATCCGGTTGAACTCGACCTGGCCGCTCGGGCCGCGAGCCGACGACGAACCGGCGTCCGGGCCGTAGTCGCCGACGTAGACCGCGCCGGTGGCCTTGTCGACGGTCATCCGGAACGGGTTGCGGAAGCCCATCGCGTAGATCTCCGGGCGGGTCCCGGCCGTGCCCGCGGCGAACATGTTCCCGGCCGGCGAGCTGTACGTGCCGTCCGCGTTGACCTTGATGCGCAGGATCTTGCCGCGCAGGTCGTTGGTGTTCGCCGCGGTCCGCTGGGCGTCGAAGGCCGGATTACGGTCGGCGCGCTCGTCGATCGGCGTGTAGCCGTCGGACTGGAACGGGTTGCTGTCGTCGCCGGTGGACAGGTAGAGGTTGCCGGCCGCGTCGAAGTCGATGTCCCCGCCGACGTGGCAGCAGATGCCCCGGGTGGCCGGCACGTCGAGGACGGTGCGCTCGGCGCTGAGCTTCCAGTCCGCGGTGAGCGTGAAGCGGGCGAGGCGGTTGACGCCGTTCCAGGCCGAGAAGTCGGTGCCGGTGTCCGGCGCGTCGCCGGCCGGGGTGCTCAGCGGCGGGGCGTAGTAGAGGTAGATGAACCGGTTGGTGGCGAAGCCCGGGTCGACGCCGACACCCTGGAGCCCCTCCTCGTCGTGGGTGTAGACGGCGAGGGTGCCGACGACGGCGGTGTTGCCGGCGGCATCGGTGCGGCGCAGCGTGCCGTTGCGGGCGGTGTGCAGCACGGAGCGGTCCGGCAGCACGGCGAGGCTCATCGGCTCGCCGACCTCCGGTTCCCCCTTGGCGAGGGTGACCTGCTGGAAGTCGGCCGGGTCGACGGGGTGCGCCTGGGCTGGGGCCTGGGCGGTCGCGAGGATCAGAGCGGCTATGGAGCCGGCGGTCCACCATCGGCGGCGGGACGAAACGGGCATGGTGCGGCCATCCCTTCAGAGCTGGGGAACGTGCGGAATGGGTGGTCGCGCCGCCGACTTCACCTGCCCGAAACAGTAAAGAAGCCATCGACTTTTGTCACTACGTACGGAACTTTTCAACGCCGGCGGTCAACTATCTCGTGCGCCAGCGCCGTCAGCCGGGCCGCCACCTCGGGTGCGATCCCCGATCCGGCCAGCGCCACCAGGGCGGACTCCACCCTCAGCTTGATCAGTCGTTCCACGCCGTCCAGCGCGCCGGTGTCGACGATGATCCGGCGCAGCTCGGCCGCGCCCTCCTCGTCCAGGTCCGGGCTGCCCAGCAGCGTCCGGATCCGGGCCGCCTGCCGGTGCCCGGCCGCCTCGCGGGCCAGCGCCATCAGCACCGTGCGCTTGCCCTCGCGCAGGTCGTCGAGCACCGGCTTGCCGGTCACCGCCGGATCGCCGAACACCCCGAGCACGTCGTCACGCAACTGGAAGGCGTCGCCGAGCGGATCACCGAACTCGGCGTACGCCGACAGCAGCTCCTCCCCGGCGCCGGCCAGAGCCGCGCCGATCTGCAACGGCCGGGTCACCGTGTACCGGGCCGACTTGAGCCGGATCACGGTCAGGGCGCCGGCGGTCGAGCCGTCACCCACCCCGGAGACCAGGTCGAGATACTGGCCCGCGATCACCTCGGTACGCATCGCGCCGAACACCGCGTAGCCCCGGCTCACCTGCTCGTCACTCAGCCCGCAGCCCAGGAACATCTGGTCCGCCCAGGCCGCGCACAGATCGCCGCAGAGCAGCGCGGTGTTGCGCCCGTACCGGGCCGGGTCGCCGCGCCACGCCGACCGGGTGTGCAGATCGGCGAAGAACGCGTGCACCGACGGCTCGCCACGGCGCCGCTCGCTGCCGTCCATGATGTCGTCGTGGATCAGCGCGAAGGCGTGGAAGATCTCCAGCGCCGCGGCCGCCGTGACGATGCCCGGACCGTCCTCGCCGTCCGCGCCGCGCCAGCCCCAGTAGCAGAACATCGGCCGCAGCCGCTTGCCGCCGGACAGCAGAAACCGTTGCAGCGTGCTGAACAACCCCCGCGGCGCGCCCTCGGGCCACTGCGGGACCTGTCCGGTGAGAAAGCCGTCGAGCTGGGCGTCGAACCGGGCCCGCAGTGTCACGGCCCCTCCCCTACCGCTCGGCCAGGCGCAACAGCAGGCTCTTCACGTCGGTGGCGGCGATCCGGCCGACGGCCCCGGCCGGGTCCGAACAGAGCAGGACCGGGGAGTCCTCGGCGCTCTCCGGCAGGCGGCCGTGCGAGCCGCGGACCGCTCGCGCGCCGGCGTCCAGGCCGACCACCCGCATCAGGTAGCGCATGCCGAGCTTCTTACGGGCCAGCGCGACGGCCGCCCGGCGTTTCGCGGCGGCCGGCCCGGCGGGATCGAAGAACAGCTCGGCCGGGTCGTAGCCGGGTTTGCGGTGGATGTCCACCAGCCGGGCGAAGTCCGGGGCGCGGGCGTCGTCGAGCCAGTAGTAGTAGGTGAACCACGCGTCCGGCTCGGCGACCAGCACCAGCTCACCGGAGCGGGCATGGCCGAGGCCGTCGCGTACCTCGGCGACCCCCGGCAGGTCCTCGAGCAGCTCCGCGACCGCCGGCACGTCCGCCGGGTCCCGCACGTACACGTGGGCGATCTGGTGGTCGGCGACGGCGAACGCCCGTGACGTCCACGGGTCCAGGTACTCCATGCCGGCTTGGGTGTGTACCCGCAGCAGGCCCTTCTCGCGCAGCCGCCGGTTGACGTCGACCGGCCGGCGCACCGGGGTGATGCCGTACTCCGACAGCGCCACGATCGTCGCCCCGCGCGCCCGCGCGGCGTCCAGCAGCGGGCCGAGCACCTCGTCCAACTCGGCCGCGGCGGCCGCCGCCCGGGGGTCGCCGGGGCCGTACCGTTGCAGGTCGTAGTCCAGGTGCGGGACGTAGACCAGGGTCAGGTCCGGGTCGTGGGCGGCCATCACGTGCTCGGCGGCCCGGCAGATCCACGTCGACGAGGCCAGGCCGGCGCCCGGCCCCCAGTAGGTGAAAAGCGGGAAGGTGCCCAGTTTCGCGGTCAGCTCGTCGTGCAGCTCCGGCGGGTCGGTGTAGCAGTCCGGTTCCTTGCGGCCGTCGGCGTGGTAGACCGGTCGTGGCGTGACCGTCCAGTCGACGTCCGCGCCCATGGCGTACCACCAGCAGATGTTGGCGACCGTGTAGCCCGGGGACCGCTTCCGGGCGGCCTGCCACACCTTCTCCCCGCCGACCAGGGCGTGATGCTGGCGCCACAGCAGCACCTCGCCCAGATCCCGGAAGTACCAGCCGTTGCCGACGATGCCGTGCCCGGCCGGGGTCTCCCCGGTCAGCAGGCTCGCCTGTACCGAGCAGGTGACGGCCGGGAGCACCGGGTCGAGCCGGTTGACGGCGCCGATCGCCCGCAGCCGGGGCATGTGCTCGATCAGGCGCGGGGTCAGCCCGACCACGTCGAGGACCACGAGTTTCGTCATGCGTGCCCTCCGGTGAGCTGGTCGCGGGTCCAGGCGAGCTCACCGGCGATGCCGTCGGCCAGTTCCGCGGGCGAGGTGGGCCGCTGCCCGGCCGGCAGCACGTCCCAGGTGTAGGTCTCCACGTCGAAGTGGTCGCAGTCCACGACGGCCAGCGCGTCACGCAGCAGCGGTGTGGTGGCGGTCAGCGGTGGCGCGGGTGGCGTGTGCAGCGGCACGTGGAAGTGGATGCGCCACGGGCCGGGCGGGTTCTCGGCCAGGGCGAGGTCCAGGTCGTCGCAGGCGTGGCCGGCGGCGGTACGGGTCTGGTGCAGGAACCGGGGTTCGGCGTACCGCTCCAGCACCGGCCGGGCCGCGACCGGGTCGGTGACCTCCAGGGCGGCCGACACCTGCACCTTGACGATCGGGATCCCGGCCGTGGCGAGGCGGTCCACCGCGGCTTTCGGATCCTCCCAGGCGCACGCCAGGTGGGCCAGGTCCAGGCAGACGCCGAGCCGGTCGGTGTCCGTGCCGGCCAGCATGTCGACGGCCTGCGCGGTGGTCTCGGCGACACAGCCGGGCTCCGGTTCGAACGCCACCCGGACCACCCGGCCGGTCTGCCAGGCGATCTCGGCCAGTCCTTCGGCGAGCCGGTCCAGCATCCGCCGGGCGGCGTCGTGGCTCTCCGTCGTCCACGGCTCACGCCAGGCCAGCGGCAGCGTCGACACCGAACCCCGGTCGGCGTCGGCGGGCAGCAGATCGACCAGGATCCGGGCCAGGTTCAGCGTGTGGTCCAGCCGTTCCGGGGTCGTCCAGTCGGGCCGGTAGACGGCGTGCTTGACCACCGGCGCCTGGAACGCCTCGTACGGGAAACCGTTGAGGGTGACCACCTCCAGACCGCGCACGTCCAGTTCCCGGCGCAGCCCCCGGCGGGCCTCGCCGTCCTCGGCGAGCACGGCGGCCATCGGCGCGGCCAGCCACAGGCCGAGCCCGAGCACGTCGGCGCCGAGCCGTTCCCGGACCGCGACGGCGTACGTGTCGAGCTGGCCGATGATGCCGGGCAGGTCCTCGGCGGGGTGCACATTGGTGCAGTAGCCGAGGTGGACCTGCCGGCCGTCCGGACGGCGGACCCGCATCAGCTGCCCCCTCGCAGGATCGAGCTGCCCTCGAAGAGCGGCCCGGTGTCGCCGGTCTCGCTCAGGTCGAGACGCCCGGACTGTCCGTAGAACTCGACCGGGTTGCGCCACAGCACCCGGTCCACGTCGTCATCGCTGAACCCGGCCGCGAGCATCGCCTCGCCGGTGCGGCGGGTCAGCAGCGGATCCGAGCGGCCCCAGTCGGCGGCCGAGTTGACCAGCATCCGGTCCAGGCCGTGCGAGCGCAGGATCTCCACCATCCGCGGTGGTGACATCTTCGTGTCCGGGTAGATCGAGAAGCCCATCCAGCAGCCGGTGTCGTGCACATCGCCGACGGTCACCTCGTTGAGATGGTCGACGACCACCCGGCCGGGGTGGATACCGCTCTCCCGCACCACGTCGAGGGTCCGTTTCACACCCTGCGCCTTGTCCCGGTGCGGGGTGTGCACGAGTGCGGGCAGTTCGTACTCGACGGCCAGCGCCAGCTGCACGGCGAACGCCTCGTCCTCCTCCGGGGTCATCGCGTCGTACCCGATCTCGCCGACCGCCACCACCGAGTCCTTGTCGAGGTAGCGCGGGATCAGGTCGAGCACCGGCCGGCAGCGTGGATCGTTGGCCTCCTTCGGGTTCAGGGCGATGGTGGCGTGGTGGCGGATGCCGAACTGGGCGGCCCGGAACGGCTCCCACCCGACCAGCGAGTCGAAGTAGTCGGTGAACGAGCCCGGGTTGGTGCGTGGCTGGCCGAGCCAGAAGGCCGGTTCGACGACGGCCCGGACTCCGGCGGCGGCCATCCGCCCGTAGTCGTCGGTGGTGCGTGAGGTCATGTGGATATGCGGGTCGAAGATGCGCACGGGACCTCCCAGGGGGACGGGTCAGGGGATGCGGTCGAGCAGGCGGTGCGCGTCGTCGGGCAGCCGGCGTCCGGCCGCCTCGCGCTCCGCGCGCAGAGCGGAGACCATCGCGGCCAGCTCACGGTCGGCGCGCCGGTCCAGGTCGTCGATCTTTTCCAGGGGTACGCCCATGAAGACGCACTTGAGCACGGCCTGCCGCCAGGTGTGCTGGTCGAGATGCCGGGCGTACGGGCCGAGGGCGGCCGTGATGAGCCGGGTGTCGTTGGTGCGCAACGCGTCGTGCAGCAGTGGCACCGCCTCGGCGCCGAGCGGCAGCGCCGGCAGTGCCGTGAGGATCGCGAGCCTCTCGCCCGCGTCGCCGTGCCGGTACAGGTCGTCGACCCAGTGGGGCACCGTCTCCGGTGGCAGCGCGAGCAGCAGCCGGGTCCGCGCGTTCTCCTCGGGGCGGCAGTGGCGTCCGGCCGCAGCGAACAGGCGCACGATCGCCGCGGGACTGTCACCGACTCTCGCGACGGCGTCGGTGAGCCAGGCGTTCTCTTCCATGGCGCCTCCTCGTTTACTTCTCGGCGGCTCGCAGGAATTCCAGGGACCGGGCCGCGACCGTGGGGGCGGCGTGCGAATGGCGGGGCAACTCCACGGCGACGAGCCCGGCGTACCCGGCGGCGGACAGGGCCGCCAGCACCGGCGGGAAATCGATCTCCCCGGTGCCGAATTCGAGGTGCTCGTGTACGTCGCGCCGCATGTCGTCGATCTGGACGTTGACCAGGTGTTCGGCCACCGCCGTCACACAGCCGGGAACCGGGATCGGCTCCAGGCATCGACAGTGCCCGATGTCGAGGGTAATGCCGAACCCGGCCGGTGCGCCGAGGTCGGCGTGCAGCCGCCGCCAGCCGGCGATGTCCGGCACGAGCATTCCCGGCTCCGGCTCGAAGCCGAGGGTGACGCCGCGTTCCCGGGCCGCCTCGACGATCCGCGCGCAGCCGTCGACGAGCCGGTCCCAGGCGGTGGCCTCGGCGACGGCGGCGGGACGCACCCCGGCCCAGAACGACACCGCCTCGGCGCCGAGGTCCGCGCCGATGTCGACGGCCCGGCGCAGGAACTCCAACCGCAGCTCACGGTCGTCGTCGAGCAGGGTGGGTGAGTGTTTGCGCCAGGGATCCAGCAGGTACCGGGCGCCGGTCTCGATCACCACGGCGAGGCCCAGCGACGACAGCCGGGCGGACACCTCGCCGACCCGGCGGGGCAGGTCGGCCGCGAACGGATCGAGATGGTCGTGGTCGAGGGTGAGCGCCACCCCCTCGTAGCCCAGGTCGGCGATCACGGCGAGCGCGTCGTCAAGCCGGTGGTTGGCGAAACCGTTGGTGCCGTACCCGAACCGCAGCTCGCTCATGTCGTCACCTCCGCTTCGCTCCGGCGCCGCCATGAGTTCAAGACTGAGCCCGATGATTCACTCGCAAGCTCGCTCATGTCGTCACCTCCGCTTCGCTCCGGCGCCGCCATGAGTTCAAAACTGAGCCCGATGATTCACTCGCAAGCTCGCTCATGTGGGGCTCACCTTCCGGGCCAGCGGGCCGGCCAGGAGCGCGGCGCCGGCCACCGCGACGCCCGCCACGGGACGGCCGGCGCGGGCGGTCAGGGCGCCCTGCAACGCCGGGAACGCGGTGATCCCGGCCGTCACCGCGCCCTGCAACGTCGTCGCGTCCGGGCTGGTCAGGGCGCGTTGCTGGGCGGCGCCGAAGCGGGCCGCGTACCAGGCCGAGAGCAGTCCGCCGACGGTCGTCGTCGGCGAGGCGGCGGCGCCCGCGACGACCGCGGTGCCGGCCAGAGTCGAGGCGGGCAGCGCGGCGGTGGCGCCGGTCGTCTCCCGGCGGGACAACAGCGTGATCAGGTACGTGTGCGCGGCCACCGTACAGGCGGCCGGAACCGCCGCCCGGCGCCGCCCGGTGCCGGCGCCGAGCAGCACGTCGAGCCCACGGCAGGCCGCCATCACGGCGGGCCCGGCGGCGGTCTGCTTGGCCACCAGGTCGTACGCCCAGATGGCACCGGCCAGCGGAACCGCGACCGCGGCGGCCCGGCGGCCCCCGGCGAGCGCCGCGATCGTGACCCCCGCGCCGGTCAGGGCCACGGCGACGCCCAGCGCGGTGCCGGGCCGGACCCGGCCGGACGGGATGGGCCGCCCGGGCCGCTCGACCGCGTCGATCTTCCGGTCCGCGAGGTCGTTGGCGGCCATGCCCGCCCAGTAGAGGCAGACGGACGCGCCGGCCAGCGCCAGGGTCCGCGGTCGCAGGGTGCCGGCCGCGGCCGCTCCGGCGATCACGTCACCGGGCACCGACAGGGCGGCGGGCGCGCGGACCAGCTCGGCCAGATCCCGCCAGCCGGTCACGGCAGCGCCTGATCGAGGCCGGCGACGAACTCGGTGAGCATCCGGTACTGGTCGGCCAGGCCGTGCGGGACGTCGCCGGGTGGGTCCTTGAAGAAGAACGCCAGTTCGGTCAGTGCCCCGGAGCGTCCGGCGGCGTGTGCGGCGCCGGTCAGCCGGGCCAGGTCCAGGACGAGCGGGGCGGCCAGCGCCGAGTCGCAGCCGTGCCAGGTGAACTCCATGCGCATCCGGGTGCCGAGGAAACCGGCGAACGTCACCAGGTCCCAGGCGGTCTTGAAGTTGCCGATGTCCTCGACGTACTCGATCCGGACCGTGCCCTGTGGCTGCTGCCCGAGGGTCTCCCGCAGCACCCGCTGCTTGCTCGCGCTCTTGGCGTCGTTGGCGGCCGGATCGGCGAGGTTCGCCCCGTCTCCGCCGCCGAGCAGGTTGATGCCGGACCAGGTGAGCACGTCCAGGTGGCGCTGGGCGAACATCGGCGCCAGCACCGACTTGAGCAGGGTCTCCCCGGTCTTGCCGTCGCGCCCGGCGTACGGCAGCCCCTGCCGCCGGGCCAGTTCGTCGAGGGCGGGCAGCCGGGCGCCGGTGGACGGGGTGAAGTCGACGTACGCGCAGCCGGCCCGCAGTGCCGCGTAGGCGTACAGCGCGCTCGGCGGCAGCACCGGCCGTCCCGCGGTGAGGGCGGCCTCCAGCAGCGCCAGTTCGGCGTGCGCCGGGTCCGGCCCGGCGATCGGCTCGGTGGAGGCGACGTTGACCACCACGACCCGGTCCAGCCGGTGGCGTTCCCGGAACTCGGCCAGGTCGGCGATGATGAGGCCGGCCGTTCCCGCCTGGGTGGGGCCGGCCGGCAGCGGCCGGATGTCGGCGTCCACCGCGGCCAGGTCGGCCTGCACGGCGGCCACCAGGCGCGCCGGGACGACGCGTGCGTCGGCCAGGGCCTCGGCCCGCTTGGTCAGCGGCACCGTGGACGGATCGTGGCCGCCGAAGACGAGATCGCCGAAACCGGGAAGGGCGGCGGCGCGCAGTTCCGGCAGCTCGGTGACGCACCCGGTCGGCGCGGTCAGACCGGCGCGCAGGGCAAGTGCTCCGACAATGCTGGTGACCGCGACACTGCCGCGACCGCCGACCAGCCAGACACCCAGGGACATGACTCCTCCGAATTCGTTGGCGGGCAGGCAGGCGGAACCGGTGCGGCGTTCCGGCTCCGCCTGCCGTTCAGGGGGTCACCCGGCCCGGCGCGGGAATCCCGTCCGTGCCGCACCGGGTGGCGGTCGTCTCGTCCGCCACCCGTCCGGACACGGGGCGCACCGTGTCCGGACCCTCGCGGGTGAGGGAGGAGCCCGGTCATTCAGCAGTGGTCAGGCGGCCACCTCCGCGAAGATCGGCTCCACGTCGGTCCAGCCGGAGCCGTGCCCGGCCGAGCGGAGGACGGCGTCCAGCACCAGCTGCACCTGGAGGGCATCGGTGAACGACGGGGCCGGGTCGGCTCCGGTGGCGATCGCCTCGATCAGGTCGCGGGCCTGGTGGGTGAAGGAGTGCTCGTAACCGATCCCGTGGCCGGGCGGCCACCAGGCGGACAGGTACGGGTGATCCGGTTCGGTCACCAGGATCGTGGTGAAGCCCTGTTCGGTGGACGGTTCGGTGGCGTCGTAGAACTCGAGTTCGTTCATCCGCTCGAAGTCGAAGGCGATCGACCCCAGCGAGCCGTTGATCTCCACGCGCAGCCCGTTCTTGCGGCCGGTCGCGAAGCGGGTCGCCTCGTACGTGGCGATCGCGCCCCCGTCGAGCCGGGCCAGGAACAGCGCGGCGTCGTCGACGGTCACCTGCCCGGTGGTGACCGTGCCGTTGCCGTCCCCGGCCGCCGCGCTGAGCCCGCTGGAGGCCTGCGGCAGCGGCCGTTCCTTGACGAACGTCTCGGTCAGCGCGGTCACCCCGGTGATGCGCTGACCGGTGACGAACTGGGTGAGGTCGATGATGTGCGCGCCGATGTCGCCGAGCGCGCCGGAGCCCGCCTTGTCCTTCTGCAGCCGCCAGACCAGCGGGAACTGGGGGTCGGTGATCCAGTCCTGGAGGTAGACGGCGCGGATGTGCCGGATGTCGCCGATCCGCCCGTCGGCCACCATCCGCCGCATCAGCGCGACCGCGGGCACCCGCCGGTAGTTGAATCCGCACATCGACCGGACGCCGGCCGCCGCCCGGAGTTCCGCGGCCGCGGCCATCTGCCGGGCCTCGTCGATCGTGTTGGCCAGCGGCTTCTCGCAGAGGACGTGTTTGCCGGCGGCGAGTGCCGCGATCGCGATCTCGGCGTGGCTGTCCCCGGGCGTACAGATGTCGATCAGGTCGATGTCGTCACGGGACACCAGCGCCCGCCAGTCGGTGGTGTGCTGCTCCCAGCCGAGCCGGGCCGCCGCCGCGGCGACGTTCGCCTCGTCACGGCCGCACACCACCGACATCCGGGCGTGCAGGGGCAGGTCGAACACGCGGTTCACGGTGCGCCACGCCTGTGAGTGCGCGGCGCCCATGAACGCGTAGCCGACCATGCCGACCCGCAGTTGCGATTGCGTGGACAAGATGGGTCTCCCCCCGTACGCGGTCAGAACCCGAGCTTGATGTAGCTGCTCGCGTTCCCCTTCGTGATGGTCTCCGAGGCCAGCACGATGTTCTTGGGAACCTGGAGCTCCACCAGGTCGGACATACCCTTGTTCTGGCCGATCAGCCGGGCCAGCGAGATGGCCGACGAGGCCATCGACGGGCTGTAGGTGACCGTCGCCTTGAGCACCGTGTTGTCGGCCTGGATCGTCTCGATGGCCTGCTTCGAGCCGGCGCCGCCGACCATGATGAACTCGCTGCGGCCGGCCTGGTTGATCGCGGCCAGCACACCGACGCCCTGGTCGTCGTCGTGGTTCCAGAGCGCGTCCATCTTCGGCAGCGCCTGGAGCAGCTGTGCCGCCTCCTGCTGGCCGGAGTCGACGGTGAACCGGGCCGCGCGACGGTTGGCCACCTTGAACCCGGCCGCCGTCAGCGTGTCGGTGAAGCCCTTGGACCGCTCCTGGGTCAGTTCCAGCTCGTCCATGCCGGCGATCTCGCCGATGATCGGGGCGGTGATGCCCTTCACCTTCATCTGCGTGATGATGTAGTCGGCCGCGGCCACACCCATGCCGTAGTTGTCGCCCTTGATCAGGGTGCGGTAGGCGCGGGCGTCGGGGAAGGCGCGGTCCAGGTTGACCACCGGGATGCCGGCGCCCATCGCCTCGAGGCCGAACGAGTTGAGCTCCTTGCCGTCGTGCGGCAGCAGCACGATGACGGTGGGTTTCTGCCCGATCAGCGTGGACAGCGCCGCGCGCTGGGCGGCGGCGTCGGCGCCCGCCTCCACCGACTTGAACTCGACGTCCGAGTAGGCCTGGGCCTGCGCCTTGGCGTTGTTGGTGATGGCCGCGATCCACCCGTGGTCGGCCGCGGGGGCGGAGAAGCCGATGACGACCTTCTGGCCCGGCGCCGCGTTGCCCTCGGCGTTTCCGGAGTCCTTGGTCTGCGCCGGGGTCGGCGCCGCTTCGTTGCTGGTGCACGCGGTGAGAAGGGCTCCCGCACCCACCGCGGCGCCGCCGAAGAGCAGCCGGCGCCGCGACAGGTCGGAGTTGATCTTTTCCATGGCCATCTCCTATGTCTCGTCTCGAGGACGGGGGTGTGAAGGGTGTGCGAGACCCGGCGGCCGTCGAAAGACGGTCACCTCGCGGAAGAAGCGGAATTCAGCTGGCGGTTGTTGCCCGTTGCCGGTCGAAGAACTGCGTGACGGACTTGAAGCGGAACTGCTGGACCAGGACCGCCGCGACGATGATGCCGCCCTTCACCATGTTCTGGGCCTCGGTGGAGAGACCGTTGATGGCGAACAGGTTGGTGATCGTCGCGAAGATGAGCACGCCCAGGATGGAACCGACGATCGTTCCCCGGCCCCCGCTGAGCAGGGTGCCACCGATGATCGCGGCGGCGATGGCGTCCAGCTCGTACAGGTTGCCCATGGCCGCCTGCGCGGACGTCGCCTGGGACGTCAGCATGATCGCGGCGATGCCGCAGCACAGTCCGGACAGCGCGTACAGCAGCATGGTGTGCCGTTTGACGTCGATGCCGGCCAGGCGCGCGGCCTCCGGGTTGCCGCCGACCGCCACCGTGCGCCGGCCGAACGTGGTGCGGTTCAGCAGCACCCAGCCGGCCACCGCGACGACGGCGAGGATGTAGACCAGCAGCGGGACGCCCAGGACCCGGTCGCTGGCGAGACTGTTGATGACGGTGTTGGCGGAGATCTGCGTCTGTTTGCCGGAGATCGCCGCGGCCAGGCCGCGGGCCGACACGAGCATCGCCAGGGTGGCGATGAAGGGCACCAGACGGCCGTACGAGATGAGCACCCCGTTGATCAGCCCGACGGACACGCCCACCACGATCGCCGTGAAGATCATGCCGACGGTGCCGTACGACTGGGTGGCCAGCGTCGTGCACCACACCCCGGCCAGGGCGACGATCGCGCCGACCGAGAGGTCGATCCCGCCGCCGATGATGACGAACGTCATCCCGACCGTGACCACGCCGACGACCGATGCCAGTTGCAGGATCGACACCATGTTGTTCCACACCCAGGTGGAGTCGCTGTAGAGCTGCGGCTGGGTGATGGCGCCGATGACGATCAGCGCGACGAGTACGCCGACCAGGACCAGGTTGCGGGCCACCGACTCGCTGGACTCGCCGGCCCATGACCGCTTCTGACCGGCCGCGCCCGGTGGTTCCGTGGCGGCGCCGGGCACCGCCAGACCGGTACCTTCACTGAGCGTCACGCTGGCGTCCCTTCCATCAACGACCCCGCCATCACGAGGTCGAGCACCGTGTCTTCGTCGAGTTCGTGGGCGGGCGCCTGGCGGACGACCCGGCCCTCGCGCATCACCAGCACGCGGTCGGACAGGCCGAGCACCTCGGGCACCTCACTGGAGACCAGCAGCACGCCCACCCCTTCCGCGGCGAGCCGGCGGATCACCCGGTAGAGCTCGGCCCGCGCGCCGACGTCGACGCCACGGGTCGGCTCGTCGAGCAGCAGCAGGCGGGTGTCGCCGAGCAGCCAGCGCCCGACCACGACCTTCTGCTGGTTGCCGCCGGACAGCGTGCCCACCGGACGGCGTACGTCCAGCGGGCGCAGATCCAGTGACGCGGCGATCCGGTCGGCCTCGGCGCGTTCGCGACCGGCGTCGGTGAAGCCCAGACGGGCCAGGCCGCTGAACGTCGCCAGCGTCATGTTGCGGTAGATCGGCTCGCCGAGCAGCAGCGCCTGGCTCTTGCGCTCCTCGGGGGCCATGCCCATGCCGGCCCGAACGGCCGAGCCGACGCTTCCGGGCCGCAGCTTCCGTCCACCGAGCGTGACGGTGCCGGTGTCGGCGCGGCGCGCGCCGTAGACGGTTTCGAGCAGTTCGGAACGGCCGGATCCGACCAGTCCGGCGATGCCGACGATCTCCCCGGCGGCGACGCTGAGCGAGACGTCGCGGAACTCGCCGGCCCGGCTCAGGCCGTCGACCCGCAACAGCTCCTCGCGCCGGGGCGGCTCCTCCGGGCGGGGCGGGAACACGTACTCGATGGTCCGGCCGGTCATCCGGCTGACCAGCTCGCTGGTCGGGGTGTCCTTCGCGGACAGGTTCGCGGCCGTGGTGCGGCCGTCCTTGAGCACGGTGACCCGGTCGCCGATCTCCCGGATCTCCTCCAGCCGGTGCGAGATGTAGATGACGGCGATGCCCTGGGCGGTGAGGCTGCGGATGATCCGGAAGAGGTTCTCCACCTCGTCGTGGGCGAGCACCGCGCTGGGCTCGTCCATGATCATCAGCTTGGCCTCCTGGGACAGCGCCCGGGCCATGCTGACCACCTGCTTCCCGGCGGCCTGCAACGCGTGGACCATGCGGCGGGCCGGGATCTCCCCGTGCCCGAGCGACCCGAGAATCCGCCGGGTCCGGTCGGCCATGGCGCCCCGCCGGATGAACCCCAGCCGGCGCGGCTCGTGGCCGAGGAACACGTTCTCCGACACCGACAGGTCGTCGACCAGGTCGAGTTCCTGGTAGATGGTGGCGATGCCGGCCTTCATGGCGGCCTGCGGGTTGGCGAAGGCCGCCGGCTCACCCAGCCACTGGACCGTGCCGGCATCCGGCCGGTGCACCCCGGACAGCACCTTGATCAGGGTGGACTTGCCGGCGCCGTTCTGCCCGAGCAGGCAGTGCACCTCACCGGCCCGCACCTCCAGTTGCACGCCGTCGAGGGCCCGCACCCCGGGGAACGTCTTGACCAGATCGGTCAGCCGCAGCACCATGTCCGCCTCGCTCATGCCGTCACCTCCGCCGTGCTCCGGCGATGCGAAGAGGTCACTTGCTCGCTCATGCCGTCACCTCCGCCGTGCTCCGGCGATGCGAAGAGGTCACTTGCTCGCTCATGAGGCCTGCTCGAAGGCGACGTCGCTGGCCAGGACGGCCGCTCCGGTGACCCCGGCGCGGGAGCCGAGTTCGGAGAGCACGATCGGGAGGTTGCCGGTGGCCAGGGGCAGTGACCGGCGGTAGACGGCGCTGCGGATCTCGGCGAGCAGGATGTGGCCCAGCTGGGCCAGCCCTCCCCCGATGACGATCATGGAGGGGTTGGCGAAGCTGACCAGGGAGGCGAGCACCGAGCCGAGCCGGTGGCCGCCCTCGCGGATCAGCTTGATGCAGGCGACGTCGCCCTCGGTGGCGCCCTCGGCCACGTCGCGGGCGGTGAGCACGCCGCGGGCGGCCAGCCGGTCGGCGAGCGCGGGCGACCCGGCGCGGGCCGCGACCAGCGCGTCGCGGGCCAGCGCCGTGCCGCTGAACAGGGCTTCGAGACAGCCGACGTTGCCGCACGAGCACATCGGACCGTGCGGGTCGACCTGGATGTGGCCGATGTCGCCGGCGCAGCCGTCGGTGCCGCGGTAGACGCCGTCGTTGAGGTAGATGCCGCAGCCGATGCCGGTGCCGATCTTCACGAACAGGAAGTCCTGCACGCTGTGCGCGACACCGCCGTGCTGCTCGCCGACGGCCATGATGTTCACGTCGTTGTCGACCACCGCGGGGCAGCCGTGCTCGCGGGTGAGCAGCTCCCGGACGCCGAACCGGTCCCAGCCCGGCATGATCGGCGGCGACACCGGCACCCCGTCGCGGAAGCTGACCGGCCCCGGCACCCCGATCCCGATCGCGTCGAGCCGGTCGTAGGCGCCCTCCACCCGGGCCTTGGCCAGCAGTTCGTTGACGCGGTGCAGGATCACCTTGGGGCCGGAGCGGATGTCGGCCTCTTCGGTGTAGTTGGCCACGGGTTCCAGGCGGCCGTTGGTCACCTCGACGTCGATCGAGCTGGCGCCCAGGTCGACCGCGGCGAACCGCAGCCTCGGATGCAGCTCGACTAGCGTCGACCGGCGGCCGCCCCGGGAGGCGGCCATCCCGGCTTCGACGAGGTAGCCCGCGGCGACCAGACGTTCCACTTCGGCCAGCAGCCGCGGGCGGGGCAGTTGCAGGCGATCGGCCAGCTCAGCCCGCGAGATGGCGCCCTCGTTCCGCAGCAGGCGCAGCAGCCGCAGGTAGGGCGGATCGATCGTCATACGCACGTTGGCTCCACATCCGCACGCCACAGCGTGCCGCGTCCGCCGATGTCACATCGATTCTTCGTCGATGTGTTACATGCGCCACAGTAGAAGTGATTGTTCTAGCTGTCCATAGCTTCCAGCTGATCCAACTCAAACTTTCGACAGATCCTGCAAAAGGTCCGGCGGGGCGCCCTCAAGAAAGATCCTTAAAGACCAAAGCCCCAACCATCCAGGGGTACGGTCGGCGGCAGTCCCGGCCACTGCGCGGGCATGACCGGGCAGTGCACCGACCCGTGGCAGAAGTCCGGCAGCAGGTCACGGATGCCCAGGTCCAGGCCGTCGTAGAGGATCCCCGGGCCGTCCGGGCCGCGGACGATCAGCGTCCGGTCACGGTGATCGCGGTGCGGCTGCGGGCGCTGCCGGTGCGGCTTGCCGGCCGTGGGCTCGGCCGCGGGCTTCACGGCCGGCCGGGGGCGGACCGGCTGAGCAACGGCTGGCGCCGGACGGTTCGTCGTCGGCTTGATGATGATCACCGGCGGGGTTTTGGTGGGCCGGCGAGGAGGCTTCGGAGCGCCCGTGCCGGGTTTGATGACGATCACCGTAGGGGCCGGGGGCTTGATGATGATCACCGGCGGCGTCGTGGCGGGCCGGTGCGGCTTCGGAACGCCCGGACCGGGTTTGATGACGATCACCGAAGGGCTCGGGCTCGGCGTGACGACAGCCATCGGGCGAGCCGGGCTCGGGTCGGCGACGACCGGGAGGGCGACGGTGGGCGTGGGGAAACTCGTGACCGGCGACGACTGGATCACGGTGGGCGTGGGCGCCGACGACGGCTGCGTGGCAGCGGGCGCGGGAGATGTCGCCGGCCCCTGCGTGACGGTGGGCACGGGCGTGACCGGGTTGCCCTGCGAATCGAGGATACGCAGCACGAACGCGTCGGCATCGGGTGCCGGGTCCGGGACGGGACCGCCACTGCGGGCGATGGGCGGTGGCAGCAGCGTCGTGATGACGGCGACCCCGGCGAAGGTGACGATCCTGTGCATCCGGGTGATCTCCTCGGGCTGGTGGAACCGAACCACCCGAGGTTAATCCCTAGATCGGACAAAACAGTCATTACTCGCATAAGTGCACTACCTGCGGGTGGCCCGCGGTGACGTCGTCCACCGGCGAGCCACGCGCCGCGCGTACCGAAAGATTGGTTCTGTCAGGGAAATGCTCGAACGAGCGGAGACGACGAGCCGGACCTGCGGTTCCTGACGGTCAGGGCGACGACACCGACGGAGCCGGGGAGGGTCTCGCCGCGAGGGCGTTCTCGACCGCGGCGATCGTGGCCGCGTCCACGGTTCCGGTCGGCTCGACCCCCAGGTCCTTCTGGAACGCCTTGAGTGCCTCGGTCAGCTGGTCGGTCCAGTTGCCGTCGACCGGCCCGGTCCAGAACCCGGCCAGCTTCAGGGTCTGCTGCACGGCCGCGGTGGACGCGATCGCCTCGTCGGCGGCCGCACCGCCCTTGGCCCGCAGATCCTTCTGCAACGCCGCGTCGGTGGCCTTGTCGACGGTGCCGGTCTCGGTCAGGCCGTGCGCCTTCTGGAGTGCCCGCACCGCGTCGACCGTGGTGGGACCGTAGACGCCGTCCACCTCGGCCTTGTAGTAACCGGCCGTGGACAGCGACTTCTGCACGGCCAGCGTGTAGTCGCGGGCCTGACCCCGCTGCTCCTCGGTGGCGCAGCCGGCCTCGCCCAGCAGGTCCAGCCACGACATCTCCAGCGCGACGGCCGCCGAGTTGAACCGCTCCGACGCCTGCCGCAGCGGTGTCTGATCGGCGACGCCCTCCTGGGCCGCGGTGAAGTCGGCGTCGGCCTGTCTGACCCGGCTGACCGTGGTGTCGGCGACGGACGCCCGCGGCTCGGGCGCCTTCGACGGCGACGGCGACGGGGCGGGCGGCAGCGACGCGCCGGCGCGGGCGGACGCCAGGGCCGCGGTCGCCTCGGCCAGCTCCTTCTCGGCGTCCGCGACCGCCTGGCGGGCGGCGGCGAGCTTCTCGACCGAGGTGACCACCTCCGACCGGGGGTCGGCCAGGTCCGCGCCGGCCTCCTTCACGTCGCCGACGGTCGGCGCGGTGCCGGTGATCAGGTCGCCGTACCGGTCCAGGGCGGTCACGTAGGAGGAGCTGGTCCGGCAGAAGGCCTCGATCTGGCCGGCCAGTTCGGCCTGCGCCCCGGCGAGGGCCTCCTGCGCGTCGGCGAGCTGCCGTTCGGCGACCGTCACCCGGGCGCCGCCGTCGGCGCTGTCGCATCCGGTTACCGCGAGAATCCCGGTGAGAATCAGGATCGGTACGCGGGCCCGCATGTCAGCGGCGGTTGTTGCGTTTGCGGAGAAAAACCACGATGCCCGCGACCACCAGTAACAGGGGAAGGACAAGTCCCCACATCAACGCACCAGTCATGCGCTGATCGTGGCACTCCGGCGAGCGCTCCCGGATCATCCCGGCGGGATGAGGAGGCGAAATGACACGATCGGCCGTTTCTCCGGCGGGTTCGGTGGGACGCGAATAGTCTTCCGGTATCCGGCGAGACTGGGGGCGGAGGGCTGCCGACATGAGGCCTCTGAGACCGGCGTCCGAGGCATCGGCCGGCCCGCGTTCGATGCACCTCATCGCGGTGGCCTTCGTGATGATCACCTTGATCGCCGTGGTCTCCGTGGTGCTCCCGGCGGGAATGCACGTCTTCGGCATGACGGCCATCGGGACCGCGCTGGCTGCCGCCTCGGCGAACCCGCGCGGGGTGCTGGCCGTCGGCTGTTACGCCCTCGTCACGGCCTTCGTGGTCTCCACCTGGCAGGGGCTGCTCGGCACCCCCGATCAGATCCTGCGGCTGCTGGTGGGCGCCGCGTTCGTCCCGATCAGCTGGGCGATCGCCGTCCACCTGCGAGAACTGCTGCGGGCGACCGCGGAGGCGGCCAGCGATCGGGGCATGCTGGCCGCGATCGTGGAGCAGTCCACCGACGCGATCACCGTGCTGGACCGCGACGGCACGGTGATGATGTGGAACGCCGGCGCGGAAAATCTGTACGGCTACCGGGCCGCCGAGATGGTCGGCCGGAGCTTCACCCGCGTGCTGCCCGCGGAGCGGGTGCCGTACTTCCGGCGAGCGCTGGCCGACGCGAACGCCGGCAAACACGTGATCCTCGACGAACTGCCGCGGCTCCACCGCGACGGCACCACGTTCCTGGTGTCGCTCGCCGCGGCGCCGATCCGCGACGAATCCGGCCAGGTGGTCGCCTCGGCGGCCACCGAACGCGACATCACCGCCCAGAAACGGCGCGAGGCCGAGGAACGGCAGGCCCGGGAGCGGACCGCCCGGGCGGCGCGGATGGAGAGCCTGGGACAGCTGGCCGGCGGGGTGGCGCACGACTTCAACAACCTGCTCGCCATCATCCTCAACTACGCCGACTTCCTCGCCGACGAGGTCACCGCCGACGGCCGCCGGGATCTCGACCGCATCCGTGAGGCCGCCGACCGGGCCCGCGCGCTGACCGGCCAGCTGCTGCTGTTCGCCAAGCAGGAACCCACCCCGGTCGAGAACGTCGACCTCAACGAGGTCGTCAGCAGCTCCAGCGAACTGCTGAGCCGCAGTATCGGCCCGAACATCCGGCTCGTCTGCCGCACCCACGACCAGCCCCTCCCGGTACGCGCGAACCGCGGCCGCCTCGACCAGATCCTGCTCAATCTGGTCATCAACGCCCGCGACGCGATGCCCGACGGCGGCACGGTCGTCGTCAGCACCGACCGGACGCCTGACGGCGGCGCCCGGCTGTCGGTCGCCGACACCGGCTGCGGGATGACCGCCGAGGTCCGCGACCGGCTCTTCGAACCGTTCTTCACCACCAAACCCGCCGACCAGGGCACCGGGCTCGGCCTGGCCACCGTCTACGGCATCGTCGAGGACGCCGGCGGCCACATCGGCGTCGCATCGTCGCCGGGGGCGGGCACCACCTTCACCATCGACCTGCCGCGGGCCGACGGCCCGGCCCCCGGAGCGGCCGGAACGTCGGCGGCGGGTCCGTCGCCGGGTCACGGTGAGCACGTGGTCGTTCTCGAGGACGAGGATTTCGTACGCGACGCGGTGATCCGGATTCTGCGGGAGAACGGATTCCGGACCACCGTCCTGCATGAACACGATCCGGCCGCCGTCCTGGACGACGCCGACCTGCTCATCGCCGACATCGCGTTGCGCCACAGCTCCGGGCCGGAGGTCGCCGTCCGCCTGCGCCGCCGTCACCCCGGCCTGCGGGTGCTGTTCATGTCCGGCTACAGCGAACGGGACCTGCGCGACCGCTACCAGCTCGACGACTCGGTCCGGATCGTGCCGAAACCGTTCACCGCCGTCGAACTGCTCGCCGCGGTCGGCGACGCCCTGGCGGCCACCGCCGGCCACCACGGATAGCAGCCCACGCGCCGGCTCCCCGGCCCGTCAGCCGGTGCAGATCGGGGCGATCGCGCCGCGCAGGGCCTTCTCGTGCAGCGGGTCGAGCCGGTGCCGGCGGTCTGCCTCACCTTCCGCGAGGAGCAGCAGGTCGCGGCAGCGGCGGGTGGCGGCGCGCAGGTTCGCGGTGGCGGCGAGCCGGCCGACGAACGCGGCGGTGATCCGGTCCAGGTGCGGGCGCACCTCGGTGACCAGGTCGGGCCGTTCGGCCGGGACCCGCTCGGGGTGCCGGGTCCACCGGTCGAACAGGCCGCGCTGCACGGTCTTGCTCATCTCGATCTGCGCCCGGAAGAACGCGACCGTCTCGGCGGGGTCCAGCCCCGCCTCGGTGGCCATCGCGGCGGCCCGGTCGAGCACCTGCTGTTCGCGGGCCGGATCGTCGATCGGCTGGTCCGTGCCGAACTTGGCGGCGGCCACCCGGTCGGCCAGCAGCAGGCGCTCGGCTGCGAGGCTGACCAGCTCTTTCAGATCGCTCGACGGCGGCAGCGCGGTCGTCATCGCCGCGGTCAGACCAACAACAAACAGATATATCACCTTTCCACCATATAGTCCCGGTTTAGGCTGGCCGGCGACCCTGCGGCTATGGCTAGCTGGCCGGGGGCTCGTATGACCAGGTGTTGCCGGCGTTGGATGTCGAGATGATCTGTGCTTCGACCCATTGCTTGTTCATGTCGAACCAGTAGAAGTCGGTGGTGACGGTGCCGGCGTTGGTGTTGTGCTGGGGCACGTCCAGGGTGACGGTGAAGCGGAAGGTCATCTGTGTCTTGCCCGGGGGCCAGGTGAGGTCGATGGGTGCCCACCGGCCGTGGTTGTTGTTCAGGTCGGCGATGGTGCCGGTGTAGACGGTGGTGGCGGATGCTTCGTGGAGGCGTTCGATCGTGACGTTCAGCCATTTCGCCACGTCCGTACCGCTGCCGGTGTAGGACGAGTTGGCCGTGTAGAGGCGCAGGTCGGGATCGTATGAGCCGGCCCCTGGGTCGTAGGTCACCGTGATGGTCCGGGTCATGGTCACCGCGCCGGGAGTGGAGAACGTCGGGTCGGTGGTGGTGAACATCGGGCCGGAGGCGCTGGTGGACAGCGGCGTGGACGGGGCCTGGCGGCCGGAGGCGAAGGTGTTGGCGGCGTTCACGACGGTCGCGGTGTGCGCGGCCGCGGAGCGGCCCACGGTGGCGGGTGCGATGAAGGTGGCCGCGGCTGCGGCGGAGACGGCGAGGGTGAGGATCGCGCTGCGCCGGAAGCCGGGCAGGTGGGACCGGTTGGCGGGCTGGACGCCGGCGAGCAGGCCGGTGAACCCGAGCACGGTCAGCGCGAGTGGTACGACGTCGTGTTGCTTGGCCCACAAGAGGGACATGCCGACCCACGGGACCATGAGGAATGCGCGGCCCTGGACGGCGTCGCGGGTCACCCCGAGCAGGTCGGGGGTGGGGTTGCTGTCGCCCTGGGTGATGTAGGTGCCGTCGGGGTTGATCCCGACGATGCGGTGGGTCAGCAGTGTCCCGGGCTTGGCGGGGTTGTGGACGGTGACGACTTTGCCGAGCAGCGGGGTGTTGTCGTCGATGTCCCTGGTGACGACGATGTCGCCGACCCGGATGCGCGGAGCCATCGATCCGGACACGATGACGGTGGCGTTGAAGCCGAACGGGACGAGCACCACCGCCCACATCGCGAGGCTGGTCAGGGCCCACAGCATCGCGCGGGCCATCATGATCCGCAGGGCCTCGGCCCAGCTGGGGTTCTCCGGCCGGGTGAGCCCCGTGACGCGACGGTGCCGGTCGGCAGGTTCGGCCATGGTCGCCATCACGGGGCTCCTCTCGTCCGCGGCGGTGGGTGCGGCTACTTCCCGGTCGCGGTGAACGCGAACCCGACACTGCCGAGGGTCGCGTCGTACTGGGTGGTGCCGGAGGCCAGCTTCACCGTGAAGACGTACTTCTGCGACTGGGTGGGAGTGGCAGGGTTGCCGGTGATGTCCCACAGGACCGGCACGGACAGCGCGCTGAGCTTCTGCTCGGCGGCGCCGACCACGTCACCCGCACCGTTCTTGACGGTGACGAGCAGGTCGTCGGCCAGCTCTTTACCCGTACCCGTGGCGCCGGTGGCGGTCAGCGCGACCACGGCGTCGTGCTTGCCGGTGTAGTTGACGGTGATCTCATTGGAGATCGTGTCGCCCGGCTTGAGCACACCGTTGGCGGCTTTGCCGTTGAGGTGCTCGGTGGCCGTGTCGAACAGCGGCAGCGTGGCGACGGCCGAGTTCTTGTCGGTCAGCTGGAGGGCGACACTGTCGTGCACGGCGAACGAGTTGCCGGCGTTGGTCTGGGTGTCCGTGAACGCGGCGCCGGAGAACCCGAGCACGACGGCGGCGGACACGGCCAGGCCGAGCGGCGCCGCGGCCCACCTGAGAAGATTCATGTTCATGGCTCGCTCCTTTCAGGAGCCGAACTCGGCGATCGGGAGTACGTCCCGATCGAGGGCACCTCGGCGCGCCGACTGCTGATCCTCATGATCGGTGGGCGGCCGGGTGGTTTACCCGTCGTCTGCAGGCTGGTGCACAAGCTGGCGGGCGACCGCGGTGACCGCGGGTCCGCTGCTCCTGCAGCTGGGTGACCTGTACCGGGATGGGTCTTCGGGGTGCGCGGGGCCGTGTACGGCCGGGGTCATCTCCGGTGGACCGAACAATGCACGGGTACGTCGCGGTGGCCGTGAGGAACGCGTCCTCGGCCCGCTGCCCGGTCGGGTGTCCGAACAAGACCACTATCGCTGGATATGCACTCGGAGGACCACCTCCACCAGCACCCGCCGGGGCGTTGGTGCCGCGGCTTGAGAGGTGCTGCACCCCTACGATCGGCACCAGCCCGCACCGGTACAGCGGCACCACCGACCGATCCCTGTGACCCACGTCGCGCCGAACGGCTACCCGGGCGGCGGACCGGTCCCGTCAGGTGGCTTTGACCGCGGCGCCCTCGATGACCACCTCGAGACAGTCACGGAACAGGTCGTCCACCGTACGGCCGGGTTGGAAGTATTCGGCGACGGCGGCGACCACGGTCGGGTGCTGCCGGGTGAACGTGTCCATGTCGAAGCCTTTCAACGCCTCGGGGTCCGGGCGGGGCGCCTGCTCTTCGAGGACGTGGCCGACCGTGAAGCGCTCGACGGTCAGAACGATCACGCGAGCCTGACGCAGCGGCACGCCGCGGGCCACGAGAGTGTTCATGGCCAGTTCGGAGATCCCCGCCATGGCGCGGGAGAGCTGGGCGGTGGAGACCACCCGGGCGCCGTCCGGATGGGCGAGCAGCGCTCGGCGCAGCCGCTCGGCCAGGCCGCTCAGCCAGTCCCGCCAGTGCTGATCCGGCTCGGGCGGTGACATGTCGCCGAACTCCTGGTCGAGGATCGCGTCGGCGATCGCGGTGACCAGGGCCGCCTTGTTGGGCAGATGCCAGTAGAGGGTCGGCGACTGCACACCGAGCCGCGCGGCGAGTTTGCGTGTCGTCACCCCGTCGAGCCCCTCGGCGTCCAGCAGAGCGACGGCCTCGGCGACGATACGCTGTCGGTCTAGCGCCAATGCGGTACCTCCCGTCGGCACTCTATCAGTGCTAAAGTCACCCTATCAGTGATAGAGAGACCGCTGTCAGGTCCAGTCGTGGCGGGCCGCGTACCACCCGAGTTGCATGCGGGTCTGGACACCGGCCAGGTCCATCAGGTGCCGCAGGCGCCGTTGCAGGGTGCGTAGCGAGAGGTCGAGCTGGGTGGCGACGGCCTGGTCGGTGAGCCCGGCGAGCAGCAGCGCCAGGATGGTCCGGTCCAGCGCCGTGATGACGTCCGCGGCCGGCTCGCCGAGGCCCGCCAGGTCCAGCGGGTGGGCGTGGCTCCACACCGTCTCGAAGAGCGCGTCCATGGCGGTGAGCAGCCCGGACCGGTGCAGCAGGACCGCGCCCGGCTCCTCACCGGCGGCGACCGTCAGCGGCACCAGGGCCAGTTCGTCGTCGGCGAGCATCAGCTTGATCGGCAGGGACTCGGTCACCCGGATCTCGACGCCCTGGCGCAGCGACTCCATCGTCTCGGCGACCATGCCGGGTGAGGAGAGCGCCGGCTGGTCCATGACGACCCGGTAGCGCACCCCCTGGGCCACCATCTGCGACTCGACTGGGTTGTCCCCCGGCGCCACCGCCACGTGCGGGGTGGTGACGAACATACGCACCTGCCGTCGGGCGGCGTGCTGCACCTGCGCGAACCGGTGCCGGAGCGCCTCGACGCCGGTGACCACCTCGATCAGCTCGCTGATGGTGCGGCCGGCCATCGCCTTGCGGTGCTCCTCGGCAAGCGTGACCAGCGCCAGTTCGGCGTTGCGCAGCTCGGCCCGCCGTTCACTGATCATGGCGCCCAGCGCGACCGCCGGGGGCGCCGCCGCGAAGACGCCGTCGGGTGTGGACTTGACCAGCCCGCACGCCGTCAGCCGGTACAGCGCGTCCTCGATGACGGCGACCGGGAGTCGCAGGGCGACGGTGAGTTCGGCCAGGTCGGCCTGGGCGCGACCGGCGAGGACACTGTAGACCGACTCGTGGTCGGGGCTCAGGCCCAGAGCGGCGAGCATCGGTGGCCGTCTCCTCTCCACCCGGGGGTGCGGAGAGGATATGCCGGGCCCCGGGACGTCGCCGCCCCAGGGCCCCGCGAATGGGATCATCGGAGGCCGTACGCCCGAATGATCTCCTGGTTGATGCTGAACCCGGCGTCGGTGGCGCCGGTGGCGCGCACCGAGAGGAAGCCGCCGGGCCGCCTCGGCAGTTTCAGCGTGCTGGTCCACCAGCCGCCGTCCGTGCGCAGCGTCGCCTTCTGCCAGGTGGCGCCGTCGTCGTAGGACACCTCCAGGCCCACCGAGGTGACGGTGCCGGTGTCCGGGCCGCCGCCGGCCTGCGGGATCGGCTTCACCCGGATCTTCCGGGTGCTGCCGGCCGGGACGTCACCGCGCTCGTCGGTGTCCAGGCGGTACTCCATCTGGAGCAGCGCCATCGGCTCGAAACGGTCCGAGTCGTTGGAGCTGGAGACGAAGTCCCATTCGGTGTGGGTACGGGTGGACAGCCGCCACTTCTCGGCCGGGCGGGAGGCGTCCAGGACCAGGTGGTAGGGCAGTGTCCCGGGCGGCACCGCCTTCCATTGCAGCGACGACGAGTACTTGTTCTCGTGCAGCAGCGTGTCGCCCTGGTAGAGCTTGAGGTTGGTGGGCACCGAACCCCACTCCAGGTTGCCGCCGTATTCGAGGGTGTCCCCGGACGACGTCCACGCCTGCACGTTGATGGTCATGTTGTCGCGGTAGCGGCTGTTCTGCACGGCGAACGTCCGGTTGAACGCGGGCCGGATCGCCGGGGCGAACCAGTCCAGGCGGGTGGCGCCCTTGGCGTAGGTGTTGCGGTTGGCCGAGACCGTCCAGGTGCCCTGCGCGTGCGACTCGGACCACACCTGTCCGGGGGTGACCCATTCGGTACGGGTGGACGGGTGCCACTCCCGCTCCGCGAAGCCGAGCGCCGGGACGAACGTCACGTCGTACCGGCCGCCGCTGCCCTGCACCGGCTCGGTCGGGTTGTAGTAGTGGGCGTCGATCCGGGTCAGGTCCGTGGCGCGCGGGTGGTACGTGAGCGGCCGGTCCGGCACCTTTCCGGTGTAGGTGCGGGTCAGGTCGTAGAGGTAGGTGGCGTACGGCACCTGGTTGGTGGCGATGTGCCGCCGGCCCGACTTCGCCAGCTCGATGAGGCGTGCCCCGGCGTCACGGTGCACGCTGGCGACCGGGATCGGCGACGCCCCCACCACCTCGTTGAGGATGCCGGCACCGTCGTTGACGACCAGCAGGAGTTTCGCTCCAGCGGCGACCGCGGCGGCGGCCCGGTCGGCGGCGCTGATCGCGTCGCTGCGGGTCACCACGACCGCCTTGCCCTTGGCGTCCGGGTATTCGCCGGGGGTGCCGGTGCCCGCGTAGACCAGCGGCAGGACGTCCCGGCCCGCCTCCATGGTGCTGCCCGGCTGGACGGTGGCGTCCAGCGGCGGCAGGCCGAGCGCGCTCAGGCTCAGCAGGGGCTCGCCCTTGCGCCACCGGTTGACCAGCGTGAACGTCACGTCCTCGACCTGCTCGGTCGGCGAGAGGTAGACGTCGTCGAACCGGACCGGGATCAGGAACGCGTCCCGGAAGCTGTCGCCGCCGGGGTAGGTGATCCCGTAGTCGACCTTGCGCTGCCGGTTCTCGGTGCGCTGCGGTGTGCCGGTCTCCAGCGGGCGGGCCTTGCTCGCGTCCAGCACGACGGTCGCCGCCTTGCCGTCGATCACGGTCTCCGGGTCGACCAGGATCGCGTAGCCGAGGGAGTCGGCCCGCTCACCCGGCACCTGGAGGACGGACTCGACGGTGTAGGTGCCCGGCGGCATCCGCAGTGTCTGTTCACCGGTGACGGTGTAGTAGTACGGGTCGAACTCCCCCGCCTTCTTCAGCAGGACGGTCGCGGTGGCGGGCTTTCCGTCCCGGCCGAGCAGCTTGATGGTCAGGTCGTAGCGCTCGTCCTCTTTGATCAGACCCAGCGACGTACGCGTGACAGCCGCACCGGTGGCGGCATCGGTGCCGACCAGGTACCCGGTGTAGCGGCCGGTGCCGGGCGCGGTCGGGTCACCGCTGACGCCGACCGTGGCGGCGCCTCCCGCGGGCACCGTCACCGAGCCGGCGCCGAGCTCGAACGGGCCGGTGGCGGCCAGGTTCAGAGTGACCGCGCCGGTGCCCGTGTTGGTGAAGGTGACCTGCTCGGTGACCGGCTCGTCGGTGGGCTCGTGCGGCCAGTCGAAGTTGCCGAAGAACACCGAGCCGGTCGCCCGTACCTGCTCGCGGACGGCGGCGGCCACGTCGACCCGGCCGGTGCCGACCTGGTACGGCGTGTAGTTGGTCAGCCCCTTGGCGCTGCTCATCAGCGCCTCCTTGAGCTGCGGGCCGGTCCAGCCGGGATGCCGCTGGGCCAGGATCGCGGCCGCGCCGGAGACGTGCGGGGTGGCCATCGAGGTGCCGCTGATGCTGCGGTACAGGCCGCTGCCGGTGGTCATCTGCTGCGACCGGGCGGCGTTGATGGCGACGCCGGGCGCGGTGATGTCCGGCTTGAGGGCGCCGCTGCGGATCAGCGGGCCGGTGCTGGAGAAGCCCGCGAGGCGGTCCTGCTTGTCGACGGCGCCGACGGTCAGCGCGCTGGCGGCCGAGCTCGGGGTGCCGATGGTCTCCGGCCCGCTGTTGCCGGCGGCGATCACGAACAGGGTGCCGTACCTGGCGGACAGCGTGTCGACCGCGACCGCCATCGGGTCGGTGCCGTCCGACAGCGTCGGGTCGCTGAGGCTCATGCTGACGATGTCGGCGCCGGACTCGGCGGCCCACTGCATGCCGGCGAGCACCCAGGAGTCGAGTCCGGAGCCGCTGTTGTCGAGCACCTTGCCGACGATCAGGTCCGCGCCGGGCGCGACACCCTTGTTGACACCGCTGGAGGCGGCGCCGGTGCCGACGATCGTCGAGGCGACGTGGGTGCCGTGACCGTTGACGTCGGCGGTGTCCTGGCCGGGCACGAAGCTGACCTTGTCGTCGATCTGGTCGGCGAGGTCGGGGTGGGTGGCGTCGATGCCGGTGTCGAGGACCGCCACCTTCACGCCGGCGCCGTCGTAACCGGCGGCCCACGCCTCGGGCGCGCCGATCTGCGGGACGCTGTCCTTGAGGTTGGCGGTGACCCGCCCGTCCAGCCAGAGCTTGCCCGTCTTCTCGCCGAGTGCGGTCCAGAACGGGCGGGTCTGGCTCTTGTCCACGGTGAGCGCGGCGGCACCCACCGTCCGCAGGTCACGGACCAGTTTCGCGCCGCGCGGGACGGCCGGCGCGGCCGTGCGTGCCGCTCCCGCCGGGACGGTGCTGATCACCGGTACGACGCTGGTCTTCGCGTCGTCGTACCCCATCTCGAGCAGGTCGGTGACGTTGAACAGGCGGCGGTCCAGCCGGTTGGCGCTGAGCAGCGGCAGCACCTCGTCGGGCAGGACGAACAGGTCGTCACCGCTGCGCTGGAGCCGGACACCGCCGGGGGCGCCGTCGGGCCGGTCGACGTCGACGGTCTCGGCGCCGCCGTCGGAGCCTCGCACGGTGACCACGTCACCGGTGATCAGGGTGATCGTGTGGGTGGTGGTGTCGGTCTTCGTCGGTGTTCCGGGAGCGGCCGCGGTGGCGGGGGCCTGCACCGCGACGGCTGCGCCGCTGAGCAGACCGGCCGCGGCGACGGCGGCCAGCAGCCGGCGCCGCATCAAGGGGGAAGACATGAAAGGATTTCTATCGGTACGGTCGATGCCGGTGAATACCTGACGGTGGCGGAGTCGCGCCAAGGCACGACTCCGCCAAACTCAGAGCCGAACCAGGTCGGCGAGCAGTTCCGGAAGTCCCGGCGAGCAGTAGACGTGCCCCATCCCCGGTACGACGTGCAGCTCGGCGTGCGGGATCGCGGCCGCCAGCGCCTCACCGTGGGCGAGCGTGACGACCGGATCCTGGTCTCCGTGCACGACAGCGGTCGGTGCGGTGACCGTGGACAGCGGCGTGCGCAGGTCCGGGCTGTCCCGCTGACAGGCCGGCCCGTGATGAGCGGCCGCCGACGGGTCGACCGCCCGGGCCCAACAGCGTTCCAGCATCGCCCGGCAGGCCGGCTCGTCGAACGGGCGGACGTCGCCGTTCATCACCCGGAACAGGGCCACATCGGACTCCACACCGGGCCGGGTCCCGGCCGTGGCGGCGAGGTGCTTGCGGAAGCGGTCGTCCGGTGGCGGCAGGTCGCCGGGGCGGGCGCCCATCGGGGTGGTGGAGAGCAGGGTCAGCGACCGCACCCGGTCCGGCGCGTGCACACCCAGCCACTGCGCGATCATGCCGCCCATCGACGCCCCGGCGATGTGGGCGGACGGCAGCCCGTAGGCGTCCAGGATCGCCAGCGCGTCGGCGGCCAGGTCGGACAGCCCGTACGGATGCCGGTCGAAGTCGACGACGCTGGACAGCCCGGTGTCACGATGGTCGTACCGGATCACCTGCACCCCACGGTCGACGAGCCGGCCGACCAGCGCGTCCGGGCAGGTGAAGCCCTGCGCCGACGACCCCATGATCAGCAGGACGGCCGGGTCACCCGGATCCCCGGTCCGTTCCGTCCACAGTCGCAGAGGCCCGGCGGTCACCATCGTCTCGGTCATAGCCGGCGACGGTAGGCGATCCACCGATCGCCCGCCGCCGGTTTCCGCACCGGAACCGGATCATTGATCATCGCCGGCTCCGGGTGTTGGATGGCGCGGTGGGCGCTGATCAGTCACTCGACATCAACGGGCGAGTGCTGCGCTATTGCGTCTACGGTCCCGCCGACGGCACTCCGGTCATCGCGCACAACGGCACCCCGAGCACCCGCTGGCGACGGCCGGACCAGATCGAGACGATGCACCGCGCCGGCGTACGGGTGCTGATGCCGGACCGCCCCGGCTACGGCGGCTCGACCCGCCGCCCCGGGCGCAGCGTCGCCGACGCGGCCGGGGACGCCCGGGCGCTCGCCGACGCGCAGGGCTGGGAGCGGTTCGCCGTGTTCGGCGGTTCCGGAGGCGGACCGCATGCGCTGGCCTGCGCCGCTCTGCTGCCCGACCGGGTGACCCGGTGCGCCGTGCTCTCCGGCATCCGGCCGTCCGAACCGGCGGACCCGCCGGACGAGCGCACCCTGCGGCCCGAACTCGAACGGATCTCCCGCGACATCATGGACCGGGTCGCCGCCGGTGGGCCGGAGATGCCCGGCATGCCGCCGGGGCGGCCGGCCCGCGACGATCCGGAGGCCATGGCACGGTTACGGGCGACCTTCACCGACAGCTACGACGGCTGGGTCGACGACAAGATCGCCTTCGCCCGGCCCTGGGGTTTCGCCATGCCGGACGGGACGGTTCCGGTCGGCGTCTGGTACGGCAGCGACGACCCTCACGTGCCGGGCGAGCACGCCCGGTGGCTGCTCGAGAACATCCCCGGAGCGCGGGAACACCGGTACGCCGGCGGCCACGTGCCCGGCCCCGAGACCTTCCGGCAGATCTACGACTGGCTGCGCGCCCCGGCCGGGTGAGTGGCCGGTACGGCGCTCCGGTCACGGTCCGGCATTCCCCCAGAACCTTTCCGGTACGCCCGGCGCCGTCGTCAACCGCAACCCACCCCGTCCCGCCCTGCCACGCGAGCACCTGCCACTCCAGACCGTGCCGCGCCCGCCGGGCTCAGATCGGTGGCCGGGCAGGCCGGCCCAGTCGCCGCCACCGGTACCTGCCGCCGGTCACGGCAGGTTCACCCGCCCGGCCTCCGGTCACGCTGGGCGAATAGTCGCGTTCCCGCCGCCCCGGCACCCGGGTTGCCCAGCCAGTCACGCCGAGCGGGTGGTTACGGTGGTGATCGCCAGGCACCCGGGTTGCCTCTCCCGGCCGTTGCGCCGGTCGCGGCGGGTGGGTGGCGGCGGTTGACGTCAGTCGCGCCGCCGGGAGTTACTCACCGTGACCATGGCAGTGGTGCGTGGCGGCGCGTGGAAGATTGGTGCTGCGCTGGCCACCTCGATGTTCCACAAGGGCCGGCGAACGGGGTTTCTCGCTCACAGGGTGTTCCGGCTGGTCGGGTTTGCGGGGGTGAGCGCGCACGAAAGCCGCCGGGTGGGTGATCGTCACGGCGGCAGGGCGGGGTGAGCGCACACGCTGGCGATGTTGTGATCGCCTACCTGGTCTACAGCGGTGGTGACCGCGCACGTGGCGGCTTCCGTGTGCGGCCACCGGGCCTGACGGAACCGCGGATGACGATTGCCGTGACCGGCGCAACGGCCGAGAGCGGGCAACCCGGGCGCCTGGGAAGCGAGACCGGGACCACCCACCCCCGGTGACCGGCGTCACGGCCGGGAGTTGGGTGACCACGGCGCCGGACCGGCAAGGGGTGACCGCAAGCTGGGCGGGTGGGCGCGACCCTGACCGGCGGCATCCACCGGTTCACGCGAAGGAGCCGCGATTCAGCCGGCGGGCGCGTTGGGGGCCTGGAACCGCCGGGAGGCCGCGTGGCGGGTCACGGGGCGGGGAACTTGCGGTTGTGGGGTGCGCGAAGCGTACGAAAAGCGAGTTTTGGCCTTTAAGTGAAGGCACCCAGGGTGAGCGGGCCGCCGGGTTGAGGGGTATCGACAGGGGCCGCGGACACCCGACTGTGCGGGATAGTGTTTCCGCTGCTCTCGGTATGGGCCGTGCATCGGATCCGGGTCTGGACGATCGAACTATTGCACCCCGGTCTGGCCATCAGGCACAACGCTGTTTGTGGGATTCCTACAAAACACGGTGCCCGACATGCATGATCCGGCGTATGGCTCGACCGGACAGTAGCCGAGAGGGTTGAGGCGAAGGAATCTGACGGGGCTGCAGGGAGGCTCGGCAAGTGTTCAGGCGTGTCGCGATCATCAACCGTGGAGAGAGCGCGATGCGCCTCATCCACGCCGTACGGGATCTGTCCGCGGAGACCGGGACCCGGATCGAGACGGTCGCCCTCTACACCGATGAGGACCGCACCGCGACGTTCGTGCGCGCGGCCGACGTCACGTACTCGCTGGGGCCGGCGGCTGCCCGCCCGTACCTCAATCATGGCCTCCTCGAAGAGGCACTGAGGGCGACCGGCGCGGACGCGGCCTGGGTGGGCTGGGGTTTCGTCGCGGAGGATCCGGTGTTCGCGGAACTGTGCGACCGGATCGGGGTGACGTTCGTCGGGCCGAGCGCGGAGGCGATGCGCAAGCTCGGTGACAAGATCGGCTCGAAGCTGATCGCCGAGGAGGTCGGCGTTCCGGTCGCTCCGTGGAGTCGCGGCGAGGTCGCGACCCTGGAGGACGCGCTGCGCGCCGGTGACGAGATCGGCTACCCGCTCATGCTGAAGGCGACCGCCGGTGGCGGTGGCCGCGGTATCCGCCGGGTCGACTCGGGCGCGGATCTGACCGACGCCTACGAGCGGACGAGTCAGGAGGCGCTGCGGGCGTTCGGCTCCGGCGTCGTGTTCCTGGAGCGTCTGGTGACCGGCGCCCGGCATGTCGAGGTGCAGGTCATCGCGGACGGGCAGGGCACCGCTTGGGCGCTCGGTGTCCGTGACTGCTCGGTGCAGCGGCGCAACCAGAAGATCATCGAGGAGTCGTCCTCGGTGGTGATGGCGCCGGAACAGGCCGCCGAGCTGAAGGCGTCCGCGGTCCGGCTGGCGCTGGCCGTCGGTTACCGGGGCGCGGGCACGGTCGAGTTCCTGTTCCACCCGGGTGAGAAGCTGTTCGCCTTCCTGGAGGTGAACACCCGCCTCCAGGTCGAGCACCCGATCACCGAGATCACCACCGGCACCGACCTGGTGAAACTCCAGCTGCACGTGGCGTCCGGCGGCAAGCTGACCGGTGCGCAGCCGCCCGAGCAGGGGCACGCCGTCGAGGCTCGGCTCAACGCCGAGGACCCGGACCGCGACTTCGCGCCGTCGCCGGGCCGCATCGCCCGCCTCGAACTGCCGGCCGGCCCGGGCATCCGGGTGGACACCGGGGTCAGCGAGGGCGACACCATTCCGGCGGCCTTCGACTCGATGATCGCCAAGATCATTGCGTACGGGCGGGACCGTGACGAGGCGCTCGGCCGTCTGCGCCGGGCGATGGCCGAGACCACGGTCATCATCGAGGGCGGCTCCACCAACAAGAGCTTCGTGCTGGACCTGCTCGGCCAGCCCGAGGTGATCGACGGTTCCGCCGACACCGGCTGGATCGACCGGGTCCGCGCGCAGGGCCGGCTGGTCAGCCACCGGCACTCGGCGATCGCGCTGGCCGCCGCCGGCATCGAGGCGTACCAGGACGAGGAGGACGTCTCCCGGCAGCGGCTGCTCACCACCGCCCACGGTGGCCGTCCGCAGGTGCAGCACGACAGCGGCCGTCCGCTCGACCTGAAACTGCGCGGCGTCGGCTACCGGGTGCAGGTGTCCCGGCTGGGCGCCAAGCGGTTCCGGGTCGGCATCTCGGCGGGCGGCGACTTCTCCTACGCCGACGTGGTCAGCGACCGCTTCGACGCGCACAGTGGCCAGATGCTGGTCAACGGCCACCGGTTCCGGCTGGTCACGGCCACGCACGGCCCGATCCACACGATCGAGGTGGACGGCGTCACCCACCGGGTCAGCCGGGACGAGGGCGGCGTGGTCCGGTCCCCCGCCCCCGCCCTGGTGGTGGCCACGCCGCTGGCGGTCGGTGACGAGGTGGAGGCGGGCGCGCCGATCCTCGTGCTGGAGAGCATGAAGATGGAGAACGTGCTGCGGGCTCCGTTCAAGGCACGGGTACGCGAGTGCCCGGTGGCCGTGGGCAGCCAGGTGGAGACCGGCGCGCCGCTGATGCGCCTGGAGCCGCTGGACGACTCCGCCGCCGAGGAGGCCGCCGACGCGGGCGCCGCCGTCGAGATCGAACTGCCCGTCGCGTCCGGCCACTCGGCGGACCGTGGGCTGGAGGATCTGCGGGCGCTGCTGCTCGGCTACGACGTCGACACGGCCGCGGTCAAGGAATACCTGGCGGCGCGCGGCGACCTCGGCCACCGGCCGCTCGCCGGCGAGATCGAGCTGCTCACCATCGCCGCCGATCTGCTGGAACTCAGCCGCAACAAGCCGGGCGAGGACTGGAACCCCGAGCCGGGCGACGCGGTGCACAGCCCCCGCGAGCACTTCCACACCTACCTGCAGAGCCTCGACGCCGAACGGGCCGGGGTCACGCAGGGCTTCCAGGACCGGCTCACCCGGGTGCTGGCCCACTACGGGGTGGACGGGCTGGAGCGTACGCCGGCTCTGGAGGACGCGGTCTTCCGGATCTTCCTGGCCCTCCAGCGGTCCGCGGCGAGCGTCGGCATCGTGACCGAGATCCTGCGCCGGTGGATCGCCGGGAACCCGCCGCTGGAGCCGCTGTTCGAGCGGTCCGGCATCGCGCTGGAGCACCTGATCGAGGCGACGCAGGTGCGCTTCCCGTCGGTGTCCGACCTGGCCCGGGGCATCGTGTTCCGGTGGTACGCGCAGCCGCTGCTCCGGCGTACCCGGGCCGAGGTCTACGCCTCGGTCCGCGCCGATCTGCGGCACCTGGACCATCACCCGGACGCCCCGGACCGGGCGGCCCGGATCCAGACCATGATGGCCTGTTCCGAGCCGCTGGTCCGGCTGCTGGGGCAGCGGATCGGGCGGCCCGGGCGGGACCATGTTCCGCTGCTGGAGGTGCTGACGCGGCGGTACTACGACAATCGTGGGCTGACGTCCTTCGAGCCGCGGTCGGTCGGGAACATCCGTTTCGTCACGACGTCACATACTGCTGACCGGGTGACGCGGGTGGCCGCCACCGCCGTCGACATTTCCGACTTGTCGGATTCGCTCGCGGCGCTCGGTCCCCTCGACGCCGACGTGGCCGACATCTACGTGGCCTGGGACTCGCAGCCGTCCACCGAGGAGATGGCGCACCACCTCAACTCACTGTTCGCCTCGCTTCCGGTCGCCAGGGTCCGGCGGGTCACCACGACGGTCGCGGGCACGAGTGGCGCGGTCATGCACCACCACTTCACCTTCCGTCGCGATAATTCGGGCAATTTCACGGAGGATCGTCTTATCCGTGGTCTGCACCCGCAGATCGCGCTGCGCCTCCAGCTGGAACGGCTCCGCGAGTTCGATCTGACCAGGCTCCCCTCCACCGACGAGGAGATGTACCTGTTCAAGGCGGTCGCCAAGAGCAACCCGGCCGACGAGCGGCTGATCGCCATGTACCAGGTGCGCGACCTCACCGCGCTGCGCGAGACCGACGGCCGCCTGGTCGCGCTGCCCGCACTGGAGCAGGGCGTCACGCTCACCCTGGACGCGATCCGCAACATCCAGGCGCAGCGTCCGCAGAACAAGCGGTTCGACACCAACCGGATCATGATGTACGTCTGGCCGGTCACCGAACTCTCGCTCGACGAGCTGAACGCGCTCGTCCAGCGGATCCTGCCGACCGCCAGCGGCGCGGGCCTCGAAGAGGTGCAGTTCATCGCCCGGCAGCGGCGCTCCAGCGGGGAGCTCACCGAGGTGTCGGTGCGGATCACCCTGGAACCGGGCAACGGGGCGCAGCTGCACGTGGGCGAGCCGTCGACCGAGCCGGTGCAACCGCTCGACGACTACCGGCAGAAGGTGCTGCGGGCGGCGCGGCGCGGGGCGGTGTACCCGTACGAGCTGACCGGCCTGCTGGGCAGCTTCACCGAGTACGACCTCGCCTCGTCCGGCGTGCTGGAGCCGGTCGACCGGCCGAAGGGGAGGAACTCGGCCGCGATCGTCGCCGGTGTGGTGACCACGCCGACCGAGCGCTACCCCGAGGGCGTCACCCGCGTGGTGCTGCTCGGCGACCCGACCAAGTCGCTCGGCGCGCTGTCCGAGCCGGAGTGCGCCCGGGTCATCGCCGCCCTCGACCTCGCCGAGACGATGCGGGTGCCGCTGGAGTGGTTCGCCCTGTCCGCCGGCGCCCGGATCTCGATGACCTCCGGCACCGAGAACATGGACTGGGTGGCGGCCGCGCTCAAGCGGATCGTCACGTTCACCCAGGCCGGCGGCGAGATCAACATCGTGGTGGCGGGCATCAACGTGGGCGCCCAGCCGTACTGGAACGCCGAGGCCACGATGCTCATGCACACCAAGGGCATCCTGGTGATGACGCCGGACTCGGCCATGGTGCTCACCGGCAAGCAGTCGCTGGACTTCTCCGGCGGTGTGTCGGCCGAGGACAACTTCGGCATCGGCGGCTACGACCGGGTGATGGGCCCCAACGGACAGGCGCAGTACTGGGCGCCCAGCCTGCCGGCCGCCCGCGACGTACTGATGGCCCACTACGACCACACGTACGTCGCGCCCGGCGAGACCGGTCCGCGCCCGGCGACCACGTCCGACCCGATCACCCGGGACGTCTCCGGCTTCCCGCACACGGTCGCCGGCAGCGACTTCGCGACGGTCGGGCAGATCTTCTCGGCGGCCCACAACCCGGACCGCAAGAAGGCCTTCGACATCCGTACGGTCATGCGCGCCGTGTCCGACCAGGATCACCCGGTGCTGGAGCGGTGGGCGGGCATGGCCGACGCGGACACGTCGGTGGTGCAGGACGCGCACATCGGCGGCCGCCCGGTCTGCCTGATCGGCATCGAGTCGAAGTCGGTGGCCCGGCGTGGCTTCCCGCCCACCGACGGCCCGGACACGTACACCGCGGGCACCCTGTTCCCGCGTTCGTCGAAGAAGACCGCCCGGGCGATCAACGCCGCCTCCGGCAACCGCCCCCTGGTCGTCCTCGCGAACCTGTCCGGTTTCGACGGCTCCCCCGAGTCGATGCGCAACCTTCAGCTGGAGTACGGCGCCGAGATCGGCCGGGCCATCGTCAACTTCGAGGGCCCGATCGTCTTCACCGTCATCTCCCGCTACCACGGCGGCGCGTTCGTGGTCTTCTCGAAGGCCCTGAACCCGAACATGACGGTGCTCGCCCTGGAGGGCTCGTTCGCCTCGGTGCTGGGCGGCGCCCCGGCCGCGGCGGTGGTCTTCTCCGGCGAGGTCAACAACCGCACCGCCAACGACCCGCGGGTCAGCTCCCTGCAGGCCCAGGTCGCGGTGGCGGGCGGCGCCGAGCGTTCCGCGCTCAACGCCCGCCTGGCCGAGGTCCAGCAGTCGGTGCGGGCCGAGAAACTGGGTGAGGTGGCCGCCGAGTTCGACCGTGTCCACAGCATCCAGCGGGCGGTCGAGGTCGGTTCGGTCGACGCCATCGTGAGCACCGCCGAACTGCGCCCGCGCATCATCGAGGCCATCGAGCACGGCCTCAAGGGCTGATCCCTTTACGACTCCGGCGTGGCGCTCCCGCCACGCCGGAGTCAGTTCTGCAGGTAGCGGATGACGGCCAGGACACGGCGGTGGTCGGTGTCGGACGGTGGCAGGTCGAACTTGTTGAAGATGTTCGTGACGTGCTTCTCCACCGCCCGCTCGGTGACCCGGATCGCGGCGGCGATCGCCGTGTTGGTGCGCCCCTGCGCCATCAGCGCCAGCACCTCCCGCTCACGTGGGGTGAGCTCGGCGAGCAGATCCCGGTGCCGGGTACGGCCGAACAGCTGGGTGACCACGTCCGGGTCGAGGGCGGTGCCGCCGGCCGCCACCCGGTGCAGGGCGTCCACGAAGTCGTCGAGCTTGGCGACCCGCTCCTTCAGCAGGTAGCCGACCCCGTCGGAGCCGTTCGCCAGCAGCTCGGCCACGAACGCCGTCTCCACGTACTGCGAGAAGATCAGCACCCCGGTGCCGGGCCATTCACGACGGAGCCGGACCGCGGCGCGCAGGCCCTCGTCGGTATGGCTCGGCGGCATCCGGATGTCCACGATCGCCACGTCGGGCGGCTCCGCGGCAACCGCTTCGAACAGCCCCGGAACATCCTCGACCGTGGCGAGCACCTCATGCCCCCGAACGGTCAGCAGCTGAGCGAGGCCCTCCCGAAGGATCGCGGAGTCCTCGGCGATCACGATGCGCATGTCTCGTCACGGCCTCTCTGGGCAGGGGATCTCGACGGTGACGGTGGTCGGCCCGCCGGCCGGGCTCTCCAGCGACAGCCGCCCGTCGACGACCCGGATCCGCTCGGACAGCCCGGCGAGCCCACCACCGGCCCGCAGGAAGGCGCCGCCTCGCCCGTCGTCGTGAACCCGCAGCCGCAGAACATCCCCCCGAAGATCGACCCGAATCGTAGCGGCGGTCGCCCCACTGTGCCGTCCCGCGTTGGTGAGCAGCTCACACACCGTGAAGTAGGCGATGCTCTCCACCGCCGGCGGTGGCCGCCGGGGCAGGCCGACCTCGACCGTCACCGGCACCGGACTGCCGGCCGCCACCGTGGCCAGGGCGGCGTCCAGGCCGTTGTCCAGCACCGGCGGATGGATCCCGCGGACCAGATCGCGCAGCTCGGACACCGCCGTGGCGAGGGTGTCCTGCGCGGTGTCGACCGCTTGGGCGACACTCTCCGGCGACGCGTCGGCGGCGATCAGCTCCCGGACCATCGCCAGGTGCATCCCCACCCCGATCAGCCGGGCCTGGGCCCCGTCGTGCAGGTCCCGCTCGATCCGCCGCAGGGTGACGTCGGCGTCCTTCACCGCACGGTCCCGGGACTCCCGCAGATCGCTCATCCGCTGGCTGGACCGGCTCGGGCCGAGCAGCCCACGGATCAGCATCCGCTCGCCGAACAGGACCAGCCGCACCATCCAGGGAGCGAGCAGGATGATGACCAGCCCGAAGAACCAGGTGACGGGCACCCACCCCTGGAAGTCGTGCTCCTGAAGGGGGTAGAAGGTCAACGTGGCGAATCCGTACGTGTAGAAGCCGGCACCGACCAGCAACGACAGCGGCGCCACCACCACCTTGGCCAGCGGGTAGCCAAGGGCCTTCCAGCCCGCCGGGTCGCTGAGCACGGCCCGCCGCCACCCGAACGCACCGGGGGTGGCCGGTGACCGATCCGGTGCCGGCACCTTCTCGCGGAGCAGTCGCGCGGCCAGCCCACGCCGTCCGGCAGCCAGGCCCGCGGCGGCCCGCAGCACCCCGGCCAGCAGCCACAGCCCCAGCGGAGTGACCGAGAGAACGGCGCCGACCAGGGTCCCGAACAGCAACAGGACGGCGCTGACCAGGTCGATCGGCAGCACCAGCAACAGGTAGGCCACCTCTCGCCACGACTGCGGCTCGATGATGGCGGTCACTATCCTTCTCATCGCCAGTCAGCATTCCCGTTCGGCGCAACCCGGCGCCATGGGGTTACCTGCCGCGCGGATGGCCGGTTTTCCGCACCATCGGGAGCGGGCTCGCCCGACTGCGCCGGAACCCGGCGCTGACCAGGCTGAACGGCATGCCTCGCCGTCTGGTCACCCCGCACCGAGCCATCCTCACGGCCACCCTCTCCGGGCTGGTCCTCCTCGGCGGCTCCATGCTCGGCCCGGCCCGCGCGACACCGCCGGAGACCCCGGTGGGGGCCGCCGCCTGGCTCGCCGATCCGCTCGCTCCGCCCGACCCCGTCACCGCCGGCCCGGCCCGGGTGGCCGCCTTCTTCGCGGGCCTCGCACCGGCCGACGCCACCGCGCTCGCCCGCCGCTTCCCGCAGATCACCGGCAACCTCGACGGCGTGCCGACCCGGTTGCGCTACCTGGCGAACCGGCTGGACCATCCGGAGGCGGCGGACCGGCAGATCCTCGGGTACGACGATTCCGCCGACGGGCGCGTCATCGAGGTGCTGGGCGATCTGGACACCGCCGACCGCGTGGTGATCCTGGTGCCGGGTGTGGACACCGATCTGGCCGGGTTCGACACCGGTCTCGGTGGTGTCCAGCGCCGGGCGCCCGCGTGGCAGGCCCGTCAGCTCCACGACCGGATCCGGGCCGGTGAACCGGGTGCGCGGGTCGCCGTGGTGGCCTGGCTGGGATACGACCCGCCCGAGGGCATGGGCCGGGACACCGTACGGGAGGATCGCGCGGCCACCGGGGCGCTGGCCCTCCAGCGGTTCACCGACGGCCTGGTGCTCGGCCACACCGGCCGGTCGATCGTCGTGGTCGGGCACAGTTACGGCTCCATCGTGGCCGGTCTCGCCGCACCCGGCCTGCCCGCGCAGGTGACCGACATCGTCGCGCTGGGCAGCCCCGGCATGGGCGTCCCCGATCGATCCGGCCTGCGTACCGGCGCCCGGGTGTGGGCTTGCGCCGCCCCGGGCGACTGGATCCGCCGCGTCCCGGGTGTGCGGATCCTCGGACTCGGCCACGGCCGGCTGCCCTCCGACCCGGAGTTCGGTGCGCTGCCGCTGCCCTGCGACGACGTGGACGGACACGACGGCTACTTCGAACCCCACACCGCCGCCCTGCAGGCGCTCGCCGACCTGGCGGCCACCCACCCGGACGGCGACCCCCGATGATCCTGGACGCGTTCGAACTCCTGGCCCGATGGGGCCGCGCCCGCTCCTCCTTCGGCTCCCCCACGTCCCGCGCCTCCCGCACGCCATCCGAGAGCGGCCTCCCTGCACCCGGCGCCGATCGCACGTCATCCGAGGATGACCCGGCGGCCGGCCCACCCGATCGGCAGGGGTAGGCGCGGCGCCTACCAGGTGCCGTCGTCGTGGACCCGGGGCGGCAGCGTGCCGGTGACCAGCGTGGTGAGTGCGGCACCCATGTCCGCGCCGAGATACCACTCCCCGCCATGGTCCAGGGAGAACACCCGGCCCCGCTCGTCGATGGCCAGGACTGCCTCGCCGTCGCCCTCCACCCCGAGCGGGAACAGCGGCACCCCGAGGACCTGCCCGAACGCCTCCAGTGTCTCGACGGTCTCGGCCGCCATGGACGGGTCGACGGCGAACATCCGCCGCCGCAGCGCCACCCCGGCCCCGTCCTGTGTGACGTACAGGCCGGCGAACTCGGCCAGCGCCCGTGACGCCGCCGGAAAGATCCGATGGCTCACGCCGTACCCCGAATGGTTGGGGATCCGGCGCTCCGCCGACCAGCCCGCGCCCCGCAGGACCTCGGCCACCTCGTCGCTGAAACCCCACGACGACGCCGGGCCGGAGGCGGCGGCCGGGTCCGGCCCGGGAACGAACCGGGGCAGAAGGCCCTCCTGGCCTTGCGCGGCGGCGTCGGGGCCCAGCCCGAGATGGTCGAGGAACAGCAGGACGGGCAGCCCGGACCGGAGCCGGCTGCCGCTGAGCGGATCGCCGTCCTCCCGGATCCGGTAGGTCTCCAATCGCGCGCCCCGCACGAGTTCGCGCAGCTCGGGCAGGGCGATCTGGGGCAGCCCGGCGGCACGTCGGCCGTTCTCCTCGGCGTGGAACAGTTCGGAGAACACCACGGCCTCCGAACTCCGCTCGGCCCCCCGCTCGCGATGGTGGGCGGGCATCGTGCCGAAGAAGGTGGCCACCGCGGGATGCAGCGGCTGGTCGGTGTCGGAGCGCAGGCTGAGCGCGACCCGGCCGCGGCCCGCGATGGTGAGCCGGCTCATCGTCGCCGGGTGACGTCGCGGCCCGGCCGGAGCCGGCGCGGGCCGGAAGTCGCGCATGTACCACGCGGCGAGGTTGGCGGGCGGTAGCGTGCCGCCGATCACCAGTTCCCCGGTGTCCCGGTCGAGGATCATGCTGGGTGGCCCGTGCCCGCCGCGGGTGCGGCTGCGGGCGGAGATGACCCAGCCGCGGGCGAACTCGTACAGCACCGGTTCGGCACCCGGGCAGACGTCCTCGACCCATTTCCGCGCCAGGTCTTCCGCATCCGTCCTGGTGATCGCCATGCCGCCCACTCTGCTATCCCCGCGCAAACTCAAGGGCGTCGATATCGATAACGCTCCGCGAACACGGTCACCGCACCGATCGGCACACTGGCGGCTCTACGGATGATCGTCGATCGCCAGCCAGGCGGCCAGCGGGTTCAGGATCGCCCGCAGATCCGCGCCGTCGGCTACGGCATGGGCTGCGGCGCGCGCGGCCGGCGTGGCGTTGAACGCGACGGCCAGCCCCACCTCGGCGAACAGCGGCAGATCGGAGCGGCTGTCCCCGATCGCGGCGCAGACCTTCGGACCGACCCCGAACTCGGCGGCCACCCTCAGCGCGAAGTCGCGTTTGCCCTGCTCGTCGAAGTGCTCCGCGACACGGCCGGTGTAGCGTCCGGCCAGGATCTCCAGGCGTGGTCCGGACGCCCGCACGAAACCGAACCGCTCGCACAGATAGCCGCCGACGCCGTCCCAGGCGAGCGTCGCCAGCACCGGAACCAGATCGTGTGCCCGGCACCAGGCGACCGTATCGGCGATCCCGTCGACCAGCGGCATGGATTCGAGGAATCCGCGGACCTCGGCCGGTGTCCACCCGGCCCATCCCTCCGCATCAACGATCGACACCTCCCGGTTGGTCAGAAGGCCGGCCGCGTAACCCTCCTCCGCCTCCCGCACCACATCGGCGTGCCCGAGCAGCCCGGCGAGGTGCTGACCGCTGCTGGTCCGCGGCACCAAGGTGCCGTCCACATCGAAGAAGACGACGCCCCCGGTCACGGTCACCGCACCTGCTCGAAGCGGAACTCGCGGATGAAGCAGTCCCGGGGCTGGCCGACCGCGAACATCACACAGTCGACCACCGATCGGGCGGTGAGAGCACTTCCCGGCGTACGTGGCCCCTCCTGCTCGAAATCCGGCGGGAACAGCGAGATCACCCGGATCCCCTCGGGCCGTAGCCGGTGCGACAGGATCCCGGCGAACCCGGCCTGCGCGTGTTTCGCCGCGTAGAAGGCGGGATGCGCGGCGGAGCGATGATTTCCCGGCTCCCCACAGCCGGAGATCATGTTGACGATGTCCGGCCGCTCCGACCGGCGCAGAAGCGGCAGCAGGTGCTGCGTCAACAGCACGGTGCCGGTGGCGCCACCGGCGATGATCTGCTCGACCTCGTCATCGGAGATCTCGCCCTCCCGATACTGCGCCGCGTTGTTGACCAGCACGTCGATCCGGTCGGTCGCCGCGTTCACGGCGTCGCCGAACTCTCGCACCGACCGTCGATCGGCGAGATCACACCGGAAGGCCTCGGCCCGGCCGCCCCGCTGGTTGATCACGTCGGCGGCCCGGGAAGCCACGCCCTGATCACGGGCGGAGAGATAGACCCGGGCACCGCGCGCCGCGAACGCCTCGGCCAGGAGCAGCCCGGTGTCACGGCCGGCTCCGGTGACCACCACCCGCATGTCCTCGAATTCCATGATGATCACTCCATCATCTCTCCCCGAGGGGAGAGTCAGTGGGCCATGATGCGGGTCATGGACTGGGATCAGGTGACCCGGCGGTTCGGCCTCGGTGGCGTGACTCGCGAGCCGGTCCGGGTAGCCGGCGGCCTTTCGAACGAGCTGTGGCGCATCACCACCACAACCGGCGTCTTCGCGGTCAAGCGGATGATCGTGAACGCCGGCCACCCCGACTTCGTCACCAACGTGGAGGCCGCCTACCGGGTCGAACGTGGCGCCTGGACGGCGGGCGTGCCGATGCCGGAGCCGATCCCCGATCCGGCGACCGGAACCGCGCTGGCCGGGGTCGACGGCTCCCTGTTCCGGGTGCATCGCTGGGTCGACGGCACGCACGCGACCGGCGAGGACGACGCGGCCGGCCTGCTCGCACGGATCCATGAAGCCGGCCGGCCCCGCCCGGCCCCCGCGCCGGAGTTCGGCCGGATTCCGGAGCACTGGGACCACGATCTGGCCGACCTGGCGAAACGGGTCGGTGAAGGCCCCGATCGGCTGCTCATCGTGGACAGCCACCGCGACCTGGACCGCAAGAACACTCTCCGCGCCCCGGCCGGCACGCTGTTGGCGCTCGACTGGGACGCCGCGGGCCCGATCCCGGCCGTGCACGAGGCGGTCGCGCTGGCTCTGGACTGGTCCGACGGCAACCCCGAGACCTTTTTCAAGACCATTCAGGCGTACGCCGTACGCAGAGAGATCCAGGTGCCCCCGGAGCCGTGGGTGTTCGCCGGCTGGGTGCGAGCGCAAGGCGACTGGCTCGACTACAACGCCACCCACCGCCCCGATTCCGCCGAGGTGACCGGCACCCTGACCCGCCTCCGGGGACTCGCCACCACCATGGACGGTTTGCTACGACAACTGCGCCGAGCGTCATAACCTGGACCGATGGCCACCTTCGTACTGATCCACGGCGCCGGTGACGTCGGCTGGTACTGGCATCTCGTCGAGGCCGAGCTCCGGAAACGGGGCCACGACACGGTGGCGCCCGATCTGCCGTGCGACGACGACACCGCCGGGCTGCCCGAGTACGCCGACGCCGTCACGGCCGCGGCCGGCGACCGTACCGATCTGATCGTCGTCGCCCAGTCGATGGGCGGCCTCGTCGCCCCGCTGGTCTGCGGCCGCCTCCCGGTGCGGATGCTCGTCCTGGTCGCCGCCATGATCCCGCTGCCGGGCGAGGCCCCCGCCGACTACTGGACCGCCACCGGCTACGCCGAGGAGGCCTGGGACCGGTACGACGACGAGATCGCCCTGTTCTACCAGGACGTCCCACCGGATCTGGCCGCCGAGGCGGTCCGCCGCTCGTCGCGCCAGTCCGAGACCCGAATGTCCGAGCCGTCCCCGCTGAAGGCCTGGCCGGACGTGCCGACGAGGGTGCTGCTCTGCCGCGACGACCGCCTGTTCCCGCCCGCCTACCTGCGCCGGGTCGCCTCCGAACGCCTCGGCATCACCCCCGACGAGATCGACGGCGGCCACACTCCGGCCCTGAGCCGCCCCGCCCGTCTAGCGGAAATCCTCGATGCCTATGCCGCCTCCACCGGGTAGTTTCGCGACCCATGGAGAACGGCTACGTCATACTTCCCCGCCTGCTGTCCGATGAGGAGCTGGCGGCCGCCGTCCAGCACGCCGACGACCTGCTGAAGGGTGTCGCCTGGAGCGACAACGACTTCGACGGCCGCCGGACCAGGCGGGTGTACGAGCTGCTCAGCCGGGTCGGCGCGTTCGAGCCGCTGCTGACCCACCCACGGGTGCGGGCCCTGGTGACCGAGGGTCTCGGCGAGGTCCACCAGTTCGGGATGCTGTTCCTGTCCGCGGTCGACCCCGGCCAGGGCGCCCAGGCGCTCCACTTCGACGCCGGCGTCTACCCGCTCCCCCGCGACGTGGAGGCCGAGATCAACGTGATCTGGGCGCTCGACGACTTCACCACCGGGAACGGCGCCACCCTGATCGCTCCCGGCAGCCACCGGTGGCCGGCCGACCGCCGCCCGAGCCGGGACGACCTGATCCCGGTGGTGATGCCCGCCGGCAGCGCGGTCGTCTACAGCGGACGGCTGTGGCACGCGGCCGGCCACAACCGCAGCGAGGCGACGCGACGGGCCCTGATCTGCGAACACGTCCTGCCGTGGCTGCGCCCCGCCGACAACCACACCCTCGCGACCGGGATCGAGGGACTACGATCGTTGTCCCCCGAGTTGCGCCGCCTGGCCGGGATCGCGCCGGCGAGCCCGTACCACGGTTTCATCGGCGGCCAGGACCCGGAGAAGTGGCTGCATCGATCCATACTGGATTGATTTCGCTCGCTTGTGCCGCGACGCGGGTCAGCGCACACAGGACGCTTTGCGTGCGCTGAGTGAAGCGGTGACGCTGACGCGAGCGAGTGGATTCGAGGCCGCCACCCGGAATCGATTGATCATGATGGCGAATTCCGTCAGCACCGATCTGCTCGACGCGGCGGGCCGGCACACCGATGCCGAGGCCCTTCGACGACGGCGACCGAGAGCCGCCCCGCGCAAGGCGGGCGGACCGGGGTTGATACCCGATGATCTGGATCGCAGACGAGGTAGGCAGCTGAGCTCGCTCCGGCCCCGGATCGCCGGTATCGCGGCCACCTACTGGTCAGCTCAGGAGATCGCTGCCGCGCTCGTCACGATCGACATCGACCATCGGATCGGTCTGCGGGAGATGTTCCGGCATTTCGAGCACGAGAAGGTGCAAATGATCGTGTCCTACCTCGTGCGGTACCCGGAGCTGGCCATACGTCCTGGAACGCTGACGTCTCTGATCTATCTCTTGAACTTCTACCCCGATGCGGAAGAAATGGCCATGGAAATGCTGCGCCGCGCCACACCGGACGTGGCCGCAGCCCTTCGGAGGCAGAGGTTCCGTTGGTGGCCCGGCTGATCCGGGCCACCAACGGAGGTGGTCAGCACCAGGTCAGGGTTGAGTTGACCCGGGTGACGTTGGTGACGACGTTGTTGGAGCCGGTGCACGGGCTCCACCGGATGTTCGTGTTGGTCACCGTCAGGTTCTTGAAGGTGATGTTGGCCGATGGCGCGAACTCGGTCCGCGACGAGATCCGGACCTCCCCGCCGCCGGTGATCGTCCCGGACACGCCGGCGATCGTCACGTTGTAGCAGTTCTCGACGAGCACCGAGTTGTTGCCGGTGTTGGCGATGTCGACCCGGTCGATGACCGCCCCGCCGCTCTCCGAGACGCAGAAGACGCCGCGCCCGCCACCACGGGCCTTGACGGTTCCGACGCGGATGTTGGTCGAATAGGAGCTGCCGATCCGCCCGTTGCGGTTGGCCATCCGGAAGGCGGCGTAGCCCGTACCGGTTCCGGCGTTCTCGGCGTCGACGGTGCCGACCGTGGCGTTGATCGTCTGGTTGAGCAGCAGCCCGGATTCGCCGACGTTGCGGGCCGTGACGGTGCCGATGGTGATCCCGTCCACGCCGTAGGTCTCCACGGCGTGCGACGACGCGCCGGAGACGTACACGGATCCGATCTTGATGTTCTTGGCCATGACCGCGGTGTTGCCGTAGTTGTCGATGCGCACACCGAGGCCGCTGGACAGGCGCATGTCGATGACGCCGAGGGTGAGGTTGTTGACGCTGCGGGCGAAGATCCCGTAGATCGGCGCCCCGGTGACGTTGAGGTGCGCGACCTCCACGTCGGTGGTGCCGCGGCTGTAGATCGGGGCGTAGTCGCCGCTGCCGCTGCCGGTCACGTTGATCGTGCCGCACACGTCGATGAGCGTGTAGCTGGGCAGCGAGATCCGCGACCCGGCGCTGATCGAGCCGGACCCGCGAACCAGAACGTTCTGTTTCGAGGTGCGGCTGGGCAGCGCACTGACCGCGGCCTGGACGGCGGCCCGCATGTCGGTGCCGGTGTAGACGGTGGAACTGCCGAGCTTGGAGGTCCAGGTGCTGCCGCTGAGGACGGCGCTGGCCTGGTAGGTGAGGGCGCCGCAGTCGGCCGCGCTGGCCGTTCCGGTGCCGAGGGCGATGCCGCCGGACGCGACGAGCACGCCGGCAGCGACTAACAGGGGGATACGGGGACGCATCGGGTGCTCCGGTCTCTGATGTGGGGATGTCCGAGATGAGCGTCGATCCGCTGAATGTTAGCGATCACTTGGAACCTGTCAAGGTTTCTCGTGCGTTTCACGCAAGCGCTTACGTAAAGACTACTACCTATGGAAGTGTGGCGTTGACGTGCGGATGACCCGCGTGCAAAGCTGCCGAAACTATCGAGTGCCATCAATCGCAGCTCAGGCTGCGTATGAAACGTTTTAGCGGGAGGCTTCAATGTCGGTCAGCAGGCGCGCACTCCTGCGCGGCGGTATCGCCGGACTAACCCTGGCCGGGCTCGGCGGATGCGGCGACGACGGCGGGAGCGGCGGGAAGAAGACGCTGCGGTTCGCCTGGTGGGGCAGCGAGGAGCGGGCCAAGCTCACCCAGCAGGTCGTCGACCTGTACGTGAGCAAGCACCCGGACGTCGAGATCAAGACGACGTACGCCGCCTACGACCCGTACTTCCAGAAGCTGGCCACCGAGATGAGCGGCGGCAACGCCCCGGACGTGCTCCAGATGGGCGACCGCTACCTGCGCGAGTACGCCGACCGCAACACCCTGCTCGACCTCACCCCGCACCTGGGCAGCAAGATCCAGACCGCGGATCTGGAGCAGAAGCTGTTCCCGGCCGGCAACCTCGGCGCCCAGACGTTCGGCCTGCCGATGGGCCAGACCACCCACGTGCTCCAGTACGACGCCAAGCGCTGGGAGGAGGCCGGGGCGAAACTGCCGGCCGACGGCTGGACCTGGACCGACCTGAAGGACGCCGCGTCCAAGGTGTCCGCGAAGTTCGGCCCGAAGGTGAGCGGCCTGAGCGACCCGTTCGGCATCGAGGACTGGTTCGGCGACTGGCTGCGCCAGCAGGGCAAGGATCTCTACACCGCGGACGGCAAGCTCGGCTACACCGAGGCCGAGATCGTCGCCTGGTGGAAGCTGGGCGAGGAGTTCCGCGCCGCCAAGGCCCTGACCCCGCCGGAGGTCACCGCCAACACCACGCTCACCCCGTTCCCGCGCAAGGAGTCGACCGCCGAGTTCTGCCCGGACAGCACGGTCGGCATGACCTCCTGGGACACCTACGGCAGCGAGTTCGCCCTCTCGCACTTCCCGACCGCGGGCAACGGCATCGGCCAGTTCACCCAGCCGCCGATGATGCTCAGCGTCGCGAAGCGCACCGAGAACCAGGACGCCGCGCTCGCGTTCGTCGACTTCTTCCTCAACGACCCGGAGGCCGGCGCCATCCTCGGCATGGCCCGCGGCCTGCCCGCCAACCTCAAGATCCGCGAGACGCTGGCGTCGACGCTGACCGACGAGTGGAAGGCCGTCGCCGCCTACGAGGCGAAGGTGTCGCCGCAGCTCCTGCCGGCTCCCCCGCCGCCGCCGAAGGGCGCCGGCGTGGTGAAGACCCAGTTCCAGCGGATCTACGACGACGTCATGCACGGCAAGGCCAAGCCGGAGGAGGCCGCGCCGCGCCTGATGAGCGAGATCCAGCAGGCCCTGGGCGCATGACCACCGTGCTCGAGCGACCACGCACCAGGGTCAAGACCAGATCAAAACCTGTGCGACGGTACGGGGAAAGGCCGTCGATCGCCTACCTGTTCCTCTCGCCGTGGGTCGTCGGGGCGGTGTTCCTGACCGCCGGCCCGATGGTGTGGCTGCTCTACCTGTCGTTCACCGACTACGACCTGTTCACCGCCCCGCGGTGGGTGGGCCTGGACAACTACGTCCGGATGCTCACGGTCGACCCGCACTTCTGGAACGCGGTCTGGGCCACCACCAAGTTCGTGGTCATCTCGGTGCCCGCCCAGCTGATCGCCGCCCTCGGTGTGGCCATGCTGATCAACCGCCGGAGCCGGGCGCAGGGCTTCTACCGGTCGGCCTTCTACGCCCCGTCACTGCTCGGCGCGAGCGTGAGCGTGGCCCTGGTCTGGCGGGTGATCTTCCACGACTGGATCGGCCATCCGGACCGGGCCCTGCTCGCGCTGGTCCTGCTCGCGGTGTGGCAGTTCGGCGCCCCGATGGTGATCTTCCTGGCCGGGTTGCAGCAGATCCCGCAGGAGTACTACGACGCCGCCGCGGTGGACGGCGCCGGCCCGTGGCGGACCTTCCTGAGGATCACCGTGCCGATGCTGTCGCCGGTCATCTTCTTCAACCTGGTGCTCGACACGATCCGCGCCTTCCAGGTGTTCACTGGCGCCTACGTGGTCAGCAACGGCACCGGCGGTCCCAGCGACTCGACCCTGTTCTACACGCTCTACCTCTACGAGAAGGGGTTCGTGGAGTTCAAGATGGGCTACGCCTCGGCCATGTCCTGGTTCCTGCTCCTGGTCATCGCCCTGATCACGGCGCTGCTCTTCCGTACCGCCAAGGGTTGGGTCTTCTACAGCGGGGACGAGTCGTGAGCCGGCGGCTGTGGCACCCGGCCGTGATCCTGCTGCTGATCCCGCTGCTGTACCCGATCGTCTGGCTGGCGTTCGCGTCGTTCAAGTCGGGTTCGGAGATCGTGCAGAGCCTCGCGCTGCTGCCCGAGGAGTGGATCCTGGACAACTACCGGGCACTCGGCGACGACCTGGCCGGGGTGCCGGCGTGGACGTTCTTCGTCAACTCGACGATCGTGGCGGCGAGTTGCGCGATCGCCAACGTCGCCAGCTGCTCGCTCGCCGCCTACGCCTTCGCCCGGCTGCGGTTCCGGCTGCGTACGCCGCTGTTCGCCTTCACGCTCGCCACGATCATGCTGCCGGTGCACATCGTGACGATCCCGCAGTACTCGCTGTTCCAGAAACTCGGGATGGTCGACACGTTCTGGCCGCTGATCCTGCCGAAACTGCTGGCCACCGACGCGTTCTTCATCTTCCTGATGGTCCAGTTCATGCGGACGATCCCGCGTGAACTGGACGAGGCGGCCCGGCTCGACGGCTGCGGCTCGATCCGGATCTTCTCCTCGGTGGTGCTGCCGCTGGTCCGGCCGGCCCTGGTCACCACGGCGATCTTCACGTTCATCTGGACCTGGAACGACTTCTTCACCCAGCTGATCTACCTCTCCTCCCCGGAGAACCTCACCCTCCCCCTGGCCCTGCGGCTGTTCATCGACACCACCGACTACAACGCGTTCGGGCCGATGCTGGCGCTGTCGGCGCTGGCCATCGTGCCGATCCTGCTGTTCTTCGCCGCGTTCCAGCGGCTGCTGGTCGAAGGTTTCGCCACCTCGGGCCTCAAAGGCTGATCCCCCACCTAAGGAGCCGGTGCAGCATGCCCGACATCTCCCGACGTACGTTCGTGCGCGGTCTCGCCGCCACCCCCATGGCGCCGTATATCCCTTTCAAAGCACCCGAATCGATCCCCGCCGCTGTCACCGCCGTCGTCCCCGCGCCGGAGACCGTGGCGCTGAACTGGCTGGAAGGCAAACCCGGCACCAACGTCGGCAGCACCTGGGGCGTGCCGTGGCCGAAGGGCGCGGTCCCCGCCGACTCGCCGTTCTCCCTGGCCGCCGCCGACGGGGCCGCCGTCCCGGTGCAGAGCTGGCCGATCGGCTACTGGCCGGACGGGTCGCTGAAGTGGAGCGCGCACGCGCTGCCCGCCGATGCGCCGGTGTCCGGCTCATACACGTTGTCGCGGTCCGCCGGAGTAGCCGGAACCAGTGCGGTGGCCGTCACCGAGCTTCGCGAGACGGTCACCGTGGACACCGGCGTCGTTGTCGTCACCATCGGACGGCGCGGCTCGGCGCTCATCCGGTCGATCACCCGCGGCGGCACCGAGATCGCCGGCAACCTGGAACTTGTCAGCCTGCGGCAGACCGCCATCGAGAACGACGACGAGCGGCGCGGCTCCCGCGAGAAGCTGACCGGCTCCATCAAGAAGGTGACCGTCGAGCAGCGCGGACCGGTCCGGGCGGTGGTCCGGATCGAGGGCGACCACCGGCGGCGCGGCAAGTCGTGGCTGCCGTTCATCGTGCGCCTGTACTTCTACGCCGGGGCCGAGCACGTGCGGGTGGTGCACACGTTCCTGTTCGACAGCGAGGGGCAGAAGGAGTTCATCGCCGGGCTCGGCGTGCGGGTCGGGGTGCCGATGCGCGACCAACTCTACGACCGGCACGTCCGGCTGTCCGGCGACGGTGACGGACTTCTGCGCGAGGCGGTCAAAGGCATCACCGGCCTACGCCGGGACCCCGGAGCCACGGTACGCGCGGCGCAGATCGCCGGTGAGAAGCTGGCCGACCCGGCGACCTGGGACCAGCGGGTCACCACCCGGTTGCAGTACATCCCGGCGTGGGGCGACTACACGCTCAGCCAGCTCAGCTCCTCCGGCTACACCATTCAGAAACGGACCAGGACGGGGTACGGGTGGGTCGGCGTCGACGCCGGGCAGCGGGCCGCCGGGTTCGGGTACGTCGGCGGGGTCAGCGGTGGCCTCGGGTTCGGGATGCGGGACTTCTGGCAGAAGTACCCGGCGCAGCTCGACATCCGGGGCGCCGACACCGACCGGGCCACGGCGACGATCTGGATGTGGTCGCCGGACGCGGGGCCGATGGACACCCGGTTCTACCACGACGGGATGGGCCAGGACACGTACCCGGAGCAGCTCGAAGGCCTCAACATCACCTATGAGGACTACGAGCCCGGGTTCGGCACCCCGTACGGCGTCGCCCGTACCACTGAATTGATGTTCTTCGCCCTGGCCGCGACCCCGCCGGCCGAGCGTCTCGCCGCGCTGGCCCGGACCGTCGTCGCTCCGCCGCAGGTCGTCGCGCCGCCCGCGCACCTGGCCGCGTCCGGTGCGTTCGGCGGCCTGTTCAGCCCGGTCGACCGGTCCACGCCGGCCCGCGCCAAGGTCGAGGACCGGCTCGACTTCCTCTTCGACTACTACCGCGACCAGACCGAACAACGCCACTGGTACGGGTTCTGGAACTACGGCGACGTCATGCACACCCCCGATGTGGACCGGCACGTGTGGCGCTACGACGTCGGCGGGTACGCGTGGGACAACTCGGAACTGTCCCCCGACCTGTGGCTGTGGTTCGCCTACCTGCGGTCCGGGCGGGCCGACATCTTCCGGTTCGCCGAGGCGATGACCCGGCACACCGGCGAGGTCGACGTCTACCACCTCGGCAAGTGGGCCGGACTCGGGACGCGGCACGGGGTGCAGCACTGGGCGGACAGCGCCAAGCAGCAACGCATCAGCACCGCGGTCTACCGCCGGATCTTCTACTTCCTGACCGCCGACGAGCGGGTCGGCGACCTCATGCACGAGCTGGTCGACTCGGACAGGACGTTCCTGGCGCTCGACCCGCTGCGCAAGATCCGTACGGAGCCGTACACGCCGGACCCGCACGCCCTGTCGATCGGCCTCGGCACCGACTGGAGCGGCCTGGCCGCCGCCTGGCTCACCGAATGGGAACGGCGCGGCCCGAAGGCGGCCGTCGCCGAGAAGAAACTGCTGGCCACCATGCGGACCATCGGCCGGATGCCGAACGGGTTCGTCACCGGAAGCGGCCTCTACGACATCGACACCGGCGAGTTCGCCGTCGCCGAGAAGGTGGTCAGCGTGTCGCACCTGAGCGCCATGTTCGGCCAGGTGGAGATCTGCGCCGAGCTGATCGGCCTGGTGGACCTGCCGGAGTTCGAGAAGGCGTGGTTGCAGTACTGCCGCCTCTTCAACGCCACCCGCGCCGAACAGACCGCCGAATGCGGCGCCCACTTCGGCACGCTCATCCTCAAGCAGGGCCACTCCCGCCTGACGGCCTACGCGGCCGCCCGCCTCGGCGACGCCACCCTGGCCGCCCGCGCGTGGACCGAGTTCACCGCCACGGACGGCTACACCGACGCCTCCCCGTGGCAGACCACCCACCTGACCGGCCCGGTCGTCCTCAACACCGTCGACGAGGCGCCCTGGGTCGACACCAACACCACCGCCCTGTACGGCCTGGCCGCCATCCAGAACCTGGCCCTCGCCGCCTCCGCCCTCCCGTGACGCTCAGCCCCGTGCCGCCGGCGTGAAGACCTCGGCGGCACGGGCCAGCAGCTCGTGGGTGGCGGGGCCGGCCTCCCCCGCCACGGTCATCGAGACGGCCAGCTGCCGGGCGGGCTCGTCCTGGTGGAAGACCCACGTCCGGAAACCGTGGAAGCCGCCCTCCTTGCCCCACACGACGGCACCGTTCGGCAGCGTGTAGCGGTTGACGCCCAGACCGCCGTCGACACCGGCGATATCGGTCGCGACGGTCGACCGCATCTCGCGCTGTTCGGCGTCACCGAGCAGGTCGCCGGCCATCAGCGCGGCCAGGAACCGGTTGAGGTCGGCGGCCGTGGAGACCATGCCGCCGGCCGCGCCGGCCTGCGAGGGGCTGCACTCGGTGATGTCGACCGGCACCCCGTCCACGTCCAGGTAGGCGTGGGCGTGCGGCTCCGGCAACCGCGTCCCGTGGTCGTCGGCCCGGGTCCGGCGCAGGTCCAGCGGGCGCAGGATCCGCTGCTCGACCTCCGCACGGTACGAACGGCCGGTCACCCGCTCGATCAGCATGCCGAGCAGGACGTAGCCGGTGTTGTTGTAGGCCCGCGACGCGCCGGGTGGGAAGTCCGGCTCCCGGTTCCGCGCCGACGCGACGACCTCCTCCGGAGTCCATTGTCTGAACCGGTCACGGAGGATGCCCTCGGTGGTCAGGTCAAGGGTGTAGTTGTAGAGGCCGCTCGTGTGGTTGAGCAGCTGCCGGACCGTGATCCGCCCGCCCTCGACCGGTTCGTCCAAGGCCAGTCGCCCCTCACCCACCAGTTGCAGGGTCACCGCCGTGACGAAGAGCTTGGTCACGCTGCCGATCCGGAACCAGCCCACCGGATCCACCGGCCGCCCGGTGCCCAGCTCGGCGACCCCGCTGCTCAGCCGCCACGTGGCCGCACCGTCACGAAACTCCGCCAGGACACCGACCGCGCCCTCACCCACCAGCTCGTCGAGCAGTCGCCGCAATTCGATCACGGACTCTTCGTACCACCAAAGGATGAGGCCGGCGTCGATCCGATGGCGGACGGCTGGGCCGCCGCCTGCCGTCATCGTGGAGCCATGAGTACGAAGAAGCCGGAGAGCAGCAGGTGGGCGCCGTGGTGGGTCTATGTGGTCGTCATCACGGGAGCCAACCAGGTCAAGCAGCGCTACGCGGAGAATCTGCCGGTCCCGGTCAACGCGGCCATCACGATCACGCTGGTCACCACACTGGTCCTGGCGATCACCGCGGGGTACCGGGGCCTGCGCCGCCCGGATTGACCACCGATCTACGCCCGGTGGGCGCGGCACAGGCGGGAGTGGGCAGCGGTAGACCATCACCCATGATCCATTTTCCCTGGAAGACCTTGGGCTATCGGATACCTCTGGGAGCTCTCTTCTTGGTCGCCCACGGCCGAATCCGCAATCCCTCGACAGCAGGACGCGTCACCCGGAGCGATCTTGAACGATTTACCATTCGAGGCGGTGGTAAATCGATCAAGATCGCACAACAGCGGCGTGCAAAGCGGGCGAAACGGGCGCGCCCGTTTCCGGCGAAAGCCCCATTTCCGCCTAGCGCGGCGGGCGGCGCCCCCATTTTGGTGGTTCGCCCGACCGGGCGCTTGACGTAGAACCGCAAACACCCGAGAAGAAGACTCCTGGACGGCCACGATCGCCCAAGATCGCGCCGACCGGTAACGATTGCCCAAGATCTACACCGGTTTTCGCGGATGGCTCGAACGGCCGCCGGTGACCGGCCGAATCTCACGCCGAAGGCGGGAAACAAGCGAACAGGCGACTTGACCTCGACGCCAGGCGACGACCGAGAGAGACTCCCTGGCTTACCTCGATCTACCACAAAGGCCGATGAACGGTGTCACTCGCCTACTCGGAGTGTCGGCCGGCCGGGTTTGTGGAGTGAGCTCGCACGAAGCCGTCGGCGGGGCGGCCGTCACGGCGATGGGCGGGGTGGGCGCACACGCTGGCGATGTCATGGTCGCCTACCTGTCCGCACGCGGCGACGTGCGTGTGCGGCCACCACGTCTTCGACCCGACGTGTACACCCACCCACGCTGAAGCCCGGCCGTGTAAACCCCGCCCGCCGCGGAGGACGGCCGTGTGCGGCCGCCGGGCCCGGCGGGACCACGGATGACGAGTTCCGTGACCGGCGCAACGGCCGAGAGCGGCAACCCGGGTGTCTGGCAACCAAGACCGCGACCATCCGCTCAGGGCGACCCGGTCCGCCGAGGGCGAGAGCCGACCGCCCCGGCCGTGACCGGCGGCGGGCAGGGGTGGCGGCGACGGGGGTGGCCCGCCGGGCGACCGTTCTACGCCCGGCGGGGGCGGCAAAGGCTGGAGTGGCAGCGAGATCGCGCCGACCGGACGGGACGGTCCAGATGAGGCTGGACGAGGTCACGCGTACCGCAAAAAGGAGCTGGAAGCGGCACGCGCGACCTCGAACGATCTCTAGCGTGTCGGATCAGGCTTCTCGGAGCGGGCGCCAGGCACCCAGGGTGATGAGCGCCATGATGACGGCGGCGATCCAGAACGGTGCGGTGATCGACCACACGCCCGCGAGGAGACCGCCGAGCAGGGAGCCGAGCGCCGCCCCACCGGTCTGGATCAGCAAGTAGACGCTGGACACCCGGCCACGGAGGTGGTCGGGAACGGCCCGCTGCCCGATCGTCGCGGTGATCACGCCCCACACCATGGTGTGGACGCTGAAGACGATCAGGACAGCGGCCGCTACCCACGGTGACGTGGTCACGGCGAGCGTCACATGGACGAGCACCTCGGTGATCAGTCCGGCCCGCAGCACCGCCCCGTTGCCGAAGCGGCGGCTCAGGCGCGTCGCGACTCCCGCGCCGAACAGGCCACCGACCGCGAAGGCGGTCAGCAGGATTCCGTAGCCGACCTCGTGGAGGCCGAGCCGGTCCCGGCAGTAGACGACGAAGACCGCGAACGCCGCACAGAACGCGATGTTGCCGACGCCCATGCTGACCGCCGTGGTCCGCAGCAGACGGTGGCCCCACAGCCAGCGGATGCCGGCGCCGATCTCGCGGCGGAGCGAGGTACGTTCGTGCTGCTCGGAAGGTGGAACCGGGCGGATGCCGGCGAGCAGCGCGGCGGACGCGGCGAAGGTCAGCGCGTCCACGCCGAACGGCACCGCCGCCGAGATCACGAACAGCCAGGCACCGAGCGGCTTCGCGATGAACTGGTTGACGCTGAACGTGGCGCCGAGCCGGGCGTTGGCGCTCGACAGGTGCTCCGGGGCGACGATCGCCGGGATCAGGGCGCCCATCGCGGTGTCGGCCAGCGTCTCACCGACGCCGAGCAGGAACACCACCAGGTAGACGACCGGAATGGTGACCGTGCCGGTGGCGATGGTGGCGGTGAGCACGGTCAGGGCCGCGGCGCGCAGCACGTTGACCACCACGGCCGTGGTCCGGCGGTCGAGACGATCCACCCACGCGCCGCTGACCAGGGCGATCAGCAGCCACGGCAACTGTTGGGCGAAGACGGCGCCGGCGATCAGCGACGGGTTGTCACTGATCGAGGCGACCAGCAGCGGGCCGGCGGCCATGGTGACGCCGTCGCCGATGTTCGAGATCGCGGATGCGGTCCAGAGACGGTTGAAGTCCGCGCCGATTCGCGCGGATAGAAGGGCACGCAAAACTAGCTCCTCAAGCCAGGAAGAGAAAAGTGGCGAGGAGCCGGCCGGTCAGCGTGTTACGCGGCCTGCTCCTCGGGCGAGAGAGCGACCGTGACCATGGTGAGAAGCATTTCTCACTCCCTTCTACCGGGACTGCAACAGATCCGGCGTCCGAGAGTGTAGTAGAGGGTATGAGGGATACGGGGTTCGAGGCCTTCGTGCGGGAGAGCGCCGCCGGGCTGCTGCGGCTCGGCAACGCGCTGACGCTCGACTCGGCTGCCGCCGAGGATCTCGCCCAGGAGACCCTCATCCGCGTGGGCACGTCCTGGTCGCGGGTGCGCAGGGACGGAAACCCGGTGGGGTACGCGCAGCGCACGATGATCAACCTGTTCCTGAACGAGCGGAGGCGACGCCGGGCGATCCCCGTCGCCACGGTGCCCGACACGGCACGGGAGGACGCGGCGCTCGCCTCGGTCGAGTCGTCCGCGGCGGTCCGGCAGATCCTGGCCGGGCTGCCACCGCCGCAGCGTGCCGCGATCGCGCTGCGCTATCTGTGCGACCTGCCGGACGAGGAGATCGCCGCGGTGCTGGGGTGTGCCGCGGGCACGGTGCGGTCGCACCTGTCCCGCGGTTTGACGACGTTGCGCGGCCGGATGACGCAGGGGTGAGCGAGATGCTGTCCAAGTCCGATTTCGATCTGCCGGTGCCGGCCGGGTTCACCGAGCGGGTGCGGCGCGGGGTCCGCCGGCGCCGCCGTCTGCGCGTGTTCGCCGTGGTGGGCTGTGTGCTGCTCGGGCTGGCCGGGATCTCGGTGGCGGCCTGGCCGGAGCCACGCCGGGCACCGGTGGAGTCCCCCGCCCCCGCCGTGGGCGAGGTGGCCGGTTTCCGGATCGGCTACGCGCCGCCCGGGTTGCGCCTGGATCCACAGGTCAGCAGCTCGGTGCACACGGTGACGGAGAACCTGCTGGTGAACGACGGCTCCGAACCGGGACCGGGTCAGGCGAGCGCCGTGGTCACGATGCGCGTCTTCGTCAAGGCGAACGGTGGGAACTCCCTGTTCATCACCGTCCTGCAGCCGCTGGGGACGACGCCGCGGGCCGACCGGGCGGCGATCACGCGATGGCTGTCCGCCTGGTCCACGATCGGGATGGAGCAGGTCGGCGAGTTCGCCGTGCCCACCGGGACCGCGCGGCTGATGCGGGGGCAGACCACGGACGGGCCGAAACACCAGGTGCTGATCACCACGGCGGACGGGACGGTGATCGACGTGGGCGGCAACGCCGAACTGTCGGCGGCCGAGTTGACCTCGGTCGCGACCGGGCTCAGCCGCGGCTGAGCGGTCTCCGGCTCCGCAGGCGACTGTCCAGCCAGGTCAGCAGGTGGTGGGCCTGTTCCTGCTGCATGTGGCGCAGGCGGAACGGCCCGGGCAGGTGGCAGTCGCGCCAGGCACGGCTCGCGAGACCGGCCAGGGCCACGTCGATGTGGTCGGCGGGCGTGTCGTGCCAGCAGGTGCTCCGCAGAAACAGCTCCGGGTCCTGCCCGCAGGCGGCCAGGTCGGGCAGGAGCCGGATCAGGTCCATCCAGCCGGGCGCGGTCCACAGGTGGGTCCAGTCGACGATCCGCAGGCGGCCGCCGGGCTCCCGGATCACGTTGTCGCGGCGCAGGTCACCGTGGTGCAGGGCGGTCCCCGGGGCGAGGACGTCGAGCCAGCGGTCGGCCAACTCGGCGAGGCGCTCGACCGGGACGGTGATCGGCGGCGGCTTGGCAGGGCCCAGGATCCGCCAGTCGGCCATCAACGGCACAAAGGCTTCGGCGTACGGGGTGGTGCCCCCGATCGGGGACGGGTCCATGCGGTCGCGCATCCGCTCGACGACGAGCCGCAGGTGGTCGAGGTCGTCGCTGGTCCAGCGGGTGACGGTGTCGCCGTCGACGACTTCGAAGACCTCGATCGACCAGTCCCCCACTGTCCGGGCGGCGATCAGCCGGGGTCCGAGGTCGCCGGCCGCACCCGCCAGCGGCACGGCGGGCCCCTCGCCACCGGGGGCGGCCTTGACGAACAGACGCCGGCCATCGCTGCCGGTCACCAGCGAGGCGATCGACGGGGTGAAGCCGCCGACGGCGGATTCCTCCCGGACGACGTGGCCACCGAGCAGGCCGGCCACCGCCTCCCTGACCGGTTGCGGCGCGTCGGCCAACAGGGGGCGGGTATCCACGGTGATCACCTTAGGCTGACCGTTTCCCGCCCGATCAACGGGTCGCCGCCGCCGGGAGGAATCGGGTGCTCGTGCCCGTACCGGGAAAGGGTTTTCGGGGTTGTCCTGGCACCGGCATGGCGCTGATCGTCTGCAGAGGTCGCCGCCGGCAGGCTCACCGCCGGAGCAGGTCGCGCAGCAGCGTGGCCAGGGCGGGGACTGCCGGATGGGTTGGTGGTTCGCGCCAGGCGAGGTGCAGTTCGATCGGGCGGGCGCCGGTCAGCGGGAGGTAGGTGACCGCCGGGTGGGGATGCATGGCCGCGGTCGCGGTGCTGGTGACCCCGGCGGTGCGGCCGGCCGAGATCGCGGCCAGCCAGTCGTCGGTGTTCGCCACCTCGACCGTGATGGCCGGGGTCGCGTCCGGTGGCCACAGGTCGAGGCTGGTGGTGCCGGTGACCGTGTTGATCGCGATGGCCCAGTCGGCCAGGTCGGTCAGCGTCAGGCTGGGGTGGCGGGCCAGGTCGCTGTCGGCCGGGACGGCGGCTACCCGCTGTTCGGTGGTCAGCAGTTCGGTGTGGATGCCGGGCGTCTCGCCGGGGTCGCGCAGGACCGCGGCGTCGGTGCGGCCCTGGGCCAGCCCGGCGGTGCGGTCGTCGACCCGCAACAACCGCAGTGGGATGTGTGGATGCGTCTCCTGCCAGGCACGGAGAAGGGTGGTGGTGTGTTCGCCGAGAGCCGACCAGGCATGACCGAGCCGTAGCGGCCACGTTCCGGCGCGCGCCGGGTCGAGGGCCTCGTCGACGGCGGCGACCGCCGCGGCCGCCCGCGCCCGGAAAGCCTCCCCTGCCGGGGTGAGTTCCAGGTGATGGGTGGAACGGTCGACGAGCCCGACGCCGAGATGCTCCTCCAACTGGCGCAGCGTGCGGGACAGCGCCGGCTGGGTGAGATGCAGCCGGGCCGCGGCGCGGGTGATGCTGCCCTCGGCGGCGATCGCCAGGAAAGCGCGGAGATGCCGTAACTCGGCGGTCATAACCGGGAAGCATAACCACTGCTCGATCAGCATTTCCGGGCCGCCGGGCGGGCGCATAGCGTCAGCGTCATGAGGGCGGGAGTGGGCCTCGTGCTGGGCGGGGCGATGTCGGTGCAGTTCGGGTCGGCGGTCGCGGCGCTGCTGTTTCCCCGGGCCGGGGCGGCCGGAGTGGTCACGTTGCGGTTGCTGATCGCGGCCGGGCTGCTGCTGGTGGTGTGCCGTCCCCGCCTGCGCGGGCACAGCCGGGGCGACTGGGCGGTGGTCGCCGGGTTCGGGATCGCGCTGGCCGGCATGAACACGCTGTTCTACCAGGCGATCGACCGGATACCACTGGGCCCGGCCGTGACCCTCGAGGTACTCGGCCCGCTCACGCTGTCGGTGGTCGCCGCCCGGCGCCGGGCCAGCTGGTGGTGGGCGGGTCTGGCGCTGGCCGGGGTGGCCCTGCTCGGCTATCAGGGCTTCGACCGTCTGGACCCGGCCGGGGCGGCGTTCGCGCTGGGTGCGGGCGTGATGTGGGCCGGGTACATCGTGTTCAGTGCCCGTGCCGGGCAGCGTTTCCCGAAAGCCGACGGGCTGGCCCTGGCGATGGGCGCGGCGACGCTGCTCAGCCTGCCGCTGGGCGCCCGGCCCCACCTTCTGGAGCCGGTCACCCTCGGCCTCGGCACGGTGGTGGCGCTGATGTCGTCGGTTCTGCCGTACACGCTGGAGCTTCGCGCCCTGCGCCGCCTGCCGACGTCGACCTTCGCGGTGCTGATGAGCCTCGGCCCGGCGCTGGCCGTACTGGCCGGCTGGACCGTCCTCGGACAGCGCCTGTCCGCCCTCGAACTGGTCGCGGTAGCCCTGGTGATCGCCGCGAGCGTCGGCGCGGTCCGTACTTCCCGGCCCACTTCCCGGCCTGGCTCCCGGCCCGCTCCCTCTCCTGGCAAGCCCCGCGAGGAAGCGCGCTGAGTTGCGCGTGTGCGCCGACCGGGCAGCTCGCCCTCTTCCCCACCCGGCCGCGGACTGGAGAGAACCATGTTCCTGGTGACCGTTGACGGCGGCGAGGTGGTCGACGGCAAGGTGCACCTGCACGTCACTCTCGCCGGGGAGGACATCGTGGTCGCCGGTCATCTGCATCGGGCGACCGTGCGTGACTTCTTCGTCCGGGCCTATGTGAGTCCGCTCCGCACCGAGCGGTGACGGATGGTCACGGCCAGCAGGAGGAGGATGACGGCGGCCACCGGGGCCGGCGCGAATGCGGCGGTGGTGTCGACGCTGTCGGCCAGATGGCCGGCCGCCGGGGCCGCGAGCGCCGATCCGGCCGCGCTGAACGAGTTGTTCCAGGTGAGCGCCTGAGTCAGAACCCCTCGGTGTACGGAGTTCTCGGTCAGCACGTTCAGCAGGACGAGGGTGGGCGGGATCGCCGCCTCGGTGAGCACCACGGTCACGGCCATCCAGACGGGCGACGGGGCGAACGGAACCAGCAGGGCGGTGGCGGCCATGTAGGCGGCGACGGTGACGAGTCGCCGTTCCGCCGGGGCGCGATGGCGGCGCAGGCCGTACAGATAGCCGGAGGCCAGGCCGCTCAGGCTCGCGGCCAGCAGGATCCCGGTGGCCGCCGCCGGGACGCCGCGGCCGGTGGCGTAGGCGCTGACCGCCACCCCGATCGTGCCGAAGTAGATGCCGACCGCCAGATTCGACAGGGCGAGCAGGAGAAAGCCGAGCCCCAGCAACTGTCCGCGGGTCCCGATCCGGATGGGCTCCGGCGCGGTGCCGCGCTGGAGCGCAAGCGCCGTCCCGCCCGCCAGGATCAGGCCCGCGGCCAGGGCGCTGGCCACCGCCGCGTGGCCGGCCGCGCCGAGGGTGGTGGCCACCGCCGGGCCGATCAGGAAGGCCGTGGCGTTGGCCAGCGATTCCAGGGAGAACGCGGTGGAGAGCGCCTCGCGTGTGCCGCCGAAGCGGAGAAGATGGGACCAGCGGGCCGCGGAGAGCGCACCGAGCTGGGGTACGACGGCGCCCGCGCACGTGGCGGCGAGGATCAGCGTGGCGGCGGAGTCGGCGGTCAGCAGGATCAGGACGGCAGATCCGTGCGCGGGCAGGGCGAACGGCAGCACGCGGGTCTGCCCGTATCGGTCGATCATGCGGGCCAGTTGCGGGCCGATGAGCGCCTCGGCGAGCGCGAATCCGGCGGTGGCCAGGCCGGCGGCGCCGTAGGAGCCGGTACGGGCGTGTACCAGCCAGATCAGGCTGAGACCCGTCATACCGATGCCGATCCGGCCGATCGCGGCGGCCAGGAAGAAGGCGGCGGCGCCGGGAAGACGCAGAAGGGTGGAGTATCCGGACGTGGCGGAAGACATGGGAGTCCTTCGTCGCCGCCGGTAGGGCAGGGGTTCTGAGGATGCGACCCAGGCCCGCCACGGGCACTCGACATGGTGGAGGGAGGTGCCCGATCGCCCGGCGGAGGTGAGATCTCGGCTCGGCCAAGGCGGGTCCGAACGACTACCCGGACTCTAGCAGGGGCGAATCGGGCCCCACACATCGACGTTCGGCGATTCCCCGGTGGGGATGCTGAGCGGCGGGAGCCATGCGAAAGCTACTGATCAGCGTCCGGCCCGGGTGTCGCGGGCCGGCACTGTGGGCGGTTCCCCGGAGCCGGCCACGAGCCTGCGGGCACGATGACGGGATGACTGATTCGTGGGCGTTGTTCGACCGGCTCGCTGACGACTACGACCAGGTGGTTCCGTTCTTCGCCGGGTTCGCGGCACGGTTCCTCGAGGTGGTCGGCCCGACGCCGGGGAGCCGGATGGTGGACGTCGGCAGTGGCCGCGGTGCGATCGCGACAGCGGCCGCCGCCCGCGGTTGTGCCGTGACGGCGGTCGACGCCGCGCCGCGGATGGCGTCGTTGCTGGCCGCCGGGCATCCGGAGATCGACGTCCGGCTGATGGACGTGCACCGGCTCGACCTGCCGGATGGCTGTTTCGATGTGGCGACCGGCGGTTTCGTCATCCACCTGGTCGCCGATCCGGTACGGGTGCTCGGCGAGCTGCGCCGGGTGCTACGGCCGGGCGGTGTGGTGGCGCTGTCCGTTCCGGGCCGTCGCGAACCGGGCCATCGCTGGGAGCGGTTCAACCGCATCTGGGCGGAGGTCACGCCGCCGGACCGGCCCCGCATGGATGTTCCGGGCTGGCTGGCCGAGGCCGGCTTCACCGACCTGCGTACCGTCGACATCGCCGTGGACATCCCGGTCCCGGATCCGCGGACGTGCTGGGACTTCCACATGTCGCACGGCTTCGCGGCCCGGGTGGAGACGCTGAGCCCGGCCGACGCCGGCGAGTTCCGCCGCCGGTCGCTGGCCGAGCTGACCCGCATGCACGAGGACGGCGGGATCGTGCTGGACAGTCCGGCCGTCGTGCATATCGGGCGGGCGGCCGGCTGATCCGGCGTCACTGCATGGCGGTCGCCGCCGGGTGGTCGAAGGACTCGGGGCAGCGGAAGACGTACAGGTCGTAGCCACGGCCGAAGGCCACGCTGACGAAGTCCGGGGACGCGTCCGGGTCCTCCTCGATCGGCCGCCAACTGCAGTGCCTGCCGTTCCAGTCGGTCGAGGCCGCGGTGAAGGTCAGGGTCATCGCGACCCCGCAGACAGAGCAATTCATCGGGTACGGGTCGGTCAGCGACCATCTGGCGAACCCGCCGACCTTCCAGCCCGGCGCTTGCGACAGTGCGCTCTGATAGTCGAGGAGTTCGTCCTCGTCCTCCTCCTCCAGTTCCTCGTCCCGGGCGTCGAGCCGGTCCCGCAGATCCTCGGGAAGCAGGTCGGCGTACTGGTACTCGCGCACCTGCTCCGGATGCACCACGCAAGGATCCGGCAGATACATGTCGCTGATCACCGCCGGTTCCGGAGGTGTCTGGCGAACCTGCCCGACCGCGGCGCTGTCCCGCCAGAAGAAGAACACCTTCGGGCTGTAGTGGGCGTCCTCGTGGTCGACCGGGCACCACAGCACCTGGAGCAGATCGGTGCCGTCCGGCCCGGCGTAGTCGGGGACGTCCTTCCGGTACAGCTGGGCGACGGGGATCAGCGGGATCGGCTCCTCGAGCAGGTCGTCCAGTTCGAGGTGTTTGTCGGCATCGACCTCGGCGCGTTCCGCCGCGGTGAGGAACTCTCCGCCGGGCAGCGCCGGCCGGGCCCAGGCGTCGGCGAGGATCTCCCGCTTGCGGCGCTCGATGGCCGGCGTGGTCAGGTTGGACGTCCCGTGGGCGCCCGCGTCGTCGCAGACCGGCCACGGCTCGTCGGCGGGCCACAGCAGCGGGCCTCCGACCGAGCTGTCGGCGACGGTCGGCTCGCCCGGCCGCGGGTGCAGGCGGGTCGCGGTCGTCGAGTGTTCCCGCAGCTCAGGGAAGAGCTGAGTGATGTCCAGGGGCCGCGGCGGCGTGGTTCGAGACATAGCCGGTGATCTTAGAACACCATGGGAAACCCACCAGGTGTACGGTACCGTTTCGTACATCGACGTTCGAGGAGGGTTCGGGTATGGCGGGAATCGCGGTAGTCACCGGGGCGGCCGGCGGCATCGGATATCACACGGCGCTCGGGCTGGCGCGGTCTGGGACGGGCGTGCTGATCGCGTCCCGCGACCGGCGGCGGGGTGAGGCGGCGGCCGAGCGCATTAGCGCCGAGACGGCCGGGAACAGCCCGGAAACAGCCTGGTGGGAGCTCGATCTGGGCGATCTGGCATCGGTCCGGCGGTTCAGCGAGCGATTCCATGACGCGTACGATCGTCTCGATCTCTTGATCAACAATGCCGGCGTGATGGCGCTGCCCCGCTCGGTGACCACCGACGGTTTCGAGCGTCAGCTCGGCGTCAACCATCTCGGGCACTTCGCGCTGACCGGCCTGCTGCTGCCCGCCCTGCTCACCACCGAGGGCTCCCGGGTGGTGACCGTGACGAGCGGCCTGCACAAGCGTGGCCGGATCGCCCTCGACGACCTGATGAGCGAACGCCGCTACGGAAAGTTCCGCGCCTACTGTCAGTCCAAGCTGGCCAACGTGCTGTTCGCGCTGGAGCTGGGCCGCCGGACCCCGCTGACCAGCGTGCTCGCCCACCCGGGGGTGGCGCACACCGATCTCGCCCGTACCGGAAATCGGTTTCGATCCTTGCTGATCGCCGCGGCCCGGGTGGGGGCGCAGTCGGCCGAGGATGGCGCGCTTCCGCTGTTGCACGCCGCGATCGCCACGGATGTGCGCGGCGGCGAACTGTACGGCCCGGACGGCCCGGACGAGCGCCGCGGGAAACCGGCCCGGCTGGAGGTCGCGGCGCGGGGCCGGGACGAGGAGACCGCCCGCCGCCTGTGGACGATCTCCGAGGAGCTGACCGGCGTACGGTACGGTACGTTCGTCCAGCATTGATCCGTCTTGGAGGGCGGTTTGCCCCAGTCCCCCGCCGCCCAGCACCGTCTGGATCCGGCGCGTGAGCAGGCCATCCTCGACGCGATCCGGGAGCTGCTGACCGAGGTCGGCTACGACCGGATGTCCATCGACGAGGTGGCCCGCCGGGCCCGGGCCAGCAAGGCCACCATCTACCGCCGCTGGGCCGGCAAACCCGGCATGGTCACCGCCGCCCTGCACGGGATGATGCGGGAGCACCCGGCGCTGCCGGACACCGGAACGCTGCGCGGTGACCTGATCGCGGGCCTGACCATGTTCTGCCGGGTGTACGAGCGCAAGCACCCGTACGTGCTGGCCCTGCTGTCGGCGATCCGGGCCGACCCGTCGCTGGGCCGACTGCTGCACGAGCACGTCCTGGCGACCGGCACGGCCGAGGCGGAGATCGTCCTCGACCGTGCCGTCCGCCGCGGCGATCTGCCGGCCGCTCCGGGCACCGGGGTCGCCGTCGAGGTATGCAAGGCGATGCTGTGGCACCGGCTGCTGCTCACCGGCCTGCCGCTGGACGACGCATGGGTGGCCCACCTGGTCGACGACATCGTCCGCCCGCTGTTGGGCTCACCCTGGTGAAGGTCGCCCGCGTAGGGTGACGGCCGTGACTCTTATGATCGACGAGGACAGCCGCAAGGGCGGACAGTTCGCCTGCCAGTGCTGCGACAGCACCGCCGACCGGACGTGGGCGTTCATCCACGACGAGAACGGCGCGGTGGCCGTCTACTTCGCCAGCTGCTACCACCACGACGGGGTGCACGAGGCGTGGATCGACGCGATCCTCGGCACCTGGGGTGAGGGCCGCACCGACGACCACATCACGTTCGGCTGCCGGGTCGGCCCGGTCCAGGGCCAGACCACGCCGGCCGCGACGCTTGTCGACGGGGGTTCGGCCGCGCCCGACGACCCGATGTTCGGGCAGAAGCTGAGCCGCGCGGACGGGCTCGCGCACCCGCGGATCGCCGAGTTCTGGAAGATCGTCGACACCATCCTGGAAAAGGACGATCTGGTACGGGGCCACCTCTACGGCGCGTGAGGCGTACCGTGTCGAAGTGACCGACTTCAATCAGGTTCTGCGCGGGCGGCGGATGGTCCGCAACTACCGGCCCGACCCGGTGCCGGACGAGGTGATCGAGCGGGTCGTCAAGGTGGTGCACCGGGCCCCCAGCGCCGGTTTCAGCCAGGGGCACCGGATCGTCGTCGTCTCCGATCCGAAGAAGCGGGCCGAGCTGGCCGCCGTCGCCGAGCCCTGGTATCTGGAGCACGGCTTCCACCCGTGGATCTCGCAGGCGCCGGTGCAGCTGGTGATCGGCATCCGCGAGGCGTCCTACCACGAGCGGTACACCGAGGCCGACAAGCTGGAGGCCGCCGAGGAGATCCCCTGGCCGGTGCCGTTCTGGTGGTTCGACTCCGGCGCACTGTTCGCGCTGCTCCAGTTGGCCGCCGCGAACGAGGGCCTGGCCAGCGGTTTCTACAGTCCGGCGTTCCCGGACGAGCTGGCCGCACTGTCCGCGGTAGCCGGGCTGCCCGACGACGTGGCCCTGGCCGGCGTGCTGACCGTCGGCTACCCGGCTGACGATCCGGGCGTGCCGACCGCCAAACTCGCCAAGCGCCGCAAGCCCATCGACGAGCTGGTCACCTGGCTGCGCTGAGGCCGTGATGAAATAGCCGGCGTGAGCGACGACGTCATCATTCCCGCCCGTCAGGACGAGCGTGTCCGCGAGGTCGGGCGGGAACTGATCGAACGAGGTTTCCGGGACGGGACGTCCCTGTTCACCCCGGAGCGGGCGGTGTGGCGCCTGGAGACCGCCCTGGAGTTGCGGCGCTGCTACAACGAGCGGCCCGACCTCGGTTCCGACCCGTTCATGGTCAAACTGTCGAGGCAGCTGGGTGATGCGTCCGATGACGCGAAACAGCTGCTCGCCGAGTTGCTGACACTCCAGGGGCTGCCGCTGTCGAACCTGACCGGCGGCAAGCTCCAGCAGCGCGTGACGACGGTGCTCGGCTGGATGGATCAGCCGGTCGCCGTCCCCGCACACGTGCAATTGGCCTTCGACCAGGGCACCTGGAACGGCGGCACCGGCGCCCACACCATGCTGTGGCGGTGGCTCGCCGACGCGGTCGACGTGCTGTGCGGCTGGTTCCAGCTCCCGGAGCCGGAGCGGCGGGAGGCCCTGTCCGGGGCGTGGGCCTGGCAGGCCGCCGTCGACCATTACCGGATCATGCCGTCGCTGCGGGCGTCGCTGCTCTACCTCGCCTTCCCGGACCACTTCCTGCCGATCCTGAACACCGCTCACCGGAAGGCGATCCGGGGCGTCTTCTTCAAGCCGGGCACGCCCACCGACGGTGACCTGGACCGGGAGCTCTTCGACATCACCGTGCGCCTGCAACGGGTGTCCGGGCAGCCGGTCGACTACTACCGGCCGCCGTTCGTCGCGCAGTGGCGCAACACCACCCGGCCGCCCGGTGAGCGCCGGGCCTGGCTGGTCCGGCCACGCCCGGGCGGGGCGGAGCTGGCCGCGCGGTGGCGGGAGCAGTCGTTCGTCTCCCTGGCCGCCACGCACCTCGGCGGGATCCCGGCGGGCGCCCCGGTTCCGGACGTCCGGGCCGCCGTCGAGGCCGGGTACCAGCACCTCGACTACGCCCGGCAGGTGGCCCTGGTCAGCGAGTTCCACGCGGTCCTGTCCCGGATGGACAGCGACGACATCGTCGTCACCCTGGTGGACGATCAGCTGTATCTCGGTGTCATCGACGGCGAGGCCGAGTACGGCGACGCCCAGCTGCGCCGCCCGGTCGGCTGGCTCACCACACCGCCCGTCCCGATCGGGTCGCTGCCCGCTCCGCTCCCCGCCGAGCTGGACAAACAGGGCACCGTCGTCGACCTGACCGGCTCCCTGGACGCGCTGTCCGCGCTGGTGGACTCCAGCGAGCCGGTCGACGAACCGCAGCCGGTGTCCGCCCGCCCCGGGCTCACCGGTCTGCCCCCGGTGACCGCCGGCCTGGCGGACGAGCTGTTCCTCGACCGGTTCTGGCTACAGGAACTGGTCGAGCTGCTGTGGGACCGGCGGCAGGTGATCCTGCACGGGCCGCCCGGCACCGGCAAGACCTTCCTGGCCCGGGCCGTCGCCAACCACATCGCCGAACGGGACGCCGTCCGGCTCGTGCAGTTCCATCCGTCGTACTCGTACGAGGACTTCTTCGAGGGTTTCCGGCCCGCCGAGGGAGCGGCCGGGTCGGTGGCCTTCGCCAAGACCCCCGGCCCGCTGCGGGCGATCGCCGCCGAGGCGCGGGACAATCCGGACCGCCCCTACGTGCTGATCATCGACGAGATCAACCGCGGCAACCTCGCGAAGATCTTCGGCGAGCTGTACTTCCTGCTGGAGTACCGGGACGAGGCGGTTCTTCTCCAGTACTCGCCGTCCGAGGCGTTCAACCTGCCGCCGAACGTGTTCATCATCGGCACGATGAACACCGCGGACCGGTCGATCGCCATGGTCGACGCGGCGATCCGGCGGCGGTTCGCGTTCCTCGAGCTGCATCCGGGTGAGGCACCGGTGTCCGGCCTGCTGGCGGCCTGGCTGAAGGAGCACGGCACCGACGGCGACCAGCGGGCGGTTCTGCTGGACGCGCTCAACGACGCGATCGGCGAGGAGGACCGCGACTTCCAGATCGGGCCGTCCTATCTGATGCGCAAGAACGCGGTGCTGGAACGGGTGTGGCGGCATGACCTGCTGCCGCTGCTGGAGGAGCACTACTACGGCCGGATGTCGCGTCGGCAGGTACACGACCGGTTCGGGCTCGACGCCATCCGTGCGCAACTGCCGTGAACCGCGTCGACCTGGGTGAACTCGACAAGAGCGGGGCCCGCTGCGAGCTCACCGTGGACCAGGCGGCGGCGCTCGACGCGACCGGCCTGGTGAAGCCGCGTCCGGAGGGCGGTGGGTGGTGGCGCCTGTGGCCGAACGGGTACGCGGGCGCCGTACGCATCGACGATCTTGATGTTGAAGTGCACCCCAAGGTGGGCATCGCGCGGCTGCTCTTCCTGCTCGGTTATGCCGGTGATCCCGGGTTCCGGCCGGAGGACGTCGGCGCGGAGGCGGAGACGGAACTGTGGCCGGCGCTGGCCGAATCGCTGGCCCGGCAGGCGGAGCGGGCGCTGGCGGCCGGGGTCATGCAGGGGTATGTCTCGGTTGACGACGCGCTGCCGCTGGTGCGTGGCCGGATCCGGTTCGCCGACCAGATCTCGCACCGGGCCGGGCTGCCGCTGCCGGTCGAGGTCCGTTACGACGAGTATTCGCCGGACATCGCCGAGAACCGGATCCTGCGGACGGCGCTGCGGCGGATGCGCGCGGTGCCGCGGCTGCCCGAGTCGGCGCGGGCCCGGCTCGGCCATCTGGACGCGCGCCTCGACGGGGTGCGGGTGCTGCCGCATGGCGCGATCCCGCCGGAGTGGAGGCCTTCTCGCCTGAACGCCCGTTATCTGCCGGCGCTGCGGCTGGCCGCTCTGGTGCTGCGCCAGCACAGTGCCGAGCCGGGCCCGGGCGGTCAGCGCATGGCGGCGTTCGTGGTGGACATGGCGCGGGTGTTCGAGGATTTCCTGACCACGGCGTTGCGGGAGGCCCTGGCCGGCCGTCCGGGGCACACCGCCGGGCAGTACCACACCCATCTGGACACCTCACGCAAGATCCTGATCAAGCCGGACGTGGTTCATCTGGCCGGCGGGCGGCCGGTCGCGGTGTTCGACGCCAAGTACAAGCTGTCCTATCCGAACGAGGACGCCTACCAGATGCTGGCCTACTACACGGCGCTCGGCCTGGCCCGCGGCTGGCTGGTCTACGCGCAGGGCGCCGCCTCCGGCCCGCTGCCGGTCCGCAACACCGGGATCGAGATCATCCGCCGTCCGCTCGATCTGACCGCCCCGCCCGGCGAGTTGCTGGCGCAGGTCCGCATTCTCGCCGACCAGGCGGTTCCCGCCCAGGAGACAACCACGGGGGTACGCCGTCCGCGCGCCCTACCTCCGTAGTGGTACGCCAGGTCCCAACTCCGGCCTGACGCTCCGTGACTCTCCCGTTCCTACGCTCCCCTGTATCGGTTTCGTGGAAGGGGACCATGATGGGTGTTCAAGAGGTGCTGGCCGCCGGGGTGTACACGATGAGCAGTGGCCGGATCATTGCCGGTGCGGCCGCGGTCGCCGGGCTGGCCGGGGTGATCGCCGGTGCCCGCGCCCTGGCCCGACCGGCCCGCGGCCCGGCCCTGTTCTCGCTGGCCGCGGCCCTGGTCGCGCTGGTCGGCGGCGGGTTCGTGGCAGCCACGTCGGACAGCGGCATCGGCACCGGCAACGGGCGCGGCGGAGCGTACGTGGCGATGGTGCTCGGCGTGATCAGCCTCGTGGTCGGCGGGCTGGTCCTGGCCCGTTCGCGCCGCGTCAGCGCTCCGTAGGGGCTGACCAGCCCGGAACGATCAGGCCCGATTCGTAGGCCAGAATCACCAGCTGAGCCCGGTCCCGGACGCCCGTCTTGGTCATGATCCGGCTGACGTGGGTCTTCGCGGTGGCCGGGCTGAGCACCAGGTGGGCGGCGATCTCGTCGTTCGACAGGCCGGCCGCCACCAGGGCCATCACCTCGCGTTCCCGGTCGGTGAGCGCGCTCAGCCTCGGGCCCGGGTCCGGGTGGGTGGCGCGGGCCGCGAACTCGGCGATCAGGCGGCGGGTGACGGCCGGCGCGATCAGAGCGTCCCCGCGGGCGACGACCCGGACGGCGTGGATCAGCTCGGCCGGTTCGGTGTCCTTGACCAGGAAGCCGCTCGCGCCGGCGCGCAGTGCACCGTAGACGTACTCGTCCAGGTCGAACGTGGTCAGCATGATCACCCGAGCGCCGGTGATCTCCCGGGTGGCGGCCAGCCCGTCGAGCCGCGGCATCCGGATGTCCATGAGCACCACGTCCGGCCGCAGGTCCCGCGCCAGGCGGACGGCCTCGGCCCCGTCACCGGCCTCGCCCACCACCTCCAGGCCGTCCTCTCCGTCGAGGATCGACCGGAATCCGGCCCGGACCAGCGTCTGGTCGTCCGCCAGCAGAATCCTGATCATGACGGCGCCCGGTCGGGGCTCAGCGGGAGGCACGCGCTGACCCGGAAGCCGCCACCGGGCCGCGGGCCGGTGGTCAGGGTCCCGCCGAGTGCCCGGGCCCGCTCCTCCATCCCGAGGATCCCGTTCCCCGGGCCGGTGTCACCGCGGACGCCGATGCCGTCGTCGTCGATCTCCACCAGGACGCCGGACCCGTCCGGCCGGATCCGGACGACCGCCTCCCCGGCGGCCGCGTGCCGGGTCACGTTGGTGATCGCCTCCTGGACGATCCGGTAGGCGGCCAGATCCACCTCGGACGGCAGTGGCCTCGTCTCGGTAACCTCGACGCGGATCGCCAGGCCGGGGGCGGTCAGGTCGCCGAGCCGGTTCAGGCCGGGCGGCGGGGCCAGTGGCGCCTCACCGTCCTGCCGGAGCGCGTTCAGCGCGGCGCGCAGCTCGCGCAGCGTCTCCCGGCTGGTCTCCTTGATCGTGGTGAGCGCCTGCTCCGACCGGACCGGGTCGGGCCGGTGCAGGGCGGCGCCGGCCTGCACGTTGATCAGCGACAGATGGTGGCCGAGGATGTCGTGCAGTTCCCGGGCGATGCGCAGCCGGTCCTCGGTGGCCCGGTGCCGGGCCTGCTCGGCGGCCCGCGACTCGGCGGCGGCCGTGCGCGCCTCCACCTCGGCGAGATAGGCCCGGCGGTTGCGGGTCACGCCGGCGATAACTGCGACCAGCCAGCCGGCGTGCAGGAAGGTGGCGCCGTTCCCGGACACACCGGTCCTGGTGAGACTGTCCGCGGCCGCGAAGGCCAGCACCGACGCGACGCCCAGCCCGATGGCGACCGCGAGATGCCCCTCGTCCACCACGGTGTAGAGCGCCACGACGAAGACCAGCATGATCGGGCCCGGCTGCTGCAGCAGGAACCCGTAGGCCGCGACCGCGGCCAGCGCGACGACCCCCACCGCGACCGGGAAACGGCGGCGGAGAAACAGGAGACCCGACGAGATCACTACGGCGAGAAGCGCCGCGAACTCAGCGGCGCTGCCGAGGCCGCCCGACTGCACGACGAGCCCCGCGACACCGATGAGGGCCACCACGGGCACCAGGACGGCGTCGGTCCTCCGGCCGCGCGATACCGCCATCAGCCGAGTCTAGGGCCTGACCGGACCGCCAGGACGGCCGCGCGACCGGCCAGACCGATGGTGAACATCAGGATTCCGGCCAGCACCGATTGCCCGGGCAGGGTGCTGACCAGGGTGAGGCAGCCGGCCACCCCGACGGCGTTGAGCCAGCGGGGCCAGCGACGTTCGGCGGCGGGCTGGGTGAAGGCCGACGCGTTCGCGATGGCGTAGTAGACGAGGACCCCGAACGACGAGAAGCCGATCACGCCGCGCAGGTCGACCGTCGCGACCAGGGCGCAGACCACGACCGCGAGCGCGATCTCGGCGTGGTGCGGGACCTGGAAGCGGGGATGGACGGCGGCCAGCCAGGTGGGCAGGTCACGGTTTCTGGCCATGGCCAGACCGGTACGCCCGATGCCCGCGATCAGCGCGAGCAGGGCGCCGAGGGAGGCCAGTACGGCGCCGGCGCGGACCACCGGGGTCAGGTAGCCCACTCCGGCGGCCTCGACCGCGGTGACCAGCGGGGCGCTCGACACGGCCAGGCGGGCGGGACCGGCGGCGAGCAGGGCGGTCACGCCGACGACCGCGTACACCGCCACGGCCAGGAACAGGGCGAGCGGGATGGCGCGGGGGATGGTGTGGGCCGGGTCGCGGACCTCCTCCCCCATGGTGGCGATGCGGGCGAAACCCGCGAAGGCGAAGAAGAGCAGCCCGGCCGACTGGAGGACACCGTAGGCGCCGACGTGCCGCCAGTCGCCCAGGTGGGTGACCGTGGCCTGGCCACCCACCACGATCCCGCCGACCACCACGGCCAGCGCGGTGAGGCTGGTGGCGACCAGGACGCGGGTCATCAGGACGGTACGGGTGACGCCGCGGTAGTTGAGGGCGGCCAGCCCGGTCACGCAGGCGACGGCGAACGCCCGCTGCGCCCACCACGGCCCGGGGATCGCGTAGGTGGCCACGGTCAGCGCCATCGCCGCACACGACGCGGTCTTGCCGACGACGAAACCCCAGCCCGCCGTGAAACCCCACCAGTGCCCGAGACGCTCCCGCCCGTACACATAGGTGCCTCCGGAGGTGGGGTGGACGGCCGCGAGTTGCGCGGAGGCGGTGGCGTTGCAGTAGGCGATGAACGCGGCCAGGACCAGGCCGATCAGCAGGCCGTTGCCGGCGGCGCGGGCGGCGGGGCCGAAGGCCGCGAAGACGCCGGCGCCGATCATCGAGCCGAGGCCGATGACGACGGCGTCCCTCGTGCCCAGCCGTCGTGCCAGGGTGCCGGACATCAGGTCCCCCAATCCATCAAATCAGTTTGACTCATCCTAGGTGGAAATTCGGATGACATCCCGGCGGGCAGCGGCGAGCATCGGCGAGCCCGGACCGCTGGAGGGGGATCACTTGTTCTCGTCGTACCGCCGCCTTTTCGCCGCCCCGGGCGCGGCCGCCTTCACCCTCGCCGCCCTGCCGGCCCGCATGGCGATCTCGATGTTCGGGGTCAGCGTCGTGATCATGGTGGCGTCGCTGCGGGACTCGTACGCCCTGGCCGGCTCGGTCTCGGCCGCCGGCCTGGTGGTGACCGCCCTGCTCGCGCCATGGATCGCCCGGTGGGTGGACCGGTACGGGCAGTCCCGCGTGGTGGTGCCGACCGCCCTGTTCTCCGGGGCCGGCGCGGCGGCCCTGGTGATCTGCGCGGGCGCGGGCGCTCCGGTGTGGACGCTGTTCGCCGCGAACATCGTGGCGGCCGCGAACCCGAACGTCGGCTCGATGGTCCGGGCCAGATGGGTGGCCCTGCACCGGGACCGGCCGGATCTGCTGCACACCGCGAACGCCCTGGAGCAGACCATCGACGAGCTGTGCTTCATGACCGGCCCGGTGATCGCCGCCTTCCTGTGCACGGCGGTGGCCCCGCAGGCCGGCCTCACCGTGACGATCGTGCTGTTCGTGACCGGCTCGCTGGCGCTGGCCGCGCAACGGCGCACCGAACCGGCGGTGCACGGCGTGCGGGAGCGCGGCCGGTCGCCGCTGCGGCAGCGGGGCGTGCTGGAGATCGTGGTGACGTTCCTGTTCACCGGCGCGGTCTTCGGCAGCGTCGAGGTGGTCACCGTGGCGTACGCGGAATCGCTCGGCCATCCGTCGTCGGCCGGGGTGATCCTGGGACTGTTCGCCGGTGGGTCGGCGGTCGCCGGGCTGGTGTTCGGGACGCTGCGGGTTCGCGGCGCGGCGGCCGCCCGGTTCCTGATCTGTGTCACGGCGATGGCCGTGCTGATCCAGCCGGTGCTGCTCGCCGGGAACCTGTGGGCGCTGGCCGCGGTGCTGTTCGTCGCCGGGCTGGCCACCGCCCCCACGATGATCACGAGCATGACGCTGGTGCACGAGCTGGTGCCGTCGGCACGGATCAACGAGGGCATGACCCTGACCGTGACCGGCCTGCTGATCGGCGTCTCGGCGGGCGCGTCGATCGGCGGCTGGACGGTGGAGGCGGCGGGCGCACACGCCGGGTATGTCACGCCGACGGTCGCGGCCGGGCTCGCGCTGGTGGCCGCGCTGATCGGTTTCGGTCCAGCAGTGCTCAGATCACGACGCGCGGCGGTCGTCGGCGGGCCACAGGAAAGAGCGGAGGCCCGAGGAAAGCCCGGCGGCTGACGAGGTCATCCTTCCAGAGCGGCCCGCGTCCGGGCCAGCGCCGTCGCCAGCTCCGGCCGCGCACGATGCAGAAGATCCAGTTCGGTACGCAGCCGCAGTGCCTGGGCCCAGAGCAGCCCTCGCCCGTTGTCGAGGAATTCGGTCGCCCGGCCGGGGTCACGACCGGCCACGGCGGTGGCGGCCGCGTCCCGGGCGAGCCCGGACTCCTCCTGTTCCAGCAGGTGCTGCTGGTCGCCGCGGGCCATCCCGGGCCACGCCAGCAGGCCGAGCAGATCGACGCCGAGGGCGTAGACGTCCACGGCCGCCGCCGGTCCGTCACCCTCCGCGAGGCAGGTGGCCCACCCGTACACGCTTCGCAGCCGCGCCCAGGTGAGCCCGGCCGGTGCCGACGCCGCCGCCTCCCAGGCCGCCAGCGCCCCGGCACGGTCGGAGTCGATGCCCCGCCGGTCCAGGCTGACCGCCAGGTTGCACAGCGCCGACGTCCGCTCCGGATGCCCGTCCGGCAGCAGGGCGACGGCCCGCCGACCGGCCGTGATCGCCGCGTCGAGGTCGGCCGGATCGTGGCCCGCCCGGTGCCGGGCCATCAGCACGAGCGCCCGCCCGAAATGGCTGCCGGGCAGCGAGCCGACCCGTGCGGCCGCGTCGAAAGCGGTCACCGCCGCGTCGAGATCACCGCGGACCCCGCTGTACTCGAAACGCCGCATCAGCATGAGCCCGAGCGTGGCGAGCGTGCCCTCCCACCGCTCCGAGCCGGGCGGGAAGGACCGCAGCGCCTCCCGCAGGTCCCGCACCGCCGCGTCCAGCCCATCCAGGTCGGGGACGTCACCCGCCTCCAGGCGCAGACGCCACAGGATCGCGGTCTCCACCAGGTACATGGCCCGGTGTTCACTGTCAGCGCCGGGATCCCGCAGCAGGTCGACGGCGGTGGTCAGGTCGGACAGCGCGCCCCGGCGCTGGTAACGCATCCGCAGGGCGGAGACCAGGTTGAGGGTGGTGCGCGCCCGGTCCTCCCCGGACAGTTCGCCGACGCCACGCAACCGGTCGCCGAGCACGCTCACGAGCCGGTCCAGATCGGCCGGATCCCAGGAGGCCTCGAAGCGGTCGAAGTACAGGCTCGCGAGGATGTCCAGGCAGGAATCGCAGTTGCGGTGCGCGGGATCGGCGACGGCGCCCGTCGCGGCGGCGAGAGCCTCGTCCCGGTCGGCGCCGGACGGGCCGCGCCGGTGGCGCTGGTGGAGCATGTTGACCAGATTGTGCCGAAGCGCGGGCAACTGGTCACTGCCCTCGCCGAGTTCCACGCCGCGGCGGGCGGCGGCGACCGCCTCGTCCAGGATCGCCGGGTCGCCGCCGGCCTCGAACAGGTTGTACAGGGCGCCGGCGAGGTTGGTGTGCCGGCCCGCGGCGTTCGGATCGCCGGGCTCCAGCTCGGCCACCAGCCTCCGGGTGACGTCAACAAGTTCCGCCAGGTCCGCGGGTTCATGGTTCATCCGGTGTCTGGTGTGCAGGATGGCGCTGAGCATGTGCGGACTGCCCGCGGTGCGGGCCAGTTCGGCGGCGGGTTCGAGGACGGCCACGTCGCCGATGGCCTGGGCCCGGGTGAGCAGGTCGACGGCGGTACGGACCCGTCGTTCGGACTCGGCGGCGGGATCGGGCAGGGGCGGCAGCATCCCGCCGGTGGACGGTGGGCTGGAGTATCCGCCGGGGCGCTGCGCCTGGATGGTCCGGACGTGGCCGAGCAGGACGTTGGTGTGGGCGGGGTCCTTCTCGTCGAGCATCTGCGCCGCCTGCCGTCCGGCGTCGACGGCCGCGACCAGGTCAGCGCCCGAGCCGGTGTGCTCGTAGCGGGCACCGAGCGCGGCGCCGTACATCGCGAACGTGACGTGCCGCATCCGGTTGTCCACCGGCATCTGGTCCACGGCCCGGCGCCCGGTGTCCACGGCCGCGTCCAGATCGGCGGGGTTCCGGGTGTGCTCGAACCGCATCCGCAGAGCGATGCCGAGGTTGGTCAGGTCGCCGGGCTCGTCCGACGCTTCCAGCAGCTCGATGGCGGCGGCCAGCGCCTCGGTGTCCCCGGTCCGGTCGGCCCGTTCCAGCAGGGCCACGGCGCCGGTCGCCGAGGTGGCCGGCGGCTCTGCCGGGTCATCGGCGGCCGGCCGTTGCGGGGCCGGTTCGGGTGGTTGCGACGGATCGTGGCCGTGCAGTTCCCGCGTGGCCGCTCGCAGGCTCACGCCGAACCGGGTCTCGTCCGGGTTGCCCTCGGGCACCGCCGCGACCGCCGCGGTCAACGTTTCGACGGATTTCCGCAGGTCGGCCAGGTCTCCGGTGTGGGCGAACCGGCGGTGCAGCGCGACACCGAGGGTGTGCAGGAGCTCCGCACGGCCGGGATGGTCGTCGTCGGAGAGCGCCTGGGTGGCGGACTCGATGGCGGATTCCAGGTCCACCACGGATCCGCTCTCGCCGTACCGGCGTAGGAGGGTGTGCGCCAGTCGCTCGTCGCCGGCCACCCTTGTCGCGGCCCGTATCTGGCGGTCGAGGTGCAGGGCGATCTGACCGTAGGCGGGGTCGGCGGTCATCTGATAGGCGGTTCGGCAGACCTCCAGGAGTCGCCGGGTCCAGTGCGGCTGTCGCGGATCGGCCAGTGAGGTGGTGTCCCTCAGTTCGACCAGGAGCGCGCCCGCCTGGCGCACCGCCTCGACGTCCTTCTCCTCGATGCCCTGGCGCAGCAGTTCCCCGGCCCAGCGCTCGTTGTGCTCCGGATCGTCGGTCACCGGCTCATCGTCGCAGCCCTCCCGGAGTTCCGGAACCGTGATCGGCCGCTCCACCATGGCGGTTGCTGACAATTCGATTTACAGTGCGGAAACATCCCACCAATCGATGTGGATCTTTACGGAGACGCACTCGGGGGGTATTCGTGGGCCACGCTCTGCTCGAAATGCGGTCGATCACCAAGGAGTTCCCGGGCGTCACGGCGCTGTCGGACGTCAGTCTGGTGGTGCGGCCGGGCGACATCCATGTGATCTGCGGTGAGAACGGCGCCGGGAAATCGACCTTGATGAAGGTTCTCAGCGGGGTTCACCCGTACGGCAGTTATCAGGGAACGATCTTCTATCAGGGTAGGGAATGCCGGTTCGCCGATATCCGGGCCAGCGAGCACGCCGGGATCGTGATCATTCATCAGGAACTCGCTCTGGTTCCCGGAATGTCGATCACCGAGAACCTCTTCCTCGGCAACGAGCCCCGCAGATGGGGGCGCATCGACTGGCGGGAGGCCAACCACCGGGCGCTGGAACTGATGCGCCTGGTCGGGCTGAACGAGGACCCGGACACCCTGGTCCGGGACATCGGCGTGGGGAAACAGCAGCTCGCCGAGATCGCGAAGGCGTTCGCCAAGGACGTGCGGCTGCTGATCCTGGACGAGCCGACGGCCGCGCTCAACGAGACCGATTCCCGGCACCTGCTCGACCTGCTGCGCGGTTTCAAACAGCGCGGGATCACCTCGATCATGATTTCGCACAAGCTCAACGAGGTGGAGGCGATCGCTGACGCGATCACCATTCTCCGGGACGGGCGCGCCATCGAGACGATCACGGTGGCGGAGTCCGGCGCCGACGAGGACCGGATCGTACGGGGAATGGTCGGCCGTGACCTGGAAAGCCGTTTCCCGGAGCACGTCCCGAACATCGGTGAGGTGTTCTTCGAGGTGCGGGACTGGACGGTCCGGCATCCGGTCTCGGCCGAGCGGCTGGTCTGCAAGAACAGTTCCTTCACGGTACGGCGCGGGGAGATCGTCGGATTCGCGGGACTGATGGGCGCCGGGCGCACCGAGTTGGCGATGAGCGTTTTCGGGCGCTCGTACGGCGTACATCTCGAGGGTCGGATTGTGAAGGACGGCCGTGAGACAGAGATCAGAAGCGTGGCCGACGCGATCCGGAACGGTCTCGCCTATGTCAGCGAGGATCGCAAGGCGATCGGCCTGAATCTGCTCGACGACGTGAAGACGTCGGTGGTCGCCGCGAAACTGTCGAAGATCACCCGGAGGGGTGTGCTGGACGAGGCGGCCCAGTATCACGAGGCCGAGCATTACCGGCGCACTCTGCGGATCAAGACGCCGTCGGTGGACGAGGGCGTCACCCGGCTGTCCGGCGGCAATCAGCAGAAGGTCGTCCTGGCGAAATGGATGTTCACCGACCCGGATCTGCTGATCCTCGACGAACCAACGCGGGGCATCGACGTGGGCGCGAAATACGAGATCTACGGCATCATCCAGCGGCTCGCCGACGAGGGAAAGGGCGTCATCGTCATCTCCTCGGAACTGCCCGAGCTGATCGGGCTGTGCGACCGCATCTACACCGTCTTCGAGGGCACGATCACCGGCGAGATCGACCGGCGTGACGCCGACCCGGAACTGCTCATGAAGCAGATGACCTCCACCAAGAGGATGCGCACCACATGAGCGAGCTTGCGAGCGAATCATTCAGCTCAGTAATGAACTCATGGCGGCGCCGGAGCGAAGCGGAGGTGACGGCATGAGCCGACGCAGAGACTTGCAGAAGAACCTCTTCGGGGGTACGACCTCCAACGCCCGTCAATTCGGCATGATCTTCACGCTGGTCGCGATCATCGTGTTCTTCCAGCTCATGACCGACGGGTTGACATTGACGTCGGGCAACATGATCGCGTTGACGCAGCAGTACGCGTACATCTCGATCCTGTCGATCGGCATGCTCATGGTGATCGTCGCCGGGCACATCGACCTGTCGGTGGGATCGGTGGCCGCGTTCACCGGCATCGTGGTCGCCAAGGCGATCAGCGAACAGGGCCTGCCCTGGCCGGCCGGAATCGCCCTCGGCCTGCTCGTCGGCGCGCTGATCGGCGCCTGGCAGGGATTCTGGGTCGCCTACATCGGGGTGCCGGCGTTCATCGTCACGCTCGCCGGAATGCTGCTGTTCCGTGGCGGGAACCAGTACATCGGCAACGCCGACACGGTTCCGGTGCCGGAGGGTTTCCGGACGATCGGCGCCGGATATCTGCCCGAGACCGGCCCGGACACCGGCTACAACAACCTGACCCTGCTGCTCGGGCTGGCGCTGTGCGCGGCCGTGGTCTGGCGGGAATGGCACGCCCGGCGGGTCCGGCAGCGGATGGAGGGCGCCGAACCGGCCCCACTCTGGGTCTCCGCCGTGCGGCTGGCCGTCATGGTCGGCGTGATCCTGTTCGCCACCTTCCGTTTCGCCGGCGGGCGGGTCGGCACCAGTTTCCCGGTCTCCGGCATCATCCTGGCGGTCCTGGTGATCGCCTACTCCTTCTACACCCGCAACACGGCGGGCGGCAGGCACATCTACGCGGTCGGCGGCAACGCGCGCGCCGCGGAACTGTCCGGTGTGCAGCTGCGCCGGGTGAACTTCCTGGTCATGACGAACATGGGGATCCTCGCGGCGCTCGCCGGGATGATCTTCGTGGCCCGGTCGGCGGCATCCGGGCCGCAGGACGGGCTGAACTGGGAACTCGACGCCATCGCGGCCGTCTTCATCGGCGGGGCCGCGGTCTCCGGCGGTCTCGGCACGGTCAGCGGGTCGATCGTCGGCGGCCTGGTCATGGCGGTGCTCAACAACGGGCTCCAGCTCATCGGCACCGGCGCCGACATGGTCCAGATCATCAAGGGGCTGTTCCTGCTCGGGGCGGTCGCGCTCGATGTCTACAACAAGAAGCAGGGGCGCTTCTCGGTCATCGGATCGTTGATGCGCCCGTTCCGTCGCGAGCCGCCGCGGATCCCCGCGCCGGACACCTCGACTCGTGAAGCCGAATTTCTGCCAGGAAGGTGATCGCTTCATGCGTACCTCTCTTCACAAGGTTTTGGCGGTTGGATTTGTCGCGGCCCTGGTGGCGAGCGGCTGTGGATCGGAACGCTCGGAATCGGGTACGACGGCGCCCGAGAAGGGGTTCGCGGCCGACGCGCTGATCGGCGTGGCGCTGCCCTCGAAGACGTCGGAGAACTGGGTGCTCGCCGGTGACCTGTTCACCAACGGGCTGAAAGAGGCGGGCTTCCAGTCGGACGTGCAGTACGCGGGCGCGTCCACCACCGTCGCCGACCAGCAGGCGCAGATCACCGCGATGATTACCAAGGGCGCCAAGGTGATCGTGATCGGGGCGACCGACGCGGCGCAGTTGTCCACACAGGTGGGCCAGGCCAAACAGTCCGGTGCCGTGGTCGTCGCCTATGACCGGCTGATCACCAACACGCCGGACGTGGACTACTACATCGCGTTCGACAACTTCAAGGTCGGGCAATTGCAGGGGCAGGCGCTTCTGGACGGGATGAAGTCACGGAAGGCCACCGGGCCGTGGACGATCGAACTGTTCTCCGGCTCGCCGGACGACAACAATTCCGGGGTGTTCTTCAACGGGGCGATGGACGTGCTCAAACCGTTGATCGACCGGGGTGAGGTGGTGGTCGGTTCCGGTCAGACCGACGTGAAGCAGACCGCGACCCAGGGGTGGAAGGCGGAGAACGCGCAGAGCCGGATGGACTCGCTGCTCAACTCCACCTATGCCGGCGACAAGACGCTCGACGGGGTGTTGTCGCCGAACGACACGCTCGCCCGCGCGATCATCACGTCGATCAAGGGGGCCGGGAAGCCGATCCCGATCGTGACCGGACAGGACTCCGAGGTCGAGTCGGTCAAGTCAATCATGGCGGGTGAACAGTACTCGACCATCAACAAGGACACTCGCAAGCTTGTCACGGAGACCGTCAACATGGTCAAGACGTTGCAGGCCGGGAATCAGCCGACGGTCAACGACACCAAGTCGTACGACAACGGGGTCAAGGTGGTTCCGGCCTACCTGCTGCCGCCGATCATCGTGACCAAGGCCAACGCGACCGAGGCGTACGCCGACGATCCGAAGCTGTCACCCCTCACGAAGTAGCCCTGTGGCCGGCCGCCACGCTTGGCGGCCGGCCGGTGTCTCAGGGCAGCGGGACGGTTCCGGGGGTGGGGTTCCAGCTCTGGAGGGCCACCACCGTGCCGGCCCGGCCGTGGCGGATCAGGTCCAGCACCGCGGTCACCGCCTCGTCCTGTGTCGTGAACGGCTGGTCGGTGGTCAGGCACATGATCCGTACGCCGTCGCGGTCCCCGGCCCGGTCGGCGGTGAAACGGACCAGCGCGGGGGTGTCCGCGGAGGCCGACGGGACCACGTTGAGGATCGCGCCGCCGCCACGAATCCGCATGGATTCCCTGGTCAGGTCGGTCAGTTGCATCTCGGCGGTCCGGCCCGTCACGGGGCTGGGCCAGCCGCCGGCGCCCGCGTTCACCAGGACCACCGGACCGCCCCACTCGTCGGCCACCGCCACGATCCGCTCCAGGTAGCCCGGTTGACGGAAATCCGGGCGTACGGCCTGGGCGGGCACACCGTAGTCGCGGGCCTGCATGGCGCAGGCGGCGGCACTGTCGGCGTCCAGGTCGGCGGCGAGGATCCCGTACCCGGCGCCGGCCAGGCCCAATGCGACAGCCCGGCCCAGACCAGCGCCGGCCCCCGTGACGATGGCGATGCCGGTCTGCTCTCCCGGGAAGGGCTGCGCCACGATCGGTTCCGTGTAGTCGGGGTCGGTGACCACGACCGGCTGGCCGTAGACGACGGGCTGCACCGCGGGGCTGACCGGGGTGGCCGCCACCGGCTGCACCACCACCGGCTGCACCACCACCGGCTGCACCACCGCGGCCGCCACCGGCTGGGCGGGCGGGGTGGCGGTCGCTCGCGCGGGCCGCGGCGCGGCGGCGGCGCGCACGGGCGGCGGCGCGGCCTGGGCCGGGCGGGCGGTGGCGCGCGCCGGCCGGGGGCGGTCGGTGGTGGTGGCGCGGCCGCGGGCGTAGGTGGCCGGGGTCGCGGCCGGGCGTGGGGTGGCCGGGGCCGCGGCCGGGCGCGGTGCGGCGGCGCTACGGGCGGCCGCCTCCTGGCGGGCCTTCTGGGCCGCCTTCTCCCGTTCCCGGGCCTGCTTCTCCTGTTCGCGGGCGGCCTTCTTGCGGGCGCCGGCCTCCTTGCGGTCGCGCAGGGCGGTACGGATTCGGTCGGCCAGGCCGGGCTTCGCCGGGCCGGAGCGGCCGGGCGCCGACGCGGTACGGGCGGGTCTGGCCGGCGCGGCCCCGCTCGCCGAGTCGCTCTTGCGCCGCCGGAGGGCCACCACGACCACCAGCACGATCAGCAGGAGCAGCAGCAGGCCGGGGCGGTCGAGCAGGTAGTTCAGCAGGCGGCGGAGCAGGCGGAAGAGGGCCACGAACACGTCGCCGAGGAAGCCGAAGATCCGGCCGAGCAACCCGTCGGGCACGGGACCCAGCACGCGCACGGCACTCGCGATCAGCGCCACCACGGCGGCGGCCGCCGTGAACGCGATGTTGAGAACCGGCAGCTTGCCTTCGATACGGGAGCCGGCGGCACCCTGCACGGTCGCGCCGAGGGACATGCCGGCCGCGAAGACCATCGGCAGGACCCACGTCAGGTACATCGGCGCGACCAGGGACAACTGCCCGGCGGCCAGGATCAGCAGGCCCACCTCCACGGCGAGGAACAGGCCGAAGCCCAGGAGCAGGCCGACCGGGAACAGCTGCCAGGAGTTGCTCACCCGGCCGAGGAAGCCCTCGAGGCGGACCGGCGGCGACGATCCGTCACGCCGCATCCGTACCGCGCCGATCAGGGCGACGAACTGGAGGATGCCGAAGATGCCCAGGAAGACGCCGGTGAAGGAGCCGTCAAGGATCACCGGCCGATCGCGCCACGCGAGCATCTGCAGGCCGATCGTGAAGAGCACGGCCAGGACGTAGACGGTGGTCGCGAACCCGAGCGCGAACCAGAACGCGGCCATGGCGGTGCTTCGCCCGAGCCCGGCGATGCGATCACCGGCCCGGTCGACGGCGGCGGTGTTGCCCGGTTCGAAGGCCCAGCGCATGCCCAGCAGGTAGGCGACGACGAAGACCCCGAGTGGGAACTGTGGCGGGAGTCCGTTGAGTGCCCAGAATCCGGCCAGGTGCAACAGCACGACGACCCCGGCCATCACGGCCAGTGATCCCCGGTTCCCCTTGTCCGCCATGTCGGCTTCCCTTCGCCCGATCACAACTCGGCTGGCGAACGGGATTCGCGGCCGGCGCCCCCACGGATTGCCGTACGTCACTGAACTGACACACATCGCGCCTGCGCTGCGGCAACCGGACGGTGACCCAGGCGCACCGGCCCGGCAATCACCCCCGCACGAACCGGACCGAAGTCAACGGTGAGCCCGGAACACACTCGCCGGAAGGACCGATCTTGCGCCAGCTTCTCCGCCGCATCGCCGTGACCGCCCTCATCGCCCCGGTCGCCGCCGGCACCGTCATGATCGCGTCCCCCGCCGAAGCCGCCCCGGCCAAGCCCACCGAGGTGGCCCTGCAGACCGAGGTCAACCGGCTCGTCAACATCCAGCGCGCCAAACACGGCTGCCCCGCCGTCAAGGCCGACGCCAAACTCATCAAAGCTGCCCGCGGCCACAGCGCCTGGATGGCCCGCACCGGCAAGTTCTCCCACACCGGCGCCGGCGGCTCCACCTTCATCAAACGCGTCAAGGCCGCCGGACACACCAAGCCCTCCAGCGAGAACATCGCCTGGGGCTACCGCACCGCCGCCACCACCGTCGACGGCTGGATGAACAGCCCCGGCCACCGCGCCAACATCCTCAACTGCAAATCCAAGACCGTCGGCGTCGGCGTCGCCTACGCCGCCAACGGCACCCCCTACTACACCCAGGACTTCGGTTACTGAGACCCCCTTCCGAACAGCGACGCCCCAGCCGGTCCCCCTGCGGCTGGGGCGTCGCGCTGTCCGGTCGGCGTAACGCGCTTGCCACATTCACTCGGGTCGCTCTATATTCTCGCACTAGGAAAGCGCTTTCCCGCATCTAGAGGCGCTCCGCGGCGGTCATCCCCAGCGTTCCACCCGCCGCCCATCCCCCATGCGCGCACCCCGATGCGCGAGAACAGGTGAAGCGAGATGAGACGATCAGTCGCTCTGCGACTCTCCGCGGTTCTGGGCGTGGCCGGCGCGGCCGGCGCGATCGCCCTGGGCCTGCCGCAGCACGAGGCGTCCGCGGCGGCGAACGCGGCCACCGGTTTCGCCAGCCAGAACGGCGGCACCACCGGCGGCGCGGGCGGGACCACCGTCAAGGCCACCACCGGCACCCAGATCCACAACGCGCTGTGCACCCGGGCGGCCAGCGACACGCCGATCATCATCCAGGTCGAGGGCACGATCAATCACGGCAACACGACCAAGGTGTCCGGCGACAGCTGCAACACGGCGGCCGACAAGATCGAGCTGAAAGAGATCAGCAACGTCACGATCGTCGGCGTCGGGGCCGGTGCGACCTTCGACCAGCTGGGCATCCACATCCGGGACTCCAGCAACATCATCATCCAGAACGTGACGGTCAAGAACGTCAAGAAGTCCGGCTCGCCGACCTCCAACGGCGGTGACGCGATCGGCATGGAGAGCACCGTCCGCAACGTCTGGGTCGACCACGCCACCCTCGAGGCGTCCGGTGGTGAGTCGGAGGGCTACGACGGTCTCTTCGACATGAAGGACGACACCGAGTACGTGACGCTGTCCTACAGCATCCTGCGCAACTCCGGCCGCGGTGGCCTGATCGGCTCCAGCGAGACCGACACCGGCAACTCCAACATCACGTTCCACCACAACAAATACCAGAACATCGATTCGCGTACGCCGTTGCTGCGCGGCGGGATCGCCCACATCTACAACAACCACTACGTGAGCCTCAACGAGTCGGGCATCAACTCGCGGGCCGGCGCCAAGGCCCGGGTGGACAGCAACTACTTCGAGGACTCGAAGGACGTGCTCGGCACCTTCTACACCGACGCGGCCGGCTACTGGCAGGTGTCCGGGAACATCTTCGACAACGTGACCTGGTCCGCGGTCGGCACCGAGAACAACCCGGCCGGCCCGAACGTCGTGTCCAACACCAGCGTGAGCATCCCGTACGCGTTCACCGCCGACAGCGCGTCCTGCGTACCGTCGATCGTCGCGGCCACCGCCGGCGCGAACACCGGCCTGAAGGTGTCGACCGGCACCTGCTCGGTGACGTCGTCGCCGACCGCCTCGCCCACCTCGTCGCCGACCTCCAGCCCCACGTCCTCGCCGACCTCCAGCCCGACCGCGTCGCCGACCGCGACCTCCGGCACCAACCTGAGCATCGGCGCCGGCGCGGACGGTTCCAGCAAGGCCAGCGGCACCAGCTACGGCAACGTCAAGGACGGCGACGTCAGCACGTACTGGTCGCCGAGCGGCACCACCGGTGACATCTCGATCAAGTGGTCGTCGGCCACCACGGTCGGCCGCATCAACATCGTCGAGGCGTCCGGCTCGACCGGCGCGATCGGCGCGTGGCAGGTGCTCAACGGCGCAACCGGGGCGGTGCTGAAGTCGGGCACCGGGGCGGGTTCCATCTCCTTCACCGCCACCTCGACCACCAAGGTCACCTTCCGCATCACCGGCGCGACGGCGACCCCGAAGGTCGCCGAGTTCCAGACCTTCGCCAGCTGATCCACCGAACGTGTGCCGCCCCGCCGTTTCGCCAGGCGGCGGGGCGGCACGCCCGCGGGGCACGCCGTCCACGACGGCGTGCCCCGCCTCCTTCACCGCCCCGGCCCGGCGACCGAACCAAACTGCGCCCACGTTCCCGCCACGCCTCGTTCACCGCGCCGTCGCGGCGGCCGGGCCGGGTTGCGCCCACGTTCCCGCCACGCCTCGCTCACCGCGCCGGCGCCGCGACCGGGCCGGGTTGCGCCGCGTCGGTTCTGGCCACACCGGACGGCGACGCCTGGGCCACCGCCAGGATCGCCAGCCCACACGCGGCGACCAGCGCCCATCCGGGTCGCGTCGCCCCGGCCAGCCGCTCCGGCGCCAATCCCGCGACCATGCCCCCGGCGATCGCCACGCCGAGCGCGGCACCGACCTGCCGGGCCGTCGAGGCGATGCCGCCGGCCAGGCCGGAACGCTCCGGCGGCAGGCCGCTGACCGCGGTGTTGGTGATCGGCGCGTTCGCGAACCCCACCCCGATCCCGGCGAACAGGTAGGCGACCAGCAGAACAGCCATACCGGTACGGTCGCCGAGCCCGGCCAGCATCGCCCCGCCGATCACGGTGCACACCCCGGCCACCCGCAACGGCAGTCGCGGCCCGATCCGGCCGACCAGACGGCCGGACAGCGGCGCGCACACCGTCGCGGCGACGGCCATCGGCAAGGTGACCAGGCCCGCCTCGATCGGGCGCAGACCCCGTACCTGTTGCAGGTAGAGGGTGCCGAGCAGCAGTGTCACGTTGAGCGCCACGAAAACGGCCACCGCTCCCCCGACCGCCGCGGCGAACGGCGGCCGCCGGAACAGATCCAGGTCGATGAGCGGCTCGGCACGCCGGGACTCGGTTCGCACGAACGCCGCCAGGGCCGCCGCGATGACCGCGAATCCGGCCAGCAGCGCCGGTGACGTCCAGCCCAGGCGCGGGCCCTCGATCAGCACCGCGACTCCTGCACCCAGGAGCACCACCAGCAGGATCTGGCCAGGCAGGTCCAGCCGGCGGGCCCTCGCCGCACGCGACTCCGGAACGAAGAGCGCGGTCAGCACCAGGACCACCGCGATGATCGGCAGGTTGGCCCAGAACACGATCCGCCAGCCGAGCCCGGTGATCAGCGCCCCGCCGAGCACCGGCCCGGCCGCCATGCTCAGGCCGAACACCGCCGCCCACACCCCGATCGCCCGGGCCCGCTCCCGCGGATCGGTGATCACGCTGACCACGATGGCCAGCGCCACCGGGCTCAGCATCGACCCGCCGACACCCTGCAGCGCGCGGGCCGCCACCAGCACGCCGATCGACGGGGCCAGGGCGCACGCCACCGACCCGGCGCCGAACAGCACCAGCCCGATCCGGAAGACCCGGCGACGGCCGATCCGGTCGGCCAGCGCACCCGAAGTGATCATCAAGCTGGCCAGAACCAGGGTGTACGCGTCCACCGCCCACTCCAGGTCGGCGGTCGCGAGCCGCAGGTCGTCACCGATGGCGGGCAGCGCCACGTTGACGGCCGTGGTGTCCAACCCGACCAGGAAGATGCTGGTGGCACAGATCGCCAACACCAGCCATCGTTGCTCTCTCATGGCGCCGATCGTCACGCCGGCGCCCCTCCCCGGCCCAGCGGTCTTGCGAAGGCCGCAAAATGCTCGGGTGGACGCGGAACTGGAACGACTGCTGAACGACATCGGCCCCCGCCTGAACCGGGTGCGCCAGGATCGCGGCCTGACCCTCGACGATTTGGCCGGCGCCACCGGCATCTCGGTGAGCACCCTGTCCCGGCTGGAGTCCGGCAAACGCCGCCCCACGCTGGACCTGCTGCTGCCGCTGGCCCGCGTCTACCGGATGTCGCTGGAGCACATGATCGGCGCCCCGCAGACCGGCGACCCGCGCGCCCACCTCACCCCACACCACCGGGAGACCCGCACCGGCATCGACAGCGTGGTGATCCCGCTGACCACCTACCCTGGCCGGATCCAGGTGTTCAAACAGATCCTGAGCCCCACGACCGCCACGCCGACACTGGTGACGCACCCCGGGCACGCCTTCTTCTACGTGCTCGCGGGCACGGTCCGGCTGTTGCTCGGCGACCACGAGCGTTTGCTGAAACCCGGCGACAACGCCGATTTCGACGCCGGCGAGCCGCACTGGTTCGGCCCGGCGGGCGACTCACCCGCCGAGATCCTCCACCTGTACGGCCCGCACGGCGACCGTTTCCCGGCGGGATAGGGAACTTGTGGCCGAGGTCCGCGTTTCGCCGGCCCTTTCCGGTACGCGGGACGAGGACACGCGTACAAGAAAGAAGGAAGCTGGAAGCGAAACGCGGACCTCGACCACGAACGATCTCTAGCCGCGGCGGATGTAGACGGTCACCACGCCCAGCGCACACAGCATGATCAGCGCGAAGGCGGCGACCGCGGAGTACGCGAGACCGGCGGGGATCGCCCCGTAGGCCGCCGCGCCGATGATTCCGGTCAGCCCTACGGCGGATGCCCCGGCGACGGTGAGCGAGGTCTTGATGACCCCGGCCCGATGATCGGGACTCTCCTGTCGACGGCCCGGCCGATTGGATAACGTACTCATGTTGCTCCCCTGGTGATGGTCCTCGCACGGTCGTTTCCGGTACCGAGCAACTCGACGGCCCGCCTGCCAGCGGGCCGTCGACTGTCCTACCGATCGGTACATCCGCCAAGTCTGCCGTCCGTGACCGCTACCGGGCCCAGGATCGGACGGCGGCTGACAAAGGTTGACCGGCGAGAATTCGCAGATGGTGACTCCCCGGAGCACGCGCTGTACCTGACCGGGCCGGTCGGCGAATCCGCGGGAGTGGATGCTTAGATCCTCGATCATGACGGATCTGCATGTTTCGAAGAAGGTGGCCGCCCTCGCGGTCACGGTGCTGGCCGTCGTCGCCGGGGCCGCGGTGTTCTGGCCGGAACGGGAGCGGCCCGCCACCGCGACGCCGCAGCCGAGCGCCAGCGCCTCCTACTACAATCCGGAGGCCGAGGCGCGGGCCGACATCAAAGAGGTCTTCGACGCACAGGCGAAGGCGCTGGTCGCCGGGGACGAGCGAGGCTGGCTGGCGCCGCTCGACCCGGCTCTGCACGGCCGGTTCCGGATGCTTTACCGCAACCTGCGGACACTCGAGGTCAGTCACGCCCGGATCGACTTCCTCTTCCGGGAGTACGGCGAGTCTCAGGTGTCCGTCGGTGTGGAACTCGGCTACTGCCTGAGCGCTGTCGAGTGCCCGTCCTGGGCCTCCGGCGCCGGCTTCGGCCCACCGAAGATGTTCTACACGCTGTCGATGGCGCGCCGCGATGGCTCCTACATCGCGACCACCGCCGAGAAGTCGCCCCTGCTCAATCATCTGGAACCGGCCCCCTGGCAAAGCGCTGATCTGCGGTTCCTCCGGGGTTCGCGGGTCATCGTCGCGGCGCCAGCCACGTTGGCGAAGCAGCTGCCGCGGGTGCTGCGCCTCGCCGAGAAGGCCGCCGCGGTCGCCGACCGTTTCGCGGCCGCCACCGGCACCCCGCCGAAGCGCTACCGGGTCTATCTCGCCGACAACAAGGCTTGGAAGACCTGGTACGGCGGGGAGAAGAGGAAATGGGTGGCCGGCTACCACAAGTCCCTGAACCAGACCGGAAGCGACCTCGTCCTGAACGCCGGCAAGGTGCTGGACTCCGACCGCCAGTTGCGCGAAACGATCCAGCACGAGATGGGGCACGCCGTCACCCTGCTGCCGACCGTCGACTGGGCCGATGACGATGAGGACTGGCTGGTCGAGGGCATCGCCGAGTACATCGGGTCCGCACCGGCCAAGGCGCCGAACACCGGCAGCGCCTCGGTGCTGCGCCGGTCCTTCGCCAGGCGCGGCGCCCCGAAGTCGATCGCCCTGCCCGCGCTGACCGAGAAGAGTGACGATCTGACCGTCGACACCCTGTACGCGCACAGCCACATGGCCGCGGCCTGCCTCGCCGATCGGTACGGTGAACGCAAGCTGCTCGACTTCGCCTACCGGGTCCTGCGGGACGGGAAGGGGGTCGACGTGGCGTCGCGTGCGGCGTTCGGGCGGTCCTTCACCGTCGTCGACAAGGCATGCGTGGCCTGGATCAGGAAGAAGATCTGAACCGCCGATGAGTTCCGGTCACGGCGCCGGTCCACCCATCGAAGGACACACGACGTGAGAGAGGTGCCACCATGGCCAAGGTCATTTCCACCCTGTTCATCTCCGCCGATGGTGTGGCGGAGATCGACCCGGACTGGCACTTCCCGTACTTCGACGAGAACATGGGCCGGGCCGTCACCGAGGACTACGAGACGGCCGACGTGCTGCTGCTGGGCCGGGAGACGTTCGACAGCTTCGCCGGTGCCTGGCCGGATCGGGAGGCCGCCGGCGGGGAGGACGCCGGGTTCGCCAAGCAGCTCGGTGACACCCGCAAGGTGGTGGCGTCCCGGCAGCGGCTGGAGTTCTCCTGGCGCAACTGCGAGCTGATCGACGGCGATCTGGTGTCGGCCGTGACGGCGCTCAAGGCCGACGCCGGTGTGAAGGGTGTGCTCATCCCCGGCTCGATCTCGGTGGTGCAGCAGCTTCTGGCCGCGGGTCTGGTCGACGAGCTGCGGCTGCTGGTGCACCCGGTGGCCGCCCGTAAGGGGCGCCGGCTGTTCGACGAGGGCGACACGGCGTACCACCTGAGCGTGATCGCCACCGAGGCGTACCCGACCGGCGTGATCCGGGTGATCTACGCGCCCACCGAGGCGCCCGCGCCGGCCGGCTACGACGACGCGAAGGAGCAGCTCAACGCGGAGTGACGCGGCGCCGCCTACCGTCGCGCGGCCGCGGTGAGGGTGGCGTGCAGAGCGGCGAGCAGCCGGTCGGCGGTGAACGGCTTGCCGACCACGGTCACGTCCGGATCGAGCTGCCCCTGGTCGGTCATCAGCGGGTCGGCGTACCCGGACATGTAGAGCACCGGCATGCCGGGCCGTTCCGCGGTCAGCGCCGCGGCCAGTTCCGGCCCGTTCATGTGCGGCATGACCACGTCGGTGAGCAGGGCGTCGATGGCGCCGGGGTGGTCGCGGGCGACGCGCAGCGCGGCTCGCCCGTCGCCGGCGACCAGAACCGTGTACCCCGCCCGGTTCAGGATGCGCCGGGCCGCCTCGCGGACGCCGTCCTCGTCGTCGGCGATCAGGACGGTCTGCCCGGTGCCGGCGGACGCGGCCGCGGGCGGCGTGGATCCGGCCGCGGGCTCGTCGGTGGCGGGCAGGTAGAGGTGCACCGTGGTGCCGTTGCCCGGCGAGGATTCCAGCACCAGCTCGCCGTGGGCCTGGCGGAGGATCCCGTACGCGGTGGCCAGCCCGAGACCCGTACCGTGGCCTTTGGGTTTGGTGGTGAAGAACGGCTCGACGGCGCGGTCCAGCACCTCGGGGCTCATGCCGTGCCCGGTGTCGTGGACGGCGATGTGCACGTTGTCCCCGTCGTTGTCGGCGGTCAGGGTGAGCGCACCGCCGTCGGGCATCGCGTCGCGGGCGTTGCTGGCGAGATTGATCAGGATCCGAGTGAGCTGGCCACCGTCGGCGACGATGTTGCGCAGGTCCGGGTGCAGGTCGACGCTGACCGTGACGTGCCGGCCGAGCACCGGTTCGAGCAGCTCGGTCACCTCGGCGAGGATGGCGTGCGGGTCGAGCACGGTCGACTGGACGACCTCCCGCCCGCCGAAGGAGAGCAGCTGGTGGGTGAGGTGCGCGGCGCGTTTGCCGGCCTGGCTGATCCGGTCCAGGTCGTCGAGCATGTCGCCGGCCTGCTCGGCGGTCAGGGTGGTGCCCACGGCGTCGCGCAGCGCCTCGGCGGTGAACTCGCTGAACGACAGGATGATGTTGAGCATGTTGTTGAAGTCGTGGGCGACCGCGCCGGACAGCCGGGCGAGGCTCTCGAAGCGCTCGGCGATCCGGCGGCGCTCGGCGATCTCGTGCTCGACCATGGCGGTGACGTCGTCGACGGTGGCGACGAAGCCGCCCTTCTCGTCGGTGATCTGCCGGATGGTGGTGTGCAGCCAGCGGCGGCCGCCGGGCAGATGCTGCTCGCCGTAGAAGCTGACCGGGTCGACCGGCAGGCCGTCGTTCAGCAGTTCCTCGCGGTGCCGCTGGTCGAGGCAGCACATCCAGCCGTGCCCGGCCAGTTGCTCGGGATCCAGTCCGGTGATGTCGGCCAGGCGCGGGTTGGTGTAGGTCGCATGCAGCCCGGTGTGCCCGGAGACGATGCCGACCGGCGAGACGTCGGCGAGGGCATGGAACCGGGCCTCGCTCGCGTCGAGGGCGAGCACCTTCTCCAACAGCTTGGCGTTCACCGTACGCAGGTGCTCGGCGCCCACGTCACCGGTGGTGACGGCGGCTATGACCGGTTCGGCGTGCAGTGCCTGCTCGACCGCCGCGAGCAGGACGTCCGGGTCGGCGGACTTGGCGAGAACCTGGGTGACCCCGTACGCGGCCGCCAGCGGCAACGCCTCGTCCGGCCGGTAGTTGGCGGTGTAGAGCAGCACCGGGATGTCGGCGGTGCCCGCGTCGGCGCGCAACTGGTGGACGAACTCGTAGCCGTCCATGCCGGGCATCACCACGTCGGCGAGAACCACGTCGGGGTGCAGGCGCCGGGCCAGGTCGAGCGCCTCCGGGCCGCCGGTGGCCTCGATGACGTGGTGGCCCCCGTCGTCGAGGGTGAGGCGGGCGACCTCGCGGTTGGTGGCGCGGTCGTCGACGACGAGGACGGTGGCCATCAGGGCTCCCCCACCCCGGGGCCGGGCTGGAAGACGACGGTGCAGATGGTTCCGGCCGGCGAGGTCCGTACGGTCAGGGTGGCGCCGCAGCGGCGGGTGAGGTGCTGGGCCAGGCACAGGCCGAGCCCGGTGCCGTGCTCGTCGTGGTCGTGGGCGGCGGCGCCGCGTTCGAACGGCAGGAAGACGCGCTGCTGATCGGCGGGTGTCAGCCCGGGGCCGTGGTCGGCGATCTCGACGGCCGGGCCGGTGGCCGTGTCGCCGGGGCGGACGGTGACGTGGATGTCGGGGTGGTCGGCGTACCGGACGGCGTTGGCGAGCAGTTCGGTCACCGCGTGGCGGGCGTCGTCGGGATGGGCCAGCGCACGGACCGGGCCGTCCGGCGTCCGTACGATGATGTGCCGGTTTCTCGCCGCGGCGGTCTCCCCGGTCGCGGCGACGGCGTCGGCGGCGATGGCGGCGCAGTCGACGGGTTCGAGACGGCGCTCGTCGGCCGGGGCGGCGCTGTGGGCGAAGGCGATGATGCGCTCGACGGTGCCGAGCAGCTCCGCCGCGCTGCTGTTGATCATCTCGAGCTGGCGGGTCTGTTGCGCCGGATCGGCCGTGCCGGTGGCGGCCTTGCGGGTCATCAGGCCGGTCAGGCCGATGATGCCGGTCAGCGGTCCGCGCAGCTCGTGGCCGAGCCGGGACAGGGCGTTGCCGGCGAACAGGTCGCCGGGTTCCGGCAACGCCACGACGGCGGCGGTCTGGTCCACATCTTCTCCGCGAGGTAATTTCCTAGATGCGGCTTGTATTGGCATTTTATTGGTGACGCTAGAAGTTGTGATGGTTTCTGCGGTGACCGGCATGCGGCACCGGGTGCTGATCTGGCGGATCGCTGCGGTGGCGGCCACCGTGATCGGCACGGCCGCACTGGCCGGCCATGTGGCGGACGCCCTCGAATGGTGGTCGATGTCGCCGACCAGTGCCGTTCTGGCCGTCACCGGCGGTGCCGCGCTGCTCTTCTCCGGCCCGGTCCAGGCCGCCGGATGGCGCCACTGGACCGGCCGTGTCCTGGCCGTGCTGGTGGTGGCGATCGCGGTCGCCGCGCTGGTGACGGCCCTGTTCGGGGGGACCACCCTCGTCGAATGGCTGTCCGGTTCGGCGATGCCCACCAGGCCGCCGCCCGTACGTTCGCTGGTGGCGTTCCTGCTGATCGGCATGAGCCTGGTGCTGCTCGACGTCGGTCCCCGCCGCGGATACCTGGCCTCGCAGCTGCTGGCCGCGGCAGCCGGGCTGGTGATGGGGGTGGCGGAGCTGGCGGCGCTGTTCGGCCTGTCGTCGCTCTACTCGGACGCCGTCGTATGGGTGACCCCGCCCGCCACGCAGGCCTGCGTGCTGCTGCTGGCCGTCGGGGTGACGGTCAGCCGTCCCGGCGCGCTCGCGGTGCAGGTCTTCGGCGGCCGGTGGCTCGGCAGCCGGGCGGTGCGCCGCCTGGCTCCGGCGGTCGCGGCCGTGGTGGTCCTGATCGCGTTGGCACCGGCGCTCATGGCCCGTTTCGGCATCGACGTCGAAAGCGTCGGGGGCGACATCATGGTGAGCCTGCTGCTGCTCACCCTCTACCTGGTGCTGCTGCGATCCGGCCACATGCTCAACGAGGCCGACCGGCGCCGGCAGGCGGTGATCGCCGAACTGCGCGGCCAGCGCGACTTCAACGACATCGTGCTGACCGCCCTGATCGAGGGAGTGGTGACGCTCGCCCCGGACGGCCGGGTGCTCAGCGCCAACGAGCGCTGGTCACAGATGACCGGCTACCCGGCCGACGAGGTGATCGGGATCCGGCCGCCCTACCCCTGGTGGCCGGACCACGAACGGGATCTCCAGGTCATCCTCGGCACCGAGGGCCGGATGGAGTTCTCCACCGACATCCAGCGCCGGGACGGCGAGAACCTGCCGATTCTCGCCACCGTCTGCCCGCTGCGCACCGATCATCAGCTCAGCATGCTCATCATCACCTGCCGCGACCTGACCGACCGGGACCGGGAACAGGCGGAGCGCCGCCGGATGGCCGAGGAGCTCGACCACTTCTTCACGCTCTCCGGGGACATGCTCTGCATCGCGTCCGCGAACGGCTACTTCACCCGGGTCAATCCGGCGTGGACCCGCACCTTCGGCTACAGCGTCGCGGAGGTACGCGAGCGGCCGTTCCTGGCGTTCGTGCACCCGGACGACATCGACCACACCATGGACCAGGTCCGCCTGCTGACCGACGGGCACACGCCGACGATCGAGTTCGAGAACCGTTACCGCGGGCGCGACGGCCGTTACCGCTGGCTGAGCTGGAACGCCACGCCGGCCGCGGACGGCTCGAGCATCTACGCGGTGGCCCGGGACATCACCGACCAGCGGGCCGCCGGAGAGGCGCAGGCCCGGCTCGCCGCCATCGTCGAGAGCACCGCGGACGCGATCATCGGCCGCACCCTGGACGGCACCATCCTCAGCTGGAACCCGGCCGCCGAGCGCATCTACGGCTACCCGGCCGGCGACATGATCGGCCGCAACGTGGACATGCTCTACCCGGCCGGCCGCCACGACGAACCGGAATGGATCCGGTCCCAGCTGGTCCGGGGCGAGACGGTCCACATCGAGGACACCACCCGGGTACGCCGCGACGGCGCGCTCGCGCACCTGGCGATCACCATCTCCCCGATCCGCGACATCAACGGCGACGTCGTCGGGGCCGCGTCCATCGCCCGCGACATCACCGGCACCAAACGGGCCGAGAAACGATTCCGCCAGCTCGTCCTGAGTGCTCCGGACGCCATGGTGATCGTCGGCGCCGACGGTCTGATCCGGCTGGTCAACGATCAGACCGAAAGGCTGTTCGGCTATCGCGGGCAGGAACTGGTCGGCCGGCCGGTGGAGATCCTCGTCCCGCAGCAACTGCACGCCGAGCACGCCCAGGACCTCCAGAAATACCTCCAGGCGCCGGCCACGCGCCAGGTGGACCTGGGCCGGGAGCTGAGCGGGCGGCGGCGGGACGGCACCGAGTTCCCGGTGGAGATCAGCCTCGCCCCGCTGGAGACCGACGACGGGTTCCTGGTGTCCGCGGCCATCCGCGACGTGTCCGAACGGCGCCGCACCGAGCAGGATCTGGCCACCGCCCGGGACCAGGCGCTGGCCGCGGCTCGGGTCAAGTCGCAGTTCGTGGCCATGGTCAGCCACGAGATCCGTACGCCGATGAACGGCGTGATCGGCCTGACCAGGCTCCTTCTGGACAGCCCACTGGAGCCGGTCCAGCGACGGTACGCCGAGTCGATCCGCGGGTCCGCCCAGGCACTTCTGGCGATCATCAACGACATCCTGGACTTCTCCAAGATCGAGGCCGGAAAGATCGCCCTGGTGGAGCAGGACTTCGCGCTCGGCGACCTGATCGAGCAGGTGGTGCACGCCGCCGCGGCGTCCGCCCGGGACAAGGATCTCGACATCGTCTCCTACTACCCGGCCGACCTGCCGGGCACCGTGCGCGGCGACGAGGGCCGGCTCCGCCAGGTGCTGTGGAACCTGATCGGCAACGCGGTCAAGTTCACCCACGAGGGCGAGGTGGTGGTCCGGGTGGAGCCGCTCGGCCCGCCCCGCGTCGACCGGCACCGGTTCACGTTCAGCATCGCCGACAGCGGCATCGGCATCGACCCGGAACAACTGGACCGGCTGTTCGAGCCGTTCACCCAGGCGGACAGCACGATGAGCCGCGAGTTCGGCGGCACCGGGCTGGGGCTGACCATCAGCCACCAGCTCGTCGAGCTGATGGGCGGCCACCTCCAGGTGGACAGCGAGCCCGGCCACGGCAGCCGTTTCCAGTTCACCGTCACCCTCGCCGGCCCGCATGACGACCGGGCCGGCGGACCGTCCCGGGGCGATCTGGCCGCGCACCGGATGCTGATCGTCGACGCCAACCCGATCAGCCGGCGTTTCCTCACCGAACACGTGCACGCCTGGGGGATGCAGGTCACCGTCGCGGGCACCAGCGGTGAGGCGCTCGGCCGGCTGCGCAAGGCCGGGGAACGCGGGGAGCCGTACGACGTGGTGGTCCTCGACCACCGACCCCCGGAGCTGGACGCGGCCCGGCTCGGCGACGACATCGCCGCCGACCCGATGATCCGGCCGCGCCCGTTCTGTGTGCTGCTCAGCCGTGACCCGTCAGCCGAATACCGGGTGCACGGCGACGTTCTCGCCAAACCGGTCGGCCCGTCCGCCCTCTACAACTGCCTGCTCACACATTTCGCCACCGACCGGGTCGCCGCTGCGGTGGAGGCGCAACCGGACGTGCCGGCCGGCGGCCGGGGCCGGATCCTGCTCGCCGAGGACAACGAGATCAACCAGATGGTCGCGGTCGACACGCTCAGCGCTCTCGGCTACGAGACCGACATCGCCGTCAACGGCGCCGAGGCGGTCGAACTGGCCAGCAGCCACGAGTACCAGGCGATCCTGATGGACTGCCAGATGCCACGGTTGGACGGCTACGAGGCCACCGAGCGGCTGCGGCACAGCGAACAGCCCAACCAGCACACCCCGATCATCGCGATGACCGCCGGGGTGCTCGCCGAGGACCGGCAGCGAGCACTCCAGGCGGGCATGGACGACTTCCTGGCCAAACCGATCGACGCCGACAAGCTGCGCGTCACCCTGGACCGCTGGATCCACCCGGACGAGGAGACCGCCGGGCAGAGGTGAAAGGGCCGGTTCACAGCCCTCCGGCATCGGCGCAGTCGGAGGCGCCCAGGCGGTTGGCTATCGCGTTACCGCGAGCGTTGGCCTGGTCGGCGGCGGCGAGATCGGCATCCACCGCCTGGGCATCGCCACGCCGGTAGTCACGGAGGGCGTTGCCCCAATGGGTGGCGGTCTCGTCCCAGGCCCGGAGGTGCCACCGAGCCTGGCAATCACGGTACGAGCGGCGAAGCGATCAAGGTTGATCAATTCCCGTGTCGGATCAACGACCGGCCGGCCGCTCAGCCCCAGACCTCCGCGGCGGTCTCGGCGATCAGGCGGAGTTTGGCGACCTGCTCGTCGTAGGTGAGCGCGTTGCCCTCGACCGTGGAGGAGAACCCGCACTGCGGTGACAGTGCCAGCTGGTCGAGTGGGATGTGCCGGGCCGCCTCGTCGATACGGCGCTTCAGGTCGTCCTTGGATTCGAGCGCGCCGCGTTTCGTGGTGACCAGGCCGAGCACGACGACCTTGCCCGGTGGGACGAATCGCAACGGGGCGAAATCGCCGGAGCGTTCGTCGTCGTATTCGAGGAAGAAGCCGTCGACGGCCAGTTCCGAGAAGAGCGCCTCGGCCACGAAGTCGTAGCCGCCCTCGGCCGCCCACGAGGAGCGGAAATTGCCGCGGCACATGTGGGTGGTGACGTTCAGCCCGGCGGGCCGGCCGGCGATCGCCGCGTTGATCTGGCGGATGTAGCGCAGATGCTGGTGTTCGGCGTCGTCACCGCGTTCGGTGAGCAGCCGCCGCTGGGCCGGGTCGTTGAGATAGGCCAGGCTGGTGTCGTCGAGTTGCAGATAGCGGCAGCCGAGGGCGGCGACCCGCCGCACCTGTTCGGCATAGGCGGCCGACAGGTCCGTCCAGAACTGTTCCTCGTCGGCGTAGACGGCCGGATCGATGGCCGCCCGGCCGCCCCGGTAATGCACCATGCTGGGCGACGGGATGGTCAGTTTCGCGGTGATCCCGGGGCCGGTCTGCGAGGCGAGGAAGGCGAAGTCGCCGCCGAAGACGGTGTCCTCGAGGCGGATCGGCCCGTCCACGGCGAGGGCCGCCGATTCGAAGTCGAGTTCGCCGTTCTCGTTACGGAAATGGACCTGGATCTTCTCGTCGGTGGGCCGGATCCCACCGAGCCGGTAGATGAAGTCCATGTGCCAGGACGTGCGGCGGAATTCGCCGTCGGTGGCCGAGCGCAGGCCGACGTCGCGCTGCATGCGGACGACCTCGCGGATCGCGTCGTCCTCGACGGCGCGCAGCTCGGCGGGGGTGATCTCGCCGAGGGCGTGCTGTTCACGGGCCTTGAGCAGGCGGGGCGGGCGCAGGAGACTGCCGACGTGGTCGGCGCGGAACGGTGGCGTGTCGCGCACTGGCGTGACTCCCTTCTCTCGCTGCCAACCTACGCCGATCGGGTGATGATCAGGGATGAACTTCGATATCCAGCCGGTCCGCGTCCCGGTTCCGGAGTCGGCGCTCATCGATCTGCGGCGACGGCCGACCGGCGCCCGCTGGCCGGAGGAGTCGCCGGCCGGCGGATGGGAGCCGGCGCGTTCCCGCTGATCCTGACGCACGGATGGCCGGGATCGGTGCTCGAATGGGCCGGAATGGCGCCGCTGCTGACCGGCGAGTTCGATGTGGTGATCCCCTCGCTGCCGGGTTACGGATTCAGCGGAAAACCCGCGACGGCCGGGTGGGGCGTCGAGCGCATCGCCGCGGCGTGGGCGCAGATCATGGCCGGGCTCGGATGTCAGCGGTACGGCGCCGCCGGCACCGGGGCGGGCACTTCCCCGCCCTGGAGTTGCCCGGCCTGCTGGCCGCCGGCCTGCGGGCGTTCTTCCGCACGGTGGCGTGACGGGGTCAGGCGGAGGCCCGGAGCACCAGGGTGGGCTGGAAGATGACCGAGCGGGCCGCGCGGCCCGGTTCGTCGATGTGGGCGACCAGCAGCTGGGCCATCTCGGCGGCCATCTCCTCGACCGGCTGCCGGATCGTGGTGAGCTGCGGACGGCACTCCAGCGCCGGGCTGCTGTCGTCGAAGCCGACGACCGCCACGTCGTCGGGCACGCGGCGGCCGCGGTCCTGCACCGCGCGCAGCGCGCCCTCGGCCATCAGGTCGCTGGCGACGAACAGGCCGTCCAGGCCGGGATGGTCGTCGAGCAGGCGGTGGGCGGCGGCCTCGCCACCGGCCCGGGTGAAGTCGCTGATCACCGCGGGGGCACCGGCGCCGGCGGCGGCCCGGAATGCCTCCAGGCGCTCGGATCCGGCCGGGATGTCGAGCGGGCCGCTGATCGTGGCCAGCCGGCGGCACCCGCGGGCGATCAGGTGCTCGGCGGCGAGCCGGGCGCCGAGCCGCTGGTCCAGGTCGACGTGGCTGACCGGCAGCGGCGCGGCCGGCTGGGAGGACAGCACCGCCGGGATGCCGAGCGCGTGGACCTGCCCGGGCAGCGGGTCGTGTTCGCTGGAGCAGATCAGCAGCACGCCGTCGACGTGGCCCTGCCGCAGGTAGCGGATCACCTGATGATGGTCGGCCGAGTCGGTCGGCACGACCACGAGGTGGACGTCGTGCGGCCGCAGCGCGCCGGTCGCGCCCGCGGTGACGCGACCGAAGTACGGGTCGGTGAAGATCCGGTTGAGGAAGGAGTGGTCGTCGGGACGGTCCGGTTCGCTGATCACCAGGGCCACCGAGTTGGAACGGCGGGTGACCAGGCTGCGGGCGGCGACGTTCGGAACGTACCCCGTCGAGGCGATCGCACGCTGGACCGCGTCGCGGATGCCGGGCGCCACCGAGACCGCGTTGTTGATCACCCGGGAGACGGTGGCCCGGGAGACGCCCGCCGCGGCGGCCACCTGATCCATCGTGGGATGGTGGCCACCGCGGCCGGGTCGTGAACTCATGTGCAAAGTTCTATCAGGGCCGTCCGTCGGTCCCGCACTTGATGATCGGGCGAATGCAGTCGTTCACCCGGCGGGCCATCTCCGCGACCGGCCAGGCGTTGAAGAAGTCGCCGTGCATCGTGAAACCGCCACCGGAGGCCAGCCGCAGCCGGGCCGGGTCGCCGGTGACCGGATAGCGCATGACCTGCCGCAACTTGGGCACCACGACCGGGTGGCTGGCCGGGCAGGCGTTGTTCACCGGGTAGGCCATGTGGCTCTTGTGGTCGGTGGAGTCCAGGTTCCGGCCGTCCCAGCAGTGCGGGAAGTCGAGGTACGACTCCAGCATCGACCCGGCCGGGCAGTTGACGAAGTCCGGTGACGAGCCGACGTGCCCGGCGTGCAGGCACGACCAGCGGGAGATGGTGTTGTCCGACGGGCCGGTGGCCTTGGCGTTTCCGGCCACGATCCGCAGGCCGAGCGGCAGCGGCTGGGTCTGGGCGATCAGGTCGTCGCGGACCCCCTCACCGAGGTAGTAGAAGATGCCGGTGACCGGTTCGACCGGCACGTTGTCCTGGTAGAGGGTGGGAATCCAGTAGGAGGACTTGTCAACCGACGGGTTGCAGTTGCTGTTCGCATTGAGCAACGTGTCAACAGTTGAGTAGGCGTTGGTACCGGCCGCGCCGAAGAAGCTGTGCATGTGCGAGGCGCCCGGCAGATTCGGGAAGATGATCGGGTCGTCCGGCAACCGGTGGCTGAACGGGCAGTCGGCCAGGAACTCGGCGACGCGGACGGCGCCCGGCGGGATGGTCGGCGTGGTTCCGCCGCCCGTCCCGTACACCTGGAACTCGTTGAGCGACACACCCCATTGCGTGGCGCGCGCTCCTGTCTCGAGCCGCACGTAGCGTGCGGTGCCGTTGACGGTGACCGTCTGTTTTCCGCCGGCGCCGGCGGCGGTGCTGTAGAGGGTGGTCCAGCTCTGCGCGTCGGCGGAGGCTTTCAACGAGAAACTGCGGGCGTACGCGGACTCCCAGTCGAGAACCACAGAGGTGATCGCGGCGCTCGCGCCCAGGTCGACCTGGAGCCATTGCGGGTCGCTGAAGGCGCTGGACCAGCGGGTTCCGAGGTTGCCGTCGACGGCGTTGGCGGCCGGGAAGGCGGCCGACTCGACGGAGGAGGCGGTGGCGGGCTTCCCCTGGGAGAGCAGGGTGTCGGCGGCGGAGGCGGAGGTGGCGGTGACGATCAGGTAGGTGGCGAGAACGGCGGCCACCGCGCCGGAAATCAGGCGCCTCATGCCGCCACCTCCGCCGCGCTCCGGCGTCGCCATGAGTAGACAACTGAGCTGAATGATTCGCTCGCAAGCTCGCTCATTGGTAGACCCTCACGTAGTCGACGAGCATCTGGCTGGGGAACGGGGTGGTGGCGTCGATCGGGCCGGGGAAGTCGCCGCCGACGGCCAGGTTGAGGATCAGGTAGAACTTGTGGTCGTAGATCCACGGGCCGCGGGTGTTCTCCACGGTCTCCTTGGCGGCGTCGAAGACCAGGCGCCCGTCGAGGAAGAACCGGATGCCCTTGCTGTCCCACTCGGCGGCCCAGACGTGGAAGTCCTGCGAAAGGTCGACGGTCGCGTACTTCTGGCCATAACCACCGGCGCCGTTGTAGGCCGGGGCGTGCAGCGTGGAGTAGGCCTCGCCGGTGTTGCGGCCGAGGACCTCCATGATGTCGATCTCGCCGTTGTACGGCCACGGCCGGCCCTGGAGGAAGTCGTCGCCCATCAGCCAGAACGCCGGCCACAGCCCGTTGCCCTTGGGCACCTTGACCCGCGCCTCGATCCGGCCGTACTGGACGTGGAACTTGTTGCTGGTGTTCATCCGGTGCGAGGTGTACTGCCGGCCCTGGTAGTCCTGGCGGCGGGCCTCGATGACGAGCTGGCCGGCGCCGTTCATGGACGCGTTCTCACTGTTCGGCGTGTAGTACTGGACCTCGCCGTTCTGCGGGACGCCCGGGTCCATGGTCCACTTCGCGCCGTCCGGCCTGCTGCCGGCCGCGCCGTTGAACTCGTCGGAGAAGACCAGGCGGGTGGCCGGGAAGACCGGGTCGGCGGGCTTGGCGGGCGGGGTGGTGGGGTTGCCGCCGGTGCCGTAGATGCTGAACTCCCAGAGTGAGTAGCCGTACGGGCCGCTGCGGGCGGTGCCGTACATCCGCACGTAACGCCCGGTGCCGGTGGCGTTGATGACGTCCTTGAGGCCGTCGCCGGTCGTCGTCGAGTAGATGGACGTCCAGTTCACGTTGTCCGCGGACACCTGGATCTGGTAGCCGCGGGCGTAGGCCGGGTCCCACTGGAGGACGACCTGGCTGATCTGGGCGGTCGCGCCGAGGTCCACCGAGATCCAGCCGGGGTCGACCCAGCCGTTGGTGGAGCTGGTGGCCCAGCGGCTGGCCGGATCGTTGTCGAACGCCTTGTCGGGGCTGCACGGGTTGCAGTTGACGTCGTTCTGCCAGGTGGAGGCGAGGGCCGGTTTGGCGTACGACAGCAGGCCCGACGTCCCGGGATTGGAGGAGCCCGAGTAGACCTGGAACTCCCAGAACGAGTAGCCGTACGCCTCGAGCGCCCGCTGCGTCAGGTTGATCCGCACGTAGCGGGCGGTGCCGGAGAGCGCGATGCTCTGCTGGCCGCCGGCGCCGGTCGTGGTGCTCCAGGCGTTGGTCCAGGCGCTGCCGTCGGTGGACAGCTGGAGGCTGAAGGCGCGGGCGTGGGCGGCCTCCCAGTTGATCGCGACCCGGCTGACCGCGGTCGCCGCGCCCAGGTCGACCTGGAACCACTGGGTGCCGGTGAACGCGCTGGCCCAGCGGGTGCCGTTGTTGCCGTCGACCGCCTCCGACGCCAGGTAGGCGCCGGCGATCTCGGTGGACGAGGCGGTGGCGGCCTTTCCCTGGGAGACGAGGACCTCGGCGGCGTTCGCGGGTCCGGAGGGGACCGCGACGAGCGCGGCCAGCAGCGCGGCGACGGATAACAGACGACGTCTCATGCGGGGAACTCCTCGGGGGATGTTTCACGCTTGTGAAAGCGCTCTCTTGCCGGACACTGTGAACCGGGCGTTAAAGGCTGTCAATGCTCGACAAACCTTGGTGAAGCGCTTTCACGACCGCCGCCGAGAGCATCGCCCCAGGTCAATGGGGTACGCCCTCGGCGGCGGGCCGGGAAGTTCCGGAACCTCAGCTGCGGTAGACGCCGAATTCGTAGAGCGAGTAGCCGTACGCGGTGGCCCGCACGGTGCCGTTCACCCGGACGTAGCGGCCGGAGCCGTTCACCGTGAGCGTGTCGAAGCCGCCGTCACCGGCCGTCGTCGAGTACACGGTCCGCCAGGTGGCGCCGTCGTCGGAGGCCTGCACGGTGTAGGACTTCGCGTACGCCGCCTCCCACGCGAGCCGCACCCGGTCGAACGACTGCACCGAGCCGAGGTCGACCTGGAGCCAGGCGGAGTCCACCCATTCGCTGGCCCAGCGGGTGCCGTAGTCGCCGTCGACCGCGTACGACGGGAGCTGCGGCCCGTTCGTGCCGGTCGGCTGATAGCTGGACGCCGACGTGGGCTTACCGCGGGACAGATCCGTGCCCGGGGCGGGCGGCGGGACGACCTTGAACGAGCGCTGTTCGATGCCGACGTTGCCGTGGCCGTCATAGGCGTACACGTACACCTTCCAGACACCGAGCGTCTCCGGCGCCCGTACCGTGAACTGGCCGTTGCCGGTCTGACTGAAAGTCAGATGCCGCAGCCCCCGGTTGGCGTTGATGTGCTTGTCACTGGCCATCAGGTTGTAGCGGATCAGGTCGCCCTGCGGATCGGTGGCGGTGGCGCTGACGGTGAACGTGCCGCCCGCCGGGACCGCCGTCTGCGTGCCGACCGTCATGGCGGTGATCTCCGGTGGCGTGTTCGGCGCGGCCTGCCCGGTATACGCCTGCCGCATGGCGTGGTAGCCGAGCCGCCGCCAGCCACCGGTCGTGGTGTTCAGCCACACCCCGCCGAAGTCGTTCTCGATGCCGTAGTGGAACTCGGTGGCGCCCAGAGCCACGCCCGGATGCCCCTTGATCGCGTTCCAGCTGTACGTGTACCCGGCCTTCTTCTGCAGGTCGGTGGGCTCGTTCGGCACCCCGTTGACGTCGCCCGGCACCTCCCACTCCCCCGCCGGACCGCCCTCGGTCAATATGTACGGCTTGGTGTATCCACCCGCGATCCAGTCACGCTTCACGGTGTCGATCGCTCCGTACGAGTTGACCGCGAGCAGGTCCAGCGCCGGAGCGTGCGGCTTGTAGTAGGTCCACGCATGGGTGTACGCGTCGGTCGAGGTGACCGGGTGGTTCGGGTCGGCCGCGTGGATCGCCTCGGTGACCTCGTTGACGAACTTCGCGTACGCCACCCGCCGCGCCTCGACCACATCGGCGGCCAGCCCGTAGTTCTGCATCTCCAGGATGACCTCGTTGCCGACGTCCCAGAGCAGCACCCCGGAGCGGCCCTTGAGCTCGTTCACCTTGGCGACGATCTCGCTCTTCACCGCCGTCTTGTACGCGCTGTCGTTCACGTAGTCGGCGCCGTGGTTCAGCCACAGCCCGACGATCACCTTGACGCCGTGCCGGGCCGCCGTGTCCAGAAGCAGCGGGGTGCTGGCGTCCGGCCCCCAGATGCGGATCGTGTTGACGCCCATGTTCTTGAGATCGCGCATGTAGCCGTCGGCCGCCGCCTGCGGCGGACCGTAGGTCATGCCCTTGACCTCCCACGGCGCCCCGTTGACGGTGAGCTGCCAGTTGCCCTGGCTCCCGGTCACCCGGACGACGCTGGGCCCGGCCGGGACCGGCGGGTCGGTCATCGCCGGGGCGGTGGTCCCGGCGGCGCGGCCGACGGTGACCGAGTCGACGCTGAGCACACCGCCCGAGGTGGTCTCCGGGGTGGGGGTCGTGAATCCGGCGATCGCGTTCGGCAGCGATCCGCCGATCGCCAGGTCGAACCGCAGGTAGAAGCCGTGGTGCACGGCCGCCTGCCAGGCCGCGACGCCGACCTGCGACTCGCGGACCACCCAGGTCTGCCGCCCGTCGAGGTAGAAGCGGATCTCCTCGTCGGTCTTCGTCCGGTCGATGATCTGGGTGTACTCGTGGTAACCGCTCTGGCAGCCCACACAGGACGCGAACCCGGAGGACCGGCCGTCGTACTCGTTGCAGGGTCCGCCCGGCGCGGTGCCGCAGTGCAGCGTCTGGGAGAGCTGGTCACGGCCGTTGACGCCGGTCATGATGTCGGTCTCGCCGACGCTGGGCCAGTTGGTGAAGTTGCCGCGGTAGGCGGCGCCGGTGGCGCGGAAGCCCGGCCAGTAGCCGGCGGCGTTGGCGACGTCCGGCTGCCTCAGCACGGCGGTGAATTTGAGCTGCTCGCCGGGCTGCGGGGCGAAATCGGCGCGCTGTGTCTCGATCCGGCCGGAGGTCCACTTCCCGGCGCCGTCACGGATCGCCTTGATGGCGAGTCTGCCGCTGCCGTCGAGGGCGACGTTGGCGGTCGTGTTGCCGGCGGTCTCCACCGAGCCGGTGCCCCAGTTGGCGGCGCCGCCCGGGTACTGGGTGCCGGTGCGCAGCAGCCAGTTCGCGGCGCTCGGGCCGGTTCCGGCCGGGCCGTCGAAGGTGTCGCTCCAGATCGTGGTGAACTGGTCCGGGGGTTGGGTTCCGCCGCCGCCGAAGACCTGGAACTCCCACAGCGAGTAGCCGTAGCCCGTGCCGCGCTGCGTTCCGGCCAGCCGGACATACCGCCCATTTCCGGAAATATCGAGATTTTCGACGCCTCCGGTGCCGTCGGTCTTGGTGAAGACGGTGGTCCAGGAGCTGCCGTCGTTCGAGGTCTGGATCTGGTACGCCCTGCCGTACGCGCCCTCCCAGTTGAGCACGATCCGGTTGATGGCGACTGCCGACCCGAGGTCGACCTGGATCCACTGCGGATCGGCGAAGGCGCTGGACCAGCGGGTGCCGAGGTTTCCGTCGAAGGCGTTGGCCGGACTGTACCCGGGCCCGTCGACCTCCTGCGACGAGGTGGTGGCCGGCTTCCCCTGTGACAGCAGCACGTCGGCGGCGGTGGCCGGGGACACGGCGGTGAGGCCGAGGAATGTCGCGGCGAGCGCGACGAGGAGCAGCAGCCGTCTATACATGATCACACCAATGGGTAAGGGGATGGAAAGCGCTCTCCAAGCGAGGAGATTGTTTCGCCCATGTTGCCGCGCGTCAATAAGGAAGCATTGACAGGATTGGTTCCGGAACCGGAGACTGCGGCCGTGAATCCTCTTTCTCTCGCATGCGTCACGGCCGCTTTGCTGGCTCTGACCGGCTGCGGCGAGCCCCCCACTCCGGCCGCTCCCACCCCGGCCGCCCCGCCGCCGGCCGTCTCGTCCACGGCCTTCGGCGGCACCGACCGCGCGTGGCTCGAGATCACCATCGCGATGGACGAGCAGCTGCTCCCGCTGCTCGACCTGGTCCCGCGCGACTCCGCGCTGGAAGCCGTGTCTGCGCAGGTCAGAGCGTTTACGGAGGCCGAGCTGGCCGAGCTGCGGCGGCTCGGCGCCGAGGCCGGGCTGCCCGCCGAGAACCAGCACAAGGGCATGCCGATGCCGGGCATGGTCATGCCCTCACACGTGAGTGAGGCCACCGCGCTGCGCGGCGGGGAGTTCGACGAACTGCTGCGCTCATGCCTGCGCGCACACCTGGAACAGAGCCGGAAACTGGCCGAGGGCGAGCAGGCCGCCGGGCTCGAACCGCGCACGACAGCCCTCGCCGCACGCATTTCCGAGACCCGGCGGACCACCCTTTCCGCGCTCTGAGAATTTCAGTTAAAAACTGTTATCAGGGAAGCTGATAGTTCTCGTTGAGGGCGGCGCCCCGCTCCGGCTTGTACTGGTCGAAGCCGCGCGGATTGCACTGCAGCCCGCCGTTGATGCAGTGCCGCACCAGCGCCGCCAGGATCGGCGGCTCCCAGACGTTGTAGACGTCGTAGTGGAACGAGAACCCGCGCCCGCTGGCGAACCGCACTCCCGCCATGTTCCCGCTGACCGGCCAGGCCATCTTGAACTCGATCATCGGGACGGCCACCGGGTGCGAGACCGGGCAGACCCCGTTGACCGGGTACGCCATGTGGCTCTTGTGGTCCGGCGAGTCCAGGTGGAGGCCGTTCCAGCAGCTCGGCGCCTGGTAGCGGACGTTCAGCTGGGTGCCGGCCGGGCAGTTCGCCGGGATGTCCCAGTTGAAGGCGCTGTTGCCGCACTCGAAGCCCTCGACCGCGCCGGGGGCGTTGCGGAACTCGTCCTGTGTGGCGGTCGGACTGCCCACCACGTAGCGCAGCCCCGGCGGGAACGGCCGGACACTGCGGTAGTCGATGACGCCGCTCTTGTAGTAGATGACCTGCGGGCCGTCCGGCTGCACGGCCTGGTCACCGTTGTAGAGCGTCGGCATCCAGTAGCCGGTCTTGTCCCCCGGCGTGACGCAGGACGTGCCGCCGGCCTGCAACGACGCCAGAGTCGAGCCCGCGTTCGTGGTCCGGTTGCCCATGAACGTGTGCGAGTGCGACGCGCCCGGCAGGTTGGGGAAGATGATCGGGTCGTCGTTGAGGTTGGTGCGGCTCACCGAGCAGTTCGCCTGGAACTCACGGTGCGTCACCGGCGGATTCGTGGCGGGCGGGATCTCGGTGGACGGGACCACCCCGGTCACCGGCGGGTTCGCGTAGACGTACCCGGGTCCGTCGGTCGGCGGCGGGGTGACCGACGACGTGCCGTAGACCTTGAACTCGAACAGCGAGTAGCCGTAGCCGGTGCCGCGCTGGGTGCCGTACATCCGCACGTACCGGCCGGAGCCGCTGACCGCGTGCGTCTCGGTGCCTCCGGCACCGTTGCTCACCGACTTGATCGTGGTCCAGGCGTTGCCGTCCGGTGAGGTCTGGATCTGGTACGCCTTGGCGTACGCGGTCTCCCACTGCAACACGACCTGGGTGATCGTGGCGGTGGCGCCCAGGTCGACGCGCAGCCACTGCGGGTCGGCCCACTGGCTGCCCCAGCGGGTGTCGGTGCGGCCGTCGACGGCGGCGACGGCGGCGGACTCGCCGTTCTCCACCGACGAGGCGAGGGCGGGGCGGCCCTGGGAGAGCAGGGTGTCCGCGGCGTGCGCGGACTGGTTACCGGCCACCACCAGCAGGCCGGCGGTGAGCAGGGCGGCGCCCAGCGGCGCCAGGATTCGTTTTCGCACGGTTGTCTCCACGGGGGTTGAGGACTGTCGGAGACTTGGAGAGCGCTTTCCAAGCGTGAGCTCCCGGCTCACGTACGTCAATGATTTGAGGTTCCGGAACCGGGCCGGACGCCCCTGTGGACAGAGAATCGGAAAGCGCTCTCCCTGTGCTATAACTTCGGGCATGCAAAGCCAGCGGCTGCCCACGCTCGAGGACGTGGCCCGTGTGGCCGGTGTCTCGCGCGCCACCGTGTCCCGTGTCATCAACGGCATCCGCAATGTCGACCCGCTGCTGCACGAGCAGGTGTGGAGCGCCGTCGACCAGACCGGTTACGTGCCGAACCGGCTGGCCAGATCGCTGGTCACCCGTCGCACCGGCACCGTGGCCCTGGTCGTCTCCGACTCCGAGACCCACGACGACGACCCGTTCATGAGCCGGTTCTTCTCCGACCCCTATTTCGGGCGCGTCGTCGGCGGCCTGATGAGCGTGCTGCGCCCGGCAGGGATACAGCTGGCCCTCCAGATGGTCGGCGCCGACGGGCACCGCCGCCTGATCGGCGACCTGCGCAACGGCCAGGCCGACGGCGCCGTGGTCCTCTCCCTGCCGGCCCGCGACCCGCTGCCCGCGCTGCTCGCCGAGGCGGCGATCCCGGCCGTCCTGATCGGGCGGCCCGCCCAGCCCGTCCCGATCAGCTACGTCGACCTGGACAACGAGGCCGGCGCCGCGCTCGCCGCCGCCCGCCTCGCCGCCGGCGACCGCCGCCGGCCCGCCATCATCTCCGGCCCCGCCGACGTGCCGGCCAGCGTCGACCGGATCTCCGGTTTCCGCCGCGCCATGGCCCGCCACGGCCACCCCTGGGTGCCGCTGGAATCCGGCAACTTCACCCAGGAGAGCGGCGAGCAGGCCATGCGCGCCCTGCTGGCCACCCATCCCGGGCTGGACGCCGTCTTCGTGGCCAACGACCTGATGGCCCTCGGCGCCCTGCTGGTGCTGCGCGACGCCGGCCTCCGCGTCCCGCAGGACGTCGCCGTCGTCGGTTTCGACGACAGCAGCGCGGCTGTCGCGGCCCGGCCCGCCCTCACCACGGTCCGCCTCCCGCTGGAGGACATGGCCGCCGAGGCGGCCCGCCTGCTGCTCGCCCGCGTCGACGACCCGGGCACCCGGGTCACCTCGGTGATCTACGAACCCACCCTGGTGGTCCGCGAGACGACCTGACCGCGCGCGCAAGCTTGCGCGCCGTTTCCCGTCGCGGATCCCAGACTTCGGGCAGTACCGGCAAGCGCCCGAAGGGAACCCCGACATGCCTCTGCTCCTGCGGCGGTGGATCTCCGCCGTCCTGGTGGCCATCGCGACCACCACGATCACCGTGCTGACGGCCCCGGCCGCCGCGCACGCGCTGGCCTTCACCGACACGTTGAAGAACGGCGAGAAACTCCTCCTCAACCAGCGCCTGATCTCGCGCAACGGCCTGTACGAGGCACGCATGCAGGCCAACGGCACGTTCGCCGTCTACCGGGTGCTCCAGAACGACACCGTGAACGGGCTGTGGACCACCGCGCCCGCCAAGCGGAGCAACGAGTCGGCGTTCGTCGGCAACCAGGGCGACGGGAACCTCGTCGTCTACGCCGGCTCCCCGACCGGCGGCCCGGTCCGGCCGCTCTGGGCGTCCGGCACCAACGGCCGCGGCCCCGGTGAACTGGTGATGCAGAACGACGGCAACCTCGTGCTCTACGCGGCGGGCGGCCCCACCTGGTCCAGCCGCACCAACAACACCGCCAAGCCGCGAACCGACTGCGGCGGCCTCACGATCGACGGCATGACCCCGGCCGTCAGCCCGCAGAAGCCGCTGCCGCCGGTCCTCGACGGACAGCGACCCGACGCCTGGCTGCACGCGGCTGGATACGTCGAGTCCTACAAGGCGCCGTGCAACGCGGTCGTCCACGTCTGGATCGAGCGCAAGAGCTGCGGAGCCCTTGGCTGCTCCTGGCTGGTCCGCGCCAAGTCCCCCGATCGGGTGGTGAACCCCTACAACAAGACCTTCACCACCGTGTCGACGGTCTGCAAGGAGGGCGTGCACTCCTACCGGACCCGGACGATCGCCATGTACACGCAGGTCAACGACGGTACGAACTTCGTCGCCAAGGAGGAGGTCAGCAACGTCGTGAAGATCGACTGCACCGGTATCGGGAGCTGATTCGGAGCCGCCACCCGGCCGGATGGGTGGGCGTCGGAAAGTTCACAGACGCCCATCCGTGGCCGGGTGGCGCCACGAATCCGTGCCGAGAACACCATCCTCGGCACGGAAGGAACCACCATGAGGGCCAACCCTCCCCGGAGCGGGCGACGGCGTACCGTGGCCGCGCTCGGCCTCGGCGTGCTGCTCACCGGGTCGCTCTACGGTCTCGGGCCGTCCACCGCCACCGCGTCCAGCCACCGCGAGGCGCCGCTGATCGCCGCCGACCCGGCGGTCGACAACACCGACCTGTACGCCTTCGTCAGCCCCGAACGCCCCGATTACGTCACGTTCATCGCCAACTGGCAGCCGTTCGAGGAGCCCAACGGCGGCCCCAACTTCTACCCGTTCGCCACCGACGCCACGTACCACATCAAGGTCGACAACGACGGTGACGCGAAACCGGACGCCGAGTTCCGCTGGAAGTTCCGAAACGTCGACAAGCGCGGCAACAGCACCTTCCTCTACAACAACGGCCCGGTCACCTCGCTCGACGACGAGAACCTGCTGTTCCGGCAGACGTACTCGCTGGAGTCGAAGTTCGACGGCGAGTCGTTCAAGACCCGCGTGCAGGACGCCCCGGTCGCGCCGTCGCGGGTCGGCGCCGCGTCCATGCCGGACTACGCGACGCTGCGCCAGCAGGCCACCCAGACCCTGCCCGGCGGGTGGAAGATCTTCGCCGGTCAGGCCGACGACCCGTTCTTCCTGGATCTGCGGGTCTTCGATCTCCTGTACGGCGGGGACCTGTCGGAGACCGGGCAGGACACCCTGGCCGGCTACAACGTGAACACGATCGCCCTCCAGGTGCCGTTCAAGGACGTGGCACTGGGCGGCGACGCCACCCGCAACCCGGTCGTCGGCGTGTGGACCACCACCGAACGCAACCGGGTTCGGATCGCCGGCGGCGGCTCGTCCGGCGACCGGGTGCAGGTGTCCCGGCTGGGGAACCCGCTGGTCAACGAGGTGGTGGTGCCCGCCGGGCTGAAGGACACCTTCAACGCCACCCGCCCGGACCGCGACGCCCAGATCCCCGCGCTGGTGAACCGGGTGCTCAACCCGGAGGTGCCGAAGCTGATCGAGGCGATCTACAAGATCCCGGCGCCGGCCACCCCACGCAACGACCTCAGCGAGATCTTCCTGACCGGCATCACCACGAAGGCCGGCGGCCCGATCAAGGCCGACCTGAACTCGCAGCTCAACAACGCCGACGTGAAGGCGTCCCGGTTCACCCCGTCGGAACAACTGCGCCTCAACCTGACGGTGCCGGTCGCGGGCCAGCCCAACCGGCTCGGCGTGCTCGCCGGTGACCTCCAGGGCTTCCCGAACGGGCGGCGGCTCACCGACGACGTCGTCGACATCGAACTCCAGGCCCTGGTGGGTGCGGCGCAGGCCGGCAAACTGGTCGACGCGCTCGCGGCGGGGGACGCGGTGGACGCCAACGATCAGGACTTCACGGGCGAGTTCCCGTACGTGGCCCTGCCCAACGGGGTGTCCGTCAACAGCGCCGGCGGACAGCGGCCCGCCGCCCGGCCCAGCAGCGACGCCACGCCGAACAGCCTCACCGGCGCGCTCACCTCGGACACCGCTCAGCCCGCGCCGGCAACCGTTCCGGTGTCCTACGCGGCTGGCGCCTCCGGCCTCGGGATCCTCGTCGTCGCGGGCGGTCTGCTCTTCTTCCTCTGGCGGCGGCGCAGGCAGCGCACCTCCGCCGACCCTGATCAGACGCTCTCGCTCTGATCCCGGCCCGGGCGGGCGCCGCCCGCCCGGCGCCGCAACCGCTTCCCGGATCCGTTTCCACCGCGTTCCGGGCCGGCCCACCCGGCCCGGAACGCTCCACAGCAGCTTTCCCACCGGCGTTTCCACCGCTTTCCGGGCCGGCCCACCCGGCCCGGAACGCTCCACAGCGACTTTCCCACCAGCGTTTCCACCGCTTTCCGGGTCGGATCGATCTCCGGCCCGGCTCCCTCTGGAGAGATCATGCGACGTACGCTCGTCCGCCTCGGCCTCGCCGCAGTGCTTGCGGCCGCCCTGCTCGGTGTCGCGGCCCTGCTCACCTGGCCGCGTTCGACCACCCCGGCCGTACCGGTCGCCGCCCGGCAGCCGGCCGACGTGCTCGCCCAGCGCATCGCCCGGACCCAGCAGCAGCTCCGTGACGTGCCCGGGGACTGGCCGACCTGGGCGGCGCTCGGCGCGGCCTACCTGGAGCGGGCCCGGGTAACCGCCGATCCCGCGTACTACCCGAAGGCCGAGCAGGCCGCCCGCCGGTCACTCGCGCTGCGGGCCGACGGCAACAGTGACGCGCTGGTGGTGCTCGGCGCGCTCGCCAACGCCCGGCACGACTTCCCGGCCGCCCGGGGCCACGCCGAGAAGGCGCTGACCGTCAACGATCACGACGCCGAGGCGTACGGGGTGCTCGCCGACGCGCTCACCCAGCTCGGCGACGCGGACGGCGCCACCCGGGCCGTCCAGCGGATGCTCGACCTGCGGCCGGGCCTGTCCGCGTACGCCCGCGCCTCCTACGACCTGGAGTTGCACGGCCGGGTGAGCGAGGCGGAGAGCCTGATGCGGCAGGCTCTGGACAACGCCGTCGATCCGCACGACGTGGCGTTCTGCCGCGCCCAGCTCGGCGATCTGGCGTTCGGCCGCGGCGATCTGGCCACCGCCGAGACCGAGTACGGGATCGCGCTCTCCGCCGATCCGGCCACCGGCACCGCCCGGCACGGCATGGCCCGGATCGCGGCCGCCCGCGGCGACCTCACCGGATATCCGGGCCTGCCGCCGTCGATGTCCTCCATGGTGGAGTACGCCCTGCTGCTGAAGGCCGCCGGCCGTGACGCGGAGGCGGCCGCCCAACTGGATCTGGCCGCGGCGGCGGACCGGCTGTTCACGGCGAACGGCGGCACCGACCGGCTGGCCACCGCCGAACTCGCCCTGGCCCAGGGCCGCCCGGCCGACGCGGTGACCGCCGCGCGCGCCGAATGGGCGGTACGGAAACACCCCGACGTGGCCGACACCCTGGCCTGGGCGCTGCACGCCACCGGCCGCAACGCCGAGGCCCTGCCCTACGCCCGGCACGCCGTCGCCGGCGGGGCACGGCCGGCCGTCTACTCCTACCACCTGGGCATGATCCATCTCGGCCTCGGGCAGCACGGCGCCGCGCGTACCGAATTGGAAAGCGCTCTTTCCACCAACCCGCATTTCTCGCCCGTCGACGTCCCCACCGCCCGCCGCGCCCTGGCCGGCCTGCCCGCCTCCGGAGGCCCCCGATGAGAATCCGTCTCGGCATGATCGCGGTGATCGCCGGGCTTCTTCTCTGGCCCGCACAGCCGGCCGAGGCGCACCCGGTCGACAGTTTCTCGGTCAACCAGTACGCGGGCCTCACCCTGTACCCCGGCCGCATCGACGTGACCGCCGCGGTAGACGCCGCCGAGATCCCGACACTCCAGGAGAAGCCGCTGGTGGACGTGGACGGCGACGGTGTCCTGTCGCCCGCCGAGCGCGCCGTCCACGCGGCGGCGGAGTGTCAGCGCCTGGCTGCGGGCCTCGCGGTGTCAGCGGGCGGCGAGCGCCTGGTGTGGACCGTCGCCGATCCCCGGTACGAGGTGCTGCCCGGTTCCGGCGGCCTGTCCATCAGCCGCCTCGACTGCGTCCTGAGTGCCCCCGCCCGGCTGTCCGGCGCCACCACCATCCAGATCGACAACGATTATCGTTCGGATCGGGTCGGCTGGAGGGAGATCACGGCCAACGGCGCCGGGATAGCCCTCTCCGAGTCCGCCCTGCCGACCGAAAGCGTCACCGACGGCTTGCGCACCTACCCCACCGACCTGCTCGCCTCACCGCCGGACGTCCGCTCCGCCACCGTCGGGATCGGCGGCGCAACCAGCGTCGGCGGGAGCGGCGCGACCGGAGGCGGCGCGGGCGGCTCAGCGGCCGCGACCGGCAACGCCCCGGACCTCACCGGCGGCCCGCGATGGCTGGCCGCCGCACAGACCCGGGTGGAGACGACCGTCGGCGGACAGCTCACCCCACTGGTGGTCGGCCTGGCCTTCCTTCTGGCACTGCTGCTCGGCGCCGGCCACGCGGTCCTGCCCGGCCACGGCAAGACAATCATGGCCGCCTACTTCGCGGGCCGTCAGGGCCGCATCCGCGACGCACTCGCCGTCGGCGGCACGGTCACTCTCACCCACACCGGTACGGTCCTCGCGCTCGGCCTCCTCCTCAGCACCTCGACCGCCCTGGCCGGCGAACGGGCTCTGAGCGTCCTCGGCATCGTGAGCGGTCTCCTGGTAGTAGCCGTAGGCGCGACGATGCTGATCTCCGCCCTGCGTTCCCGCAGCTCGGGCGCCCACTCCCACGGTTGGCCCGGCCACTCCCACACCCACGGCCCGCACACCCACACCCACACCCACACCCACGGCCCGCGCTCTCACACCCACGGCCCGCACGGACACACCCACGCCTCCGGCCCGCACGGACACGCTCACGGCGCGCACTCCACTACCCACTCCCACGACCCGGATGATCACGCGTACGCCCACTGCCGCGACGATGTCGATCCGAGCGGACATAATCACCCCCACACCCCCCACTCCCGTGACGAGCGGGCCGAGCAGGCCAGGCAGACCGGAAAGGGTGAGCAGCACGATCGGGCGCCTCGGCGTACGCGACGCTGGCTCGGCCTCGCCGGAATCGGCCTCGCCGGAGGCCTGGTGCCCAGCCCGTCAGCCCTGGTGGTCCTGCTCGGCGCGATCGGTCTCGGCCGCGCCGGCCTGGGTGTGGCACTCGTCATCGCCTACGGCCTGGGCATGGCCGCCACCCTGACCGCGATCGGCCTCCTGCTGGTGGTGGCCCAGAACCGGCTCTCCCGGCTGATCACCAGCGGCGGCCGAGCCGCCCACCTGGGCAGTCGGCTGTCCCACCTCGGCGCCCGGCTCGCCGCGACCGCGCCCACGGCCACCGCCGCCCTGGTCGTCATCGTCGGCCTGGGCATCGGCCTCCGGGCAGCGGCGGCTTGAGATCCCACTCGCCACGGTCCCAGAATTCATCGACATGAGCCGTCCCCGAGTGCTGCGGTCGTTGGCTGGTCTGCTCTTCTTCTCGGTTGCCGGAGGTGTGCTGATCTGCCTGCCGCTGCTTGCCGCGCTGGCGTTTCTGACCGCGGCGGACCCCGGGCGGGCGCCGGTCGGGCTGATCGCCGTGATGGCAGGGTTTGCGCTGCTCGGGACCTTTCTGCTGCGGCTCGCGATGATGCGGGTCGTGTTACACGACGACCACATCGCACTGGTGAATCCGCTGCGGACGTTCCGGTACTACTGGTTCGACGTAGAGGACATCGACATCGTCTCCAGTGGTGGGTGGATCGTCCGGGTCTGGGCCGGTGGGGTGCCGCGCTGGGCGTGGGGAGTGTCGCGAATCGGACGGTTCGGGCTGCCGTTCGCGAGCGTGTACGACGACCCGGCCCAGGACGCGCCACGCTTCGTCCACGACGGCTATCGCGCCATGCGAACCGCCTGGCAGCGGGGAAACCGTCGCCGATGACCCGTCGTTTCTCAGCCGCCGAGGCAAGGTTTCCCCGGCCCTGGCAGCGGGAGAACATCGCCGGTCAGCCGCCGGGGCAGGGGTGGCCGCCGCTCGTCGGGATGCAGACGGTCACCTCGGGGACGGGTTCCAGGGTGGGCGGGACGGTACCGATCAGCGGGGCCGCGGACTGGGTCGCGGCCATGGCGTAGACGGCCATGAACAGCAGCATTCCGGCCAGGGCGCCGAGGAAGTGGGTGCGCCAGTAGCGGTCGCGGAGCATGACCGCCACGAGCAGACCCAGCAACGGTACGGCCACGTTGAGCCCCATCGCCGTGCTCAGGTAGCGGTCGGTGACGGCCGCGAAGTGTTCGGCTTCGGCCCGGGTGGCGAGGGTGGGCAGGGTGTAGCGGCGGATCAGGCCGACGATCAGCAGGAACGGCACGCCGTACAGCCAGCCGAAGAAGAGCGCGCCGAGCGTCGTACGTCTCATCGGGCGACCGCCAGGACCAGACCGCCCAGCGCGCCCGCCACGGGGACCGCGACCACCGCGGTGAGGGTGCCCGCGAGCGGTGCCGAAGGCAGCCGCCGGGCGAACGGACCGGCCAGCACCAACACGATGATGATCATGGCGAGGAGGACCGGGCTGGCCAGCGCCAGGCCGAGGACGGCGGCCTCGCCAGGGGTGAGGCACCAGGAGGTGGCGTCGTCGCACGTCTGCTCGCCCGCCGACTGCACCGCACCGGCGATCACCGCGGCCACCACTGTGACCAGCCAGCCGAGCCCGACCAGCGCGGTGGTCCGGTACGAGGCCTCCCTCATGTGTCTCCCCGTTCAGCACAGTCGATATGTCCGGCCGGGACAGTAGTACCCACGCGCCCGGGGTCCGGCCCGAGTTTGTACGGCCCGGTGCGTCATACCTGCGTGGTACCCGCGCGGCACTGTCCGGCCCCGGTGCGGTCATACCTGGGTGGTACCCGCGCGCCCGAGGGCTGGCCGGGATCCGTCATGATGTCCGCAAGCGATCGGCTACCTGGGGGAACAGTGATGAGACGCGTCTGCGTGGCGGCCCTGCTCGTGCTCGCGCTGGCCGGGTGTGAGAAGGCGGAGCCGGCCCCGGCGACCACCGCGACCGCCGTGACCACCGTCGCCACCACGGAACCGGCGGCGGCGACGGCAGCGACGACGGCCGAGGTGGTTCTGGAGGACGGCCGGCACCCGGTCTACCTCACCAAGGTGGCCGCCGGCACGGTGACCTTCGACCTGATCGAGTTCCTGACCGGCGACAAGGCCAAGGCGCGCTGGAAGAAAGAGCATCCGGAGAATCCGGACGGGCCGGACAACGACTACATGATCGTGAACGAGAACCCGAAGCTGCGGACGCTGCCGGTCGCCGCGGACGCCGACTGCCAGGCGCTCGAGACGCTCGGCGGTGTCGACATGACGACAGTGCCCTGCAAGGACCTGGCGGCCTTCCTGAAGAAGCAGAACGAGGACCTCGACGTCTCCCCGCCGCACATCGCGGTGCTGCCGTTCTGGCTGACGGTCGAGGACGGCACGGTCGTGCGGTTCGAGGAGCAGTTCCTGCCCTGACAGACCGATGGCGGGGGTGCTGAGCGGTTTCACCACGATCTGGGCGCTCGCCGCGCTCGGCTACGTGCTGGCCAGACGCCGTCTCCTGGGTGAGCACGCGCCACGGGTGCTGGGGCAGTTGGTGTTCTCGGTGGCGGGTCCGGCGCTGCTGTTCACGACACTGAGCCGTACCTCGCTGGACCGGATCGTCACCGGGGCGTCGCTGGTGTTCGTGGCGTCGACGATCGTGGTGGCGGCCCTGTACGCGCTGGTCGCGCGGCTGGTGTGGAGGCGGGACGCGCGGACCGTCACGATCGGCACGCTCGGCGCGTCGTATGTGAACGCCGGCAACATGGGCCTGGCGATCGCGGCCTATGTGCTCGGTGACGTGTCGCTGGTCGTACCGGTGCTGCTCTTTCAGCTCTTGATCTTCGGTCCGATCGCGCTGGCCGTGCTGGATCTGGCCAGTGGGCAGGGGCGCCCGTCGGCGGCCCGGCTGGCGCTGTTGCCGGTCCGCAACCCGCTGATGATCGCGTCGGCCGCCGGGATCCTGGTGGCGGCGACCGGCTGGCATCCGCCGGATCTGCTGCTGGAGCCGTTCGAGCTGGTCGGGGCGGCGGCGGTGCCGGCCGCGCTGCTGGCGTTCGGGATGTCGCTGCCGGGAGCGCGGCCGTTGCGCGGCGGCCCGGATGCGCCGGAACGGTATCTCGCGGTGACGTTGAAGGTGGTGGTGCAGCCGCTTCTGGCGTACCTCATCGGGCGTCTCGTTCTTGATCTGCCGGACCACCAGGTTTTCGCCGCGGTGATCACGGCGGCGCTGCCGACCGCGCAGAACGTGTTCGTGTTCGCGCTGCGTTACCGGACGGCCGAGTCGCTGGCGCGGGACGTGGTGATGCTGTCGACGCTGGTGTCGGCGCTGGTCATGATCCTGGCGGCGGTCTTCCTCGCCTAGGCATCATTCGGCGCAGAGGGCCGAACCGGTATGCCGCATTCATGGATATCCGTCGATAGAAAGGAGGGGTCCCGTTCCCCATCCCCGGAGGTAGCCATGCTGCTCCGCAGAATCGCCGCGGCCCTGGTCGCGGTCCTAGCCGTCGGCGGTTTCCAGGCGGTCACCGCCGCGCCCGCCGCCGCCGCGCCGCGCACCCTCTACTACGACGCGAGCCAGGCCCAGGAGTTCAAGTCGGTCGTCGATCAGGGCGCCCAGATCTGGAACAGCCGGGTGACCAACGTGCGCCTGCTGCCGGTCCCGGCCGGATCAACCCCCAACATCCGGGTGTACGCCGACAACGGCTGGCCGCGCACACAGACCACGTCCCTGGGCAACGGCCGCTGGTACATGGGCCGGCAGGCGGTGGACCAGGGCTACTACCCGCCGCGGATCGCCGCTCACGAATTCGGGCACGTGCTCGGGCTGCCGGACCGGCGCACCGGTCTGTGCACCGATCTGATGTCCGGCAGCAGCGCGCCGGTGAGCTGCACCAACGCCTACCCGAACAGCACTGAGGCGAGCACCGTCAACAGGAATTTCGCGACCACGGCGAGCGTGCCGGCCCAGACCTTCATCTGGTCCGGCAGCCCGGCGTAGTGGAAGGGGCGCCGCTGGCAGGCGGCGCCCCGACCCGTCGTGACTACTTCGCGAAGGTCTTCACCTCGAGCAGGCCCACCGAGCCGGCGCCGGAGGAGGTCAGCGACACCCGCAGGCGGGTGGTGGTGACCGGGGTGAAGGTGACCGTGTTGTAGGCGTCGGCGGCCGTCGGGTATCCGCCGGCCGCGGGCACGTCGGCGTACGCCGAACCGGTCCAGTACTGGAGCTTCCAGGACGACGGCAGGCGTACACCGCCGGCGTCGTCGAAGAAGTAGACCTGGGCACGGCCGACCGTGACCGCGGACGGCCAGATCAGCTCGGCCCACTGGCTTCCGGCCTCCGGCCACGTTCCCCATCGCGGGTTGACCGTGTCGTTCGACGCCGCCGGTTCGAGACCGTCGTTGAGGGCGCCGACCGTCTCCCACGGCGAGGTGCAGGAGGCGGACGCGGTCGCCGTACCGGAGAGGTTGGCGGTGGCCTGGGGAGCCGACGTCGTCGGCGCAGCCGATGAAGGGGTGACCGACGGGGTGGCCGAGGCGGTGGCCGAGGGGGTCGCCGAAGGTGTCGTCGCCGGCGTTTCGGAGAGCGCCAGGTCCGTGCTCGGGAAAGCGGTGAACGACGGGTTCACGTCGGTCTCCCCCGCCGTGCCGTCACACTTGCGGTCCGGGTCGAACAGCAGATACGTGCCGGACGAGCAGGCGAAGGCGATCTCCGCGTCACCGCCGACCACGATGCTGCCGGACAGGTTGGCGCCGGCCTGGACGAGAGCGTTGTCCTTGACCACCGCGTTGCCGCCGACGGTGCCGCCGTTGACCCAGCCGAGGCCCTCGATCCGGGCGTTGCCGGTGACCGTGCCGCCCATCACGGCGGCCTTCGGCCCGACGTACGCGGTGGCCGCCACGCTGGCGTTCGCCGCGACCCAGCCGCCGCCGTTGGAGTGCCAGCGGCCGCCACCGGTCGGGTTCGGCTTCACGTGGCCGGGCTCGAAACCGGACGGCGTGGCCCCGGAGACGCGGAATTCGTACGGGAACCGGCGCGCCTTGGTGTATCCGTCGAGGAAGCCGTAGTGCGGGACCGCGCTGGGTGTGGCGGTGACGACCAGCCACACCTCGCTCTCGCCGGCCTGCAGCTGGAGGTCGATCTGGCCGTCGGTGCCGGTCTTGACGCCCGCGTAGCGTGGCGTGCCGTTCTTGACCGCCACCAGGCCGAACGTCCAGCCGCTCGCCCCGGTTTCGGCGTGGCCCTTGAGTCGCAATCTGACCAGTCCACCGTCGGTCGACGGGACCAGCTTGATCTTGTTGAAGCCGTAGTCGGACGGCGCGACGCGACTGTTGATCTGGTAGTGCCCCAGACTTGAGTTGACCGCCTCAACATTGCCGCCGTTGTACGCATTGAGGAAGCCGGCGCCGTACACGTTGTTGATGAACGGCATCAATGTTGACCGGTTGCCGAAGTCGTAGGTGACCGTGCGGGTGGCGTACTCACCGAGACGCCGGTTGAGTTCGTTCTGGTCGATGCCCGCGATCCGCCGGTACACCTCGAGTGGATGCTCGGTGCTGCGGGCCTCGTTCCAGATCCGGTTGAACATCTCCAGGCCGTCACGGTCCTTGATGTACTGCGCGAGCATCCAGTTGCCGTAGTGATGCCGGCTGGAGCTGTAGTACAGGTTCTCCGAGCGCAGCCAGCGGGTCAGGTCACCGGCCGCCGTGGTGGGCAGCGCCTGCATGGCCATGAACTCGGCACTGGTCTCCCAGAACGTGCCGGCCGAGGGGTCGGTGAAGCCGTAACCGCTGCGGCCCAGGAACGTGTAGTTCTGGAAGACGTGGGCCAGCTCGTGCGCCAGGCCCCACGATCCGGGCAGGGCCGCACCGGGGGCGACGTTGATGACGCCCACCTTCCCGTCGACCGAGCCACCGGTGGCCCAGGCGTCGAGCTCGGTGCGGTTCCAGGTGTTCGTGACAATGACGATGATCTTGTGCTGGGCCAGCAGCCCGGTCTCCGGCGTGAACTTCATGGTGTTCACATAGAAGCCGTAGAGGTTCTCCAGCTGGCTGATCACGCTGTCCGGGTCGAAGTTGTACGGCGATGCCGCGGACTTCGGATCGGTGCCCGACTTCTCACCCCAGAGCAGGATGAAGTTGGTGGACTCCTTGGTGCGTTCGGCGACCCACGGCACCTCGCCGGTCTGGGCCCAGTAGGAGGGGATGTAGACGGTCTTGGTGGCCGCTGACGCGCGCGACATGATCTGGGGGATCAGACCGGCACTCGTGAGGAGTACCAGCGCGCACGCGATGACGAGCCACAGCTGCCGCCGTGATCGCGTTCGGGGGATCGGCATGAACCGGAACCATAGACCAAATCTGGAAGCGCTCCCAGACCTGCTTAGGACGGACTTTCCCTGCCCTTTCGAGAGCCTTAAAACGGACAGCCCCGGCGCTCGGCGCGCCGGGGCTGTTCCACTGCGTACGGTCAGCAGGAGAGGTTGGCACCCGGGCTCACGCCCAGGATCGCGCTGAACCGCTGGTAGGCGTCCACCCGGCTCTGCACCTGGGCCGGATTGCCACCGTTGCACTCGAGCGACCCGTTGATGCTGCGGATCGTCTCCCCGAAGCCCCGGCTGTTGACCATGGCGTCGTGCGGGGTCATGGTGCCCGGACCGCGCTGGGTCATCCAATACCAGACGGCCGTCTGGTAGGCGACCGACGACTCGTTCTTGACCCGGTCCGGGTTGTTCAGCAGGTCGATGCCGAGCGCGTCACCGGCCGCCTTGTAGTTGAAGTTCCAGCTCAGCTGGATCGGGCCACGGCCGTGGTAGGCGCTCTGCCCGGCCGGGCACCCGTACGACTGGCTGCGGTCGCAGTAGAGCGGCCAGTTCGCCTGGTTGATCTCCTCGACGTAGACCAGGCCGCCGGACTCGTGGTTGATGTTGGCGAGGAAGGCGGCGGCCTCCTGCTTCTTGACAGTGTCGCTGCCGGTGGTGGTGAACGCCGGGTACTTCTTGACGGCGTCGATCAGGCCGGCGTACGAGTAGAACGCGATCCGGCTCGGGAACATCTGGTTGAACTGGGCCTCGCTGACCGGGAAGCTTCCGGACCCGCCGCCGGGCGGCGGGGTGGTTCCGCCACCGGAGCAGGTGTACGGCGACCAGTACCAGGTGCTGATGACCGGGTCGTAGCCGGGGTTGTCGTGCGACGCCTGGTAGTACTGCCCGTTGGTGTAGCGGACGATCGACCCGGCCGCGTAGAACTGGCCGGCCACCCAGTTCGGGTGGTTGCAGGCGCCGGCGGTCGGGGTGGTGCCGCCACCGCCACCGCAGGCGCCGTTGTCGGCCCACACCCCGGAGCCGCCGGTGCTGGGCGTCTCCCCCTGGGTCCACCACTTGGCGGTCCAGTTGCGGCCGCTGTAGGACGCCCGCATCCCGCCGGTGTAGACGGCCGTGTTGCTGTACGCGGCCACGCACGCCTCGGCCGCATTCGACGCGGTCATCGGCAGGATCGCGGCGGCGGCGCCGGCCACGGCCACGCTGACCGCAGCCAGGATCGACAAGAGCCGTTTTCTGGGCATGACTCACCTTCCGTACATCAACGGATGCACTGGTGCGAGGGGGATATCGGGTACATCGACTTAACTAGATGCTGGACACTCGGTCAAGATATCTGTTAAGAAAGTTCAGGATTTGTTGCGGGCAACCGTCCGGTCCGGTGGGACGTCGAAGGCGCGTGGACGTACTGATGCTGGTGGTCGTGGGGTTGGTCGGTTATCTCACCGGGCGGCGTTTCCCGCATCCGGGGGCGTGGATCGGCCGCCGGCGCGAGGCGCTGGTCCGCGTCGCGGGGCCGTGGCGCCGGTGGTCACGTCCGCTGCTCGTGGCCGGTGCGGTCATCGCCACGGCGCCGGTGTGGCCGATGGTCCAGCCGGGCGATCCGATCGCGGACGAGATGCTGGAACCGGCCGAGGTCGCCGTACTCGTGCCGGTGGTGTTGACCTTTCCGGTCGCGTGGGCGCTGCTGGGCCGGTCCCGGCCGCACGCCTGGCGGATCGGCGCCGGACTGGTCGCATGGGTCGCCGCGTGGGCGGTGTGGACCGTGGTGTTCGGCAGTTGGAGCACGCCGCCGAACATCGATGACGGCCTGCGCTGGCACCTGATCGGCGCCGCTGCCATCGTCGCGGCCGGAGCGTGGGGACGACAGCCGTTGACCAGGCGCTGGCTGGCCGGAACGGTCATCGGGGCGATCGGCGTGGCGGTCGTCTTCGCGATACCGGTCGCCGGCGGCCCACCGATGCCGGCGCGCGACGCGATTCCGCTTCCGGCCACGGCAACCGTGATCCATGAGGAGACCGGCTGTGGCTGGAACTCTTGCTACCGCCGGCTCACGGTCACCGGCATCGACGAGGCGGGCATGCATGAGCTGGCCCGGCGGAGCGGTTGTCGGCGGATCGGATGGCTAAATCCGTACGAATTGTGTCTCGACCTGCGGCGCAATGAGCCGGCATCGACAGTGGGCGTCCAGGTCACGTACTACAACGGACGGGACAGGGTGGTCTTCATGGGGCCCGCTAGCATCGGGCCACATGATCGTTTGGATCAATGGGACCCACGGGGCCGGTAAGACGACGACCAGTGCGCTCGTGCGGGCGCTCATCCCGGATTCGCGGGTGCTCGACGCCGAGAAGGTCGGCGAGACGCTGATGGACATCACGCCGGGGCTGCCGGAGACCGACAACTTCCAGCACTGGCCGCCGTGGCGGCAACTCGTCGTCGAGACGGCCCGGCGGGTGCTCGACTACACCGGCGGCACCCTGGTCATGCCGATGACAGTCCTGGTCGAACCGTACTGGCGGGAGATCAGCGCGGGCCTCGCCGCACACGCCATCGGAGTGCGGCACTTCGTCCTGCACGCCGACCAGGACACTCTTCGCGGCCGGATCGCGGCGGCCTCCCCGATTCCGTCACCGTTCCGGCTCAAATACCTCGAGCCGTACGCCGAGGCCGCCCGCACCTGGCTGCACGCCGAGGCCGAGGTCGTCGACACCACGCACCGTACGCCGGCCGAGGTCGCCCGGTGGATCGCCGACGCCGTGACTCAGCCGGTCCCGGCGCCGACCAGTGTCCCGATGCCGTAGGTGACCGCCATTCCCGCCGCACCGCCGAGCACCAGCCGCAGCACCGCACGCCCCGGCCGGGCGCCACCGAGCCGTGCGCTCAGGTAGCCGGTGCCTGCGAGCGCGACGATCACCACCACGAACGCGACCACGATCCGGGCGCCCGGCGGCGGCAACAGGATCGCCGCGAGCGGCAGCACCGAGCCGGTCGTGAACGCAACGGCCGACGCGACGGCGGCCTGCCACGGGTTGGTCAGCTCGTCCGGGTCCAGGCGCAACTCGACGTCGGCGTGCGCGGCGAACGCGTCCCGGTCGGTCAACTCCCGGGCCACCTGCCGGGCGGTCGTCTCGCTGAGCCCCTTGGCCTCGTAGAGCGCGACCAGTTCCTCGAACTCCTGCTCCGGGAACTCCGCCAGCTCACCACGCTCCTTCTCCAGCAGCGCCTTCTCGGTGTCACGCTGGCTGCTGACCGAGACGTACTCCCCCAGCGCCATCGAGACGGCGCCGGCCACCAGCCCGGCGACACCGGCGGTGGCGATCGAGGCGGTGGAGGTGGTCGCTCCCGCCACACCGACCACCAGACCGGCGGTCGACACGATGCCGTCGTTGGCGCCGAGCACACCGGCGCGCAGCCAGTTGAGCCGCCCGGCCAGGGCGGCGTCGTGCGGCTCGCCCGGATGCGGGTCCATGGTCATGGGTTTCAGAACCCGGCCAGCTCGACCGGCACTGGCAGGAACGCCCTCAGCGCGTAGATCTCGCCATCTTCGACCAACGCGACGCCGAAAACCCGATTCTCCATGTTGGCGCTCCCTTCAAACCAACATCATCTGGTACGGGCGGTGCCGTCGCCAATCCCGGCGGGCACCAGCCCGCTCGATCGACAGGCTCGGCACCTCCTGCCGCACACTCCGGTGGAGTCCACAGTCGAACATTGAGCTGGACCGGGCCCGGGGTGCTCGCCAACCTCATCCCGCGCCGGATCACACGACCACTTCTTGTCACCGAAGACCGCCCGGTGCAGGGCCGGATCTCAATGCCTCGTCACCCTGGACCTGAGCCGGCGAGACACCCACAGACGATTGAACAGGCAGCTCAGCGGCGCGCGGACTACACCGAAGTGCGTTGGAAGAAGGGCAGCCGAGGTGGCGCGAACGGCGCCTGCGTGAAGGTAGCCATCCCCGGGCCGACAAAAAGACCGCAGCATGCCGCCCCACCACTACACCCACGCCGAATGGACCGCCTTCATCGACGGTGTCAAAGGCCGCGAGTTCAACCTCACCTGAGGTCGAACCGCATCCTGGGCAGTACGCGGCCGGGAATGGACGTCGACGGAGTCGTGCCCACGGTCGTCGCCCCCATCCCGAGGTAGAAGCCTTCGGCATTAGGATCCGCGTCGATCAGGATCGCCGCGAAGCCGAGTTCCCGCGCTACCCCCATGGCGTGCTGCCACAGACTCCGGCCGATGCCACGCCGCAGGTGCTTCGGGTCGATCCAGAGATTGCCCAATTCGCCCTCGGGCGGCTGCCCGTCCAGCGTATAGAAGCCGGCGATTCGGCCATCAATCTCCGCAACCGAGGTACGACGAGAGCTGATCTCCCCCGGCGACAACGTCAGTTCGTCCCGGCAGGCCTTCAGAAACAGCTCGTCATACCCCCAATGCGCTTTCGACCTGAGAGCCAGCTCAGTCAGAGCCCCAGCCTCCTCAACCCGCGCCAGTCGCATCACGATCCGCATCCATCGCCTCCGCCCTCCATCCGCACCCACGCACCCACGCACCCACGCACCCACGCACCCACGCACCCACGCACCCACGCACCCACGCACCCACGCACCCACGCACCCACGCACCCACGCACCCACGCACCCACGCACCCACGCACCCACGCACCCACGCACCCACGCACCGCACCCACGCACCCACGCACCCACGCACCCACGCACCCACGCACCCACGCACCCACGCACCCACGCACCCACGCACCCACGCACCCACGCACCCACGCCGAACGATCATCGCCCACCCATGCCGTTCTTGGACGATCGACCACCGCCCACACGGCAGGAAAACGTCCAAGATCTGGACAGGAAGGCCGCACCCGCCCGCCCCAGGCCGACCTTGAACGATCGACAACCGCCCGCGGTACAAAATCGCCCAAGATCCGAAGGGGGAGGGCGCACGACCCATCCCCCACCGACCTTGGACGACCGACCACCGCACACGGTGAGCGAACGTCCATGATCCGGGAGGGAGGCACACCGCCCAACTCTCGCCGACCTTGGACAACCGACCACCGCGTCTGGCAGGAGAAGATCCAAGGCCCGGAAGGGGTAGGACGAACCGTCCAACTCCCGCCGACCTTGGACGACCGGCCACCGCAGACGGCAGGAAAACGTCCAAGATCCGGAAAGGGAGGCCGCACCGCCCGGCCCCCCAGGCCAACCTTGGACGACCGACCACCGTCCGCGGTAGGCAAACGCCCAAGATCTGAAAAGGGGGATACGCGTCGCCCAAATCCCACCGATCTTGGACGATTGGCCACCGCATGCGGTGGGAGAACGTCCAAGATCGGCGGAAGCGGAAGCAGGAACGGGAGCGGGAGCAGGGCGGGGTGGGGAGGTGGGTCAGGAGACTCGGAAGGTGGCGTCCTGGCGGTCGGTGGTGCTGGAGGAGGTGGTCAGGGGGTCGATGCGCAGCACGTAGTTGGAGTGGCGCAGGTAGCGGTCCGGGAAGTTGTAGGAGCGGAAGGACGACCACGCGGAGTCCGCCAGCCCGGCCACCCGGTAGAAGGTGGCGTCGGCCCGAAACGCGGCGGTGTTGTCGTTGGGGTCGAGGCGGATGGCGTAGTTGCTGTGCCTCAGATAGCGCCCGGGATAGTTGACCGACTCGAACGACACCCCGGCGCTGTCGGCCAGTCCGGCCACCATCCGCCACAGCTGGTCCTGGTGCGGGTCGAACGGGTAGGCGTCGATGCGGCCGATGCTGTTGGCGTGGCGTACGTACCGGTCGGGGAAGTTCGAGGACTTGAGCCGCACCCAGGCGGGCAGGCCCCAGCGGCTGACCAGGGCGCTGTACTCGGTGGCGGTGATCCCGGCGATGCTGCCGTGTTTGGCGTTCAGCGGCGGTGTGAAGGTGCGCTGGTTGGCCACGGTCCAGCTGTCGCCGCCGACGTTGCCGCTGCTCCACAGGTAGTAGTCGTTGTTGACCGGGCTGAACGAGTCGCCCCAGAGCCACCAGCCCGTACCGGCGTTGTTCTTGATCAGGAGCGGGGCCTCCATCGAGCTGCCCTGGCGCAGGCCGCTGGTGTAGGTGGTGTAGCTGTTGGCCGCGCCGGTGCTGGATCGGGCGCCGTGGATCAGGCCGGTGTTGAGGTTCTTGTAGTAGAGGTAGAAGGTGGAGCCGTCGACGACGATGTCGCCGTCCAGAACCGGGAAGCCGGGGCTGAAGTAGACCTGGTTCGCCGACACGGTCCGGAAGTCGGACGTGTAGTTGACCATGAACACGTCGGTGCCGTTGTTGGCCGAGTAGACGATGCCGTACTGGCCTCGGGCCGCGTCCCAGAACGCGGTGGGCGCCCAGGTGTGGGTGGCCAGCGTGTGCATGCGGATCCGCCGGTAGCCGGTGAAGCTGGTGAGGTTCGCCGAGTCCCAGACGTGCAGGTACTGGTTGTTCTGGCCGAAATCGGTGCCGTTGAGGTCGGTCGCCAGGATCACGAACGTGCCGTCCTGCTTGCGCAGGATGAACGGGTCCCGCAGGCCGAGGGTGCCGGCGGTCGGGGTGACGACGGGTGCGTTCTGGTTCAGCGGCGACCAGTTCAGACCGTCCTGGCTGACCGCCAGGTGCAGGCCGTAGTTCGCGCCGGACATGTTCGGGGTCTCGGTGAAGTAGGCGAACACGTAGGCGGTGTTCGCCGCGAGGGCCGCGGTCGGGGCGGCGGCGACCGCGGTGGCGGTCGCGGCCGCGGACAGGACGGGCAGCAGGGTGAAGGTGCGGCGGGTCAGGGACACGGTTTCACCTTTCGGGGTAAGGGTGACGTCACCGGGCCGGCCCGGCGGCGGCCGCCGGCCGTGCCGGGGCGGGTCGGCCGTGCGCTCGCCACGGTGACGCTTCGTAGCCCGTACGAAATGATCGGTTTCAAGCGAAGCGCCAGAGGTTGTCGGCGCTGCCGTTGTCGGGGTCCTGGACGACCTGGACGCCCCACGCGGTGCCGCCGTTGAGGACGGCGAGGAGTTTGCCGCTGTTCACGTTGCGGATCTTGTAGAGGCCGCCGCCCTGGTCGACGAGGGTCCAGCGGTGGTCGGCCGTGCCGTTGTCGTCCCATTGCAGGACGCGCGCGTTGTCGGCGGTCGACATGTTCTCGACACCGAGGACCTTGCCGCTGTTGACGTTGCGGAAGCGGACCGCGGTGCCGTCGGTGATCCGGACCCAACTGTGGTCGAGGGTTCCGGTGTCACCCCAGGTGACGGCGAGGCCGCCGTTGGCGGTCGACATGTCCTGAATGCCGAGGACCAGGCCGGTGGCGTTGTTGACGATCTTGTACGTGGCCGCGGTGAGCCAGTACACGCTGTAGTTGAAGCCGTGCGCGTCATAGAACGGCACCAGGTTGACGGCGGCCCCGTTGGCGGTGGCGCTGGTCCGGGTGACCGAGGAGACGGTGAGCGCGGGCGGGGCGCTGAGAGCGGTGTCCCCATAGTTTCCGGCCAGCACGGCCGGCCCGTAGGTGATCGCCTGGACGTCCGGGTTGTCGGGCGCCGGCCGCAGCACGACCCGCATCGGCAGCCGGACCGTGATCGTGTCGCCGGCCGCCCAGGCACGGGTGATCGTGGCGTAGCTGCCGGGGGTGGCGGTGACCGACTGGGCGACGCCGTTGACGCTGATGGCGGCGCCGCTGGTCCACGACGGGATCCGGACACGGATGCTCCACGACCCGCTCATCGTGCCGGCCAGGGTGAGCGTGCTGGTGTCGCCGGCCGGGAACGTGGTGGCCTGGGTGACCGTGATCCCGCGCTGCGACCAGGTGAGCACCGACGGGGCGTAGAGGTTCACGGTCAGCGTGGTGCCGCTGTAGTAGTAGATCGACTCCATGAGCCGGGTGTTGACCTCGACGCCGGTGCCCTGGCAGCACCAGAACGTGCCGTAGTCGGTGGACCAGGTGCCGCCGCCCCAGGCCGGGCCGACACCGCGGCGGCCGCCGGACCGCAGTGGCGTGAAGTAGGTGACGTGGCCGTAGTTCGACGCCGGGTTCTGTGCGCCGAGAACGTGGTTGAGCAGCGCCTGCTCGTAGAAGTCGAAGTAGGCGGCCCGGTTCGGGTCGGTCACCCACAGTTCGCGGGTCAACCTGAGCATGTTGACCGAGTTGCAGTGCTCGCACGTGTCGTCGGTCAGGTAGGAGGCGATCGCGTTGGCCGGACGGAAGTGCTCCGCCTGACTGTTGCCACCGATGGCGTAGGTGTGCGCGCCGACCGTGATGTTCCACGCGTTGCGGGCGATGTCCAGGTAACGGGTGGTGCCGGTGGCCTTGTACTCACGGGCCGCGCCGATCCACTTGGGCACCTGAGTGTTGGCGTGCAGGCCGTTGAGCGCGTCGGTGTTGGCGGCGAGCGGGGTGAAGACGGATGCGTGGTCGAAGCGCTGGGCGACGGTCAGCCAGCGGGCGGTGCCGGTCTGCTGGTAGAGGTCGGTGAGGACGGCGTTCATCCCGCCGAACTCGGTGCCGAGCATGGCCTGCATCTGAGAAACGGACAGAGCGGCGGTACGGGTGTCGACCCACCCGGCGAGCTTGAGCAGGACGTCGCGCGCCTGGGTGTTGCCGACGTACCGCCACACGTCGAGCAGCCCGGCCATCGTCTTGTGGATGCAGTAGTACGGCACGTTGCCGTTGGTCAGGGTGCGGTTCTCGACCGCGGTGATGTCGGCCTCCGGGAAACCGGACAGGTATCCGTTGGCCGCCTGGCATTTCGCCAGCTCCGTGACCATGTAGTTGGCCTTGTCGCGGCAGACGGTGTCACCGAGGATCGCGTAGACCTGCGCCCACGCGGTCAGGAAGTGGCCCTGTACGTGGGACCGGAACGGGAAGGTCGGCGCGTCCCAGCCGCCGTTGGCCGCGGCGCCGCCGGTGGACTGGCCGTGGTTGGCGCGGAAGACGTAGAGCAGCCGGTCGACGTCGATGAACCGCAGGTAGTTGAGCGTGCGGGTCTGGTTGTCCATGAGCCGGCCGGCGGTGAGCCGCACCTGTCCGAGGGGGAATGGGTAGGCGGAGACGCCCAGGTCGGCGCGGGCGGGTGGCAGTTCGGCGGCCGCGGCGGGGTGGCCTGCACCGGTCGTGGCGACGACGGCGCCGCCGAGGGCGGCGCCCAGCAGACTGCGGCGGGTGATGGGGAGCGGGGACATCGGGAGGACTCCGATCTGGGGCGGATTCCGGGTACGACGGCACACGCCTTTCGGCGGTACACGGAGGGGAGGCTTTGCTACCGGCCGATGTTATCGATAACAAAGATGGTGTCAAGGTTTATCGATCTCGAAACATTTCGACGCTCTCACGTTCGTCACCGGGCTCCGCAGATTACGAAAAACGTGAATGTGATCGTTATACAAGGTGGGCGCCTCTCAAGTGGGTCCCGGTGCGACCGATGGTCAGCCCATGAGGCCGGGTAGCCGATGGTGGCGGTGGTGGACGGTGGGCGGCGCGCTCGCGGCTGTCCCCTACTACCTGATGCCGGCCGACAGCGCGCTGGCGAACATCGGCTACAGCGCCGTCGGGCTCCTCGCCGGGCTGGCCATCCTGGTCGCCGTGCGCTGGAACCGGTCACCGCGCCCAGCCGCGTGGATCCTGTTCGCGGCCGGGATCTCGCTCTCCGCCGTCGGTGATCTCGTCTGGTGGTACCTGGAGAGCGTCCGGCACGAGGAGCCGTACCCGTCGGTGGCCGACGTCCTCTACCTCGGCGCGTACCCGCCACTGATCGCCGGGCTGTTCCTGCTGCTGCGCGGCCGCCGCGGACGGGACACCGGCGGCCTGCTCGACGCGTCCATCGCTGCCCTCGGGCTCAGCCTGGTGCTGTGGGTGTTCGTCCTGCACCCGGTCGCCGCCGGGGAGTCGGCGTCGCTGCTAGAACGCATGGTCAGCACCGCTTACCCGGCACTGGACGTGCTGCTGCTGGTGATGGTCGCCCGGCTGCTCATCGGCGCCCGCGCCCGCTCGGCCAGCTCCGACCTGCTCGGCGTGGCGGCCGGGCTGCTGCTCGTGGCGGACATCGCGTTCTCGGTGCTGAGCCAGTATTTCGACTACGACGGGCGCGGGCTCGACTGGGCCTGGCTGCTGGCCTACGTGCTGTGGGCCGCCGCCGCGCTGCACCCGTCGATGGCTGCGGCCGAGACCGGGGACCCGCCCGAGGTGGTCCGGGCGGGCCGGGGCCGCCTCGCCGTCTCCGCCTGCTGCGCGGTGCTCCCGCCCACCCTGCTGTTCATCCCCGCGGTCGGTGCCGACCAGGTCGACCGGCTCGTCATCGCGGCCGGCGCCATCGTGCTGTTCGCGCTCGGGGTGACCCGGATGGCCGGAGTCATGCGCCAGGTGCACCGGCAGTCGGCCGAACTGCGGCGCCTGGCGAACCAGGACGACCTGACCGGCCTGCACAACCGGCGCCACTTCCAACGGGCCCTCGGCGACGCGCTGGTCGCCGGCCGCCCGCAGGTGATCCTGCTCGGGGTAAGCGACCTGGGCAGCATCAACGACGAGCTCGGGTACGTGGCCGGCGACCACGTCATCGTCCGGATCGCCGAACGGGTGCGCACGCTGGCCGGCGCACAGGCGCTCGTGGCCCGGCTCAGCGGCGACGAGTTCGCGGTGCTGTTGCGCGACGCGACCCGCGCCGAGGCGGATGCGGTGGCCGGCCGGATGATCGGCGTGGTGCACTACCCGGTCCACTCGAACGACTACGAGGTGCTGGTCGGTGCCGGGATCGGTGTCGCCGACTCCGACGGCGCGGACGATCCGGTGGAGGTGCTGCGCCGCGCCGGGGTGGCCATGTGCGTGGCCCGGCGGACCGGTGAGACCTACGCGCGGTGGACCCCCGCGTTCGACGAGCGGTCGTCGGAGCAGGCCCGGCTGGGCGCGCAGATCCGGCACGGGCTCGACACCGGCCAGTTCCAGGTGGTGTACCAGCCGATCGTCCGGCTGCCCGAGTGCCGGGTCGTCGCCGTGGAGGCCCTGGTCCGGTGGCGGCATCCGCAGCGTGGCCTGATCAGCCCGGCCCTGTTCATTCCGGTCGCCGAACGCAACGGCCTGATCGTCGAGCTGGGCGCGTGGATCCTGGAGACGGCGTGCGAGCGGCTGGCCCGCTGGACCGCCGAACTGGGGCCGCTCGCCCCGGACCGGGTCAGTGTCAACGTGTCGGCCCGCCAGCTGGCCCGGTCCGGGTTCGCGGCGTCGGTGGCGGCGGTGCTCGCCCGTACCGGTCTGGCTCCGCACCAGCTCACCGTGGAGGTGACCGAGACGGCCGTGTTCGAGGGCGGGCCCGCGGTGGCGGCGCTGCACGGGTTGCGGGCCCTGGGCGTACGGATCGCTCTCGACGACTTCGGCACCGGGCACTCGTCGCTCGGGTTGTTGCAGAGCGTGCCGGTCGACGTGTTGAAGATCGACAAGTCGTTCGTCGACAGGGTCACCGAGGCCGGCCGGCACGCGGTCATCGCGGAGGCGATGATGCAGGTCACCTCGGGTCTGGGGCTGGACGCGGTGGCCGAGGGCGTGGAGACCGCGGAGCAGGCGGAGGTGCTCCACCGGCTCGGTTACCGGCTGTTGCAGGGCTACCACTTCGGCCGTCCGGCCGAAGAACCGGACTTCACCGTACGGGCAGTGCACGCTTAGTCTCGTCCTATGTCGACGGGCCGGGACCGGGCAGTGGGGTTCGCCGTGGTGACGGCCGCCTACCTGGCGGCCGGGCTGGTCGCGTGGGCGGTCGTGGCCGTGGCGCGTGGCCCGCACCCGTTGCTGCTCACCTTCTACGCCGACCTGGCCGCCACCGTCGTGGTGTTCGCGGCCAGCATGCTCGTCGGCAACGCGAGCCTCTACGACCCGTACTGGAGCGTCGCCCCGGCCGTGATCGTGACCGCCTGGGTGTGGTGGCAGACCGGTGGCGAGATCACGGCGATGACCGGGCGGCAGACAGCCGTTCTGCTGCTGGTGCTCGCCTGGTCGATCCGGCTGACCGCCAACTGGGCGCTGTCGTGGCGCGGCCTCGACCACGAGGACTGGCGCTACGTGCGGCTGCGTGAGCGGCGACCGCGCGGCGTCCCGTGGTGGCTGGTGAACCTGACCGGCATCCAGCTCATGCCCACACTGGTGGTCTTCGCCGGGCTGCTCGCCGTCTGGCCCGCCGTCACGGTGACCGGCCGGTCGTGGGGCCTGCTCGACGTGGTGGCCGTCGCGGTCACGGCGGCCGCCGTGCTGCTGGAGGCGACCGCCGACCGCCAGTTGCAGCGGTTCACCCAGGATCCCGCCAACCGGGGCGGCATCATCGACCGCGGCCTGTGGCGGTACTCGCGGCATCCCAACTATCTGGGCGAGATCCTCTTCTGGTGGGGGATGTGGCTGTTCGCCCTGGCCGCCGCCCCGAACTGGTGGTGGACCGTGGCCGGCCCGGTCACCATGGTGCTGCTGTTCACGTTCGTCAGCATCCCGATGATGGACGAGCGCTCACTGGCCCGCCGTCCCGCCTACGCCGAGCACATGCGCCGCGTCCCGGCGCTGCTGCCCCGCCCGGCCCGTCACCGGTAGGTCAGCAGCCGCCGGTCGGCCTCCAGGTGCGGATGCTCGTTGAACGTCGACAGGGACAGCCCGCGGCTCCCGGCGATCACCTTCGTCACGCCGGTGTTGACCGAAACCCGGTTGAAGGCCGCCCATCCGGCCACCGACCCGGTGGTGAGCAGCGTGGCCACCATCGCGATCGGCCCGCCCGAGCTGACCACGAGCACCTCCCGGTGCGCACGCAGCAGCGCCTCGGCCGACGCCAGGGCGCCGGCGACCCGGCTCTGGAACGCGGGGAACGATTCGCCGTACTCCGGATCGTGGTCGCCCGACGCCCAGCGCGTGGTGGCCGCCTCGAAGATCTCCTGGAACGCCCGGTCCGGGCGCGCCTCGCGCGCCAACTCGGCCGCCATGGCGGCGCGGTCCCGGAACAGCGGCCGGTGGATCTCCACGACGTGCTGGAAGTCGAACTCGTCCCAGCCCGGATCGATCGCCACGTCGACCGACATGGCGAGGCCGTCGAGGATCCCGGCGGCGGTCTCGGCATGCCGGCGCAGCGCGCCGCGCACCAGCAGGGCCGGGCGGACACCCCGGTCGGAAAGCGATTTCCCGAGCGTACGGGCCTGTTCGTGCCCGAGCGGGGACAGCGCGTCGTAGTCGTCGGCGCCGAACGACGCCTGACCGTGGCGGACGAGCAGCAGACGGGCCACCGGCACCGGTCCTTCGGATAGCGGGCGAGGGGGTTCCGCTGCACCATACGGCAGGGCCACCGGATGACATCCCGGCTGCGACCGCCGGTTTCCGGGTTCCGGGCTTGACCCGGCGAAACCGGGCATAGCCTACCTGCATCCGGAAAGGGGGCCGGACGATGAGGCGACCGAAAGTCACGCCCGGTGTCGTCGGGGCCTTCGTGGCCGTGACCGTGCTGGCAGTGTTGTCCGCTCTCTCGCCACCCCGGATGCTCACCTTCGGGATGCTGGCGGTGGGACCGGCTCTGGCCGCCGCCACCGCCAGCCCCACGCTGGTGCTCACCATCGGCGCCTACGCGGGTGCCGTCGCGCTCGCGATCTCCACTCGGCAGGGTTTGTTCGGCTCGCCCGACCAGATCCTGCGGCTGCTGATGATCGCCGTCATCACGATCATCGGCTGGTTGATCGCCCGGCATCTGCGCGGCCTTCTGACCGCCCGGTCCGCCGCGGCCGGCGATCGGGAGATGCTGGGCGCCCTCGTCGAACAGTCGGCGGACGCGATCATCGTGGTCGATCTCGACGGCGTCGTACGGATCTGGAACGCCGGCGCCGAGAAGATGTACGGCTACCATCCGAGCGAGATCATCGGGCACGAGTTTCCCAAGATCATACCCCCGGAGCGGTTTCCCGTCTTCAAACAGAGCCTGATCACCCTCGCTGCCGGGCAACACGTGCGCCTCGACGAGACCCGGCGGATCCGCCGCGACGGATCGGAGCTCCTGGTGTCGGTCACGGTCGCGCCGATCCGCGACGACTCGGGCACGGTGGTCGCGGCGGCCGCCACCGAACGCGACATCACTGCTCGGAAGCGGCTCGAGGCCGAGGAGAAGCTGGCCATCGAACGGTCGGCGCGGGCCAAGCGGATGGAGAGCCTGGGCCAGCTGGCCGGCGGCGTGGCGCACGACTTCAACAACCTGCTGGCGATAATCCTCAACTACGCCGACTTCCTGATCGACGAGGTGACCCCCGAGGGCCGAAAGGATCTGGCCCGGATCCGCGACGCCGCCGACCGGGCCCGCGATCTGACCGGGCAGCTCCTGCTCTTCGCCAAACGGCAGCCGACCCAGGTGGAGACCGTCGACCTGAAAGAGGTGGTCGACTGCTCCGGCGAACTGCTCCGGCGCAGCATCGGCGCGAACATCCAGCTGATCTGCCGCGGGCAACCCGAGCCGCTACCGGTCCGCGCCAACCGGGGACACCTCGACCAGATCCTGCTCAACCTGATCGTGAACGCCCGGGACGCCATGCCCGACGGCGGCGTGATCGTGATGGAGACGGACCGGCCGCCCGGCGACAACGCGCGGCTGACCGTCAGCGACACCGGCTGCGGCATGACCGCGGAGGTGCGCGACCGGCTCTTCGAGCCGTTCTTCACCACCAAGCCCGCCGATCAGGGCACCGGGCTCGGGCTGGCCACCGTGTACGGCATAGTCGCCGACGCGGGCGGGCAGATCAGCGTGGACTCGTCGCCGGGCGTCGGCACCACCTTCCGGATCCTGCTGCCGCTGGCGGCCGAATCGGCGGACCGTGCTCCGGACACGGACGACGGCCCGGCGCACGGCCACGGCGAGCACGTGGTGGTGGTCGACGACGAGGAGCCGGTCCGCGATCTGGTGGTCCGGATCCTGGAGCAGAACGGCTACCGCGCCACGGTGTGGCGCGACGGCACACCACCCGGCGACGAACCGGGCGACGTGGCCCTGCTCGTCACCGACATCGTGCTGCGCGGCCGCTCCGGCCCGGCGATCGCCGAGCGGTTGCGGGTCCGTCATCCGGAACTGCCGGTGCTGTTCATGTCCGGTTACGGCCACGACGACCTGCGCCGCCGCTACGACCTGGACTCGGCCCACATCGTCCAGAAGCCGTTCACCGCCGTGGAACTGCTCGCAGCCGTCGGGAACGCGCTCTCCGGCGGGACAGCGGATCAGCGGAGCCGGGACAACTCGTCGCGGGTCGCGTGACTCAGGCGCCCGCTGAGCGGCGACCTTCCAGGCGGGCCTGCTCCAGCAGCCGTTTCAGGCGTGCCCGCCTCGTTCGGGCCAGCAGGATCAGGGCGGCGACGGCCCCGAGAGCGAGCACCTGCGGCCACGGGAGTGCCCAGGTGGTGACCGTGACCGTGTGGGGTTCGGCGGCGGCGCCCGGGACCACCGGCGTGAGGGTGAGGGTGGTCCGGATCCGGCCGAGGGGCCAGGTCCGCGCCACAGCCGTGACGGTGCGGCTCCCGCCGGGCAGGAGTTCGCCGAGATCGGCCCGGGTCCCGGCGACCCGGCCCTGGATCCCGGCGCGGACGTTCCCGGTGTTGGCGACGGTGTAGGCGACGTGCAGTGTGCCGGGTCGCAGCGGATTCCAGTTCGGCCGGAAACTGGTGGTCACCCCGGAGACGGCCAGCGCCGGCCGCAGCGTTCCGGAGGCGCGGAGCAGCACCCGGAAGCCGACCCGGCTCTCCACCTGGACGGTGCCCCGCTTCCCGGCGATCGAGGCGGCGATCCCCGCCGGATGGTCACCGGGGGTGGCGTCGGCCGGAGCCGTGACGGTGAACGGCACCACCACGGTCCGGCCCGCCGCCACGGTCACCGTCTCCCGCACGCTGATCCAGGTTCCGCCGTCCGCCGACCTCCGGTCCGAGGGCAGCATGTTGAACCGGCCGTTCTCGGTGAGATAGCCGTCGGCGGCCCTGAGCGCGAACACCGCCGTGGCGTCGCCCAGGTTGCGGACGGCCAGATGGTCGGTGACCGTCCCGCCCGGGTCGAGGGTGTGCTCGGCCCACCGCCGCCCGTCCGGGCCGTTCGTGCCGGCGGGCTGGACGGTCCAGGTGACGGTGGCCGGCGCGGCCGCCGCCGGGGTCGCGGGTGACAGCACGGCCAGACAGGCGAGGACGGCGACGGCACGGCGCACGGCGGCGGCTCCCAGCTACTCGAAGAGGGACAGGGTCAGGGTGGAGTGGTAGGAGCCGGCCGCCACGTCGGCCGGGGTGCGCAGGTACAGGTCGGCGTCGACGGTGTAGGCGCCGCCGGTCACCTCCGCCGAGTCGTAGGTGGACACCAGCAGTTCCTGGTCGACGAGGCCGACGTTGTTGCCGGGCTGGGTGGGATCGTCGAGAACGGTCACCACCTCCTCGCCCTCGGCGACCAGACCGGTGCCGCCGCCGTCGATGAGCCGCGGTTTCCAGCCCAGGTGCCCAGCGCTGATCGGGGCCTGCCCGGCGGTTCCGGCGAAGTCGCTCGAGCTGCCGAGCACCGCCCACGACGATCCGGCGGGAATCTCCTCCAGCGTGCGGGTGTCGGTCACGGTGACCGTCGGCAGCCGACCGGTGAACTGGCGTACCAGCAGGTCGGAACCATTCTCGGTGAGGGCCACAGCGTCACCGGCGACGGACAGGGCGAGCACGCCGGGCTCCTCGATCTCGGGAATCCGGACGGTCACCTCGACCTCGGCATCACCGGGATCGGCGCTCGCGGCGGCCGGGAGAGCGGTCGCCGCGGCGAGCACCGAGCAGGCTACGGCAACCGGCATTCTTCTGATCAACTTCAGCCTCCACAGGATTGGGCGGGATAGGTGGTGACGGTTCCGTTGACGGTCACGGCGCCGTCCGGCACCGAGACGACACGCGCGGGGAAGCTCTGATAGACGCTCGCGCCGGGTGCGACCGCGGCGAAAACCCGTTTCCCGTACGCGGTGACGACCTCGATGTCGAGTGCCGCCGTGTGGTCGTTGCGCGCCGCGACCGCCAGATAGACCTTCCCGGCGATGCAGCGCGGCTGGGCGGTGACGGTGAGTGGCCGCTCCTCGGCGAACGCCCGCCACTCGGTGACGGCCACCGCCGAGTACGTGCTGCCGTCGCCGTCGGCGCTGATCACGGCCCGCAGCCGGGCGGTGACCACCGGATCGAAGGTGACCCGGTTGAACGCGGTCGTGCTGGTGCCGTGACCGGTGGCCCCGGTGACGTCCTGCCAGGCGCTGCCGTCCCAGTGCTGGAGCTTCCAGGACGAGGGTTCGGCGACGCCGTTTCCGGTGCCCTGGTCGACGTCCCGCCAGAACTTGATCTCGGCGCCGGTGAGCCGTACCGGCCGGGACCAGGCGTACTCGATCCACTGCGATGCCGGCCGGGTGCCGGACCAGGTGCCCCAGATCTGGGCCTGGGACGGCGACGCCGGGTCGGAGTCGTCGTTGAGGGCGGTGAGACTGTTCCATCCGGCCGTGTAGGCGGCGGTCGCGGCCGCGATCGGGCCGACGTTGCCGTTGAGCGGTGCGGACAGGTCGGCCGGGAGGACCACGGTTCGCGCGGTCTCCAGGTTTCCGGCCCTGTCGACGGCCCGGTACGACACCGTGTGCCTGGCCGCGTCGGGTGCGCCGACCGGCCCGGTGTAGACGGTCCACGGGCCGGTGCCGAGGGCGTATTCGACACGGTCCACCCCGGAGGTGGCGTCGGTGGCGGTGACGGTCACCGTCCGGTCGGCCACCGCGGCGCTGCTGACCGGGTTGGTGGCGTCGATGTCGACCGTGCGGGAGGCCGGAGAACTCGTGTTCCCGGCCCGGTCGGTGGCGGTCGCGGTGACCGTGTGGCGGCCGTCGCCGGTGACCGTCACCTCGGCGGAGCGGGCCGGTTCGGCGGTCTGCGGTGCGCCTTCGTCGACCGTGGTGACGATCCGCATGCGGCCGCCGCGGTCGTCGGCGGCGCTCGCCCGTACCCGGACGGAGGAGCGGAACCACCCGGCGGCGCCCGCCGAACCGCTCGCGGTGAGCACGACGGACGGTGGCGTTCGATCTCCTTCGGTGTCGCCCGGCGAGATCACGGTGACCTGGGCGGTGACGCGCCCGGCCGCATAGCCGAGGACGCTGCCGCTGACGCTGAGTGTGCCCGGCTGATCAGCGGTGATCGGGTCCCAGTAGACCGGGATCCGGAGCGTCTCCGATCCGAACGTGACCGGAACGGAGCTGGGCAGCTCGTTCTCGCCGACCTCGACGGTGATCGGCGGCGGGGTGACCGTGGCCGGCTGCGCCGCGAGGATCTTCCACTCCTCGACGGCGACGGCCGAGTAGGTGCTGCCGTTGGTGGACGCGTCGAACACGGCCCGCACCTGGGTGGTGGTGACCGGGTCGAACGTCGTGTCCTGGAACCCCTGGGTGCCGGTCGGATAGCCGCTGGCGCCGGGCACGTCGGTCCACTGCCCGTTCCAGTACTGGATCTTCCAGCGGGCCGGTGCGGCGACACCGACGCCGGTGCCCGGCGGCTGGTCGTTCCAGAAGTCGATCTGCGAACCGGTGATCCGCATCGGCTGGTCCCAGGTGTACTGGATCCACTGTTGAGGAGGGTTGCTGCCGGTCCAGGTGCCCCACATGTCCGGTGGCAGCGGGTTACCGCGGACGATCTCGTCGTTGAGCGCCTTCCCCCAGTACTGGGTCGGCACCGGCTCGTTCGAGACGGTCACCGTGGCTGCCTGGGCGATGTTGGCGCGCGGCGTGCGGTTCACCTGTTTCGGCGGAGTCGGCACGACCGGCCTGATCCGCGGCGGTGACTGGGTGTCGTCCCACTCGACCCGGTCGATCGCCACTGACCTGCGGAAATGACCGCCTCCGACGGCGTCGGCGGTGTGGTAGGCCAGGTACCACTGACCGTTGAACTCGACGATTCCCGGGTGGCTGGTCGTTGACGAGACAGGCGGGAGGATGGTCCCGCGGTAGGTCCACGGGCCGATCGGTGAGGTGGCGGTCGCGTAGGCGATGCAGGCGTGATAGTGCGCCGGAGTACAAGGCCCGGCGTTGTTGCCCGCGTAGGCCAGGTAGTAGGTGTCGCCGCGTTTGAACAGCCAGGACGCCTCGAAGAACCCGGTCAGCCCGGTGATCGTCCGCTGGGTGCCGACCGGCGTTTTCATGTCGGCCTGGAACTCCAGCATCCGCAGTTGGCCGAATGTGCCCCAGTAGACGAAGACCCGCTGCCCCTCTACCAGGATCGTCGGGTCGATGTTCTCGATGGTGTTGGCGGCCGGGGTGCGCTGCGAGATCAGCGGCCCGCCGACGTGGTCGGTCCACGGTCCGGTGGGTGTGTCGGAGACGGCCACACCGATGGCGAAGGTGTTGTCGGCCGTCGAGTCGCGTTCGCTGACCGGGACGTACCAGTAGTAGCGGCCGTCCGGGCCCTGCACGACCTGCCCGGCGTAGGCGCGGCCCGGGGTGGCCCAGGCGAAGACCTGCTCGGGGCGCATCAGCGAGGGGAAGTGCGTCCACTCGCCACCGGCGACATCGGAGGTGCGGAACGCGCCCCACTCGTTCATGACGAAGTCGTTGACCGCCGGCCCGGCCTCGTCGTGGCCGGTGTAGAGGTACAGCTGCCCGTCGGCGACGAGGGGCGCCGGGTCGGCGGAGTAGTAGGAGCCGTCGGCGAGGATCGGATTGACGGTGTTGGTGAAGGTGTGTGAGTCGGCCGCCCGGGCCGGTGCGGCGGGTGCTGCGAGCAGCAGCCCGGCCGCGACCAGTCCTGCGACCGCTGCCCGGAGCGGTCTCATGGCGATTCCTATCGAGGGTGGGATGGCGCCGCCCGGTCGTGGGCGCCGCCGTGACGTGGCCAACGCGGCACCCGGTCGCGGGCACCGCCATGACCGGGCCAACGCGGCACCCGGTCACGGGCACCACCGTGACCGGGCCAACGCGGCGCCCAGGACCGGGCGCCGCCGTGACCGGGTCAACCACAGGTGATGGCGTTGTAGGGCGCTTCGAGGGAGACGGTGTCCGCCCCGCCGGTGACCCGGACGGTGGCCGTACCGGCCGCGACCGACGCCTGCCGCGTGTTGAAGGATTGATAGGCGGACTTGCCCGGCGCAACGTTGACGACCGTCCGTGTCCCGTACGGCGTGATCAGCTCAATGTTGAGTGGTTGATCGTCAATGTTGCGTGCGTTGACGGATACATACGCGTTGACGCCGGTGCACTGCGCCTTGGCCTGGACCGTCACGTCGAACACCGGATCGACAGGTGCGGGAACGTCGTACATCTCCCACTCCTGGACACCCGGTGCACCCTTGCCCTCCTCGGTACCGCTGGCGGTCAACAGTGCCCGCAACCGGGTGGTGGTCACCTTCGTGAAGGTCACCGTGTTCCATCCGGTTGCCGAGGTGCCGTAGGCACTGGGCGAGAGGACGTCCTTGAACGCGGCCCCGTCCCAGTACTGGAGCTTCCACGAGCTCGGCGGGGCGACCCCGGCACCGGTGTCGTCGAGGTCCTCGGTGAACCAGATCCGGGTGCGGTCCACGGTCACCGGCGCCGCCCAGTCAAGCTGGATCCACTGCTCCCCGACCTGCGGCCAGGTGTTCCACACGTCGGTGTCGGGCCCGGACGGCCCGGTAGGCGTGACCCCGTCGGTCAGGTTGTCGACGGTCAACCACCCCGGTGTGTAGGACGCCGACGCCGTCCCGGTGCGGGCCACATTGACCGGCGCCTGACCGGCCGGAACGTCGATGCTCCCGGCATCGGAGGTGTTCCCGGCCCGGTCCACCGACCGGTAGCCGACCGTGGTGGCCGCCGACCCGATCGGCACGGCACCGTTCGTCACCGTCCAGTCCTGCGTGACGACCCCACCGACCGTGAGCCGGTACTGCACCGCCCCGATCCCGGACAGCGCATCCGAACCGGTGATCGTCACCGCACGCGCCCCCGAGTCGAAAGTGGCCGCAGCGGTCGGTTTGGTCCGGTCGATGCCGACGATCCGCTGGGTGACCGCCGAGACGTTGCCGGCGTCGTCGGTGGCCCGCCCCTTCACCGTGGTCTCGCCCTCGGCGGTGACCGTGACCGGCCCGCCGTAGTCCTCCCATTCCCCCGCCCCAACCGCGATCTCCAGCTCCGGCGACGAGTCCCGGTTGTCCGTGGCGGTGAGGGTGACCTTGACGTTCCCGCTGGTCCAGGCGTCAGCCGGGTCAGCCGTGAAGGAAGCGACCGGAGGCGCGGTGTCATCCGGTCCACCCGCTCCGACGGTGACGGTCGCGACCGCGGGCTTGTCGGTTCCGGCCACCTGACCGGTCACCTCGAAGGTGCCCGCCGCCGCGTAGGAGGCCGGGTCGATCGCCGCCCAGGTGACCCCGATGCCACTCTGCCGCGACCCGTCGTTGTAACCGACCGTGACTGTCGATGGCAGCACCGGCGCCATACCGACGCGGGTGCTCGCGGCCACCGGGTCGACCGTGTTGATCTGCACCGGATCGCTGCCGCGCACCCAAACATGGGCCGAAGCGGTCAATGTGGTCCCGGCGACGAATCCGGTGACCCGGAAGTCACCGACCTCGGCCACCTGTGCGGGTTCGATGGCGCTCCAGGCGACGGCGACGGGCAGGCGCGTCCGGTCGGCATAGGTCACCTCGACGGTCGCCGGAAGAGCAGGGACGACACCCACGGGGGTACGGACGTCGACGCCCTGAATCGACGATGCCGCGGCCGCGTACACCCGCCATTCCGACACCCCGACCGCCGACCAGGCGGTACCGGCCGTGTTGGGCAGGGCGTTGAAGGTGGCCCGCAGTCGGGTGGTGGTCACCGGGTCGAAGGTGACCTCGTTGGTGCGCCCGCGAACGGCCGGGTCGAAACCGCTCGCCCCGGTGACGTCCTGCCAGGCGCTGCCGTCCCAGTACTGGATCTTCCAGGAGGTGGGCACGGACACGCCGCTGCCGCCGGTGGTGCTGTCCGACCAGAAGTCGATGGACGCCCGGTCGACGCGGACACCGGCCGCGAAGTCGTACTGCAACCAGCGGGTGGCCGGCTCGTTCCCGGTCCAGGTGCCCCACAGGTCGGTCTGCGCCCCACCGGCGAACAGTGGCGGTTTCCCGTCGTTGACCGCGTTCACGTTGTTCCACCCGGCCGTGTAGCTGGCCGACGGAGTTGCGGTCGACGCCACGTTGATCTCCCCTTCGGCCAGGGCGGCGGCGTCGACGACGACATCCTTGGTCGACTCGCCGACGGTGAGCCGCAGCGTGTACCGCCCGGAGACGGTGAACCGGGCGACCGTGCCGGGCGTGTTCGCCGGGTCGAAGGCGACCGTGCCGCCGTCCGGCCCGTCCACCATCGACCAGGCCGAGGCCGGCGCGGTGCCGGGGTTCCCGTCGTCCTGGGCGAGGCCGATCAGGCGCACCGATCCGGCCTGGCTGTAGGTGGAGTCCACCCACGCGTCCGCGAGCGGCGGCTCCGCGGTCGGCGCGGGTGCCCCGGCGCCGCTGTCGAAGGCCTGGATCTCCTTGACACCGGTCTTCGCGCCGGCCGCGTGCTGCACGGTGAGCCGCAGCTTCTCCGCGGTCACCGCCGGGAAGCGGACCTGATTCAGATTCCCCCGGGGGTACGCCGGGAGGCGCGACTGGCCGGGAACGGTCCTCCATCCGGATCCGTCGTCGTACTCGACGAGGAACTGTGCGGGTGGCTCGTACCCCTGGACGGTGGCGGTCGTCGACGACTTGTAGAAGTGCACCCGCACGTCGTCGATCCGGCGCGACCCTTGCAGGTCGATCGTGATCGCGTCGCTGCCGGTGGACGATCCCGCCGTACCCCAGAAAGGCTCGTTGATCGTGGTGCCGTCGACCGCGCCCGCGGGTCCGCGGCCGGATGCCGAGAAGGTGGCGGTGGCCGGCCGTCCCGCGGCGACGTTCGTGGCCGGGTCGACGCCGGCCTTGGCCAGCACGTCGCTGATGCGGGCATCGCCCGCGAAGGCCACCTCCTGTGGCGCTTTCACGGCGAGCGCCGCAGTGTTGGCCACGGTGATGCCGGGCGCCGCGGACACCTGCCCGGTGGCCGGGTCGTAGACGACCTTCCCGAGGCCGGAGGCGGTGAACGCGAGCTGCCCGTCGAGGTAGACCGAGTAGCCATCCGGCGCCGAGTCGTAGTGGTCGGTGCCGCCGGGCGCGTCCCAGACGACGGTCAGGTCCCGGTCGCGGTAGCGGACGTTGTTGGCGGTGAAGTGGTCCCAGCCGATGTCGATCGGGTCCAGTTCGATCTTCGCGTCGTCGCGGGGCCGCAGCCCCATGGCGTCCTCGATGACGGTGAAGTTGGTGGCGCCCAGGATGGTGTGGTGGATCCAGGACCGGTAGCCGATGCTCTGGTTCGCGGCCGACCCGTCGGCCCAGAACTCGTTCTGGTCCGGATACCGGTTGTCGCCGTTGTTCTGGTAGTGCGCCCAGGCGTTCCAGTAGAGCAACTTCTTGTACCACTCGGCGTCGATGTAGCCGGTCGGGTAGTTGCGCAGCACCGACGACAGCATCCGGAACGTCACCGTCGAGTTGATCACCGAGAAGTTGTTGCTGCCCGGGTCGCCCTGCGCCGCGGCGGCCGCCTTGTCGGCCTGGTTCGCCGTGGTGAACGGGAAGATCGGGTACTGGGCGGCGTCGGCGAACAGCCGCAGTGCCTCGCGGTACCCGGCGGTGTTCGGCATCAGCCCGACCGTGAACGGGTAGTAGTTGTTGATCTCCTTCCACGGCACCAGGTCACCGGATGCCACGTGCCGGTGTTTGAGCAGGTTGCCGTAGTGGCCCATCTCGTCGGGCGTGTCCCGGGCCGGCTCCCAGAGGTATTCCAGGACGGCGGCCTTGATGCGCTCGGCGAGGGCGTCCATCTCGGCGGCCTTGGCGGTGTCGCCGGCGGTCCGGTAGGCGGCGGCCGCGGCCTTCGCGTTCGAGTACAGGTACGCGTTCTCGGTGCGGTCCAGGTAGCCGGAGCGCCAGTCGAACGACACCGCGTCGGCGTCGTTGCCGGTCATGGCGCCCCAGTTGTACTCGATCAGGTCGTTGCCGTCGAAGTCGTAGGCGTCGAGCAGGCCCTCCACGTCGTACTCGGCGTACCTGGCGAGATTCCGGGCGACCGCCGGTGGCCCGCCGTGCAGCTGGTAGGAACGCCACGCCGCCTCGGAGATGTACTGGGTGTAGCTGTTGGACCAGTTCGCCGGGTCGCCCGGGTTGTCGACGTACTTGCCGCTCTTGGCCACCTCACCCGCGGAGATCCACGGCCCGTAGGAGTAGACCGGATCGCGGAAGTACTTGAGGTCGTCGACGAACATGCCGACGGTCAGCACGATCGCGTTGTTGTAGCCGAGCACGCCCTCCATCGACGTCGGGAACTGGTAGTCGTTGCCCGGCAGGTCGGCGTCGAGGAAGTTGTACCGCATCAGCCACCAGCGGTAGAACAGCGTCTTGTCGATGTTGTCCTCGGGCGTGTCCAGGTAGGGCACGTTCTGCGCCCACCACCGGTTGTAGGCGGTGACGTGCTCCCGGAACGCGTCCGCCGGGCTCCGCCCCCGGAACCGGGTGTACTCCTCCGCCGACGCCGGAACCTCCCGCGCCACGAACCCGAGCTGCACCTTCGCCCGCACCGAACCGGACGCCGGAACGCTCACGGTCCGCCGCAGCCTGCCGTCGACCGGCGTGAACCCGTCGCCGGAGAATCGCGGGAACAGGTCGGTCAGCTTGTTGAAGGCGCGCACCGCGCCGGTCAGTTCAGGATCAGACCCCTCGACGGTACGGGCGAACGGTGACGTGGCGACCAGGGTGACGTCCTTGGCCGTACCGTTGCCGCTGCTCACCTCGAGGTCGGTGACCGCGACGTTGGCGTCGGTGATGTATTTGGTCTGCACCACCCGCAGCCCGGCCGCGCTGTTGGTGAACACGCCCCGCCAGTAGCTGGGCGTCTGCTTCCGCTGGGTGGCGTCCTCGGTGAGGGCCACCTCGGCGCCGCCGACCGACGCGGTGATCGTGTAGGCGCCCTGGCCACCGGCGATCGACTCGATGTAGGCGACCTCGCCGCCGAACCCGAGCGTGCCCGGCTGGTGGGTCTTCATGAACAGGGCGCGGCCGCGGCTGAACAGGTACTGGTTGGCGTCGCCGTTGGAGCCGCCTGGCTGGTTCCCGGTGCGCGCCAGCATCCGGTCGATCCAGAAGTCGTTGTCGGTGCCGCTGCCGGCGCCGGCGGCCACGTCGGCGTCGAAGATCGCCTGGAGCTGGTTGCGCGTGTGGTAGCCGGTGCGGTCGTCGGGCACCGGGTTCGCGTCACCGGAGAAGACCGGGTACGGGGTGGCGCTGTTCAGGGCGGCCTGGGCGGCGACCGGGGACAGGACGGTCGTGATGAGCAGGGCGGCGGTCGCCCCGGCTATGTGGCGGGGTGTCGGCATGGCTCTTCTCTCAGGAGCGGGCGCGAATCTCTCAGGAGCGGGCGCGGACGTACGCGTGATAGGCGGCCGTGTCGCCGAGGAAGAACGGCTCGAACGTGACGTCCCCGGTGGTGAACGTCATCGGCCGCGGGCCGGGCTGGACGGACCCGGCGAGGTCGGCGGGCAGTTCCAGATAGGCGGTGCTCGCCGACTTCGCGACCAGGGCGATCGGGCCGTAGAGCAGAGCGTGCAGGCCCGGGTCGTCGAGGGTGGGCTCGACGTGCAGCCGGTAGGGGAAGCTCACCTCGACCCGGTCGCCGGTACGCCAGGAGCGTTCGAAACCGGCGTAGCCGTCGCTTCCCACCCGTACCCTCTGCTTCTTGCCGTTGATCGTGACGGCGAAGCCGGACCCGGCCCACGACGGCACCCGCAGCCGCAGGTCGAAGCGCGCGTTGCCGCTGATCGTGAGGGTGGTCGACGGGGTGCGGGGATAGTCGCCGGCCTGGGTGACCGTGACCCGCCGCTCGGCCCAGCGCAGCGTCGACGGGACGAAGAGGTTGACGTAGAGCGCGTCGTCGCGTGCTGACCGGAAGTAGACGGTGTCCTGGTATTTGGTGTGGTTCTCCAGGCCGGTGCCGCCGCAGCAGGTGCCGATGTTGCCGTAGCCGCGCCGCGCGCCCGGCCCGACCGGGACCATGTAGGTGACCAGCGGATCGGTGGTGCTGTCGGCGTCCCGTTTCGAGGCGAGGATCTGGTTGACCAGCGTCTTCTCGTAGTAGTCGAGGAACCGGGCGTCCGGGGTGTGCGCGAACAGGTTCCGGGCCACCTTGAGCATGTTGTAGGCGGCGCAGCTCTCCGCGTTGGTGGTGCCCACGATGCTGCCGGCGATCACGTCCCGGCCGCGGAACACCTCGCCCTGGCCGGTGCCGCCGTGCACGTAGGTGCGGTGACCGACGACCATGTCGAAGAAGTTGGCGGCCGCGGTCCGGTAGCCGGCTCCCTCGCCCTGCTCGAACAGGCGCAGGTAGCCGAGGAACTGCGGGATGTGCTGGTTGGCGTGTTTCCCGTCGAGGGTGTCGGTTCCGGCCACGCAGTCGGCGAGCAGTCTGGTGTTGTCGAAGTACCGGGCGGTGGTGAGGAAGGTGCGGTCGCCGGTGAGGGCGGCCAGGTCGGCCAGCACCTCGTTCATGCCGCCGTACTCGCCGGCGATGTAGAGCGACCACATCCGGTCGAGCTGCTCGCGGGGCAGCTTCGACAGCCGGGAGTGCACCCACTCCCCCATGCCCCGGACCACGTCGAGGGCGGTGGCGTTGCCGGTGAGGGTGTGCGCGTCCAGCAGCCCGCGCATGATCTTGTGGCAGGTGTAGTAGGGCGCCCAGATGGCTGGGTATGTCACGTACTGTTCGAGCTGGATGAACTGGGTCTCCGGGTAGGCGGCCAGGAAACCGGCGTGGCTGGGGCCGGGTGGTCCGCCCGCCCCGGTGACGACGGCCGCGTCCCAGTTCCGGCCGGACGAGTCGGCGACCGTGGTTCCGCTGGTCTCGTCGAACCGGTACCAGGCCAGATTGCCGGTGCTCCCCGCGATCTCGCCGACGGTCAGCGCCCGGTCGAACAGGTGGAACTCGCCGACGACCGCTTTCAGGCCGGCGTCGCCGTACTGGGAGCGGCCGATCCAGTTGTTCTTCGGGGCGCCCAGGTCGGCCGGGGTGAGCGTCATGGCCGGGTTGGCGCCGACCGCCACACCGTTGATGTAGAGGACACCCACCCGGCCGTCGAGGGTCACGGCCAGGTCGACCCACTCGCCGACCGGGAGTGGGGTGCTGACCGGGATCCGCTGCTCGCCGCCGCTTCCGGAGGTGGTGATGGCGAACCGGGGGCCGGTGCCGTCGTGGACCGTCAGGAACATGTTGACGGCCGGGCCGACCCCGAAGTCGAACGCCCGCGACCAGGTCCGCAGTTCGTTGATCTTCAGCCGGATGACGACGGTCGCCTGGGTCAGGCCGTCGACGGTGGCGTCCGGCAGGCCCACGTACTGGCCGTCGCCGGACAGCTCCAGGCCCTCGCTCGTCCAGGTGGCCGGGGGCGGCGGCGTGCCGGGCCGGCCGACCTGGGCCGCCCAGGCGTCCTGGCACTGCTTCAGGCCGGTGATCAGGTAGTCGAGTTCGTCCTTGAAGACGGCCTCGCCGGTGCCCGCCCACGCCTGCGCGAGCAGGGACAGGAAATGGCCGCTGTAGTGCCCGCGCAGGTTGCCGGTGGCGTCGTCCCAGCCGCCGGGCGGCTCCGCGCCGAGGGTGTCCAATCCGGCGGCCGCCCGGAAATTGGCCAGGATCCGGTCGGCCGGGTAGGCGCGGGCGTAGGCGAGGATGCGGTCGCGTTTCTCGGTGAAGATGCTCGGGGCCAGGGTGACCCGGTCCAGGTCGAAGGGGACGGCCTTCCACGATTTCGGTACGGGCAGACCGTTGACCCTCTTCTTTCGGGGAACGGCGGTGGCGGGAACTCCGATAGCGGCGGCGGCACCTATCTGGAGGACGTGTCGACGGGAGATCACGGTGGCGCTCACTTCCTGTCGAGGGGAAACCAGACGCGCATGGTGGACGGGCCGCGCCTGGCCCAGCGGTGGTAGGGGTACAGCGGAATCTCCACCGGATCGGAAAGAGCCGGAGCCGGCGGTGGGCCGTAGGGCCAGCTCGCATCGTGCGCGGGCTGGGTGTGCCCGGTGACGATCACGGCGCCGTCGCGGTCCTCCGGCTCGGCGGAGGGATCCAGGCGGACGGTGTCGACGGTCAGGCCGGGTGGCAGGTCGACCGATTCGAGACAGTAGACGACCGGCCCGCGTTCCACGGCGACGTTTCCGCGTACCGCGTCGATCCGGCCATCGGGGAAGGTGAGCCGCGGCCGGACCGCCAGATCGAGCACCAGCGTGTCGCCCGCCGTGAAACGGCGCCGCACCGCGGCGAGGCCCGGCGCCACCGGCACGCCGTCGAGGGTCGCCTCGGTGGCCCAGTGCGGGATCCGCAGCGTGAGCGTCCACGCCGTCTCGGGCGCGGACACCACCCGGATGGTGACCCGCCCGTCGGCCGGGTACTCGGTGTCGATGTCCAGACCGATGTCGCCCACCCGGATGGACGCCGGCGTGTACTGGTGGATCTGCACGCCGCCGTCGTCGTCGGTGGTGGCCAGGTAGGCGGCCAGGCTGCTGAACGTGCGGGCCAGGTTGGTCATGCAGCAGGACACCGCGTACCAGGGCGCGCGCAGGCTCGACGCGGCCCGCGGGACCAGGGTGTCGGCGGCCGGCTCGATGCCGGGAACCCGCTGGTGCAGGGTGTTGGTGTAGAAGAACCGGGTGCCGTCGTCGGACGGTGACGTGGCGATGATGTTGAACAGGACCCGTTCGATCAGGTCGGCGTAGCGGGGGTTGCCCTCGGCCAGCAGCAGCCGCCAGGCCAGCATGACCGAGCCGACCCCGGCGCAGGTCTCCTGGTAGGCGCGGTCCGGCGGCAGCACGAAGTCGTCGCCGAACGCCTCGTCCTGGTGGCGGGATCCGATGCCACCGGTCAGATAGGTACGCCGGGCAACCGTGGCCCGCCACTGCCGGGCGACCGCCTCCAGCAGTTCGGTGTCACCGGTCTCGACGGCCACGTCGACCGCACCGGACGCCAGGTAGACGGCCCGGACCGCGTGCCCGCGCAGCACCCGGGCCTCGCGGATCGGCATGTCGTCCTGGAAGTAGGCGCGGCCGAACTCGATGTCGTCGAGCACCTGCCGGCCGCGGCGCTCGACGAACAGCCGGGCCTGGTCCAGGTAGCGGCGGTTGCCGGTGACCCGGTACAGCTCGACCAGGGCGGGCTCGATCTCGGCGTGCCCGCAGACCGAACCGATGCCGTCCGGGCCGAACGTGTCGCAGACGTGGTCGGCGGCGCGCACCGCCACGGTCACGAGGTCGTCGTGACCGTGGCTGCGGGCCCGGGCCACCCCCGCTTGGATGAGGTGGCCGTAGCAGTAGAGCTCGTGGCCCCACTCCAGGTCGCTGTACCGGGCGGCCTGGCCGGGCCGCCCGAAGTTGGTGTTGAGGTAGCCGTCCGGCTGCTGGACCGCGGCGACCCGGGCCACGATGGCGCGGAACCGGTCCTCGTACGCCGGATCGCCGGCCCACGCCAGCGCCTCCAGGTATTTGTAGACCTCGGAGTCGGAGAACTCGCGCCCGCGGCGGCCCTCCACGGGCGCGCCGAAGTTGCCGAGCCAGCCGGCGCGTTCCAGCCAGTGCTCGATGTGGTCGAAGGAGGCGGTCCGGCTGGTGTGCTGCCGCCGCTGCCAGAACCCGGGCCGCAGGGTGACCTCGTGCAGGCCCAGCGGCCGCAGCCGGCCGGTGCTCGGGGCAGCCGGAGTCCCGCCGCGCCCGGTCCATTCGCCGGACACGACGGCTTTCTCGATCGTCACGTGAGGATCAACCCTTCAGTGCGCCGGACATGAACCCGCGGACGTAGTGCCGCTGGAGGGCGAGGAACAGCAGGATGCAGGGCAGGGCGAGGGTGACCACCCCGGCCTCGGTGGCGCCGTAGTCGACGATGCCCATCACCTGCTGGCGCATGTTGGCGACGGCCAGCGGCAGGGGCACCCGGTCGGAGTCGCTGATCAGCACCAGCGGGGTGATGAAGTCGTTCCAGGCGGCCAGGAACGCGAACAGGCCGACGGTGATCAGGCCGGGCCGCACCGCCGGGAGCATGATGTGCAGCAGGGCGCGGAAGCTGCCGCAGCCGTCCACCAGCGCCGACTCGCCGAGTTCCTTGGGCACCGCCTCGAAGGAGATGCGCATCATGAAGACGGCGAACGGCAGCTGGAACATGGTGAGCACCAGCGCCAGCCCGACCAGCGAGTTCTGCAGGCCCAGGTCGTTGAGCAGGACGTAGAGCGGGATCAGCAGGGTCGCGTACGGCACCATCAGGATGGCCAGGGTGACCAGGAACAGCAGGTTCCGGCCAGGGAAGCGGAACATCGCGAACGCGTACCCGCCGAGCAGGGACACGCCCAGCGTGAACAGCACCGTCAGGACCGACACCACTGTCGAGTTCAGCAGGTACTGCCCGATTCCGGCCTGGTAGTTCGCGAGGGTCTGGTAGTTGCCGAGGCCCCAGCCGGAGGTCTGCGCGGTGCCGGCCTGCGGGCTGACCGAGGCCACCGCGGCCCACACCAGCGGGGAGAGGAAGAGGACGGCGAGGCCGCCGCCGACGACGTGCTGCGGGGTGCGCATGCTCAGTCCTCCCTGCCGCGCAGGCCACGGAACTGGAGAAGGTTGACGACCAGCAGGGCGGCCAGGATGAGGATCGAGAGGGCGGCGGCGCGGCCCAGGTTGTTCTGGCCGTAGAAGGCCATGTTGTAGACGAGCTGGACGATGGTGATCGTGCTGTTGTCCGGGCCGCCCTTGGTGAGGATGTAGAACTGGTCGAAGGCCAGCAGCGATCCGGTCACGCAGAGGATGGCGCACAGGGCGAGCGACGGTTTGAGCAGTGGCAACGTGATGTGCCGGAAGGTCTGGAGCCGTGAGGCGCCGTCCAGGCGGGCCGCCTCGTAGACGTCACCGGAGATGCTCTGCAACCCGACCAGCAACAGCAGCATGTAGAAGCCGGCGAACCGCCACACGATCAGCGCCACGGTGGACCAGAGCGCCGAGCTGGGCGTGCCGAGGAACGAGTCGATGCCGAGGAACCCGAGCGGGCTGCTCTGCGGCGAGTAGAGGGCGTAGAACAGCAGCGACGCCGAGGCCAGGCCGAGCGCCGACGGCACCAGGAACGAGCTGCGCAGGATCCCGGTCCAGCGGCTCGACTCCTGCACCAGCAACGCCAGGGCGAGCGCCAGCCCGAGCAGGATGACGGTGGTGACGACGGTGTACTTGATCGTGAACCAGACGGCCGGCCACAGCAGCCGGTCGTCCATGACGTCCTGGTAGTTCTCCGGCGCGTTCCAGCCACGGTCACCGGTGAACAGCCCCCAGTCGGAGACCGACATCCGCGCGACCAGGACCACCGGCACGACGAAGAAGATCAGAACGAACAACGCGGTGGGTGCGGCATAGGCCCAGCCGGTCAGCCTCGGCCGGCGTCGTCGTTTCGAACCCCTCATCGGTACGGCCGGCGAGCTCCGTTGTTGTTCCAGGGTGGAGACGGGAGATGCCACGGTGGCTCGGTCCTTAAGGTTGGTGCGGCGCCCGGCTCACTGCACCGGGCGCCGCCACTCGTCACTGTCCCAGGACTCCGGTCACGGCCTCGTTGTCCTTCTCGAGGCTGCCGGCGTCGCCGTACACCTGATTGCGCAGAAGGGTGACCCACGGGCTGCCCGGCGCGTTGAACGCCTGCTGGAAGTTGACCGCGACCGGGGTCTTGCTCTGCGGCGAGGCCGCGGCCTTGTTGATCGTCACCACCCGCGGGTCCTTGGCCGAATACTGGTTGTCCACCAGATCGGTGCGGGCCACGCTGGAGTTGTTCTTGGCGAGAACCTCGACCTGCGCCGCCTCGGACATCAGCCAGGACATGAAGTTCCAGGACTGCTGCGTCTTCTTCGAGTCCTTGGAGATGCCGATGCCGTCGCCGCCGACGAAGGTGGAGCCACCACCGGTGACACCCGGGATCGCGGTGACGCCGACGTCGACGGTCTTCGACGCGGTCGGCAGCAGCGTCGCCGGGTAGGGCATCACGCCGATCTTGCCCTCCTGGAAGGCGGCGACCCAGGTGGCCCCGGTCTCGTCCTTCGAGCCCGGCGCGATCGCACCGGCCCCCTGGAGTTCCCGCCAGGTGGAGTAGACCTTCTGCGCAGCTGGACCGTTGAGCAACGACTTCGTGCCGGCCGGGTCCATCACCTCCTCACCGCTGGCCCAGACCATCGGGAACCAGGTGAAGACGTTGCAGCCGCCGCAGTTGCCGCCGAAATAGGTGCCGTAGACGTCCTTCTTGCCGAGCTTCTGTACGGCGAGGGCCTGCTGTTTGAACTCGTCCAGAGTGGTCGGGCCCTTCTCCGGGTCGAGTCCCGCCTCCTTGTAGAGCCCCTTGTTCCAGAACACCACCGACAGGTCCAGAACGAAGGGCAACACGTACTTCTTGCCCTCGTAGGTGCCGGCCTGGACGTGCCCCTGGTTGATCTTGTCGGCGTAGGAGAGCTGCCCGATGCTCTCGGTAAGGTCGAAGAACAGGCCCGACTTGGTCCAGTTGGGCACGTAGACGATGTCGGCGGCGAACAGGTCGGGCAGGTCGCCGGAGCCGGCCGCCGCGCCGACCTTCGCGACGTAGTCGTCGTTCGGGACGATGGTCAGCTCGACCTGGTTCTTGTGCGAGGCGTTGTACGCCTCCACCAGGGCCTTGGCCTGCAGTTCGAGGGGAGCACGGGTCCACAGGGTCAGTTCGGAGCCGTCGTCGACCCCGTCGACGCCGGCGCCGGCCGGCGGGGCGGCTGTTCCCTTGTCGCCGTCCCCGCCACAGGCGGCCAGCCCGGTGATCAGCAGGCCCGCCAGGGCGGCGCTCAATATTCGACGCACGGAGCACCTCCGGTTTTCGGTGAGTTTCGGTGCGGGTATATTCGCGGGTACGCTCGGGACGAGTTGAGCAGTGAAGAGGTACGAGCCAGGCGTACCGAAAAGGTTTTCCGGAACGTAATACGGAGGAAAAACCGTTGTCAAGAGCTTCGATGGCCCGCTCCGATGTGGAGGTGCTCCCGTGACCACCCGTCCCGTCACGCTGCGCGAAGTCGCCAAGCTCGCCGGCGTCTCCATCGCGACCGCGTCGAAGGCCCTCAACGGACAGCCCCAGGTCCGCGCCAGCACCCGTGACCGGGTGTTGCGTGCCGCCGAGCAGCTGAACTTCTCGCCCAACACCCTCGCCCAGGGCCTGATCACACAGCGCAGCGGGACGGTCGGGCTGCTCACCTCCGACCTGGAGGGCCGATTCTCCATCCCGATCCTGATGGGCGCCGAAGACGCTTTCGGATCCGACCAGACGTCGGTGTTCCTCTGCGACGCCCGCGGCGACAACGTGCGCGAGAAGCACCACCTGCGAGCCCTGCTGTCACGCCGCGTCGACGGGCTCATCGTCGTCGGCGCCCGCCCCGACGCCCGGCCATCGCTGGGCGAGTTGCCGGTGCCGGTCATCTACGCGTACGCGCCGTCCGAAGACCCCTCCGACCTGTCCCTGGTCACCGACAACATCGGCGGCGGCCGGCTCGCCGTCGACCACCTGATCCGCCACGGCCGCCGCCGCATCGCCCACATCACCGGCGACGCCACCTACGGCGCCGCCCAGGACCGCGCCACCGGCGCCCTGGCCAGACTCGCCGAGGAGGGCCTCGAACTCGCCGGCGACCAGGTGTGGTTCGGCAACTGGTCGGAGGCGTGGGGCCGCGGCGCCACCCGCATGCTGCTGCAACGCGACCCGGAGATCGACGCCGTCTTCGCCGGCTCCGACGAGATCGCCCGTGGCGTCCTCGACGTCCTCCACCAGGAGAAACTCGACGTACCGTCCCAGGTCGCGGTGATCGGCTTCGACAACTGGAACATCCTGGCCGCCAACGCCCGGCCACCGCTGTCCACCATCGACATGAACCTGGAACAACTCGGCCGCCTGGCCGCCCAGCGCCTGTTCGCCGCAATCGGCGGCACCCTCGGCTCCGGCACCGAGACCGTCCCGTGCCGCCTGATCACCCGCGAGTCGACGGCCCCCGTCAGCTAGAGATCTTTCATGGCCGAGGTCCGCGTTTCGCTTCCGGCTCTTTCCCGGTACGCGTGACGCCGTCCCCGTCTCATCAGGGCCGTCCCGTCCGGTCGGCGCGATCTCGCTGCCCACTCCGGCCCGTGCCGCGCCCGCCGGGCGTAGATCGGTCGGATACTCCCGCATGTGCCGCCCTGTCGCGCCGGGTGGGTGGTTGCGGTGGTGATCGCCAGGCAGCCGAAACGCTGCCCCGGCCGTCACGCCGATCACGCCGGGCGGCCGGTTGCGGCTGTGATCGCCAGGCAACCGAGGCGCCGCCCCCGGCCGTCACGCCGATCACGCCAGGCGGGTGGTTGCGGTGGTGATCGCCAGGCAACCGAGGCGCCGCCCCCGGCCGTCACGCCGATCACGCCAGGCGGGTGGTTGCGGTGGTGATCGCCAGGCAGCCGGGGTGCTGCTCCCGGCCGTCACGCCGGGTCGCGCCGGTTGGGTGGTTGCGGTTGACGCCGGTCGTGCCTGGGGGAATCCGTCGGGGGTCACTCACCGTAACCATGGCGGTGAGTGCGTGGAGGCGCGTGGTAGATCGGTGCTGTTCCGGCCATCTCGATCTTCCACAAGGGCCGGTGACCGGGGTTCCGCGCTTACGCGGAGTGTCGGCTGACCGCGTTGTCGGGGTGAGCGGGCGCGAAAGCCGTCGGGTGGGTGGCCGTCACGGCGATGGGCGGGGTGGGCACACACGCTGGTGATGTCGTGGTCGGCTACCTGCCTTATAGCGGTGGTGGCCCCGGACGCGGTGACTTGCGTGTGCGGCCACCGCCGCTTCGACAGCCCGACCGTGTGTGTCTACCCGCGCTGAGGCCCGACCGTGTGCGGCCGTCGGACCTGGCGGGGCCGGGGATGACGATTACGGTGACCGGCGCAACGGCTGGGAGCGGCACCTCGGGTGTCTGGGAAGCAAGACCGTGACCACCCACCCAGAGCGACTGGCGTAACGGTCGGAAGTGGGCACCTCGGGTGTCTGGGAAGCAAGACCGTGACCACTTGCTCAGGGTGACTGGCGTGACGACTGGGAGCGGCACCTCGGGTGCTTGGGAAGCAAGACCGTGACCACTTGCTCAGGGTGACTGGTGTGACGGTCGGGAGTGGCAGCCCGGGTGCTTGGGAAGCGACACCGCTACCAGCCGCCCAGGGTGACCCCGGTCCGCCGAGGGTGGGAGCCGACGCCCCGGCCGTGACCGGCGGCAAAGAGGGACGCGGCACGCCGGCTGGCCTGCCCGGCCACCGATCTACGCCCGGCGGGCGCGGCAAAGGCGGGAGCGGGCAACAAGCGAGCGCCGACCGGACGGGACAGCCCTGATGAGGCGCGACGAGGTCGCGCGTACAGGAAAGAAGGAGTTGGAAGCGAAACGCGGACCTCGGCCACAAGAAACCGGCCATCGCAGCCTGGGAGGTCGGTTTCCGGGCCGCGACAACGGCCGGCACGGACCGGGGCCCGGCTCTGCGGCGCCGGGGTCATCCGTTGGGACAGCCCACTTCCGGGGGACGGCTCAACACCCTGCTGAGCTGCTAGTTTTCGTCATGGCCTTCATTCAGATCATCGAGTACGAGACCGAACGCGCCGACGAGATGTGGGCTCTCGGCGAGGCCCGGAGTGCGGCGATGGGCGACTCACCGCCCGGGTTCCGGCTCAAGGTCACACAGGATCGCGACGATCCGAAGCGGTTCGTGACGATCGTGGAGTTCCCCTCGTACGAAATGGCGATGGAGAACAGCGCGAAAGCCGACACCGACGCGTTCGCCCGGCAGATGGCCGCTCTCTGCACGGGCGCTCCTCGTTACCGCAATCTCGACGTCAGGCGGACCGTTCCGCAGGAGGAGTGACCCAGGGGCGGCCCGGCGACCGCCTCAGCATCCGGTGGCTCGGCCTCGGCCAGGCGTTCGGTGAGGTAGGCGCGTTCGGTCTCGTTGCCGGTCAGGTCCAGGGCCTGGCGGTAAGCGTGGGCTGCCTCGGCGTTTCGGCCAAGTCGCCGTAGCAGGTCCGCCTGAACGGCCGGCAGGTAGCGGTAGCCGGACAGGCGGCCGCCGAGTTCCAGCCGCTCGACCTCGGCCAGCGCCGGCTCCGGCCCGTGGACCTCGGCCAGCGCGACCGCACGGTTCAGCGTCACCACCGGCGACGGCCACACCCTCGACAGCGCGTCGTAGAGCGTCAGGATCTGCGGCCAGTCGGTCTCCTCGAAGGACGGCGCCTGCGCGTGCAGGGCGGCGATCGCGGCCTCCAGCACGTACCGCCCGGGGCGGCGGGCCCGCAGCGCGCCCACGATCAGGCCGTCCGCCTCGGCGATGGCCGCCCGGTCCCACCGGGAGCGGTCCTGCCGGTCCAACCGCACCAGCTTGCCGTCGTCGCCGACCCGGGTGTCCCGCCGGGCCTCGGTGACCAGGAGCAACGCGAGCAGGCCGCGAATCTCCGGCTCGCCGGGCATCAGATCGGCGAGCGTCCGGGCCAGGTGCAGGGCCGGGCCGGTGAGATCGGTACGGATCAGGTCCCGGCCCGCCGGCGCGCTGTGCCCGGTGGTGAACAGCAGGTGGATGACCCCGAGGACCCCGCCGAGGCGCTCGGGCAGTTCGGCCGGTTCGGGCACCCGCAACGGGATCCGGGCGGCGGTGATCTTCTTCTTCGCCCGGGTCAGCCGGGCCGCCATCGCCGGCTCGGAGACGAGGAACGCCTGTGCGATCTCCGCCGTGCTCAGACCGCACACCAGTCGCAGGGTGAGAGCCGGTCGCACCTCGGGCGCCAGCGCCGGATGGCAGCACATGAAGATCAACCGCAAACGCTCATCGGGTACGGCGTCCGCCGGGTCCTCCGGCTCGGCGGCCTCCTCGTCCGGCCGGGCCAGCAACGCCAGCTTGGTACGGAGCACCCGCTCCCGCCGGAGGACGTCGAGCGCCCGCCTGCGGGACGCCGTGATGAGCCAGGCGGCCGGATTCGCCGGAACCCCGTTCTCCCGCCAGGCCGTCAGCGCGGCCGCGTAGGCGTCCTGCACGCATTCCTCGGCCACCTCCACGTCCCGGGTGACCCGTACCGTCGTGGCGAGCACCACCGCCCAGTCACCGCGGTGCGCGTCGGTGACCGCCCGGTCGGCGGAGTGCACCGCGGCGGCTGGGTGGTGCGCGTCGGTGACCGGGCGGTCGGCGGCGTGTGTCACGCCGGTCACCCGTGCGCCGGCGGCCGGACGAAACCACCGGCGACCGCCCGGATTTCGACACCCCCGCCCTGCCGGACGGCCGGATTGCGGCCCGCGATCGCCAGCGCCTCGTCCAGATCGGAGGCGTCGATGACGTAGAAGCCGGCGATCACCTCCTTGGACTCGGCGAACGGCCCGTCGGTGATCCCGGCGCCCCGGATCGAGGTCGCGGTGCTCCCGTCCGCCAGCGCGAACGCCGCCGCGAGCCGGCCCGACCCGGACAGTTCCGCGGCGTGCCGGTCGTGCATCTCCAGGTCCCCGGGCGCGTCCCCCGCATAGATCAGGACCGCGTACTGCGGCATGGTCGTCCTCCCTCTCGTGATCACGATCGTCCCGCACCCTTACGACGAACGGCCCACAAGAAATCGACAGAACGGCCGGGACTGAAATAATATTCACTCGACCGCATATCGATAGAAGGAGGAGTGGCGAATGGTGGAGACTCCCGTTCTGGAGATCGCCCAATGGCAGGGCTCGGGGACGCCGACCGCGCGGCGGCTCCGGCGCGGGGCCGCCGACCTGGCCGCGCTCGTCCCCGCGGGCGACCACATCCGGGTCGACGTGAGCGACCGGCCCGGCACCGCGACCGACGGGGTGGCCGCCCTCGACGTCCTGTCGAGGAACCTCCAGGCCGTCCGCGCCGCCATCCCGGACCGCCCGGCAGTCGTGCTGGGCGGTGACTGCGGGGTCGAGCTGGCGCCCGTCGAAGCGGCGCTGGCCCGCCACGGGACCGGGCTGGCCGTGATCTGGTTCGACGCGCACGGCGATCTCAACACGCCCGAGTCGTCGCCGTCGGGCGCCTTCCACGGCATGGTCCTGCGTACCCTGCTCGGCGACGGCCCATCGGAGCTGCTGCCCGCGCACACGCTGTGCCCGGAGCAGCTGGTGCTCGCCGGGGTCCGCGCCCTCGATCCCGGGGAGCGGGCCTTCGTCGATGCCGGCGCGGTCGAACGCATCGGGGTGGCGGATCTGGTGGACCCGTCGCCACTCCTGTCCGCGGTCGAGGCCACCGGCGCCGAGGCGGTCTACGTCCACATCGACGTCGACGTGCTCGACCCCGAGTTCTTCGCCTCGGTCGGCACCCCGGAACCGCACGGAATCACCCCCGCACGGCTCGTCGGCGCGGTGCGTGCGCTCGCCGCCCGGTTCCCTCTCGCCGGGCTCGGCATCACCGAGTACGAACCGGCCCGCCCCAGCGATCAGGACGTCGTCCGTGAGATCGTCCGCGCCCTGGTCCCGCAGGTGCGATCCACCCCGCCGGGCCGGTGATCCGTACGGGAAAATGTTTCATATTCGGCGCCGCGTGACCGAAAGGACTGCGAAGCGCCGGAGAGGAGCGGAGGTCACGATGGCTGTGCGCACGATCCTGCGCTGGCCGGCCATGCTCGCCGGGCTGGTGGGCGTGCTCTCGACGGCGGCCTCGGCGCCCAGGTGGACCGGGCCGTCCGACGGCCCGGCGCTGTACGCGGAGTGCCGGGAAGCGGCCCAGGAAGTCTTCGAGAAATACCGTGACCAGCCGAATACATTGTTCGACTTCGTCTGTGCGGTGCCGGACGGCACCCCCGTCGACCCCGGGCTGTGGATTCCGGCCGCACCGGTGCTGCCGGCGCCGACCCCGGTGCTGACCGCCGGCCACGAGGTCTGTGTGACCGGCCCGGGGCGGCCGGTGACCGGCACGGCCCTGACGAAGGCGCTGGCGAACGGCGACGGTGCGGAACTCGTCTACGAGTACGAGCACCTGGGCGGCGGCGAGACGATGGTGAGGGGCGGCGCCTCGGCCCTGGAGTTCCGTCCCGGCGACCTGGCGCCGGGCGCCTCCTACCGCTGGCGGGCCCGGGTGGACGACCCCGCGGACCGGGACTCCTCAGAGTTCGTCTACCGAAGCCCCGAGGCCGAAGAGCGCCGGTGGTCGCCGTGGTGCGAGTTCACCGTGTCCGCGGACGCCGTCGACTACCGTGAACTGGGCGACGTCAGCCTGGAGGCGCTGACCGAGCTGGGCCTGCGGCCCGATCGCCCGTACACGATCAGCCTGTCCGGCGCCCAGCGGCGCCTCCTCCGCAAGGGCACCGACATCGGCACGACCACCGCCCGGATGACCCGGACCGGCCTGCGGTGGACGGACCTCCTCACGCAACTGGACCGGTCGGCCTTCTTCGCGGACGAGTTGGCTCTCGAGATCGGCGACGAGTCACCCCGGCAGGACGGCATCGCCTACCGGCGCCTCCTCAGCGAGCTCTCCGTCAAGCTGGGTGGACCACGCCACCCCCACCTCGCCTGAGCCACGTCAGCCCGATCCCGCCGACGCTATGGTGACTCGACGGCGCCCTGCCGTTCGTGGCCGGTGTCGAAAAACGCGTCCAGATAGGCGCCCGGTTCGAGGGTGCTCCCACGGAGCAGCGAGAAGATCTCCGCTCCGTGACCGGGTTCGTCGGACAGGGAGTAGACCTGCGCCAGTCCGAGATATTCACCGGCCACATCGGCACCGAACACCTGCTGCTCGGCGTGCTGGCCGCGACTGACAACGCCGCCGTCGCGAGGTTCGGGAAGGTCGGGGTCGGCTACGACGCCGCTCTGGCGGAGATCGAACGGCTGCGGCGGCCGGCTGGGCGTCACCGGTCGTGACCGGCGGCAGTGGGGTGGAGGTGACGGGCCGGCCCGCCCGGCCACCGATCTACGCCCGGCGGGTGCGGCACAGGCGGGAGCGGGCAGCGAGATCGCGCCGACCGGACGGGACGGCCCTGATAACGGCGGGACGAGGACACGCGTACCGGAAAAGCGCGGAAGCGAAACGCGCACCTCGGCCACGAGGTTCTCTAGACTCCGGCGGGTGATCGTGCGGATGGGCAGTGTGGCGGATGCGGCGGCGCTGGCGGAACTGCGGGACATCGGGCCGGACGGGATCGCGGCGCTCGCCGGGTGGATGGCCATGCATGCGGAGACGCATCTGCCGTTCGTCGCCGAGGTCGACGGGTACGTGGTCGGCTGCGCCTGGCTGTTCGTGGCGCAGCGGGTGCCCGGCGGCCGGGCGATGGACCGCCGCTTCGGTGACGTGCAGTCGGTCATGGTCCGTGAGGAGTTCCGGCGCCGGGGCATCGGCGCGGCGCTGATGGCCGCGATCCTGGCCGAGGCCCGCGACCGGCGGCTGCTGCACGTGACCGTCCATTCCGGCCGCCGGGCGGTCGATTTCTACCTGCGTAACGGTTTCACCCATCACCGCCAGATTCTGATCTGGGAGTCGACACCTTCGGATGCCAGGATGAGCCATGCCTGAGGTACGAGTCGTCAGCACCGTCCTGCACGCGATGGCTGTGGTGATCTTCGGTCTGCTCGCGTGGAGCGGGGCCGACGGGATCCGGTCGGGTGTGCCGGAGCTCGGCGTCCCGATGCTCATCGCCGGCGTCGCGGGTTCGGTCGGCGCGCTGGTGATCCTGTCGTCGGTGCTGCGCCGGCGGCACGGCACCGCGGATCAGCGGGCGGCGCGCATCGGCATGGCCGTGGCCGCGGTGGTCACCGTCGTGGTCGGCGTGGCCCTGGCTCCGGCCGGCTGGGAGCGGGGCTTCGTCATCGCGGTGAACGCTGGAGTCGGTTTCCTGCTGGCCGTTTTCGCCGCGCTCGCCGGGAAGTAGTCACGCTCCGAGGCGGTCGGCGACGGCGTTCCGGATCTCGGCGTCCGACGGCATCCGGACACCCTGCTCGGCGGCCACCTGCCGCACCGAGGTCATCTCGACGTCGCGCAGGCCGCAGGCGATGAACGTGTCGTAGACCGACATGTCCGGGTCGATGTTGAGGGCGAAGCCGTGGCTGGTGATCGTGCCGCGCACCCGCATCCCGATCGAGGCGACCTTGCGGTGGTCCGGTGTCCACACCCCGACCAGGCTGGTGGCGCGGCGCGGGGTGTCCCGGCGGACGGCGGTCAGGCCGAGGTCGGCGAGCGCGGTGATGAGGCCGAGTTCCAGCCAGCGGACGATGTCGCCGGGTCCGCGGTCGCGCAGGCCCAGCACCAGGTAGCCGACGAGCTGGCCGGGTCCGTGGTAGGTGGCCAGCCCGCCCCGGTCGGTGGGGACGGCCGGGATGCCGGGTAACAGCGCTGCGAAGTGCTCCGGGCTGGTGGCCCGCCCGTAGGTGACGACCGGCGGATGGCTGAGCAGAAACAGCCGGTCGCCGGCCTCCCGTTCACGCCGCTGCCGGACCCACTCGTCCATGTCGGCCATGGCCCGCTCGTACGGCACCTCGCCGAGATCGACCCGGCCCAGTGGCGGCGGTGTCCTGTTCCCTCTCATCACTCCTCCATGGAAGCAGCCTTCCGGCGGTGTCGTAGCATCCACCGTCACAGTGTTGACCTTGGAGGCGGGATGGCAGGCGGACACGGCAGCGGATGGACGCCGGAACAATGGCGCCGCGTGCTGGGCCCGATGCTAGCTCTGTCGGTGATTCTCCTGGTGGGCCGCAATGTTCTGGCCAAGGAGCCGGTGGAGAACGAAGCCGGGAAGCAGGCGATCATCGACTCGCTCTTCACCAAGGGACGCGTTCAGGTCACCGACCCGAACGCACTGGACCAGTGGCTGGGCGAGCCGGTGACGGTGTTCGTGGACCAGACCGAGTTGCGGGTGACACCCACCCGGGCCACCACGGGTACCGGGGGTTGCGCTTCGGGTCCACGGGTCACGATCGACCTGACCGTGGAGCCGGCGGCCCATGCGGCGGCCCTGGCCCTGGGCAAGTTTCAGCTGAGGACCGCGGACGGTTCCGTGGTGGGCGCGATCAGGGGGTGCTCGGAGGGTTTCGGGGAGACCACCGGCCGGCTCTCCATCGTCTTCGAGGCGGAACGGCCGGACTGGCTGATTCTGGCCAACCTCACCGAGAGCCCGGAAGCGATGTGGCAGCTCCAGGTCTCGTAGGACGTCAGCCGAAGGCGACCTTCGTCAGCAGTTCGGTGAGGGCCTTGCGCTCACGGTCGGTGAGGTTCGCGAAGCTGATGTCGCCGGCCTCCCGCACCGCCGTGAGCCCCCGCTCCAGAAGCTCCCGGCCGCCGGGCGTGGCGACGATGATCCGGGAGCGCCGGTCCCGCTCGTCCGGGCGGCGCTCGACCAGCGCACGCCGCTGCAACTCGTCGACGAGCGCCACCACCTGGCTGGGGTCGAGACCGAGGAACTCGCTGAGCTCCCGCTGTGTCGGCCCCAGGTCCTGGCTGGCGAGCCACAGCACCGACAGTGACCGGACCTTGAGGTCGAGCGGCGCCAGGCGGGCGTTCGCGGCTCCGCTGGTCACCGCGCGGGCACGGGCCAGCAGGAAGGCGGGATCGGCGGCCAGGTCCGATCCGAGCAGCCGATGTTCAGACATTGAAAACCTCAATCATTGACTTTCTCAAATATATAGCGGGACGATGGCGGGCACGCGAGCCTCAGGGAGGACCTCATGCGTACCGTGAAATGTTTGGCCCTGGCAATGATTCTGGCCATCGCCGCCGCACTGCCCGGCAGCCCGGCCACCGCGGCCCCACCCGCCGGAGAGCACCGCGGCACGCTTGCCGGCGGGGCCACCTGGCTGGGCCACATCCCGGACGACTGGAACGGCACGGTCCTGCTCTTCGCGCACGGCTTCGGCCCGCTGCGCCCGCAGGACGCGCCCAGCGACCGGACGCGGGAGTTGCTGCTCGCCGAGGGGTACGCGATGGTCGGCTCCTCCTACTCCGGCCCGACCATGTGGGCGCTGGAGACGGCCGAGAACGATCAGTACGCCGCGCTGCGGGCGTTCGAACAGATCCTCGGTACGCCGCCGCGGCGCACCATCGCGATCGGCCGGTCGATGGGCGGCCTGGTCAGCGCACGGCAGGCGCACCACCCGCGCGGCGGCATCGACGGGGTGCTCACCACGTGCGGGATCGTGGCGGGCGGCCTGAACCTCAACAACTATCAGCTGGACGGGCTGCACGCGCTCTCCGAACTGCTCGCTCCCGGCCGTACCATCCCATTGGTCCGTTATGACGGCCCGGAGCAGGCCGCGCAGGCCGCCGCCGACATCCTCGCCGTGACCACCGAGGCGCAGGCCTCGCCCCAGGGCCGCGCCCGGATCGCGCTGGCCGCCGCCCTGTTCAACCTGTCCGGCGGAACCGGCGACCCTGCCGGGCAGCAGCAGCGGCAGTTCCTCGCGCTGACCGCCGGCGGCGCCCTCAACCGGTACGTGACCGCCCGCCAGCAGATCGAGCTCTCCGCGGGCGGCAACAGCGCCTATAACAGGGGTGTCGACTACCGCGCCCTGCTGACCGGAAGTGTTCACTCGGCGCAGGTGCGGGCCCTCTACCGGGAGGCGGGCCTCGACCTGCGCGCCGACCTGGACCGGCTCACCGCGACGGCGGACGTGACCGCCGACCCGTGGGCGGTCGCCGACCTGCGCCGCTCGTCGATGGTGAACGGGCCGCTGCGGGTGCCGCACCTGACCATCCACACCCTCGTCGACGAGTTGGTGCCAGTCGAGCACGTCGCCTGGTACGGCGCGCACACCCGGCACCGCCCGGATCTGTTCCGCAGCCTCTACGTGAACGCCATCGGCCACTGCGCCTTCCAGCCCGCCGACGATCTGGCCGCGCTGCACCTGCTGGAGGCACGCCTCGACACCGGCCGCTGGCCGCGAATCGTGCCCTATCACCCTGGACGGCTGGTCGGCGGACTCGGCGAACCCGGGCGGCTATAGTCAACAAATTGACTATCCCTCGGAGGATCGATGACCACCTTCCGTAAGGCCGTGGAAGCCCGCGACGCCGCCGCCATCGAGGCGCTGCTCGCCGACGACGTCGTCTTCACCAGCCCGGTCGCGTTCAAGCCCTACGAGGGCAAACCGATCACCGCGGCCATCCTCCGCGGCGTGCTGCGCGTATTCGAGGACTTCCAGTACGTCCGCGAGATCGCCGACGGCCGTGACCACGCCCTCGTCTTCGAGGCCAAGGTCGACGGCAAGGCCATCACCGGCTGCGACTTCCTGCACTACGACGAGAACGGCCTCATCGACTCGTTCATGGTCATGGTCCGCCCGCTCTCGGCGGCGCAGGCCTTGGCCGAGGCGATGGGCGCGCAATTCGACCGGATCCGCCAGGAGGCCACAAACCCGTAGACCCAAATCCGTTTCCGGTACGGGCGGAGCGCCGCGAAATCAGGATGCGGCGCGCGCCCGTGCCAGCTCCTGGCGGACCTGCTCCAGCATGGCGGTGTCGGACGCGAGGTCGGGGTGGCTGACCTGCCGGTCGAGTTCGACGACCAGCTCGAGTTCGCGGACCGCCTGATCGAGGTTCCCGGTCGCCCGGTAGTTCATCGCCATGTTGAACCGGGTGACCGCCTCACCCGACCGATCCTCCACCTCCCGGCGGATGACGAGAGCCCGCTTCAGGAACCGCATCGCCCGATCCCGGTCGCCCATGGTGTCGTACAGGAAGCCGAGGCTGTTGAGCGTGGTCGCCTCACCCCTTCGATCACCCACCTCACGATGGATGTGCAGCGCCTGCCCGAAGTAGTCCTGCGCCCGAGTTTGATCACCCAGGGCGCTGTGCACGAGACCCAGGTTGCTGAGAGTGATCGCCTCACCCGACCGATCACCCAAGTCCCGCTGAACCGGGAGCGCCTGCTCCAGATAGCTGCGCGCTCGAAGCCGGTCGCCCAGGCCGTTGTGGACGAGACCTATGTTGCTGAGGAGGATCGCCTCGCTCGCCCGATCACCCAGCTCCCGCAGAATCGGCAGAACCCGCTCGTAGTAGTCCAGCGCCTGCCGCCGGTCGCCCAAACGGTCATGGACGCCGCCGATGTTGTTGAGGGTGGCCGCCTCGCCCTTGCGGTTTCCCGCCTCCTGGGCGATGGGCAAGGACTGCTCCAGGTACTCCAGGGCACGCTGCGGGTCACCCAGCCGGCCGTGCATGACGCCGATCTCGCCGAGGATGACCCCCTCGTTCGGCCGGTCGCCGGCCGAACGGCAGAGGCGCAAAGCCTCTTCATAAGCCGCCAATGCCGGCCGGGCCTGCCCGAGGGCGGCTTGAGCCCTGCCCAGGTGGTGCAGGGCCGCGGCGTCCGGGCCCAGAGTCAGGGTCAAACTCACGAGAGCCACCACGTCGGCGAACCGGGACATCCGTAGCCACATCGGCGACAACTGGCGCGAGAGAAGGCGGGCGATCGCCGTCTCCCCACCCGCCACCGCCAAGCGGTGCACCTCCACCCACCGCTCGACGGATGTCATGCGCTGGCGTCGGACTCGGCGGGGTCGGTGACCCAGATCTTGTAGAGGGAGCGGGCGGCCGCCGCGCACGCCGCGACGTGCTCCTCGTCGGTGAGCAACGGGCGGATCAACGGGCGCAGCACGTTGGAGACGAAGTAGCGGGGCTGGCCGTTCTCCGGGTCGGTGCCCTCTTCGAGGAGACCGAGGTCGGCGGCCCGCCGGATGTGCTTGCCGGCGTCCGGATGGTCGTGGACGGCGCGGACCGTCTCGGCCGGCACCGGCAGCTCGACGACGTTCACCTTGGCGAGCATCCGCTGGAGGTCCTCGGGCTGGGAGCTGAGCAGCTTCTTCGCCAGGATGGTCTCCCGGCGGAAACGGTCCGCCTCCGCCTGGATGGCGGTGATGAAGCCGTCGATGTCGAGGCTGGTGTCGGCGACGATCAGGTCCAGCCAGTCCAGCAGACGCGGGTTGCCGGCCGCGGCCTCGACGGCACGCTCCCGGATGCCGGGGTCGAGGGCGGAACCGGGCCGCAGGTTCGCCAGGTTGGAGATCTTCTTGTCCTGCTCGACCTGGGACAGGGTCTCCAGCGCCTCGACGACGACGGTGGTTCCGGCGGGCTCCGGGAAGCGGTACCGGCTGGTGATGATGACGCGGCTGGGACTGCCGGTCCCGCGGATCGCCTTCAGCAGCGCCGGCAGGATGTCGGCCATCTCGGCGGAGAGGATGTGGCCGCCGTTGCGCTCCTCGAGGTTGCCCTCCTCGAAGTCGTCGAACACGAACAGGCACGGCGTCTGCGCGAGCGGCCCCTTGAACAGGAACCGCAGGCGGACGGCGAGCGGGGCCTGCTCGTTGTCGAGCAGCTTGGTGGCCTCGATCTGCTGCTCCATGGTCGGGAAATCGATCTTGTCGGTCAGTTCCCGGAACTTGGTCGGATCGACCCGGCCGTACCAGACGACACGCTGGTGGGTGGGCATCCGCTCCAGCAGCCGGGAGGAGAGACTGCTCTTGCCGAGACCGCCCATCCCCTGCAGAACCAGGGCCTCCGCGGCGCCCGCCCCGTCCAGAGGCTGTTTGAGGGTCCGCAGACAGCGCTGGATGACGCGCCGCCGCCCGACGAACGCGGCGCGGGACGCCACCCGGGACAGCCGGGTCTGCGGATCCAGGAAGTCCTGGTCGGCGGACCGGATCCGCGGCAGCGCGCGCCCGATCGTCCGCAGCGGAGTGACCATCGGAGCGAGCGGCGAACGGTCGGCGTAGACCCGTAACAGGTGCCAGTCGCAGCTCTTCTGGGCGAACAGGTGCCGGCGGGCCTCGACGATCGCCCGGTCGAGGCGCTGCCCGTCGGCGAGCCCCTGGTAGAGCTGTGCCGCGAACTCGGTCGCGGCCAGGTCGCTGACCGGCAGGGCCCATCCCAGTACGGCCGGGGCGCCGGCCCGGACCAGGCTCTCGCTCATCGAGGGCAGTGTTCCGCCGTCCGGCGCGTTCCCGGTGAGGCAGCCGGAGACGAAGACGAGGCGGGGCCAGTACCCGGCCATGGCCTGGGCGATCTGGTCAGCGGTCACATCGGAGCGCCGGCCCAGCTCGTCCTCGGCCACGAAGACGGGCTGCCCGTCCGTACCGATGGTGGCGTGGCCGCTGAGATGCAGAACGTCGAAATAGCCCTCGCCGTGGTCGAGGCTGAGGAAGCGGAGACCGTCCAGGGTGCCGCTCTCCTCGACCACCAGCTCGCTGCCGGCGCGCGAGGTCGCGGCCAGGATCTCCCCCTCCTCGCGCTCGTAGTTCAGCACCGGCGTGACCCCCTCCGGGGAGGTGGCCATGAACAGCACCCGCAGCGGCCGGTTCCCGGGAGCCACCGGTTCCTTGAGCGCCGTATTGGTGCCGATGGCCCGCACCGGAAGCAGCGGCGCCGTCCCGGAGACGGTCAGATAGGCGCCGTCCCTGGCGAGCAGCTCCCACGGCAGGTGCCGGAGCCGCTCAGCCGCCGTGATCCGCAGCGTGCTGCCCGGCGGGCTGCCGAGGACGTCCTCGAGCCACCGCTCGTCGGAGTCCAGCAGTTCCGCCAGCTTCGCGCCCAGTTCCCGCAGCTGCGACGACTCGAAGAGCTTCTGAGCGATCGCATGCGGCGTGTAGACATGCTCGACCACCCCGATCAGCTCCTCGATGGCGGCCTTGTCCAGCGCCCGCGTCTTCGGCTTCCCCTCGCCACTGGACAGCCGAAGCTCGGAGTAGTCCGAGGTCTGCTCGAAGACTTCCAGCTCGAACACATTCATCCGGCTCACGACCGATCCTCGTTCTCTCTCGCCGCCTGCTCGATCTGAGCGAGGAGGGCTCGCAACCGATCAAGGTCGGGACGGCTGGCGTCCGGCCCCGGAGTCAGCGTCAGGCTCGCGAGGTTCGCGGCATCCGTGAACCGGGACGTGAGCAGCCACTTCGGCGCCAGCACCCGCTCGAGCCGGTGGGCGATCGCCGGCTCCCGGCCGGCCACCGCCAAGCGGTGGACCTCGATCAAAGGTTCGACGGTGGTCATGACTGGGACTGACGGACAGGACGGTGACGATCGATTGGTTTTGTTTTCACAGTTGGGGAGTACGGTGATCTTCATGAGTGGCATCGGTGCTGGGCTTGAGGTCTTTCCGCTCGCCCTGGGTGGCAACACGTTCGGCTGGACCAGTGATGAGACCGCGTCGCACCAGGTGCTCGACGCCTTCGTGGAGGCCGGGGGCGACTTCCTCGACACGGCCGACGGCTACTCGGCGTGGGTGCCGGGGAATTCCGGCGGCGAGTCGGAGACGATCATCGGGGACTGGATCGCCTCGCGCGGCAGCCGGGACCGGGTGGTCATCGGCACGAAGGTCAGTCAGCACCCACAGTTCCGGGGGCTGGCCGCCGCCACGGTGCGGGCCGCCGCCGATGCCTCACTGAAGCGGCTGCGGACCGACCACATCGACCTGTACTGGGCGCACTTCGACGACCCGAGGACGCCGCTCGAGGAGACCGCCGCCGCGTTCGACGGGCTGGTCAAGGACGGCAAGATCCGGGCGGTCGGCCTGTCGAACTACACCGGTGAGCGGATCCGCGAGTGGTTCCGGATCGCCCGCCGGGACGGGCTCACCCTGCCGGTCGCCGTGCAGCCGCACTACAACCTGGTCCGCCGGGGTGGCTATGAGAGCGACATCGCCCCGGTCGTCGCCGAGGAGAATCTGGCCGTCGTGCCCTACTACGGGCTGGCCAGCGGGTTCCTCACCGGAAAGTACAAGACGGCCGAGGACCTCGACGGCGCGATCCGGGGCGGCGCGGCAGGCAACTACCTCAACGACGCGGGGCTGGCCGTCGTCAAGGTGCTGGAGGAAATCGCCAGGGACCACGGCGCCGCCCCGGCGACCGTGGCGCTGGCCTGGCTGCGCGGGCGGCCCGGCATCGCCGCCCCGATCGCCAGCGCCCGTACCCTCGACCAACTCCCGGCGCTGATCGCCTCCGCGACCCTGCACCTGACCTCCGCCGATGTGGAGGCGCTCGACGAGGTCTCGGCCCGAGTCCCGCAGTAGTCGTCTCGCTTCACGATCGAATCCCGATCTCGATCAGGCGTTGTCGCGGTCCTGGTCCCGCTCGCGGCGTACCTGGTCGAGCACGGCGATGTCGGCGTGCAGGTCCGGGTGGCTGACCTGCCGGTCGAGTTCGACGACGACCTCCAGCTCACCGATTGCGCCATCGAGGTCCCCGGCCGCACGGTGAATCGTCGCCAGGTTGAATCGGGCGGCCGCCTCGGCCGTACGGTCGCCGACATCCTGGCTGATGCGCAACGCCTGCAGGTAGCAGACCAGCGCCGGCTCCCATGCGTCCAGTCCGGCATGGACCGAACCGAGGTAGTTGAGGGTGGCCGCCTCACCCGCCCGGTCGCCCACCTCCCGGACGATGAGCAGGGCACGGTGCAGGCAGGCCAATGCCGACTGGTGATCATCCAGATACTCGTACACGCCGCCGATGTTGTGCAGGGTGGTCGCCTCACCGGCCCGGTTTCCCTCCGCCCGGAGAATCGGCAGAGCCTTCTGGAAGAAGTCCAGCGCCCGTCGCCGGTCATCCCGATCGTTGTGCACGTGTCCGATGTTGTTGAGGGCCGCCGCCTCGGTCGCGCGGTCGCCCACCTCCCGGCTGATCCGCAGAGCCTCGTCGAAGTTGTCCAGGGCCGCCCGCAGGTCGCCCAGGTGGCTGTACACGCTGCCGATGTTGTTGAGCGTGGCCGCCTCGCCCGGCCGGTCGCCCGTCTCCCGGCTGATGAGGGCCGCCTGATGGAAGTTGTCCAGGGCCGACCGCCGGTCACCCAGGGTGTTGTACGCGCTGCCGATACCGTTGAGCGTGACGCCCTCGCCCGTCCGGTCGCCCTGGCTCCGATAGAGGCGCAGCGCCCGCCCGAAGTCGGCGAGCGCCTCCCGGGGCCGCCCGGTGGACGTCCGCGCCCGGGCCAGGTCATGGAAGGCGGACGCGTCCGGGCCCAGGGTCAGAGTGGCGCATGCCAGTGCCGCGATGTCCTCGAACCGGGAGCCGCGCAGCCAGAACCAGCGCACGCTGCGGCCGACGTCCCGGGCGATCTCCGGCTCCCGGCCGGCCACCGCCAGACGGTGCACCTCCACCCACTGCTCGATGACGCCCATGACGGGAACTGACGGACGTCGCTGTGGCGTTCGCCGGACACCATCGCCTGACTTCGGCGGGAAAGCGAGGGCGCCCGGACCGGGCCGTCGTCATGATCATCAGCATGGAGCGGGTGGTGATCATGGGGGCGAGCATCGGGGGGATGCTCGCCGCGCGGGGACTCAGCGGCCGGTGCGGGCGGGTGACCGTCTTTGATCGGGACAGTCTTCCGGAGACCGCGCGGCCCCGGCGCGGGGTGCCGCAGAGTCGGCAGGCCCACGCCCTCCTGGCCCGTGGCAGCACCGTCCTCGACCAGCTCTTTCCCGGGTTCGTGGACGAGATGCTGGCGGCCGGTGTGCCCCAGGGTGACCTGCACGACGACTGCCACTGGTATCTCGACGGTTATCCGATGCGGCGCGCGCGGTCGCCGATGCCGGTCTACGGCGTGACCCGGGCGCTGCTCGAGCACCTGATCCGAGAGCGGGTACGCGCTCTCCCGAACGTGGAGATCATCGACGGTGCCGAGGTCACCGGGCTGTTGCATACGGGCGGCGTGCGCGGCGCACGCGTACGAGTGAATGGGGTTGACAAGGAGATCGAAGCGGATCTCGTCGTCGACGCGGGTGGGCGGTCGTCGCGGTCGCCGGTGTGGTTGCGGGAGCTCGGCTACGGGGAGGTGCCGGCGAGCACCGTGCGCACCGACGTCGTCTATACGACTCGTCACTATCAATATGAACCGGGTCGTATCGACTTCGCGGTGATCATGGCGCCGTACCCGGGGATGCCGCGCACCGGCGTCACTATCCGTCAGGAGGGTGGCCGGGTCGTGCTGCTGCTCGCGGGCATGCACGGCGACGAACCTCCGGTCGACGACGCCGGGATTCTCGCTTTCGCTCGATCGTTTCCCGGGCCCGAGATCAAAGACTTCCTGGGTACGGCGGTCGCGCTCGATGATCCGGTCCGGATGCGCTTTCCGGCGAGCGTCCGTCACCACTACGAACGCCTGCCGCGCCGCCCGGCGGGGTTCGTGGTGGTCGGTGACGCGCTGTGTAGTTTCAATCCGATCTACGGTCAGGGCATCACGGTGGCCGCGCTCCAGGCGCTGCTGCTGACCCGGATGACCGGAATCGATCGCTACTTCACCGAGGCGGCCCGCCTGGTGGCCACACCGTGGTCGCTGGCCACCGGCACCGATCTGCGGTTTCCGCAGGCGGAAGGCCCGCGGCGCGCCGTCGACCGGCCACTCAACGCCTACCTGGCGCACTATCGCGCGGCCGCCTCCCGGGATCCGGCTCTCGGCGCGGCCTTCCTACGGGTGTCGAACATGCTGGCCCCGCCCACCCATCTGCTGACCCCGGGCCGTCTGCTGCGGGTGCTGCGCTCGGCGCCCGGAGCCCGGCGGGTCACACGTGGTTGACGAACCCGGCGGGTCACAGACGGCTGGCCGGTTCAGGCCCGGCGCCCGGCGCCCGGCGGATCACAGGCGGCTGAGCAGGAGGCGGGTGTCGGTTTTGCCGTTCGGGGTGACCGGAATCGAGGGGACCTGGCGGATCGTGTCAGGGACGGCGTAGGGCGGGAGGACGGCGGCCAGGCGGCTGCGCAGCCAGGCCGGGCCGCTGCCGGGTGGGGCCGTGTAGAAGAGGGCCAGCTTCTCGTACGTGCCGGGGCGGGCTCCGGGCACCGGGACGACCACGCACTGTTTGACCTGGCCGATGCCGCTGGTGACCGCCTCGATCTCGGACGGCTCGATGCGGTGGCCACGGATCTTGACCTGGCGATCGGCGCGCCCACGGAAGTGCAGCACCCCGTCATCATCGAGAAGACCCAGGTCACCGGTACGGTAGAGCGCGTTCCGAAAGCGCTCGGCGGTGGCCCCGGGGTCGCCGAGGTAGCCCAGCGCCAGCCCGGCCCCGCCGATGTGGATCTCGCCGTCGATCAGCTCGATCGTGGTGTCCGGAACCGGGCGGCCGAGTGGAATCCCGTCCGGCCGGTCCACGTCGGCCGCGACGATCGGGTGGTAGGTCGCGAAGACGCAGGTCTCGACCGGCCCGTACCCGTTGGCGAGAACGGTCTCCGGGAACCGCCGCAGGAACCGGCCGATGTGTGGCGGTGACAGGCGTTCGCCGCCGGTGAGCACGTGGCCGAGGCCGGTGAAGCAGTCCGGCTCCAGGTCGACGAAGAGGTTGAACAGCGACGCGGTCAGCCAGGCGGTGTTCACGCCGTGGGCGGTGACGAGCTGGTGCAGCACGTGCGGCAGCAGGTGGTCGTCGGGGGCGACGACGACCGTTCCGCCGGTGGTGAGCGGGCCCCACAGTTCGAGGTTGAACGCGTCCCAGGCCGCCGGCGACGACTGGCACATCACGGTGCCGGGGCCGAAGGAGAGCGGTCCCCCGGCGGCGAACAGCCGGGTGGTGGCGCGGTGCGGGGACACCACGCCCTTGGGCACGCCGGTGGTGCCGGAGGTGAAGAAGACGCAGGCCGGGTCGTCGGCGGTGCCGTCGACCGGGGGTGGCCGCTCCCCCAGCGCCGCCCATTCGGACAGATCATGGGAGAACGGATTCCAGCCGGACGGGCCGGCGACCACCGGCGGGTCGAGGGCTTCCAGGAGCAGGCCGACGCGGTCCGGGGGCCATCGCGGGTCGAGAGCCGCGTACGCCGCACCGGTCTTCAGAACGGCGAGCAGTGTCATCACGAGGTGGGCGCCGCGGGGCAGGCGTACCGCCACGAAGGTTCCCGGGCCGGCGCCGTGCCGGGCCAGGTCGGCGGCGGCGGACTCGGCGGCCGCGTCGAGGGTGCGGTAGTCCACCGCGACACCCCGGTCGATCACCGCGACGGCGTCCGGGCGTTCCACGGCACGCGCGGCGACCTGCTTGTTGATCATGTGGTGCGGCATTTAACACTCCCGTGATTAATGTGGACACCGCGGTACGACGGGAAAGGCGCGGACTTGGGCGATTTCCGCTGGGAACAGCTCGGCGAGACGGCGGTGCGGGCGTATGCCTACGCGGCCGCCCGCACCGACGTCGACCGCACCGAACTCAGCGAGGCTCTCGGCCCGCGAAACGCCGCCGCAGCCGACCGCACCGACACCGAACGCTTCGAGCCCGGCGCGGCCAACCAGACCGACGCCGAACGCCCCAAGCCCGCCGCAGCCAACCAGACCGACGCCGAACGCCCCGGAGTGGGCGTTGCCAATCTGGCCGATATTGAACGCCCCGGAGTGGGCGTAGCCAATCTGGCCGATATTGAACGCCCCGAAACCGGCGCGGCCAACCAGACCGACCCCGAACGCCCCGGAGTGGGCGTAGCCAATCTGGCCGATATTGAACGCCCCGAGACCGGCGCGGCCGGTCCGGTCGGCATCGAGCGTGCCGCGCCCGGCGAGGCTCTTGGGGATGTCGGCGTGGCTGTGGAACGGCTGGTCGCCGCGGGGTTGCTGCGGCCGAGCGGGGACGGCCGCCGGCTGGCCGCGGTGTCGCCGGAAATCGCCCGGACACTGCTGCTCGGGCCGGTCGAGCAGGCGATCGCCGAGCTGCGGGCCCAGGCCGACGAAGCGCGGCTGGCGCTCGACGATCTGATGCCGGCGTACCGGGCCGGGCTTCCGGGCCGGGCCCCTGAACACGCGATCGAGCTGGTGCAGGGAGCTGACGAGGTGAGCCGGACGATCGCCGACCTGGCCGCCCACTGCACCGAGGAGGCGCTGCTCTGCGAGCCGGGCGAGCCGTGGCCGGGTCTGGTCGCCGACGAACTGCCGCAGCGTGGGGTGCGGTTGCGGATGCTGTACCGGCACGCAGACCGGTACCGCCCTCCGACCGCGGCGCGGGCCGGGGAGTTGACCGCGCTCGGTGCCGAGATCCGCAGTTCGGCGCCGGGCACGGCACGACTGCTGATCTTCGACCGTACGGTGGCGGTGGCACCGGTCCGGTCCGGCCCTGACGGTGTGGTGCTGCTGCGGGAGCCGAATCTGATCGGCTGTCTCGCCGAGCAGTTCGAACGGTTCTGGATTGCGGCGCTGCCGTTCCCGGACCGGGGCGCGCCGGTGCTGACGGTCAGCGACGACATCCGGGCGCAGATCATCCGCCTGCTGGTCGAGGGCGAGGAGGACAAGGTGATCGCCCGACGGATCGGGCTGTCGCTGCGCACGTGTCAACGACACGTTGCCGAGATCATGGCCCAACTGGGCGCCCGAAATCGTCTGCACGCCGGCTACCTGCTGGCCCGCCGCGCACCGTCACCATGAGACGTGCTGTCGACACGAGACATGCCATCAATACAAGACGCGCCATCAACACGAGAGGCATCGTCAAGACGAGACGCGCCATCAAGACGAGACGCATCGTCAAGACGAGACGCGCCATCAACACGAGACGCATCGTCAAGACGAGGTGCGTTGGCAAGACGAGACGCATCGTCAACATGAGACGTGCCGTCAAGACGAGGTGCGTTGGCAAGACGAGGCGCGCTGTAGAGGCGGGAACCGTCGAGTTCGTAGACGAGTTCGGTCAGTGCGGTGTCGAGGACTTGGATCATCTCGGCGTGGTCGGCGGCGTCGCCGGTGAGCATGTCGAGTTCCTGGGTGTGCACACCGCCGGGTAGCCGTTCGCCGGGGCGAACGAACGGGCGGATCCGGTGGACCCCGGGTGTCGCGCTCGCCGCAGCGATGCCGTGGATGGCGGTGACCGTGCACGGTTGTTCGGGTGCGACGGTGTTGTGCTGGAAGTACACACGATCGGGGCTGGCTCGCCGTACCGGTGGGGTCTCGCCGAGGGCGATGCGGGCGGCCAGATCCAGCAGGTCGAGGCCGGCGGCGCGGTGGGCGAGTTCGGCGATGCCGCCACCGAGCCGCCCGTTGACCTCGATGATCCGGGGCCCTGCCGGGGTCAGTTTGATCTCGACGTGGCTCAGGCCGGTGGTGACGCCGAGGGCCTCGACGGCGGCGACGGCCAGGGCCGCCACCTCGTCCTGGTCGGGGTCGCTCAGGTGTGACGGCCAGAATCCGCCGGTCTCCCGGAACGGTGGGAGGAGGCGGAACTTGCCGGTCACCGCGAGGGCGGTGACCGTGCCGGCGGCGGCCGCGCACTCGACCGACACGTAGTCGCCAAAGTTCGGTTCCGGGCGTCCTTCCAGGTACTCCTCGAGGACGAAAGCGCCGGGCGGCAGTCCGGGCAGGATCGCGGCGGCCTGCGCCTCGTCCCGCAGCAGGTGGGTGTCGCGGCTGGCCTCGCCGTGGCGTGGTTTCACCACGGCGGGCAGGCCGGTGTGGGCGACCGCCTCCGGCCACCGGGCGGGATCGGTCAGCGGCCGGTGGCGTACGGGCGTCACCCCGGCCGTGTCGAGGGCCTCGCGCTGCCGGTGCTTGTCGGTGAGCAGCGCCGCCACGGCCGGGGTGTGGAACGGCAGGCCGAGACGTTCGGCGAGCGCCGCCGTGGGGACCAGCATGCGCTCGCTGAACGTGACGATGCCGTCCGCGGTCAGGTCGGCATCGCCGATACCGGTGACGATGCCGTCCGCGGCCACATCGGTGCCGCCGAAGCCAGCGACTGTGCCGCCCGCGGTCAGGTCGGCGCCGGCGAGAGTGGTGACGTGGTCGAACTCGGCGAACATCGGCATCATGGCGGCCGCGTGTGGCGAGTCGCCCACGATCACCGCCATCGGTGCGTACCTGGCCGCGAGGAGGCTGAGCTCCAACGGCGACGCGGCGCCGGTGTCGTAGACGACGGCGAGCCGAACTCGACCCACGGCATTCCCTTCTCGGCCCTTGCGGCGGGCTCTGATGTTCAGCTGAACAAAACCGGTCAGCCCTTGCGGCGGGCCTTGATGTTCAGGCGGACGTAGTCGATCACCGGCTCCGGCAGGCGGCTCGCCACGTCGTGGACGAAGGTGCGGTGCTCGGATTCGGGGAGCCGGTCGACGTACGGGCCGATGACGACGGTGCCGAGGTAGCTTTCCAACTGCTCGCCCGGTTCCAGGGTGGCCGGGTCGTCGAGCAGGTCGACCTCGATGTCGGTGAAGCCGTTCTCGCGCAGCCGTTCCACGGTCTCGTCGACCCCGGCGAAGTAGGCGGCGTCGGCGGGCTGGCCGAGCACGTCCTCGACGGCGCCGAGCACCCGCCGTACACAACCTTGGCCACCGCATTCGGCGACGAACCAGCCGCCCGGGCGCAGCACCTGGGCGATGTTGGCGAACAGGGCGCTGTGGTCGTGGATCCAGTGGAAGGTGGCGACGCTGAACACCGTGTCGACCGGCTGCTCGACGGGCAGCGGCTTGGTCAGGTCCGCGTTGATCACGTCGACCCGGTCCAGTTTGCCGTCGAGTTTCGCCTTGAGCTGGGTGAGCATCTTGACCGAGCCGTCCACCGCCACGACCCGGCCCTCGGGGAGCAGGTCGAGCAGGGAGAGGGTGTCCCGGCCGGTTCCGGCGCCCGCGTCGAGGACGGTCTCGGTGCCGGCGAGTTCCAGGCGGGCGAGGGTGCGCTTGCCCCAGAACTTGTGCGGCAGCGGCAGGGAGTCGTAGGTGGTGGCGTCCCATTCACGGGGCATCTGGTGTTCTCCGGTTCTCGATCTCGATGGACACGTCGGTGGGCTGTCGCAGCAGTTCGAGCACCGGGCCGGGGGCCGGGATCGGCGCCTGCGGGTCGAGACACTGCACGAGGATGTCGCGCAGCCCGACCGGGGCGCCGTCGAAGCCCAGGCCGCCGCGCAGGTCCTGGCGGGCCGACACGTGCACCTCACCGCCGGTGCGGGCGAGGGTCTCGGCGGCAAGGGCGGCGAGCAGGCATTCCTCCGGGGACGGGCCGCGATCGGTGCCGAACAGCTGTTTCGGCCGGTCGATGACGATGGCGCGGTCGGCGGCGGTGACCGTGGACCGGGCGCCCTGCTGCCACACGGCATGCGCCTCAGCGGCGGCATCAGGAAGCGGCGGTCCGGCAGGGTGCGCCGACGGCGAATCACCAGGCACCCCACCAACTCCCGCCAACGGCGAACCAAGCGGTGCTCCACCGGCACCCGCCGACGGCGAGTCAGGCAGTGGTCCGGCGAGGTGGACCGGTTGCGAGCCGTCCGGGGTCACGAGCAGCAGGCGTACGGGAGTCGGCTCGGCCAGGGTCCGCAGGATGACGCTGTAGCGGCGGACGTGGTCGGCGGCCGCCGCCAGTTGGGTGGGGGTGATCAGGCCGGCGACGTCGAGGTGCACTCCCATTTTCGGCGCTTGTCCGGCGTACCCCCGGATGTTGATCTTTGTGGGGAGCGCGCCCTGCCGGGTGAGTGAGATGGCGACGGTGGCCGCGGTGTCGGCGGCGAGGGCGCTGAGCAGCAGCGCCACCGGATCGCCGGCGACGGTGAAGGGGCGCGCGACGCGGGACGGGCCGAGCAGCATGGGCCGCACGGTGATCTCCGGCCCGGCGGCGGACACGCTGATCGTGGCCTGCGCCTCCCAGGAGGCCCGCCGGACGGTGCCGGCCAGCTCACGCCAGCCGGCCAGGTCGACTCCGGCGATCATGCGGCGGCCTCCTGGGACAGAAGTGCCCGCAACCGCCCGATCAGCGGGGCCGCGTCGTCGTGTCCGGCCGCGACCCGGACCAGGTGCGGGTCGAGACCTGGCTGTTCCCAGGCGGGCAAGGTGATCGCGCCACCGGTCCGGGCAGCGTCGACCGGCACGTGGGTGGTGAACGACAGCAGCCCGCCGAAGCCGGTGTGCGTCTCCACCGCCCACGGCGCCTCGTCGAAGCCGGCCCGGTGGACCGTCGCGACCGCCGGGTGTTTGCGCAGGTACTCGGCTATCTCGTCGGCGTGCCGGTGGTGGGCGGCCATCCGCAGGTCCAGGGTGCGCAGCGCCTGTGCCAGCATCCGGTCCGACCACGGGTCGGGTCGCCCACCGGTACGGGCCACCTGCGCGCTGATCCGGCGCAGCAGCCGCGACGGACCGCATACCGTCGACAGCCCGAGTCCGGCCAGGTCGTCGAGGTAGGGGGCGCAGGTTTCGACGACAACGGTGGCGCCGAGGTCGAGGGGCCGCAGCTGGGCCGGGGACAGCGCGGTGTTGTCGACGACGAGCAGCAGGTCGGTGCTGTGGGCGAGCGCCGCGAGGTCGTTGACCGGGATCGGCCGCATCCCGGGATCGGTCATCGACTCGGTGAGGATGAGCTGGGTCCGCGGGCCGACCAGGGCGGCGACCGCGTCGAGGTCGTCGCAGTCCACGAGGTCGACGGTCCGCCCGGATTCGAGGAATTCCCGCTCGACGTGTTCGCGGGCGGCGCCGCCGAGTCCGGCGGAGACGATCACGTGGCCGCCGGGGTTGGTGAGCGCGGCCAGGGCGTACGCCGTCGCCGCGCCCGGCCCGGACAGGACCACCGCGGTCTCGGCGCCGTGCAGGTCGCACAGTCGCCGCTCGGCGCCGCTGAGGGTGGCCGGGGCCGGCCGGTCGTCGCCGGCCAGCCATCCGGTGTCGGGGGATCCGCTCATCAACGCCTGCATACCGGGGCGTCGGACAGGCTGATCCGCTGGTGGAAGTAGTGGTAGATGATCTCCTCGTGCAGGGCCTCGCCGTCGAGGGTGGGTTTCAGCGCGGCCCCGCCGTCGACCACCTCGACGAGTTTGCGGTCGATGAGGTCGGAGAACGCCGACGCGAACGGCTCGGTCTCCAGCAGGTCGGCGCCGAACTGCCGCTTGTAGCGGTCCAGGACGATCGGCTGGTTGGCCTTGAAGTTGAAGCCGAGCGCGGTGCCGATCGCCTTGTGCCCGTCGAGGCGGCGGCCGTACGCCAGCGGCAGGTCCGGCTGCGTCTGCATGTACCGCACGTACCCGGAGATGTCGGTGTCGTTGTGGGTCTGCACGAACTCGGCGCCGTCGCCGGTCAGCCAGCCGTACGCCCCGGGCCCGTGCGCGATCATCGTGTCGTAGTGCTCCCACTTGTTCTTCGAGGTCTGCGGGATGTTGCCGCCCTCGTAGGTGCCGGGCCGGCTCCACCAGCCGCACGGGCTCGGGTAGTAGTCGTGCTCCAGCAGCACCTCGACGGCCGCCTGCCGCATGGCGTAGGTGGAGGTCAGGTCCGGGAAGTAGCCCTGCTGGATGAGCCGGTCGCGGACCGCCGGGTTGTTCCAGACGGCCCGGTTGCCGATGCCCATCTCGGCCCGGTCGGCGTTGCGCAGCCGGTAGATGGTGATCGTCGGGACGCCCAGTTCGGTGAGCGCGGTGAGGTCGGCGCGCACCGACTCGGGTGTCTGGTAGGGCAGCCCGAACATCATGTCGACGTTGAACGGGCAGCCGGTGTCCAGAAGGTTCCGGACGGCGGACAGCGACTCCTCGGCCGTGTGCCGGCGCTTGGTGAACTCGTTGACCTCGTCCTGGAGTGACTGCACGCCCAGGCTGAACCGGTTGAAGCCGAGGTCCCGGGCGAGCCGCAGGTTGTCGCGGGTGAAGTTCTCCGGGTTGCCCTCGATGTTGAACTCGGCGCCGTCGGTCAGCTGGTAGTGGCGGCGCACGTGCTCGACCAGCGGGGTGATCGTGTCCGCGCTGTTGAGCAGCAGCGCCGCGGTGCCGCCGCCGATGTAGAAGGAGTCGATCCGGGCGTCGGACACCCAGCCGAACCGGTCCAGCCAGCGCCGGGACTCCTCGATCAGCAGGTCCTGCCACAGCCGCAGCGACGAGTCCTCCTTGCCGCGGGGGACCAGGCGCTTGACGTAGTTGCAGAAGTGGCAGATGTAGTTGCACAGCGGCAGGTGGAAGTAGAGGTGGGCCGGCTGGCCGGCGCCGGGGAAGGCCGCGATCTCGTCGATGAGCTCCGCGGGGGTGAGCCGGCCGCCCTCGTTCGAGGTGACGTTGATGTTGTACTCGTCGCGGGGAATCTGGAGCGCCGGGTTGCGCTCCAGGAGGGCTCCAAGGTCGAGTTCCAGGTCATGAACGGCCATGCTGATGTCCTTCCTAGAGGTAATAGGACTTCATGACGTCGTGCACCCAGCCGGGTTCGCGGACGGCCTCGACGGGCGGGACCATGGCGCTCAGGAACGCCTTGACGTCCAGCACGGGAGTGCCGTCGATGGCGTCGAGGCCGCGGACGTGCAGGCGCAGCCCGTCGACGCGGATCAGCTCGCAGCGGGACACGCCGATGTGGTTGGGGCGGTCCTTGACCCGCTGGGCGAGCACGCCGACCTTCGGCAGGGCGGTGTTGCCGCGCGGGTGCCGGGCGCCGCGGGTGGTCCGGGCCGGGTCGCACAGGTGGAAGGAGAAGACCACCTCGATGTGGGAGAACTCCTCCAGCCCGAGGGTGGCCTCGACGTCGACCTGCGCCGGGTCCAGTTCGATCACCGAGTCGACCTTGCCCCAGTGGTCGTCCTCGGGGGTGGTGCGCTCGTTGCGGACGATGCCGATCGGTGTCACTTGTCTTCCTCCGTGGTGGTGGCGGCGTCGACCAGGGCGGCGATGGTCTCCACCTGGCCGGGTTCGATCATGCTGAAGTGGTGGCCCGGCACGTCGTGGACGACGAGTTCACCGGCCCGCCGGGTCCAGTCGAGGTCACGCGGCAGCAGCACCGGCTCCATGGCGTGGTCGGTCACCCGGTAGAGGGTGACGGTGCCCGGGTAGCCGGCCGGGTCGTAGCCGACCAGCGCGTCCAGGTTGTACCGGTACATGTCGACCATCCGCAGCAGCCGGTCGCGGTCGAAGTCGGCCGGTACGGTGCCGGCCGCGACCGCCTCGGTCAGCAGCAGCTCGGCGCGGGCGTCCGGTTCCATGGCCCGCACCTCGTCCAGGTCGAGGTCGAGCTTGAGGCCGCGGCGCAGCAGGGCGTTGAGCGCGTAGTCCTCGTCGCCGCCGGTGTCCGCGGTGGGCCGGGTGTCGAGCAGCCCGACCAGGCCGACCGGTTCCCCGGCGGCGTGCAGCTGCTTGGCGATCTCGTAGGCGTACACGCCGCCCATCGAGTAGCCGACCAGGTGCCACGGTTTCCCGGCCGGGTGGACCTTGCGGGCCCGGGTGATGAAGTCGGCGGCCACGTCCTCGACCGTGGTGAGCGGCTGTTCCCCCGGCTGGAGGCCGACCGACTGCAACGCCCAGAACGGCCGGTTGCGGGGCAGCGCCTGCATGAGCCGTACGTAGACGAGGGTGGTGCCGGAGACCGGCGGCAGCCCGTAGACCGGGGCCAGCTCCGGGTCGCCGTGCCGCAGCCGGGCCAGCGGGCTGGGCGCCTCCCCCGGGTTGCCGCCGCGGACGATCTCGGCGAGTTTCGCGATGGTGTTGGCCTCCAGCAGCTGCCCGGCGGTGACGTCCACCCCGAACAGCCGGCGGATGCCGACCACCACGCTGATCGCCAGCAGCGAGTGCCCGCCGACCTCGAAGAAGTCGTCGTGCACCCCCACCTCGGGGATGCCGATGGTCTCCCGCCACAGGTCGGCGATCTGTAGTTCGGCCGGGTCACGCGGCGCGACGGTCGTCATGGGGTGCTCCGTTCGTACTGGTGGGCGCGGGCGGTGGCCGGGCCGGTCGCCCAGCCGGCGGCCAGGAAGGCGGCGGCCAGCACGAGCCAGCCCGGCCGGCCGCCCTCGATCAGCAGCAGGGTCAGGGCGGCCGGTGCGACCATCTGTGACACGGCCGTCCCGGAGTTGAAGAAGCCCTGGTACTGGCCCTGCCGGTCGGGCGGTGCCAGTTCGTAGGCGAGCACCCAGCCGGCCGACGACTGGACCATCTCGCCGTAGACGTGCAGGCCCGCGGCGACGATCAGCAGCACCGTCGCCACCACGGCGTCACGCCCGTCGGATGCCGCGAAGAACAGGCACATGCCTGCCAAGACCAAAGCAGCGGTACGGGTGGCGCGCACCGCCGTGGGCACGGTGTCGATGCCGGTCGTGACCCGGACCTGTAACAGCACGACGGTGACCGTGTTCAGCACGACCAGGGCGGCGGTCAGCGGTTTCGGCGCGCCGGTGTGCAGCACGATCCACAGCGGCAGGATCACGTCGAGCACCGGCACGTGCAGCGACATCACCATGTTGAGCAGGGTGATCGTGGCGTAGGGCCGGTCCCGGAGGACGGCCAGACGCGGCTCGCCGGGTTGCCGTTCGACGGCGGTGGGCGGGGCGGCGGGCAGCCGGTGCAGCAGGACGGCGGAGCCGAAGAACGAGAACGCGTCAAGGGCGAGCACGATCCGGTACGCCTGCGGGGTGTCCGCCGCCAGCGCCAGCGCCCCGACTCCGGCGCCGATCGCCAGGCCGATGTTGGTGACCACGCGCAACCGGGCGCGGGCCTGGACCAGGTCCTGCCCGGAGAGGACGGCGGCCATCAGGGCCTGCCGGGCCGCGTACCCGCCGCGGCCGAAGAGCGCCCACGCGCAGGCGATCACGACGAACGCCGGGTACGAGTCGAGGACGATGTAGCCGGCCGCCGCGACACCGGTGAGGGCGACCAGCAGGACGGCGACCCGGCGGGCGCCGAACCGGTCGGCGAGATGGCCGGCCGGGACACCGGCCAGCACCCCGGCGACTCCGGCGGCGGCCAGGCCGAGACCGAGCGCCGCCGGGGAGAACCCGAGGACCTGGGTGAAGTAGAGGGCCGAGCAGGTGCCGAACGCACCGTTGCCGATGTTGGTGACCAGCTGTGCGGTCACCAGTTTCCGGGCTGGGCCGGTCAGCATGGGCGCCCGGTGATGACCGCGGCGAGGCGGGCCGGGTCGTCGAGGCAGCCACTGTGGTCGCCGGGGATCGTGGTGACCCGGATGCCGGCGGCGCTCATCCGGCCCCGCTCGTCCGGGCCGATCATGTCGCTGTGCTGGGCGGCGAGCACGTGCACCGGGATGCCGAGGCGCTCGACCATGCGGCCGTACCGGTACATCCACCGCAGGTAGCTGCCCTCGGCCCACTCGTCGGCCTCGTGCTGGGCCGGGTCGGCGGTGAACGACTGGTCGATCACGACGAGGCTGCGGATCAGGCCGTCGCCCCAGGTGGCGGCACAGGCGGCGCCGACCAGGGCGCCGTACGAGTAGGCGATCACGTCGACCGGCGGCCGCAGCAGGTCGGCGACGCGGTGCACGTCGGCGGCGAAGTCGAGGACCGAGTAGCCCCAGGCCGGGCGGGGGCTGTCGCCGTGGGCGCGCAGCGACACGTACATCGATTGACTCGCCGGCGGCAGTGCGCCGCCCAGCCCGCGCAGCTGGTGTTTGTCGCCGCCGAACCCGTGCAGGAACAGCCGGGACGGCCCGGCCGGACCCGTGACGAGGTCGAAGTCGATCAGCTGAATTCCCGGTACGCCGGCCAGCGCCGGCGTTGTTGACCTGCTCAAACAGTCATCCCCGTGTTAGTTCGTTCAGGTGCGCCCCGGCCATCCTCTTTCTTCACCGGACCGGTGAGGAAGGCCTGTCCACTGTCGGATCTCCGCATGGCAGAGATCCGCCTGACTCGATGGCCTTATTGATGTTGACCGTTCGGCAGTCACTTGCTTTAAAGTTCGCGCGCGGCTTAGCTTTCGTTCGGCGACGCACGCACACGGGGGCCTGTCGGAAGGGGACGTATGTCCACGACCCGCGACATCGAAGCGCTTCGCGCGAGATACCGTGCCGAGCGCGACCGCCGGATCCGGCCGGACGCCGGCGGGCAGTACCGCTCCACGGCCGGCGGCGAGTTCGGCTACTACGCGAAGGATCCCTACACCGAGCGCATCGACCGGGAACCGGTGTCCGACCGGGTCGAGGCCACCGTGATCGGCGGCGGGTTCGGCGGTCTGCTCACCGGGGCGCGGCTGCGCCAGGCGGGCGTACGGGACATCCGGATGATCGACGAGGCGGGCGACTTCGGCGGCACCTGGTACTGGAACCGCTACCCGGGCATCCACTGCGACATCGAGGCGACCGTCTACATGCCACTGCTGGAGGAGGTCGGCTACGTCCCGAAGTGGCGGTACGCCCCCGGCGAGGAGATCCGGCAGCACGCGATGGCGATCGGCAAGCGGTTCGACCTCTATCAGGACACCCTGTTCCACACCAAGGTCACGTCGCTGACCTGGGACGACGACACGTGCGAGTGGCAGGTGAGCACCGACCGGGGTGACGCGTTCCGGTCGGAGTACGTGGTGATCTCCTCGGGCCTGCTGACCCAGGCGAAGCTCCCCGGCATCCCCGGCATCGACGAGTTCCGGGGGCACACCTTCCACACCAGCCGGTGGGACTACGGCTACACCGGCGGCGACCAGACCGGCGGCCTGGACGGGCTGGCCGACAGGCGGGTGGCGGTGATCGGCACCGGCGCCACCGGGATCCAGGTGATCCCGCACCTGGCCGAGTCGGCCCGGCACCTGTTCGTCTTCCAGCGCACCCCGTCGACCGTCGACGTCCGCGACAACCGGCCCACCGATCCGTCGTGGGCCGCGTCGCTCCAGCCCGGCTGGCAGCGGGAGCGGATGGACAACTTCCTGACCATCGTCAGCGGCGGGCCCGCCGACGTGGACCTGATCGACGACCGGTGGACGGCGACCGCCAGGCTCCAGCGCGTGTTCCTGACCGGAACCCGTTCCGAGCTGACCGACGAGCAGCTGGAACTGGCCGACGCGGCGACGATGGACGGCATCCGCGCCCGGGTGGACGAGGTGGTCGCCGACCCGGCCGTGGCAACGTTGCTGAAGCCCTGGTACCGGTACATGTGCAAGCGCCCCACGTTCAGCGACCACTATCTCCAGGCGTTCAACCGGCCGAACGTCACGCTGGTGGACACCGCGGACCACGGCGGCGTCACCCGGATGACGGCCACCTCGATCGTGGTCGGCGACCAGGAGTACGAGGTGGACTGCGTCATCTTCGCCACCGGGTTCGAGGTCGGCATCTCCGGCGTGCTGTCCGGGACGTTGCGGGTGACCGGCCGCGGCGGGCGCGACATCTTCGAACACTGGGCGACCGGTTTCCGGACACTGCACGGGTTCACCAGCCACGGCTTCCCGAACCTGTTCCAGCTCGGGCCGATCCACAACGCGAACGCGGTCAACTTCGTCCACATCCTCCAGGAGCAGGCCACCCACATCGGCGCGATGGTCGCCGAGGCCCGCGAGCGGGGCGCCCCGCGGATCGAGCCGACCCTCGAGGCCGAGGACGAGTGGGCCGCCACCATCGACCGGAACGCGCACAGCAGCTACGCGTTCCAGGCCGAGTGCACGCCCGGCTACTACAACAACGAGGGCCAGCCGATGGCGGCGAGCTTCTCGTTCGGCCCGGGCCCGATCGCCTTCCACGACACCCTGCGCCGCTGGCGTACCGACGGAGGAATGGAGCAGGTGCTGTGGAACGGCTGACCGGACCCTCACCGCTGCGCGGGTCGAACGGCATCGCGTTCGGCCCGGACGGGCTGCTGTACGTGGCCGAATTCCTGGCCGGGCGGATCCGCACGGTCGACGTGCACACCGGCGAGGTGTCGGTGCTGGTCGGCGCGGACGGTCCGTTGCAGTCCCCCGACGACCTGGCGTTCGACGCCGACGGCAACCTGTACGTCGTCGACCTGGCGCCCGGCCTGGTGTGGCGGCGTACCCCGGCCGGCGACCTGAGCGTGGTGGCCGAGGGCATCCGCAACCCCAACGGCATCTGCTGCCTCGGCAACCGGCTGTTCGTCAACGAGATGGCCTTCGCCGGCCGGGTGCTGGAGATCGGCGCCGGCGAGCCGGCCGTGCTGGCCGAGGGCCTGATGCTCGGCAACGCCATGCAGGCCGGCCCGGACGGCAACCTCTACTTCCCGCACATGTTCCCGGGCTCGGTCCACCGGGTCGGCCCCGACGGTGGCGAACCGGAGCTGTTCGCCGACGAACTGCCACAGACCGTGGCCGTCCGCTTCGACCGCAACGGCGTCCTGCACGTGCTGCTCGTCGACGAGAACGGCACCGTCGTGCGCATCGACGGCGACCGGCGGACCACGATCGCGACCGGGGTGCCCGGCCTGGACAACGCGGCCTTCTCCGGCGACAACCGGATGTTCGTGTCCAGTTTCGCCACCGCCGGGATCACCGAGGTGCTGCCGGACGGGACCACCCGTGAGATCGTGCCGCACGGCTTCGTGGGCCCCTATGACGTGGCGGTCGACGACGCCGGGAAGGTGCACACCGCCGACCACTACCGGATCGACCGGGCGCTGCTGCCGTTCGCGCACGGCCTGGCCGCCGCCGGTGACCAGCTGCATTTCACCTCGCAGTACGGCCAGACCGGAACCTACGACCGGATCTCCGGGTCACTGCGCATGCGCGAGGTCGCCTTGAATCACCCTCTCGGCATCGCGGTACGCCCGGACGGCGCCGTGGTGATCGCCGAGTCCGGCGCCGGCCGCGTCCTGGCGATCACCGTCGACGACACGGTAGAGGTGCTGGCCGAAGGCCTGGGCCGCCCGGCCGGCGTCGCGGTCGACGCGGACGGCCGCTGTTACGTCAGCGACGAGGAAAACGGCACGGTCCTCCGCTTCGAGGACGGCAAACCGGTCGCCGTGGCCGAAGGCCTGTCCGCCCCGCAGGGCCTGGCCATCGCCGACGGCCGCCCGGTGGTCGTCGAATCGGGCCGCCGCCGCCTGCTCGCCCTCGGTCCCGACCAGCGGACACTGGCCTCGGACCTGCCGGTCGTACCACCCCGCGACCCGCAGCCGGCTCTCATGGTCCACGACCTGCCCGGTGTCCCCCGCCCCTTCGCCGGCCTGGCCACCGCCCCGGACGGCACCCTCTACCTGGCCGGCAACGCCGACGGCAGCATCCTCCGCTTCTAGTCCAGCGGGGTGCCGCAGGGGCACCCCGCTGGGTTCCGGAGTCAGCCGCCGGTGATGGACCAGTGCCAGGCCTCGGAGGGCAGGTTGACGTAGCCGTATTTCGCGGCGTTGGCGGACAGCCACGTGAAGGCCTTGGACTTCCTGGTCAGGGTTTTTCCGTCGGAGGTGACGTCGACGGCCAGGCCGAGTTCGTGCAGGGAGCGGCCGGGGATGGCGGTCGGGACGCGGCAGGAGGAGGACGGCGCGGTCCACACGTCGGGGCAGCCGTTGATCTTGCGGAGTTCGATCTGGCGTGCCTTGGTGCGGAAGCCGCCTCCGGAGATCGAGATGCCGTCGGCGCGGGCGTCGTCGACCATCCGCTTGAAGGCGTAGGCGACGTTGCGGTGCACCGTGACGCCGTAGACCGATGTGGTGTCGGTCACGGTGAACTTGGGGCGGACCTCGTTGACCACGGTGGCGCTGAGTGTGGCGGCCTGCGCGGCGTAACCGGCCGCGGTTCCGGCGGTGGCGATGCGCTGTTCAGTCCGAGGGATCGCCGCGGCGGCGGCCTCGCGCGCGGCGGTGGCCTTCCGTAGCCCGGTGGCGGCGGTCCGGCCCTGAGCCTGGGCGGCGCGCAGGACGGTGGCGGCCTCGTGCAGCCGTTTGCGGCGGGCGTCGCGGTTGGTGGTGGCCGTGGTCACCGCCTTGGTCGCCCTGGTGACGGCATTCTTGCTGCGGGGGCGCTGCTTCTTCGCGCGGGCCAGTTTGTTCTTCGTGTCGGTGAGTCCGCGTTCGGCGGTTTTGAGCCGTTCGTGTACGGCCGCGTGTGCCGTGGTGACATCGGCCAGCCGTTTCCGGGCGGTGGCGTCGGTCCTGGTGGCGGCGGTGACCTCGGCGGTACGGGTCTTGAGCGCCACCTTCTGGTCGGCCAGGGTTCTGCGCAGCGCCGCCTTGGTCGCGTCGACGGTGAGGCTGCGGTACATGATCCTGCTGTAGTCCTTCGCGATTCCGGGGACCGCGGCGTGGGCCGTGCCGGGGTTGCCGACGAGCGGGGCAGCGACCGCGAGGGCGGTGGCCATCGCGGTGATGATCCGTGTCTTCCTCACCTGACGTGCGCTCCTTGCCTTCCGGGTGCGTGGCCGTACCACCGTGCGATCCGGCGGGTGCGGCCGCGATCGGTGTCGGAGAGCGATCCGGTTGCGGTGCTCGAACATTGATCCCGATCCCGATAACATCCACGAGCATCGAATCGATAGATGTCAGTTGGGGGACTGCATGCTTCGAACAACCGTCGCTGCTCTCGCTATCGGCGCCACCGTGGTCGGGATCACCGGCACCGCGGCCCACGCGGAATCACCCGACGATCACGCGTACGCACAGATCGCCGCTCTACAGGAACTCAAGAAGTCGATGACCCCGGACGAGCGCAAGCTCGACAGCCGGCTCGCCATCGAACTGCGCAAACGGGACAACGGGGTGGCCACGAACGCGCTCCCGGCGCTCACCACCGGCGTCGAGGTCACCAAGTCCGGCACGGTCGAGGTCGAGGTGCACGCCGAGAAGGTCGGCGACGACCTGCTCGGCCGGCTCCGCAAGGCCGGCGCGGGGATCCGTTTCCCGTCCGAACAGACCGGTACGGTCCTCATCGAGGCGCCGCTCGGCACGCTGCCGGAGATCGCCTCCTGGAAGGACGTGACCGCGGTCAGCCTGGAGCACGGCGCGATCACCGGCCACCAGAAGGACCCGAACGTGCACGTCAAGCCCGAGTCCAAGGAGACCAAGACCGCCCGGATCGAGACGGCTCTCAAGGCCGCCCCGAAACTGACCACGGCGGCCGCCGGCTCGGTCGTCTCCGAGGGCGACCGCACGCACGCCGCCGACACGGCCCGTACCAGGCACAAGGTGACCGGCGTGGGGGTGAAGGTCTGCGCCCTGTCCGACGGCGTGGACTCGCTCGCCGACTCGCAGACCTCCGGCGACCTGCCCGCCGACGTCGACGTGCTGCCCGGCCAGGAGGGCGAGGGCGACGAGGGCACCGCGATGCTGGAGATCATCCACGACCTGGTGCCGAACGCCGAACTGGGCTTCGCGACGGCGTTCACCAGTGAGGCCAGCTTCGCCGAGAACATCCGGGCGCTGCGCTTCACCGGCGGCTGCGACATCATCGTCGACGACGTCGTCTACTACCACGAGAGCCCGTTCCAGGACGGTCTGCCGGCGCAGGCGGTCAACGCGGTGACCGCGGACGGCGCGTACTACTTCAGTTCGGCCGGCAACGAGGGCAACACCCTCGACGGGACCTCCGGCAACTGGGAGGGCGACTTCGTCGACTCGGGGCTGGGCCTCGGCAAGTTCGCCGGGGACGCGCACGACTTCGACCCGGGCGAGGGCGTGTCGATCCTCAACCCGCTGTCGCCGAACAGCGACGGCCGGATCACCACCCTGTGGTGGGCGGACCCGCTGGCCGGTTCGGCCAACGACTACGACCTGTACCTGATCAACTCGGCCGGCAACGTGACGTCGTTCTCGCAGGACGTGCAGGACGGCGACGACGACCCGTGGGAGATCCTCCAGACCGGCGCCACCACCGGCCAGAAGGTGGCGGTCGTCAAGTTCGCCGGCGCCGACCGGTACCTCCAGCTCACCGTGTTCCGCGGCCGGATGGGCTTCTCCACCCCGGGTGTGCTGCGCGGGCACAGCGGCGCCGTGAACGCGTTCGCCGTGGCGGCCACCCCGGCGGCGGTCGCGCTGCCGTTCGACCTGGAGACCGGCGACCCGGCGAACCCGGTCGGGCCGTACCCGAACGTCCACACCCGGCAGTCGCTGCCGGAACGATTCACCTCGGACGGGCCGCGCCGGGTGTTCTACGCCGCCGACGGCACGCCGTACACGCCGGGGAACCTCTCCTCGACCGGTGGTGTGGTGCGGGCCAAACCGCAGATCACCGCGGCCGACGGGGTGGCCACGTCGGTGTCCGGCTTCAACCCGTTCTTCGGCACCTCGGCGTCGGCGCCGCACGCCGCCGCGATCGCCGCGCTGGCACTCTCCGGGAACCCGGGGATGACCGGCGAGGAGATCCGGGCGGCGCTCACGTCGACCGCCCTGGATCTGGCGCCGGCCGGGTACGACCAGCGCACCGGCAACGGTGTGATCCGGGCCGACCTGCTGCTGCGCAACACCGGCGCCACCCCGCAGCCGCTGGTCCGGGCCGGTGAGCCGACGGTCACCCCGACCACCGGCGACGGCGACGCCCACCTGGAGCCGGGCGAGCAGGCCACGGTCACGGTGCCCGCCGTCAACGAGGGCGACGGCACGGCGACCGGGGTCAGTGTGGTGGTGTCCACCTCGGATCCGGGGGTGACGGTCACGCCGCGGTCCCGGTCGTACGGCACCATCGCGGCGGGCGCGTCCAAGACCCGGGACTACACGGTGACGCTGGCCGCCGACTACCCGCTGGGCCGGCCGGTGACGTTGCAGACCCGGGTCACCTTCGCCGGGGTGCTGTCGCCGACCAACCGGACGGTGCACGTGCCGGTGGGGCAGCCGTCAACGACGGTGCGCGACTTCGCCTACGGTGGCGCGCCGGTGCCGATCCCGGACAACGACCCGACCGGGGCCTCCGCCACGGTCGACGTCGCCGGTGTCGGCTTCGCGTCGGCGCTGACCGTGTCGATCGACGGCACCGCGTGCTCCACGGCCACCGGCGCCACCACGGTCGGCCTCGACCACACCTTCGTGGGCGACCTGATCGGCACGCTGAGGGCGCCGGACGGCCGGTCGGTGACGCTGTTCTCCCGGACCGGGGGCAGCGGCAACAACCTGTGCCAGGCGGTGTTCGACGACGCGGCCGCGACACCGTTCGCGTCGGCGCTGTCCAGCAACGCGCCGTTCACCGGCAGCTGGAAGCCGGCCGGCCCGCTGTCGGCGCTGCGGTCCACGCCGGTCGACGGCACGTGGACGCTGCACGTCGCCGACCGGGTCGGCGCGGACACCGGGTCGATCCGGGCGTTCTCGCTGCACATCGCCGGTTACGAGGCGGCCTGATGACGACCGTCCGGGCGTGTGCGCACACGCCCGGACGGTCCCCGTCACGCGTGGGCGACGTTGCCGGGACGAGGGCGGCCCACCGACAGCACGTCGAGCAGCAGGGCGGCACCGGCCACCAGGGCCAGCAGGACAAGGCCCAGCGCGTACGAGTCGAAACGCTGGTAGATGCTGCCCATGACCAGCGGCGGCACGAACCCGCCGAGCCCGCCCGCGGCACCGACGATCCCGGTCACCGAACCGACCTGGGCGGGCGGCGCCAACTGTGCGACCAGTGCGAACGTCGCGCCGCTGCCCGCGCCGAGGGCGGCGGCCATGGCCAGGAACGCGATCGTGCCCAGCGGCATGAGCGGCGGCGTGAACGCCTGCACCAGCGCGCCGGCCATCACCACGACCAGGGCCACGGCCAGGACCCGGGCCGGGGGCATCCGGTCGGAGAGCCAGCCGCCGACCGGCCGCATGACCACCGCGAGCAGCACGAATCCGGCCATCCGGTTGGCGGCGTCGGCCGGGGTCAGGTCGTAGGCGGTCTTCAGGTAGGCGGGCAGGTAGACCGAGAACGCCACGTAGCCGCCGAACGAGACCGCGTACAGTGCGGCCGCCTGCCAGGTGATCCGCAGTTTCAGGGCGGCACCGAGGCGTTGCGCGAGCGGCGCGGTGGGCACCGTCCGGCCGGGCGCGTCACGCAGCAGCAGCCAGGCCACGACGGCGTACGCGGCAAGCGCCCCCGCCGTGATCAGGAACGGGGTGGCCATGCTCCCGGCGTCGACCAGCTTGACCGTGGTGAGCGCGCTGATCGCCGTCCCGCCCATGCCGACGCCGAACACACCGACCGCGAAGCCGCGCCGCTCCGGCGGGAACCAGGCGTTGACGAACGGGACACCGACCGCGAAGGTGGTGCCGGCGATGCCCAGGAAGAAGCCGCCGACCAGCAGCGAGGCGAGGGCGTCGTGGCCGAACAGTCCCAGGTAGAGCACCGGGACGATGGTGATCAGTGTGATCAGCGGGAGCATGATCCGGCCGCCGTAGCGGTCGGTGAGCGCGCCGACCGGGATGCGGCCGACCGAGCCGACCACCACCGGTACGGCCACCAGCAGCGCCTGCTGGAACGAGGTGAGGCTCAGTTCGGCCTGGAATCTGCTGGCCAGCGGGCTGAGCAGGGCCCAGGCCCAGAAGTTGAGGGCGAACCCGAGAGTGGCCAGGAACAGCATCAGGTTGGGACGGCCGGTCGTCGGTGAAGTGCTCATCGGTCTCTCCGTGAGGGATGGTCTTCTCCGGTCAGGGTGGCACAAACACGAGCCGGGGTTCGCGATTCCGCTTGCACAGGCGCCCGGCTCGGACGAATGTGAGACCCAGGCCACTCAACCGGAAGGATCGCTCCATGGCGGACGGTTCCGGACAGGCGTTGTTGCAGTTCGGCGGTCTGATCAGGCGGGCGGAGGTGTCGCCGGACGGCCGGGCGCTCTACCAGATCGGCGGGCGGGAGGCGGACGCCTTCTACCGCGACCGCTGGTCGTACGACAAGGTGGTGCGCTCCACCCACGGGGTCAACTGCACCGGCTCGTGCTCGTGGAAGGTGTACGTCCGCGACGGCATCATCACCTGGGAGCAGCAGCAGACCGATTATCCGACCGCCGGGCCGGACCGGCCGGAGTACGAGCCACGGGGCTGCCCGCGCGGGGCGGCGTTCTCCTGGTACACCTACTCCCCCACGCGCGTGCGGTACCCGTACGCCCGCGGGATCTTGATCGAGATGTTCCGGGAGGCGCGGCAGCGGCTCGGTGACCCGGTGGCCGCGTGGGCCGAGATCCAGGACGATCCGGCGAAGCGGCGCGCCTACCAGCAGGCCCGCGGTCAGGGCGGCCTGGTCCGGGTGAGCTGGGACGAGGCCCTGGAGATCGCCGCCGCCGCCCACGTGCACACGATCAAGGAGTACGGTCCGGACCGGATCGCCGGGTTCTCCCCGATTCCGGCCATGTCGATGGTGTCGCACGCGGTCGGCGCCCGGTTCATGAGCCTGATCGGCGGCACCATGCTGTCGTTCTACGACTGGTACGCGGACCTGCCGGTGGCCTCGCCGCAGGTGTTCGGCGACCAGACCGACGTGCCCGAGTCCGGTGACTGGTGGGACGCCTCCTACCTGCTGATGTGGGGCTCCAACATCCCGGTCACCCGGACCCCGGACGCGCACTGGATGGCCGAGGCCCGCTACCGGGGCCAGAAGGTCGTGGTGGTGAGCCCGGACTTCGCCGACAACGTGAAGTTCGCCGACGAGTGGATGCCGGCCCAGCCGGGCACCGACGGGGCCCTCGCGATGGCGATGGGCCACGTGGTCCTCAAGGAGTTCTTCGTCGGCCGCCGCACCCCGCGGTTCATCGACTACGTGCGCAGGTACACCGACCTGCCCTACCTGATCACGCTGAAGCAGCGGCCGGACGGCGCCTACCAGCCGGACCGTTTCCTCGGTGACGATTTCAAGCCGGTGGTGTGGGATTCGGCCACCGACGCGCCGGCGGTGCCGCGCGGCAGTCTCGGGCACCGGTTCGGCGACGAGCCGGGTCAGTGGAACCTCGATCTCGGCGACATCGAACCGGCGCTGACCTGCCTGGGCGCCGGCGACGCGGTGGAGATCGTGCTGCCGCGCTTCGATCTCGAGGACCCGGCCACGGTACGCCGCGGCGTACCCACCCGCATGGTCGACGGCCAACTGGTGACCAGCGTGTTCGACCTGATGCTGGCCCAGTACGGGGTGTCCCGGCCGGGTCTGCCCGGGCAGTGGCCGATGGGCTACGACGATGCGGACGCGCCCTACACGCCCGCCTGGCAGGAGCCGATCACCGGTGTCCCGGCGGCGCAGGTGGCGCGGGTGGCCCGGGAGTTCGCCGACAACGCGGAGCGCTCCGGCGGCCGGTCGATGATCCTGCTCGGCGCGGGCGTGAACCAGTGGTTCCACGGCGACACCACCTACCGGGCGATCCTGGCGCTGGTCACGCTGACCGGCTGCCAGGGCGTCAACGGCGGCGGCTGGGCGCACTACGTGGGCCAGGAGAAGTGCCGTCCGGTCACCGGCTGGCAGCAGCTCGCCTTCGCGCTGGACTGGGTGCGGCCGCCGCGGCAGATGATCGGCACCGCGTACTGGTACACGCACACCGACCAGTGGCGCTACGACACGTACACGGCCGACGTGATCGCGTCGCCGACCGGCACCGGCCTGTTCAACGGCCGGCACACCATGGGTCTGCTCGCCCAGTCGGCGCGGCTGGGCTGGATGCCGTCGATGCCGACGTTCGACCGCAACCCCCTGGATCTGGCCGACGAGGCCGGCGACGACCCGGGCTCCCATGTGGCGGGCGAGTTGCACTCCGGGCGGCTCGGGTTCGCCTGCACCGATCCGGACGATCCGAAGAACTGGCCCCGGGTGTTCACCGCCTGGCGGGCCAACATCCTCGGCTCGTCGGCGAAGGGCAACGAGTACTTCCTCAAGCACCTGCTCGGCACCCGCTCGAACCTGCGGGCCACCGACGTGTCCGGGAAGGGTGCGGCGCCCGAGGGCAAGCTGGATCTGATGCTCAGCCTCGACTTCCGGATGACGTCGACCACGCTGCTGTCCGACATCGTGCTGCCGGCCGCCACCTGGTACGAGAAGCACGACCTGAACACCACGGACATGCACCCGTTCATCCACGCGTTCACCCCGGCGATCAGCCCGCCGTGGCAGACCCGGACCGACTTCGACATCTTCCACGGCCTGGCCCGGCACTTCTCCGCCCTGGCCAAAACCCATCTGGGGGTACGCAAGGACCTGGTGGCGACACCGCTGCTGCACGACACGCCGGACGCCATGGCCACCCCGTACGGGCGGGTCGTCGACTGGCACGAGACCGGCGAGATGCCGGTGCCCGGAAGGACGATGCCGAGGATCACCGTGGTGGAGCGTGACTACGGGGCGGTCGCCGACCGGCTGGGCGCGCTCGGGCCGCTGCTGGACACGCTCGGCACCACCGGCAAGGGCGTGCACGTCGACGTCCGGCCGGAGATCGACTATCTGCGCCGCAAGAACGGGGTGGTCCTGGGCGACCGGCCGTCGCTGGTCAAGGACGTCCACGCCTGCGAGGCGATCCTGGCGCTCTCCGGCACCACCAACGGGCGGGTCGCCACCGAGGGCTTCCACGACCTGGAGAAACGGACCGGGGTGAAACTCGCCGATCTGGCCGCCGAGCACGAGGGCAAGCAGATCACCTTCGCCGACTGCCAGGCCCGGCCGGTTCCGGTGATCACCAGCCCGGAGTGGTCGGGCAGCGAGACCGGCGGCCGGCGCTACTCGCCGTTCACCATCAACGTGGAGCGGCTCAAACCGTGGCACACGCTGACCGGGCGCCAGCACTTCTTCCTCGACCACGACTGGATGCACGAGGCCGGTGAGGCGCTGCCGATCTTCCGGCCGCCGCTGGACATGCACCGGCTCTTCGGCGAACCGCGGCTCGGGCGCAACGGCGAGCTGGAGATCACCCTGCGCTACCTGACGCCGCACTCGAAATGGTCGATCCACTCCGAGTACCAGGACAACCTGATCATGCTGACGCTGTCCCGGGGCGGGCCGACCATGTGGATGAGCGAGGCGGACGCCGCGAAGATCGGGGTCCGTGACAACGAGTGGATCGAGGCGGTCAACCGCAACGGCGTGGTGGTCTGCCGGGCCGTCGTGTCGCACAAGATGCCCGAGGGCACGGTGTACTTCTACCACGCCCAGGAACGGGTGATCGACGTGCCGAAAGCCGAGATCAACGGCCGGCGCGGCGGCATCCACAACTCGCTGACCCGGCTGCTGGTCAAGCCCACCCACATCATCGGCGGGTACGCCCAGTTGTCGTTCGCGTTCAACTACCTCGGCCCGACCGGCAACCAGCGCGACGAGGTCACCGTCATCCGCCGCCGCTCGCAGGACGTGGAGTACTGACATGCGCGTGATGGCCCAGATCGCGATGGTCATGAACCTCGACAAGTGCATCGGCTGCCACACCTGCTCGGTCACCTGCAAGCAGGCGTGGACCAACCGCTCCGGCGTCGAGTACGTGTGGTTCAACAACGTCGAGTCCCGCCCCGGGCAGGGCTATCCGCGCACCTACCAGGACCAGGACCGCTGGCAGGGCGGCTGGGTGCGGACCCGGACCGGGCGGCTCAAGCCCCGCTCCGGTGGCCGGATCAAGAGGCTGCTCAGCATCTTCGCCAACCCGATCCTGCCGCAGATGCGCGACTACTACGAACCCTGGACCTACGACTACGAGCACCTGCTGTCCGCACCGGCCGGCGTGGACCTGCCGGTGGCCCGGCCGAAGTCGCTGCTCACCGGCGAGGACACCAAGGTGACCTGGTCGGCGAACTGGGACGACTCGCTGGGCGGCGGCAACGAGGTGCTGGCCGGCGACCCGATCCTGCAACGGGTCTCCGACCAGGTGCGCCAGGAGTACGAGAAGGCGTTCCTGTTCTTCCTGCCCCGCATCTGCGAGCACTGCCTCAACCCGTCGTGTGCCGCGTCCTGCCCGTCCGGCGCCATCTACAAGCGGGCCGAGGACGGGATCGTGCTGGTCGACCAGGACCGGTGCCGGGGCTGGCGGATGTGCGTGACCGGCTGCCCGTACAAGAAGATCTATTTCAACCACCGCACCGGCAAGGCCGAGAAGTGCACGTTCTGCTTCCCGCGGATCGAGATCGGCCAGCCCACCATCTGCTCGGAGACCTGCGTCGGCCGCCTCCGCTACATCGGCCTGATGCTGTACGACGCGGACGCCGTCGCGAAGGCCGCCGCCGTCAAGGACGAACACGATCTGTACGAGGCGCAGCGCTCGGTGTTCCTCGACCCCCGCGACCCGGCCGTCGCCAAAGCCGCGCTGGCCGCCGGCATCCCCGAGGACTGGATCGACGCCGCGAGACGCTCACCGGTCTGGGATCTGATCATGAAGTACGAGGTGGCGCTGCCGCTGCATCCGGAGTACCGCACCATGCCGATGGTCTGGTACATCCCGCCGCTGTCGCCGGTCGTCGACGTGCTGCGCGACACCGGCCACGACGGCGAGGACCCGCACAACCTGTTCGGCGCCGTGGACGCGCTGCGCATCCCGATGGACTACCTGGCCGAGCTGTTCACCGCGGGCGACCCCGCCCCGGTCCGGGACGCCCTGAGCCGGCTCGCCGCGATGCGCGCCTACCAGCGGCGGATCAACCTGGGCGAGAAACCGGACGGCTCGATCCCGGCGGCCGTCGGGATGACCGCTGAGGAGATGGACGACATGTACCGCCTGCTGGCGATCGCCAAGTACGAGCAGCGGTACGTCATCCCGTCCGCGCACGCCGAGGACGCCCACCGGCTGGAGGGTCTCGGCGCCGAGTGCTCGCTGGACTACGAGGGCGGCCCCGGCATGTACCAGACCGGCCCGTTCGGCGAGGCGTCCGGAAATCCGGTGCCGGTGCAGGTGGAGACCTTCCACATGCTGCAAGACCGGCAGACCGCCGACGAGCCGCGCCGGCTCAACCTGCTGAACTGGGACGGCAAGGGCACCCCGGAGGGCATGTTCCCGCCCCGGGAGGACAAGTCGTGACCGCTCTCGCCGCCCGCGCCGCCTCCCTGCTGCTGCGCTACCCCGACGATCACGTGCTCACCGCCGTACCCCTGATTCTCGATGCCCTGCCTACGCTGCCCACCCGGATCGCCGAAACGCTCAGGCCGCTCGCCGCCCACCGGGCCGGCGGCGAGCCGGGAGCCTTGCGCACCGAATACGTCGACCAGTTCGATTTCCGGCGCCGGTCCAGCCTGCACCTGACCTACTACACCTGCGGTGACACCCGCAATCGCGGCGAGGCGCTGGCCGGCTTCGCCGCCGCGTTCAAAGCCTCGGGGTACGAGGTGGTCGACGGCGAACTGCCCGACTACCTGCCCGCGGTCCTCGACCTGGCGGCCGCCGACGACACCGGCTGGCGGCTGCTGCGGGAGAACCGGGTCGGCCTCGACCTGCTGGCCCAGTCCCTGAAGGAGTCCGTCTACCGGCACGCCGTCGAGGCCGTCCGCGCCCTGCTGCCGGCCCCGTCATCCGGGGAGCTCGACGCCGCCACCGCCCTGGCCCGTACCGGCCCGCCGGCTGAGCAGGTGGGCCTGCAACCGTTCGGGAGCAGTCGATGAACACGTTCCTGTGGGTGGTCTTCCCGTACCTGTCGATCGTGGTGCTGATCGGCGGGACCGTCTGGCGCTACCGCTACGACAAGTTCGGCTGGACCACCCGCTCCTCCCAGCTGTACGAGACGAACTACCTGCGCTGGGGCAGCCCGATGTTCCACTTCGGGGTGCTGTTCGTGCTGATCGGGCACGTCATCGGCCTGCTCATCCCCAAGTCGTGGACCGAGGCCGTGGGCATCACCGAGCACCTCTACCACCTGATGGCCGTCTTCATCGGCACGGTGGCCGGGTTGTGCACGCTGATCGGCATGGCGATCCTCATCCTCCGCCGCCGCCTCACCGGCCCGGTCTTCGCCGCCACCACGAAGAACGACAAGGCGATGTACGTGGTGCTGGGCTCGGTGATCCTGCTGGGCCTGTGGGCGACCGTGAAGGCGAACATCGCCGGTGGCGGCTACGACTACCGGGAGACCGTGTCGCCGTGGCTGCGCTCGCTGTTCACGCTGCAACCCGACGCCGCCCTGATGACCGCCGTCCCGGCCTCCTTCAAGATCCACGTGATCGCGGCGTTCGTGCTGTTCGCGTGCTGGCCGTTCACCCGGCTGGTGCACGCGTTCAGTGCGCCGGTCGGCTACCTCACCCGCCCGTACGTGGTCTATCGCTACCGTGATCCGCGTGGTGGCCTGCGGCCCACGCGTCCCGGATGGGAGCCGCCCCGCTGAGAGCGGCCCGGCCGGGCCACCTCCCGGTAAAACTGGAATGATTCCAGAAAAGCGGGTTAAGGTCGTGGAATGACGTCCGACCTCGAGGCGCAGCTGCGGGCCGTCTCGCTGCGGGTGACACGGCCACGCCTGGCCGTGCTCGCCACGCTGCGCGACCACCCGCACGTCGACACCGACACGGTGATCGAGCTGGTGCGAGCGGATCTCCCGTCGGTCTCCCACCAGGCGGTTTACGATGTGCTGCGAGCGCTCACCGACACCGGCCTGATCCGGCGCATCCAGCCCGCCGGCGCGACCGCCCGCTACGAGACCCGCGTCCGCGACAACCATCATCACGTCGTGTGCCGCGGCTGCGGCACGATCGCCGACGTCGACTGCGCGGTCGGACACGCCCCCTGCCTCACCGCCTCCGACGATCACGGGTTCGTGGTCGAGGAGGCGGAGGTCGTCTACTGGGGCACCTGCCCCGACTGCGTGACCAAACGTTCGGAGGGAATCTCATGAGCGACAACCAAGATCCGCAACAGAGCGGCTGTCCCGTCGCCCACGGCAGCGAGAGCGAGAACCCGGCGATCGACTCGCCTACCCCGAAGACCGGTGGCCGCCCGCGCGGCAACCGGGACTGGTGGCCCAACCAGCTCGACCTGTCGGTGCTGCACACCCACTCGTCGAAGGGCAACCCGCTCGCCCCGGACTTCGACTACGCCAAGGAGTTCGAGAAGCTCGACGTGGCGGCCCTCAAGGCCGACATCGTCACCGTTCTCACCACCTCCCAGGACTGGTGGCCGGCCGACTTCGGCCACTACGGCGGCCTGATGATCCGGCTCAGCTGGCACGCCGCCGGCACCTACCGGATCCACGACGGCCGCGGCGGCGCCGGTGACGGCGGGCAGCGGTTCGCCCCGCTCAACAGCTGGCCGGACAACGCGAACCTGGACAAGGCCCGCCGCCTGCTCTGGCCGGTCAAGGCGAAGTACGGGCAGAAGGTCTCCTGGGCCGACCTGCTGGTGCTGGCCGGCAACGTGGCCCTGGAGTCGATGGGCTTCAAGACGTTCGGCTTCGGCTTCGGCCGCCAGGACGTGTGGGAACCGGAGGAGATCTTCTGGGGCCCGGAGGACGCCTGGCTCGGCGACGCGCGGTACGTGTCCGAGAAGACCATGTCCGAGGGCGTCGGCGCCACCGAGATGGGCCTCATCTACGTCAACCCGGAGGGCCCGCGCGGCAATGCCGACCCGCTCGCCGCGGCGCACTTCATCCGGGAGACGTTCGCCCGGATGGCGATGAACGACGAGGAGACCGTGGCGCTGATCGCCGGCGGTCACACCTTCGGCAAGACCCACGGTGCGGGCGTCGCCGACGACCACGTGGGCCTCGAGCCGGAGGGCGCGCCGCTCGAGGCGCAGGGCCTGGGCTGGCTGAGCACACACGGCACCGGCAAGGGCGCCGACACGATCACCAGTGGACTCGAGGTCACCTGGACCGATAAGCCGACCCAGTGGAGCAACCGCTTCTTCGAGATCCTTTTCGGGTACGAGTGGGAGCTCACCACCAGCCCCGGCGGCGCCAAGCAGTGGGTCGCCAAGGACGCCGAGGCGATCATCCCGGACGCGCACGACCCGTCGAAGAAGCACAAGCCGACCATGCTGACGACCGACCTGTCGCTGCGCCTGGACCCGGCGTACGAGAAGATCTCCCGCCGCTTCCTGGCGAACCCCGACGAGTTCGCGCTCGCCTTCGCCAAGGCGTGGTACAAGCTGCTGCACCGTGACATGGGCCCGGTCGCCCGCTTCCTCGGCCCGTGGGTGCCGGAGGCGCAGCTGTGGCAGGACCCGGTTCCGGCCGTCGACCACCCGCTGGTCTCGGCTCTTGATGTCGATGTCCTGAAGTCCAAGATCCTCGAATCCGGCCTGACCACCGACCAGCTCGTGTCGGCCGCGTGGGCGTCGGCGGCGACCTTCCGGTCCACCGACAAGCGCGGCGGCGCCAACGGCGCCCGGATCCGCCTGGAACCGCAGCGCGGCTGGGAGGTCAACCAGCCGGTCATCCCGGTGATCGACGCATTGGAGAAGATCCGGCAGGTGTTCAACGCGTCCGGTGGCGCGAAGATCTCGCTGGCCGACCTGATCGTGCTGGCCGGCAACGCGGCCGTGGAGAAGGCCGCCGCGGACGCCGGGCACCCGGTGACCGTGCCGTTCCACCCGGGCCGCACCGACGCCACGCAGGAGCAGACCGACGTCGAGTCGTTCAAGGTCCTGGAGCCGCGGGCCGACGGTTTCCGCAACTACCTGCGGCCGGGCGAGAAGACCCAGCCCGAGGTGCTGCTCGTCGACCGGGCGTACATGCTGAACCTCACCGCGCCGGAGATGACCGTCCTGGTCGGCGGCCTGCGCGCGCTGGCCGGCGGCGTTCTCACCAACGACTTCTTCGTCAACCTGCTCTCCCCGGGCACCCGGTGGAAGGCGTCGGAGTCCCAGGAGCACCTGTACGAGGTCCAGGACGTGACCACCGGCGAGGTCAAGTGGACCGCCACCGTGGTCGACCTGATCTTCGGCTCGAACTCGCAGCTGCGCGCCCTCGCCGAGGTCTACGCCAGCGCCGACGCCCGCGAGAAGTTCGTCAAGGACTTCGTCGCCGCGTGGGTCAAGGTCATGGAGCTGGACCGCTTCGACCTGCGCTGATCCGTCTTGGTGAACCCCGGCCGGTCCGCACGACCGGCCGGGGTTCTACTCCGGGTCGCCGATGGCGATCACGATCGCACCGAGCCGTTGCTCGGTCTCCACCCGGCGGTGCGCCTCGGCGGCCTCCGCCATCGGGTAGACCCTGTCGACGATCGGCCGCACGGCCCCCGCCTCGATCATCTCGGCGAGGTCGGCCAGATCCTCCCGGCTCTCCGGCGCGAACGTGACGATCACGCTCCGGCTGGTCAGCCCTCGGAGCAGCACCGACAGCCGAGGGTTGCCGCTGAGATAGCGCCCGCCCGGGTCGAGCATGCCGAGCAGCCGCCGATGTGAACTCCCGGCGACCATGTCGAAGACGACGTCGAACCGGCGGCCCGTGCTCGTGACATCGACGCTGGTGTAGTCGACGAAGTCATCGGCTCCGAGGCGCCGGAGAAGCTCCTCCTTGATCGCATGGTCGACCGCGGTGACATGGGCGCCCATCGAACGGGCGATCTGGACGGCATGCAGGCCGATGCTGCCACCCGCGCCGTTGATCAGAACCCGCTCCCCCGGCGCGATGCCGGCGCGCCGCATGAAGTGCAGCGCGTTGAGCCCGCCGAGCGGAACGGCGGCCGCCTCCGCGAACGTCATGTTCCGCGGCTTGGGCACGATCGCGGCGCTCTCGGGAACCACGACGTACTCGCCGTACCCACCCAGCCCCAGTCCCGCGGAGCCGTAGACCGGGTCACCGGCGGCGAACCGGGTGACCCGGCCGCCCACCGACACCACCTCACCGGCGAAGTAGCCGCCCAGGATGTGCCGTCGCGGCCTCCGGATGCCGACCGCGATCCGCAGCGGAAGCCAGAACCACTTCACCGAGAACCGGAAGGCCCGCAGCTCGCAGTCGGATTTGGTGGCCTCGGCCGCCCGCACCCTGATCAGGATCTCCCGCTCGCCCGGCAGCGGCGCGGGCACGTCGGTCAGATGTAGAACGTCCGGGTCCCCGTAGCGGGTGTAGACGACAGCCTTCACTCCGCCATCCGATCCGCCGGGGAGTCGCGCTGTCAACAGCATTCGGCACATCCGACCGATTGACATTGGTTGATATCTCGACACATTGACGCAATACTTGCCGGGAGCGCTCCCAATCCCCCGAAAGCCGAAGAATGGAGGACACATCGTGCCCCGACACGAGTCCCGTCGAACCCACCGCCGGACCCTCCAGGTGCTGCTCGTCGCACTCACCACGATGATCAGCATGCTGCCGTGGACCGGCGTGGCCCAGGCGCACGGCACCATCATCAACCCGCAGTCCCGCGCCTATCAGTGCTGGAAGACCTGGGGCAACCAGCACACCAACCCGGCCATGCAGACCCAGGACCCGATGTGCTACCAGGCGTTCCAGGCCAACCCGGACACCATGTGGAACTGGATGAGCGCCCTGCGGGACGGGCTCGGCGGGCAGTTCCAGGCCCGCACCCCCGACGGGCAGCTGTGCAGCAACGCCCTGGCCCGCAACGACAGCCTGAACAAGCTGGGCGCCTGGAAGACCACCACCGTGAGCCGCGGCAACACGACCGTCCAGCTGTACGACCAGGCGAGCCACGGCGCCGACTACTTCCGCGTCTACGTGAGCAAGCAGGGGTTCAACCCGGTCACCCAGACCCTCGGCTGGGGCAACCTCGACTTCATCACGCAGACCGGCAAGTACGCGCCGGCACAGAACATCTCGTTCACCATCAACACCTCGGCCTACACCGGCAACCACGTCCTCTTCGTCATCTGGCAGGCCTCGCACATGGACCAGGCCTACATGTGGTGCAGCGACGTCAACTTCGTCTGATCCACCTCCGGCCCGGGACCCCGGTCCCGGGCCGGGCACTACCCCGAGGTGAGGCAATGAGGACCCGCTACATAGGGGCCGCGGTGGCGCTGCTGACGGCGGCGGCCGGGGCGGTCGCGCTGACCCGGCCGGACACTGTGCCACTGCAAGATCAAATAATGACCCGGATGCGTACGTCACTCGAACAGTCGAGTCCGGAACAGCACAACCACGCCGGCCACGGCGCCCAGGCAGCGGACGCCGCGGTGATCTGCGGGGTCCGCGTCTACGGCTACGAGCCGGCTTCGGCGGGCACACTCACCGACGTGACGGCGGTCTACGGCTTCCACCTGTGCGGGGTCGCCGAACAGCAGCGGCCGTGGGACGTGGCGGTCAAACTCGCCGGCCCGGTCATCCTGAACATGTCCAGCGACCCGCCCGGCATCCAGGTGGTCGAGGCGACCGCCGAGGTGAAGTACGTCGACCGGCTGCGGCAGATGTTTCCGTCCCCGTACGCCGAAATGGCTTTGAAAGAAGCGCTGTCCACCGAGGAGATGGCCGACCTGCGCGGCCGCTACGACGCGGCCGCCGGCCTGTGACCCCTCAACGGCGCTCGCGAACCGCGTGGACGACCTCGGCCAGGGAGCCGACGACCACGTCGGCCCCGGTGAGGCCGGACGGATCCGGCCCGAGACCCACGACGAACGCACCGGCGGCCCTACCCGCGGCGACGCCCGTCGGCGAGTCCTCCACCACCACACATCGTCCGATGTCGGCGCCCAGAAGCCCGGCCGCCGCGAGATAACCCTCCGGGTGGGGCTTTCCGAAGCGCACGTCCTCCGCGGCGATCAGCACCTCGGGAACCGGTAGGCCGGCCCCCTCCAGCCGGGCGGTCATCAACCGGCGAGAACCCGAGGTCACCGCGGCCCACGTCCCGTGCGGCAGGCCGGTGAGAAGACGACGGGCGCCCGGCATGGCCACCACGTCCGCGGCACGATCCTGCTCGACGGCGGCGATCCGGCCGACAACGGCGGCGTGCACGTCCGGAGGAAAGAAGTCAGCGACGACATCCTCGTCGCGACGACCATGGCAGGTCCGCAGGATGGCATTCGCGTCCGCGCCGAATCGAGCGGCCACGTCGCGCCACGCCTCCTCCACCACCAGGCGCGAGTCGATCAACGTACCGTCGATGTCGAACAGCATCGGAACATGCGCCATCGCCACTCCCCTTTCGCCGGCCGCTTCCGGATTCGTGCTCAGCGGCGAGGTCGATCATCACAGGGCGGCCCGGATGGCGACGGCCAGTTCGTCGCGTCGCGCCTCGGACAGGCGGCCATCGGTGTCGTTCAGGAACCCGAAGACACCCGGCCCGCGACGCTCGGCGGGCAGGTCCGGCATGCGCGGCACGATGTGGAAGTGCACGTGGGCGAAGCCCTCCTTCTCGGCGAACTGCACCACGTACGTCTTGACGCAACCGGTGACGGCCCGCAGAGCGCGCGCGAGCCGCACCTGCCAGAGCCCGAGCGTGCCCGCCTCGTCGTCGGTCAGGTCCGCGATCGAGGTCACGTGACGCCGCGGAACCAGGACGAGCCACCCCGGCAGGCTGCTGTTGAAATCGTGCGCCACCCGCCAGAACCGGTCCGCGGCCACCCGCTCCCGAGGCGGCAGCTGATCGAAGCCCTCGTTGTTGCGGCAGGCATAACAGTCCACCGCCGCAGATTACCGGCCGCTCACCAGCCCGGCCCGGGGTCGATCTCCGGGGCGCCCTTCGGCCAGTCGTCGCCCGGCTCGTATGGCCCTCGCACGACGACCAGCGACCATCGCTGAGCACCATCGGGCTCGACCGTGACCGCCACCGGCCAGGACTTCTCCGGTGAGCCGGCACCATGGAGCCTGGTGACGCCATCGCAGATGCTCGTGGCCTTGGCGGTTTCGCCTCCCAGGTCGGTGCCGACGACCAATTCGCCGCCACCGGTGCACCGGTACCGGACCGTGAGGTCGCCCTGATCGCCCGGCAGGCCCAACGACGCCCGCCAATGACCGGTGCGCCCGACAAGCCGGGCAACGATCTGCGGGTCCGCCGGTTCAGCAAGGACCCGCACAGACGGCGACGGCGAGGTGACGACGGGCACCGCCGCCGGATGACGATCGCTGCCGCATGCGGCGATCGAAACGACGACCAAGGCGCAAAGTACCGCCGATCCTCTCAAAACCACTTTCCATTCTCACCGTACGCACACCGAGCCGTACATGATCTTGCTCTTGGCCCGCAGCACGCTACCCGACCACCTTCACGAGGAACAGTCACCTCCTCGCACACGAAATACCCCGAACAGGAAGTCGCCCTGCACGCCCTTGACCATTTGGTGGGTTCTCGCGGGTCGGCGACCTCCCCCGAGAGAGCCTCGATGCGGATCACATCGGGGATGATCACAAGAACAACAAGCCCTCGAAATAGCTCGTGACCGCCCGCTGACGCGGTGAAGCCAACTGCGGCGGCTCATTCGCCTTTTCGCCCGAGTACAGCGCATCGCCTGTGACACTGGGAGACGATGGGAATGCCGGGGCGCTCAGATGCGCATTTGCCGAGGGAGCAGTCTGCGCTGCGTCTGTCCCTGGTCGCGTCGGCCGTGCTCGCGGTGCTCGGTGTCGGCTGGGGCATGGTCGCGGGCTCCCAGGCCATTCTGCTTGACGGCGTGTATACCTTGATCGGCATGGCCTTGACCAGCCTGTCGCTGCGTGCCGCACGGCTGATGGACGCCGGGCCGACACCCCGCTATCCGTTCGGCCGGGAGTCGTTGGCACCACTGGTCGTCGGTATGCAAGGGCTCGTTCTGCTGGGTACCTGTGTGTACGCCGCGCTCGACGCTACCCGCGTCATCTTTGACGGCGGCGTCGAGAAAGTCTCCCCGGGATCCATGGCCGCCTACGGCCTGCTCACCGCCGCGGCCGCGCTGGCCGTCCACCGCTACCTGCGGCGCTCGGACCCGGCCTCCGATCTCCTCGACGCCGAGGCAAGGCAATGGTGGGCCGGCGCCCTGCTCAGCCTGGTAGTCCTGACGGGATCGGTACTCGCGCTGCTGTTCAGCGACCGCCTCGGTTCAGGACCGCAGCGCTACCTCGACCCGGTGCTGGTGCTGGCGGCCTGCCTACTGCTGGTGCCGCAGCCGGTACGCATGATCAAAACTATGGCCGTCGAACTGCTTGAAGGCGCCGCTGATCAGCGGGTCCAGCAAGCCGTCAGCGGCAGGATCGACCGGGTCAGCGCACAGTTCAACCTCGACCGGCCGGCACTGCGGGTGGGCAAGATAGGACGCAAGCTATACGTGGAGGCCGATTTCATCGTCGAGGCCGGGCATTGGGACATTGCCGACGAGGACCGAGTCCGTCGAGAGGTCGCGTCGCAGCTGAGTGACCTACCCTACGATGTCTGGCTCAACGTCGAACTGACCACCGACCCGACCCGACTCAAATGATCCGACCGGTCGGCGTGACCGCCACTCGGCAGCCCGCCGAGACCAGCCGGGCGAACGGCTCGGCTCGGCCGCCACCCAGCGGGGCAGCTCCGCAAGGCCTCGCTCAGCCAGCGCCAACGCGTACCCGAAGGGTTTCGACACCGACCGGACGGTAGGGCGATCACCAACTGTCGCGGCGACCCTGTCGCCTGGCCCCGGTGGCGGCGCTGGCGGCCTGCCTCTTGCGGGCGGCCTGGCCGGCGCCCGGCGACACGCGCCCCGCCGGTGCGGCCTTCTTGGTGGCCCGCGTCGGCGTGGCACGCTTGCCGGCCGGTCGGGCGCGGACGGTCGGCGGCGCTGTATTGCGCATTTCCTGTGCCGCCGCGAGGCGCTCGTTCTTCAGCTCCTGCGCGCTGCTCCGGGCGGCCGCGGCCAGGTGTCGGCTGACCCGGGCGAGTGCGTCCTCGAAGACCTCGGCCTTCTCCGCGTTGCGCAGGTTCTTCGGTCGGGCCTTGCCGCGACCGCCGGACGTGGCGACCCGCGCGCTCGCCTCGCGGCGGTAGAGGCCGACGTACTTGTCGCGGGCCCGGCGCACCCGGCCGTGCAGTTCGACCAGGCCGTCCTCGTCGGCCCCGATAAGCTGCTCGCGCTCCGTTTCCCGGAACAGCGCCAGCTCAGTCTCGCTGAGCGAGTTCAGTAGCGCCTTCAATAGCCACGACCATAAGCCGCCAGTCAGCCCGAGATGTCAAGATTCGCCAACGGGAGTGGGTCAAGAAGCGGTGGGCGGGCGGCGTCGACATCCCCCGGCGCAGGTCCACAGCCCTCGTACGGTGCCGAGACTGTCGCACTCGAGATCGATCACCACGGTCGGGTCGTGCTCGGACGGAGCACGGCGAGCCACAGCTACCGGGCGGCACATTGGATTCGGACGGCGACAGATAGACCGGCCCCGCAACTGGCGCACTGTCTTCGGCTTGACGGTGAGTCCTGCTTCGGCGCCAAGCCCTGTGAGCCGGCATGGTCGGCTGATTGCGGCGATGAACAGAATCCCACCTCGGACAATCGCTCGCGGTTGCCGCCCTGGCAGCTACTCAAGGAGCGCTATTGACAGGATCGCGCGTTAAAGGCGCGGCTTCTGCACGGCCTCCGGGCACTACGATTCGGGCATGACGGCGCCGACTGGGCGGCCGGTCGAGGATTTCCTCGCCGAAGTGCCGAACGAAGATCGACGGGCCGACGCACGTCGGCTCATCGCGCTCATGCGTGAGGTCACCGGTGAGGAGCCGGTGATGTGGGGGCCGAGCATCATCGGCTTCGGTCGCTACCACTACCGGTATGACAGTGGCCATGAGGGCGACAGCGCATTGGCCTGCTTCTCACCGCGCAAACAACACCTCGTGGTCTACCTGATCGGCGGGTTCGCCGACCGGCACGCATCGATGCTCGCACGACTCGGGCGGCACAAGATCGGCAAGGGCTGCCTCTACCTGAGGAGCCTCGACGACGTCGATCTGGCTGTCCTGCGCGAACTGGTCGAGCGCTCGGTACGGGTGCGGAGGGGCGTCGATCAAACCTCTTCCTGATCTATCCGGACGTACGGATGGGGCTCACCACCGTGGCTACCGGCCGCTTGCGGTGTCGAAGGGCCCGGCCTGCCGGGCCCTTCGAGCTCGAGCAGGCGGGTGGCCTCCTCGTCGTGGGTTCGATCGGTGGGCTTGAGATCCACGCGCGTCCGGTTCTTCACCGTCTTGGTGCCGGGCACTTGGACGAAGAGCCCCGCCCCGAAACGGACCTAGCCTTCCTACCGCCCGCTCAGGAGCATTGGAAGATCATGGTGGGCGGGTTCTGCGGGCAGCGCGGGCAGGTGAAGAAGTAGTTCGCGCCGACGTCGCCGAGGCAGAGTCCCGCGTCCATGCCGCCGTCCACGGCACCCGCGGGCCTCCAGCGGCGCCACGACTCGCCGTCCCATTCCCGGGAGGCGACAGTCACCAGGTGGGACATGGTGGTGCCGCAGTCACACACCGGGTACTGCGGGTCCTGGATCCACTCCGGCCAGCCGCCCGCCTTGGTGCCATCGGCGGCGCTGAGGTGCGCGAAGTAGCTCCACCCGCGCTCCTGCGCCCACCCCTCTACCCGATCGCGCAGGTCGTCATCGAGTTCCCAGGCGTCGGGCAGTTCCCGGACCCGCTCGGGACTCAGCGAGCAGGCCACCGGCACGTGATCCTCTTCGACGGCCTCGTCGTCCGGCGGCTCCGGATTGTCGAGCAGTTCGCCGATCGAGGCCTCCGCGCGCCACCGCACGAGCGGCAGCGGCCGGCAGTCGTCGTCGTGCAGCGCCGGGCACCACAGCAGCTGGAAGACGTCCGTGCCGCCGGGAAACACCAGCTCGGGCACGTCCCGCGCGAAGATCTGCAGAACCGCGACCATGACGATCGGCTCGTCGTGGTCCTCCTCGGACTCGCACACCGGCCAGGCCTCCCCCACTGGCCACAGCAGCGGCCCGCCCAGCGAACTCTCCCGCACCCCCGGATCCGCCCGCCGCGGATGCAACCGCACCGTGGTCTTCCACCTGCCCGCGAACTCCGGAAACGCACCCTCCACATCCAGTGGCGGCGATGGTGTGACGATGCTTCCCATGTGAACACTCCCCGTTCGGCCAACCCGACCGGGGCACTGTATACGCGGGGTCCGACAACAACGCCCCATCACAACCCGTGCCGTCCCCGAACACAGTTCTGCCTCATCTGCTGACCGCAGATCGGCTTGGCCGGCGGGCGCCATCGCGCTGAAGGTGGAGTCGACACGCAGAGCCGAGCCGGAGGAGAACAGCCATGCACCCATTCACTGCCGCGACGCCAGGCGGAACCGGGTCCGTCGACGACCAGCTGTCCGTCCAGTTGCTGCACCAGCGCATCATCGTGCTCGGGGCCGAGGTCGACGACCCGATCGCCAACCGGATCTGCGGGCAGCTGCTGCTGTTGTCCGCGGAGAACCCGCTGAGTACCATCAACCTGTACATCAACTCGCCGGGCGGTTCGGTCACCGCCGGGCTGGCGATCTACGACACCATGCGGCTGATCCCCAACGACGTCAGCACGCTGGCCCTCGGGCTCGCCGGGAGCATGGGGCAGTTCCTGCTCACCGCGGGCACCCCGGGCAAGCGGTACGCGCTGCCGCACGCCCAGATCCTGATGCACCAGGGCTCGGCCGGGTTCGGCGGCACCGCGGCGGACGTGGAGATCTACGCCAATCAGCTGGAGCGGCTCGGCCACACGCTGCTGCGCCTGACCGCCGAGCACACCGGGCAGCCCATTGACACGGTCGAACGCGACAGCAGGCGTGATCGTTGGTTCACCGCCGAGGAGGCCCTCGAGTACGGCCTCATCGACCGGGTCCTCGACAGCGTCGACGACGTACGTCCCGAGGTGGCCAGCCAGCCGATGGGGCTGAGCGCATGAGCCACTACACCATCCCGACCGTCGTCGAGAAGACGCCGAACGGGGAACGCGCCTTCGACATCTACTCCCGGCTGCTGTCGGACCGGATCATCTTCCTCGGCACCGAGATCGACGACGGGGTCGCCAACGTGGTGATCGCACAGCTGATCCATTTGGAATCGACCGGGGAACAGGAGATCGGGCTGTACATCAACTCCCCGGGCGGCTCCTTCAGCGCGCTGACGGCGATCTACGACACCATGCACTTCGTCCGGTGCGACATCGCCACCATCTGCGTCGGCCAGGCCGCGTCGGCGTCCGCGGCGCTGCTCGCTGCCGGCACACCGGGCAAGCGGTCGGTGCTGCGGCACGCGAAGGTGACCCTGCACCAGCCGTCCGGCCACGCCCGCGGCACGCTGCCGGACCTGGCCGTGGAGGCCAAGGAGGTGGCCAAGGTCCGGGCCGAGATGGATCAGATCCTGGCCGAGCACACCGGTCATTCGATCGCCAGGATCCGGGAGGACACCGACCGCCGGATGACCTTGGCGGCCCCCGACGCCGTCGCCTACGGCCTCGCCGATCGGGTCATCACCCGGCGCGAACCACGCGGCTACCGGCTCAACGCCGCCTGATCAGGCGGCCAGCAGGACGACATCGCCGGACCGGGAGCCGCGCGGCGCGTGTGCCGCGCGGCGCAGCCGGGCCGTCTCCAGCCGGAGAACCGGGGCGCGATGCGCCGTAAGGTCACGCCCCACCTCGGCCAGCAGGTCGGCCAGCCCGATGCCCAGCGAGTCGCAGACGGCGGCCACGATCTCCGAACTCGCCTCCTTGCGGCCGCGCTCCACCTCGGACAGGTACTGCACCGAGACGCACGCGTCCCGGGCGACCTCGGCAAGGGTCCGCTCCTGCTCCAGCCGACGGCGCCGCAGCACCTCGCCGAGCAGGGTGCGCAACAGAGGCCGCGGTCGGTACGTCACGTCTGCCATGCGCCGACGGTAGTGAGCCGTCGCCGTCGCCGACACCCGATCGGGCCCGGTTCTGCCAGCAGCGTAGGAGCCGTATGCAGAAGTCCGGTCACGGCCTCCGGATCATCCGCCCGTAGGCTGCGGCGATGCGGAAAGGATCTCGGGTGACGACGAGCAGGCGACGACAGTGGGTCATGCTGGCCACGGTGCTGGCGCTCGGCACCACGGCGTGCGACGACAACTCGCCACCGAACGCAATCGTCGGTTCGCCCGTCGCCGCGGCCGCCACCGAACGGGCCGTCCGGGCGCTGGAGGCCGACCCCGGTTTCGCCGGAGAGGTCGTCCAGGCCGATGGCCGCTGGCATCCGCTCTGCGCAGCCCGGCCGATGGGGATCTCACCGGACTCGGCCGACGCCGAGGACGTGACGACCGTCTACGCCTGGGTCTACTGCAAGTGGGTCCCGGAGGGCGCGGGCACCACATCGCCGCCGGATCCGGGTGGCCTTCCCGCGCTCGCCTCGCCGGTCGTAGTGCACCTGGGCGACAACCTGCTCTACGAGTTGCCGCAGGACGGTGAGGAGTACGAGCAGTCGATCGCCGAGATCTTTCCGGCGAACCTCCGGAAGGCCGCCGTCGACGGCAGCCCGGAGGGGAGCACGGCGATCCGGGAACTGGACGCCCGGGTCGCCCGGGAGCTGAGCCGATAACCGAGAACGGAAGCCCGGTCCGCATTCTCCTATCGCCAACCGCGCGGCGTCTCCCGGTTCACCCGCGCTGACGCCGTTCCTGGCCGCGACTTGGTACGACGCCACCGCATCGGGCCTTGATCTTGCTGCTCGACAAGGTCTGCGGGTCAGGCGTGCGAGCGAACTCAAGGAAGTACGGGTAGTGCGGCGAAGACGGTGTCCCAGTGGCCGAAGGTTGTGGTGCCGTGGCCCGCGTTCGGGAAGGTCACGAAGGTGGGGTTGGGAAGGCGCGCGGCCAGCCAGCGGCCGTTGGCTTCGGGCACCAGGCTGTCGCGGTCGCCGTAGTAGAGGTGAACCGGACAGCGCACCGCGGTGACGTCGATGTCCCAGGGGCCGCCCCAGGCCAGGTTGTCCCGGGCGTACCCGTCGGCGTTGCTGAGTGCCTCGCGCATGTCGACGGCCCAGCAGCGGCGAACCTCGGGGGTGAGCCAGGTGAGCTCGGTTGCCGGGATGCCGTCGAAGTAGGCGGCGACCATCGCGTCGTCGTCAGCGATGTCGAGCAGTGCCACATCGGGGGCCAGGTCGGACCGGAAGCCTGCGAGGGCGGCGTTCAGGTCGCCGGCGTCGGCCAGCGCGAGCAGGTCACGTTCGTGGTCGTCGGGATCGTGGGGCAGGGCGAGACGCCACGGTCCGATGCCGCCGACAACGGCTACCGCGGTGACCCGTTCGGGCGCGGCCAGAGCGGTGGCGAGTGCGTAGGGTCCGCCACCGGAAAGCCCGACGGTGCCGAACCTGGCTACTTCCAGGGCGTCGGCGATCGCGATCGCGTCGGCGCCGACCGAGGCGAGGCTCGGCGAGGTGTTCGGCGTGCGGCCGTAGCCTGGCCGGTTGAAGGAGATCAGGCGGATCCCATGGTCGCGTGCGGCATCGCTCAACGGCGTCGCCTGGTGTCGTGAGCTGGGCGTGCCGTGGTGAAAGAGCACCGGCCGCCCGCCGAGGTCGCCACCCTCCAGCACCGGAACCTGCCGTCCACCCGCGAGCGTGATGATGCGTTCCCGTGCCTCGGCCGTCATGCCCGCAATCTAGATCAACAAAATTCGAGAGCCGCCCCGAGGGGCCTCTGCATGGTTACTCACAGCGACGCCCGCAAGACCCGCATCACGGCATGTGACTTCGTTGCCGGTAGGGATTCCGGATGCTGAGACCTGCCGCCGTATGCTGCCGGAATGGCGTCGTTCACCGAGCAGGAGACCGAGCGGCAGTGGGATTACGAGCTGCTCTACGACGGTGCGGTCACCGGCTTCATCAGTGAGGCGATGCTCGACCATGTAATCACCGAGCTGGTGAGTCTCGGGTACGGCATTGCCGAGGTTCGCGGCGGGACCGGTGCGCCGATGCTGCTGAAGCTGCTCGAATCCGTCCCGGCACACTATGACTACGCGGTCGGCAACCTCAGCGCGACGATGGATGCGCTCCGTTATCTCGACCTCAGCGGGCGTACTGGTTGGGCGCTCGTCATCCGCCGTTTCGACGAGACGTTCGCGGCTGATCCTGACTGGGCGCGTGGGCTATGTGACGTCGTCACCCGGGCGTCGTACGAGCACCTGCTCAAGGGCGACCGGTTCCTGATGCTGGTACAGAGCCCGGTCGAGCTTCCGCTCGGTGAACTCGGTGGCGAGCGTCCGGCTTGGCGCACGCGCGAGCCTCATTCTCACCACGCCGAAAGCCAGTAACTCGAAACAAGCAAGGCCAACCGGCGTCCGGATCACGACCACGTGAGGGCGTTGCGGACCGAAGGGGATTCGAACCCCTGGTGGGGCATGGCACGCCAGTGGCCCCACGCGTTCCAAGCCGCCGTGCGTACCCGGCTGCCGGCTCATCGACGCTGCAATAACCCGGCTCTGCCACCGGCCCACCGCAGTATCACCGCAACGGGTGCAGCGCAAGGTCAAGCTCGCACGCGAGCCGGCGGACCGTCGTCGACTTGCCGGATCCCGGTGTGCCACCGACCCAGAACATCGGCACGCTCGTCACCATCCGCACCATGCTGCCAGACGACCACCAGGCGCTGGCCGCGCACCTTCATCAAGGACTCTCGCTCATCGGCACAGCCGCGAGCCGAGCTGCCGCAGCGGCCGGTTTGCCTATTGATCGCCGGCGCCCATCTGGGCGATCGACGCCGAACAGCACAGATGATCGGATGCCCAACGAACGACGCTCGGCAGCCAATCTTTGACCGCCAGGCTGATGCGCAGTGGTTGGCAAATCGGAAGGGTTGATCGGCAACTCTATATCTCTGGAGCGCCCATGACGGCACAGGCCACCGACACTGCGGCACCCGCAGACCCCGGGACAAGATTGGCAGATCTGGAAGCTGACTCCGCAAAGGCGTATGAGCGAATCGAGCGTGAGAACGCAGAAGAACGGCTCAGCTCATGGCGTTTTGCGGCGGCGATCGGCGTTCTTTTCATCGTTGGGGCGGGGGTGTTCGTCGCCGCAGCCGTGCTGCTCGACTGGCGAGCGACGACCGATCCGATCACCAGCGTCCTCCTGATAATCGCCGTTTTCCTGTTCCTGGGAGCTATGGCCGGGCCGATCATCGCGATAGCGATGCAGCGTGCCCGGGCTCGGCACAATGAGTTGAGCCAACGTGAGTTCGACAGTATCGACCGGGCTGCCGCGAGTATCGATGACGAGGCGCTGGGTGACCTTATCTCGTTCAATTTTCGGCTGATGGATCGATTTATCAATGTAGCACTGGGCCAAGCGAAGGCCTCGTACCTGTTCTGCGCAGGTGCCGCAACGGCGGCACTACTTGTTTTACTAGCCGGGACAACAGCTCTACTTGCGGTCAACTCTGTGTCGGCTCAGGTGACGGTCGGCGTCATCACCGCTGCAGGCGTAACGCTTTCTGGGTTCATCAGCAGTACATTTATGAATGTCTACAAGATGACATCACGGCAAATGAGTTACTATTACGGCCAACCACTCGTGCACTGCTTCCTGCTCCATGCGGAATGGCTCGCGCAGCGATCCCAGCCGGAGGATCCCGTCCAGCATCGGCTCATCGACGCGACGCTCGGCGCCAGTCGGAACGCTCAGCAGCAGTTGCTCGATCTCATGGAAGTCAGACAGTCGAAAGGCGGCTAATCGACGTCCGTTAACGTCGAATTCTGAGATTCTTCCCAGCCTCGACGGACTATCGATGCTCCGACTTCCCGGATAGCCCGGTACGCGGATCTGGAAGTGAAATTTCGGCATCGACTCGCCTGTGTTCCCGCGCACTCAACTCGGCAGGGGAATTCGCCTAACCAGCGCGGTGATGAGGTCCAGATACGTCATCGGTCACCCATCCTTTGGTGTTACAAGGCGGCCCGCAGAGGATGCGTCGCCCGTCGGCGATGGCAATCTCCCCCGATCCGTTACAGCTCGGGCATGTCTGAGCCGCTGGCGGGCGATGCGGCATCAGGTGGTGTAGCTGCGGATGACGGCGGGCTGCTTGGGCGTGAACGGTTTCGCGCTCGTCATGGCTCGGGCGAGACAGCGCACCGTCGTCCCGATCGACGAAGACGTCGCCGGAGGGCGCCAGCATGTACGACTCCCACAGTTGGTTGAAGACGGTGAGCATGCCCCACTGCCGCGCTCGCGCACCCCATGAGTGGTCCGACGCGGCCTGATCGGCGACCAGCCGAGCAAACGAATCCTCTGCCACCACGGCCTCACGATACGACGGGCGCTCCTGTCACCACGGATACGCGCTGATGGCGGCTACGTCCCGGACGCCATGAAGGCGGCGAGGATGTAGTTGGGGTGTCGGTCGAGGTTCTTGCGAGCCCGGTCGTAGCGGATGTTGGTGCGTGGGTCGGCGTGGCGGGCGGCGATCTGGACGTCGCGGAGGCTGACGCCGGCGTCGAGCATGGTGGTGACGAACGTGTGCCGCAGCATGTGCGGATGCATCTTCGGGATCCGGAGGTCGGCGATCTCGGCCAGGTACTTGAGTCGGCGGGTCGCGGCATGTCGGTCCATCCGAACTCCGCAGGCGTTACGCAGGACCGGACCGTCGTCGCGGCCCTCGACCGTACGGTCGATCGCCCGGGCCACCGCTGGAGGCAGCGGCACCAGCACGACCTTGCCGCCCTTACCGCGAACCTTCAGCACCCGGTGCCCGTGTTCCTCGCCGAGGTCGGCGATGTTGGCGCCGCAGGCTTCGAAGATCCGCAGACCGAGCAGGCCCAGCATCGCGACCAACGCAAAGTCGTTGAGGTTGGCCGACAGCCGAGCTGCGGTGATCATCGCCTCGAACTGCAGATGGCTGAGGCCGAGAGTGGGCGACTCGGGCGGCACCATCGGCCGCCGGACGTAGTCGGCGGGTGAGTGCGGCAAGATCTGGTCGATGACGCAGACACGGTAGAAGCCGATCACCACCGACAGCCGCCGGGACACCGTCGACGGCTGGTAACAGCGGACGTCCTGCAGGCAGCGCACATAGCGCTCCACGTCCGTCCGTGCTGCGGCGAGGGGATCCAAGGGTTGATCGGCCGACCACCGTAGGAAGACCTTGAGGTCGGAGTCGGTGTGCATCCGGGATTGGCCGCGGTAGCGGCCGAGGTACGCGGCCACCGCTGCCGCCAAGAGACGCGAGTCGGAACTGGTCGGGCTGAGCTGGAGCGCTGTTGAGGAAGTCATGCCCCACGCTTCGACCAGCCCGCTCTGGCGCTGATCGTCCAGGTCCTCCGCCGACGCGGCGCATGAGGCGACGCCTACTATTCAGGCGCCGGGCGGCGGTGCACCTTCGTGAGGTTCTCCCCGAGCGATAACCGCTGCTCGGCACCTCGGCACCTCGGCACCTCGGCACCTCCCACGACCATCGCGCTCGCGGCGGCAGATGAGCGCTCCCGCCGGTGGCGCCGCTCGGCCGGTCAGGACCCGAGGCGCGTTCTTTCCTTGACTCTCAACCCGGTCGAGGGCTGACCCTTCCTGGGTGACGTCTGGAGAGCGCGACCAACGAACAGCCCCTCTCACGATTGACCTGGAGGTGCTGCGGCCGGTACTGCGGGCCGGCTGGGGAGCGGATACCTGTGACCCGCACGATGTGCAGGACTGGCACGCCGGCAACGCAGCCCGTGGTCAATGCGGGGTGACCGCCTTGATCATTCAGGACCTGCTCGGCGGAGAGCTGATTCTCGGCGAGGTCTTCGCAGGAGACGCCAAGGTCGGCTTCCACTACTGGAATCGGTTAGCCGACGGCCGCGAGGTCGACCTGACGGCTGACCAGTTCCACCCACAGGAAGTCGTTGTCGGTGGTCAGGTACAGCAACGCCCGCCGGGCCCACCCCGGCGATGCCGCCAGCAGTACGAGATCCTGCGGGACCGCGTCTTCGCAGCCCTCTACGGCGGCGATCCCACGCAATCCGTTCAACGGTGATAGCCGACCGACAGGCCGAGCGCACGAACGGCGGCAGATCCGGATGTCGGCTGCGATGATCCAGTTCATGGAAGTTCGGGTCGCTGCTGTCTATCCCGGCGCGCCGATGATGGTTGACGCGATGGTGGCGGGGACCAGGGTGACGGCGGAATGGGTCGGCCCTCGTCCGGCCGCCGGCGATGTCGCTGACGTGGAGCTGGGTATCGATGAGGTTCTGAAATGGGCGCACTCGATCGCCGTCGACGGCGATCAGATGACGCTTCGGGAAGGCCCGCTGCTACGTGGAACCGTCGAGATTCAGGAGCAAGATCGCCTGACGGTTCGGATCGCCGAAGGCCTTGCGGAGGTTGAGGTCGATGACCTCTCCGGCGACGTGCCTTTCGGTACCGCCGTTGCTCTGGCCATCGGCCACCTCAAGCTGTACCCGACCGGTACGTGAACTTGACACTCCAGTTGCTTCTACGCGGCAGTAGAGCACGTCGCGCGACGTTACTCTCCCACCATGCCGCATCGCTTCTATCGACGCCATTGGGCTGACACTCGAAGCGATAGTTGTCGGTCGCGAGGCCGCGGTGCAGGCCATCGCGATGTTTCCGGGTCGATGGAGCATTCCCTTCCAGCGATACAACCCCGGCGTCGAAAGTTCTGGTCCCGAGTGGCGACCGACGTGATCGGGAACCTATGGGAAGTCCGTGATGACCCTCTACCGGAGAACCGGCCACCCGACACGTGGATCACCTTCACCACGGCTCCCGACGCTAAGGCATCGAAACCTGCCGACAAGTCCGGTGGTCCGGCACGCTTGACCGGCAAATGATCGCATCCAATACGCCGTGGTAGCCGCTTCTCCTGGCAACGGGAACAAGCCAACGAGATGGCCGACATCTGTCGCAACCTGCCCAGTGGCTCCGAGATGGCGAGCCTGCGAATTGATCCGCCAGATTCCTTGGCTCGGGTACTCGATCGCCCGATATTCCTGGTGATCCGTCACGGCATGTCTCTCGGCGGACACCATCCCAGGAGTTGCGCATGTCGAGTCGCCAGTTCGTCACCTTCGAGGTTGCCGGCCAGTTCTTCGGCGTAGACGTGGACGCTGTGCAGGAGGTGCTGTCGTACAGCGAGTACACGCCGGTGCCGATGGCGCCGAACGCGGTCGGCGGCCTGTTCAACCTGCGCGGGCAGGTGATCGCCGCGGTGGACCTGCGTGTGCAGTTCGGGTTGCCGCGCCGAGAGATGTCCGGCCTCGTGATGAACGTGATCGTGCGGTACGCCGGTGAGCCGGTGAGCCTTTTGGTGGACCGTATCGGGCAGGTCGCCTATCTGGACGCTCAACTGTTCGAGGAGCCGCCGGCAACACTGACCGGCCCGTCACGTGCGCTGGTCACCGGCGCGTACAAGACCGACGGTAAGCTCCTGCTGGTGCTGGACGTCGCCGAGTGCGTGAACACCGCCCGCGTCCCGGCCTAAGACCCGTACTCGTCACGCCGTGGCTCGCCGGGAACAGCCCTGGCAATAGTCACCGATTCCACGTTCCCGCTTCCCGACCATGGTCGTCATTGCCGCGGCTGAGCTTGCCGCTTAACCTCCCGCTCCAGCCGGGGACCGCCGACGGACAAACCCGTTGCGTTGTCGCGTGCAACTGCGTTCGGTACTAAACGTATGCGTTCACGGGCAGCGACGGAGGCCAGCCGCGCGTTGTCGGCGGCGGTTGAGTAGGCGTGAACTTGCCCGGCCAAGCCCTATACCGGCCCGTCAAGGCTCGCCGTCATCGAACTCGTCGGGAAACTCGGACAGCCGCGCAAGGATGGCCCGTTCAAGCACCGCGTCCTCGGGGAAGAGCTCGAAATATTCATCCTCCCTCGAATTGAGATACTCTAAATCGTCACGGTTTACAAGCAAATCCGTGAAGAACGGATCAAGGTCTCGAAAGCCGAAATATCTGAGCCCTTCCGCAGCTCGTCGAAACGTGACCTCCTCGAACGTTTCGACAGCCCACGCCAACCCTTCGGGGATTACATTGTTGTGAAGGTGCTGAATTCCTGCAAGCATCCTGGTGCCCTGAGAGGCAGTTTCAAAGGAATCATCGAGCCATACATCAATAGAATGATTCCAGACTGCATGCAAAGACGGTTCCATTATCCCAACTCCGGTACAGCGCCGCCGAGGGGTCGCCAATCTATCGCACGCTACCGGTAGGCGCTGTCGCCTGACGCACTCAACTCAGATCCGGATGCTCCTCAGGTAGTACCGGGTCGTGGGTGACGTGGTCTCCCATGTGAGTGTTTGTGGTGCGGTCCAGTGGGGTGGTTGTGCCACTCAGGTTGTTTTCAATGTGGTTGCTCGTTGCTGGCGTAGTCGGTGAAGCATAGCGGTGTCGGAGGCGAGGCCGGTGTGGCTGACTTGGCGGTCGAGGTCGACGACGATCTCTAGTTCGTTGATGGCCTGGTCGAGGTTTCCCTGGTCCCGGTGGATTCTCGCGAGGTTGTAATGGACGGCTGCTTCGCCGGCCCGGTCGCCGACCTCCCGCCGGATAAGCAAGGCCTGCTGGAGGTAGGTCAAGGCCTGCTGCTGATCCCCAAGGTCGTTGTACACCTTGCCGATGTTGTTGAGGGCGGCTGCTTCGCCGGCTCGGTCGCCGATCTCCCGCTGGATGGGTAGGGCCTGCTGATGGCAGGCCAGGGCTTGCTGCCGATCTCCGAGGTCGTTGTACACCTTGCCGATGTTGTTGAGGGTGGTCGCTTCGCCGCCCCGGCCGCATCCCGAGACCGCACCAGCCGCAAACAACCCCACGCCGACATCCAGACACCCCTCAATACCCGATCCACCAGCACAAACATGCCGTGGATCACCAAGGATTACCTGCATATCAAGCAGAGGAGTGCATCAGCTATCTGTGAGTTGGCGTTCGACGACTTTTCCGGTGCCGTCGTCGACACGCCCAAGGTGCCGCTGAAACGATCGGGTGGGATCGAGGCCGAGTGCGACGGCGAAGCCGGAGAAACGTGTCGGTGATCGTGCGCCAGCGGTCCTGGCCGGGGACGGTCCAGAGGTCGCTGCCCACGTCTCGGGGGTCGGCGAGGTCGGTTCGATAGTCAGGGCGATGGTCGTGTCGTCACCGGCATAGTGGCAAACGGCGATGAAGAAGGCGTTGCCAATGTCCAGCCAGGGCAGATCGGCAGGGCCGCGGGCCAGGCGGAAGGGCCGGGCTGTCTCGTCATCGGCGGCCAGACGGTCGAGTGAGCCTGATTGGCATTCCATCTCGTGCGGGCCGGCGAGGAAATTCAACGGGTCCTCGAACCACGGAACGACCCTGGTCAAGGCGGCTACGCCCGGGTTCTTCCAGGTCCGGGTCTCGATGGGCGGGGTCAGCTGCGAGGGATCGATGAGGACACGAACGTGCACGGCGGGTACTTGCAGGAGGGCCGCGTGCGGCAGGATCCGCGCTGTGATCAAGTTTCGTGTGCGTTCCTACCAGGACCGGATGGCCGGCTATCGGCGGGTCCTCGAAGCTCGTTCACCGGAGACGACCCTGGAGCGGCTGCGGGAGCTGGCCGGTGACGAGATCCGCCCGGTCCGGCTCTGGACGGCCCGCAATCCCCGGACGCCGGCGGACGCGCTGGCCCGCCTTCTCGGCGACGCCGATGAGTCGGTGCAGTGGAATGCGCTGCTGCACACCGGAACTCCGGGAACGGCTCTGGAATGGCTGGCCGACGAGGAGGAGGCGAGATACGGCGTCCGGCATTTCCTCTGCCGCAGCCTCATCGTCCACCATCCGAACACGCCGGACGCGCTGCGCCGGCGCCTCCTCCGGGCCGGCGCGTGCGGATGCCCAAAGTGGTGCGGTGGCCGAATCCCGTTCCGGCGTCTGACGTAGCAGAGGCCGGCCGGTTGCGGGGTGGTGTTTGGATCGGTGGGGTGGCCACCGAGATCCTGATCGCCGAGGACAACCCCAAGCAGGCCGAGCTCGCCGCCGCCTACCTGCGGCGGGAGGGGCACCGGGTCACGCTGGTCGGGGACGGGCCCGCGGTCTTCGAGGCGTGCCGGCAGCGGCGGCCGGATCTCGTGGTGCTCGATGTGATGATGCCGGCGCTCGACGGGGTCACCGTCTGCCGGGTGCTGCGCGCCGAGTCGGACGTGCCGATCCTCATGTTGACGGCCCGGGCCGCTGAGGACGACATCCTGCGTGGGCTGGACGCCGGGGCCGACGACTATCTGACCAAGCCTTACAGTCCGCGTGAGCTGGCGGCCCGGGTGCGGGCCCTGCTGCGCCGGTCGGGGGCGCTGCGGGACCGGGATCAGCCGGTGCTGCGTACCGGGGATCTGGAAGTCGATGTGGGGCGGTTCGAGGTCCGGGTCGGCGGGCGGCCGGTCGTGCTCACCGCCAAGGAGTTCGGGATCATCGAGGTGCTGGCCGGGGCGCCGGGGCGGGTGTTCACCCGTGGCGAGATCCTGGCGAAGGCGTTCGGTTTCGACCGGTACGTTCTGGAGCGCACGGTCGACGCGCACGTGCGCAACCTGCGGCGCAAGCTCGGCGACGACCCGGACGATCCACGGTACGTGCAGACCGTCTACGGGCGGGGCTACCGGCTGGCGGCCGAGCCGTGAGTTTCCGCATCCGCGTCTTCCTGCTGGTGGCCGTCGTCGGGCTGGGCGCCACCGGGCTGACCGTGGCGCTGACCTGGTGGCAGGCCCGCGACCAGGTGGGCGAGGCGGCGTCGGCGTCCCGGGAGACGACCGAGACGATCCGCGGCGAGTTGCGGGCCCAGGCGCTGCGCAACGGGACCTGGGAGGGGGTGGACCAGACCCTGAAGCGGTTGCGGGCGCAGACCGGGCAGCGGATTCGGCTGGTCGACCCGTACGGCAACGCGGTGGCCGATACCGATCACATGGACGGTCGCGCCGCCCGGCCGCCCGGCCCGGTTGCGGTGATCGTCGACCCGCTGCCCACGCTGGTGCTGCCGGTCGGCGGTGACGAGCGGATGGCGACGCTCACGGCCATCGGCGCGTACCGGGAGGAGACGGTGTGGGCGGCGTGCCTGTTCCGGGCCGGCTATACGCCGCTCGGCATGGTGGGCGCGGACGGCGTACCCCGTCATGGTCTTTCCGGTGTTGATCCGGAGACTCTCGAAGCGTGCCGGCCTGGGCCTTTCCCGGAGGGGACCCGGGAGGCGGACCGTCTCGAGGTGGGGCAGTGTGCCGAGGCCGGCTGCCTGCGCGAGGCGTTCCGGCGGCGGATCACCGACTCGGACGTGGCGCCGCCGACGCTGCTGCTGACGATCGGCGCCGCGAACGAGCCGGTGCGGGCGCTGGACACCGGCCCGGTCCTGCTGATCACCGTGGTGGTGGCGGCGCTGGCGATCGGCGGCGCGCTGCTGATCAGCCGGCGGGTGCTGCGCCCGATCGGCACGCTGACCGCGGCGGCCCGCCGGCTCGCCGACGGCGACCGGGCCGGGCGGGTGCCCGACGACGGTCGCGACGAGATCGGCGAGCTGGCGCGGGCTTTCAATCAGATGACCGATTCTGTACGGGCTGCGGAGGATGATCAGCGGCGGCTCATCGCGGATGTGGCGCACGAGTTGCGTACCCCGCTGGCGAATCTGCGCGGCTACCTGGAGGCGATCCAGGACGGGGTGATCGAGCCGACGCCGGAGGTGTTCGCGTCCCTGCACGACGAGGTGATCCTCAACCAGCGGATCGTCGACGACCTCCAGGAGCTGGCGCTGGCCGAGGCCGGGGCGCTGGTCTACCACCGGGAGCCGACCGATCTGGCCGAGCTGATGGAGACGGCGCGGATCGCGCACCGGCCGGCCGCCGACGCGGTGGGCGTCCGGCTCACGGTGGAGTCGGACGGCCCGGTGTACGCCGACGCGGACGCCGACCGGATCCGCCAGATCGTCGGGAACCTGGTCGGCAACGCGTTACGCGCCACCGCGTCCGGCGGCTCGGTCACCCTGCGCGCGCACGCCAGCGGCGACCGGGCGGTGCTCCAGGTGACCGACACCGGGGTCGGGATCGCGCCGGAGCACCTGCCACTGGTCTTCGACCGGCTGTGGCGGGCCGACCCGGCGCGCGGCCGGGGCACCGGCGGCAGCGGGCTGGGGCTCGCCATCGTCCGGCAGATCGTCCACGATCACGGCGGTGAGGTGAGTGCCCGCAGCACCGAGGGCGCGGGCACCACCTTCGAGGTTTCGCTGCCGTTGACCGGTGACCGCGTCAGCGGCGCCGTGCCGACCCGGTGACGGCGTCCTCCGCCGCGCCGTCACGCTGAGATGGCACCACCCGACGACGGCCGAGCAGGTCGGCGAAGAGCGTCTCCCACCGCGCGACGACCACCGGCATCTCGTAGCCGGAGGCGGTCGTCCGTGCGGCGGCGCCCATCCGCTCCCGTTCGGCGGGAGCCTCGATCAGGCGGGACAGGCCGGCGGCCAGGCCGGGTACGTCCTTGGGCGGGATGAGCAGCCCGTTCACCTCGTCGTCGACCACGTCGGCCGGGCCGGTCGGGCAGTCGAACGACACCACCGGCAGTCCGGCGCTCATGGCTTCGAGCAGCACCATCGGCAGGCCCTCCTTGCGGGAGGAGAGCGCGAAGATCGACGCCTTGGCGAACTCGGCGTCCAGGGTGCGGGTCACGCCGCGCAGCCGGACGACGTCGACGAGGCCGCGTTCGGCGATCCGGGCGGTGAGGCGGTCCCGGGCCTGGCCCGCGCCGAAGATGTCCAGCCGCCATTCCGGGTGCTGCTCGTGGACCAGGGCGAAGGCGTCGATCAGCATGTCGAAGCCTTTCTGCTGGCCCAGCCGCCCGGCGGCGATCACGGTCCGGGTGCGGTCCGGCTCGGCCGTCGGAGTCCGTGGCGGAATGCCGTTGGGGATCCGGAACAGTCGTGCCTCGTCGCCGAGCGCCTCCCGGTAGGTGGCCAGGTCGGCGCGGGTCAGCACGGTGACGGCGTCCAGGCGCGGGTAGGCGCGGACGATCCGCTTCTGCAGGCCCTTGCGGTAGCTGCTGAAGTTCATGTGGTCCTGGCCGATCCGGATCAGCCGGCCCGGCGCGAACCAGGCGGACAGCAGGTTGAGCGCCGGCCGGGTGCTGAACAGGACCCCGTCCTTCTGGGCCCGCATGTACCGGATGATCCGCAGGTCGACCATCGGGTCCCAGCGGTGGTACCGGAAGTCCCGGCCGTGCGGCAGCGGGTTACGCAGGGCCCGGGTTCTGCGCAGCAACCGGCGGGACGGGCCGTTCCACCTCGTGCCGTCGGTGCGCAGGTCGGTCAGCGAGACCAGCCGCACCCGTGGGTCCAGCGCGAAGGCCGGACTCTCCGCGGTGCGGTACACACTGGCGATCTCGACGTCGTGGGTGGCGCACAACGCATTGGCCTGGTTGAAGACCGTACGGATCGTGCCACCGACCCCGTACGCGTTGTGCAGTAGATACCTTATATTCACGCGCACAACCTAGGTCGCGGTGTCAATCAAGGGATGTCCACATGTACGGCTATCGTCGTGGCCATGGACAAACGGCACCCGACCCTGGCCGATGTCGCCCGCGTGGCCGGCGTGTCGAAGACCACCGCCTCCCGCGCCATCAACGGGGCGTACGGCACGTCGCCGACCGTTCGTGATCACGTCCGTGCGGTGGCGGCCCGGCTCGGCTTCGCACCGCACACGGCTGCCCGCGCCCTGGCCACCGGGCGCGGCGGCCCGCACCGGCGGGACCGCATCGAGGTGCTGATCGTCGACCCGGATCCGGCCGCGATGAGCGCCAAACCCTTCTACGGGCGGGTGCTGGCCGGCGCGATGGGCGCGCTCGGCGACGAGGATCTCGCCCTGGAGGTACGCCGGGTGGCCGCCGCCCCCTCCGGCGAGGACGACGCCCCGTTCGGCCGTCTGCTGATCAACCTGCCCGAGGCGGCCGTCGCCGCCCTGGCCCGCCGGTCGCGGACCGTGGCGCTGGGCCGCTCCGCGCCCGGGGTGACATTCGTGGCGCCCGACAACGACGGTGGCGCGAGTCAGGCGGCCGCCCATCTGGTCGCCACCGGCCGGGCCAGGATCGGCGCGGTGTTCGGCCCGTCCACGCGGTGCGCCGACGAGCGCAAGGCCGGCTTCCTGCGGGTGATGGCCGGCGCGGGCCTGTCGGTGGCGTCGGTGGACGGCGATTTCACCCGGGCCACCGCCTACGCCGCGACCCGGGAGCTGCTGCGGCGTGAACCGGACCTCGACGCGGTGTTCGCGGCCTGCGACGTGACCGCGATGGGCGTGTTGCAGGCGCTGCGCGAGACCGGCCGCCGGGTGCCGCACGACGTGGCGGTCGTCGGTTTCGACGGCAGCGCCCTGGCGGAGGCCGCCGATCTGTCGTCGGTCTACATGCCGGTCGAGGAGGAGGCCGCGTCGGCGGTGCGGCGCCTGCTCGATCCGGCCCTGCCGCCGGCCGGCCGCCTGCCGACCACCCTGACCGTCCGCGGCTCCAGCTGACCGTCAGGGTGGTGACGCGCCGGCTCGTCCGGCGCCCGGTCAGCGGCCGATCTTGTCCAGCTCGGCGAGGTCCTCGGCGGAGAGGGTCAGGTTCGCGCCGGTGATGTTCTCGCGCAGGTGGGTTCGGGAGGACGTGCCGGGGATCAGCAGGATGTTGGGTGAGCGGCGCAGCAGCCAGGCCAGCGCCACCGGCATCGGCAGCGCGTCCAGCCGGGCGGCCACCGCGGACAACGCCGACGACTGCAACGGGCTGAACCCGCCGAGCGGGAAGAACGGCACGTAGGCGATGCCTTCGTGGGCGAGCTCGTCGATGAACTCGTCGTCGTCGCGGTGGGCGAGGTTGTAGAGGTTCTGCACGGACACGATCGGTGCGATCGCCCGCGCCTCGATCACCTGTTCCGGTGTCGCGTTGCTGAGTCCGAGATGCCGGATCAGGCCCTGCTGCTGGAGTTCGGCGAGTGTCTCGAACGCTTCGGCGACCGGCTCGGGCCGGGGTCCGGCCGCGTCGCCGAGGCGCAGGTTGACCACGTCGAGCACGTCGAGGCCGAGGTCTTCGAGGTTCTCGTGCACCGCCCGGCGCAGGCTGCCGGGGTCGCGGGCCGGGGGCCAGCCACCCTGCCCGTCGCGCTCGGCGCCGACCTTCGTGACGATGTGCAGCGAGTCCGGGTACGGATACAGCGCCTCGCGGATCAGCCGGTTGGTGACGCGCGGACCGTAGGCGCCGGCGGTGTCGATGTGGGTGATACCGAGTTCGACGACGTCGCGGAGCACGGCGAGCGCGTTGCCGGGGTCGGCGGGTGGTCCCATCACACCGGGTCCGGCGAGCTGCATGGCGCCGTAGCCGAAGCGGGTGACGGGCAGGTCCCCCAACGTACGGAAACCGCCGGGAAGAGAGGTGGAGCCGTGATGATCGCTCATGGGCTCCACTGTCGAGGGGTAGCTTTCCATGAGGAAGTAGGCACCTGAAGGTGCGTAACGTGGGGAGAAGTACGTGGCGACGACGACAGCGGCGCAGAAGCGGGCGGCCGCGAAAATGGAGTACGACGCTTTTGTCGCGCGGTGTCCCAGCCGTGCGCTGCTCGACCGGATCGCGGACAAGTGGGTCGTGCTGGTCCTGGCCGCGCTTCGCAGCGACTGCGCCGGTGAGCCCCGCCCGCTGCGGTATTCGGAGCTGTCCCGCACGCTGGCCGGTGTCAGCCAGAAGATGCTGACGCAGACCCTGCGCGCCCTGGAACGCGACGGTCTGATCCTCCGGACCGTGACGCCGACCGTGCCGGTCACGGTCACCTACGAGCTGACCGGTCTCGGCCTTTCCCTGCACCGGACGATCCAGGGCCTGAAGGCGTGGGCCGAGACGCACATGGACACTGTGCTCGCCAACCGCGAGTCGTACGACGGCCACACCGTGGCTCCCCGGGCCGTGTCGCCGCGGTGACGAACGGCCGGATCCGCCTCAGCGAACCCGGCGGGAGTGCACGAGCAGGAGCCAGCCGAGGTAGATGCCGCCCACGCCGGCCGTGACCACGCCGACCGGGAGTTCGCTCGGGGCGACCGCCCGCCGGGCGATCAGGTCGCTCGCGACCAGCAGCAGCGCGCCCATGAGGCCCGCCGCGGTGAGCCCCGCGCCGGGTGAGCGGGTGAGCCGCCGGGCCAGCTGCGGCCCGGCCAGGGCGACGAAACCGATCGGCCCGGTGGAGGCCGTGGCGATCGCGGTGAGCCCGACCGCGACCACGACCAGCCCGAGCCGGGCCCGTTCCAGGGGTACGCCGAGGGCCGCGGCCGCGTCGTCGCCGAGTTCCAGCATCGGCAGGTACCGGGACAGGATCACGGTGATCGGGATGAGCAGCAGCAGCCCGAACCCGACCAGCTGCACGTCATCCCACCGGCGTTCGAAGAGGCTGCCGACGATCCACACCGTGGCGGCCCGGGCGTCGCGCAGGTCGGCCCGGCTGACCAGGTAGTTGATGATCGCGATGAGGATCGCGCTGACGCCGATGCCGACGAGCACGAGCCGCAGCCCGTTGACGCCGCTGCGGTAGGCGAGCAGGTACACCGCGATCGCCGCGAGCAGCCCGCCGACGAAGGCGCCGGTGGCGGTGAGCAGTGCCCCGCCGCCGTAGAAGAGGATGACCAGAATGGCCCCCACCGACGCGCCGTAGCCGAAGCCGATGACGTCGGGGCTGCCCAGCGGGTTGTGGGTGAGCCGCTGGAAGATCGCGCCGCTGACCCCGAAGGCGATGCCGGCGACCACGGCCACCAGGGCGCGCGGCAGCCGCCGCTGGACGACGAACAGCTCGGCGAGCCGGCTGCCCTCCCCCTGCAACGACTTGATCACCTCGGGGAACGGCACCGGATAGTCGCCGACGCTCAGCGACACCAGCACCAGCCCGGCGGTGACCAGGATCAGAATCAGACAGACCAGGATGGTACGGGGTTCGACACGGAACGAGACCCGGTCGGCGGCGAGGCGGACGTCCTTGATGGAGCGGGCCGGCGAGAGGGCCTTCACAGCGGCACCACCTGACGGCGGCGGACCAGGGCGATGAGGACGGGCGCGCCGATCAGTGCGGTGACGATGCCGGCCTCCAGCTCGCTGGGGCTGATCACGACCCGGCCGACCACGTCCGCGCCGAGCAGCAGGACCGGGGCGAGCAGCATCGCGTAGGGCAGCACCCACCGCAGGTCGGCCCCGATCAGGGCGCGGGCCGCGTGCGGTACGGCCAGCCCGATGAAGGCGAACGGCCCGGCGGCGGCGGTGGCGGCGCCGCAGAGCAGGGTGACGGTGGCGGCGGAGGCGAGCCGGGTGCCGGCCAGGTTCACGCCGAGGGCCCGGCCGGTGTCCTCACCGAGCGACAGCGCGTTGAGCGGGCGGCTCAGCAGCAGCGCGATCACGATGCCGACGACCAGGAACGGCAGCACGTCTAGCAGCACCGACTGATCCCGCCCGGAGAGGCCGCCGACGATCCAGAACCGGAACTGGTCGAGGGCTTTCGCATCGAGCATCTGCACCCCGTACGTGTAGGCGACCAGGACCGCGCCGATCGACGTGCCGGCCAGGGCGAGCCGGACCGGTCCGCCGGGTCCCTTGCCACCGCCGCCGAGCAGGTAGACCACGACGGTCGCGGCGGCCGCTCCGGCGAAGGCGAACCACACGTACCCGGAGGCGGTGGTGATGCCGAAGAAGCTGATCGCGGAGACCACCGCGGCGGCGGCGCCGGAGTTGACGCCGAGCAGGCCGGGGTCGGCGAGCGGGTTGCGGGTGAGCGCCTGCATGACGGCGCCGGCCAGGCCGAGGGCCATGCCGATCAAAAGCCCGAGGACGGTACGGGGTACGCGCTGGGTGGTGACGATGACGGCCTCGGGCGACCCGTCGGAGTGCCACAGCGCGTCGACGACCGTGGCGAACGGGATGGCGCGGGCGCCCACGGCGAGGCTGAGCAGCACGGCGAGCGCCAGCAGGGCGAGGCAGAGCAGCAGGCCCGCGATCCGGCGGGGCAGGGTGTTCGTCACGCGGCGGTCCGGTCCAGGATGGTGAGTGCGGTGAACAGGCGGGCGTAGTTCCGGTGGGAGAACGCGTGCCAGGTGTCGTCCCACGGATGGGCGCGGAAGCCGGGCGGGATCTCCCCATTGACGAGGATCATGTCCGCTCGTGCGGCGGACCACGGCACCGGGGTGCCGTGCGGCCCGTCGTCGGGAGTGTGGTCGCCGACGACCTTCAGTCCCAACTCCCGGAGCGTCACGAGCCAGGGGTAGCGGGACGGGTCCAGGATCGACAGTCGCGCGCCTCGCGCGTACCCGAAAATGATCGTGCGTCCGGCGAGCGACTCGGTGACCTGGAGCTTCGCGGCCTGATAGGAATCGGTCGCCGGAGGCGAAGCGCCGAGGGCGACCGCGAGCCGGGCCGTTTCGGCGAGCAGGTCGTCGAGCGACTGCCGACGTTCCTTGAGCGGCAGTGTGACGACCGGGAAGCCGGGGTAGCGGTTGTCATGGCGGTCGACGACCAGGTCTGGCTGGGCCTCGGCGAGCACGTCCAGGCGGACCGCGGGATCATCGGGGGTGTCGAGCCGCGCCACACCGTCCGCCGAGAATCCGGCGGCGGCGAAGCAGACGTCACGCGACGGGTCCGGGCCGAGCGCCGCCGCGACCGGATGAATTCCGGCGGCGGCCAGCGTGGAGGTGGCCAGGAGATCGGCGACGGCGACCCGGCGCGGCGCCGCCGGCAACACGAGGGTGATCCCCCGGCCGTCGGTGTAGCGCCACGGCCCCCGATGATCCCGCATCAGAGTTGTCAGCCCTTGAGGGTCTTCGTGATGTCGTCGAGGACGATGCCCGCCGCGATCGGGCCACCGCGCGAGGTCCACGGCACACCGTCGACCGCGACGACCTTGTTCGCCTTGACCGCGCCGAGCTGGTTCCAGGAGGCGTTGGCCTTGGCCTGTTCGAGGGCGGCGGCGCCGTCGTTGTTCAGGGTGCCGAGGAAGATGTAGTCGGCGTCGAGGACGTCGAGCTTCTCCAGGCTGACCGGGTCGGACGGGCCGGTGCCCTCGGTGAGCTGGGCGTCCGGGCGCTTGAGGCCGAGCTCCTCCACGATGGTGCTGGAGAAGTGCTGCTTCTGGAGGTAGGACGGGCCCTGCGGGTTCCAGCGGACGAGGCTGACCTTGGCGGCGCCGTTCGCGGCGATGGCGGCCTTGGTGTCGGTGACCTTCTTGTCGTAGGCGGCGAGCACCTCGGTGGCCTTGGCCTCCAGGTTGAGCGCGTTGGCGACGCCCTTGAGGCTGTCCTTCCAGGTGCTGTCGACCATGCTGGTGATGACGGTTGGCGCGATCGCGTTGAGGTCCTTGATCTGCGCCGGGTCCGGGTCGAGGAAGTGTCCGTAGAGGATCAGGTCGGGCTTCGGGTCCAGGGTGGCGATGGCCTCGATGTTCGGCTCGACGATCTCGCCGACCAGCTTGACGTTGGGCAGCTGCGGCGCGAGGTAGCCGGCGACCGAGTCACCCTGGCGGGACTTGCTGGCGCCGATCGGGGTGACGCCGAGCGCGAGGGCCGCGTCCAGGTCGGTCTCGGCGAGGGCCACGATGTTCTTCGGGGCCGACGGGACGGTCACCTTCGCGCCGGAGGCGTCGGTGATCTCGCGGGTGGTGGAGGCGGGGGCGGCGCTCTCGCCGGAGGCGGTCGGCTCGGCCTCGGAGGAGCAGGCGCCGAGGGCGGCGGCCACCGTGGCCGCGGCCAGGAGCGCACCCATGCGCTGGGTGAAGCGGGACATCATGAACTCCCGGGGAGCAGTCGGAATCAGGCGGCTGGGCCGCGCTGAGTTTCTATCACATGAGGTAAGGCTTACCTAACGTCCGATCGACGCGGAGGTGGCCACCACAGTGGATTCGGTCGGCCCGTAGGTGTTGAAGAGCTGGACATTCGGGGCAATCTGCTGCCATGCCGCGACCCGGTCCGGCAGCGCCGCCTCACCCCCGATGATCACCGTGCGTACCGAATCCGGGACCCTGATGTCCTGAGTGGTGAGGGCGTGCACCAGTTCGTGCCAGAACGCGGTCGGCAGGTCGAGCACGGTGAGTCGCAGCTCGCCGCACGCCCGCAGGAACGTCTCGGCCGAGGCGTGCATCTCGGGCTCGCGCAGCACCAGCGTCCCACCGGTCGAGAGAGTGCCGAAGATCTCCTCCACACTGGCGTCGAAGTGGAGGGCCGCGAACTGGAGCACCCGGTCACGGTCGGTGAATCCGTACCGACAGGTGGCGGCCGCTACGAAATGCGACAGCGCCCCGCGGCTGATCTCCACGCCATTCGGCCGGCCGGTCGACCCGGAGGTGTAGATCACGTACGCGAGCGCGTCCTCCGGCACGTTCCGGCGGACCACCGCCTTCCCGCCGGCGACCTCCTCCATGATCAAGAGCGGTCGCGCGTCCGCCAGCACATCCGTGTTGCGTCCCGCCGGACCGTCCGGGTCGATCGGCAGATACGCCGCACCGGCCAGCAGCACGCCCAGGATCGCGACGACGGCGTCCGGCTCACGCCGCATCCGCACCGCGACCAGGCTGTCCGCTTCCACCCCGCGATGGGCCAGGTCGGCGGCGACGGCGCCGGCTCTCGCCCACAATTCGGCGTACGTGTAGCGCGTCCCGCCCTGCTCGACCGCCACCGCGTCCGGCGTCGCCTCCACCTGCCGGGCGATCCGGTCCAGAACCGGTGTGGCGTCGCGATCCCGCCACACCGGACGGCGCGGCACGACCGCCGGGCCCAGCCGTAGCCGGCCCAGCGGCGTCTCCGGCTCGGCGAGCAGGCGCAGCAGCCGGTCCAGATGACCGGCCAGGCCGGACTCCGTGTACCGGGCCGGGTTGCCGTCCACCTCCAGGCTCATCCCGGTGCCGTCGCCGAAGTCGCGGATGCCCAGCGCCAGGTCCTCGACCGGCCCGGCCGAGATGTTGTGCATGGTGCCGGCCGCGGTGCCGAAGCGCAGGTCGTTGTCGAACGGCATGGCGTTGACCACCGGCCCGAACAGCCGCCGGTCGCTGCCGACCAGCCCCAGGTCACGCCGCATCTGCTCGTGCCGGTAGCGGTGGTGCGGCCGGGACCGTCTGATCTCGGCGGCGATCTGCCGGGCCAGGCCGGGCAGCGTCTGGTCGGGGCGGACCGGCACCCGCAGCGGCACGATGTTCATCACGATCGCCGGGACCCGCAGCAGCGGAGTGCCGAGGCGGCCCATCACCGGCAGGCCGAGGACGGCCTCCGTCGTACCGGTCATCCGGTGCAGGTAGGCCGCGGTGGCCGCGGCGAACAGCTCCGGCCAGCCGACGCCGAGGCCCTTCAACTCGGCGGCCCGCTCGGGGCCGATCCGGGTGACCGCCCGGACCGTGTGGTCGGCGACCGGCGCCGGGGCGGCCAGCGCGGCCGGCTCCGGCATCCCGTCCAGGTAACCGCGCCAGAACTCCCGGTCGGCCGGGTGCTTCGGGGAGACGAGATAGGCGTCGGCCACCTCGAGAACGGTCACGAACGGGCGGAACGGCCGCCCCTCCCCCATCGTGTACAGGTCGGCGACCCGGCGGGCCAGCATCGAGAACGCGAACCCGTCGATGGCGATGTGGTGGATCCGCTGGTGCCACAGCCACGTCCGCGGGCCGACCTGGAACAGCGCCTGCGCGAACAGCGGGCCCTCGGCCAGGTCCACCGAGGTACGGACGTCCGCCCGCATCCAGGCGAGCGCCTCGTCCTCGCCGCACTCGCGGACCGGGAACGGGAACGGCCGCGGGTCGATCACCTGCCACGGGCCGGCGTCGTCGGAGCCGTACCGGGTGTGCAGCGACTCCGCCTCGCCGACCGCCTGCCGGACGGCCGCCTCGAATCGCGCCACGTCGAGCGGGCCCTCGATCCGCACGTAGTCGGCGGTGTTGTAGACCGGGCTGGCCGGGTCGAGCTGCTGGGCGTACCAGAGCGGGGACTGGGCCGGGGACAGCCGCAGGTGTTCGGTCATCGGTGGTTCTCCCAGGTGTTCGCCAGCTCCGGGCCGATCAGCGCGAGCGCGGCCGGGTCGGTCATCTCGTCGTGGGTGCAGGGCACGGGCACCGCCCGTACCGTCGCGGCGTGCGCCTCCCAGGCGTCCGCCCGGAATGCGTCGTCGGTCTCCTCGTTCGCCGCCGTGAACAGCAGCAACTCGCCGTCGAAGAAGCCCAGCGTGGCGCCGTTGACCTGCCCGCCTGCGGCCGCGAGGTTGGCCTCGATCGCCTCCAGCGCGGGCCGTCCGAGTCCGGCCAGGACCCCCGAGCCGCTGAGCGCGGCGAACGCCTCGTCGCGGTCCGCCGGCAAGGCGTCCAGGTCGGACAGGGCGAGCAGGAAGTCCAGGCCGTCGCCGGCCGCCGGGCCGGTCTCCCCGCCCTTTCCGGGGTACGCGTCGAGCAGGGCGAGGCGCACGTCCTGCCCGGCGCGGCGCAGCTCGGTGGCCATCAGGTGCGCCACCGTCCCGCCCAGCGAAAAGCCGGCCAGGTGGTACGGGCCCTGTGGCTGGATCTCGCGGATCAGCGCCAGATAGTCGGCGGCCATCTCCTCGGCGGTGGGCGTGTGCCCGGGTTCGGTCAGGCTGCGGGCCTGCAACGCGTAGACGGGCCGTCTCGTGTACCGGGCCAGACCGGCGAACGACCAGCCCAGCCCGGCGGCCGGGTGCACGCAGAACAGCGGCTCCCCCTCGCCGGTGGGTCGCAGCGGCAGCAGCGGGCGCAGCGCGGCCCCCGGTTCGGCGCCGGAGTCGATCAGCCGCGCGAGGGCGGCCGGGGTCGGGTTGGCGATGATGTCCGGCACCGTCACCACGCCCTGCATCGCCATCTGGACCCGCACCACCAGCAGCGAGTGCCCGCCCAGGTCGAAGAAGCCGTCCTGGACACCGACCTGTTCCAGGCCCAGCACCTCGGCGAACACGCCGCAGACCAGGCGTTCGGTGGCGGTGCGCGGCCGTCCGCTGCCGCCCACGGTGAACTCGGGCGCGGGCAGCGCCCTGCGGTCCAGCTTGGCGTTCGGGGTGAGCGGCAGCGCGTCCAGCTCGACCACGGCCGCCGGAACCATGTGCTCCGGCAGGGTGGCGGCGAGCCGTTCGCGCAGGTCATCGGCCGGGTGGTCGAGGACCACGTAGCCGACGAGCCGTTTGATGCCGTGGTCGGTGCGCAGGATCACGGCCGCCTGGCGTACCTCCGGCTGCTCTGCGAGGGCCGCCTCGATCTCGCCGAGTTCGACCCGGAAGCCGCGCAACTGGATCTGGTCGTCGGAACGGCCGAAGAAGTCGATGTTCCCGTCTTCTCGCCAGGACACCACGTCGCCGGTGCGGTACATCCGCTGACCGGGCTCCCACGGGTTCGCGATGAACCGTTCCGCCGTCAGGGCCGGGCGTCCCGCGTACCCCCGGGCCAGACCGGGACCACCCAGATAGAGCTCGCCCTGGACGCCCACCGGGACCGGCCGCAGGGCCTTGTCCAGGATGTACGCGGTCGTCCCCGGGTCGGGGACGCCGATCGGCACGCGGGCGCCGTCCCAGCCGCGCCGGTACTCCCACAGGGTGGAGTTGACGGTCGCCTCGGTCGGCCCGTAGGCGTCGATGAACCGCATCCGCTCACCCCACCGCCTGGCCAGTTCCGGGGTGACCGCCTCGGTTCCGCACAGCAGCACGGCCCCGGCGGGCAGTTCGGCGTCCGGCGGCAGCGCGCCGAGCACCGCGGGCGGCAACGCGATGTGGGTGGCCCCGTTCGACGCGATGTAGTCGGTGAGCGCCTTGTCCGCCACCCGCCGCGCGGACGGCACGATGATCGACCGAGCGCCGGTGAGCAGGCCCATCGCCAGCTCGAAGAACGCCAGGTCGAAGCTGATCGACGCGAACTGGAGCACCCTCGAGTTCTCGTCCACGCCGAACGACTCGCGTGCGGTGGCGAGCAGTGCGGCCACGCCCTCGTGGGTGACGACGACGCCCTTCGGCAGGCCGGTCGACCCGGACGTGTAGATCACGTACGCCGGATTCCGCGGATCCACGTGGATGTCGAGCGGGCTGTCGTCGGTCTCGTCGAGGTCGTCCATGAGCAGCGTCTCGACGCCGGGCAGCGCCGCCGCGGTGGCCCGGGTGGCCAGGCCGACGACCGGGCAGCCGTCGTCGAGCATGTGCGCGATCCGGGCGGCCGGGTAGGCCGGGTCGATCGGCAGGTACGCGGCGCCCGCCTTGGCGACGGCCAGCACCGCGACCGCCATCTCGACGTCACGGGGCAGGGCCAGCGCCACGGTCCGCTCCGGGCCGGCGCCGTGGCCGCGCAGCACCCGGGCCAGCCGGTTGGAGGCGGCGTCCAGTTCGGCGTAGGTGAGCCGCCGGTCCTCGCAGACCACGGCGATCTCGTCCGGCCGCTGGTGGGCGGCGAACAGTTCGGCGACCGTCCGCGGCTCGTAGCCGCCGGCCCGGCCGGTGAACCCGGCCAGGTCGGCCGACTCGGCGACGGTGAGCAGCGACAACCGGCCGATCGGGGTGGCGGTGGCGTCCGGGACCGCACGGAACAGGGCGTGCAGCCGCTCGCCGAGCACCGCCACCTCGGCCGCGGTGAACACGTCGGCCCGGTACCGCAGTTGCAGCACCAGACGGTCGCCCGGGTTCACGGCCAGGGCCAGCGGATAGTGGGTGGTGTCCTCGTCGACGACCCCGGTGATCCGCAGCCCGGCGAACGTCTGCCGCGCCTTCTCGGCGTCGAACGGGTAGTTCTCGAACACGGCGAGGGTGTCGAACAGCTCCCCCGATCCGGCGATCCGCTGGATTTCGGCCAGGCCGAGATGCTGGTGGTCGAGAAGCCGGGACTGTTCCCGCTGGACCGTGTCCAGATAGTCGCCGACCGTGCGGTCCGGGTGCAGGCGCACGCGTACCGGAACGGTGTTGATGAACAGGCCGATCATGTCCTCGACGCCGGGCAGACCACCCGGGCGACCGGACACGGTGGTGCCGAATACCACGTCGTCCTGACCGGTGAGCTGGCCGAGCAGCAGCGCCCACATGCCCTGGACCACGGTGTTCAGGGTGAGCCCGCGGGTCCGGGCCCAGCCCGTCAGGGCCGCGGTCAGCTCCTCCGGCAGCGTCACCTCGTGCTGCTCCTGCACGGTCGGCGCGGGCGGCGTGTCCGGGGCGACCCGGGTGGGCCGGTCCAGGCCTTCCAGTGCGTCGGCCCAGGCCGCGTGCGCCGCCGCCGGGTCCTGCCCGGCCAGCCACGTCAAATACTCCCGGTACGGGGTGACCGCGGCCGGGCGCTGTCCGGCGTACCGGGCGAACAGGTCGCCGACCAGCAGCGGTGTGGACCATCCGTCGAGCAGGATGTGGTGGTTGGAGATCAGCAGGCGGCTGCGTCCCGGGCCCCGCCGCAGCAGGGTGAACCGGAACAGTGGCGGCGCGGCCAGGTCGAACGGCGCGCGGTCCTCCTCGGCCGCCCGGTCGCAGTCGGTATCCGTGGGTGCGTCGAGTTCCCGCCACGCGGGCTCCGGGTCGGCCGGGATCACAGCGAGCAGGCCGTGCTCGCCCTGGAGGAAGCCGGCGGCCAGGTTGGGGTGGGCCCGCAGCAGATCGCGGGCGGCCGTGCGCAGTCGCGCCCCGTCGACCTCGCCCTCCAGGTCGAAGGCGAGCTGCACGGTGTAGACGTCGGCGCCCAGCTCGGCGTGGTAGGCGAGGCCCTCCTGCAACGGCGAGGCGGGCAGCAGGTCGGCGAACCCGGGGTAGCCGGCTTCGAGGCGGTCGATCTCCGCCTGGCCCGTTCTGACCAGCGGGAAGTCGGACGGGGTGTGGCCGTGTTCGCCGCCCAGCCTTTGCAGCGCCGTGAACCAGGCGTCGGCGTAGGCGGCGACCTGCTCCTCGGTGAGCACGCCGTCCGGCCAGGACCAGTCGGCGACCAGTTCGGTGCCGTCCGGGGACGCCTCCGCGTTGATCTCGATGACGTGGGTGGCCGGCATGTCGGCGTCGGCGCCGCCGTCGCCCTGGCTGCCGTCGGTGGCGGCCACGGCCCGGCCCAGGTAGTTGAAGGCGATCTGCGGCTGGGCGGTGCCGGCCAGTTCGCCGTCCAGGTAGCGGAGCAGCCCGTAGCCGATACCCGAGCCGGGGACGGCCCGCAGTTCCTCCTTGACCCGCTTGACCGAGCCGCCGGCGGAGATGCGGACCGGGTGGACGCTGGTGAACCAGCCGACCGTACGGGAGGTGTCCAGGCCCAGGTCCTCGCGGCCGTGGGTCTCCCGGTCGACCAGGATCGACGGGCGGCCGAACGCCTCGGCCAGGGCGGTCAGCAGCACGTCGTCCACGTTGCCGTGCACCGCGGCCGGGATCGTGGTGAGCAGCGGCGCCGCCCCGGTCAGTGTCCGGCGCAGGTGACGCATGGTGGCCGTGGTGTCCTGGGGCCCGAGTGGGCGTACGCCCAATGGGGTGTTGTCACCGGCGAGAACGCGCCGCCACGCTCCGATCTCGCCCCGCCGGCTCGCGGCCTCCGCGGACAGACGGCGCGACCAGCGGCGGAACGACGTCGGGGCGGGCTCCAGACGCCGGCCGGCCTGGGCGGCCGCAAGGTCCGGCAGCAGGATCCGCCACGACACCGCGTCCACGACCAGGTGGTGGGCGACCAGCAGCAGGCGGCCGTCGCCGTGGACGGCACGCAGCATGATCCCGGCGGCCGGGTCCAGTTCCGCCTGGGCGCGGCGGGCGTCGGCGGCCCAGTCGCCCGTCCCGTCGCTGAGCACGTCCTCGGCCTTCGTCGCGCCCGGCGGCGGCACGATCAGGCGGGTGCCGTCGGTGCGGGCGCGCAGCAGGTCGTGCGTGTCCAGGACACTTTGCAGGGCGGGCGCCAGGTTCTGGCCCTCGCAGGAGACCATCACCGCCTGGCTGAAACCGCGCGTGCCCGCGCCCAGCTCGTGCAGCCAGTGCATGATCGGCGTGAACGGCACCTCGCCGAACGCCTCGGCGCGCGGCTCGGCGTCGTCACGGACCGCGCCGGCCACCGCGGCCAGCCCGGCCGGGGTGCGGTGGTCGAACACCTGCCGCGGGGTGATCGCCAGCCCGGCCGCGCGGGCCCGGCTGACCAGCTGGATCGACGAGATGCTGTCGCCGCCCAGGTCGAAGAACGCGTCGTCGGCGCCGACCGACTCCAGGCCGAGGAGCTGGGCGAACAGGTCGCACAGGATCCGCTCGGCTGCGGTCGTGGGTTTCTTCCGGTTGGCGAGAACCACATCGGGCACCGGCAGCGCGGCCCGGTCGACCTTGCCGCTGACCGTCAGCGGCAGCTCGTCGAGGCGGACGATCACCGCCGGAACCATGTAGTCGGGCAGCGTGGCGGCGAGCCGTTCACGTACGCCGGCGGCCTCGCCCGTCACGTAGCCGATCAGGCGGCGGGCACCCTCGGCGCGAACCACCACGACCGCCTGGTCCACGCCGGGCAGCGCGGCCAGGGCGGCCTCCACCTCGCCCAGCTCGATCCGGTAGCCACGGATCTTCACCTGGTCGTCGGTCCGGCCCAGCAGTCTGAGGTTGCCCTCCGGCTCCCACATGGCCAGATCGCCGGTACGGTACATCCGCTCGCCGGTCTGCCACGGGTCGGCGACGAACCGTTCGGCGGTGCGGGCCGGGTTCAGGTAGCCACGGGCCAGACCGGCGCCGGCCAGGTACAGCTCGCCCGGCACGCCCGGCGGGACCGGCCGCAGCGCGCCGTCCAGGATGTACGTGCGGGTGCCGCCGATCGGCCGGGACAGGCCGGTCGACTGCCAGTGCCAGGCGTCGACGGTGTACTCGGTGGGGCCGTACAGGTTGTTGACGGTCAGGCCGTCGATCGCGGTCAGCCGCCGCCACAGGGAGTCCGGGACGGCCTCGCCGCCGACCGACACCACACTCGGGCGGTGCCGGCCCTCGCCCAGCAGGCCCGCGGTGAGCAGCTGGCCCAGGTGGGCCGGGGTGAAGTCGAGGTAGCCGATCCGGTGCGTGTCCACGTAGGCCGCCATCGACTCGGGGTCGCGGTAGACGTCGTCGGTGAGCACATGCAGCTCGTGGCCGGCGAACAGCCACAGGATCGGGTCCCAGGCCGCGTCGAACGAGAACGAGGTGGTGTGGGCGATCGCCAGTCGCTGTTCGGTGAACACGCCCGCGCGGTGCGAGGCGAGCAGGTTGGCGATGGCGGCGTGCGTGACCGCCACACCCTTCGGGCGGCCGGTGGAGCCGGAGGTGAAGATGGCGTACGCGGTCTGGCGCGGGTCGATACGGGTCGTCAGCGGGCCCCCGTCGTAGCCGTCCAGGTCGGGCAGCCCGTCTTCGTCCAGGACCACGACCGGGCGGGTGTCGTCCAGCATGAGCGCGACCCGGTCGGCCGGATAGGTGGTGTCGATCGGCAGGGCGGCCGCGCCCGACTTGAGCACGGCCAGCAGGCCGATCACGTAGGACTCGTCGCGGGGCAGCCGCAGACCCACGTACGTCTCCGCCCCGGCGCCCTGGGCGATCAGCCACCTCGCCAGCCGGTTCGACGCCGCGTCGAGCTGCGCGAACGTCAATCGCGTCTGCCCCGCGACGAGTGCGGCCACGTCCGGGTTCTCGGCCACCGTGGTGGCGAAAACGGTCGGCAGCAGCGGTTTCTCGCCGACCTCCTGGCCGGTCACGGGCGCCGCCGCACCCGGGTTGGGCACTCGGCCGACCAACTGGTCCGCTTCGGTCGCGAAGGCGGTGAGCAGCTGGGCGAGCCGCTCCCCCACCTCGGTGACCCGCTCGGCCGTGAAGCAGTCCGGGCGGTATTCCAGGTGCAGTTCCAGGGTTTCGGCGGGAATCACCGAGAGGCTCAGCGGGTAGTGGGTGGCGTCGCTGCCGCCCACGCCGGTGATGGTGAGGCCGTCGGCGTCGCGGGCCGCCTCGTCCGGGTCGAACGGGTAGTTCTCGAACACGGCCAGGGTGTCGAAGAGCTCGCCCGCGCCGGCCAGCCGCTGGATCTCGGTGAGGCCGACATGATGGTGGGCGGTGAGAGCGGCCTGCTCGGCCTGGATGCGGGTGAGCAGCTGGGCGAGGGTCTCGCCCGGGTGCAGGCGCACCCGTACCGGGACGGTGTTGATGAACAGGCCGATCATCCGCTCGACGCCGTCCACCTCCGGCGGGCGGCCGGAGACGGTCGCGCCGAAGATGACGTCGTCGCGGCCGGTGAGCCCGGCCAGCAGCATGGCCCAGGCGCCCTGTACGACGGTGTTCATGGTGACGCCGAGGGCGCGGGCCGCGGCGTCGAGCGCCACGTCCAGTCCGACGGTGATCTCGGCCGGGTGGATCGGCTCGCGGTGCCCGGCGGCGGCCGCGAGACACGGTTCGGCGCCGTCCAGCGCCAGCTGCCACGCCTGGCGGGATACTTGCGGGTCCTGCTCGTTCAACCAGGACAGATACCGCCGGAACGGCGCGACCGTCGGCAGGTCGCCACCCTGGTAGGCGGCCATCAGCTCCCCGATGAACAGCGGCGTCGACCATCCGTCCAGCAGCAGGTGATGGCTGGTGATGGTGAGCCGCCGCCCGGCCGCCGTCACGGCGTCGCCGGTGCCGGCGCTTCCGGCCACTGCCGCCGGCGTGGAACCGCGGGTGCCGGCGCTTCCGGCCATTGCCGCCGGCGCGGCAGCGTTGGTGCCGCCGCTTTCGGACAGGCTGGCGTGGATCAGCGGGGCGGTGGCCAGATCGAAGCGGTCCGGGACGGTGTCCGACCACGGCACCGTGGCGGTTCGCGGGACGACGGCGACGACCGAGCCGGAGGCCGTGCGATGCACGGCGATCCGCAGGTTCTCGTGGCGGGCCAGGACGGTGTCGAGGGCGGCGCGCAGCCGGTCCTCGTCGAGCGGGCCGGAAAGGTCGATGGTCAGCTCGGTGACGTAGACGTCCGGGCCGGAGTCGTCGAGCAGGGTGTGGAAGACCATGCCCTGCTGGAGCGGCGACAGCGGGAGTACGTCGGCGAGATCCGGGTGGGCGGCCTCGATTTCGTCGATCTCGGCCTGGGTGAGGCTCACCAGCGGCAGGTCGGAGGGGGTTCGGCCACCTCGTTCGACGGCCGCCAGCTCACGCAGGGCGTCCTTCCAGCGCTCGGCCAGGTCGGCGACCGCGGCCTCGGTCAAAACCCCATCGGGCCAGGTCAGCACGGCGACGAGGTCGCCGTCGCGGATGTCGGCGTTCACTTCGAGGGGGTACGCCACGGGCAGCTCCCGCGCGCCGCCCCGCAACCGGGAGGACTCCGGCGCGGGCGACCACGGCTCGCCGGTGTTCGACCCGGCCCGCCCGAGGTAGTTGAAGCAGATCGGCCCGGTGCTGCCGCCGTCGAAACCGACACCCCGATCCGGTACGGCCCGCAGCTGCTCCTTGATCCGCTTCAGCGATGCGGCGGCGTCCCCACTGCCCGGGTCGAGCAGAACCGGGTAGAGGCTGGTGAACCAGCCGACCGTCCGGGCCGTGTCGGCGTGTGGAAGATCCGCGCGGCCGTGGCTCTCCAGATCCACCACGGACACGGTGTCGTCGCCGTAGCCATACGCCCGCCGCCAACCGGGCAACGCCCGGGCAAGCCCGGTGAGCAGCACATCCTCCGGGTTGCCGTGGAACGCCACCGGCACCACCGACAGCAGCGGCTCCGCCGGAACACGGATCTCCAGCCGCCGCAGCGTGGCGGTGGTGTCCACAGCCGGGTCGAGCGGGCGGTCGCCGATCGGGGCCGCGGCGGCCGCCGCGGCCGCCCACAGGCGGGCCTCGGCCTTGCCACCCCCATCCCCGGGACGGCGGTCGGGCCCGACGGAAGAACCCTCGTCGTGGCCGGCCAGAACACCACCACGACGAGCCGGGGCCCGGCCATCACCGCCGGCCGGGGCATCGCCACTACCGCCGACCGGGGCATCGCCATTCCTGCCGGCCGGTGAGAGGGCCTTGTTGCGGGTCTGGAGGAGGGTGGTCCAGCGGCGGAAGGAGGTGCCGGCCGGGGTGACCGGATGGCCCTCGCAGGCTGCGGCCAGGTCGGGGAGCAGGATGCGCCAGGACACCTCGTCGACGACCAGGTGGTGGATGACCAGAAGCAGGCGGTCGCCTTCATTCAGCCGTAGGCGGACGGCCTCGAACATGCGGCCGGCGGCCGGGTCGAGGCGCTGCTGGGCGGCCGTCAACTCGGTGGCCACATCGGCACCGCCCACCCGGAACGGGACAGCGGCACCGGGCGGGGGCACCGACAGGTCCCAGCCATCAGTGAGGCCGGCGCGCAACAGGTCGTGTGCGTCGTAGACCGCCTGGAGGGCCGACCGCAAGGTGTCGTCGGGCAGGCCGTCGGGCAGGTGGACCAGGATCTCCTGGCTGTAGGCGGTGGCCAGAGCGACGTCGCCGCCGGTCAGGTCGCGCAGCCACCGGATGATCGGGGTGGCCGGAATCCTGCCGTAGGCCGCGTCGCGTGGCTCAGCCCGGTCGGCGGTGACCGGGACGGCGACGGCGGCGAGCGCCTCGACCGTACGTTCCTCGAAGACCTGTCGCGGGGTGAGCATGAGCCCGGCCGCGCGGGCCCGGCTGACCAGCTGGATCGACGAGATGCTGTCGCCGCCGAGGTCGAAGAAGCTGTCGCTCATCCCGGCGGGCACCCCGAGCACCTCGCCGACCAGGGTCTGGATCAGGCGTTCGGCGTCGGTGTACGGCGAACGGGACGCGCTGACCGGCTGCGCCGGGGCGGGCAGGGCACGACGGTCCACCTTGCCGGACGGGGTGAGCGGGAACGCGTCGAGGGTGACGGTCGCGGACGGGACCATGTAGTCGGGCAGCCGGTCGCGCAGCAGGTCCACATCGGCGGATCCGACGACGTAGCCGACGAGTCGCCGTACCCCGGGATGGTCTTCGCGAACCATGGCGACCGCCTGGATCACGCCAGGTAGGGCGGCCAGTGCCGCCTCGACCTCGCCCAGCTCGATCCGGTAGCCACGGATCTTGACCTGGTCGTCGGCGCGGCCGAGCAGTTCGAACCGGCCGTCGGTGAAGCGGGCCAGGTCGCCGGTGCGGTACATGCGGCCGGAGCCGTACGGGTCGGCGACGAAGCGCTCGGCGGTCAGGCCGGGCCGGTTGAGGTAGCCGCGGGCCAGACCGGGACCGGTCAGGTACAGCTCGCCGGTCACACCGGGCAGCACCGGGCGCAGCGCGGCGTCGAGAACCCGCACGGTGGTCCCGGCGATGGGCGTGCCACCGTCGGCGGTCCACTGGTACGCGTCGACCGTGTACTCCGTCGGCCCGTACAGGTTGACGGCCCGAACACCGGCGTCGAGCAGCGTCCGCCACAGACCCGGCGGCACCGCCTCGCCACCGACCGACACCACGGACGGCACGTGGCCGGGCCCGGTGAGCAGGCCCCGGTCGACGAGTTGTTCCAGGTAGGCGGGGGTGAAGTCGATCCCGTCGATCCGGTGTTCACGCAGGTGGGCGAGGAACACGTCGGGGTCGGCGTAGTCGTCGAGGACGTGCAGCTCGTGCCCGGCGAGCATCCACAGGATCGGGTCCCAGGAGGCGTCGAACCCGAACGACGCGGTGTGCGTGACCCGAAGTCGGCCGGCCGACGGGAAAAGGTCACGGCGGTGCCCGGCGAGAAGGTTCGCGATGGAGCCGTGGCTGACGACGACGCCCTTCGGCGTACCGGTGGATCCCGAGGTGTAGATGATGTAGGCCGCCTGGCCGGATTCCAGCGAAACCGGCGGTGGCGTTGCCGCGCCGCCGGACGGCAGCGCGTCGAGGGTGACCACCGGCCGCGCGTCGGCGAGCATGAGCGCCACCCGGTCGGCCGGGTAGGCGGCGTCGATCGGCAGCGCGGTCGCACCGGCTTTGAGCACGCCGAACAGGGCGACGATCGCGTCCGCGCCGCGCGGCAGCCGCAGCGCCACCACGGTCTCCGGCCCGGCGCCCAGTGCGAGCAGCGTGTTGGCGACCCGGTTGGATGCGGCGTCGAGTTCGGCGAAGGTGAGCGTCCGGTCCGGCCCGACGACGGCGGTGCCGGTGTGCTCGGCCAGACACGAGGTGATCGGCGTGAACGGCCGCGCGCCGGCCGGCGAGGGCGGCAACGCGGCAACCGGCAAGGACGGCAACGCAGCGGCCGGCGAGGACGGCGGCACAGCAGCCGGCGAGGACGGCGGCACAGCAGCCTGCGAAGACGGCAACGCGGCGACCGGCGTGAGCGGTTGCGCGGGGTGGCCGTGCTGGGCCGAGTCGGCGGTGACGACGCTGGTCGCGGCGACCAGCCGCCCGGTGTCCGCACCGATCGTGCCGAGAAGGGCGGCGAGCCGCCCGGCGATGTCTCCGGCTTCGTCACGGGAGAAGCAGTCCGGCCGGTAGTCGAGGTGCACCTGAAGCCCGTCACCCGGGGTGACGGTGACGTTCAGCGGATAGTGGGTGGCGTCGCGCCCGGCGACAGCGCCGATGGTCAGCCCGGCGACGGTCTCGGCGGCCTTCTCCGGGTCGTACGGGTAGTTCTCGAACACGGCGAGCGTGTCGAACAGGTCCCCCTCCCCGGCGAGACGCTGGACCTCGGCGAGGCTGAGGTGCTGGTGGTCGAGCAGAACCGCCTGCTCGCCCTGAACCCGCCGCAACAGCTGGCCGAGCGTCTCGGCCGGATCGATCCGGATCCGCACGGGCACGGTGTTGATGAACAGCCCGACCATCGTCTCGACACCGGGCACCTCGGCGGGCCGCCCGGACACCGTGGCCCCGAACACCACGTCGCTACTGCCGGTGAGCTGCCCGACCAGAAGAGCCCAGGCGCCCTGGACAACGGTGTTGAGGGTGACGCCGAGCCGCCGGGCCGCGGCCGACAGCCGCTCCCCGTCGACCGAAACCGTGACGGTACCGGGCAGAATCGCCACGCGAGCGTTCGCCGGCCCGGACACGAGGGTGGGGGTGACGTCCTCGAGCGCGGCCCGCCACGCCTGCCGCGAGGCCTCCCGGTCGGTGCCGGAAAGCCATCGCAGATAGTCGCGGTACTGCGGGGCGGCGGGCAGACTCCGCCCCCGGTACAGGTCGAACAGCTCGCCGAGCAGCACCGGCGTGGACCACCCGTCGAGCAGCACGTGGTGGTTGCTGAACAGCAGCCGGTGCCGGTCCACACCCTGCCGCAGCAGCGCGAACCGGGCCAGCGGCGCCCGGGTGATGTCGAACTTGCGGCCTCGGTCGCGTTCCTCGAAGCGAGCGTCGAAGTCGGCCTCCAGCCACGGCACGTCCACGGTGGCCGGAATCGCGGCGACCGCCCGCCCGTCGCCAGTCCGCCCGAACCAGGCCCGCAGATTGGCGTGCCGCACGAACAGCGTGTCCACGGCCCGCCGCAGCGCCGCCACATCCAACGGCCCGGCCAGATCGATGGCGAGCTGGCTCAGATAGACATCGGGCGCGTCCGCGTCGAACTCGGAGTGGAAGAGCATGCCCTCCTGCAACGGCGACAGCGGGCACACGTCGACCAGCCCACCACCGAGGGCATCCAGATCACCCTGGGTGACGTCGGCGGTCACGTCGGACGGCGTCAGCCCACCCTCGGTGAGCTGTGCGATTTCGGTCAGCTCGGCGAACCACGCCTCGGCCAGCGCCCGCACGTCGGCCTTGGCGAGAACACCACCGGCCCACGTCCAGGTCGCCCGCAGCTCACCACCCACGGTCGCGGCGTTCACCTCGACGGCGTGCGGCAACGGCATGTCCGGCGACCCACCGGCGGCGGCACGCTCCGGCGCCACCCCGAAATCGACGTCCTCCGGCGCCGGCATCCGCCCCAGATAGTTGAAACCGATCTGCGGAGCGGGCACATCGGCAAGCTCACCCGAGAGCCACCGCAGAGGCCCGAACCCGATACCGTTCTCTGGTACGGCGCGAAGCTGCTCTTTCACGGATTTCAGACTCGTGGCCGCGTCCCCACCGGCGGAGAGCCGGACCGGGTAGACCGTCGTGAACCAGCCCACGGTCGCGTCGAGCCCGTCCACCTCGCGGCCGTGACCCTCCAGGTCGATCAGTGCGTCCGCACTCCCCCGCCACCCCTGCACGGCCCGGGTGAGCCCGGTGAGCAGCACGTCGTTGGCCCCGGCGTGGAAGGCGGCGGCCACCGTGCCGAGCAGCGGCCCGGTCACCGCGGCGGGCAGTGTGAGGGTGAGCTCGCGGGAGGTGACGGTGGTGTCCAGCCCCGGGTCCAGCGGCCGTGATCCGAGCAGTGGCTCGTCCCCGGCCGGCACCGACCGCCAGTACGGCAGCTCGGCCGACCGGTCCCCGTCTGCCTGGGCCTGCGCGAACCTCCGGAACGAGGTCCCCGACCGCAGCAGCGTGGTCCCCGCGCAGGCGGCCCGCAGGTCGTCCAGGATGATCCGCCAGGAGACACCGTCCACGACCAGGTGATGGATCACCAGAATCAGGCGACCGGGCTCGTCCCCCTGGTCGAGGTGGACGGCCTGCACCATGCGACCGGCCCCCGGGTCGAGCCGGGCGATCGCGGCCGCCGACTCGACATCGACCAGCCCTTGCCACACCGGCTCGAACCGGCCGCCCGGCTCCGCGCCGGCCCGGCCACGCGGCGCAACCCCCAAGCCGTCAACCGACTCCGCGCCGGCCCGGCCATGCGGCGTAACCCCCGAGCCGTCAACCGACTCCGCGCCGGCCCGGCCACGCGGCGTAACCCCCGAGCCGTCAACCGACATCGCCTCGGCCCGGCCACGCGGTGCCGCGCCGGACCGGCCGGCCGGCGGTTCGGTGGCGGTCGGCACCAGCGGAACGGCCCGGAACCAGTTGGTGGGCAGGCTCTCCGGGACGGTCAGGGTGTCGCCGTCGAGGCGGGCGCGGAGCAGGTCGTGGCGGCGCAGCACGGCGGTGAGGGCCGCTTCGAGATCGGCGCCGGCGGGCACCCGCAGCACCACCGACTGGTGGTACCCGGCGGTGACCGGCCCGAGCGACGCCAGCCACGCCGACATCGGGGTGGCCGGGATCTCGCCGAGCGCGTCCGCGGCCGTCTCCACCGGGGCGCCGTCCAGTTCGCGTGCCACCGCGGCCAGCGCGCGGGGCGTCTGGTGGGTGAACACGTCGCGCGGGGTGACCACGAGACCGGCGGCGCGGGCCCGGCTGACCAGCTGGATCGACGAGATGCTGTCGCCGCCCAGGTCGAAGAACCCGTCCGTGACACCGATCCCGGGCACCCCGAGGACCTCGGCGAACAGGCGTGCGAGGGTGGCCTCGGCGGCGCTGGCGGCGGCCGCGTTCTCGACGGCCAGGTCCGGGGCGGGCAGCGCGTTCCGGTCCAGCTTGTCGTTGGCGGTACGCGGCAGCGCGTCCAGCACCACGACGGCGACCGGGACCATGTAGTCAGGCAGGCGCGAGGCCGCGTACGTCTTCACCGTGGCCGGATCGGCGCCGCCCACCACGTACGCGACAAGCTGTTTGCCACGCTCCTCGCGCATGACGACCGCGGCCTGGACCACGGCGGGGTGTTCGAGCAGCACCGCCTCGATCTCGGCGGGCTCGATCCGGAAGCCGCGGATCTTCACCTGGTCGTCGGCGCGGCCCAGGATGCGCAGCACCCCGTCGGAGCCGAAGCGGGCCAGGTCGCCGGTGCGGTACATGCGGCCGCCGCTGTACGGGTCGGCCACGAACCGGGTGGCGGTGAGCGCCGGGTCGCCGAGGTAGCCGCGGGCCACCGAGGCGCCGCCGACGTACAGCTCGCCGGTGACCCCGGCCGGAACCGGGCGCAGGGCGGCGTCGAGGACGTAGACGGCGCTGCCCGCGGTGGCGGCCGCGCCGGTGTTCCACCAGACGTAACCGTCCACGGTGGTCTCGGTGGGCCCGTACTGGTTGATGGCGAGAAGGCCGGGCTGCGCCAGCAGACGGTCCCAGAGGGTGGCCGGGACGGCCTCGCCGCCGACCGTGACGATGCCCGGGTGGTGGTCGCCGTCGAACAGCCCCTCCGCGACGAGCTGGGCCAGGTAGGACGGGGTGAAGTCGAGGTAGTCGACGCGTTCGGCGCGCAGCAGGGCGAGCAGCGCCTCCGGGTCGCGGTAGGTGTCGCCGTCGACGACGTGCAGGGTGTTGCCGCCGGCCATCCACAGGATCGGGTCCCAGGAGGAGTCGAACGTGAACGGCGCGGTGTGGGCGATCCGCAGCCCGTCGGCCGGGAAGAGGCGGGTGGCGTGCGAGGTGTACAGGGCGCCGAGGCTGCCGTGGGTGGCGACGACGCCCTTCGGGGTGCCGGTCGACCCGGACGTGAAGATCACGTACGCGGCCGTTTCCGGGTGGGGGTACGGCATCGCGTCGACCGGTCCGTCGAGGGCGGGCAGCGCGTCCAGGACCAGCAGCGGTTTCGCGGCGGCGGTCATGGCGGCGATCCGCGTCTGCGGGTAGGACGGGTCCAGTTGCAGCGACGCCGCCCCGGACCGCAGCACGCCGAGCAGCGCCACGACCGCGTCCACGCCGCGTGGCAGGCGCAGCCCGATGACCTTCTCCGGGCCGGCCCCCTGCCGGCGCAGCCAGGTCGCGAGCCTCTCCACGGCCACGTCCAGCTCGGCGAAGGAGAGAGCCCGTTCACCATCGGTGACAGCGGTCCGGTCCGGGGTGCGGCGGGCCTGCGCGGCCAGCACCTCGGGAACGGTGACGGCCGCGACCGGCGCCGCCGCGACCGGCCGCTCGGCAGGCGCGAGGATGTCGAGGTCGCCGATGGGCTGGTCAGGTGCCGCGACGGCGGCCGCGAGCAGCCGTGTGAACCGGTCGGCCAGCTGCGCCACGGTGGCCGGATCGAACAGGTCGGTGCGGTACTCGAGGTAGCCGGCCAGACCGTCCACGCCGGGGGTCTCGGCGACGCTGACGGTCAGGTCGAACTTGGCGATCTCCGGTTCGGTGTAGGCGATCTCGACAGTCAGGCCGGGCAGCACCGGGGCCTGCTGCATGCCGTTCTGGTAGGAGAGCATCACCTGGAACAGCGGGCTGTAGGCGGCCGACCGGCGCGGGTTGACCGCCTCCACGACCCGGTCGAACGGCAGGTCCGCGTGGTCGTACGCGGCCAGGTCGACGGCCCGGACCCGGCCGAGCAGCTCGCGGAAGCCGGGGTTTCCGCTGGTGTCGGTGCGCAGCACGAGGGTGTTGACGAAGAACCCGACGAGCCGGTCCAGGGCGGCGTCGGCGCGCCCGGCGACCGGTACGCCGATCGGCAGGTCGGTGCCGGCGCCGAGCCGGGTGAGCAGCGCGCCGAGGCCGGCCTGGAGCACCATGAACAGGCTGGTGCCGGTGCTGTTGGCCAGATCCCGCAGCTCGCGGTGCAGGTCGCCCGGGATGGTGAAGCCGTGCAGGCGGCCGGCATTCGACGCGACGGCCGGGCGGGGCCGGTCGGTGGGCAGTTCGAGGACCTCGGGCAGGCCGTCGAGCGCCGACGTCCAGTAGTCGGCCTGCTCCGCGCCGACCGCGTCGAGCAGTTCGGTGTGCCAGAGCGTGTAGTCGGCGTACTGCACCGGCAGCGGGGTGAAGGCCGGCGCGATCCCGGCGGTGCGGGCGGTATAGGCCACGGCCAGGTCGGAGCAGAGCGGTTCGAGCGACCACTCGTCACCGGCGACGTGGTGCAGCAGCAGGAGCAGCCGGTGCTCGTCCGGCCCGTCGGTGATCAGCGCGGCCCGCAGCGGCGGCTCCGCGTCCAGCCGGAACGGCGTGTTCACCGCCGCGTCGCACTCCCCGGGGCTCAGTACCGGCAGCGTGACCGGAACCGGGTCGAGAATCTCCTGGTACGCCTCCCCGTCCTCGGTGCGCAACACGGTCCGCAGCGTCTCGTGGCGCACGGTCAGGTCGGTGATCGCGGCGGCCAGCGCCCGCACGTCGACCGGTCCGGACAGCTTGAGCACCAGCGGCAGGTGGTAGGTGGCGCTCGGCCCGTCCAGTCGGTCCAGGAACCACAGGCGCTGCTGAGCCGAGGAGAGGGAAAGACGCTCCGGGCGTACCCCCGAAAGGAGCTGGGGACGCCGCGGACCCGCGGCCGTCAGGCGCAGAGCGAGGCCGGCGGGCGTCGGGGCTTCGAAAACGGACCGCAGCGGCACCTCGGCGCCGAGTTCGAGGCGGATCCGGCTGACCATGCGGGTGGCGAGAAGCGAGTGGCCGCCGAGGGCGAAGAAGTCGTCGTCGGCGCCGACCGTGTCCAGGCCGAGCAGGTCGGCGAAGATCGTGCAGAGGGTGCGTTCCTGTGGGGTCTCCGGGGCGCGGCCGGTCGCGGTGATCGCCGGGGCGGGCAGGGCGCGGCGGTCGAGTTTGCCGTTCGGCGACAGCGGCAGCGCGTCGAGCCGGACGGTCACGGCCGGGACCATGTAGGCGGGCAGGGTGCGGCGCAGCGGTTCCAGGTCGACCGGGTCGACCGTGTAGCCGATCAGCATGTCGTTGCGGACCGCGACGGCGGCCGGGCCGCCGGACGCGGCGATCAGGGCGGCCTCGATCTCGCCCAGCTCGATCCGGAAGCCGCGCAGTTTGATCTGGTCGTCGGTGCGGCCCAGGTATTCGACGGCGCCGTCGGCACGCCAGCGGGCCCGGTCGCCGGTGCGGTACATGCGGCCCGCACCGAACGGGTTGGCGACGAACCGTTCGGCGGTGAGCCCGGCCCTGCCGAGATAGCCGTGGGCCAACTGGATTCCGGCCAGATACAGCTCACCGGGGACGCCCGGCGGGACCGGCTTGAGGTGGCGATCCAGCACATATAGGCGGGTGTTCCAGACCGGGCGGCCGATCGGTACGACCTGGTCGCCGGGCGCGCACGGCCAGTGGGTGACGTCGACGGCGGCCTCGGTGGGGCCGTACAGGTTGTGCAGCTTGGCGGCTGGGAGCAGGGCGAGGCATTCTTGCGCCAGGGCAGCGGGCAGGGCCTCACCGGACGTGACAATCCGCCGTAGTCCGGTGCACGTCTCCGCACCGGGCGAAGCGAGGAACGCCTGGAGCATCGACGGCACGAAGTGGACCGTGGTGATCTGCTCGTCGCGGATCAGGGCGGCCAGGTAGGCGGGGTCGCGGTGGCCGTCGGGGCGGGCCACGACGAGATGCGCACCGGCCAAAAACGGCCAGAAGAACTCCCAGACGGAGACGTCGAAGCCGGCCGGGGTCTTCTGGAGGACGCGCTCGCCCTCCTTGAGCCCGTATTCGTGCTGCATCCACAGAAGGCGGTTGACGATGGCGACGTGTGGGACGAGCACGCCCTTCGGCCGGCCGGTCGATCCTGAGGTGTAGATGAGGTAGGCGGGGTCCTCCGGTTTCACCTCTGGAAGATCAACTTGCGCCTCGGGAAGATCGGTTTCGGTCAAAATAACCGCGGGATCGGCGTCGGCCAGCATGAACGCGATCCGGTCCGCCGGCAGGTCGGGGTCGATCGGCAGATACGCGCCACCGGCCCGCTGCACCGCATGCAGGGCAACGACAAGATCAAAAGACCGGGGCATCTGTACGGCCACGATGCGCCCCTGAGCGCCACCGGCCACCAGGCTGCGGGCCAGGGCATCGACCCGCTCGCCGAACTCCCGGTAGGAGAGGGCCGAACCCTCGAAGGTGACGGCCGGCGCGTCCGGGGTCGCGGCGATCCGCTCAGCGACCAGACCGGGCAGGGTGGCCCGCACGATCGGCCGGTCCGTGTCGTTCCACCGGTGCAGGACGGCTTCCCGCTCCTGGGCCGTGAGCAGGTCGATCGCGCCGATCGGCCGGTCCGGCTCGGCCACCGCGGCGGCCAGCAGCCGGGTGAAGCGGTCCGCGAACGCCTCCATGGTGGCCCGGTCGAACAGCGCGGCCCGGAACTCCAGCCCGGCGTGCATCGGCTGCCCGGCGCCACCGTCGGCGACGCTCACCGTCAGATCGAACTTGGCATCCCCGGCCGGCGTGATCTCGATGGCCGCGTCCAATCCGGCCAGATCCAGGGTCTCGCCCAGCCCCGCCCGGTAGACCAGCAACGTCTGGAACAGCGGGTGATATGCCAGCGACCGCGCCGGATTCAGCCGCTCCACGAGCCGGTCGAACGGCAGGTCGGCGTGATCGAACGCGGACACGTCGGCCTGCCGCACCCGGTCGAGCAGCTCGGCGAACGTGGGATCGCCGGAGGTGTCGGTGCGCAGCGCGAGGGTGTTGACGAAGAAGCCGACCAGATCGTCGAGGGCGGTGTCGCCACGGCCGGCGACCGGGGTGCCGACCACGATGTCGGTGCCGGCGCCGAGCCGGGTGAGCAGGGCGGCCAGGCCCGCGTGCAGCACCATGAAGACGCTGCTGCCGGCGGCCGCGGCACGGACCCGGTCGGCCAGGCCGGCGGGCAGGTCGAAGCCGACGGTGGCGCCCTCGCCTCCGGCGACGGCCGGGCGGGGCCGGTCGGTGGGCAGGTCCATCACATCGCGCGCGCCGGCGAGGGTGTCGCGCCAGAACGCGATCTGGGTGGGTTCGGTTGCGGCGAGCAGCTCCCGCTGCCAGAGGGCATAGTCGGCGTACGAGACGGGCAGTTCCGTCCAGTCCGGGGCGTGACCGTCGCGGCGGGCCCGGTAGGCGGTGGCCAGATCGGCCATCAGCGGCTTCATCGACCACTCGTCGCCGGCGATGTGGTGCAGCAGCAGGACCAGGTCGTGGGTGGTGTCGTCGACCCGGCGCAGCGCGGCCCGCAGCGGCAGGTCGCGGGTCAGGTCGAACGGCTCGCGGATCGTCGCGGCCACGTCATCGGTCTGCCCCAGGACCGGCCGCTCGCCGAGAACGCGCTGGCAGGGGACGCCGTCTGGGCCGGCCGGGAAGACCGTGCGCAGCGTGGCGTGCCGGTCGGCGAGATCACCGATGGCGGCTTTCAGGGCGGGCACGTCCAGGTCGCCGGTGAGCCGGGCGACCAACGGCATGTGGTACGCGGTGGTGTCCTCGTCGAGGCGGCTCAGGAACCACAGGCGCTGCTGGGCGTACGACAGGGGCACGGTCTCCGGCAGGTCGCGGCGGGTCAGCGCGGGCCGCGTCGGGGCCTGCTCGGTGGAGGCGGCCGCCACACCGGCCGGGGTGGGCGCGGCGAACAGGTCGCGCAGGCTGATCTCCCGGCCCAGATCGGCGCGGAGCCGTCCGATCAGGCGGGTGGCGAGAAGCGAGTGGCCGCCGAGGGCGAAGAAGTCGTCGTCGGCGCCGACCGCGTCCAGGCCGAGGACGTCGGCGAACAAGGCGCACAGGCCGGTTTCCAGCGGGGTGGCCGGGGCACGGCCGGCGACCACCGGCATCTCGGCGACGGGCAGGGCCCGCTTGTCGACCTTGCCGTTCGGGGTGAGCGGCAGCCGGTCCAGCCGGACGATCACCGCCGGGACCAGGTAGTCGGGCAGGGTGGCGGCCAGTTCGGCGCGCAGCGCGGCCGGATCGACGTCACCCGCCACGTAACCGGCCAGGCGGACCACCGGGCCGGGCACCGCCAGGACGGCCGCGCCGGCCACACCGGGCAGCGCGGACAGGGCGGCCTCGATCTCGCCGAGCTCCACCCGGAAACCGCGGACCTTCACCTGCTGGTCGGCGCGGCCCACGTACTCGATCTCGCCGTCCGGGCGGACCTTGACCAGGTCGCCGGTCCGGTACATGCGGTCGCCGGGGTCGCCGTACGGGTCGGCCACGAACCGCTGGGCGGTCAGCGCCGGCCGCCCCCGGTAGCCACGTGCCAGCGACGGCCCGGTCAGGTACAGCTCGCCGACCACACCGGACGGCACGGGCTGGAGCCCGGCGTCGAGGACGTACGCGCCGGTGTGCTCCAACGGGGTGCCGATCGAGACGGTGGCGGAATCCCGGAGGTCGGGCATGGTGTGGCGCTCCCAGCGAATGACGAACAATTTAGGTGAGGCTAACCTATGTTGGCTTCACCTTTTCGATCACCCGCTTCTCATCCACAAGGAGACGCCGATGCGCCTCGGTGACCTCGTCATCGACGTGACGCCACTCAGGACCAGCAGGGACTTCCGCTTCCTGTTCGCCGCCCGCCTGGTGTCCCTTCTCGGCCTCGGCCTGACCCTCGTGGCGCTGCCGCTACAGGTGTGGCAGCTCACCCACTCGTCCTGGCACGTGGGACTGGTGAGCGTCGTCAACATGGTCCCGATGCTGATCGGCACCCTGGCCGGGGGCATCCTGGCCGACCGGATGGACCGCCGGAAGCTGATCCTGCTGGCCCGGGGCTCCGCGGTGGTGGTGTTCGCGGTGCTGGCCCTGAACGCGGCGGCGGACACCCCGTACCTCTGGGTGATCTATCTGTCCGCGGCGGTCAACAGCGTCCTGAACGGACTGTCCGCGACCGCGCTGATGGCCACCACTCCCAACCTGGTCGGCCGCGACCAGCTGCCCGCGGCGGGCGCGCTGATGGCCATCACCGCCGAGCTGGGCGCGATCATCGGCCCGTCGGTCGCGGGTGGCCTCACCGAGCTCGCCGGCCTGTCCTGGAACTACGGCCTCACCGCGGTCGCCACGTTCATCACCACGGCGCTGATCGCCTTCATCAGGCCGCAGCCCCCGGCCGGCGCCGAACCCGACGAGTCTCCGCTGCGCTCGATCGCCGGTGGCCTGCGATTCGTGGCCGCCAACCGGTTGATCGCCGGGCTGCTGCTGATCGACATGGTCGTGGTCGTCTTCGCGATGCCGACCGCGATCTTCCCCGAGCTGACCGAGCGGATGTACGGCGACGGCGGCACCGTCCTCGGCCTGTTCTACGCGGCCCCCGGTGTGGGCGCGATGATCGCCGCCCTGGCCAGCGGCTGGACCGGCACGGTCAAGCACACCGGCCGCCACCTGATCTGGGCCACCGCGGCGTGCGGCCTGGCCGTCGCCGGGCTGGGCCTGACCGCCGACTGGCTGTGGGTGTCCCTGTTCTTCCTGGCCCTGCTCGGCGCCGCCGACACCATCTCGGAGATCCTGCGCCGCTCCCTGCTCCAGCACAACACCCCCGACCACCTCCAGGGCCGGGTGAGCAGCCTGTGGCTGGCGCAGACCAACGTGGGCCCGGCCATCGGCAGCGTCGAGGTCGCCCTCGCCGCCCGCCTGGCCGGCCCGGCCACGGCCCTGATCGCCGGTGGCATCCTGTGCGCGGCCGGAGCGGTCGCCGTCGGCGCGTCCAGCCGCGAACTCCGCGACGCCAGCCTCCACGACCCGAGCGCCGACGACCTCCTCGATGCCGCCGCCCCGACGTCCGGCAACTGAGCCCGCCGCCCGGCCGGCGATCGCCGGCCGGAGCGAGGTCGCATCCCGGTCCCGTCACCGGCGGCCGGCCACAAGGCTGAGCGCCCGCCCGGCCAGGGCGATCCGCGACGGGATCAACACCGCCACCACACCCGCGGCCAGGCTGGTCACGACCACCACCGCGATGGCGCCCCAGGGCACCACCACATGGGCTCCCGGATCGGTCTGCCGCAGCACCCCGGTGACCGCGATCAGGCTGGTCATCGCGACCGCGATACCGACGAGCAGAGCGCCCGCGATCACCGTCAGGGTCTCGTAGAGGATCGCCGTCAGCACCTGGCGCCCGGTGCCACCGGCCACCCGCAGCAGGGCCACCTCGCGGCGCCGCCGGCCGGCCGACATCAACAGGGTGTTGGCGATGGCGATCGCGCTGTACAGCAGCGCCATCCCGATCAGCAGGGAGAAGACCACCTGATTCGCCCGGCCGGCGGCGTCCGCCTGGGCCGCCAGCCAGTCCGGGGTGGAGGTGGCCGTACCACCGTACCGGCCGGCCACCTCGGTGATCGGGCCGGACGGATCAGTGCCCGCGCCGGTGGCCAGGTACACGGTGGTCAGCATCGGATCGTGCACATGCGGGGCGACACTCTCCCGCGACAGAAGCAGGCCCGGCAGCCCACCGCCGGACACCACCACGGCCGCCACCGCGACCTCGGTGCGGCTGCCGTCGCCGAAGTAGAGCGTGTGCCGTTCGCCGGCCTTCCACCCGACCATGTCCGCGCCCTCCCGGGTGAGCACCACCGAATCCGCCGCCAGGCCGTCCAGCGATCCGCTGACCACGTCGAGCCGATGGGTACGGCTGACCGCCCCCAGATCCACCCCGGCCCCGCCGACCGACCACACGGTGTCGCCGGAGACCGCGAACAGTTCGGTGTCGATCACCGGAGTCACCGCGGTGACCCCGGGCACCCCGGCGAACGCGGTGGCGGCCTGGCCGGGCAGCCCGCCCGCTGCCTCGACGACGTGGCTCGCGGTGGTGTGCGCCCGGTTCTCGTCGACCACCGAGGTGGTGATCGTGGCGCCGACCCCGAGAGTGGAGACGGCGATGGCCGCGGTGAGCATGACCGGCGCCCCTGTCGACACCGTCCGCCGTACGCCGGTCCGGATGTTCTGCAGCACCAGCGGACCGATCGACGGGGTGAGCCAGGCCAGCGGACGGCCGAGCAGAGCCGTCAGGTGGGGCAGGAAGAGCGGGCCGAGCGCCGTACCGGCGATGATCAGTGCCTCGGTGACGACGACCGAGATCGGCACCGCCGCCTCGGCGCCGGCCGCCCGCAACGCGATCACCAGGCCGGCGGCAACCACCAGGAACAGCACGCCGGCGAACCACCGGCCGCCGGTCATCACCCGCCGGTCGGCGGCCGCGTCCCGCAGCGCCTCGACGGGCGCCACCCGCGCCGCCCGGCGAGACGCGCTGATCACCCCGAGGGCGGCCACCAGCAGGCCGACCACGAAGGCGATCACCAGCGGCAGGCCGGAGGCGCCGGCGGTGAACCCGGGCGGCGCCAGGCCGTTGCGGACGAGCCGTCCGGCGAGGAAACCGGCGCCGACAACGCCGATACCGCACCCGGCGAGCGCGCCGAGGGCACCGACCACCATGCTCTCCCGGAACACCATCCGGCGTACGTCCTGCGGCGCGGCGCCGACCAGGCGCAGCAGCGCGATCTCCCGGCGCCGCTCGGCAACCGTGAACGCGAAGGTGCTGGCGACCACGAACACCGCCACGAAACCCGCGATCACCGCGGTCATCGCGAGCAGGGCCACCATGTCCTCGCGGGCCTGGCGGTACGGGTCGGCGACGACGCCCTCCGCACGGGCCGTTCCGGTGGCCACGGTGACGCCGTCGGTGGCGACGGCATCCCGGATCCCGGCGGCGACCTGCTCGGTGGCGGCGCCGGCCGCCGGTTGAACGCCGAGCGCGTCCACCTGCTCGCCCGCCGCCGACAGGCGGGCCGCCGCCGCGTCGGTGAAGAAGACGGTGTCCTCAGGCGTCACCCCGGACGCCTCGGTGATTCCGGTGACCCGTCCGTCGGCCACCCCGCCGGGGGTGCTCACCCGCAGGGTCGAGCCGACCTGCGCCCCGGCGGCCCGCGCCAGCGACGCGGACACCACGAGGTCGCCGTCGGCCTGCGGCGCGGTTCCGGCCACCATCCGGTACGGGGTGAGCGCCGCCCCGCTCCACGACCGCCCGACCGGTGTGCCGCCGGAGCCGTTCACACCCGCCGGCAACAGCTGGATCGTGAACCAGCGATCGGCGATCACCTGTGCGACGCCAGGCACCGCCGCGATCCGGCCGGTCAGCGCCGCGGGGATCCGGCGCGTCTCCGGCGCCTCGCCGATCCACTCCCCCGGCCCGTTGCCGGACGGCAGGCGCAGCTCCTGCTCGGCATGTACCAGGATCGGCACGCCTGTGTAGCGGTCGGCGCCGGGCAGCACCGGGTCGAACCGCACGGCCGCGGAGATGACCAGGGCGTTGGTGGCGACCAGGCCGACACCGAGGGCGAGCGCGACGAACGAGCCGGCGAACAGGATCCACCGGTCACGCAGGGTGCGCAGCGCTGTCCACAGCATCGTCTCAGCCCTCCAGCCGCGACATCACGTCGGCGATCTCGCGGGCTCCGGCACCACGCACCTCGGTGTGGACCTGCCCGTCGACCAGGAACAGGACCCGGTCGGCGTACGACGCCGCGACCGGATCGTGCGTCACCATGATCAGTGTCATGCCGGTGTCGCGGACCACCTCGCTCATCAACTCCAGCACCTCACGGCTGGTGTTCGTGTCGAGGGCGCCGGTCGGCTCGTCCGCGAACAGCACGTCCGGCCGGGTGATCAGCGCCCGGGCCAGTGACACCCGCTGCTGCTGGCCGCCGGAGAGCGCATCCGGCCGCCGCCGCGCCTGCTCGGCGAGGCCGACCCGGGCCAGCGCGTCGCGTACCCCACCGCGGGCCGGGCGGCGCCCGGCCAGCCGGAGCGGCAGCTCGACGTTCTGCTCGGCGGTGAGCGACGGGAGCAGGTTGAAGGCCTGGAAGACGAAACCGATCCGGGTACGCCGTAGCACGGTGAGCTCGTTCTCCGAGAGGTTCCCGATCTCCCGGTCGCCCAGGAACACCTGCCCCGAGGTGGGCCGGTCGAGCCCCGCGGCACATTGCAGCAGCGTGCTCTTGCCGGATCCGGACGGGCCCATCACGGCCGTGAAGGACCCGCTGGCGAACGACGCCCGCACACCGCGCAGCGCGTGCACGGTGCTGGTCCCGGAGCCGTATGTCCTGGTGAGCCCGACCAGCCGGACCTGATCGGTGGTCTGCGTGTGCGGCTGCCGTGCCGCAGTGGGTCCGCCCATGGCACTGAGCCAACCATCTTCCGGCGCCCGGGGAATCCGCGCGAGCACCCGTTCCGAGGTACGGGTATCCGTACCTCCGCCGGCGTCAGTCCTCGTCGGGGGCGTGGTGGTCGAGGTTCTGAACGCCGCGCTTCCAGTAGCCGTCGACGTCGACCGCGTCGGCGGGGAGGGCCCGGTCGTTGCGGAGGTGGCGGCGGATCGGCTTGAGGGTGGTGGCCTCGCCGGCGATCCAGACGAAACCGTCACCGGGCGGGAGCTCGGCGGCGGTGATCGCGTCCAGCAGAAGGGTGGTGCCTCCCGGCTCGGCGCCGTCCCGGTGAAGCCAGGTGAGCGTCACATCGGCGAACCAGGTCAGCTTCTGCTCCTCCACGGCGTCGGCCACCTCGACATATGCCAGGACTCGGCGGCCGGCGGGGATCTGCTCCAGGAAGCGGGCCACGGCGGGCAGGGCGGTCTCGTCGCCGGCGATGAGATACCAGTCGAGGTCCATCGGGATCAGGACCGAGCCGCGCGGGCCCAGGACGCCTACGGTCTGGCCCTCGCTCGCCTGGGCCGCCCACGTGGATGCCGGGCCCTCGCCGTGGATGACGAAGTCGAGGTCGAGTTCGCCGGGGCGGTGGGCGCGGACCGTGTAGTCGCGGAACACCGGGCGGGGCGTTCCGGGCGGCGGCGGGATCAGGCCGTTGGGGCCCAGGGCGGGCATGATCGGCAGTTCGGCGCCGTCGGCCGGGAAGAAGACCTTGACGTGGTCGGCGGGGGCCGGGCCCTGGAAGCCGTCGAGGTCGTCGCCGCCGAGAGTCACGCGGACCAGGCGCGGGGTGATCCGCTGGACGTTGCGGACCTGGAGCAGGCGGGGCTCGAGGTCGTACTGGACGATCGTGGCGGGCACGGAACTCCTCCGTAGACGGCGGTGAAAAGGCACGACCCGCCGTGGAAGAACGGCGGGTCGTGTCGGGAACAGATCAGGCGGACGGCGTGTCCATGGCCCGGATCAGGCTGGCCGGGCGCATGTCGGTCCAGGTCTTCTCGACGTACTCCAGGCAGTTGGCGCGGGAGTCCTCCGGGTGGGCGACCGTCCACCCGGCCGGGATCTCGGCGAACGACGGCCACAGCGAGTGCTGGCCCTCCTCGTTGACGAGTACCAGGTAGGTGGCGTCGTCGTCCTCGAACGGGTTGGTGCTCATCGGACGGCCTCCTGCCGCGCGGCGGTCAGCAGCGCCCACCAGCCGTTGACGGTGGCGTCCTCGGCGAGGTCGGCGAAATCGAGGCGGACGCCGCCGGAGCGCCAGCGCTCGACCAGGGTCATCAGCCGGATCGAGTCGAGGCCGACGTCGATCAGGTCGTCGTCGGGGCCGAAGCTGTCGGCCGGCTCCTCGAGGACCTCGGCGATCTGCGCCTGTAGTTCGGCGGCGGACGTGGGCAGCGGGGCGGTCATGGTCGGTCTCCGGAGGTGACGAGTGTCCACGGCTCGGCGGCCGGGACGGGGTGGCGGTCGGCGAGCCGGGCGGCGACCGACGCGACGATCTCGCCGGATCGCACCGCCACCGCGGACAGCAGGGAGGACGTGATGCCGTGCGAGTGCTCGGTCGCGCCCTGGAGGTAGACGCCGGCGTGCAGGGCCGGGTCGGTGACGAGCCGGTAGTCGCGGCCGATGCGCGGCAGGCCCTCGTCGTCGCGCCGGCACAGCGGGCCGGTCGCGCCGAGCAGTGTCGCCGCGTCGACCGGACGGCAGCCGGTGGCGTAGATGACGGCGTCGGCGCTCAGCTCGGTCAGTTCGCCGGTGGGCAGGTGTTCGACCACCAGCTCGACACCGTCGGGGCGCGATTTCAGGCCGGTGACCCGGGAGGCGTTCATGACGCGGAGCCGGTTGCGGCCCAGGATCCTCTCACCGTACGCCTTGCGGTACAGCTCGGTGATCAGGTCACCGTCCACCACCGAGTAGTTGGTGTTGCGGTGGTAGTCGAACAGCATCCGCTTCACGTCGTCCGGGGCGCCGTAGTAGAGGTCCACGGCGGACGGGTCGAAGATGCCGTTGGCGAAGTTGCTGTCGTCGGCGGGGCTGTAGCCGTACCGGAAGAAGACCGAGCAGACCTCGGCGGCCGGGTAGCGTTCGTGCAGGAAAGCGGTCGTCTCGGCGGCACTCTGGCCGGCACCGACCACGACGAACCGCTGGGGCCGTTCCACCTCGAACGTCTCGACGCGGTGCAGGATGTCGAGGTTGTGCCAGACCCGCTCGGAGACGGTGACCTCCGGCGGCAGGGCCGCTTCCAGCCCGGCGGCGACGATCACGTTACGGGCCCGCACGACCCGGGTGCCGCCGTCGGTCCGGGCGATCACGTCGACCGCCCGGGCCTGGCCGTCGGCGCCGGTGACCGGGACGACGTCGGTGACCGTGTGCCCGTACGCCACGCTGTCCTTCATCCGGCCGGCGGCCCAGCTGAGGTAGTCGTGGAACTCGACCCGCAGCGGGTACATCGTCTTGTAGTTGATGAAGTCGGCGAGCCGGTCGTGGGCGTGCAGGTAGGAGACGAAGCTGAAGTCGCTGGCCGGGTTGCGCATGGTGACCAGGTCCTTGAGGAAGGAGACCTGCATCGTCGCGTTCTCGAACAGCATCCCGCGATGCCAGCCGAACTCCTCCTGCTTCTCCAGGAAGACGGCCTCGATGCGGTCCTCCAGACGGGCGCACCGGGCGTTGTGCTCCTCGACGGCGATGGCGAGGGCCAGGTTGGACGGTCCGAAACCGATGCCGACCAGGTCGTACACCGTGGAGTCGGAGGGATTCAAGGTCAGGCCCTTTCGAGCGGAGCGGCACTGCCGTGCGGAGGTTAGGCTAACCTAACCATTTCAGGCGAGTAAAGCGGGTCGTGGATGCGACATGAGCGCGGCACACTTGTGCCCCAGATCGACCTCGATGAGCGGCTCGAATCCCGCGGCCGCGAACATCCGGCGTGCCATGGCGTGCCGCGCGTCCGGGTCGGCGACCACCCGGGCGCACCGGGGATCGGCCGCGAACAGGCCGTCCACCAGCGCCGCCATCAACTCCCGGCCGAGGCCGCGGTCGGTCGCCTCGAGCGGCCCGACGGCGATGTGGACACCCAGGTCGTACGCCTCCGCCGGGTAGTACCGGCCGACCACGTCGCGCGGTGTCCGGTAGACCTCCAGGTAGGCCAGGTCGGCCCCGTCGCGTGCGGCGATCAGGGGCAGCGTGCACGCCCCGGCGAGCTGCCGCCGGAGCACCGCGTCCCACCGCTCGACCGGCCAGTTCTGCTCCCAGAACAGGTCCACGTGCGGCAGCGCCATCCAGTCGGCGACCACTGTGCCGTCACCGGCGCCCGGGTCGGCCACCCGCACCCGCCAGGGCCCGTCCAGGTCCGGGACGGGCGGTGGACCGGCCGCGACCACGGCCGGGTCGAGGCCGTCGGTCAGCTCCCGGAAGGACTCCGCCGACCAGGTTTCCGCGCTCATCGGATCCCCCTTTACTTAGGTTCGCCTAACCTAAGCGCTGGAGGGCGTATCCGCCTAGCCCGGGGAGCGGAGGGAACGCTCCCGCCCGTACGGTAAGGTCCCGCGATCAACCGTCGATGCTGCGCGAGAGATTCGCGATGCTGGTGGTCAGCGCGGTGACGTAGGCGCTGATCCGCCACGCCGCGGTGACCAGGCTCGCGAGCCGCGCCACCAGTACCGGCCGGGTCACCACCTCCGGACTGTCGATCACCCACAGGCTCGCCCGGGCGAACAGGTCGCCGATCAGGCCGCGCACGATGTCGCGGGCCAGCAGGATCAGGTCACCGGCCGATCTGGTGATCAATGTCATGGCCGTCGAGGTCGCGGCCAGCCCGCGCAGCGCCTCCACGTTGTTCGCCATGATGTCCAGGTAGGCGCGCACGTCCGGCCGCTCCGGCCCGGGGAACGCCCCGGCCAGGCACCACTCCAGATCGGACGCCAGCCGGCGCAGCTCACCGGCCATCACGTCCCAGTGGCCGGCCTGGTCGGCGACCACCTCCGGGGTGCCGGTGAGATCGTCGAGAAGGCGGCGAAGCGGTTCGACATGCGTGGTCGCGTACTCCAGCCCGCCGGTCCGCAGCAGCATGAACATGCCGGTCACCGGAGTGGCGAACTCGGCGACCGGGGCGGCCTCGGCGAGCAGCGGCTCCACCCACTCGCGGCTGTTGACCGCCTCCAGCACGCCGTCGATGATCTCCGGGGCCGACGGGGCGTCCTCGTCGGCGGAGCCCTCGTCCGGCTGGCCCACCATCTCGGCCAGCGGCTGCTCCCCGGCGGCCACCCGGCGCAGGCCGCGAACGGTCAGGACCAGCGTCTCCTCGACGTACGCCAGAAGCTCGTCGTGTTTTTGATAGCGGTCACCCAGGCCGGTGAGAATCCAGCCGCAGAGTGCCCCGAAAGCGGTCTGGCCCTTCTCGATCTGCCGTCCGGTGAGCCGGACCTGCCCGAGCCGCACCCGCAACCGGTCGAGCTGGGCGGCATGCGCCCTGAGCTGCTCCGGGCCGACCGGGGGCCCGGCGGCCGTCGCCACTACGACGCCATCCCGGAAAGGTAACTCAACGCCACACCGGGACAGTACCGTCCCGTCACGGGGTGGCGCTGACCCAGGGGCGTCAGAAGACGAGCCGGTCCGCGAAGGCCGTCACCACCTCGTCCGGATCGGCGTCCGCCCCGATCGAGGTGGTCAGCATGTCCAGCAGCAGACCGTCCATCGCGTAGTGCAGCAGCGCGATCTCGAAGGCCCCGCCCGGCAGGCCGGTGGTGCGGTGGAACGCCACATCGTCGCGGAAGCCGGCCCGCAGGGTGCCGCCGAGGATCTCGGACAGCCCCGGCCGCCGGGCCGCCTCCAGTCGCAGCTCGATCAGCGCCCGGGTCAGGTCGGGCTGCCGGGTGGTGCGCTCCAGGATGTAGCGCAGGTAGTCGACGAACAACTCCCGGCCCGGCTCGCGGGCGGCCAGGCCGGCGACCACCGTCTCGTCGGGGGCGAACCGCTCCATGATCCGCTCGCCGAGGGCGCCGAGCAGCGCGTCGCGGGACCGGAAGTAGTTCGACGCCGTGCCGGCGGGCACCCCGGCCTCCTGATCGACGGCACGGTGGGTGAGCCCACGGGCCCGCTCGCGGCGAGCACGCGCAACCCCGCGTCGGCGAGCACGCGACGGCGTTCCGGATTTCTGGCCATGCGCGGACACTAGCAGGAACCACTACAGGTGCTGTAGTTTACAAACCACGACAGCCATAGTGGTTAGGGGTCATCTTGCGAAAGCTCGTCTATTTCGTCGCCGCCACCATCGACGGATTCATCGCCGCACCCGACGGCTCGTGGGACTTCATGACGATCCACGACGACGTCACCGCGTTCATGAGCACGCGATATCCGGAGACCGTGCCCACCCACCTGCGCGGGCCCCTGGGCGTCGAGGGGCCGAACCGGGTGTTCGACACGGTGCTGATGGGACGGCACACCTACGAGCCGGCCCTCCAGGCCGGGATCATCTCCCCGTACGCGCATCTGAAGCAGTTCGTGTTCTCCCGCACGCTGCCGGCCTCGGCGGATCCGGCCGTCCAGGTGGTGGCCGACGATCCGCATGCCCTGGCCGACAAGCTCAAGCAGCAGCCCGGCCTGGACATCTGGCTGGCCGGCGGCGGCAGCCTGGCCGGGCAGCTGCTGCCCGTCGTCGACGAACTGGTCATCAAACTGAACCCGATCGTGGCGGGCGCCGGCATCCCCCTCGCCACGACCGGGTTCGACCCGCACCGTTTCGACCTGATCGACACGACCCCGCTGGACAGCGGCGTGGTCGTGCTCCGCTACCGGGCCGCCGCCGGGTAGCGCCCGGCCATCTGCGCCCCGATACGCCGGTCAGCCGCGGATCTCGACCACCTGGTCGACGGGAAGGCGCGGGGTGGGTTCGGCGGCCGGGCCGGTGGTGTCGGCGATGCCGAGACGCACCACGAGGTACGGCGTGCCGAGGCCGCCGAGCAGGTGGCCGAGCCGCTGCCGGGTGAAACCCACCTCGACCGGGCCGCTCAACGGGGTGAGGGCCGCGCCGTGCTCGGTGGCGGCCAGCCACACGGCGTTGAGCGCCTCGCCGGCGCGCAGCCAGTCGGCCGGCTCGTCGCCGCTGCCGTAAAGAACCGCGTAGGTGACGGCGCTGTCGTGCCCGCCCCCGCCGGGAAGGGTGCCGGCCACGCCGAAGTCCCGGCCCGCGACGGTGGTCTGCGCCGGTTCGGCCAGCAGGCTCGCGTCGGGGATGCCGGTGCCGTCGGCGCGTTTCCCGCCGACCCAGGTGGAGGTCTCGGCCTGGAGCAGATCGTCGGCGGTCTCCGCCTTCTGCGCCTGCTCCACCAGGACCGCCAGCTCGATGACCTGATCACGGCTGAGCAGGCACAGGCGGGCGCCGCCCTGCTCGGCGGCCACGGTGAGCGCGTCGAGGACCTTCGCGTCGACCGGTTCGTCGCTCATGGTCCGGCGGTCGGTGTGCCGCTGCGACAACTGGTCGCGGACGCGGACGGCCGCCGGGTCGGCGGTACGGCGTCTGAGCGGCCGGATGATCGCGAGGGGCTCGCCGGCGGGACGCTCGACCTCATGGGCCCAGCCCTCGGCGTCCAGGGCGACCCGGGCGTGGTGCAGCGCGGCGCCGCAACTCACCAGCAGCATGTGCTGGTCCGGGTCCTGGAAGCGCAACTGCCGGGCGGTCACCGCGAACAGCTCCAGGCGGTCGGGGTGCACCACCCAGCGCCAGGGCTGGGTGTTGTGGACCGACGGCGCGTAACGGGCGGCGCCCGCGGCCTGGGCCAGCAGGTCGCGGGTCTGCGTGTCAGCGGTCAAGGTGCCCTCCCCGGCGGCGCAGCGTCACGACGGCACCAGCCTGCCACAGCGGCGGGGAACCCGGAGCGGAACGGTCTCCTCCGGGCTGTCCCGAAAACCGGGTCCATCGACCCTGAACAGCGAGAACATCGAGGAGAACGATCGGATCACAGGCAGTCCCCGAAAGGAGCCGTACGATGCGCGCCGCCGTTGTCACCTCATTCGACAAGCCCCTCGAGATCATGGAGGTGGCCGTTCCGGAGCCGGGTCCCGGCAAGATCCGGGTGCGCCTGGAGGCGAGCGGACTGTGCCACACCGACATCCACGCCGCCCGCGGGGACTGGCCGGTCAAGCCGGGTCTGCCGTTCACTCCGGGCCACGAGGGGGTGGGCATCGTCGACCGGGCCGGTGCGGGAGTCGCCTCGCCGGCCGCCGGGGAGCGGGTCGCCGTGCCGTGGCTGGGGTACGCGTGCGGGACGTGCGAGTACTGCGTCACCGGCTGGGAGACGCTGTGCGAGGCGCAGGTGAACACCGGGTACGGGATCGACGGCGGGCACGCCGAATACCTGGTGGCCGACGCGCGGTACGTGGTGCGGGTTCCGGACGGGATCGCCCCGGCCGAGGCGGCGCCGCTGACGTGTGCGGGCGTCACCACGTACAAGGCGGTGAAGGTCGGTGGGGTGACGCCGGGCGACCGGGTGGCGATCTTCGGAATCGGCGGGCTGGGGCACCTGGCGCAGCAGTACGCGCAGATCTTCGGCGGCGAGACCATCGGCGTCGACGTCACCGAGGAGAAGCTGGCCCTGTCCCGCCGGCTCGGCGCGGCGCACGTGATCAACGCGGCGACCACCGACCCGGTCGCCGCGATCGAGGCGCTCGGCGGCGCCGACGTGGCCGTGGTGCTGGCCGCCGACCCGCGGGTCATCGAGCAGGCGCATGCCTCGCTGCGGCGTGGCGGCCGGCTGGTCCTGGTGTCACTGCCGAAGGACAACACGATCACGCTGCCGGTCTTCCAGACCGTGCTGAAGGGCATCCGGGTGATCGGCTCGATCGTCGGGACCCGAGCCGATCTGGCCGAGGTGTTCCGGTTGCACGCGGCCGGGCGCACCCAGGTGCTCTTCGAGACCCGCACCCTCGACGAGATCAACGACTCCATCGAGGACGTGCTGGCCGGCCGGGTCGCGGCCCGGCTCGTGATGCTTCCCTGACCGGGCCGGCATCGGCGACCATGGTGATGATGGGGCCGCTGCCGATTCGCCGACCGTCCGCCGTGCCGCCGGGTTATCCGCCCGAGTACGAGCGGGAGCTGCGGCTGCCCGACGGCCGCACGGTGCTCGTCCGCCCGATCGTTCCCGCCGACCGGGGCCCGCTGGCGCACGCGATCCGCACCGCCGACCCGGACACCGTACGGCGGCGGTTCCTCGGCCCGCCGCCGCGGATCACCCCGCAACTGCTGACCCATCTGTGCACGGTCGACTACCGGCAACGGTTCGCGCTGGTCGCCGTGGACCCGGTGTCCGGTGCGGGAATCGCCGTCGCCCGGTACGAGGCGACGGCGGACGGCGGCGCCGAGGTGGCGGTCGCGGTGACCCCGTCCTGGCGGCGGGCCGGGCTGGCCACCGCGCTGGTCGAGGTGCTGGCGGAGGCGGCGCTGGATCGCGGGATACGCACCTTCAGCGCCTTCTATCTCGCCGAGAACCGGCCGGTGACGGCGCTGCTCGACCTGGCCGGAGACCGGCGGCGAGGGTCGGTCCACGAGGGCTTCGCCGAGGCGGCCGTGGCGCTGGACCGGGCCGCGGTGACGGCTGCCGTCCAGCGCCTGCTGCCGTAGCGGCCGAGGGCGCTATCGCTTACGGCCTCAACCGGCTTTTCGTCCTTTCGCCGCCGCTTCAGGCTCGGACACGACGTACCGCACCGAAGTGACGATCAGCCCGATCGTGGTCGGCCAGGGCGACAGCGCCACAAACTGCCTCCACCTGCATCGATGCTCGGCCGGAGACCACGGTGCCCGGCAGGGACAAGGTCCCAACGGCCCTGTCAAGACGGCCGGTGTGGCAGCAGGGTGGAAGGTGTGAGCAGCAGCACAGGAGCGGAAGGGGCGTCAGATGGACTCCGAACCGACCGGCCTGATCGTCGCCGGTGTCAACGATTCACACGCCAGCAGGGAGGCGGTGCGGACGGGTGCGCGGGAGGCCGCGCTGCGCCGGTGCCGCCTGGAACTGTTGCACGCGTTCAACTGGGAGCCGACGATCGCCCCGGAGGGCGGGCTCGGACGGGAGGCATTGCTGGAGCGGGCGGTGGCCGACGCGCGTGACGCCGCACCCGGCGTACCGGTCGGGACTCGCCTGTTCGAGGGTTCCGCCGAGGCCGGGCTCCTGAGCCGGTCCCGGATCGCGGAGCTGACCGTCATCGGCGACGGCGGGCTGGCGGATCGCACCTGCATGCCGCTCGAGTCGCTCACCGTGCAGGTGGCGGCACGCGCGGCCGGTACCGTGCTGATCACCCCCGCGGTGGCCCCGGCGGGCCCGGTCGTGGTGGGCGTGAACGCGTCGGACACCGCACAGCAGGCGCTGGAGTTCGCATTCGGCACCGCGGCCGGGCGGCACGCCGGTCTGATGGTGGTACGGGCCTGGGATCGTGACGACGAGGAGGAGGACCCGCGGCCCGCTCTCCTGGCGGCCGTCGGCCCGCTGGAGTCGCGGTACGGCGTGCGGGCGTGTGTCCGGGTCGTCGAGGACGATCCCTGCGCGGCCCTGCGGAGTGCGGCACGCGGAGCGGGCCTGGTGGTGCTGGGCGCCCGGGGCCATCATCCCTACTCCGGCCTGCTGGGCTGGGTGGCGCAGACACTGTTGCACCACTCCCCCGCGCCGGTGGCGCTGGTCCGGGGGAACGCGGCCCGTTCGGCGCGGCCACCTCATCGCGAGACGGCGGGAAGTAGCCGTTAGGAAGTCGCCGGAACGCGAGCTGCGCCCGCCGGGCCGCTCAGACCAGGGCGCCACCGATCGTGCGGGCGCCGACGAAGGCGGCCACCGCGAGGATCAGCCAGGCGAAGCCGGGCGACCGGCATGCGGGGCGCCAGCCGGGCCGCGATCAGCGAGCCGATGACCGCCGCCGCGGTGAAGGCGGCCGCGATCCGGTGGTCGACGGCCGCGTCCCCGGCGTGCGCGAGCAGGCCGGCGGCCGAGTTGACGACGATCACCACGAGGGGGTGGCCACGGCCGACGGCATCGGCAGGCCGAGCAGCACCACCAGGGCCGGGATGAGAAGGAAGCCGCCGCCCACGCCGAACAGGCCGGTGAGGAAACCGACGCCGAGTCCGGACGCGGCGGCCCGGGGCAGGCAGCCGCGCCAGTCGACCCGGCCGTCGGGCAGCGCGCAGGCGCCGCCGCACTCGTCCTCGCGGCGCAGCATGCGCACCCCCGCGGCCAGCATGAGCAGGGCGAACCCCGACAGGACGAGCCGCGGGTCGAGCAGCCGGCCGGCGGCGGCCCCGGCGAACGCCGCCACGGCGCCGGTGCCGCCGACCACGGCGGCGATGCGCCACCGCACGAGCCCCGCGCGCAGGCGCGGGAACAGGGCGGTAGCGGACGAGACACCGACGACCACCAGCGAGGTGGGTAGGGCGGCGGCAAGGCTGAGGCCCGCGCCGTAGACCAGGGCGGGTACGGCCAGAACGGACTCACCGCCACCGAAGAGCCCGAGCAGGACCCCGATGAGGGCCCCGAACCCGATCGCCGCGGTCATGTGGCGCCGCCGGTGAGGGCGGCCACCACGTCGCCGACGTCGGTGCGGGGCGCGCGGTTGTACGGCAGCCGTGCCAGCAGCGAGCCCATCAGGCAGGTGCCGGTGAGGGCGGCCACGGTCAGCCCGGCCTCGACCACGGCGGCGACCCACTTGACCGGCCCGGCGATCGCGCTGGCCAGCACCGCCACCAGCACCAGGAGGCCGGCGGTGAGGCGTACCTGCCGTTCCAGGTCCCAGCGGGGCCGCCCGGTACGGAGCGGCGCCGCGGCGCCCTGCCAGGCGGTGATGCCGCCGGCCAGGACCCGCACGTGCGGCAACCCGGCGGCGCGCAGCAACTGTTCGGCGTGTCCGGCACGCTGCCCGGACCGGCACACCAGGACGACGTTCTCGCCGAGGTGGGCGTGGAGTTCGTCGCGGTGTTCGCGGAGCAGGTCGAGCGGGACGTTGTAGGAGCCGGGGATGTGGTCGACGGCAAACTTGCCCGGGGTCACAGCTTGACTCCGATCAGTAAATACCCCTGGGGGTATATTGCGAGCCGAAAGAGAGGCGCCGCCGTTCGGCGACGCCTTTCGCCAGGTCAGGACAGGGACATGAAGAGCTTCTCCAGCTCCTCCTCGCTCATCGGCGGGTCCTCGCCGCGCTCCCGAGCCGCCTGGCACTGCCGCATGCCGGTGGCAATGATCTTGAAACCGGCCCGGTCGACGGCACTGGAGACCGCGGCGAGCTGGGTCAGGACGCGACGGCAGTCCTCGCCGTTCTCGATCATGGCGATCACCGCGCCCAACTGGCCCTGCGCCCGCTTCAGCCGGGTCCGCGCACAGTCCGAGTACGCCGAGGCCGACGGCCAGGGCGATCCCCAGGTAGGCATTTCTCCTCGATTCCTCGTCAGCGGTAGACGACGGTGATGGCACCGGTGGTGCTGTTCCAGATGAGTGATCCGTGCCGGAAGTCGCTGCGCCGGCCGACGGTGACGGTGTATTCGTCGCTGGTGGGCGGGCCGAGCCGGCTGCCGGTGCCGCCGAGGGCGAGGTAGCGGGTCAGGATGCCGCCGCGGACCTCGTGGGCGCCGTCGGTGCTGTTCCAGTAGACGTTGCCGCGCTGGAACTGCACGGCCCGGCCCACACTGACCGCCTTCTCGTCGGAGCGTGGGTAGCCGAGGTAGCCGGCCTCACCGCCGAGAGCCAGCCATCTGGTACGGATGGCGCCGTGCACCTCGTGGGCGCCGGTCGCCGAGGACCAGTAGATCGAGCCGCCCTGGAAGGTGCTGTACCAGCCGCCGCCCGCGCCGGGGCGTTCGCCGGCGGTGGGGTAGCGCAGGAAGGAGCCGGCGGTGCCCAGCGCGCGGTATTTGGTGAGGATCGCGCCGCGGACCGCGTGGGCGCCGGTCGCCGCCGAGTAGTACAGCCGTCCCTTCTGGAACCACTGGACCTCGGTGCCGGCCGTGGTGGCCTGCATCGGCCCGGTGGTGGCGGCGCCCAGCGAGGACGGTCCGCCGGCGGTCAGGTACGCCGTCCGGATCGGGCCTCGGGTGACCGCCTGGAAGGGGCTCACGAAGGCGTACCCCTGGCCTTTGATCTTGTCGATGATCTGTTGCAGGTTGCCGGGGTCGCTGGACGGGATGCTGACGTGCATGACGACGATCGCGCCGGGTTTGAGGAAGCGGTCGATGCGGCCGCTCACCGTGGCCCAGTCGGCGCCCTGGTAGCCGGTGGTGTCGAAGGTCCAGTCGGCGTTGATGTAGAAGCCGCGCAGCGCGAGGTCGCGGTTGAGGGCGGCGTTCGTGTACCCGGACCGGTAGGGCGCCCGGAACCAGCCGGCCGAGCTGACGCCCGCGGCACGGAACGCCGCCTCGGTACGGTCCAGCTGGGACCAGCGCTGGGCCTGCGTCAGGGTCATGAAATCGGGGTGGCTCCAGCTGTGATTTATGATCTTGTGGCCCTGGGCGGCGATGTTCCGCGCCTCGGCCGGGTTCTGTTCGGCGAACCGTCCGGTCATGCCGAAGCCGCCGGTGATGCCGTTGGCGGCGAAGACGCGCAGCACCGTGTCCAGATTGGCCCTACTGGCCGCGATCTGGTCAACCGTTCCGGTGCGCCAGTCCAGATCGAACGTGAGGGTGGCGACCTTGCTCGTGTCGTACCCCTGGGTGAAGACCTGCGCCCGGTAGGGCGTGGCGTCGGCCGCGACGGCCGACGGCGCCGCGATCAGGGTGAGTGCTGGGATGGTCAGGACGGTCACCGCGGTACGCAGCGCCACCCGGGTCATGCGCCCTGTGTCCACAGGGATCACCTCCGCGCGCGGGCGGGGGGTGCCCGCGCCACACCCCCACCGTGCGGCGGTGGCGTGCGGAGGTCCATGGCCGAAGGTCCTAATAGATGGATAGCAGCCAATGGGACCTTCGGCCGGGGCGTTGCGTATCCCAGGCGGCGGCGTCGGTTGCGGACTCGCGGGCGAGGATGAGGGTGCCGTTCCGGCCGACCAGCGCCGCGCTCCGACGCCGTCCGTGATACAGGCCTACAGCTCGGGCGGTGGCGGCAGGCTCCGCCGACGGGACGTTCGCCTCCGGCAGGTGGGGCCTTGCGGCTCGGGCGAAACAGGACTTCCGGCCCGGGAGACCCGCGGCCCGGCGGCGAATAGTCGGCCATAGAGATTCGTGATTGAGGAGGACACCATGACCGCTACCGGCCGCAGCGCGGCCACGTCGCTCGAGCACGTCCCCGCCCCCGGCTCGATGCTCACCCACAACGCCGCCCGTTCCCTGGCCGTGCTCCGCATCTCCCTCGGGTTCGTCTTCCTGTGGGCGTTCCTCGACAAGACCTTCGGCTTCGGCTACGCGACTCCCGCCGAACGCGCCTGGATCGAGGGCGGCTCGCCCACCAAGGGCTTCCTCTCCGGCGTGGCGGTTGGCCCCTTCCAGGGCTTCTTCAACGACATCGCCGGCCAGGCCTGGGCCGACTGGCTGTTCATGCTCGGCCTGCTCGGCATCGGCCTCGCCCTGATCCTCGGCATCGGCCTGCGCATCGCCGCCGGCGCCGCCGCCGTGATGATGCTGCTCATGTGGTTCGCCGAGTTCCCGCCCGCGAAGACCGACGCCGCCGGCGAGGCCACCCACTCCACGAACCCGTTCATGGACTACCACATCGTCTACGGCCTCGCCGCCGTCGTCACCGCCCTCACCTACGCCGGCCACACCTGGGGCCTCGGCCGCCGGTGGGCCAAGATTCCCTTCGTGCACCGCAACCCCTGGCTGATCTGATCCCCTCCCCCGCCAACGGCACGGACGGTTTACCGTCCGTGCCGTTCGCCGTACCGGGCCACAGGTCCCGTCGGAACCAGCGGATACGCCCTGGGACGCCACCACCACCGCAAATACCCTAGGGGGTATACGGGGGGGGTTCCTGCCGTTCGGCGGCCACACGCCGCGCCAGGTGAGCAGGCCGGTCCGGCAGCTGATCGCCGACGGCGTCGAAGTCGTGCACGCCGGGGCGACGCCGCGGCGGCCGGCTGGTCGTGCACATCACCGACATGCCGATCAAGTGCCCGGTGGCGCCGCTGGAGTTCACCTTCCTGGCGGACGACCTCCTGCGCCGCCGTGGCGTCCGCGACCGTGTGGAACTGATCTACGCCACGTCGCTGCCGGGCGCGTTCACCAAGCCGATCGCCGCCGCACGGCTCGGCTCGATGCTGGACGACCGACGCGCATTGGAAGGCCCTCACCTTCCTGCGCGCCGACTACGCCGCCCAGGGCGAAACCGCCACCCTGCGCCGTGTCTCGACGGCCGGAGGGATCCCGGTCAAGGAGCTGTTCGCCCTCTTCCCCAAGAAGCCGGCCAAGAAGATGGCCTACATCGCCGGCCTGCCCAAACCGCACGGCTGCGTCTGAAGGCGCGCAGATCATCTTCGTCTGACACGGCACCGGCCGGCGCCTGGAGCGTCGGCCGGTGTCCGGGAGAGATCACTTCTTGGTGACCGGAACCTGCCTACCGGCGGTCTCCGGCGCCGTCAACGGCACGGTCACCTCCAGGATCCCCTTGTCGTAGGTCGCGGTGATCGCGGCCTCGTCGGCATTGGCGGGTAGCCGCACCGAGCGATGCAGCAGGCCGTACCGGAACTCCGAACGGCCCATCCCCTCGGCTTCGTCGCGGCGTTCGGCCTTCACGGTCAGCACCCCGTTGAGCGTGGTGATCTGCACGTCCTTCTCCGGGTCCATCCCGGGCAGTTCAGCGCGCAGCACGTACTGCTCGTCGGTGATCCGGTCCTCGACGCGGATCGCCGGCAGCGGGCGCGGGAAGTCGACCTCGAGCCAATCGCTCATGTCGCCGAAAAGACGCGGCAACAGCGTGGACATCACGACCTCCTTTCGGGTTCTCCTTCCATCACATCTCGCGGTGGCGGCGGTGTTCAGGGTCTTCCGGCCCCACGTTCCGACTCAGGCGTACGGGTCGGGCAGCAGCACCGCGACACCGTCGACGCGGTTCACGGTCGGTGGGACGGCCCGCCCGCCGGTTGGGCCGATCGGCCCCTGGCACCGTGGGTGTCCGCGGGGGACGGTGGACGTATGCCGGGCGCGGTCCTGGTCGTCGAGGATGACCGAGAGTTGCGGGAACTGGTCCGCCGCTATCTGGAGCGGGCCGGCCACCCAGTGCGCACGACGGGGTCCGGCGCGGAGGCCGTCGATCTGCTGTCCGGCGGCGGCGTCGAGGTGGTCGTACTGGATCTGGGCCTGCCCGACATCGACGGTCTGAACGTGCTGGCGGCCGCCCGTGACGGCCGGGACGTGCCGGTGGTGGTGCTGACCGCGCGCAGCGACGTCGAGGACCGTATCGACGGGCTGCGGCGAGGCGCCGACGACTACGTGACCAAACCCTTCTCCCCCACCGAACTGGTGTTGCGGATCGAGGCGGTGCTGCACCGGGCGCGGGGCGGGGCGGCTGGCGCCGCCGGAGCGGTGACGTTCGGCGGCGGCCGGATGGCGCTCGACGAGGTTCGGCACGAGGCCCGGCTCGACGGGCGCCTGCTGCCGTTGACACCGACGGAGTGGGGGCTGCTCACCGCGCTGGCGGCGACCCCGGGGCGGGTGTACTCCCGGTACGAGCTGATCAATCAGGTGCGCGGATACGAGTTCCCCGGCTACGAGCGCACGGTCGATTCGCACGTGAAGAACCTGCGCCGCAAGCTGGGGCCGGACGCCGGGCGGATCGTCGAGACCGTGCTCGGCGTCGGGTACCGGCTGGGGTGGTCGCGTGACCGGTGAACGCCCGGCGCTGGCCGGCCCGCTGGGCCGGCGGCTGCTGACGGCGTTCCTGCTGGTGGCACTGTCGTCGGTGGCGATGCTCACGATCGCGGCGCTGGTCGCCACCGACCGAGGGCTGGCCAGCGCCGCCGAGCGGAGCCGCCGGCAGACCGCCACGCGGGTGGCGGCCGTCGCCGCGGACGCCTACACCCGCTCGGCGGGCTGGAGCCGTGCCGATCTCGCCGGGGCCTCGGCGATCGCGGACGCGGCCGGGGCCCGCCTGATCGTCGTCGACGCGGACGGTCGCATGGTCTGGCCCGGTCACGGCATGGGTTCCGGCAGGGGCGGCATGCACGCGGCCGCCGATCCGGTCGTCGAGGCGCCGGTCACCGCCGGGCAGGAGCGGGTCGGCGCCGTCCGGCTGGCGTTCGTCTCGGGCGCCGCCGGTGGGCGTACGGTGGCCTGGTCCTGGATCGCCGGCGCGGCCGTGATCGCGGTGCTGGCCGGACTGGGCGTGAGCGGATACGTCGCGAGACGCCTCGCCCGGCCGCTGGTGGCGCTCGCCGCCACCGCCCGCCGGTTCGCCGCCGGCGACCGCACGGCACGTGCCCGGCTGCGGGCTCCCGGGGAACTGGGCGAACTCGGCGACGCCTTCGACACCATGGCCGACGAGGTGGTGCGGGCCGAGACGGTACGCCGCCGGCTGTCCGCGGACATCGCCCACGAACTGCGTACGCCGTTGGCCGGGTTGCAGGCCGGTCTGGAAGAACTGCGGGACGGATTGCGGGAGCCCGCCCCGGCCCGGCTGGCTGCCCTGCACGACCAGTCACTACGGCTGAGCCGGATCGTGCAGGACCTCGCCGACCTGTCCGCCGCCGAGGCGGCCGCGCTGTCGCTGCGCCCGGTCCCGACGGATCTCGCCGAGGTGGCCGCCACGGCGCTGGCCGCCGAACGGCCCCGCCTGGAGGCCGCCGGGCTGACCGTCACCGCCGATCTCGGCGCCCCCGCCCCGGTACGCGGTGACCCCGACCGGCTGCACCAGGTGGTGAGCAACCTGCTGGCCAACGCGAGCCGCTACGGCCGGCCGGGTGACCGGGTCCACGTCGGGGTAAGGGAGCGGGACGGCGCCGCGGTCCTGGAGGTGGCCGACACTGGGCCCGGCATCCCGGCCGACGAGTTGCCGCACGCGTTCGAACGGCTGTGGCGCGGTCGCGGCGCCGCCTCGGTGCCCGGCGCCGGGATCGGCCTGGCCGTCGTGCGGGAACTGGTGTCCGCCCACGGCGGCGCCGTCACCATCGACTCCCCGCCGGGCGGCGGCGTGACCGTAATGATCCGGCTGCCGGCCGCCGACCGCCGTTGAGGACCTTGCCCCCGGCGACGACATCAGGTAGCGAGCACCTCGCTCGCGGCTACCGGGGGTCAGGTCCGGCTGGGCTCCGGCACCAGGCTGAAAGCGCCTTCCTCCTCCTGGGCGTTGTGCAGGCGCAGAATGGCGTACAGGCCGTAGAGCAGCCGCCGGACATCGGTGACGTCCTCCGGCTCAACTTCCGGGATCAAATCCTCGACGGTACGCCGGAGGCGGCTGATCTGGTGTTCTATCTCCGCGTGGGTACGGCTCAGACCACTGGTCGCCTCGATGCCGCCAAGTGCCCGGGCCATGATCGGCAGGAGTTCGGCCTCCTCGGCGCGTTCGTGGGCCACCAGCCGATCCTGGAGCTCGTCGAGCAGCTCACGAACCGGGCCCGTCTCGTAGGGTGGCCGGTCCAGGGCGTCGGCGACCGTGCGGACCCGCTCGACCAGCGGCCGCACCTGCCGGTGTTCGGTGTACAGCCGTTGCAGCGTGGCCAGATCGGCGGCGGGTAGCCGTACCGTGTGGGTCTTGCCCGGAATGAGCGCGATCAGCGCGATGGCGATGGCAGCGACATCGATGCCTTCCTGGAGCACCGCCCCGGCGACCGGCGGCAGGAAGCCGGCTGCCGCGACCAGCATCGCCACCGCCGACAATCCCATCCCGACACCGACCGCCCAGAACGCTATGGTCCGGCAGCGGCGGGCGATGAGAATCGCGTCGGCCAGCGCGGCGATCCGGTCGACGGTGAGGACCACGTCGGCGGCCTCGGCCGAGGCGGTGGCGCCACGAGCGGCGAGGGCCACACCGACACCCGCGGCGGCCAGCGCCGGCGCGTCGTTGATGCCGTCCCCGACCATGATCGTCGGCGCCCGCCGCTGCTCGGCGCGAACCAGGGCGAGCTTGTCGGCCGGGTCGCGGTCGGCGTGCACGGCGTCGACGCCGACCACCCGCCCCACCGTCTCGGCCGTGTCGGCGTGATCCCCGGTCACCAGCACCACACGGCCGATGCCGGCCGCGCGCAGGGCCCGCACCATCCGGGGCGCCTGCGGGCGGATCGGATCCTCCAGCAGCAACACACCGGCCGGTACGCCGTCGACGGCCACGAACACGGTCAGGGAGCCTTCTAGGGCCGCCCGGCGCCGGGCGTGCCGCATCCACGGCGGCATCGGGCCGCCGGCGATGGTGGACGCCTTGCCGAGCCGGACCCGGCGCCCGTCGACGGTGCCTTCGATGCCGTGGCCGTGGCGCTCCACCACCTGCTCCGCCGCACTCAGGCGCAGGCCGCGGTCCCGGGCCGCGGTCACGATCGCCCCGGCCAGCACGTGCGCCGAGGTCTGATCGAGGCTCCCGGCGAGCCTCAGGATCTCGTCGGCCGCCAGGGTCCCGTCGGCGGCGGTCACGACGTCGGTCAGCACCGGCCGGCCGGCGGTCAGCGTGCCGGTCTTGTCGAACAGCAGGACCCGTCCAGCGGCGAGCCGTTCCAGGGCGCTGCCGCCTTTGACGATCACCCCGGTACGCGCGGCACGGGAAATGCCCGAGATGATCGCGATGGGGGCGGCCAACAGCAGCGGGCACGGCGTGGCCACCACGAGCACCGCCACGGCACGCACCGGGTCGCCGGTGAACGCCCAGGCCAGTCCGGCCAGCAGCAGGGTCACCGGCACGAACGCCACCGCGACCCGGTCGGCGACCCGTACGAAGGGGGCGCTCTGCGCCTGCGCCTGCTCGACCAGGCGGACCACCCCGGCGTACGTGGAGGCCTCCGCGCCCGCGGTGGCCGTCATCCGGAACGCCTGACCCGCGTTCACGACACCGCTGCGGACGTCCTCACCCGCCCGGCGCTCCACCGGAATCGGCTCCCCGGTCAGCGCTGACTCGTCGAGCACCGCCCGGTCGACCAGTCGGCCGTCGACCGGCAGAATCTCGCCTGCGCCGACGACGAGCCGGTCACCGACGGCCACCTCGGCGACCGGGATCTCAACCGGCCCCGACGCGGTGTCCCGGCGTGCGGTACGGGGCGCCCTCGCCACCAGCGCGCTGAGCTCTCGCCGGGCCCGCGCCTGTGCCCGGGCCTCCAGCAGAGCGCCGCTGGCCAGCATGAGCGCGATGACCGCGCCGGCCAGAGCCTCGCCGACCCACAGCGCACCGGCCAGCGCCAGCCAGGCGATGACGTCGACGCTCGCCTCGCGCCGCCGGGCCGCCTCGATCAGGGCGACCGTCGAGTACGCGAGCCCGAAAACGGTGGCGGCCACCCACACCCGGTTCGCCCAGTCCCGTTCCCCGGCCGCGGCGAATGCCAGCCCGGTCAGCAACAGCAGCGTCGTCGCGGCGAACACGGCCGTCTCCCGCTGCTCTCTCCACCACCGCATATGGTCCTCCCCGGCCTCGGCCCCAGCATGGGTCCTTCGGCCGCCGTACCGGCAGGGCCGGAGGTCATCAGCTCACCCTGGGTGTTCTGGCGGCCGCGGTACCAGCCCTGGCCTGCGACGGCCCGTTCGGCGGCCCGGCCTCGTCGAGCACGGTCGCTCCGGGCGGGACTTCCCCGGCGGAAACCCCGGTACGGGACGTGCGGCCCTGTCCGGCCCGGCCGCGCGTCGGTACCTGTGGAGTGACGAAGGAGGTGCTCGCATGTCTCTGCCCATGAAGCCGCGGCACCACGACCCACACCCGGCCCTCACCCCGGCCGCCGTCTGGGCGGCGGTGTCCCGGGCGGCGTTCGCCGTCATCAGCCACGTGACCCCGGCCGGGGCGCCCCGCTCCAGCGGTGTGCTCTACGCCGTCGCCGGCGACTGCATATACGTGGTGGTCGGTGCCGACAGTTGGAAGGCCCGGCACATCCGCGACAACAGCACGATCGCCGTGACCGTGCCGGTGCGCCGCGGCGGCCTGCTGTCGCTGCTCGCCCCGATCCCGCCCGCCACCATCAGCTTCCCGGCCGTCGTCACCGTGCATCCGGCCGAGTACGCGGACCACGTACCCCGCCTGGCCCGCCTGGTGCCACCGGAGCGGCGTGCCGACTGCGCGGTGCTGGAGATCCACCCCACCGGCCACTACGTCACATACGGCCTGGGCGTGCCGCTGCTGGCCATGCGCGACACCGCACGCTCCCGGTCCCGGGTGCCGGTGCGCTGACTGCCCCGCAGGCCATCAAGGCGGTCGTCCACGCCGCCGGCCGTACCCTCGTGCTGGTGACCCCGCCGTCGGCCTGTTCGGCTGGGTCGCGCAGACGCTGCTGCACCACTCTCCCGGCACCGGCCTGCATCACGTGGTCAAGGTTGGCCTGCTGCTCCAGCACCGTCCCTACCCCGACCAGCAGCAGTAGCCCGAGCCGCTCGGCGTGACCGGGAATGCCCTGCAGATCACCTCCTCCCCGGGTACAGCCGTGCACCAGGACCGTCGACCCCTGATCGAGACATGCCAATCAGGGCCTGGCCCCCGGCGGCCATGCTTGAAGAGCCACCCGGCATCGGCACGGAGACGCCTTCTCGGCCGGATCAGCCGTCAGTTGGCGGACCCGCTGGTTGCCCTGCTGATCGCCACCGCTGCGGTGACCACCGTGCTGGGGATCTGCCGGACGCGGCGGTCGCGTTCCCGTCGCTGGACACGACTGGTCGCTACTCGACGCGGTGCCGCTCTCCGCGATCCTCCAGGACGCGCCCGGGACCTATGACCCTGCCGATCAGGCATCGACGTGAATGACGATGTAGGGAGAGCCCAGGAATGGGGAGGACATCATGCGGACACAGACCGTCGTCGTCGCAGCCGACGGCACCGATACCAGCCGGTCCGCGATCACTTGGGCCGCGGCCGAGGCACTACGCCGCGAGCAGCCGCTGCGCGTCGTGCACGTACTGGACTGGGACTGGTCGGCCGCACGCTTCGGCTACACCGGTGAGCAGTTCGAAACCGAACGCCGGAACGCGGTCGCCCTCACCGCCGACGCCGCCCGGCAGGCACGAGATGCCGCGCCGGGAATCGATGTCGAAACGGACGTGATAATCGGCGATCCGGCGGCCCAGCTGATCATCGGCTCGGAGAGCGCGGGCCTGATGGTGCTCGGAAACCGCGGCCATGGCGGCTTCACCGGACTGCAACTCGGGTCGGTCAGCCAGCGGGTCGCGACCCACGGGCGCTGCCCGGTGGCGGTGATCCGCGAGAACACCGAGAACGACCGCCGGCCGGTCGCCGCCGGCGTGGACGACTCGCCGGCCGCCGGCGGCGTGCTGGAGGCGGCGTTCAGCGCGGCTCACCAACGGGACGTGAACCTGGTGCTGATCCGCTGCTATACGCCGCCGTTCCCACACTACCGGGGTGGCTTTCAGCCGGGCGACCTGCACACTCCGCGGCAGGACGACGCCGAACGCGCAAGTCTGGCCGCACTGGTGGAGCCATGGCAGGCCAAGTTCCCGGACCTCCAGGTAGAGCAGTTGGTGTCGCACGACAGCGCCGCGGCGGTGCTGGTCGGTGTATCGCACGGCACACAACTGGTGATGGTCGGCAGCCGGGGCCACGGCGTGATCGCCGGGACCCTGCTCGGTTCCACCAGCCTGCAACTTCTGCACCACGCCGAATGCCCGGTGTTGATCGTCCATCCCGAGCGCAGGCCGGCGCGGCAACGATGAACCAGGAACCCGACCGGCCCCGCGCCGCCTGCGGGGCCGGACGACCGCCGCCAGCCCACCCACCAGCCAGCGGACGAACTCGTCGCCCTCCGCTGTGAAACGACGTCACAGTCAACGCTCGAGACGACCGGTCTCGACGTGCCGTTCGGCCCTGGTACCGGGCGCACCCCGGACCCACACTCAATAGTGAGCGGCATCTGCCGCGGCCTGGACCCACCCCTGGGCCGACGAGATCGCGCCCACACTGAAAATCCCGGACGGCCGTAGCCGCCCGGGATTTCGGCACCGGGCGCACTCGCTCGGCAGGCCCACGTTGTGCGCCGCGACACCGGGCATCCGGTCCCGGTGTTCCGCACGCCTGCCCGGTTCACCGCCGCACCGGCTGTGCCTTTCCTCGATGTGCACGGCAGCCGCCATCCATGATCAGGCGGCATGTCTGTTGGTCAGGCGAATCATGTCCGGCCGACCGTCCTGATCTGGCGCGCGGCGGCGGCGCAGAACGCGAGGATGGCCAGAACGGCCAGGGTGATGAGCGGCTTTCCGCAGATGGCGCGGACCTCGCCGCCGCTGCCGGCGAGGGCGCGGCGGGAGCCGACCGCCGTACGTACCACGAGGCGGCCGGGATCGCTGTCGGACATGGTTCCGATGCGGACGGCGCCTTGGCCTTACCGGATCGACCAGGTGTCTCGGGCAGGTGCGATCCGGTCCGTCACCGAGACGTGTCAGCCCACCAGGTCGCGGACCCGCGCTACGACAGGCTCCACCGCCGCGGCGACCTCGGGGGTGAGCCCGGCGCCGAAGCCGAACTCGTGGCCTCCCACGGCGAGGACCACCAGACGGTGGGGCAGCCGTCCGAGTGCCTGGCCCAGCTCCACCGTGCTGCCGAGGCTGATCCCGTGGGAGCTGGAGGAACGCTCATCGGGCAGGTCGGTGAGCTCGCCGAGAACCAGTTCGTACCGGTGGCCGCCATGATCGTGGCCGTCGCGCACCGCATCGACCACCACCGCCAGGTCGGCCCCGGTCCACAGGTCGATCAGACGGGTCGGTTCCCCGTCAGTGGCCCTCACCGTCACACCCGACTCCGGATCGCCCAGTCCCAGCTCGGTCAGTCGCGCGACCACCGTCGGCCCGAACCCGTCGTCCCGGCGGTACTCGTTGCCGACGCCGATCACCACTCGGCGTCCGCCATCACCAGCCCTGGTCATTCCCGATCCACCGTGAGGTCCAGGAAATGGGTGGAACAGGAGATGCACGGATCGTAGTTTCGGATCGCCTGCTCGCACTGCGCCGTCAGCCGCTTGTCGTCGAGGTCCAGCCGAGCACCGACGAAACGGCGCAGGTCATCTTCGATACTGGCCTGGTTTTGCGATGTGGGCGGCACGATGCGGGCCGACGTGATCAAGCCGTCGGCGTCCACGCCGTACCGGTGGAACAACGCCCCGCGCGGGGCCTCGGTCGCGCCGAAGCCGACCCCGGCCCGCGGCGGTACCTCCAGCGCCGGACGGTCGGGCGGCTCGTACTCCTCGATCAGCCGTAACGCCTCGTCCACTGCGTACACCACCTCGACGGCGCGGACCAGGATGCTGCGGTACGGGTTGCGGCATTCATCGCCCAGCCCGGCGGCGTCGGCGGCCTGGCGGGCCAGCGGCGAGAGCCACTGCCGGTTCAGCGTGTACCGGGCGGCGGGCCCCACCAGGTACCGGCCCCGGCCCGCGAGCCGGGCATGCAGCGCGGTGGAGTGCGGCACCTGCTCCTCGATGACGTGGTCCTCGAACTGCCGCGGCGGGAAGGTCGGGCCGCCGGTTGTCGCAACGTCGCCGCGCTCGATGGCGTACGTGCCGGGCGCGACCAGTGCGAGCAGCTCGTGGTCATGGTGGAAGTCGGGGAAGTCGAATCCGGCAACCCACTGGACGGTGTCCAACGCCTGGTCGAGCGCCACCCGCAGGGTCCGTCCCAGCGCGGCGAGATCCTCCTTTACCGGGGCCCGGTAGAATCCGCCGAGCCGCACATTGATCGGATGGATGGCCCGGCCGCCGATCAATTCCATGATCTCGTTGCCGGCCTTCTTCAGGGCCAGGCCGCGCTCCACGATGCCCCTGCGGTCCTTGGCCAACTCCAGCGCGCTCGGGTAGCCGAGGAAGTCCGGCGCGTGCAGCAGGTAGATGTGCAGCGTGTGGCTCTCGATCCACTCCCCGCAGTAGAGCAACCGCCGCAGGTCGGCGATCGGCCCGTCGACGGGAACACCGCACGCGTCCTCGATCGCCGCGCACGCGCTCATCTGGTACGCCACCGGGCAGATACCGCAGATGCGGGCAGTGATGTCGGGCGGCTCGGTGTACCGGCGGCCGCGCAGGAACGCCTCGAAGAAGCGTGGCGGCTCGTAGATGTCCAGTCGCACGTCCTCGACGCTGTCGCCGCGTACCCGTACATGCATCGCGCCCTCACCCTCGACGCGGGCCAGCGCCCGCACGTCGAGGATGCGATCCGAGCGATGCGTCATGGCCGCGCCTCTCCAGGTTGGTGTTCGCGCGGACCGGCCCCCGGCGGCGGTCCGACCGTTACCTGGGACAGTTCGACGAACGCGGGCGCTCCGGCGTTGAAGGTCCGGTAGGCCCGCACGACGTCGGCCTCGGACATGCCGGTGGCCCGCAGCAGACCCGCCTGGGCGCCGGCGTTCGGCGACTCCATCGGGCCGAAGCAGCCGTAGCAGCCCCGGTGGTGTGCCGGGCAAAGCGCGCCGCAGCCGGCGTGGGTGACCGGGCCGAGGCAGGGGGTTCCATGGGCCACCACCACGCACACGGTGTGGCGCTGCTTGCACTCGAAGCAGACGCTGTGCGCCGGGATGTTCGGCCGGCGCCCGATGAGCAGGGCGGTGATGACCTCCAGAAGTTGACGGCGGTCGATCGGGCAGCCGTGCAGCTCGTAGTCGACGTCGACGTGCGCGGCGATCGGGGTGGAGGTGGCCAGCGTCGACACGTACTCCGGATGGGCATAGACGACGGAACGGAACTCGTCGATGTCGGCGAAATTGCGCAAGGCCTGTACGCCGCCGGCGGTGGCGCAGGCGCCGATGGTCACCAGCGTCCGCGACAGGTCGCGGACCCGGTGGATACGCTCGGCGTCCTCCGGCGTGGTGATCGAGCCTTCCACCAGGGAGATGTCGTAGGGGCCGGCCAGCGCCTGCCTGCTCGCCTCCAGGAAATGCGCGATCCGCACCCGACCGGCCAGCGGCAGCAGTTCGTCCTCACAGTCGAGCAGGGTCAGCTGGCAGCCGTCGCAGGAGGCGAACTTCCACACCGCCAACGTCGGCAGGTTCGCATGCTCGTCGGTCATCAGAGTTCCCGCACGCTCGTCAGCGGCGCCGCCCGCGACCAGTCGACCACCGGCCCGTCCCGGCAGACCAGTAGCGGCCCGAGCTGGCAGTGCCCGCACCAGCCGGCACCGCAGCGCATGTTGCGCTCCAGCGATACCCGAATCCGTGTGGCGGCCACCCCCTGTGCCAGCAGCGCAGCGGCCGTGAACCGCATCATCACCTCAGGTCCGCAGACGAACGCGACCGTGCCGGCCGGCTCGAATGCCGCCCGCGGGATCAGCGTGGTCACCACCCCGACGTGGCCGGTCCAGTCGTGGTCGGGCCGGTCGACGGTGACGGCGACATCCACGTCCTGCTCACCCCACCGGCGCAGCTCGTCGCGGTAGAGCACGTCGGCGGGCGTTCGGGCACCGGCCAGCAGTGTCACCCTGCCGTACCGGGACCGCTCGGCCGTCACCGCCCGGATCAGCGGGCGCAGCGGCGCCAGCCCGATCCCGCCGGCGACAATCACCACGTCCCGGCCGACCGCCGATGCGACATCCCAGCAGGTGCCAAACGGCCCGCGCACCCCGACCACGCCGCCCGGCACGGCCCCGTGCAGTGCATGGGTCACCGCGCCCACCGCGCGCAGGGTGTGTACCAGGCGACGGGCGCGCCCGTCGCCGGTGTCCACCACGCCACTGAGCGAGATCGGCACCTCGCCGATGCCGTACGCGGTGAGCATCGCGAACTGCCCCGGGGCGAACGCCGGCAACGGGCCGGCGTCGTTCCCCAAAGTCAGGGTGACGGTGTCGTCGGTGTCCACGAGACGCGACAGCACCCGGTACGGGCATGGCACCGCCACGCCGGCCAACTCTGCCTCGGCCGTCGCGCTCATCGCGACGCCTCGCCTCGTTGCAGAGGGCGTCCAGCCTGGGCCGGGCTCGCGTAGAGATCGAGCAGCCGCAACCGCGTCGCCTGCAGCCGCTCGATGATGACCGGGGTGAAACAGCGTAGGATCGCGTACCCGAACGTGGGATCGGCGGCACAACGGCGCCGGACCGAGGAGGCGTCGAACGCGAGCCCGTCCGTCGCCTCGTGCGCGAGCGCACCGAACTGCCACCGGTACGGTGGGTACAGCCACGACCAGCCCAGCAGGGTTCCGGCGGCGAGGGTCTCGATGATCTGGTCACCGCGTCCCGGAACGTGCATGTCCAGGGCGACGCGGCCGGTCTCGATGAGCCAGAACCGGTCGGCTACCCCGCCCTCGGTGAAGATCCGCTCGCCCGGCCGGTAGGTCACCGGCCGCCCGTCGGCGGACAGCACGGTGAACTGCTCCGTGGTCAGCGCCGAAAAGAACGGGCGGGCCCCCACCCGCCCGATCATAGGTCCGGTCATGGCGTGACCTCGTCGAATCCCTCGGCGGACGGCTGCAACGCGAACAGGGCTGCGGCCTCCTGGGTGATGTCGATGCCGGTCGGGCACCACACGATGCAACGGCCGCACCCCACGCAGCCGGAGGAGCCGAACTGGTCGTGCCAGGTGCCCAGCTTGTGACTGATCCACTGCCGGTACCGGCTCTGCCCGCTGGTACGCACGCTGCCGCCGTGCAGGTAGGAGAAGTCGAGGTCGTAGCAGGAGTCCCAGCGCCGCCACCGTTCGGCGTGTTCGCCGGTCAGGTCGGTGACATCCTCGGTGGTGGTGCAGAAGCATGTCGGGCAGACCATGGTGCAGTTGCCGCAGGTCAGGCAACGGGAAGCCACGTCGTCCCAGTGCGTCGACTCGCGGCTCGCAGCCAGCATCTCGGGCAGGCCGTCGGTGCGCAGGTGCCGCCCCATGTGAGTGGCTGCCGCGGCCACCGCGTCGCCGGCCTGCTGAACTGTCGCCTCGTCGGCGGGGCGCCGCGGCAGGTCGGCAAGTACCTCGGCGCCGGCCGGGGTGCCGGCCCGGACCAGGAACCGGTGTCCGGCGGAGTCGACCATTTCGGTCAGGGCCAGATCAAACCCGGACTCGACGTTCGGGCCAGTGTTCATGGAGGTACAGAAGCAGGTGGCGCCCGGTTCGGTGCACTCCACGGCGATGACGAGGTTGCCGTCACGACGGCTGGTGTAGATCGGGTCAGCGTGTCGTCCGCCGGCCAGGACCCGGTCCAACACCCGGATGGCGGCCAGGTCGCACGGACGCACCCCGAGCAGTGCATACCGGTCCGGCCGTGCTGGCTCGGTGGTCACGGTGCCGGTGGCCCGGTCGGCCGACCACATCCGGGAACGGGCCGGGTGCAGAACGCTCTTCCACGACTGCGGGCCGGCTGAGTGTCCGAAGACGGCGGTGTCGCCGCGCGCCCGCAAGCGGTAACGGCCGGCCTCGGTCTCCACCCCCCACCCGTATGGAAGGTCCGCAGCCGACGCCAGCTCGGCGACAACGATCGCGCCGTCGCGGGCCACCGGGCCCATCACGGTGTAGCCACGGGAGTGAAGTGCGTCGAACAACGCCTGCAGCCCCGCCGCCTCGACCACCGACGCCTGCTCGTGCCCTAGCTCGTCCCCTAAGAGCATCGCACAGCCCCCTTAATACCATAAACGGGCTTTACGGACAATTCTAAACCGCATCGGTCGTCTCGGCCCGCCATACGGCCGCGGTCAACCGGCTCGGCCAGCGCCGCGCGCCGGTCTACGACCCGCCGGAACGGGCGGTACGCGCGATGTCTCAGGCGGCCGCCAACGCCACACCTGGCGTCGCCAACCACTGGGCCGCCGACGCCAGCCTCCCGTCAGCGAGCCGCGGAGTAGACGGCTCCGGTGGCGCCGACCGTGCTGCGGTTCGCCGCTGACCAGGCGGCCCGGCCACCAGGCCGAACACCATCCCGGGATCTTCGGTATCTGGCCATTCGCTCGGCCAACCCCATACGCGCCGCGAATTTGTCGAAGGAGAACTGGCCGCGCTTCGGGGCCTGTGCCCGGACGTCGTGTTGGCATGTGGCCGTTCGCCGAACTCGCGACCCGCATCCTCGATCCCCTGGACATTGTGTCCCCGCCGCTGTCGGGCGCCATGGCGACCGACACGCCAGTTTCCGGGATACCGCACTCGGCCAAGGCCCTGGCAGAGTCCTAAGGCTCGGCCACCGCCGCACGTCAGGTGTTACGGTCCGGGATGGCGGCTCCGTCCTCGGGAGGTAGCCGATGAACACGAGTGGATCTATAGTCGTCGGCACCGACGGCTCGCCACCGGCGCAGGCGGCCGTCCGGTGGGCGGCGATCGAGGCTCAGAGCCGCGGCACCGCACTGACCATCCTGAACGCCTACGACAACACATGGGCGGCCACGCCCGGGTTGCCACGCCGGGATCTGGCCGACGCGGCCGACCTGGCGGAGGCGATCGTGACGGACGCCCGCGCCGCCGTCGGGACCATGCTGTTCAACGTCACGGTGCACACCGTGATCGCGCCCGGCGACCCGGCGGCCGTGCTGATCGAGCGTGGGGCGGACGCTGACCTGCTCGTGGTTGGCCATCGCGGTCGTGGCGGCTTCACCAGCCTCATGCTCGGATCCGTCAGTCAGCGGGTGTCCACCCACGCACGGTGCCCCACGGTCGTGGTGCGCGGCCGTACGTCAGCCGCCGACGGTCCGGTCTTGGTCGGTGCGGACAGCTCATCCGGTGGCGCACTGGCACTCGACGCCGGCTTCGAGGCCGCCCGCCTGCGGCACGCGCCGTTGCTCGCGCTGCACGCCTATACCGAGCCGGTGCCACTGGCCACCCCAGGCCTGCCCCCGATCCCACCGCCCCATACCGAAGGTTTGGCAAAGTTTCACGCCAGCCAGGTGAACGACCTGCTGGCCAGTCGGCGAAGTCAGTACCCCGACGTCCGGGTGCAGGTCCAAGTAGCCGCCGGGACCGCTGCGGGACCGCTGGTCGGCGCCTCGCATCACGCCCAACTGGTAGTCGTCGGTAGCCATGGTCACGGCGCGTTGACCGGCACCCTGCTGGGCTCGGTCGGCCACCAACTGTTGCATCACGCAGATTGTCCGGTACTCATTGCCCGCGGCTGAGGCCCGGGCGCATCGGCGGCGTCGTTCACGCGTCCACAAGGCGACCAGGATGACCGTGTCGCCGTGTTCCAGCAGGCGGCGGGCGCGACAGACGATCTCGGCGTGGGTGCGTTCGGTCCGCTCCGCGGTGTGTCTGCAACATCTCCGCGCGGTCGAACGTTCCCATGATCCACCACCTGCGGCGGCTGGGAGCTTCACCTTCGTCGCCTCGTCCCGACACCGGTAGGGACATCGGACCCGGAAACAGGACCAGCGGCCTTGACCGCCCATGAGGCACCCATGCCCCCTGCCAGAGGGAAAATGAAGACAGGACCGCGAGAGGAGGTAGTGATGGTTCAGACACGGAACTGGACGGTTGATGTCGCCATCGACGAAAACGAGGAGGACCGCCGTACCCATGCGGTGGCCGTGCTGCACAGCGGGGTCCGGTCGCCCGTACGGGGTGAGGGCACCGCCCACCGCGCACCATGCGATCGGGAGGTGCCGGAAGTCGGCGACGAACTCGCGACGGCGCGTGCCCTGTCCGATCTCGCTTACCAACTGCTGGACATGACAGCTGCGGATATCGAGGCGATCACCCACCGTCCAGCGCACCTGATCAGCTAGAAGATGCGACAGCCGCGGCCTCGGGTCACCGGAGCGATTCCCTGTCCTTTGGTGCCCGGCGCCGCCCGCGCCAAGCAGGGCGCAATCGCCATGCGGGCCCACGAGATCATGATGGCCCACCTCGAAACGACCACATCGCCCACTGTTCCTGGACCAGCATGTCTGCTGCGCCGGCTCCGCGACCGGCGCAGCAGGTGACCACATCAAGGTGAGCAGATCTCGACCTTGCCGCCCGGTGGCCGACACAGCCGTCGGAGGGGCCAGGCGTCGGCACTGGCCGCCACCGTCCGGTGTCAGACGGAGGGCACCGCGTCAAGCCGCACAGCGGCCACGCCTGGAACCGTTCGTGCGAGGATCTCCACTACTGTCCGCTCCGTTTCGCTCAGGTAATCCCCGGCAACCGTGACGATGCCCGTCTCGACGGTCACTGTCCACCGGTGTTCGCCGGCCGCGTACTCGTCGAGGCGATGTCGCACCTCCCGAGCGAGCACGTCGTCGCTACGCACCAGAGCACGGATCAGGTCACGTCGGCTGATGATGCCGACGACATTCCGGTTCTGCACCACCGGAAGGCTCCGAATGTTGTGCTCCAACATCTGCTCGGCGACCTTCGCTACGTCGGTGTCGGGGGTAGTGGTCACCGGATATCGGGACATGACCTCTTCGACCATTGCTGGCCGGTTGTGCGGATCGGGGTCGGGGCGGCGCCGCTGGTGGGCGGTCACGTCCGGGGGAACGCGGCCTTTGAGCAGGTCGCTGTCGGCCACCATGCCGACGAGAAGCCCGTCAGCGTCGACCACGGGCAGCGCGGTGACCGACTTGGCGGTCATCAGCTCGGCCGCATTCTCCACGGGATCGTTCTGCCAGATGACGTGAACCGGGCTGGTCATGATTTCTTTGACGTGCATGATTTCACCTCCGGGCGGCGAATCATTTGGTCGGAGGCACCAACCTGATCGGTGCGGCCGAACCCGTTGTCTGGCACCGGCCCGTCGCCGGCATCCCGCAGCATCGCCGAGCCATGAGGGCTGCCAACCACATTGATCTTGAGCCAGCTCACTAATCTGCCACCGGCACCTTCGACAATTCTCCCAGAGGTCGGCGCCAGCCGGCGTTCAATTCGCGGGTCGGCCAAGCCACTTCGGTTCAAGTCAGACCCCCGTGCCGGAGTCGCCCTTCTCCGGCACCGACAACGGATGCTGCTGGTCATCGCGAGCTGCCAGGCCGTTCCAAGGCCCGCTGATACTGCTCGCGGTTGATCTCGTCGCGCAGGAACTGGCGGGTCGCTGCCCCTCAAGGGTTGATCGTCAGGTGCGGCCTCCTCATCCTTGTGCGCCGCGCGGAAGGCGGGGCATGCGGGTCCGTGGATCACCACCGGAGGTGACGCTGCAATCGCAGGCCGATCCCGGGCAACACCGACACGGCAGCGCAGGCGAGCAGTTCCGCCGCGGTCAACGCTTCGGTGCCAAGCAGTTCCCGCAGCACCGGCACGAGCACGCCGGCGATCTGTAGCACCGCCGAGATCACCACGGCCGCGATCAATGCCGGGTTCCCGGGCCCGCCGCGGACCCGCCGCGAGCGCACGGCCATGGCCACACCGAGCTGGGCCAGGCCCAGGACGACGAAGACCACCGTCTGCCAAGGGCGTCCCTGCGAATGCGCAACGACACCCGAGCCGAGCACTGTCACGGTGATCGCCAGGCCACCGAGAAGGATGTCGCGGAGCAGCCCGTCGCCCAGCACGGATTCCTGAGGCGAGCGAGGCGGGCGGCGCATCACGTCCGCCGCCGCAGGCTCGGCTCCCAGGGCTACACCAGGTAACCCGTGGGTGATCAGGTTGACCCACAGGATCTGGGCGGGCAACAACGGCACCGCCAAGCCCAGAAACGGTCCGGTGAGCATGATGAAGATCTCGGCGGCACCCCCGGAGAGCGCGTAGCGCAGGAAACGGCGGATGTTGTCGTAGATCCGGCGGCCTTCCCCGATGGCATGGGCCACCGTGGCCAGGTTGTCGTCCACCAGGACCAGATCGGCGGCCTGCCGAGCGACCTCGGTGCCGCCACCCATGGCAACGCCGATGTCGGCCTGGCGCAACGCCGGGGCGTCGTTGACGCCGTCGCCGGTCATCGCCACCACGTGGCCGCGCTGCTGGAGCGCGGCGATGATATCGAGCTTCTGCTCCGGCTGGGTCCTGGCGTAGACCCGGACATGCTCAGGATCGTCGCCGGGTGCTCCGGTGTCACCGTTGACCACCCGGTCGTGCGGGCCGAGCAGCCCCAACCGGTCACCGATGGCGGTGGCGGTGGCGGGGTGATCCCCGGTAACAAGGATCAGCCGTACCCCGGCGGCGGCGAACGTCGCGGCGATGTCCGGCGCCCCGGACCGCAGCGGATCCCCGATCCCGACCACGCCCAGCGGGCGCAGCCCAACCGGGTCGGTGACATCGATCGCGGGGTCGTCCGCGGCGGCTACCGCCAGTACGCGCAGACCGTCGGCCGCCAGCTCCGCCGACACGGCCCGCAGCGCCGCGAAGGTGTCCGGCGCTGCGGCCACCACCGGTTCACGCAGCACGGCCTCCGGCGCACCCTTGCAGACCACCAGGTGCGTGCCGCCCGGCCCGTGGTGCGCGGTCACCATGCGCCGCTGCGCCTGGTCGAAAGGATGCTCCGCGGTCCGGGGATGTCTGTCTCGTTCGGCATCGACGTCCAGCCCACACCGGCCAGCGAAGGCAACCAGGGCCGCCTCCAGCGGATCGCCGACGGCAGTCCACTCGGAGTGGTCGGCGTCCGGCGCCACCAGCGCGGCGTCGTTGCACAGCAACGACGCGCGGGCCAACTCAAGCAGCGACGCGGGCGGCTCGATGGGTTGATCGTCGCGCTGCACCCTGCCCTGCGGCGCGTACCCCGGTCCCGCGACGGAGAAGTTGGCATCTGCGACTGCGGCGGCCTGCACCGCCATCCGGCCCTCGGTCAACGTGCCGGTCTTGTCCGACGCGATGACCGTCACCGAGCCGAGGGTCTCGACAGCGTGCAACCGGCGAGGAATGGCCTGTGCCTGCGCCATCCGGCTGGCACCCAACGCCAGCGCCAGCGTCACCACGGCGGGCAACGATTCTGGTACGGCCGCGACGACCAGGCTCACGGCGGTGACCGCCATCATCACCAGCTCGCGACCGGCCAGCAGCCCGAGCACGAACACGACCGCGGACAGAATTACAGCGGTGAGCCCGAGCACCCGGCTGAGCCGGCCCAGACGCCGCTGCAGCGGCGTGGGACCGGACCGCGTGCCGACGACGAGCGCGGCGATGCGGCCCAGTGCGCTGGACGGCCCGGTCCGCACGACCAACCCTGTCGCCCGGCCCGTCACCACGACCGTGCCGGCGTGCGATTCGTCGCCGGCCTCGTGCGTGACGGGCGCTGACTCCCCGGTAAGCGCGGATTCGTCCGCCCTGAGCCGGAACGCGGTGTGCAGCCGCAGGTCGGCGGGCACGATGTCACCCGCCTCCAGATGGACGAGGTCACCGGGCACGAGATCGGCCGCGGGGATCACCGCGTCACTGCCGTCGCGGACGACGCGGGCGGTGGGCGCGGCGAGGCGGTCCAGGGCCGCGATGGCCCGATCCGCGCGAACCTCCTGCACTACCCCGATTGCGGTGTTGACCAGCACCACCAGCAGGATCACCAGGGTGTCGGCGACATCCCGCAGCACCGTGGTCACCACAGCGGCCGCGAGCAGCAACGCCACCAGCGGGTCGGTGAGCTGGTGCAGAACCCGACCGGCCAGCCGCTTCGGCCGGGGCCGCGCCACCGCGTTGGGCCCGTGGACCCGCAGCAGCTCCACCGCCGCGCCGGACGACAGCCCGGTCAGCCGCTGCCCGGCATCCGTCGTGGTCATCGCCGACCTGCCGTAGTCCGCCGCGGCGGCGGCTCGACGTGGGCCTCCGGGCCCGGGAACACCAGTGAGGTGTGGCCGTCATCCAACCAGTGCACCTCATACGGCGGGGTACCGTCCGCGTGCCGCAGCGCGGTGATCACCCCGACCCGGAAGCAGTCGCAGGCGTGTGAACCCTTGAGGACCAGACGATCCCCTACCCGAGCGTTCCGGTCGGCGTTCCGGCGCTCCGGCAGGTCAGCTGGCCAGGAAGACCGGGCAGTTGGCGTGCTGGACCATGGCCCGACTCACTGATCCGAGCATCGTCACCGGCTGCAGCCCAAAACCTCGCCGGCCCACGACGATCGCTGCCGCCCGGTCCGAGTAGTCGATCAGCGCGGGCGACGGATCCGAGTCGACCGTCCGGTGGTGCACGACAACACCCTCGATGGTCTCGGTCCGCTCGCAGGCCGAGGCATTGGGCTGGGCATGCAGCATCACCAGTTCGCAGCCGCGCAGGCGTGCCTCGGTCAGGGCGAACGCGACCGCCGGTGTCACCGACGCGGGGTTGTCCACGCCCACCACGAGCGGCAGCGCCCCGAACCCGGGACCTGGCGGCCAGTACGGCATACGAACGATCATGACCAGCCCCGAATGCTGGGCGGCCACCCGATCGCCGACGCTCATGCCCAGCGCGGTGCTCACCGCACGGTGCCGGTGCCCGACGACCAGCAGGTCCGCGTTGCTGCCTCCGATGAGTAGCCGCGCCGCCGGCGATGTGGTCGCCAGCTCACTGCTCACCGCCACCGTCGGCGCGGCAACGGAGACCCGGCTCGTCAGCCGTTCGAGCAGCCGGAGACCAGCGTCCCGGGTGTTGTGCCGCGACCCACGGAGATGCTGCACGTGCAGCAATTTGAGCTCCCAGCCGTGTAGTTGGGCTTCGATCGCCGCGTGGTCCACCGCCATGTAGCTGGTCGGCGAATCGTCCACACCCACCACAACCGTGCCGCTGACTGCGGCTACCGGGGGGACGTGAACTGCCGCTGGGGCGGACCTGCCGGAGGCTGCGAGATACCCATTAAGGGCATCGGCGAAGTCCTTCGGGCGGGAATCGACGGCTGAGGGTTCCCGCGAGACGTGATACTTGCTGATCTCGATCATGGCCCACCTCCCACACCGTTTCCGACTTTTTCGTCACTTTCCAGTTCAATTCATAAACAGCTCGTTATCCAGGGTCCTTCGTCCCACCCGGGCGGTCCTGTAGCACTACCCACCGCACCCACCCGGAGTTCGCTACGATTCTGGTTGCCGGTCGGATGCGGACCCATGAACTGCGTCTCGGGCACGCTGATGGCCCGCAGGAAGTCTCAACACCTTTCGGCCAAACACTTCGCCGCTGGTCGCGGTCACTGCGCCGGCTCGTCGGAGCGACGATCAAGGTCGTTGGCGACGCCGTACCCGCGCTGAGCGACCCCACGGGTGGTGGTCCGGACCGCCCTGGGCTCCCGCTGGGTCCTCAACATGCTCATTGACGAACAACTGCCCCGCATCTGCTGAGTCGGTGGACCTCCGAAGGCGGGCATGGGCCGGAATACCCTACGCCGACCCGGTGGACTGCGCTTGGCTGATCGGAGAGCCTCTCGGCCGACCTGCGGGTCTAAGGAGGAACCCGTGACCACCAGCACCGTTGCACTTCATCGGGGGGTCGCCGTGGACGCCCTCACCGCCGATGGGGGCATCGTGCATCTGCGTCCGGTTGATCCCGACGATGCACCCGCGTTATCGGCGCTGTACGGGCGATCGTCTGCCGACGACCTACGGATGCGCTTCTTCGCCGTCCCGGCCGGCGCAGCCCTCCAGGCCGAGGTTCGTCGTCTCTGCCGAGCACCCACCGACGGGCATCAGGCTATCGTGGCTGAACTGGCGGGTCGCATCGTCGGCGTCGCCTCGTACGAGCCATGCGCTGCCCGGCGCGCCCAGTTCGCGGTCTTCGTCGACGACTCACAACGTGGCCGCGGTATCGGCACACTGCTGCTGGAACACCTCACCGACACCGCCCGCCGCTGCGGCATCACACATCTGATCGGCGAGGTCCTGCCCGGCAACACCGCCATGCTGCACGTCGCACGTGACCTCACTACCGGCACCCGGGCGGTCCTGCACGAGGGCTTGTTCGACGTCGCGGTACCGACCGAGAACGAGACCGCGCAACCAGCGATCGCTGACCGGGAACGCCACGCCGAACGCGCCTCGCTGCGCCCACTGCTTCGGCCGACCGCAGTGGCCGTCGTCGGCGCCGGCCGCACACCGGGCAGCACCGGCCATGAGACGCTGCGCGCCCTACGCGAGTACGGCTTCACCGGCCCCCTGTACGCGGTCAACCCGCACGCCGGGACAGTCGCCGGCGTTGCGGCGTACCCGTCGCTGACGACGCTGCCCGGCCCTGTCGACCTGGTCGTGATCGCGGTTCCCGCGCCGGCGGTCGCCTCGGTGGTCGCCGACGCGGCGGTCGCCGGTGCCGGCGCCGCGGTGATTCTGAGCGCCGGGTTCGGCGAGAGCGACGGGCCGGGCCGGGACCGGCAGGCAGAACTGGTCCGCGTCGCCCGAGAGCACGGAATCCGGCTGGTCGGACCGAACTGCCTGGGTGTCCTCAACACCGCCCCGGACATCAGGCTGAACGCCGGGTTCACCCCGGTCGTGCCGCCGCCCGGTGGCCTGGCCGTGGCGTCGCAGTCCGGCGCGGTCGGCATCGCCGTGATCGAGCACGCCGCCCGCACCAGATGCGGATTGTCCGCTTTCGTCTCGCTCGGCAACAAGGCGGACGTGAGCGGCAACGACCTGCTCGCGTACTGGTTCGACGATCCGGCCACCACCGCCGTGGCGTTGTATCTGGAGTCGTTCGGCAACCCCCGCAAGTTCAGCCGGCTGGTGCGAGCTCTGGCCCGCCGCAAGCCCGTCCTCGCGGTCAAGAGCGGCCGGTCGACGGCTGGCCAACGCGCGGGTGCCTCGCACACCGCCGCGGCCGCGGTCCCGGACGTCACCGTCGACGCGTTGTTCGCGCAGGCCGGAGTGGTCCGTGCGGACAGCCTGGGCGAACTGCTCGACACGGCCCGGCTGCTCACCGACCAGCCTTTACCGACGGGCGACCGGCTCGCCGTCGTGGGCAACGCGGGCGGGCTCAACATCCTCGCCGCGGACGCCGCCGAAGCCGGGAACCTGCGGGTGCCGGCGCTGAGCGAAACGCTGCGGCAGCGGCTGACGCAGGTGGCGCCCGGCGCCGCCGGCTACGACAACCCCGTCGACCTGGGCGCCGGCGCCACCCCGCTGGCATTCGCCGAAGCCGTCCGGGCGGTGGCCACCAGCGGCGAGGCGGACGCCCTGCTGCTGGTACTCATCGCTACCCGCGCCAACGACGTACCGGCCATCCTGACCGCGCTCACCCCGGTCGTGGACGCCCATCCAGCGCTGACCGTCGCCGCGGTCGTCGTCGGCGCCCCCGGCACCGCCCCGACGCTCGGCCAGCGCCGAGTGCCCGTGTTCGACCTGCCCGAACGGGCGGTCCGGGCGCTGCGGCACGCGGCCCGCTACGCGGCCTGGCGGCGCGAGCCGCTCGGCGGCTGGCCGGCGCTGTCCGGCCTGGATACGGACGCCGCCCAGGCCTGCGTCACGGAAGGGCTCGCCGCGGGAGGCGGCTGGCAACCCTACGAGCGCGCGGCCCGCATCCTGACCGCGTACGGCATCCCGCTGTCCCCCGCCGTGACCGCTCCCGACGCCGGCACCGCGGTCGCGGTCGCCGAGCGGTTCGGCTACCCGGTCGCACTCAAGTGCGCCGACCCCGACCTGGTGCACAAGAGCGACACCGGCGGGGTCCAGCTGGCTCTGACCGACGCGGAGCAGGTACGCGGGGCGTTTGCAGGGGTGACGGCCGCGGGCCGGCCTGGGCATGGCGCCCTGGTGCAGCCAATGCTGTCCGGCGAAGTAGAGCTGAGCTGCGGCATCGTCCACGACCCGCTTTTCGGCTCGCTGGTCATGGCCGGGCTCGGCGGCGTACACACCGATGTGCTCGGCGACCGCGTATTCCGGCTGGTCCCGTTGACCGACCTAGACGCCAGGCGGATGTGGCGCTCGTTACGCGGTGCACCGCTGCTGACCGGCTACCGCGGCAGACCAGCGGTCGACACGATCGCGGTGGAGGATCTGCTGCTGCGGGTGGGCCGGCTCGCCGAGGATCTACCCGCGGTCGCCGAACTCGACCTCAACCCGGTGCTCGCGGGGTCGACCGGTGTTGTCGCCGTCGACATGAAACTGTGCCTGCGGGCCGCGACCGGTGAGCCCGACCCGATCCTGCGAGACCTGCGTCGCCCCTGAGGCGCCTGTGCCGCCGAGTGGAACCGCCGCGTCTGTCGATCACCCGCACCGGCACGCGCTGTCGGGTGCGGGTCGCCCACGAATAACAATCATGATAACGAATACGCAATCGTGTTAGCCGCACACCTGCCCCGGTGCGAGGCAGCAACTGCTCGAGTCGTAGTTGATACGACGCACTCTTCGTGAGTACGGCTCCGGTGGCCGGTCCGAATGGTAGAAATAAAGCAGTTGCGAATACTTTTCACATTTGGAGTTTCTATGCGTACGCGTTCTGCGCTCGGAATCGGGATGGCCATCGCAATGGCAGCCTCGGCGCCGGTAACGGCTCATATGGCTAGCCCCAACCAGGAGCTAGCCGGCTCTGGTTCGACCACACGGACAGACGTGGTGGCGGCGATGCATGACGAGGCTTATGCATATGTGACATATCGCGCCTATGCATCGGAAGCGGCTCACACCGGGCTGGGGACGGTGGCCAAACTCTTCCGCAAGACCGCACATCAAGACCGGTACGAGCATTTCGCCGAGCTCGCACAGCTTACCGGCTTCGTACGCAGCGACGTGGACAACCTCACCGAGACCATCGCCGGGGAACATCACGAGGCGACCGTGATGTACCCCTCGTATGCCCAGCAAGCACGACGGGACGGTTGCACCGCCGCAGCGGAGTTGTTCACCGAAATCAGCGGTGACGAGGCACGTCATGCACAGTGGTTCACAGCCGCCCGCGACGCGCTCATCGACCCGGACCAGGAACAGGATTTCCCGGTCGGCAATCGCGTGCCCGCCGTATCGATCCCCGCCGGACCGCCGCACTGCACCGGCCAGACGCTGACCAACCTGAAGGACGCGATGCACGGCGAGGCCTTCGCCAGCCTGAAGTACGAATTGTACGCGAAACACGCCCAGCGGACCGGCCACCCGCGGCTGGCCCAACTGTTCACAAACATAGGCAGCACGGAACGCAACGAGCATTTCGCGGAGCAAGCCGCCCTCGCCGGGCTGGTGCAATCCACGAAAGAGAACCTGCGCACCGCCATGACCGGCGAACAGGACGGAGCGACGACTACCTATCCCGAATACCGCGACCGAGCCGCGCAGCGCGGCGACGTGGGCGCCGCACGGCTCTTCAACGAACTCGCCCGGGACAAGGCGGAACATGCCTGCCGGTTGACCGCTGCCCTGGCCGAACCCTTCCTCGACAAGCACGGGAACCGCCATCCGTGATCATGGCCGGAACGCGTGTCCCCATGTACCTGTAGTGGAGTCGCCCTTTCCGGCACGGCCCGACTGGCCGCCCGTAACGGAGGCATCTCCGACGGACGTGCTGATCGCCACGGCCCTCCCCACGGGACACCGACGACTGGCCCGAGGCACATCGCTCACCTGGCCGCCTCCCGCAACAATGCGGCCGGCGCGCTCGTCGCGGCCGGCGCGCTCGTCGACCTCTTCCACGACACACAACTGGTCGTGGTCGGCAGCCGCGGCCACGCCGTGATCGCTGGCACCCTGCTCGGCTCCACTGGGCGGCAGCTGCTGCGTCATGCCGACTGTCCGGTCCATCTGGACAGGCAGCGCAAAGGTGGTCAAGGCGCGCCGAGGATCAAACGCCGACGCCACACCGGTGTGCGGGGGGAGCCCGGCGAACTCCGGGCGGATCCGGTTCCTGCTGAGCATCGTGGCGGTATCGGCGGCATGCGGTCAGCCGTACGCCGCCGATACCGGCCGCTCCTTTCACGAGCGGAGCCGTCGGTACCGGGTGTCTCGTCCGCGAGCGGCTTCAGAAGTGTTCGACCACCCACAGGCCCGCGTACATCAGTAAGGCGAGGCCGGCCAGCACGGCCACAGCCCGGCACAGCAAGCCCAGCCAGGTTCGCATCGATCCTCCCTCGTCAGAATGGGGTCTCACCGGAACCATAGGCATCCGTGGCCCGGCGTATGCGGCCTGCCCGGAATATCCGGCATGACCCCTCGTGGCCGTCTTGCAAGACGGCCGAATCTCCCTTCAGCAGCACACCTTTACCTCGCCGGGCTCTCCACGGTCTCTGCCGTTCATGCATGGTGAGCCCGCGAGTAGGGGTTGGAGATCTTGCTGCCGCGGTACCGGTATCGAGTGACCGGTACCGCGGCGATGTTGAACAGTTCGACCCCGTCCACAGTCGATCTTTTCCACCGGCCGTTGGGGCCGATGAGGTGACGGCGGACGTCTTTCCACTTCCAGCGGTGTAGCCGTATCCACCATCGGATCACCCGGTGCCATACGAAGTTCTCCAGGGCGTCGAAGGCGCTTTTGCAGACGATCTCCGACCCGCTCACCTGCCATGACCAGCGCCGTCAGGCTGGAGAAGGCTTATTTGTCAACGGAGTGGTGAACGGCCGGGTTCCACGGGGATCACCGCTGAATGCAGCAGCGTGCTGCTGGCAGTGACGATCCAGACGATGGAGATCGGGTACAGGATGTAGCTCACCCACCCCCGCGGATCGAGCAGGCCGGTCGGGAGGAATGCGGATAGCACCAGGACCGCTGCCGCCGCGGCGGCAATAGCCGCGAACCATCCAAGCCATGCCGGCAACACGCGCGTACGCCGCACGGCGAACCCGATCGCGGCGAACATGAGCGCGATCGGCGCGTTCGCGAGTGTCAGCATGACGAAGCCGAGTGCGTCCAACAGCACCGCTGTCTGCGGGTAGAGGACCTCGCCGGGCAGCAACGTCAAAGCCAACTGTGGGGCCTGCCCCAGAATATTCGCGCCGTACCCGACCGTGCCGGCGCCGAACATGATCGTCGCGGGCAGTGTCGAATCGGCGAGGACTTCACGCAACGAACTCACGAAGATCAGCAGGACGGCCGCACTGAACACGAATGAGAGGCTCTGCACGACGAGCAGGCCACGAAACTCCGCCACGAATCCCGGCAAAGACTCCGGGCCCGGCCACGACCGTTCACAGAGCGCACCGGCCACCCCGAGCACAACGGCGGCGAGCCCGCTGACTCCGGCTACCCGCCGCGGTGATTGCCGCACGAGAATCTCCTGACGATGATCAACGACCCTTGCGGACCAGAGCCGAGGTCGATGTCTCTCAAGGGATCCGCGGTGACCGGCACCAGCCCGCTTCTACCAGAGCTCAGTATCCACCGCATGCTTGGGTGCGATCAGGGACTGAAGTCCCGTTGCGGACGGGCTCGATCGACGGCGGGACCGTTGACTGCCACCGACGACTGATCTGGCAGATCGCTGGCGAACGGATCCGAGCCGTGGCGTCCCGGTCTGGGCAACGATCCGAACCCGGCGCCGCCCGGCTTCTCCATCCGGCCTGCACATCGGCTCCACACCGTCGCCATGTCGGAGGGCCACTGTGAAGGTGGTTTCAGAAGGGAGGAGTCATGCGGAGCATCATCCGCCGTACCGCCACCGTGGTGGCGGCCGGTGCGCTCGGCCTGGGCGGGTTGGCGGTCGCGGTGCCGGCCCTGGCGGGCAACGGCCCGTTCGGTGGCCCGGCCGCGTCGAGCACGATCTTCCCGGGCGGCGACGGCCCCGGGTACGGAATGGGCAACGGATACGGCGGCACCCACTGCATGGGTGCGGGCCTCATCGCTGAGCAGGGCGCGCTGACCGGGGCGCAGAAGGCCACACTGGCGTCGATCGCGCAGAGGGAGAAGCTCGCCCACGATCTGTACGCCGCGTTCGCGGACCGCCACGACGCGGCCGTCTTCGCCCACATCGCCAGGGCCGAGACGCACCACCTGACGGCGGTGCGCACGCTGCTGCAGCGCTATGGCGTCGCCGACCCGACCGCGCAGCGGCCAGCCGGCTCGTTCACCGACTCGGCTGCCCAGGCCACTTACGACAGGTTGCTGAAGCAGGGTGACGGCAGCCTGTCCGCGGCGCTGGCCGCGGGCGCGCAGATCGAGCACGACGACATCGCTGCATTGTCGGCCGCACTCGACGGCCTCGACGCGGCCGACGTCGAGCAGGTCTACAGCTGGCTACTGGCCGCCTCACAACGGCACCTGACCGCATTCACCTCGTGATTCCGCTGGTGGAACGTCCTCGTTCCACCAGCATCGCGACACGATGACGCCCGGTCCGGTGGACAACGTCCTGTTCGCCGGGCCTTACCGCCCTACCGAACAGCCCGGTGCCGGGGCAGCTTGGACGGTGTAGGAGAAGTTCGGGCGCCGAGCTGTGCGGGAGGAATCATGAACGCCAACCACCTGATCGTCGTGGGCGTGGACGGCTCCGACGGCGGGCGCCGGGCGCTGGAATGGGCGGTTCGTGAAGCCGCCGGCAGCGGATGCGCCGTGCAGGCGGTGACGGCCTGGTCCTGGGTCGCCATCGAGTACGGCCCGTCACCGGACGAGGAACGCAACCGGGCCACCGCCCTGCTGGACCGCGAGATCGCGGCGGTGATGACCGCGGTCGGCGGACACCACACGATCGCCGCCGAGGTCCTCGAAGGACGCCCGGCCGACGTGCTGACCGCAGCCGCACAAGCCGCGGACCTGCTGGTTCTGGGCAGTCACGGGCACGGCCGGGTGCGGCACACGATGCTCGGCTCGGTCAGCGAGTCGTGCGTCCGCAAGGCACCCTGCCCGGTGGTCGTGATCCCCGCTCCGGCTGGCCGGTCCGCCCCCGCGACGCCTCCCGTTCCGCGCCAGACGGCCGCGCCGGCATGAGGAGGACCGGCGGGTGCGACCGATGCGCAGCACCGGGCGTTCCGCCACGGCGGTGAGCTGGGTGACCCTGCCGAAATTGGCCAGGGTCAGCACCGTGACGATCTGGTAGGCGCCGGAGAGCCGCGGCGACGCCGGGAGGCGGCGAGATGGCGCTCGGCAGCCTGGTGGGCAGCGTGATCGCCCTGGTCGTGCACGCGTTCACGCTGCTGACCGGTGGCCCACGCTCAGCAGGTCTGCCGCCAGGAGCCCAGAGCGCGGGTCTTGCGGATCGAACTGAGTCCCAGAGTCCGGGTCTCGGCGCAGAACGTGTCCGGTGACCGGTCGTACTCGGCGTGGAAGACGGCTTTGCCAGCGGTGATGAACGGGCGCAGGGCCTGGCATTCGGCATGTGCCACGCATTCCTCGTCGACCGCGAAGTCGAAGGCGCCCACCAGTTCAGAGATCTGTTCGAGGTCGTTCTTGAGGCCGACGGACAGGCCCCGCTCGTGGGCGAGGTCGGCCACCCAGTGGTTGAAGGCGACCTGGTCGGCGGCGGTGAGCGGGAACCCGGTGTCGTGTGTGAAGGCGTCCATCACGTCGGGTTCCACACCGTCGAAGCCCTTGTCCCGGCACATGTCCATGCGGTCGGCCAGGATGGGGCCGACGCTGTCCCGGTCGCGGATGTCGACCCAGCGTTCGCCGGGCCACCCTGTCGGGTTGCCGAGCACCCTCTCCGGCCAGCGGACGGCGTCGGAGCGGAACTGCTCGGCGGAGCCGGCCGAGATGTAGCAGATGACCTTACGGCCACGCTGGTGCAGGGCTTCCACCTCGGTGGCGGTGGTGTTGAAGCCGTCCACGTCGTACACCTGGGCATCGACCGTGAGGTCGAGCTTCCCGGTGAGCTGCCACTGCCAGGTGACGCCCGGCGGTGGAATCCAGCGCGTAGGCGGCGGGGCGGGCGGGATCGGGGACGCGGCCTGGCAACCGGCCAGCAGTGCCGTGGCCAGCAGCGTGACGACCCGCCGGGTCAGCATGGCCGCGGAAAGTACGGCGGAAGCCCATCCCAGGGATTCGCGCCGCCCCGATCGGTGAGGTAGACGCTGCCCGCATGTGCGGTCGCCGCGTGGGCGAGCACCGTGGTGAAAAGGCGCGCCGGTGTCTCGTACACGAGATGGCAGAAGGTGGCGGCGGCGTGCCGCCGGGCCCAGGCGGGCGGCGCGAGGGTGAGGTAACGCCTGGCCGGGCCCTCGAAGACGCCGAGCATGTCGGCCAGGTCGGCGAACCGCGGGTCGGGGTAGACACCGTGGTGGAACATGACCGTGCCGCAGCCCTGCCGGCGTGCCTCCGCGGCCAGCCGCCGGTAGACAGCCAGCCACTCGCATCCGGCCGGGACCTGGTCGAAGAAGACGCCACCGACCCTGTACCAGGCCAGGTGCCGGGCGACGTCGCGGGCGACAGCGTGCGCGCCGCGCTGCCCGTAGGCGGTGTCCACGTAGCCGAGCACCGGCACCCGCAGCCGCTCGGCGGCCAAACGTAACGCCGGGTCGGGGCGGGCGCCGGGCCCGTCGGCGACGTTGAGGACGACGGCCCGGACGGCCGGCCCGGCGTCGGCGAGCCGCCGCCACTCGCCGGGATGCGGCGCCGGATGGAAGTAGGCCGGGACGATCGGTCCCATCACCCGGCTCCCACCGTGGCCAGCCCCATGTCGCGCAGCGAGTCGGTCAGCGAGCGGCGCGGTCGCCAGGCCAGGTCCCGCCGGGCCGCGGTCACGTCGGCCCGCTGCCGCAGAGCCGCCGCGGACCGGCGTGGCGGCGGGTCGGCGGTCTCCTCGGGCACGGCCGTACCGGCCAGTGCCGCCGCGAGGATCGCCAGGTCGCGTAGTTCGGTGGCGTGTCCGCTGCCGATGTTGAGCACCGGCGGCAGTGGTGCCGGGGCGGTGGCCGCGGCCAGCACGGCGTCGGCGATGTCGCGTACGTCGACGAAGTCCCGTGCCCCGTCCAGGGATCCCAGCCGGGCCCGGCCGCCGTGGTCGGCGGCGCGGCGGATCTCGGCGGCGAGCCGGCCGGGCAGCAGGGTCGGCGGTGTGCCGGGCCCGATCGGGTTGAAGATCCGCAGCACGACGGCCGGGTGTCCCAGGCCGCGGACGAGGCGGATCAGGCAGGTGGCGGCGAGTTTGGCGTACCCGTACGCGGACACGGGCCGTTCCGGGCAGTCCTCGGCGACCGCCCGGAGGTCCCCGCTTCAGCTGACCGGTTCAGGTCAACGGACCTCGACGTCAAGCCGCCCCAGCGGGGCGGGGACTCCGGAGGGGGACGTTCGGCCCTGCCCGCCCCGGGACCGGCGGCCCACGCTCGAGCAGGAAGGAGGAGTCATGAGTGTTCAGGAAACCGTGCTGGTGGGAACCGACGGCTCCGAACCGGCACTGACCGCGGTCCGCTGGGCGGCCCTGGAGGCGCAACGGCGCGGCACCACGCTCACCGTTCTGCACGCGTACGACGAGGACTGGTCGGCCATGCCCGGTCTGCCCTGGCCGCACCCGCCCGGTGATCCCCGCGACCACGCCGAGGCCGTGGTGGCGACAGCCCGGGAGGCGGCCACCGGGGCCGCCCCGGCGATCACCGTGCACACCGTCGTCGTGCCCGGCGATCCGGCCGCCACCCTGGTGGGGCATGCCACCACCGCGGGGCTGACCGTGGTGGGTCATCGCGGACGCGGCGGGTTCACCAGCCTGATGCTCGGCTCGGTGGGCCAGCGGGTAGCCACCAGGGCCCGCTGCTCCGCGGTGGTGGTCCGCGGCCGTACCGTGGCATTCACCGATCCGGTGGCGGTCGGCGCGGACGGCTCACCGGCGGCCCGGGTCGCGATGGCCGCCGCGTTCGGCGTCGCTCACGTCCGGGGTGCCGCGCTGCTGGCCGTGCACGCCTACCGCGAGCCGCTGCCGTCCGGCCTCACCGGCCGGGAGATCGCCGCGGCTGACATGCTCGACCGGCTGCTCGACCCGCTGCGGAAGGAGTTCCCCGACGTTCCGGTCGGCACCCTGGTCCACGCGGGCCCGGCGGCCCGGCTGCTGGTCGGTGTCTCGCACCAGGCCCAGCTGATCGTGGCCGGCGCGCACGAGGCCGGCGGCCTGCCCGGACCGATCACCTGGCAGCTGCTGCATCACGCCGACTGTCCGGTTCTCGTCGCCAGGTAGGCGATCTCGCCGGCGATCGCTGGTTGCAGCAGGCGCGGCAGGTCGCGCCCCATGCCCGGGTAGGTCACCAGCCGGGCGCCGGGCACCCGCGGGCGGCTCCCAAGGAGCCGCCCGGCATGGCCGTCCACACGGGCCGCAAGGCCCGCGCTCACCGGGTGAGCACCACCTTGAGCGCGCCGGTGCGGCCCGGGTCGGCGAACACGTCGTACGCCCGTTCCATCTCGTCGAGGCCGAACCGGTGGGTGACCAGCGAGCCCACGTCGATCTGCCCGGCCACCAGCATGTCGAGAAGCTTCGGCGTCGAGTACGTGTCGACCAGCCCGGTGGTGATCGTGACATTGCGGATCCACAGGTCTTCCAGGTGCAGCGTGGCCGGTTTGCCGTGCACGCCGATGTTGGCCACCGTCCCGCCCGGGCGCACCAGGTCGGTGCACAACTCGAAGGTCTGCGGCGTGCCGACCGCCTCCATCACCACGTCCGCCCCGAGCCCGCCGGTGAGCGCCCGGATGGCGCCCAGCGGCACCCGTTCCGGGGTCAGGGTGACATCAGCGCCGAGGTTCTTGGCGGCCTGCAGCCGGCTCTCCGCCTTGTCGATCACCACGATGTGCGCGGGTGAGAACAGACGCGCGGTGAGCACGGCGGCCAGCCCGATCGGCCCGGCGCCGACGATCACCACGGTGTCGCCCGGGCGGACCCGGCCGTTGAGCACCCCGACCTCGTACGAGGTGGGCAGGATGTCGGCCAGCAGCACCGCGTCCTCGTTGCTCACCCGCTGCGGCAGCCGGTACGTGGACAGGTCGGCGAACGGGATGCGGGCGTACTCGGCCTGCACCCCGTCGATGGTGTGGCCGAGGAGCCAGCCACCACCGGACCGGCACTGCCCGTAGGCCCGGTCCCGGCAGAACCGGCAGGTGCCGCACGCCGAGATGCACGACGCCAGAACCCGGTCGCCGACGGTCAGGCCGGTCACCGCGGGCCCCAGCGCCACCACCGTCCCGACCGCCTCGTGGCCGAGCACCCGCCCGGGCGCCACCTCCGGCACGTCGCCGCCGAGGATGTGCAGGTCGGTGCCGCAGATCGTGACCGTGTCGACCCGGATCACCGCGTCCCGCGCGTCACGCACCTGGGCGTCCGGGACATCCGTCCAGGACCGTCGTCCGCCTCCGCCGTACACGAGCCCTTTCATTGTTGCCTCCCTCGTCCATGAAGGAATCGCTTTCGCTCAGGGTGCGCGCCGCCGGGGAGTGGCCGTAAGGGCCGAACGACAGGACCTCGGGCACTGCCCGTGCCGGGCCCATCGGCCGATGCTGGGGGCATGGCGACCATCGAGGTACGCGAATTGGTCCGCGCGTACGGGCCGGTGCGAGCCGTCGACGGGATCAGCTTCTCGGTCGGCGACGGGGAGATCTTCGCGCTGCTCGGCCCCAACGGGGCCGGCAAGACCACCACTGTGGAGATTCTGGAGGGTCACCGTACGCGCGACGCCGGCGACGTACGGGTGCTCGGCTTCGATCCGGCGACCGGCGGTTCCGCCTACCGGGCCCGTATCGGCGTAGTGCTGCAGTCGGCCGGTTTCGAGGAGGAGTTCACCGTCCACGAGCTGGTGCGGTTGCAGACCCGGCTGTTCCCGCGCGGCCACGACCCCGGCGAGCTGATCACGCTGGCCGGCCTGGCCGACAAGCGCGACACCAGGGTGAAGCATCTCTCCGGCGGCCAACGCCGCCGCCTGGACCTGGCGCTCGGCCTGGCCGGCGCCCCCGAGTTGCTCTTCCTCGACGAGCCGACCACCGGCTTCGACCCGGCCGCACGGCACCACGCCTGGCAGCTGATCGCCGGCCTGCGCGAGCTCGGCACCACGATCCTGCTGACCACGCACTATCTGGAGGAGGCGCAGCGGCTGGCGGACCGGGTCGCGGTGATGCGTGACGGCCGGCTGATCGCCGAGGGCCCGCCGGAGCGGCTGCGGGCCGGCAGCGATCTGCCCACGGTGATCACCTTCGGCCTGCCACCGGAGACGCCGGCCGACCGCCTACCGGTGCTCAGCGCCCCGCCCTCCATGACCGTGGGCCGGGTGCGGGTGGAGTCTCGTGACCCGTTGGCGGACACGTGGCGGCTCACCGGCTGGGCCCGCGACCGCGGCCTCGACCTGCCCGATCTGACGGTGGCCCCGCCGACGCTGGAGGAGGTCTACCTGGCGTTGACCGAGGGGGCGGCCCGATGACCGCGCTCCGGGCGCTGACCAGGCACGCCCTGCTCGGCTTCGCCCGCAACCCGGTCGCCGCGTTCTTCACCATCGGCTTCCCGGTCGCCTTCCTGATCATCGTGGCAAGCATCGTCGGCGACCAGGACGCAGGCAGGGTTCCGGTCGCCCAGTACCTGGTGCCGCCGTTCGCCGTCTTCGGCGTGGCGCAGGCGTCGTTCGTGCTGCTCGCCGTCGACACGGCCGGCATGCGCGACAGCGGAGTGCTGCAACGGCTGCGGGCCGCGCCGGTGCCGCCGTGGATCGTGCTCGGGTCCCGCATCGCCGCGTCGACGGTGATCTCCGCGGGCGGAGTGGCGCTGCTGACCGCGGTGGGTGTGCTCGGGTACGACGTGGTGATCGTCTGGCACAAGACACCGGCGCTGCTGGTGACCCTGCTGCTCGGCATCGCCTGCTGCGCCGCGCTGGGGCTGGCACTGGCGGCGCTGGCCCGTACCGTCCTGATCGCGCAGACCCTGGCGCAGGGGCTGCTGATCACACTGGCGTTCATCTCGGACGTGTTCATCGTCGGCGCCGATCTGCCGCGCTGGCTGGACGTGATCGGCTCGGTACTGCCACTCAAGCATTTCGCCCGGGCCATGGCCGAGGCGTTCCATCCGGGCACCGGGTCCGGCTTCTCCCCCACACATCTGGCCGTGCTCGCCGTGTGGACGGCCGCCGGGATCGTGGTGGCGCGGGCCGGTTTCTCCTGGCAGCCGCGCAGTGCCCGGGCCGCGATCACGGCCGGCACGACACCGCCCGTCCCGGCTCAGCTGTCGGCGCCCACGGCCGCGGACCGGCGTTCGCCGCTGGGCGTACAGATCGGATATGCCCTTCTCGGGCTGCGCCGCGAGATGATGGCGGTCTTCTCCTCCGTGGTGTTCCCGGCGCTGCTGCTGGCACTGTTCCCGACCGTGTTCGGCGACCAGCCGGTGCACGGCCTGCCGATGGCCCAATATCTGTACGCCGGGATGATCGCCTACACGGCGGCGGTCGCGGCGTTCGTGGACATGCCCGAGTCGGTGGTGGGAGCCCGCGCCGCCGGGGTCCTCAAACGGCTGCGTGGCACCCCACTGCCGTTCCGCTGGTACTTCGCCGGGCGGGTGTCGGCCGCGCTGCTGGTCTCGCTGCTGGCCGCCGCCGTGCTCACGGTCGTCGGCGCCGGTTTCCTGGACGTACGCCTGGACGCCGCACGCCTGCCGGCACTGCTGCTGGCCGTCGTCGCCGGATCACTGTGCTTCGCGGCGCTCGGTCTCGCGGTCGCCGCCCTGCTGCCGTCGGCGCGCTCGGTCGTCCCGGTCACGCTCGGCACGCTGCTGCCGCTCTGCTTCATTTCGGAGATCTTCGTGGTCGGGAACGTGCCGCTGCCCGGCTGGCTGACCACGGTCGCCAACGTGTTCCCGCTGCGGCATCTGCTCCAGGCGGTGCTCGCCGCCACCGACCCGGCCGTCAGCGGTGCCGGCTTCGCCGTGGCCCACCTCGCCGTCCTGGCCGTGTGGACGGCGCTCGCCCTGGCCGTCATCCGGTGGCGCGGCCTGAGCACCGACGGCGGGGCGACGCAGTTGGTGGTGCGAGAGCCGGCAAAAGCCACCTGATGGCGCAGCGCGTTGACGTCGCCGGAGGCACTCGCGCCATCTGCGGACGCGGCCGCGGCGGGCGGGACCGAAGGCCCTTTCCCCGCGCGTAAGCCCGTTCCAGGCTGGCGAAAAGACATCGAAGGGGGCAACTCGCATGAGTGGGGACATCGTGACCCTCCGGGTGGAGGAGGACTTCCTGCTGCTCGACCCGGCACACGGGTGGCCGACCCAGGCCGCCCCGGCGCTGCTCGACAGCCTGCGCGGTTTGCCCGGTCCGCACGCCGACCTGATGCGCTACCAGATCAGCGCCACCACTCCGGAGTGCTCCAACGCCGCCGGGCTGAGCCGGGAACTGCATCGGGCGCGGGACCTGCTCGCCACCGGCGCACACGGACTGGGCTGCGAACTGGTCGCCTCCGGCACAGCACCGTACGGGGCACACGGGCTGTCCACGATCAGCGACCTTCCCCGCTACCGGGCGCTGGCGCTGCGCTACCCCGCCCTGGCCGCCCGGTCCGGCGTCTGCGGCTGCCGGGTCCACGTCACTGTGCCGTCCCGGGACCTCGGCGCCCGTGTCCTCGGCCGGCTCCGCCCGTGGCTGGCCACCCTGCTCGCGATCAGCGCCAACTCGCCGATAGCCGGCGGCCGCGACACCGGCTGGGCCAGCACCCGCTACGAGGCCCTGGCCCCGTGGCCCACTCTCCGCCCGCCCGAGGTATGGCCAGGCGCGGACGCGTACGACCAGGCAGTCCGGCAGGCTGTACGGGCCGGGTCGGCCCTCGATGAACGCGGCGTCCAGTTCCTCGCCCGGCTCACCCCCGGCCGCCCCGAGGTGGAGGTACGAGTGACCGACACCTGCCCCGACGCGGCCACCACCGTGCTGGTGGCGACCCTGACCCGGGCTCTGGTGGCGACCGCCGCCGCGGAGATCCACGCCGATGTCCCGGCGGCCCCGGCGCCCCGTCCCTGGGTCGTCGCCGGTGTGCTCGTGGCGGCCCGCAACGGCCTCGGCGGGATGGGTGTCGACCCGTGCACGGGCCGGGCCGTCCCCGCCTGGGACCTGCTGCACCGCGCCGTCGGCCACGCGGGTAAGGCGCTGGCCGACCTGGGCGACACCGACACGGTCGACGCCCTGCTGACCCGGCTCCGCGAGCTGGGCACCGGCGCCGACCGGCAGCGCCGACTGTGGACCAGTACCGCCGCCGCTCCGGCGATGGTCGCCTCCCTGAGAGCGTTGACCGTCGGCGCGTAGAAGACGGACGGATCCAGCCGAACAGATCGGCGGATGCCGATTGAACAGGGATACGCGGCCGCCCCTCAGGCACAGGCGTCCGGCCGGTCGCTGCCTGGCACCGCCAGCGGGTTGCGCTCGTCGTCGCGGGCCGCGAGTTGGGACAGTGCCGCCTGGTACTGGGCCCGGCTGATCTCGCCGTGCACGAGCTGGGCCACCAGCGCGCCCTCCAAGGTGGTCGGCACGGCGTCGCCGCCACCGGCCTCGGTCTTCTGCTCCGCCTCCGGCGGGACGGCCGGGTCCTCCCGCGGGAACAGGAGGATCAGGAGCGCGACGAACAACGCCAAAGCACCGATATACGTCAACATCGCTACCACCTCCATCGATGCCATCCTCGACCGGCAGGGCCCGGGCCGGCAGGGACGAAGGTCCCGCTTTCCGAGGCCAGGTGGCCGGGGACAAGGTGGGAGGCCGAACGGCCCTGCCGGATCCGCGCCGAAGGGCACGACGGTGAGGAAACGCACCCTCCGAGAGCCCCGGGAGAGGAGTCCGATGTCCGCCATGGCCTCTCCACGCGGGCTGCCGGAGGCCCAGCTAACGGCCCTACTCCGCCGAATGGTGCGACTGCGCGGCGTGGCCGCCGCCCTACAGCGGTGACGGTCAGTAGCCGGCGGGCCGGGACGCTTCGGCCGGAACCCGGCCGCCCACCGGCCAACCCGGCGGCACGAGCAGGACCGGACACAGCTGGCGGCCACCGGCCACTCCGCCGGAGTTGTAGACCGCCTCCACCGACCATCCCTTGCGCCCGCGCCCGGCGATCAACAGGCGGCAGCGGCGCGATGCCCGGTCGATCGTGTACGCCACCTCGTCCTCGTCGATGACCAGCCGGTCCACCGGCACGTCCGGCCATTGGTCAGCCCACTCGGCCAGCGCCGTGTCCAGACGGTCCCCGGTGTCCCCACCGGCTTCCCGGACGTGGACCGCGGTGACGCCGCATCCGGCCCGGGCCGCCGCCTCGAACGCCGACCGCAAGGAGGCGGTGTGCCGCCCGGACACGGCCACCGCCACCGGCCCGCGCGACGGGACCGCGCCGCGGTGGACCAGCAACGGGCAGACGCTGTGATGCGCCACGTACGCCGCCGTCGAGCCCCAGCCATGGCCGAGTCCCGCCTCGTCGCGATGCCGCACCACCAGCAGGCCGGCCCGCGCCGACCAGCGGACCAGGGCCTCAGCGGCCCCTTCGTCCACCAACTGGGTCCCGACGACCAGGCTGGGGTACGCCAGCTGGACCCGGCGGATCGCCAGCTCCAGCAGGTGCCGCCCGTCCGGCTGGTCCGCCGCGGCCCGGTGCCGCGACCACGACACCAGCCGGCCCGGCCAGGCGTGCACCACGTGCAACGGGACTCCACGGAATGCCGCCTCCTCGGCGGCCGTATCCACCACCTGCAGGTCGGCCGGCGTTCCATCGACGCCGACCACCACGGGCAGCCTCTCCACTACCGACACGACACTGGTCATATCCGCAAGGTAGTCGCCCGGCTGTGGCGCCCGACACCGCCGTGCGGCAGGTCCACATGGTCCATTGGACCCGCGGGACCTCGATCAGGACCTTCGGCCCTGGGTGCCGCGCCGCGGCCGCGCCACGCTTCAGGCACCCACCGGCCGGGCGGCGAAGCCCACCGGCTGCCGGACGAGACCGAGGTGTGGCCGCCGAGCCACCAGACCCACCGTCGTCAAGACGGGCACCGGATCCGGCGGACCGCGGCCCGGCCGAGTGGTACCAGCAGCGATCTGACGACGGTCCGGGGTGACCCATGGACACGACAACGGCACTCACATCGGTGGACCGGCTGGCCGCGGCGATCCGTACCCGGCTGGGCCCGGAATCCCGCTGGCGGCTACGCGTCCACCCGGACCGGTACGCCGTCGAACTGATCCCGCAAGCTCCCCCACCGGCCGCTCTGGTGCTCGCCGCGATCACCGAGGACGCCCGCCAGGACGCCGTGATGACCTATGCCCGGCTGCGGGCGACCGAACTGCGGGCCCGGCTGCGCCTGGTGCACGTCTGCACCGGCCGCGGCCGGGAGACCGATGGTGTCCGGATGCGTCCCGAAACCCTGGCCCAGGCCGACCTGTTGCTGGCTGCGGCCGTCCACGACGGCCTCGGCCCTGCCGAGATCGCGGCGGCGGAACGGCAGATCCTGCACGACGAGGACCCCGGGGCCGCGCTGCGCGTGCTCGCCGAGCATGCCGCGCTGCTGGTGGTCGGCGCCGACGCGGACGCGGTCGGCGCCACCTCGGGCGCGCTGATCGGGCGCACCGCCTGCCCACTGGCGCTGGTGCTCGCCGGCGCCCGGCCACCGGACGGGGCCATCGACCCTGCCTGACCAGGTGATCCCGGGTTCACGCTGAAGGTACGCCGACGTCAGGAGGCGACCACGATGACGAACCTGGTGCAAACGACGGGCCCTGCGGTGCGGGGCCTGTCCGACGCGGAGGCGGCGGCACGGCTCGCCGCCGACGGGCCCAATCTGGTGGCGCCGCCCCGGCGGCACGGTGTGGGGTACCGGGTGGGGCGGCAACTGGCCGATCCACTGGTGGCGCTGCTGCTGGCCGCCGGGGTGGTGACGGCGGCGCTCGGCGATGTGCCGGACACTCTGATCATCCTGCTGGTGGTGGCCGTCAACACGGTGATCGGCGTGGTCCAGGAGGTCCGGGCGGACGCCGCGATCTCCGCCCTGGACCGGATGGCGGCCCCGGTGGCCCGGGTGGTCCGCGACGGCCGGGACCGGCTGGTGCCGGCCGCCGAGCTGGTGCGCGGCGACCACGTACGCCTGGAGGCCGGCGACGTCGTCCCGGCCGACCTCGAGCTGACCGAGGCGCAACGGGCCACGTTCGACGAGTCGGCGCTGACCGGCGAGTCCGTGCCGGTGCACCGGTTCGCCACCGAACCGGCCGGCGCGGGAACGGTCCTGGCCGGGGGCCGGGCGGCCGGAACCGTGACGGCCACCGGCCCGGCCAGCGCGCTCGGGCGGATCGCCGACCTGGTCTCGCGGACCCGGCCGGGCCTCACCCCGCTGCAACGGCGGCTGACCGCGCTCGGCCGTCTCCTGGGCGTGACCGCGGTGGTGGTGTCGTCGCTGGTGTTCGCCCTCGGGGTGCTGGCCGGCCAGCCGGTGACCCGGATGGCGATCACCGCGGTCAGCCTGGTGGTGGCGGCGGTGCCGGAGAGCCTGCCGGCCGTGGTCACGCTGGCGCTGGCTCTCGGGGCCCGGCGGATGGCCCGCACCCGGGCGATCCCGCGCCAGCTGCACGCCGTCGAGACGCTCGGGTCGGTCACCGTGATCGCCTCGGACAAGACCGGGACGCTCACCGAGAACCGGATGACGGTGCAGCGGGCGGTCACCGCGGACGGTACCCGGCACACGGTCACCGGCACCGGCTACGACCCGGCCGGGACGGTCAGCGGCGACATCAGCGAAGGGCTGCGGACCCTGGCACGAGCCGGGGCGCTGTGCAACGACGCGAGTCTGCTGCCACCGGACGGCGAACACTCCCACTGGGCCGCGGCCGGAGATCCGATGGAGGCCGCCCTGCTGGCCTTCGCCGCCCGGTGCGGCTTCGATCCGGACGCCGAGCGCACCGCCGCGCCCCGCGTCGCCGAACAGCCGTTCGACCAGGCCCACCGCCGGATGACCACGGTGCACCGGACCCCGGACGGCCGGTACCTGACAACCCGCAAGGGCGCCCCGGAGACGGTTCTCGATCCGGACCGCCACGGCGATCTGCTGGCGGCCGCCGCGGAACTGGCCACCGCCGGGCTGCGGGTGCTGGCCGTGGCCACCGCCGTCACCGTCGGCCGGCCAGACCCGGCCGCTCCCCCGCCCCTGCACGCGGCCGGGCTGGTCGCCATCGGGGACCCGCTGCGGGCCACCGCCCGCGACACCGCCGCGGAGTTCGCGCGCTCCGGCGTACACCTGCTGTTGATCACGGGTGACCACCCGGGGACCGCGACCGCCATCGGCAGAGACCTCGGGATCCTGGAGCCGGGCGACGAGGTCGCCCGCGGCGACCTCGGCCCGCTCACCGCCGGGACCATCGAGAAGACCAGGGTGTACGCGCGGACGCGCCCCGAGCAGAAGCTGGACATCGTGGCCGCGCTTCAGGACCGCGGTGAGGTCGTGGCGATGACCGGCGACGGTGTGAACGACGCCCCGGCCCTGCGCCGCGCCGACATCGGGGTGGCCATGGGCAGCGGCACCGAGGTGGCCCGGCAGGCCGCCGAACTGGTGCTGGTCGACGACAACCTGGGCACCGTGGCGGACGCCATCGGCGAGGGCCGGCGGATCTACGACAACATCCGCCGGTTCCTGCGCTACGCCCTCTCCGGCGGCCTGGCCGAGCTGCTGGTGATGCTGGCCGGACCGCTGCTCGGGATGCCGCTGGCGCTGCTGCCGGCCCAACTGCTCTGGATCAACCTGCTCACCCACGGCGTGCCGGGGGTCGCGCTGGGCGCCGAACCGGCCGAGGCGGACGTCCTGCGCCGGCCACCGCGGTCGCCGCAGGAGTCGGTGCTCGGCGCCGGCCTGCTGCGCGACGTGCTGACCGGCGCCGGGCTGCTGGCCACGGTGACGCTGGCCGCCGGGGTGACCGCGCAGCGCCTGGACCTGCCGTGGCAGTCGGTGATGTTCCTGGTGCTCGGGTTCGCCCAGCTCGGTGTGGCCCTCGCGGTGCGCGCGCGGCCCGCCCCCGGCGCCGGCCGCAACCGGTCGCTGCCCGCCGCCGTCGTGGTGTGCCTGCTGTTGCAGGTGGCCGGGGTACTGGCCGCCCCGATGCACACGCTGCTGGGCACCGCGCCGCTCCCGCTCGCCACGATCCTGGCCTGCTGTGCGGTCGCCACCGTGCCGGGAGCCGTGCTGCGGATCGCCGGCCGGCGGGACCGCTGAGGTACGGGACTTCCGGCCCTGCCCGGCGGGCATCGATGGGCGTGCCATGGAGGTAAGGACCGTGAAGGAGGGCAGTACCGTGCAGAAGAGAATCATCGTCGGGTACGACGGATCGTCATGGTCCGACGATGCCCTCACCTGGGCGCTGGAGGAAGCGGAACACACCGGCGAACCGGTGGAGCTGGTCCACGCCGACGAATGGCCGGTCCTCGCCCCCGCCGCGAGCATGGTCCCGTCCCCCGACCTGAGCCCCGAGTTGTACGTGGAGCGAATCATCGAGAGCACACTCGACCGGGCGGTCGAGACGGCGCGCACGACGCACCCGCTGGTGCCGCTGACCACGACGACCGTGCGCGCACATGCCGCCACGGCCCTGATCGACCGTTCCCGGCACGCCCGGCTGCTGGTGCTCGGCGGTCGTGGGCACAGCGCCGTCGCCGGGCTGTTCGGCTCGGTCTCCGCGGCGGTGACCGCCCACGCCCACTGCCCGGTCGTGGTGATCCGGGGCGCCCAGTCGGCCACCGGCCCGGTGGTCGCCGGCGTCGACGACACCGCCGCCGCTCCGGCCGTGCTGGTGTTCGCCGCCGAGCAGGCGACCATGCTGAAGGCGCCGCTGCATGTCATCCACGCCTGGCCGCCGGTCACCGGCATCTGGGCGGAGACGCCGATGGCCACGTGGACGATCACCGCCCAGGAGCGGGAGCCGTTCGACACGGAGGTGACCGTCATCCGCGACACCTTCCCGAACCTTCGGATCGAGGCCGAAGCCGTGGTCGAGCACCCGGCCGCGGCCCTGACCAGGGCCAGCGACGGCGCACAACTGCTGGTGGTCGGATCCCGGGGCCGCGGCGCGGTCCGCGGGCTGCTGCTCGGCTCGGTCAGCCAGCACCTGCTGCGCCACTCGGCCTGCCCGGTGGCGGTCGTCCACGACAGTCTCGCGATGTCCTGAGCCCGCACCACCCGGCGGCAGGGAGGCCGGCATGAACCCCGTGTGGCACGACATGACACCGCTGCCGGACCTGCTGCACGACGAGCCGCGGGGCGGGCCGGTACGGCAGCGGCGGCCGGTCTACGTGGATCTGCTACCGCCCTGCAACGCCGGCTGCCCCGCCGGTGAGAACATCCAGGCCTGGCTCGGGTACGCGCGAGCCGGCGACCACGAGCGGGCGTGGCGGGCGCTGACCGCCGACAACCCGCTGCCCGCCGTGCACGGCCGGGTCTGCTACCACCCGTGCGAGTCCGCCTGCAACCGTGCCCACCTGGACAGTCCCGTGTCGATCCACGCGGTGGAGCGGTTCCTCGGCGACCTGGCGCTGGAACGCGGCTGGCGGTTCGGACCGCCGCCCGCGCCGACCGGCCGCCGGGTGCTGGTGGTGGGCGCCGGGCCGAGCGGCCTGTCCGCGGCCTACCACCTGGCCCGGCTCGGGCACCGCGTACACGTGCGTGACGCCGGCGCCGAGCCGGGCGGCATGATGCGGTACGGCATCCCGGCGTACCGGCTGCCCCGCAACGTGCTGGCCGCCGAGATCGCCCGGATCGCCGATCTGGGCGTCACCATCGAGTGCGGCAACCCGGTGCACGACCTGGAGGCCGACCGCCGGGCCGGTGGCTTCGACGCGGTGTTCGTGGCGGTCGGCGCGCACCTGTCCAAGCGGATCGACATCCCGGCCCGCGAGGCCGGACGGATCGTCGACGCGGTGAGCCTGCTGCGCAGCGTGGCGGCCGGTGAGCGGCCGGCGATCGGGCGGCGGGTGGCGGTGTACGGCGGCGGCAACACCGCGATGGACGCCGCGCGGGTTGCCCGGCGCCTGGGCGCCGAGGAGGCGCTGATCGTCTACCGGCGCACCCGGGCCCAGATGCCGGCGCACGCCGAGGAGGCCGACGAGGCCGAACGCGAGGGCGTGAAGATCAACTGGCTGCGGACCATCCAGGCGTTCGACGGCCCGGACCTGACCGTCGAGGTGATGGAACTCGACGCCGACGGCCGCCCGGTGCCGACCGGCCGCACCGAGACGCTCTCCGCCGACACCGTCGTGCTGGCCCTCGGGCAGCGCTCGGACACCGCCTTCCTGCGCGGTGTGCCGGGCGTGGAGTTCGGGCCGGACGGCACGGTCCTGGTGTCTCCGTCGTTCCAGACCGGCTGCCCGGGCGTCTTCGCCGGTGGCGACATGGTGCCGGCCGAACGCACCGTCACGGTCGGCGTCGGGCACGGCCGCAAGGCGGCCCGGCACATCGACGCCTACCTGCGCGGCCTGGCCCATCAGCCGGCGGAGAAGCATCCGGTCGCCGAGTTCGGGCTGCTGCGCCCCTGGTACTTCGGCGACGCGGGCCGCCGCTCCCAGGCCGAACGCGACCCGGCCGCCCGGGTCGGCGACTTCACCGAGATCGTCGGCGGACTCGACCCGGCCGCCGCCCGGTTCGAGGCCGGGCGCTGCCTGTCCTGCGGCAACTGCTTCGAGTGCGACGGCTGCCTGGGCGCCTGCCCGCACGACGCGGTGATCAAGCTGGGGCCCGGCGACCGCTACCGGTTCGACTACGACCGGTGCACCGGCTGCGGCACCTGCTTCGACCAGTGCCCGGTGCACGCGATCGAGATGATTCCGGAGGCCCGGTCATGACACGCGTGACGATCGACGGCAACGAGGCGGCGGTGTCGGTCGCCTACCGGCTCAACGAGATCTGCTGCATCTACCCGATCACCCCGTCGTCGGTGATGGCCGAACTCGCCGACCAGTGGTCGGCGGCCGGGCGGCCCAACGTGTGGGGCAGCGTCCCGTCGGTGGTGGAGATGCAGAGCGAGGGCGGCGCGGCCGGCGCCCTGCACGGCGCGTTGCAGAGCGGGGCGCTGACCACCACGTTCACCGCCTCGCAGGGCCTGCTGCTGATGATCCCCAACATGTACAAGATCGCCGGGGAGCTGACGCCCGCCGTCCTGCACGTGGCAGCCCGCGCACTGGCCACCCAGGGGCTGTCCATCTTCGGCGACCACTCCGACGTGATGGCCGCCCGCGCCACCGGCTTCGCGATGCTCGCCTCCGCCTCCGTGCAGGAGGCCCACGACCTGGCGCTGGTGGCCCAGGCCGCGACACTGTGCACCCGGGTGCCGTTCGTGCACTTCTTCGACGGATTCCGGACCTCGCACGAGCTCAACACCGTCGACACGCTCACCGACGACGACCTGCGCGCCCTGGTCCCGGCCGACCTGGTCCGCGCACACCGGGCCCGCGCCCTGTCACCGGAACGGCCGGTGATCCGCGGCACCGCCCAGAACCCGGACGTCTACTTCCAGAGCCGGGAGACGGTCAACCCCTACCATGCCCGGGTGCCGTCCGCGGTGCAGGAGGCCATGGACGCCCTCGCGGCACGCACCGGCCGCCGCTACCGGATCGTCGACTACCACGGCGCGCCGGACGCCGACCGCGTGCTGGTTCTGATGGGGTCGGGCGCCGAGACCGCCAGGGAGACCGTCGCCCACCTCAACGCCCGCGGCGAGCACACCGGTGTGCTGCACGTCCGGCTGTTCCGCCCGTTCCCGGCCGCCGAGCTGATCGCCGCGCTGCCGCCGACCGCCCGCCGGATCGCCGTACTGGACCGCACCAAGGAGCCCGGCTCGGCCGGCGAACCCCTCTTCCTCGACGTGGTCGCCGCCCTCGCCGGAAGCGGCCGGCCGATGCCCGGCGTGATCGGCGGCCGGTACGGGCTCGGCTCCAAGGAGTTCACCCCCGGCATGGTCGCCGCGGTGCTGACCGAACTGGCCGCCGCCCGGCCCCGGCCACGATTCACCGTCGGCATCGTCGACGACGTCACCGGCGCCAGCCTGCCCTGGACCGACCTGGACATCGAACCGGACGCCACCACCCGGGCGGTGTTCTTCGGACTCGGCTCGGACGGCACGGTCGGCGCCAACAAGAACACCATCAAGATCCTCGCCGCCGACGAGGGCACACACGCGCAGGGCTACTTCGTCTACGACTCCAAGAAGTCCGGCGGCCTCACCGTCTCCCACCTGCGGTTCGGCCCCGAGCCGATCCACGCTCCGTACCTGATCTCCAAGGCGGGGTTCGTCGCCTGCCACCACAGCGGCCTACTGGACCGGGTCGACGTGCTCGACCACGCCGCGCCGGGCGCCACGCTGCTGCTCAACAGCGACGCCGACGACGTCTGGCAGGCGCTGTCCCGACCGGTCCAGGAGCAGATCATCGCCCGGGGCCTGACCGTCTACGCGATCGCCGCCGACCGGGTCGCCGCCGCCGCGGGCCTGCCCGGCCGCAGCAACACCGTGCTCCAGACCTGCTTCTTCGCGATCTCCGGCGTGCTTCCGGCGGGCGCGGCGGTTACCCGCGTCAAGGAGGCCATCACCAGGACGTACGCCCGGCGCGGCGCGGACGTGGTCGCCCGCAACCACGCTGCCGTCGACGCCGCCCTCGCCGCCCTGCGGCCCGTGCCCGTACCAGGAAAGGCCACCACCACCCGGCGGCCGCCGCCGATCGTCCCGGACGACGCGCCCCGCTTCGTCCGCGAGGTCACCGCCACCATGATGGCCGGGCGTGGCGACCGCCTGCCGGTGAGCGCGCTGCCCGCCGACGGCACCTACCCGGGCGGCACCACCGCCTACGAGAAACGCAACATCGCCGACCAGGTCGCCACCTGGGATCCGCAGACCTGCATCCAGTGCGGGGCATGCGCGTTCGTCTGCCCGCACAGCGTCATCCGGTCCAAGTTCTACGACGCCGACCTGCTCGCCGGCGCGCCGGACGGGTTCCGGTCCGCGGAACTGAACGCCCGCGGCCTGCCGGCAACCGCCTACACCCTCCAGGTCTACCTGGAGGACTGCACCGGCTGCGGCCTGTGCGCCGAGGCCTGCCCGGTCGGCGCCATCGACCTGCGACCCCGCGAACCGCAACTCGAACAGGGGCGCGCCGCCATCGCCCACTTCGAGACGATTCCGTACGCCGACCGGTCCCGGGTCGATTTCGGCACCGTCCGAGGCGCCCAGTTCCTCCAGCCGCTGTTCGAGTTCTCGCTGGCCTGCACCGGATGCGGCGAGACGCCGTACCTCAAGGTTCTCTCCCAGCTGTTCGGCGACCGCCTGATGGTCGCCAACGCCACCGGCTGCTCGTCCATCTACGGCGGCAACCTGCCCACCACCCCGTGGACCCGCAACGCCGACGGGCGCGGCCCGGCCTGGTCGAACTCGCTGTTCGAGGACGACGCCGAGTTCGGGCTCGGCTTCCGGCTCGCCGCCGACCTGCACCGCCGCCTCGCCGAGACCCGGTTGCGGCAGCTGCGCGACCGGCTCGGCCCGGATCTCGTGGACGCGCTGCTGGACGCCCCGCAGCGCCGCGAGTCGGAGTTCGCCGCCCAGCGGGACCGCCTCGCCCAGCTGCGGGAACGCCTGGCCGGACTGGACCCCGCCGAACCCGCGGTCGCCGACCTGACCAGCGTCCTGGACCACCTGGTACGCCGCAGCGTGTGGATCGTCGGCGGGGACGGATGGGCGTACGACATCGGCGCGGCCGGGCTCGATCACGTGCTCGCCTCCGGCCGTGACGTCAACGTGCTGGTGCTGGACACCGAGGTCTACTCCAACACCGGCGGCCAGATGTCCAAGGCCACCCCGCTGTCGGCGGTCGCCCGGTTCGCGGCCGGCGGCAAGACCACCCCGAAGAAGGACCTGGCGTTGCAGGCCATCGCCTACGGCAACGTGTACGTGGCCCGGGTCGCGATGGGCGCCGATCCGCAGCAGACGTTGCAGGCGCTGCGGGAGGCGGAGGCGTACGACGGGCCGTCACTGGTCATCGCGTACGCCCACTGCATCGCCCACGGCCTGGACATGCGCGACGGCCTGACCCGCCAGCAACTGGCGGTGGTCACCGGCTACTGGCCGTTGATCCGCTACGACCCGCTGCTGCGCGCCGCCGGCGCCAACCCGTTCCTGCTGGACTGCCCCCGGCCCAGTCGGCCGCTGACCGACTTCACCGAGGGCGAGTTGCGCTTCCGGCAGCTGCGCGACACCGACCCTGCCGAGGCGGACCGGCTGGCCCGGCTCGCCCAGGAGGCGGTCGACCAGCGGTGGCTGCGGTACGAGGAGATGGCGGCGCACGGCCCGGAACGGTTCCCGGCCGACGCCCGCCGCTGACCGCCCAACGGCAAGGAGGTAGGGCGATGACACACAAGGAGATCCAGATCCTGCACCCCGTCACCGGCAAGGTGCTCCGCGTCTGCCACGGCCCGGACGCGTCGGGTCGCTGCCCGATGGACGGCCCCGACGGTGTGGTCCCGTGCGCCGGGTTGATGATCGCGCCGCCGCGGCCGGATCCGCCGTACTGGCCGCTGCGGATACCGTCCGGATACCGGTACTGCGACGTGCCGTGGAACGAGAGGGTCCGCGACTGCCTGCGCAAGGCGGAGAACTGCCGCCGGCGGTGGGACGCCGGGCTGCGCCGCTCCAACCTGCGGGTCCACTACCTGGCCGAGCACCGCGACCCCCGCTACCGGAAGATGTCTCCCAGCGACCTGGAGGTCACCGCCCTCTGGTACTGGCGGCTGTCCGGGACCGCGCAGGGCCTGCGACGGTCCGAGAAACGGGCCCAGGAGCAGGCGGACTCCTATCTGGCCGCCGCCGAGCGCCGCCGCGAAGCCGACCGCTGAGAACCGGGCGCCCCGGGTCAGCAGATCCGGGGCAACTGCTCGCCGAGCAGCACGTCGAGGACCCGCCGCGAACCCACCGCGGTCCGCACCACCACCGGCCCGTCATCGCACGCCGTCCCGATCCGGACCGCCTGGGCGCCCTCCGGCCGGTCCCGCATCGCGGCCAGCACCGCGTCGGCCCGCTCCGCGGCGACGAACGCGACCAGGCAGCCCTCGTTCGCGACGTACGCCGGGTCCAGGCCGAGCATCTCGCAGGCGGCCCGCACCGGCTCCGGCACCGGCAGGGCCCGCTCGTCGATCTCGGCACCGACGCCCGAGGCCGCGGCGATCTCGTTGAGCGCCGACGCCAGGCCACCCCGGGTCGGGTCGCGCAGCGCGTGCACGGCGTCCCCTCCGGCCGCCACCATCGCGGCGACCAGCCGGTGCAGCGGCCGGCTGTCCGAGACGAGGTCGGCCTCGAAACCCAGACCCTCGCGGGTGCTGAGCACGGTGACGCCGTGCGCGCCGATCGGCCCGGACAGCAGGATCGCGTCGCCCGGCCGGGCAGCCGCCACGGACGGGGCCACGCCCGGCAGGCGGCGGCCCAGCCCGGCGGTGATCACGAAGAGCCGGTCGGCGGCGCCCCGTCCGACGACCTTCGTGTCGCCGCTGACGATCGGGACACCGGCCGCGACGGCCGCCTCCCCGGCCGACTCGGCCACCGAGCGCAGCACCGGCAGCGGCAGGCCCTCCTCGACGACGTACGCCACGGTCAGCGCCACCGGCATGGCGGCGCGCATGGCCAGGTCGTTGACGGTGCCGTGGACGGCCATCGACCCGATGTCGCCACCGGGGAAGAACAGCGGGTCCACCACGTACGCATCGGTGCTCAGGGCCAGATCGGACTCCCCCACCTCGACCACCGCGGCGTCCTCGAGCGGCCCGCCGGGCGCGGCCGCGCCGAGCGCCGGAACCAGCACCCGGCCGATCAGCTCGGCGGACAGCCGCCCGCCGGAACCGTGCCCGAGCAGCACCCGCTCGGTCTCCGGCACCGGGGCGGGGCAGGTTCCGGTGGCCGGGTCAACGTGACGCATGACGGTCCTCCTGGCGGCGGCCAGCGGTGTAGTAGGCGGCGCAGGTGCCCTCCGCGGACACCATCGGCGCGCCCAGCGGTGTACGGGGGGTGCAGGTGGTGCCGTAGGCGGCGCAGTCGAGCGGCGTCTTCGCGCCGGTCAGGATGTCGCCGGCCACACAGTCGGGGTGCTCGCGCACGACGAGCCGGCCCACGTCGAACCGGCGGCGGGCGTCGAACGCGGCGAACTCGTCGGTCAGGGTGAGGCCGCTGTCCGGGATGGTGCCGATGCCCCGCCACGCCCGGTCGGTGACCCGGAAGACCCGCCGGATCGCCGCCCGAGCCGCGGTGTTGCCGTCCCGGCGGACCGCCCGCGCGTACTGGTTCTCCACCTCGTGCCGGCCCTGCTCCAGTTGCCGGACCGTCATCAGGATGCCCTCCAGCAGGTCCAGCGGCTCGAACCCGGTGACCACGATCGGCACCCGGAACTGTTCGGCCAGCGGCTCGTACTCGGACCAGCCCATCACCGCGCAGACGTGCCCGGCGGCGAGGAAGCCCTGCACCCGGCAGCCGGGGGCGCGCAGCACGGCCGTCATGGCCGGCGGCACCAGGACGTGGCTGACCAGGACGCTGAAGTTGGTGATCCCGAGGGCGGCGGCGTGCAGGACGGCCATCGCGTTGGCCGGCGCGGTCGTCTCGAACCCGACGGCCAGGAACACCACCTGCCGGTCCGGGTTGTCGCGGGCCAGGGTGACGGCGTCCATCGGCGAGTAGACAATCCGCACGTCGGCGCCGCGGGCCCGCTGGGCGAGCAGATCGGTACGCGAGCCGGGTACCCGCAGCATGTCGCCGAAACTGGTCAGGATCGTCCCGGGGGTCGCCGCGATCGCCATGGCCCGGTCCAGGACCTCCAGCGGGGTGACACAGACCGGGCAACCCGGCCCGTGGATCATCTCGATGCCACCGGGCAGCAGCTCGTCGATACCCTGCCGCACGATCGTGTTGGTCTGCCCGCCGCACACCTCCATGAGCGTCCACGGCCGGGTGGTGACCCGGCCCAGCTCGGCGAGCAGCAGCCGGGCCAGTTCCGGGTCCCGGTATTCGTCGATGTATTTCACGGTCCCAGCTCCCGTTCGAGGACGTCGCCCATCGCCCGCAGCACCGCCAGGGTGCGCTGGGCCTCGGCGGCGTCGACCACGCTGATCGCGAACCCGACGTGGACGATCACGTAGTCGCCGACCGCGGCCTCGGGCGCGTAGGCGAGACACACCCGTTTACGGACGCCACCGAAGTCGACCGTGCCGACCCGCAGCCCGTCCTCCTGATCGATCTCGGCCACCCTGCCGGGGATGCCCAGGCACATGTCAGTCTCCCCCGGCCAGCCGGGCCGCGGCGACCACCGCCTGCCCGTAACTGATACCGCCGTCGCCAGCCGGCACGTCCCGGTTGAGCAGCGCGGTCAGACCGGCCGTCCGCAGGGCCGGCGGCAGCGCCCCGGCCAGGATGCGGTTCTGCAGGCAGCCACCGGACAGGCAGACCACCCGGACGCCGGTGCTCTCCGCGGCCCGCCCGCACAGCTCCACGGTCACGTCGACCACCGCGCGGTGCACCGCGAGCGCCAGGTCGGCGGCCGGTTCTCCGCCGGCGGCCCGCCACAGCAGGGCGCTCAGGGTGCCGGACCAGTCGTAGACCCAGAGGTCGTCCTTACTGGTCAGCCGCCACGGCAGTGGTTCGGGGTGGCCGGTGGCCCGGTGCGCGGCCGCCTCCAGCAGGATCGCGGCCTCGCCCTCGTAGCCGTTGTCGTCGCGGATGCCGAGCAGACTGGCGGCGGCATCCAGGAAGCGGCCGGCGCTGGAGGCGTACGGGCTGTTCACGTGCCGTTCGATCATCCGCCGGACCACGGTCTGCTCGGCTGCGGGCATCCGGCGGCACAGCGCGAGCGGCGGGGCGTCCGGCAGCGGGAACTCACCGCCGTAAAGGTAGCCCAGCGCGGTACGGACCGGGCGGCGAACCGCGGCCTCCCCGCCGGGCAGCGGCGCGGCCCCGAACCGGCCCAGCCGCCGGAACCCGGTGTAGGTGGCCAGCAGCAACTCCCCACCCCACAGCCGGCCGTCGTCGCCGTAGCCGAGACCGTCGTACGCGACGCCCAGGAACGGGCCGTCGAGGCCGTGCTCAGCCGCGCACGACACCACGTGCGCGTGGTGATGCTGGACGCCGATCAATTGCGGCCCGGCGGCGGTCTCCCGGGCGTACGCGGTGGACAGGTAGTCCGGGTGCAGATCGTGCGCCACCACCTCGGGCTCGAACCGGTGCAGGCGGCTGAGCTGGGCGACGTTCGCCCGGAACGCGGCCAGCGTGTCCGCGTCGGCCAGGTCGCCGCCGTGCGGGCCGACCAGCGCCCGGTCCCCGCGGGCCAGGGTGAAGGTGTGCTTGAGCTGGGCGCCGACCGCCAGCACCGGCCGCCGGGCGGGCACCGGCAGCGGCAGCGAGCCGGGCGCGTAGCCGCGGGCCCGGCGCAGCATCCGGGCGGTCCCGGCGGCGATGTGCACCACCGAGTCGTCGTAGCGGGCCCGGATCGGCCGGTCGTGGCTCAGGAAGCCGTCGGCGATCCCGGCGAGCCGCTCCGCCGCGTCGGCGTCGCCGATCGCGATCGGCTCGTCGGCGCGGTTGCCGCTGGTCACCACGAGCGGCCGGCCCACGGCACGCAGCAGCAGGTGATGCAGGGGTGTGTACGGCAGGAACAGCCCCACCCGGTCCACGCCCGGCGCGACCGCGGCCACCACCGGGGAGCCGGTCCGGGCGGGCAGCAGCACGATCGGCCGGGCCGGCGAGGTCAGCACGGTCCACCCCTCCGGGCACAGGTCGGCCACCGCGTGCGCCGCCCCCAGGTCGGCCACCATCACCGCGAACGGCTTACGTGGCCGCTGCTTGCGACGGCGCAGCCGGTCCACCGCGCTCGCATCGGTGGCGTCGCAGATCAGCTGGTAGCCGCCGAGGCCCTTGACCGCGACGATCCGCCCGACCCCGATCGCACCGGCCGCCGCGGTCAGCGCCCGGTCGGCGTGGGCGGACCGCTTCCCGGCGTGCCAGGTGAGCCGCGGCCCGCACGCCGGGCACGCCACCGGCTCGGCGTGGAACCGCCGATCCGCCGGGTCGCAGTATTCGGCCGCGCAGCGCCGGCACAGCGCGAAGCCCGCCATCGCGGTGCGCTCCCGGTCGTACGGCAGAGCGTCCACGATGGTGGCGCGCGGCCCACAGTTGGTGCAGTTGATGAACGGGTACCGGAAGCGGCGGTCGCCCGGGTCGAACAGTTCCCGCAGGCAGTCGTCGCAGGTCGCCAGGTCGGGCGGCAGCCCGGCGAACCCGCCGGTCAACTCGGCGTCTCCGCTGGGCGTGACCCGGAAACCGGGCGGCGGCGCCACCGGAGCCGGGGCGACGATCACCTCGACCACCCGGGCGGCCGGCGGGGCCTGGTCGCGCAGCGCCTCCACCAGCCGGGCGACGGCCGCCTCCGGACCGCCCACGTCGATCAGCACATCCCCACCGACGTTACGGACCGCGCCGTCCAGGCTCAACCCGGTGGCGACCCGGTGCACGAACGGCCGGAAACCGACACCCTGCACGGTGCCACGGACCCGTACCGACCAGGCGGTCATGACGTCGCCTCCAGTTCACAGACGCGGTCGGCGACCGGGCTCACCGCGGCGGCCACCGGATCGCTGAGCCCGACGCCGAAGCCGAACTCCCGCCCGTACGCCACCAGCGTCACCAGGCGCCCGGGCAGCCGGTCCAGCTCCCGGGCCAGGGCCACGGTGGCGCCCAGCCCGAAACCGTGTCCGGAGGTGGCGGGCTCGCCGGATTCCGGCAGGGTCACCTCGTGCCACGCGCCGGCCGTGCCGCCGGACGCCACATCGATCACCACGGCGACGTCCGCGCCGGTCCACGCCTCCAGCATGCGGGCCGGCTCACCGTCGCTGACCCGCAGCTCCACCCCGGCGAGCCGTGGGTCGTGGCCGCGGCGTGCGGAGAGTTCGGCAACCACCCGGGGGCCGAAGCCGTCGTCGCGGCGGTACTCGTTGCCCACCCCGATCACCACCCGTCGCCCGTCCACGGTCAGCTCCGTTCCACGTGCAGGTCGAGGAAGTGCGTGGCGCAGGAGATGCACGGGTCGTAGTTGCGGATCGCCTGCTCGCACTCATGGGTGAGGCGCTCGTCGTCCAGGTCGAGCCGACCGGCCACGAAACGGGTCAGGTCGTCCTCGACGGCGGCCTGGTTCTGGGCGGTCGGCGGCACGATCCGGGCCGAGGTGATCAGCCCGTTCGCGTCCATCTCGTACCGGTGGAACAGGGTGCCGCGGGGGGCTTCGGTGGCGCCGTAACCGGCGGCGGCACGGGGTGGCACCCGTACCGCGGGGAACGGCGGGGGCTCGTAGGCGTCGATGAGTCGGATCGCCTCCTCCACGGCGTACACCGTCTCGACGGCCCGGACCACGATGCCGCGGTAGGGGTTCCGGCACTGCGCGCCCAGCCCGGCGGCCTCGGCCGCCTCCCGCGCCAGCGGCGACAGCAAGCTGTGGTTGAGGGTGTAGCGGGCGACCGGTCCGGTCAGGTAGCGGCCGCGGCCGGCCAGGTGGGCGTGCAGGGCGGTGGAGTGCGGCACCTGCTCCTCCACGACGTGCCGCTCGAACTCACGGACACCGAACTCCAGGCCGCCGGTGGTGACGATCGACCCGGACTCGATGGCGTACCGGTCCGGCTCGGTCAGCGCGAGCATCTCGTGGTCGTGGTGGAACGGCGGGAAGTCGAAGCCGGCCACCCACCGAACGGTGTCCAGCGCCTGGTCGAGGGCGGTGCGCAGGCGTTCCCGGAGCGGCGCCAGATCGGCCGGCGCCGGGGCCCGGTAGAAGCCGCCCACCCGCACGTTGACCGGGTGGATGGCCCGGCCCCCGATCGCCTCCATCAGGTCGTTGCCGGTCTTCTTCAGTGCCAACCCGCGTTCCACCAGGTCACGCCGGTCACGGGCCAGGTCCAGGGCGCTGTCGTAGCCGAGGAAGTCCGGGGCGTGCAGCAGGTAGATGTGCAAGACGTGGCTCTCGATCCACTCACCGCAGTAGAGCAGCCGGCGCAGCGCCGCGATGGCCGGCGGCACGGTCACCCCGCAGGCGTCCTCGATCGCCGCGCAGGCGCTCATCTGGTACGCCACCGGGCAGATCCCGCAGATCCGGGCCGTGATGTCGGGCGGCTCTGTGTGCCGGCGCCCCCGCAGGAACGCCTCGAAGAACCGGGGCGGCTCGTAGATCTCCAGGCGCACGTCCTCGACCACGCCGTCGCGGACCCGTACGTGCATGGCGCCCTCGCCCTCCACCCGGGCCAGTCCCGGCACGTCGAGGAGCCGGTCGTGCCGATGCGTCATGACGTCGCCTCCTCCGGTTCCGCGGCCGGGTCGAACAGCCGCCGCATCCGTACGATGTCCGGGCCGGACATGCCGGTGGACCGAAGCAGGTCCACCTGGGCCGCGTCGTTGGGTGTCTCGGCGGGGCCGAAGCAGCCGAAGCAGCCGCGCCGGAACGCCGGGCAGATCGCCCCGCACCCGGCCCGGGTCACCGGCCCGAGACACGGCTCGCCGTACGCCACGACCACGCAGACGTTGTTGCGGCGCTTGCACTCGAAGCAGACGCTGTGCGCTGGCAGGTCCGGTTTGCGGCCCACCAGCAGCGCGCCGATCGTCTCCAGCAGCTGACCCCGGTCGATCGGGCAGCCGTACAGCTCGTAGTCCACGTCGACGTGCGCCGCGATCGGCGTGGAGGTGGCCAGCGTGTCCAGATACCCGGGCCGGGCGTAGACCACCGAGGCGTACTCGGCGACGTCGGCGGAGTTGCGCAGCGCCTGCACGCCGCCGGCGGTGGCGCACGCGCCGATGGTGATCAGCACCCGGGACACGGCGCGGATCTCCCGGATCCGGCGGGCGTCGCCGGGCGTGGTGATCGAGCCCTCGACCAGCGAGATGTCATAGGGGCCCGGAGCGCTCGCCCGGGTCGCCTCCGGGAAGTGCACGATCCGCACCCGGCCGGCCAACGCCAGCAGCTCATCCTCACAGTCCAGCAGGCTGAGCTGGCATCCGTCGCAGGACGCGAACTTCCAGACGGCCAGGGTCGGCATCACAGCTCCCGAACGGTCAGCAGCGGCTCGGCCACCGGATAACCGACGACCGGGCCGTCCCGGCAGATCAGCAGCGGGCCGAGCTGGCAGTGGCCGCACCAGCCGGCGCCGCAGCGCATGGCGCGTTCCAGCGACAGCCACACCCGCTCCGCCTGGACACCCCGATCGACCAAGGCGCGGGCGGTGGCCCGCATCATCACCTCGGGACCGCAGACGTACGCCACGGCCCGTCCGGCGTCCACCCCGGCCGCCGGGATCAACCCGGTGACCAGACCGACCCGCCCCCGCCAGCCGGGTTCGGCCCGGTCCACGATCACGTCGACCCGCACGTGCGCCGCCCAGCGCCGCAGATCGCCCGGGTAGAGCAGCTCACCCGGGCGGCGCGCGCCGATCAGGACCGCCACGTGCCCGTAGGCCCGGCGGTCGGCGAGCAGGCACTCGACCACCGGGCGCAACGGGGCCAGGCCGATGCCGCCGGCCACCACGAGCACGTCGTGGCCGGCGGCCGCACCGACGTCCCAGCGGGTGCCGAACGGGCCGCGCACGCCTATCACGTCGCCGGACCTGGTCGCGCACAGCGCCCGGGTCACTGCCCCGACCGCGCGGATGGTGTGGATCAGCCGGGTGCCGCGGCTACCGCTGACAGAGATCGGAACTTCCCCGATTCCGTACGCGGTGAGCATGGCGAACTGTCCCGGCCCGAACTCCGGCAGGCCCTCGCCGTCCCGGTCGAGTTCGAGCGTGACCGTGTCGGCGGTGTCCTCCCGCCGCCCCGCCACCCGGTAGGGCAGCGGGATCACCCCACTGATCGTGGCGGCGGTCATGACGGCTCACCAGCCGGCGTCGGGGCGGCCAGGGCCGCGGCCTCGCGGGTGATGTCGATACCGGCCGGGCACCAGGCGATGCACCGCCCGCAGCCGACACAGCCGGACATCCCGAACTGCTCGTGCCAGGTGCCCAGCTTGTGACTGATCCACTGCCGGTAGCGGGAGGCGCCGCTCGCGCGTACCGGGCCGCCGTGCACGTACGAGAAGTCGACGCTGAAGCAGGAGTCCCACTGCCGCCACCGTTCGGTGTGCTCGCCGGTCAGGTCGGTGACGTCCGTGGTGCTGACGCAGAAGCAGGTGGGGCACGCCATCGTGCAGTTGCCGCAGGTGAGGCAGCGGGAGGCGACGTCCGCCCAGTGCGGGGACTCCCGGTTGGCCGCGATCAGCTCCGGCAACGAACCGTCCGGCATCCGGCGCGGCATGGTGACGGCGGCCCGCTCGACGGCGGTGTCCGCAGCGGCGACGTCTACCGGGCTCGCCGGGCGGGTCGGCAGCCGTGCGAGCAGGTCCGCGCCGGCCGGTGAGCCGGGCCGGATCAGAAAGCGGTGGCCGCCGTCGACCAACTCGGTCAGTGCCAGGTCGTATCCGCCGGTGGCGGCCGGCCCGGTGCCCATGGAGGCGCAGAAGCAGGTGGCTCCGGGCTCGGTGCACTCGGCGGTGACGACGAGGACGCCGTCGCGGCGGGCCGTGTAGACCGGGTCCGGGTGCTCGCCGTGGGCCAGCACCCGGTCCAGGACGGCGAGCGCGGCCACGTCACAGGGGTGTACGCCGACCAGGGCGTACCGTTTGGTGGGCGGTTCCGGGCCGGTGGCGATGATCCCGTCGGCGGTACGGTCGGTGGACCAGAGCCGGGCCCGGGGCGGGTGCAGGAAGTTCTTGACCGACTGCGGGCCGGCGCAGTGGGCGAAGCCGGCGCCGTCGGCGCGCTGCCGCAACCGGTAGTGGCCGGGACCGGTGTCCGCGCTCCAGCCCCACGGCAGTTGCGTGGCGCTGTCCAGCTCGGCCATCGTGACGGTGCCGTCGCGGACGGTCGGGCCGACGATCGTGTAGCCCCGCTCGTGCAGGACGCCGAACAGCACTTCGAGACCGGTGACGTCGATCAGCTGAGCGGATTCTGCGGTTCGCATGGCGCCTCCTCGGAGCCTGCGTGCCTTCACCCCTCACCGTGCGCCGCCTTCCGGTCACGGCACAGGGCCGGAGGTCCCGATCCCGGCGGCCGAAAGGTCCGCTCAGCGCTCCGGAGTGCGCAGCGGGTGGGCAGGGGCGTCGGGGGCGGCGATCGCCACCCCCGACGCCCGGGACTGACCCCTGCCGATCTCGCCGGCCCGCGGGCGCTCGGCCGGCGGGGCCTCCGGTCCGGTCGGCGGCGGCAGCGCCAGCAGCGGTGCCAGGCAGGGATCGGCTACCGCGGGCCGCATGACTCCTCCTCCATGTCCGGCGGTGCTCAGCCGACGACGAACACCGGGCAGTACGCCCGCTGCGGCAGCAGCCCGGCCGCCGGGGCAAGCACCGAACCGGAGATCGCGCGGTGCGCCTGCCGGCCGAGAACCACCGCGGCGGCCCGGCCGGACTCCTCGATGAGGGCGGCGACGGGATCGCCGGTGATGAGCCGGTGGCGTACCGGCACGCCGTCGCGGATCTCCAGGCCGCGAACCGGGTCTCCGGCGCCGGCCAGACGCAGCAGATTGACCTCGCAGCCGCGGGCCCGTGCCTCGCTGAGGGCGAAGTCGACCGCCACCCGCGCCTGCGGCGAACCGTCCGTCGCGACCACCAGCGGCCGCTTGCCGAACTCCGTCCCGGACGGCCAGCCCGGAATCCGGATCACCAGAACCGGACCGGCATGGTGCCGGGCGACCTTCCCGGCGACGCTACGGCCCAGGGTGGTGGCGGTCCGCCCGTGCCGGTGCCCCACCACGAGCAGGTCGTTCCCGGCCGCCTCGGACAGCAGGACGGACGCCGGGGCGGCGCCGGCCGCGAGCCGGGAACTCACCGCGACCGACGGCGCGCTGGTCCGCACCCGCTCGGTGAGCCGGCGCAGCAGCGCCTCCCCGGCCGGATCACCGGCGTGGTGCCGCACGGTGATCAGGTGCAGATCCCAGCCGTACAGCTCCGCCTCGACCGCGGCGTGGTCGACGGCGACGCAGCTGATCGGGCTGTCGTCGACGCCGACCAGCACCCGGCCGCCCCCGGGTGCCGGGTACGGCGCGGCTGTGGCCGGAGCCGGGCCGGGCCGTACCGCGTACGGGTCCGGGTAGCTCGCCGCGCCCAGGTACCTGTTGATCACTTGACTGAAGCGGTTGGGCTGCGTCACGGCATCGCTGTGCCGGCGCGCCTCGGCTTCCGCTCGGAAATCGCTACGGGTGGCCATGACGGCACCTCCGACAACGCCGGGGCCGGCAGCGTCGCCGGCGCCTCTACCTCTATGCCAGCACCCGATCACCTCCGGTGATAGTGCCGTTTGGCCCGCTTTGCGGCTCCCGCAGCCGGACCGCGGCGACCCCCCGGCACGGTACGGGCGAGCAGCGCGACCACCCGCCGCTGCTGCTCGTTCGGGTAGCGGCCGGTGACCACGGCGACACCGGCGTTCACCTCGGCGAACCACAGCCCCGGACGGCCGGCGTAGTCGTCCAGACGTGCCTGAACGTCGCCGTTGAGTGTGAGGTCGTCGCGGACCATCGATCTGAGGATGTCCCGGCGGCTGACGACGCCGACCACCGCGCCGCCGTCGACCACCGGCAGGCTGCGCACGTCGTGGTCGAGCATCGCCTGGGCGGCGTCGGCCACGTCGGCGCCGGGAACGGTGGTGACCGGGTACTCCGACATCACCTCCACCACGGTGCCGGGCCGGAACGTGGGCTCGGTGTCCGGGTGCAGTCCCGGGTCGGCCTCCGGCTCAGCGGGTACCCGGTGCCACAGCAGGTCCCCTTCGCTGATCATGCCGACCAGCCGCCCGTCGGCGCCGAGTACCGGCAGGGCCGTCACCTCGTATGTGGTCATCAGCTCGGCGGCGCACTCGACCGGAGCGTCGTGCCAGGTGAAGTGAACCGGGCTGGTCATGATGTCACGGACTCGCATGATGGTGCCTCCTCGATCGCGGGGTGGGATCCGCGGCGGCGTCGCCGTGCGCGGTAGATCTCGTCGGCGCCCCACACCAGCAGCGGGAACGGCGCCAGGAACGTCAGTTCCGCGCCCCCGAGGGCGGCCGTGCCGAACACCGCCTGCAGAGGCGGCAGGTAGATGAGAGCGGCGGCGAACGCCAGTTCGAAGGCGATACCACCGAGCAGCAGCCGGTTGCTGAACACGCCGATCGTCCGCAGCGACGCGTGATCCGTGCGGGACGCGAACGCGGTACCGATCTGGCAGGCCACGATCCCGGCGAAGGTCATCGTGGTGGCCCGGGCGTAGGCCGTGCCGGACAGCGTGACACCGGGACGCCAGCCGTTGCGCGCCAGCACGAAGAAGAAGCCGGCCAGCACCAGCACCGCGGAGGTGACCCCGAGCAGCCCCCAGGCCCGCCACAGCAGCCGGGCGTCGATGACACCGGCGCTGCGGGGTCGCGGCGGCCGGTCCATCAGCCCCGGCTCGGCCCGCTCACGGCCCAGCGCCAGCGCCGGCAGCGTCTCGGTGCCCAGGTCGATGGCGAGGATCTGCAGGACCGTCAACGGCAGTGGGACGGCCCCGCCGGAGAGCGCGAAGACCAGGAAGGGCACGACCTCCGGTACGGCGTGGGCGAAGATGTAGAGCACGAACTTGCGCACGTTGTCGTAGACCCGGCGGCCGGCCTGCACCGCCCGTACGATCGTGGCGAAGTTGTCGTCGGTGAGCACCATGGTCGCCGCTTCCCGGGCGACGTCCGTGCCGGAGCGTCCCATCGCGACGCCGATGTCGGCGTGGCGCAGCGCCGGGGCGTCGTTGACGCCGTCGCCGGTCATCGCCACGATGTGGCCCTCTGAACGCAGCGCCTCGCAGATGCGGAGCTTGCTCTCCGGCGACGAGCGCGCGAAGACGATCTCCCGGCCGTCGGCGAGCAGCCGGTCCAGGTCGGCGTCGCCGATCCGTTCCAGTTCCGCGCCGGTGACGACCCGGCGGCCGTCGCCGATGCCGACCTCGGCGGCGATCTTCGCGGCCGTGGGCCCGTAGTCACCCGTGATGACGTGCACGGTGATCCCGGCTCGATGGGCGGCGGCGACCGCCTCGGGCACCGCCTCGCGGGGCGGGTCCACCATGGCCACCAGGCCGAGCAGAATGAGACCGGTCTCGGCGGACTCCCGGCCGGCGGCGAGCACGGCGGGCTCGGCGATGCGCTGGGCCACGGCGAGGACCCGCAGGCCGGTCTGGGCGTACCGGTCGACGGCCGCCGACGTGTCCGCGCGCGCCGGCCCGGTCAGTGTGGCGAACCGGCCCGCGGCGTCCAGGTAGCGGTCACACAACGGCAGCACCGACTCCGGCGCGCCCTTCAGGAACAGGTGCCCGCCGTAGACCGTCGACATTCGCTTGGTACGCGGATCGAACGCGTACAGCGAGGTGCGCGATCCGTCCCGGTCGGCGGTCCGCACCGGCACACCGAGCGCCGCGGCGAGCCGCAGCAGGGCCAACTCGGTGGGGTCGCCGCTGTCCGCGGGCGCCCCGTCGCCGGCCAGGTGGGCGGTGGTGCACGTGGCCGCGGCCGTGGCCAGTTCCCGGGCGAGCCGGTCGCCGCCGGCAATGGCGGCGTCCCACTCCCGGTCGGCCACCCGCAGCCGGGTGACCCGCATCCGGTTCTCGGTGAGCGTGCCGGTCTTGTCGGTGCAGATCACCGTGGTCGAGCCGAGAGTCTCCACGGCGGACAGCCGCTTCACCACGGCGCCCTCGCGGGCCAGTTCACGCACCCCGGCGGCCAGCGCCAGCGTGATCGTGGGCAGCAGGCCCTCGGGCACGTTGGCCACGATCAGCCCGATGGAGAAGGTGATCGCCGCCGCCCAGCCGAGCCCGGCGAGCACCCCGATCGGCAGGAACGCCGCCCCGGCCGCGACCGCCACCGCAGCGATGATCCACGTGACTTTGCGGACCTGCCGCTCCAGCGGGCTGGGGTCGGGGCAGCCGCGCTGAGACAGGGCGGCGATCCGGCCGATCTCGGTGTGCATACCGGTGTGGGTGACCACCGCCCGCGCCTGCCCGGCGGTGCAGGAGGTTCCACTGAACACGAGTTCCCGGGCCTCCAGCAGGGGGCCCGGGACGTGTTCCGGGTCAGCGGTGCGGATGGCTGGCAGTGACTCCCCGTTGAGGGTGGACAGGTCGACCGCGACGGAGCCGTCGATCAGGCGTGCGTCGGCGCTGATCCGGTCCCCTTCGGCGATCTCCACGACGTCGCCCGGCACCAGATCCCGGACCGGGGCCTCCACCAGCACTCCGTCCCGGTACACCCGCGCCGACAGCGGCAGGAAGGCGGCCAGCGCCTCGACGGCCCGTTCGGCCTGCCGCTCCTGGACGAACGCGAAGGCCGCGTTCAGCAGGATGACCGCGACCACGGCCATACCCAGTGCCGGGGCGTGCCCGAACCAGGCCAGCACCGCGGCGACCATGAGCAGCACCGCCAGCGGCTGGGTGAACTGGGTCAGCAACTGCCGCGGCCAGCGCCGCACGTGGCGCCGGGACAGTTCGTTCGGGCCGTACACCGTCAACCGGCGGGCGGCCTCGCGGGACCGCAGCCCTCGGGGCGTGGAGCGCAGGTGCCGGAACAGTTCGGTCGGCGGTTGGCGTTCGTCGACCTCGGCCGGTGCCGTCATCGTCTGAGCCATGACTCCAGAGTTCGCCCGCCCGCCATCGCGGGGCAGGGCCGAACGTCACGGCCTCACGAAGGCGGCACCGACCGCCTACGGGTTGCCCCGGACCACCACGACCGGGCAGTGCGCGTGCTGGACGCACTGCTGGCTGACCGAGCCGATCAGCGCTCCGGCGAACGGGCTGTGTCCACGGCTGCCCACCACCAGCAGGCGGGCGCGGGCGGACAGATCGATCAGGACCTGTGCCGGGTGGCCGGGCTCCACTCTCTCCACCACCTCCAGATCCGGTGGCTCCTCACCGAGGACGCTGTGCACCGCGGTCGTCAGCACCTTCCCGGCGGCTTCGGCCAGATCCTCGTCGGGCGCGGTCGGCGCCCACCCGAAGTAGGCCGGAATCTGCCAGGCGGTCACCGCGTACAAGCGGCCTCCGGTCAGTTGTGCCTGCCGGGCCGCCCAGCGCAGCGCGGCCCGCGCCGACGGGGAGCCGTCCACACCGACCACCACGTCACCGATTCGCACATCGGACGAATCATGCTCGTCGAAACCGTGCCATCATCGACCTCCTGTTTCGTCAACACCTGCTGCCACAGTGCCCCGGCACGGCACCGCCCGAGCAGGGCCCAACGGCCCTGCCGATCCCGGCCGGCGCACGCCCACAGTGAAGGTGACTGCCGCCTCTGTGCTGGTCGGGTGGCTAGGGCCGAACAAAGGGAGGACACCATGAACGCGAGAGTCGGCGACCGCGTCGTCGTCGAAGCCATCCGTCTCGGCGGTGAACGGCGGATCGGCATCATCACCACCGTCGAACACGCGGACGGGACACCGCCGTACCGGGTGCACTGGCTCAGCGACGACCGCACCACACTCTTCTTCCCCGGCCCGGAAACACACATAGAAGCCGCCGCACGGTGACCGCACGGGTGAGGGCGGGGATCCCCGCCCTCACCACGTCCATCGCTGCCGGATCAGCTGGTCAGGTACACGGGGCGGTGGACTATCGCCTCGATGTCGGCGGCCGTCACGTCCAGCAACTGGTAGGCCAGATCGGCCAGGGCCCGCGCGGTGGCGAGCTCGTCGCCGATCTCCGGCACCTCCCGGTCACGCGGCGACCGGTAGGCGTCACCGACACCACGCACTTGGGGGCGGGCCTCGGTACGCAGCACGGCGACGGCACGGGTACGACTTTCGTCCTCGTGCTCGTCGATGGTGATCTCGACCGTCCAGGTCCGGGTGTGCATCATCAAGCACCTCCTCACGGTCTCTCCTCCCATACCACCCTTGCCGCGGCGTCTGTACACAGTGCTGTTGGTCCCGGTCCGGAACCCGAAGTGCCCTGGGAACCATCCGCCGTACCGGTGATGGTGGAGGCTGAGAACCGGAAAGGCGGTGTGTCATGACGGTGCTCGACCAGGCGGAGATGGTGCAGACCCACACCGCGGTCCTGACCCTCTTCGGGGACCGCGCCTACAAGCTCAAGAAGCCTGTCGACCTGGGCTTCCTCGACTACCGGCGGCGCGCCGACCGGTTCCGGCTCTGCCACCGGGAGGTGCGACTCAACCGCCGGCTCGCCCCCGACGTCTACATCGGGGTCGCCGACATCCTCGGCCCCGATGGGCTGCCCTGTGACCACATGGTGGTGATGCGCCGGATGCCGGCCGAACGGCGCCTGGCCACGCTGGTCCGGCAGGGCGCGCAGGTCGACGCCGACGTGCGCCGGCTGGCCCGGGTGATGGCCGTCTTCCACGGCACCGCCCGGCGCGGGCCGGCGATCGACGCCGAGGGCGGCCGGGCCGGGCTGCGCGGCCGCTGGGACGCCACCTTCGAGCAGATGCGCCGCTTCCACGGCGGGGTGCTCGACCGGGACGCGGCGGCCGAGGTGGAGTGGCGGGTCCACGAGTTCCTGAACGGCCGCGACCGGTTGTTCACCGACCGGATCGCCCAGGGGCGCATCGTCGACGGCCACGGCGACCTGCTCGCCGATGACATCTTCCTGCTCGCCGACGGTCCCCGGATCCTGGACTGCCTGGAGTTCGACGACCGGCTGCGCTACCTCGACGGACTCGACGACGCCGCCTTCCTGGCGATGGACCTGGAACACCTCGGCACGCCCGACCTGGCCCGGCGGTTCCTCGACTGGTACGCCCAGTTCAGCGGCGATCCGGCACAGGAACCGCTGCGCCACCACTATCTGGCGTACCGGGCGTTCGTCCGGGCGAAGGACGCCTGCCTGCGGCACGAGCGGGGCGAGCCGGACGCGGCCGCCGACGTGGCCTCCTACACCGACCTCACCCTGCGTCACCTGCGGGCCGGGACGGTCCGGCTCATCGTCGTGGGCGGCCCGCGGACGGCGGACCGGACCGCAGTCGCCGGCGGGCTGGCCGACCAGCTGGGCGCCACCGTTCTCAGCAGCGACCGCATCCGCGGGGAGATGGCCGGCCTCGATCCGCTGACGAGCGCGGCGGCCGGCTTCGGACAGGGCGTCTACACCACCGAGTGGACCGACCGCACCTACGCCGAACTGTGCTGGCGAGCCCGGCGCCTGCTCGAGCTGGGGCAGACCGTGGTCCTGGACGCGTCCTTCGCCCGGAACCGGCACCGGGAGGCCGCCCGCCGACTGGCGGCGTGCACCCACAGCGCCCTGACCGAGCTGCGGTGCACCGTCGCGACGCCGGCTGTCCCGACCCGCCCGGGCGCCCGCCGCGACACCGACGCCCTGATCGCCGACCTCCTGGCAACCGAGGCCGACGACTGGCCGCAGGCATGTCGCGTCGCCACCGACCCGGGGTCTCTGGACGTCGTCGAGGCGCTAGCCGCCATCGACGACGACCGGCCGGCGGTGACCGCCGGCCGGTGACCGATCCGCGTCTCGATGCCGGGTCGTCATCGCGTTCGCTCCACTCCGACGCTGGGCTCCTCCGGCCCGGACGTGGCAGGATCCGACGGCCCGTCCGGCATCAGCACCTCGGTGACCGCCCGGCGCGGGGTGCGCCCGGTGGTTCGGCCGTAGCCGATGCGCAACACGATCTGCACGGGAAGGGCGGGCGTGCCGGTGAGGATCCGCCGGACCGTCGGCACCTCGACCGGCTGGCTGATCGGGGTGGCGGCCAGGCCGAGCCAGGTCGCAGTGAGCAGCACCCGTTGCAGCGCCTGCCCGGCGCGCAGCCAGTCGAGTCGGGTGTCGCCCTCGGTGACGAGCACCAGGATCGTCGGGTGCGGCTCGTACGGCTCGCTGGGCCGCAACAATCGTGGAAGCCGGCTGAAGTCGCGGACCGGGATCACGCCGAGGGCGTCCCACGGGCCGGCCGCCCAGGTCGGCACGCCGTCGTGGTACGTCTCGCCGGTCCATCGCCGCATCTCGCGGGCGTATTCCGGGCGTTCGCGCAGCCATCGGTCGGCGGTCCGGGCCATCTCCAGGACGGCGTCGCGGCTCTCACCTTCGGCCACCCGCAGGATCGCGCCCTCCTGGGCCGCGGCGTCCCGCAGCCGGCTGAGCGCCTGTCGCGGCACCGGCACCTGGGCGAACGGCCCCCGGTTGGTGTGCCGGTGCGGGATCGCCGCGGCCAGGGCCTCGGTAACCTTGTCGAGGCGCGCGGGCCGGGCCGCGGACACCCGGGCGACCAGCGCCGGGTCGTCGCTGGACGGCAGAAGTTGGACCCGGGTCTGGTATCCGCTGCGCCGGACCGCCACCCGCAGGGTGAAGACCGCCGCGCCGACGCTGATCATCTGCTCCCGGCCCTCGGGATCGACCACCCGCAACAGCCGCCCGTGGTCGGCGTATACCTCCACCGCCGGCCCGTCGATGCGGAACAGCCACGGCTGGCTGTTGTGCAGCGACGGCGCGGTGACGGCCGAGCGCACGCAGTCGATGAGGACCCGCCGTGACGGCGGCACGAACGACGTGGACATCGCGGCCCCCTTCCGAGGTCTTCGTTCGACGCTATGGCGCTGGTAGGCCATTCGGGCAGGGCCGGACGGCCCTGCCCACCCGGTGGCTCCGGCGTTCTGCTGGAGGAAATACCTGGGAGGTGCCATGGACCGCTATCCCCTGCGGATCGAAGCGCACCGTGACGAATCCCCGAGCCGCTGGCTCTGGCTCGTCAAGTGGCTTCTGCTGCTTCCGCACTACCTGGCGCTGCTGGTGCTGTGGACCGGACTGGTGGTGCTCACTCTGGTGGCCTACCTGGCCGTTCTGATCACCGGCCGCTATCCGGAGCCGATCCGCGCCTACAACGTGGGCGTGCTGCGCTGGACCTGGCGGGTCGGCTACTACGGCTATCAGGCGCTCGGCACGGACGCCTATCCACCGTTCACGCTCGCCGACGTGCCGGAGCATCCGGCCCGGCTGCGGCTGGACGAGGCGGTGGACCCGCCGCGCTGGCTGCCGCTGGCGGCGTGGCTGTTCGCCGTACCCCATCTGATCATCCTGGGCGCCGTGCAGGGCGTCGTCCGCGGCGGTGACGTCACCGGCGGCACCGTGGTGTTCGTCCCGCTGAGCGTGACCGGCGCGCTGCTGCTGGTCGTGGTGGCGGCACTGCTGTTCACCGGCCGGTACCCGGGCGGCCTGCACGACCTGCTGGTCGGTGTGGCCCGGTGGAACCTGCGAGTGCTCGGCTATCTGACCCTGATCACGCCGCGGTACCCACCGTTCCGGCTGGACCAGGGCGGCTTCGAGCCCGACCCGATGCCCACGCCGCCGGTGGAGGTCCGGACGCCCCGGTCCGCACCAGCCGCCGGACCGGTGATCGCCCTGATCGCGGGTGTCCTGCTGCTCGCCCCGGCGACCGGACTGGCCTTCGGTGGTGGCGCCCTGCTGGCCCTGGACGCCGGCAAGGACCGTGCCGGGTACGTCAGCAGTCCGGAGGTCCGGCTGGCCAGCGATACCGCGGCGATCACCGCGGAGCACCTGGTCATCACCGACACCGGCGTGTGGGCCCGTCAGACCACCGACTTCGGCGGTCTGACGGTAACCGCGTCGGCGCCGTCCGGGCGGCCGCTGTTCATCGGCATCGGGCCGCAGTCGGCGGTGGACGCCTGGCTAGCCGGAACCGGACACGACCAGCTGACCGGGTTCGACAACCGCCGGGCCCGGTACGACCGGGCGGACGGCCCGGTCCGGGCCGTGGGCCCACCCGGCACGCAGGACTTCTGGGTGGCACGGACCGCCGGCACCGGCGAGCTGACGCTGCGCTGGGAGGTGACCGACGGCGAGTACGCGGTGGTCATCGCGAACGCCGGCGGCACACCCGGCACTGCGGCGGACGTGCGCGCGGCGGTGCAGGTCCCCGACCTGACCGGCATCGGCTTGGCCCTGCTGGCCGCCGGCCTCCTGACCGGTCTCGTCGCGGTCGGGCTGATCGTCGCGGGCGGCATCGGCCTGGGCCGCCGCCACAGCGGTCCGCCTCCGGGTCCACCGGCCGCCGGGCCGAGGCCCACCGGGCTGGCCACAGCCGGGCGATGATCCCGGCAGGTCAGCGGCCGGCCGACGACTCGGGGCCGAACGGGGGATTCGGCCCCGGGGAGTCGGCCCCGAACGGCTGACGCGGCCCCCGGAACTCGCGGTCGTCGAAGTCGTAGTCCAGCCGCGAGTACACCTCGACCACCCCGGCCACCTGTCGGGCCAGCCGGATCGCGATCTCCGCCGACGACCGGCGCTCGACCTTTCCGGTCAACGTCACCACACCGTTGACGACCTGAGTCGTGACGGCACGGGAGTCCTCGGCCAGAAACGGCTTCAGCACCGCCTTCTCGATGTCGGCGAGGATCTCGTCGTCCAGCCGCAGGTGGACTTTCAGCAGGTCACCACGGGAGACGATGCCGGTCAGCCGGCCCAGGTCGTCGACGACCGGCAGCCGCTTGACCGCTTCGGTGTTCATCAGCCGCGCGGCCGCCGTCACCGTCATGTTCGCCGTCGCGAGGACGGCCGGCGCGCTCATCAGCTCCGCGGCCGTACTCCCGTGCGCCTTGTCCCGCTCACCGCGCCGCCGCCGGCTCTCGAACATCCGCGGCTTCTCTGCACCGGCGTACTCGATCTTTCGAAGGAGATCGGCCTCGGAGACCACCCCGACCACCCGGTAGGCCTCGTCGACCACCGGGACGGCGCTGAACCGGTGGCCCACCAGCACGTCGACCACCTGCCGGTACGAGGTGTCCTCCCCCACCGAGACGACCTTCTGGGTCATCACGTCACCAACATTCCATGTCCGCATCATGGCCTCCCGGGGTCACGAATCCTTCCCCTTCACAGTGGTCGCCCGTCGACCCGCGGGGTAGGGACCTAAGACCCTGCCCGCTCGGCCGCATCGGCGATATTACGGACTGTGAGGGCGGGAGGGCCCGCCATCAGACGAGGGCGAGGGTATGAAGATGTCCCGCTACGTGTACGACTTCTTCGAGGGGAACAAGGATCTCAAGGACCTGCTCGGCGGCAAGGGCGCCAATCTGGCGGAGATGACCCGGATGGGCCTGCCGGTGCCGCCCGGGTTCACCATCACCACCGGCGCCTGCCGGGAGTTCCTGCGTACCGGCGCCCTGCCGGCCGGCCTGTTAGACGAGGTGGAGGAGCACCTGCGGCTGGTTCAGGCCCGGCTGGGCAAGCGTCTCGGCGACCCGGCCGACCCGCTGCTGCTGTCGGTCCGCTCGGGCGGCAAGTTCTCGATGCCCGGGATGATGGAGACGATCCTCGACATCGGCCTCAACGACGCCACCGTGCTGGGGCTGGCCGAGCACAGCGGGGACGAGCGGTTCGCGTGGGACTCGTACCGGCGGCTCATCCAGATGTTCGGCAAGACCGTCTTCGGCGTACCGGGCGAGGAGTTCGAGGGCGAGCTGGCCGCCGCACGGGCCGCCGCCGATGTCACGACCGACGCCGACCTCGGCGCCGACGCTCTGCGTGACCTGGTCGGCGCGTACAAGAAGGTGTTCGCGGCGCACACCGGCCGGGACTTCCCGCAGTCGCCGCACGAGCAGCTCTTCTCGGCGATCAACGCGGTCTTCGACTCGTGGAACGCCGACCGGGCGGTCCTCTACCGCCGGCAGGAGCGCATCCCGCAGGACCTGGGCACCGCGGTCAACGTGATGGCGATGGTGTTCGGCAACCGCGGCCCGAACTCCGGCAGCGGGGTGGCGTTCACCCGGGATCCGGCCACCGGGCGGCGCGGCGCATACGGCGACTACCTGCCCAACGCCCAGGGTGAGGACGTGGTGGCCGGCATCCGCAACACCATGGGCCTGGCCGAACTCGCCGAGATCGACCCGAAGAGCCACGCCCGGCTGCTGTCGATCATGCAGAAGCTGGAGCAGCGCTACCGCGACCTGTGCGACATCGAGTTCACCATCGAGGACGGCACCCTCTGGATGCTGCAGACCCGGGTCGGCAAGCGCACCCCGGCGGCCGCCTTCGTGATCGCCGCCCAGCTCGTCGAGGAGGGTCTGATCACCCTGGACGAGGCGCTGCTGCGGGTGTCCGGCGAGCAGCTGGCCAAGCTGATGTTCCCGAGCTTCGACACGGCGGCCGCCCCGGAGCCGCTGACCACCGGTGTGGCCGCCTCTCCCGGCGCCGCCGTCGGCGCGATCGTCTTCGACTCGGCCGCGGCCGCCGCCGCCACCGGCCCGGTGATCCTGGTCCGGCGGGAGACCAACCCGGACGACCTGCCCGGCATGATCGCCGCCCAGGGCATCCTGACCGGCCGTGGCGGAAAGACGTCGCACGCCGCCGTGGTGGCCCGCGGCATGGGCAAGACCTGCGTGTGCGGCGCCGACGAGCTGGAGGTCGACGCGGCGGCCGGCACCCTGACCGTGGCCGGCCGGGTGCTGCACGCCGGGGACGTCGTCTCGATCGACGGCACTTCCGGCCGGGTCTACGCCGGCCCGGTCCCGGTGCACCCCTCCCCCGTGGTCCGCTACTTCGAGGGCGAGCTGTCACCGCTGGGCGACCCGTTGCTGGCGGCCGTACAGCGGCTGATGACGCACGCCGGCCACGTGGCCCGGCTGGGCGTGCACGCCAACGCCGACACCGGCGCCGACGCCCGCCGCGCGCACCGGTTCGGCGCGACCGGCATCGGCCTGTGCCGGACTGAGCACATGTTCCTCGGCGACCGGCGGGAACTCGTGGAACGCCTGATCCTCGCCACCGGCACCGAGGAACGCGAGGCGGCGCTCGCGGCTCTGCTGCCCCTGCAGCGTGACGACTTCGTGGAACTGCTCGCGGCGATGGACGGCCGGCCGGTCACCGTACGGCTCATCGACCCGCCGCTGCACGAGTTCCTGCCGCCGCTCGACGAGCTGACCGCGCGGGTGGCCCGGGCCGAGGCGCTCGGCGAGGACCCGGGCGGCGACGGCCGGCTGCTGGCCGCGGTCCGCCGCATGCACGAACAGAACCCGATGCTCGGGCTCCGCGGCGTACGTCTCGGTCTGGTCGTACCCGGTCTCTTCGCGATGCAGGTCCGCGCGGTCGCCGAAGCCGCCGCCGCGCGGCTCGCGGCGGGCGGCGACCCGCGCCCGGAGATCATGGTCCCGCTGGTCGGCGCGGTTCAGGAGCTCGAGATCGTACGCGCGGAGGCCACCCGCGTCCTGTCGGACGTGCCCGGCGCCCCGCCGATCCCGATCGGCACCATGATCGAGGTCCCGCGGGCCGCCCTGACCGCGCACCAGATCGCGATGAGCGCCGACTTCTTCTCCTTCGGCACCAACGACCTCACCCAGATGACCTGGGGATTCTCGCGTGACGACGTGGAGGGGGCGTTCTTCGGCCGCTACCTGGACCTGGGTGTCTTCGGCGCCTCGCCGTTCGAGACCCTGGACCGCCTCGGCGTCGGCGAACTGGTCCGCACCGCCGTCGAACGAGGCCGCGCCGCCCGGCCCGGCCTGCCCACCGGCGTCTGCGGCGAACACGGTGGCGATCCCGCCTCCATCCGCTTCTTCCACGACGCCGGGCTCACCTACGTGTCCTGCTCCCCGTTCCGGGTGCCGGTGGCCCGCCTGGAGGCCGGCCGCGCCGCGGTGGACACCGGCCCGGTCTCCGACGCCCGCTAGGAGCCTTCGATGAACCGGCTCTCCGAGACGCTCACCAGCGTCCCCGCCGACAAGAGCGGACCACGGCCGGTGCGGCACGGGCAGCGCGAGATCGGCGCCTACGCGACCGGCCCGGACGGCACCGTCTTCGTACCGGCAGTGGACGTGACCACGATCGCCGTCGCCGCGCTCGGCACGGCAGCGCTCATCGCGGTGGCCGTCTCGGCACGGCGCCGGCCCGCCATCGGCGCGGTGACCATGGGGCCCGGCGGCTGGGTCAGTCTGCGGCGCAGCACCGCCCCGCCGTTGCGGGCGGGACGGCCGTGGTGGGCACGGCTGCTGGGCGCCCGTCGGCTGGTGGTTCAGCACTGACGCACGGCCCGTCCCGGCGGGACCTTCCGCCCTGCCGGGACGGATCGACACCGATGAGGCTGGGGCACGAACCGACCAGGGAGGAACCGATGCGCACCCCGACGACCGTGGTCGCCGCCGACTCCGCCGACGCGCTGACCGCCGACGGCGGCATCGTGTCGATCCGGCCGGTCACCGACGAGGACCGGCCGGCCGTCGCGGCCCTGTACGGCAACGCCTCCCCGGACAACCTGCGCCTGCGGTTCTTCGCCCGGCCCAGCGCCGCCACCCTCACCGCCGAGGTGAACCGGGTCTGCCGGCCGGAGTCCGGCGCCCACGTCAACGTCGCCGCGTACGAGGGTGACGTCCTGGTCGGGATCGCGTCCGGGGAGCGGCTCGGCAACCGTCCGCGCGCCGAGTTCGCGGTGTTCGTCGACGACCGGCACCACGGCCGCGGCATCGGCACGCTGCTGCTGGAGCACCTGGCGGCCCGCTGCCGGCGGCACGGCATCACCGAGCTCGTCGGCGAGGTGCTGCCCGCCAACACCGGCATGCTGCGGGTGGCCCGCGGGCTCACCCCGCAGTCCGCGCACCGCTACGACCGCGGCGTCGTCGACGTCACCCTGTGCACCGACGACGACCGCGCCTGGGCCGCCGTCGACGAACGCGACCGCACCGCCGAACGGGCGTCCCTGCGCGCCCTGCTCAACCCCGCCTCGATCGCCGTCGTCGGCGCCGGTCACCGGCCCGGCGGCATCGGCCGGGAGACGGTACGGGCACTGCTCGACCACAACTACCCGGGCGGCCTGTACGCGGTGAACCGGCACGGCGCCCCGATCGGCCCGGTCCCCGCCTTCCGCAGCGTGCACGACCTGCCCACCCCGGTCGACCTGCTGGTCGTCGCGGTCCCGGCCGACCAGGTCGCGGACGTGCTCGCCGACGGCGCGAAGGCCGGCGCCCGCGGGGCGGTCGTGCTCAGCGCCGGTTTCGCCGAGATCGGCCCGGACGGCGCACAACGCGAGGCCGGCCTGGTCCGGCTGGCCCGCTCGCACGGCATCCGCCTGATCGGCCCGAACTGCCTCGGCGTCCTCAACACCGACCCGGCCGTACGCCTGACCGCCTGCCTGGCCCCGGTCACCCCACCGCACGGCACCCTCGGCGTGGCCGTCCAGTCCGGCGCGGTCGCGACCACGATCCTGCAACACGCGCAACGCGCCGGGATCGGCGTGTCCACCCTCGTGGCGCTCGGCAACAAGGCCGACGTCAGCGGCAACGACCTGATCGCCTACTGGTACGACGACCCGGCCACCCACGCCGTAGCCCTGCACCTGGAGTCCTTCGGCAACCCGCGCCGGTTCGCCCGTACCGTCCGGGCCCTGGCCAGGCGCAAACCGGTACTGGCGCTGCGCACCGGCCGTACGGCCGCCCCGGACACGGTGAACGCCCTGTTCGCGCAGGCCGGCGTGATCGCCACCGACACCCTGGGCGAGTTGCTGGACGCCGCCCGCATGCTCACCGACCAGCCGCTGCCCGCCGGCGACCGGCTCGCCGTCGTGAGCAACGCGGCCGGGCTCAACCTGCTCGCCGAGGCGTTCCTCCCGGCTCCGGTGACGTCGGTGGATCTGGGCGGCACCGTGGCCCCGGACCGGTTCGCGGCCGCCGCCGATCACGCCGCCGCGGACGCCGACATGCTCCTGCTCCTGATCGCCGGAACCCGCGCCAACCGGCCCGCCGAGATCCTCACCGAACTCGGCTGTGTGGTGGACCGGCACCCCGGCCTGACCGTCGCCGCCGTCCTGACCGGCGCTCCCGGTCTGCCCCGCCGTCTCGGCACCCGCGGCGTGCCCGTCTTCGAGTTGCCCGAGCAGGCGGTCCGCGCCCTGTCGCACGCCGCCGCCTACGCCGCGTGGCGACGGCGACCGCTGGGCGGCCGCGCGGATCTGGCCGGCATCGACCGTCGCGGCGCGCGGGCCGTCATCGACCGGGCACTGGCCGACGGCCCCGGCTGGCAGTCCCCCGGGGTGACCGCGGAGCTGCTGTTCACCTACGGCATCCCTCTGCGGCCGGCCGGTGACACCGAGACGGTCGACCTGACGGCCGGCCTGCGCGCCGACCCGCTGTTCGGTTCCGTGGTGACCCTGGCCCGGCGCGGCACGCGTACCGATCCGAGCGACGACCGGGCCCTGCGCCTGGTCCCGATGACCGACCTGGACGCGGCCCGCATGTGGCGCTCCCTGCGCTGTGCCCCACTTCTGGCCGGCGAGCGGGGCCTCCCGCCGGCGCACACCGCCGGCCTGGAGGACCTGCTGCTGCGGGTGAGCCGCCTGGCCGAGGACCACCCGGAGATCGCCGAACTCGAACTCGACCCGCTGCCCGCCGGCCCGCACGCGGTACGCCCGGGCGCCGCCCGCCTCCGGCTGGCCCCGCCCTCCGACGCCCCGGACCCGCTCCTGCGCCGTCTACGCCCGCCCGGCTGAGCGGGCGGGTCGCGCGTCGCGCAGCACCCCCGGAACGAGAAGGCGGTGCACCCTGGCGAGCGTGGGCCAGACGTGACGGGCCGGGTCCCGGTCGTAGCGCAGCAGGGTGGTCAGTGACACCCAGCCCGGGCCGGTGTGCACGATCAGGTTGGCGCTCAGGAACCAGGAGGCGGCTTCGAGCCGGATCCAGTCCGCGCCGCGGCCACCGGTCCGCCAGCCGGCCACGGTGTCCGGCGATCGCCCGGAGCTGAGCCGCAGGCCGAGCACGGTGCGCCAGATGAACAGCTGGCCGAGGTTCGGGACGTCGCCGAACACGGCCCGGGCCCACTGTTCGGGGGTGGCGGTCACCTCGGTGCGGAGCGTGAACCGGTCGGAGTAGTCCACGCGGTCCAGGGATCCGTCCAGCCGGACCGGTGCGGGATCGCGGTGCAGACCCACGACGCTTTCGATGCGTTTGCCGGCCATCATCCTGCCCTCACGACCGGAGCCTCCCGCAACATCAGATGCGCCGCCAACCCCACCGGCAGCACCAGCCAGAACGTGATCAGCCGATACCCGAGAACCACCGCGACAGCGCTCGCCGCGTCGGCCCCCGCCGTCGTCAGCCCCGCGAGCAGACTGGCCTCGATCAGACCGATACCGCCGGGCGTCACCGGAATCTGCCGCACCACCTGCATGGTCAGGTAGACGGCGGCGACCCGCACCCATCCGACGTCGACCCGGAAGGCCTCGACGACCGCGAGCAGACACGCCAGATCGAGCACCCATTTGCCGGCCGCGAGGGCCAGCGCCGCCGCCCAGTCCCGGCCACCGACGGCCCGGCTGGCCCGAAGCGCCCGGTCAGCCTGCCGAACAAGCCGGGCAACGGGCGAAAACCGATTCACAAGCCTTCGTGATCGTACGGCCAGAGCACTCCGAAACCGCACTCCGAGGACCAGCACTCCCACGACGGCGACCGCCGACAGGCTCGCACCGGCGTCGAGCGGCCGCCATGTCGCGGCGGACAGCCCCGCCGAGACGACCGACCCCGCGCCGAACAACATCAGCAGGCTGAGCACCGTGATGACGCCCGACACCAACGTCACGGTCAGTGCCACGGCATGGTCGGCGCCGCGGCGCTGATAGTGCCGAAACGTGTAGGCCGCCGCAACGGCTCCACCGGCGGGCGCCACCATGCAGATCGCACCGCTGCTGTAGGTGAGCGCGATCGCGTCCCGGCGCCGAAGCGGCACGCCCATCGCCACCATCAGCACCCGCTGCTGATAGGCGAACGCGAACTGCGACGCGGTCCCGAGCACCAGCGCGACCAGCGCCCACCAGGGGTTGACCGTCCGCAGCACCGTCGACAGCGACGACACCTGCGGAAACTCCCGGCGCATCAACTCGACCGCACCGACCCCGACGACACCGGCCATGACGGCCTTACCCCCGCGCCGAACGATCCGGCGTCTCGGCCCCACCTGTCGCGGCATGTCTGACACGGTTCGACAATTGCCGATCAAGTCAAGCGCGTGCGGCCCTCAGACGGCGGAGCGCAGGCCCAGGCGCGGCGGGGTGGCCGGGAGCAGGTCGGCGGTCTCCGCGGAGACGGTGACCACGACGCAGCCGGAGCGGCGGGTGACCATGGCGGTGGCGCCGAGCAGGCGGGCCGCCCGGACCAGCACCGCGGCGATCTCCTGGTCGCGGACCGTCACCCAGATCAGGTCCCGTCGGCGGCGCTGGCCGGCGGCCAGCAGCGCGGCCCGCCACGCGGCCTGCGCGAGCGCGAGCCGCTGGGCGTGCCGGGGCGACGAGGCGCCGAGCGAGGTGGAGTCGAGGAGGGCCTGGCGCCCTTGTCGCCAGGCCGTCTCGAGCATCCGGCTGGTGGCCAGACGCTGGGTTTCCTGTACGAGCACCCGCTGCACCTGGTATCGGCGGCGCCCCCCGCCCGACCAGGTCTCCCGTGCAGCGGCGCATCCCAGGTCGGTGAGCAGGAAGGCGAGCCGGTCGGCCGCCTCCGCGCGGTCGAACTCCGCCAGGGCCTCACCGGACCGCGGGACCGGCCTCAGCGGCGACGGCCGCTGCGGGCGGGCCGTGTCGACGCATTCCACGAGGCAGGCCGATTCGAAGGCGGCGGGCAGCGCACGTGCGAGTACGACCGTGCGTGTCGTCGTCCGGTCCATCGGCTTCTCCCTCCCGCGGTTACCCGACACCGTGGCCGATCCGCCCGTTCGGCCGGTACTCCCCTGGCGAAGACTTGAGGGAAACTTGCGCGGACCGGGCCGTCCCACATAGGGAAACAGGGTGACCCTCCGAAGCAGCCGTCGCGCGACGCTCGCCGGGCTGCTCGCACTCCTGATGGTCACTGCCTGTGACAGCGACACAACGCACGAGCGACGGGTGCGGATCGCCACCGGCAGCCCGACCGCCGTCTACCACGCGATCGGCACCGCCCTGGCCGGCGTGATCGACCGGGAGCTGCCCGGCACCAAGGCGGAGGTGCTGGTCACCGCGGCGTCGGCGGAGAACGTCGAGAAGGTGTCGCAGGGCACCGCCGAGATCGGCTTCACCCAGGCGGATGTCCTGGTCACCGGCGGGGCGCCGACTCCGACGGTGGTCGCTCTGGCCCGGGTGTACGACGACCTGCTGCACCTGGTGGTCCGCGCGGACAGCCCGATCGCGACCCTGGAGGGCCTCAAGGGCAAGCGGGTGTCGGTGGGCGCCCGCGGCTCGGGCACGACCGTGACCGTGGACCGGTTGCTGTCGGTGGCGAACATGTCGAACGCGATGTACCGGCGGCAGCTGAGCCTGGACGACTCGATCCGTGCCCTGCGTGACGGCGAGATCGACGCGTTCTTCTTCTCCGGCGGGCTGCCGGTCACCGGGATCAAGCAGCTCGGCGCCGACGTCGGCATCCGGGTGGTGGACCTGTCCAAGTGGGCGGGCGACCTGCGGCGCAGATACAGCGACGTGTACGTGGTGCGCGACGTGCCGACGTCGGCCTATTCGGTGCCACCGGTGGCCACGATCGCGGTGCCGAACCTGCTGGTCGCCTCGGAGTCGATGCCGGAGGACCTGGCGTACGAGCTGACCCGGCTGCTGATGGAACGGCGTGAGCTGCTGGCGTCGGCGCATCCGGCGGCCGAGCGGCTGGACCCGCGGACCGCGATCTCCACCCTGCCGGTCCCGCTGCACCCGGGCGCGGCCCGCTACTACCGGTCGGTCAAACCCTGAGCTGTTCGCTCGCAGTGAACGCTGGAAGATCGCCGAACCCGCCGAGGTTGAGTCCGACGTACTCAACTCCCCGGAGGTAAACGTGACCGGCAAGCGACTTCCTGTGCTGTTCCTCGACGACGTCGTCCTGCTTCCGGGCATGGTCGTCCCGGTCGTCCTCGACGAGGCCGCCCAGGCCGCCGTCGACGCGGCCCGCACCTCGTCCGGCTCCGAGCTGCTGATCGCCCCGCGCCTGGAGGACCGCTACGCCTCGTACGGTGTGGTGGCCGCCGTCGAGCAGGTCGGCAGGTTCCGTGGCGGCTCCCCGGCCGCCGTCCTGCGCACCGGCACCCGGGCCCGCATCGGCAGCGGCGTGACCGGTCCCGGCGCGGCCCTGTGGGTGGAGGCCGATCCCGTCCCGGCCGGCGCACCGAGCCCGCAGGTGCGTGAGCTCGCGGACGCGTACAAGAAACTGGTCGTCTCGGTGTTGCAGCGCCGGGAGGCGTGGCAGGTGATCGACTCGGTGAGCGCCATCGACGACCCCGGCGACCTGGCCGACACCGCCGGCTGGGCGCCGTATCTGTCCAACGACCGCAAGCGGGAGCTGCTCGAGACGCCCGACGTCGAGGCCCGGCTGCGGTTGCTGATCGAGTGGACGAAGGACTTCCTGGCCGAGTCCGAGGTCAACGAGACGATCGAGAAGGACGTCCGGGAGAACGTCGAGAAGCGCAACCGCGAGTACCTGCTGCGCGAGCAGCTCAAGGCGATCCGTAAGGAACTCGGCGAGGGCGAGCCGGACGGCGGCGGCGACTACCGGGCCCGGATCGAGGCGGCGGACCTGCCGGAGGCGGTGCGCGAGGCCGCGCTGACCGAGGCCGGCAAGCTGGAACGCGCCGGTGACCAGAACCCGGAGGCCTCCTGGATCCGGACGTGGCTCGACACGGTGCTGGACCTGCCGTGGAACGTCCGCACCACCGACAGCACCGACCTGACCGCGGCCCGGGCCGTCCTCGACGCCGACCACCACGGCCTGGACGAGGTCAAGGACCGGATCGTCGAATACCTCGGCGTCCGCGCCCGCCGCGAGTCCCGTGGCCTGGCGACGGCCGGCGGCCGCGGCTCCGGCGCGGTGATCCTGCTGGCCGGCCCGCCCGGGGTCGGCAAGACGTCGCTGGGCGAGTCGGTGGCCCGCACGCTGGGCCGCGAGTTCGTCCGGGTCGCACTGGGCGGGGTCCGCGACGAGGCGGAGATCCGCGGCCACCGGCGCACGTACGTCGGCGCGCTGCCCGGCCGCATCGTGCGGGCGATCCGGGAGGCCGGCTCGATGAACCCGGTCGTGCTGCTCGACGAGGTCGACAAGGTCGGCAGCGACTACCGCGGCGACCCGGCCGCCGCCCTGCTGGAGGTCCTCGACCCGGCGCAGAACCACACGTTCCGCGACCACTACCTGGACCTCGACCTGGACCTGTCGGACGTGCTGTTCATCGCCACCGCCAACGTGCTGGAGACGATCCCGCAGGCGCTGTTCGACCGGATGGAGCTGATCGGCATCGACGGCTACACCGCGACCGACAAGGTGGCCATCGCCCGCGACCATCTGGTGCCCCGCCAGCTGGAACGCGCCGCCCTCTCCGCCGATGAGGTGACCGTCACCGAGGCGGCGCTGCGCGAGATCGCCGCCGATTACACCCGGGAGGCAGGGGTACGGTCGTTCGAGCGCCTGCTCGCGAAGGCGTTCCGCAAGGTGTCCTTGAGGGAACTGCCGGCCACCATCGACGCCGGCGACCTGAGGGACCTGATCGGCCGTCCCCGGTTCACGCCGGAGTCGGGCGAGCGCACTGCGGTCCCCGGCGTGGCCACCGGCCTGGCGGTGACCGGGATGGGCGGTGACGTGCTCTACATCGAGGCGTCGCTGCTGCCCGGCAACACCGGCGGGCTGTCGGTGACCGGCCAGCTCGGCGAGGTGATGAAGGAGTCCGCGCAGATCGCCCTCTCCTGGGTCCGGGCGCACGCCGGCGAGCTGGGCATCTCGCCGGAACAGCTGGACCACCCGATCCACCTGCACGTACCGGCCGGCGCGGTGCCCAAGGACGGGCCGTCGGCGGGCGTCACCATGACGACAGCGCTGGTGTCGCTGCTGCTGGGCCGCAACGTGCGCGCGGAGGTGGGGATGACCGGCGAGGTGTCGCTGACCGGCCGGGTGCTGCCGATCGGCGGGGTGAAGCAGAAGCTGCTCGCCGCCCAGCGGGCCGGCCTCACCGAGGTCTACCTGCCCGCCCGCAACGAGCCGGACCTCGACGACGTCCCGGCCGACGTGCGGGCGGCGCTGACCGTGCACATCGTCTCCGACGTGCGGGAGATCCTGCGCACCGCCCTGGAGCCGGTCTCCGCCGACACGGTGGCGGTGGCCTGAGCCGGGCCGGCCGATCCCGTCCCCGTGACGGGATCGGCCGGTCGTGCGGTCAGCCGCGGCGCCACTTCTGGTTGAGCGTTCCGGCGCACTCCCAGAGCTGGAGCTGAGCCCGGTCGTCACCGTTCCAGTCCTTGATGTCCAGGCACTTGTCGGCCTGCGGGTTCACCAGGTCACCGGCGGCGCTGAGCACCCACTGCTGGGCCGGGTTGCCGCTGCAGTTGGCGATCTGGATGATCACGCCGTTGGCGGTGGAGCCCCACGGCACGTCCAGGCACTTGTTGTTGCCCGAGCGCAGCGTGCCGTTGACCGCCTCCCACTTCTGCGGGTCGAGGCCGTTGCACGGCCACATCTGCACCTGTACGCCGTCGGAATAGTTGCCGCCGGGCACGTCCAGGCACTTGTTGTTCCAGTTGCTGACGATCGCGGTACGGGTGCCGCCGCCGCTGGTGGTGGTGAGGCTCAGGCCGTACACCTGAAGGATCTCGTTGACCGGCTGGAACCACATCGTGCCGCCGGTGGTGCAGTCGCCGGTGCCGCCCGAGGTGACGCCCTGGGCCTGGTTGCCGGAGATCCACGAACCGCCGGAGTCGCCCGGCTGGGCGCAGGCGTTGCTGCGGCTCAGGCCGGACACCGCGCCCTGCTGGTAGTTGATCGTCTCGTTCTTACCGAGCAGGGTGCCGCAGCGCCAGCCGGTGGTGCGCCCGGACCGGCAGATCGAACTGCCGATCGCCGCCTCCTGCGAGCCGGCGACCAGCACGTTCCCACCGGCGTAGTTGTTGACCCACGGTTGCGGCGTCCAGTTGGCGTTGGTCCGCACCCAGGCGTAGTCGTTGCCGGGGAAGGACGATCCGGCGAACGTGCCCTGCGCCTGGTTGTTGAAGCCGAGCGTCGGGCTGCCGGCGCCGCCGCAGTGGCCAGCCGTCACGAAGCCGCCGGCCACCGCGAAGCCGATCGAGCAGAGCGTGTTGCCGTTGATCACGTACTGGTCGCCGCCGCGGATGTCGAACATCGGCCGGGGCGCGCCGTCGGCCGTCCGGACGGTGACCGTGCCGGCCCCGCTGGCTCGGGCGAACCGCTTGGCCGCGGCCTCGGCGCCCGGTGCGGCGGTGACGACGACGCTGTTGGTGGCCGGATCGACGTACCAGCTCCGGATCTCGTCACCTGCCTCGGCGCTGTTGCGGTCGAGTTCGGCGCGAGCCGCGTCGAGAGCCGCCGCCGAGCGGGTGACGATCTTCGGGACGGCGCCCTCCTCGCGTACGGCCGCGGCGTCCGCCGGGTCGGTCACGGCGACGGTGAGCCGGCTGCCACCGGCCGGGATCCAGGCGCCGGCGAAGTCCGCGCCCAGCCGTTCCCGCAGGCGTTGTTCGACGACGGGCGCGGCTGCCTCGGTGGTCAGCCGCTCGGCGATCTGGGTGTCGGTCAGCTTGAGGTCGCGGCGCATCGCGTCGAGCATGCCGGGCGCCAGGTCGAGCCGGACCGGGGCGGTGGGCTCCGGTTTACCTGCGGCGACACTGGCGGCCGGCGTCGCCGCGACGGTGGCCAGGGCCACGATCAGCGGGAGGAGCGAACGTTTCATGGGGAGTCCTTCTCAGCGCGGGGAACGGGGAGAGCGCTCTCTGGAAGGAGCTTTCTATCGACGTTCATAACTGTCAAGAAGGTTTGAAATTAAGACGTGAACCAGATGGTCGCGGCCAGGCCCCCGGTCGCCGCCGGCGCCAGCGTGAACCGGCCACCCGACGCCTCGACCAGCACCGCCACGATCGACAGGCCCAGACCGGCGCCGTCGACGTTCTGCGCGTCCGGGGCCCGCCAGAACCGTTCGGCGGCCCGCCGTCGCTGCTCCTCGGTCATGCCGGGACCCGTGTCACGGACCGTCACCTCGGCCCCACCCTCGCGGGCCGCGACCTCGACCTCGACCTTCCCGCCGGCCGGCGTGAACTTCAGCGCGTTGTCGATCAGCGCGTCCAGCGCCTGATCCAGCGCGGTCGCGACCATCCGCGCCGGCAGCCGCTCCTCCGGCAGGACGGCGACCAGCTCGATGTCGCGGCGCTCGGTGAGCGGCCGCCACGCCTGCACCCGGTTACGGGTGAGCGCCACCGCGTCCACCACCTCGACCCGCTGCTGACCACGTTCGGCGCGGGCCAGGGCGAGCAGCCCGTCCAGCACGTCGGCGAGCCGGTCGGTCTCCTCCAGGGCGATCTCGTGATCGGCGCGCAGATCCTCGTCGTCGAGGCCGCCACCCAGATCCTCGATCCGCAACCGCAGCACGGTGAGCGGATTACGCAGCTGGTGGCTGGCGTGCGCCACGAACGACCGCTGCCGCTCCATCGCCTCGGCCACCGCGTCCGCCATCTCGTTGAAGCTCGCCGACAACCGGCGCAGCTCGGGCGGGCCCAGGCCCGGCTGCACGCGGGCCGCACTGTCCCCGGCGGCGATCTCGTGGGCCGCCGCGTCCAGGCGGGTCACCGGCCGCAGCACCCAGCCGGCCAGCCGGTGCGCGGTGGTCAGGCAGGCGGCCACCGCGATCGCGCCGACCATGGCCAGAACCAGCCAGACCACCAGCACGGCGCGCCGGTTACGGTCGGTGGGCGAGACGGTCAACACCACGCCCAGTACGGCGCCGCCGTCACTGACCGGAACAGCGACCACCAGAGGTTCGGTCGTCCACGGCCACAACGTCTCGGGGCTGCCGACCTGGTGCCCGGCCAGCGCGCCCCGGATCGCGCCCGCCGGGTCGGCCGGCCGGCTCCCGAAGACGCTGAGCACCCGCTGATCCTGGTCGACCAGCATCGTGCCGATCCCGTACAGCTCCTGGTAGCGGCGCAACTCGTCGGTGAGCGCGTCCAGCTCCCCGCTGCGCACCGCGGGCGCGGCCAGCGAGGCGAACCGGGTGGCGTCGGCGAGCCGGTCGGCGACCGCACGGTCCGTCTCCCGGCTGGCGACCGTCACGGCGAGCGGGATGGCCAGGGCGAGCAGCACCATGCAGAGCAGCAGGAGGTAGGTGACCACCAGCCGCCTGCGCACGGGCGCTCCCCCGATCTGCTCCTTACCCAGCGCGCAAACGGTAGCCGACCACACGGACCGCCGGCACGGGCCCGTGGTCACCGAATGGTCACGCAGCAAACCGCAGGCCTGCACCCGAAACGGCGCTCGCCCTCCCCACCAGAAGGACAGCCACTACAGCCATGGCATTCGTCACCCTGTCGAGCGACTACCCATCATGGAGCACCTAGCGCTACGCTAACCCCCATGCCCTCGCAGACACACGAGGTCCTCATCGAGATGTTCCGCAACCGGCCGTCCCTCGCCGCCGAACTCCTCGACGGGCCCCTGCACGACCACCTCCCGCACTACGACGAAGCCATCCTCACCTCCGCCGAACTCAACGACGTCGCCCCCACCGAATACCGCGCCGACGCCGTCGTCACCCTCAACCGATCCGGCGCCACCGTCCTCGCCGTCGTCATCGAAGTCCAACGCCGCATCGACGGCCGAAAACAACGCAGCTGGCCCGCCTACGTCGCCACCCTCTACGCCCGCCTCGGCTGCCCCGTCGCCCTCCTCGTCGTCTGCCCACACCAACCCGTCGCCGACTGGGCCGCACACCCCATCATCATCGGCCTCCCACCCGCCACCATCACCCCCATGGCCTTCGGACCCCAACAGGTACCCGTCATCACCACCCCCGACAACGCCCGCCGACTACCCGAACTCACCGTCCTCTCCGTCCTCGCCCACGCCCCCCACACCGACCCCCACCCACTCTTCAACGCCCTGTTCAGCGCCCTCGACAGCATCGAACCCGACACCGCCACGCTCTACCATGACTTCATCCTCACCGTGCTGCCCGCCGCGACCCGAAAGCTGCTGGAGGACTACATGCCCACCACCGACTACCCCTACAAAAGCGAGTGGTCCCAACGACAATTCGCCGCAGGCAAGGCGGAGGGCAAAGCCGAGGGCGAGACCCGGGCGATCCTCACCTTCCTGGAGGCCCGCGGTGTGGACGTCCCCGACAAGGCCCGGGCGACAATCACCGCCTGCACCGACCTCGACCAGCTCGAACAATGGGTCCGCCGGGCGGCCACCGCCGAACGGGTGGAAGACCTGGGCGGGCCACTGCTCGACTGAGCCCGGTCCCGAGCCGACTCCCCGGATCGGGTGCCTCCGATCGACAACCCCGCCACGTGACGCATCGTCACCGCCTTGGAAGCCGGAGGCGGATCGCTGTCCGCCAGATAGTGATGACGGCTGACAAGGCTGCGGAGCTGTCGGTGCCGGGTCAGGAGGTCTGCGCGGGTGGTTACCGGTCTGGTTCTGGATGCTGCCGGGTTCGAGGTGCTGGTCGCCGGGGAGCGGGTGGGTTCTCCCCGGCCTCTGGAGGCCTCTGACGTCGAACTGCTGCGGGATGTGACAGGCCGCTATGTGGATGCGATCCACGCGCAGGCCGATGACGCCGTGTTCGTCGGTTTGGGCCGGGAGCTGTTCGCGTGGCTCGACGGTGACCTGAGGCAGTTGACCTTGCTCCTGGATCGGGCGGCGACACCGTTGATGTTCGAGATTCAAGGACCGCGGGCGCCGTCCGCAGCCGGCTGGGCGGTGTTGCGGGCGCCGTGGGAGGTGCTGGCCGACCAGGGTGGGTTTCTGGCCGCGGATGCGCTCCGCCGGTTCGAGGTGGTTCGCCGGCTGGGTAGGCCATCGGCTGCTCCACCACTCGACAGGTTCCGGCTGGGGCTGATGTTCATGGCCTCGGCCCCGGCCGGGCAGCACGAGCTGGACTTCGAGGCCGAGGAATCGGCCATCCTGACGGCGGTCGCCGACGCCGGAGTGGACCTGGTCGTGGAGGACACTGGGGATCCCGACCAGCTGCGGTTGCGGTGGGCCAACCTCGACGGACTCCCGGTGCTGCATCTGTCCTGCCACGGGGTGAACAACTGGCCCGCGCCCGCGGGTGGGCACCGGGTGCCGGTGCTCATGATGGAGAACGAGGTCGGCGACGGTCGGCCCGTCACAGCGGCTGAGCTGGTCAAGCGGTTGTCGGTGATGCCGCGGTTGATGTTCGTGTCGGCGTGTTTGACCGCTACCCCGGCAGATGCGGCCGGGTATCTCGCGCCCGGCCCGGACCACCGCTACACGGACACCGAGGCGGGTGCCGATGTGGTGGTGCCGGTGGCGCATTCCCTGTCCACCGAGCTGGTGACCGCCGGGATCCCGGCGGTGGTGGGCTGGGACGGGTCGGTCACCGACGGTGCCGCGACCCTGTTCGCCCACCATCTCTACCAGCAGTTGGGGTCACGGCAGGATCTGGCACTGGCGGTCGGTGACGCCCGTCGCAAGCTGTTGGCCTGTGACCAGCCACCATTGCGGGCGGACTGGCATCTGGCCCGGATCTGGCTCGGCCCGGCCGGCGGCGGACCGGTCGTCGCCGGAGCCACGAAACGGCAGAAGGTGTCCGCCGTACACGGGACGAAGACGTTCCTCGACCTGAAGCGCCAGCATGTTCCGGTGGCCTCGGCGGACATGTTCGTCGGCCGGCGGAGGGAGATGCGGCAGGCGTTGCGCGTGCTGCGCGGTGGTGAGCTGGCCGGGGTGCTGCTGCACGGGCAGGGGCGCTTGGGCAAGTCGAGCCTGGCGGCCCGCCTGGCGGACCGGTTCCCTGATCGGGCGGTCGCGGTGCTGTTCGGCGACTACACCGCGCTCGGCGTGCTGGACGCGATCACGACCGCGGTGCAGGACAACCCGGCCGCGCGAGCCATGATCGAGGCCCGGCGAGCCGAGGTGCGGGATCGGCCGGAGGCATTGCGGTGGATCCTGGTCGATCTACTGGCCGGTCCATGCACGCAGAACGGCGAAGATCATCAGCGACCACTGCTGCTGATCATCGATGATTTGGAGCAGGCCCTCGAACCGCGACCGGATGGTCCGCATCGTGTGGCCGCGGGGTTCGCGCCGGTGCTGGCGGCCGTCTTGCAGGCGTTCGATCCGGACCGGAGTGACAGCCGGCTGGTGGTCACCAGCCGGTTCGTGTTCACGTTGGACGGGCTGGAGGACCGGTTGGCGCCAGTGCAGTTGGCTCCGTTGTCGGAGGTGGCGCAGCGCAAGCTTGCGGTTCGGCAGCGGGCGGCGTCGCCCGAGGAGTTGCGGGAGACGAGGGCCGGACTGGCGGCGCGGGCGATGACTCTCAGCCGGGGCAACCCCGGTCTCCAGGATCTGGTCGGGTTGCGGCTGGTCTACAGCCCGGAGGTCACACCCGCCCGTGCCGAACAGGCCGTCACTGACATGGAAACCTACCTGGACCAGGGAGATCTGCCCACCGACGGCGAGGTCCGGGCGTTCGTGGAGAACCTCGCCCTGGATGCCCTGATCGACCAGGCCGGACCCGACCACATCGCTCTCCTGCGAGCGCTGATCCTGTTCGACCTGCCCATGCCGGCTCCGGTCACGGACCTGCTCGAAAACCGGACCGGCGGAACGGTCCAGCGACTGTGCGGGCTGGGGCTGGCCGACACCTTTCCCGACCCATACAGCGAAGCGGCCACCGCCGTCGCGGTCAATGCTCTAGCCGCCGGCCGGCTCACCCCACTGACCGAGCCGGAACAGGTAGAACTGGCGACGGCGGCAATTCAGGCTCTGGCTGCGGCGTGGGGCGCCCCCGACGAGGAGTCTCCCCGGGATCCAGCCCTGGACCTGCAACTGACCCGATTGGCGATCCTGGCTGACGATCCCACGGTGATCACCCTATGCGCGGCGTACGCGGTGCGAACCTTGCTTTCCGGGCCCGCCGCGCAGGCTCTGGCGCTCGGGCAGGCGGCCATCTCGATACTCGACCGGCACGACAGCCCGGTACCAGCCCTACTGCTACGGCAGGTCGCCAACGCCGCGCAGGTCAACGGCGATGGCGACGCTGCCACTTCACTCTTTGACCGGGCGGTCAAGCAAGCCATCGCGGAAGGTGCCAAAGCTGACCCGCTGGAACATGCTCGGGTCATCGCCGGATACGCCCGCCTGCTGATAACCCGTGGTGAACTGGATCGGGCCAAGCAGTTGCTCTATCAGGCCCGGGACATGTTCACCACCGCCCGTTCAGATCGCGAAACCGCCGTCGCCTGGGGCGACATCGCCGACATCCTCTACCGACGCGGCGACTACCACGAAGCACTCCGCATCCACCACGAGCACCAACTACCCGTCTACCAACGCCTCGGCGACACCCGCTCCACCGCCATCGCCTGGGGAAAAATCGCCGACATCCTCTACCGACGCGGCGACTACGACGAAGCACTCCGCATCCGCCACGAACGCGAACTACCCGTCTACCAACGCCTCGGCGACACCCACTCCACCGCCGTCACCTGGGGACAGATCGCCGACATCCGTTACCAACATGGCGACTACGACGAAGCACTCCGCATCCGCCACGAACTCCAACTACCCGTCTACCAACGCCTCGGCGACACCCGCTCCACCGCCGTCACCTGGGGAAAAATCGCCGACATCCTCTTCGAACGCGGCGACTACGACGAAGCACTCCGCATCCACCACGAACTCCAACTACCCGTCTACCAACGCATCGGCGACACCCGCGAAACCGCCATCGCCTGGGGACGGATCGCCGACATCCTCTACCAACGCGGCGACTACGACGAAGCACTCCGCATCCGCCAAGAGGAGGTACTGCCGACTTTCGAGCAGTTGAGCGACTTGGACGGCATCGCGAATGCCACCTGGGGTATCGCGGAGATCCAACTGGACCGCGAGGAATTCGAAGCCGCGGTACCTAATGTAGTCAAAGCATTCCAGATCCTCGAACACCTGCAACGACCCGACGGTCTCGCGGTTGTCGGCAGCACCCTCGGTCAAATCCTGATCAAATATGGCAAATCAGACGCTGCACGGCATGTATTGGAGACAAGTCGCGCCGCAGCCCGCAAGATCGCAGCTACAGGGATGGAGCAGCATTTGGGGAAGTTGCTGCGGGAACTCGATCAGAACCCCGAGGAGGGGTAGGGCAACTCTGCATGCTGATGCCCCCGGAGCCTCGTCCGCGGCTCGAAGGCTGCACCCCGACAAAGCCCGGACGACGATCACCGCCTGCACCGACCTCGACCAGCTCGAACTATGGGTACGCCGGGCGGCCACCGCCGAACGGGTGGAGGACCTGGGCGGGCCACTGCTCGACTGAACCTTTTGAATGTCGCCGACCGTCACGGTGAGCGGGATGGCCAGGGCGAGCAGCACCGTGCAGAGCAGCAGGAGGTCGGTGACCACCAGCCGCCTTTGCAGGGGCGCTCCCCCGATCTGCTCCTCACCCGGTGCAAACGGTGGCCGACGCCCTGACCCGTCGGCACCGCGTCGTGGTCAGCGGATGGTCACGCGGCATCCGCTGTCCGCCAGGTAGTGGTGAGGGCGGCCACTGCCGGCGCCGGGGCAGGAGGTCTGCGCGTGTTCACCGGTCTGATTCTGGACGCTGCCGAGTTCGAGGTGCTCGTCGGCGGGGAGCGGGTGGCCCGCCGGCCGCTGGCGGACGCCGATGTCAGGCTGCTGCAGGACGTGGCGGTCCGCTATGTGCACGCGGTGCAGACCCGCGCCGAGGATCCGGTGTTCCTCGGTCTCGGCCGGGAGTTGTTCGCCTGGATCGACGGTGGCCAGGGTGGGTGGAGCGGGCTGTTGCAGCGGGCCACGGCGCCGCTGGTGTTCGAGGTGCAGACCCCGGGCCCGCCGTCCCCGGCCGGGTGGGCGGCGCTGCGGGCGCCGTGGGAGGTGCTCGCCGACGAGGTCGGGTTCCTGGCCGCTGACGGCCTGCGCCGCTTCGAGGTGGTCCGCCGCTTGGGGAAGCCGTCCCAGGCGTCTCCGCTCGACGGGTTCCGGTTGGGGTTGATGTTCATGGCCTCAGCCCCGGCCGGACAGCAGGAACTGGATTTCGAGGCCGAGGAGTCGGCGATCCTGACGGCGGTCGGCGACAGCCGGGTGGACCTGGTCGTGGAGGACACCGGCGATCCCGACCAGTTGAGTCTGCGGTGGGCCGACCTCGACGGCCTCCCGGTCCTGCACCTGTCCTGCCACGGCGTGAACAACTGGCCGTCGAACGGGACCCGGGTGCCGGTGCTGATGATGGAGGACGAGGTCGGTGAGCCCCGTCCGGTGACGGCGGCGGAACTGGTTGGCCGGTTGTCGGTGATGCCGCGGTTGATGTTCGTGTCGGCGTGCCTGACGGCGACGGCGGCGGACGCGTCCGGGCACCTGCCGCCCGGCCCGGCCCATCGCGCCTCCGACTCGCCCGGCAACGGCAACGGCAACGGTGTGATGGTTCCGGTGGCGCACTCGCTCTCCACCGAACTCGTGAGCGCCGGGGTGCCGGCGGTGGTGGGTTGGGACGGGTCGGTCACCGACGGCGCGGCGACCCTGTTCGCCCAGCACCTCTACCAGCGGCTGGGGTTACGGCAGGAGTTGGCAGCGGCGGTGGGCGACGCCCGGCGCAAGCTTCTGGCCTGCAAGGATCCGCAGTTGCGGGCGGATTGGCACCTTGCCCGGATATGGCTGGGCCCGACCGGCGGCGGCCGGGTGGTCGCCGGTACCGCCCGTCGGCAGGTCTCCGCGGTCCAGGCCACGAAGACGTTCCTGGACCTCAAACAACAGCATGTGCCGGTGGCGACGGCGGACATGTTCGTCGGCCGCCGCCGCGAGATGCGCACGGCCCTGCGAGCGCTGCGCGGCGGCGAGCGGGCCGGGGTGCTCTTGCACGGGCAGGGCCGGCTGGGCAAGTCGAGTCTGGCCGCCCGGCTGGCGGACCGGTTCCCTGACCGGGCGGTGGCGGTGGTGTTCGGTGACTACACCGCGATGGGGGTGCTGGAGGCGGTCGCGGCGGCGGTGCAGGACAACCCGGCCGCCCGGACGCTGATCGAGTCCCGGCGGGCCGAGGTACGCGACCATCCGGAAGTGCTGCGCTGGGTTCTGATAGACCTGCTGGCCGGCCCGTTGACACAGGCCGGCGAGCACCGGCAGCGGCCGCTGTTGCTGATCATCGACGATCTGGAGCAGATCCTTGTAGCCCAGGCGGACGGCCCGCATCGGCTGGCGACGGGTTATGCGCCGGTGCTGGCGGCCGCGCTGCAGGCGTTCGATCCTTCCCTGGGTGACAGTAGGTTGGTGCTGACCAGCCGTTTCGTCTTCGCCCTCGACGGCCTGGAGGACCGGTTGGCATCGGTGCAGTTGACACCGTTGTCGGACGTGGCTCAGCTCAAGCTCGCGGTACGCCAGCGGGCGGTGTCGCCGGAGGACCTGCGGGAGGCACGGGCGGATTTGGCCGCCCGGGCGGTGGCGGTCAGCCGAGGCAACCCCGGCCTGCAGGATCTGGTCGCGTTGCGGCTGGTCTACAGTTCGCAGGTCGCGCCCGCACGGGCCGAACAGGCGGTCTCCGACATGGAGACCTACCTGAGCCAGGGTGATCTGCCCGCCTCCAGCGAGGTGCGGGCGTTCGTGGAGAACCTTGCGATCGACGCCCTGATCGAACAGGCCGGACCGGCCCACATCGCCCTGCTTCGCGCGCTGACCCTGTTCGACCTGCCGATTCCCACCACGGTCATCGGCCTTCTCGAAACACGCACCGGCGGATCGGTTCAACGGCTGTGCGGACTCGGGCTGGCCGATACCTTCCCCGACGCCCGAGACCAGGCGACCACCGCCGTGGCGGTCAACGCACTCGCCGCCGGCCGGCTCACCCCACTGACAGCCGTCGAGCAGACCGAACTGGCGGCTCTGATGGTGCAGCCGCTGCTGGCCGCGTGGGGCGGCCCCGGACAGCAATCGGAGTGGAGTCGCGGTCTGGATCTGCAACTGACCATGCTGGCGGTCCAGGCGGATGATCCGGCAGTGGTCGCGCTGTGCGCTCCGGACGCCGTACAGGGGTTGCTCGCCGGGCCGGCACAGGTGGCGCTCAGACTCGGCCAGCAAGCCCTCGCCATTCTCGACCGGCACGCCATTCCCGCGCGGGTCCTGCTGCTGCGGCGTGTCGCTGAGGCGGCACTCATCAGCGGCGACGGCGACATAGCGGCCACGCTGTCCGGCCGGGCGGTCGAGCAGGCCACTGCGGGGGGCGTTGCGGCCGATCCGCTGGAACACGCCCGGGCCATCGCCGAACACGCCCGTCTTCTCAAGGACCGGGGTGAGCCGGAGCAGGCCGAAATGCTGCTGCACCAGGCCCGGGACATATTCACCGCTGAAGGATCCGAACGTGAGGCGGCGTTCGCCTGGGGCGACATTGCCAGTCTGCTGTACTGGCGCGGCGAATTCGACGAAGCGCTCCGCATTCGCCACGAAGTCGAACTTCCGGTGTACGAACGCCTCGGCGACACCCGGGCCATCGCGTTCACCTGGGGTGACATCGCCGACATCATGTACCAGCGAGGCGAACTCGACGAAGCGCTCCGCATCCGCCACGAAGTCGAACTTCCGGTGTACGAACGCCTCGGCAACACCCGGTCCATCGCGTTCACCTGGGGAAAAATCGCCGACATCATGTACCAGCGCAGCCAATACGATGATTCACTCCGCATTCGCTACGAAAGACAACTACCGGTCTACGAACGCCTCGGCGATACGCGCGAAATCGCCATCGTCTGGGGAAAAATCGCCGACATCATGCACCGGCGCAGCGAATACGACGAAGCTCTCAGAATCTATCGCGAGAAGCAACTACCGGTCTACGAACGCCTCGGCGATACGCGCGAAATCGCCATCGCCTGGGGCAAGATCGCCGTTATCCTACATCGGCAGGGCGATATCGATGCGGCCCTCCGAATCCATCAGGAGAAGGCGCTGCCAGCTTTCGAGAAGGTTGGCGACACACGCTCCCTTGCGATCACCTGGGGAAATATCGCGTCAATCCACTACCAAAACGGCGACTACGGCGAAGCCCAGCGAATCAATCAGGAGAAGGCGCTGCCGGCTTTCGAGCAGCTCGGCGACACACGCTCCATTGCGGTCGCCTGGAGCAATATCGCATCCATCCATCACGAGAACGGCAATTACGAAGAAGCTCAACGTATCAATCAGGAGAAGGCGCTGCCCGCGCTTGAGCAACTCGGCGACCTGGACGGCATCGCGAACATCAGGTGGCGTATCGCGGAGATCCAGCTGGACCAGAACGACTTTTCAGCCGCAGCGTCCAACCTGGTAGCAGCATTCCAGATCTTCGATCACCTGGACCGACCCGATGGTCTCGCTGTCACTGGTGGCATCCTTGGTCAACTCCTGATCGCCTCCGGAGAGCCGGACGCCGCGCGGCAGGTGCTGGAGAAGAGTCTCGCCGCGGCACGCAAGGTCGTGAATCGACGTCTCGCGGAGCAGATCCAGGAACTGCTGCGAGGGGTCGAATCCAGACCTGATGGCGGGTAACCCACCACCCGACGTCGATCCGGGGGTTCCCGGGCGGTGGCTCATCAGGTGGAGCGGAGGCGGTAGCCGACTCCTCGGACGGTCTGGACCAGGTCGGGGTCGCCCAGTTTGTTGCGCAGGGAGGCGACGTGGACCTCCAGGGTGTGTTTGCCGGACCAGGTGGTCTGCCAGACGTCGAGCATGATGCGCTCGCGGGTGAGGGCCACCCCGGGCTGGCGGGCCAGAGACGCCAGGATGTCGAATTCCTTGCGGGTGAGGTTGACCGGCTCGCCGTCAACGGTGACGCTGCGGGCGCCTGGGTCGATACACAGCGGGCCGACCTCGACCACCTGGGCCGGCGCGGGGGCCGACCGCATGGTTCGCCGCAGCAGGGCCTCGATGCGGGCCTGTAGTTCGGCCATCGAGAACGGCTTGACCACGTAGTCGTCGGCGCCGACTCGCAGGCCGGTCACCCGGTCGCGTTCCTCACCGCGGGCGGTGACGGCGATGATGCCGAGGTTCTCGTTGCGGGCGCGCAGCACCCGGCACACGTCGATGCCGTCGCCGTCGGGCAGGTTGAGGTCCAGGAGCACGAGGTCACACGGGGCGGCCTCGAGCGCCGCGGTGGCGGTGGCGGCGTGTTCCACCGCGTAGCCGCGCCGTTGCAGCATCGTGGTCATCACCGCGCCCACCCGGCGGTCGTCCTCCACCAGCAAGATCCGCATCGGTCCCCCGGCCTTCCGTCGTTCGAACGCCGCACGGTAGCCGCTGGATGTTTCCGGCGGCCACTCGGAGGATATTGGCCCTTGACAACCAGGTGCCGTTTTTGTCGGTGACCCGGCAGCTCAGCCCGGTGGGTGCGGCACTGGCCGGACCCGGCAGTAAGCCGGGCTGAGCTGCGGGAACGGCCGTGGTTGCGGTTGGCGACTGCGGCGTCCGTACCCCTAAGAAGTCATTCTGAGGAGCGCGTTGCCGCCGAGCATGAGCACGTCGGCGCCGGCGACGAACGCCATGCACCGCCGGTAGAGGCGGTCGGCGAGTTCCGGGTCGTCGGTGGTGCCCCAGGCGCGGAAGAGCAGGATGACGGCGCAGATCACCAGCGGGATCCCGCCGATGACCAGCAGCCAGCCCTCGCCGGGTGTGGTGCCCCGGGCCACCAGCGTGGTCACCATTGTTGCCGGGAGGATCCCGAAGAACACCACGGCGAGTACGGCGTACCAGCGCAGCGGCGTGATCGTGTTCGTCATCTGTCACCTTTCGGTCCGCGCGATCCTAACCGCCGGAGGCGGCGGCCGCCCTGATCGCCTCCCGGATGCGCGCGTAGGTGCCGCACCGGCAGATGTTGCGGATGCCGTCCAGGTCGGCGTCGGTGATCTCCCGGCCTTCGGCGGCGACCCGGCGCACCAGGTCGACGGCCGCCATGATCTGGCCGGGCTGGCAGTAGCCGCACTGCACCACGTCGTGGTCGAGCCAGGCCTGCTGCATCGGGTGCAGGTCGGCTCCGGCGGTGGCGGCCAGGCCTTCGATGGTGGTCACCTCGTCGCCGGGGCCCAGGTCGCGGACCGGTACGGCGCACGGGTTGAACGCGCGCCCGTTGAGGTGGCTGGTGCAGGCCTTGCAGACGTTGATGCCGCAGCCGTACTTCGGGCCGGTGACGCCGAGGATGTCGCGCAGCACCCACAGCAGGCGCACGTCGCTGTCGACATCGACGGTGACCTGCGCACCGTTGACCCGGAAGGTGTGCTCAGGCACTCATACCCCCTGTTTCATCGGACGTGGTCGAGTCCGTCGACCGGGGAGGCGGGAATCGGTGGGACGGTCGGTTTCGGCACGAACGACAGGGTGCCGTGGTTGATCGGGAAGGTGGTCGGCATGGTGCCGGTGGCCCGTCCGTAGGCGCAGGCGACCGCCGCCATGGCCGCCGACACGCCCAGTTCGCCGGCGCCGCCGGGCTGGTCGGAGTCGCTGGGCATGATGATGATCCGCAGGTCGGGCGGGGTGTTCCACTGCCGGGTGTAGAAGTAGTTGTCCCAGCTGGCCTCGAGGAAGTAGCCGTCGCGCAGGTGCAGGCTGGAGGTGAGAGCCAGCGCGATGCCGTCCATCACACAACCCATCATCTGTGCCTCCAGGCCGAGTGGATTCACGGCGAGACCCACGTCGACGGCGAAAACGGCCCGGGTCACCCGGGGTCCGGCCACGCCGTCGCGGATCGGCCGGTTCACCGTCTCGGGCCGGCAGTCGATCTCGACGAGGCAGGCGCTGACGCCCTTGTACTCGGAGTGGAAGGCGATGCCCTGGGCCACTCCGGCCGGCAGGGTCCGCCCCCATCCCCCGGTTTCCGCCACCGCCCGCAGGACGGCCCGGGAGCGGTCGCCGCGCAGCAGGTCGTGCCGGAACCGGTACGGGTCGCGGCCCATCCGGGCGGCGACCTGGTCGACGACGAGTTCGCGGGCGCAGGTGGTGTCGGGTGAGTAGACGTTGCGCATGCTGCCGGTGTTGAAGCCTTTGCCGGTCTCGCTGAGCAGCCGGCTGTGCAGTCCGAAGTCGTACGGCGAGGTGTGGCTGAACTGGAAGAACGTCTGGGCGAACGCCTTGTCGCCGATCGGCAGTTTGGCGGCCATGGCGGTGAACAGCTCTCCGAGGCCGTGGCCGAGGTCGGTGGTGACGCTGGTGTGCCGCTGTTCGAAGCCGAGAACCAGGTTTCCGGCGTAGGCGATGCGGACCCGGGAGGTGGCCATCGGGTGGGTGCGGCCCTGCCGGGAGTCGTCGGCGCGGTGCCACATGAGTTTGACGGCCTTGCCGAGTTTCTGGGACAGCTCGGCGGCTTCCAGGGCGGCGTCGAAGAACAGTTTGCGGCCGAACGAGCCGCCGCCCTCGGTGACGTGCACGGTGACGGCGCTGACCGGCAGCCCGAGGCGGGCCGCGATGCTCTGTTTGGCGACGATCGGGGATTTGAGGGCCGACCAGATCTCGGCGCGGCCGCCGCGGACGTCGGCGATCGCGCAGTTGGGTTCCAGGGCGCTGTTGCTGCGGAAGTGGAAGGTGAACCGGCCTTCCACGTACGGGGTGATCGGTCGCGGGCCGAGGGGTAGTTCGGCCGATGCCAGCTCGCGTGCGACGGTGGTGTCGGACTGTCCCTCGACGGTGCCCGGCTTCCAGGTGACGCGCAGTGCGCGGACCGCGTCGATGCACTGGCCGAACGTGTCGGCGCGGACGGCGACGCCGGTGGAGATGGTGACCACGTCGGTGACGCCCGGCATGGCGCGTACCTCGTCGAGGTTGGCGACCGTGCCGGGTTTGCCGTTGATGGTCGGTGGCCGGCACACCATGGCGGGTTTGGCGCCGGGCACGGTCACGTCCATGGCGAACTTCTTGCGGCCGGTGACGGCGTCGCGGGCGTCGATGCGGCCGTGCGGGCGGCCGATGACGGTGAAGTCGTCCTTCGCGGTGAGTTCCACCGGTACGGCGAGGGTGCGCGGGCTGGCCGCCTTGGTGGCCAGTTCACCGATGCCGATCCGGCGCCCGTCGCGGGTGCTGATGACGCCGTCGGCGAGCCGCAGGTCGCTGGAGCCGAACTCGTCGGCCGCGGCGGCGAGCAGGCGCTGACGGGCGACCGCCGCGGCCACCCGGATCGGGGTGTACGTGGCGATCGTCGTGTTCGAGCCGCCGGTCATCTGGTTGAACAGCAGTTCCGGGCGGGCGTCGGCCAGGGTGATCTTCACCCGGTGCAGGGGTACGGCCAGTTCCTCCGCGATGAGCATGGCCGTGGAGGTGGTGATGCCCTGCCCCACCTCGGCTCTGGGCAGGGCGAACGACACCGTACCGTCGGCGTTGATCTCCACCGCGATCAGCCCGGAGGTGGGCAGGGCGGCGGCCGTCATGATGTCGTTGAGGTCGAGCAGTTCAGCGGCCTGCGCCTCCCCGAGTGAAGCTGCCGCCGCCTCCCCGAGTGAAGCCGGGGAGGCGGCGGCCACCAGGACGGGGGCCGCCAGCACATATCCCAGGAACCGTCGCCGGGATGTCGTCATCCTTCGGGCCGGTTGATCGTCGGAATCTCGATCTTGGTCTGCTGGGCCTTGGTCAGGAACAGCAGGATGTACTGCCGGGCGGCCTCGTCCAGCACCCAGGCGACCTCGGGCACCAGGGGCAGCGGGATGAGCTTCTCCCGGAACTTGACCAGCAGCGGCCACGCGTTCGCGACCAGCGGCCCCCAGATCGGCTCGCGTTCGATCTGGTCCCAGTCGGACACCTGGTCGCCGACCAGGTACCGGGCCAGGGCGTTGACCAGCGGCCGGCTGATGCTGGCCGGGCTGGTCTGCTCGGCGAGCTGGCTGAGCAGGATGTCGGTGAGCTCGACGCCCTCCCGGGTGGGTCCCATGTTGGGCGGGAGCACCTGGTCGGACTGGGCGTTGGCGGCCGCCCAGGTGGCCGGGATGTATTCGTCGCGCACCCCGAGCATGTGCGCGGTGACCTGCCAGACGTGCAGGTAGGCCTGGGAGTCGGCGGCGCTGATCGGGACCTGCCATTCCCGCAGCTTGCGCATCGCGTACGTGGGGAGCGTGTGCCAGGTGACCAGGATGTCCTCCTGGCTGATCGGGACGCTCCACTTCCAGTGCGGCGACTGTTGCAGCAGGTGCCGCACCGCTGCGTGGACCAGTCGCGTCTTGACCGCCTGGACGATGCAGTCGCCGTCCGGCCGGTACGCGTTGAGCGAGCCGACCGAGAAGCCGAGGAGGCTGGTCTTGGCGACCCGGTCCTCCATGTCGGCGCCGCCTTTGGAGTAGTAGACCGACCACGCCTCTTTGGGGATGGCCGTGCTCAGCATGCCGCCGCCGACACCGTTGAGCAGGTTGAGATAGAGACCGCGGGACTTGTTGAAGGTGGCCGCCGTCTCGAGTTTGGCGCGGTCCGCCCAGGACGGCAGCTGCCGCGCCTTCTCGATGAACTCGACCAGGTATCCGGGCAGTCCGTCGGGCAGCGGCTGGTCGTTGCGGGTCCAGTTCCACAACAGCCGGTTGACCTCGGGAACCGCGCCGCTGTCGAGCAGCTCGGCCGAGACCGGGTCGGCTTCGGCGTCCCACTGGCTGCTCCACGGCAACGCCGCCGCTGCCTGCGCTCTCGAGGGAACCGCGAAGATCGCCGCGGCTGCCGCGCCGGCCCTCAGCATGTCGCGTCTGCTCAGGTCAGCCATGAGACGTCGCCGGGCGGTTGGTGAGCGGGATCTCGATGCTGATCGGCTTGGCCTCGGACAGGAACAGCAGTGCGGCCTTGCGCAGGAACTCGTCGAACAGCCAGTAGGCCTTCGGGGCCAACGGGAAGGGCAACAATCCTTCGCGTACGGCGATGAAGGGTCCCCACGCGGTCTTGAGCAGCGGGTCCCAGATCAGTTCGCGGGGGATCTTCAGCCAGTTGGCGATCTCGTCGCCGAGCATGAACCGGGTGAACGCGCCGAGGATCGGGGCGCTGAGGATGCCGGCGTCGATCGGGGCGCCGAGGTTCAGCAGGATGTCGGCGAGCTTGATGCCCTCCGGGGTGGGCCGCAGGATCGGGTCGAGGACCTGTTCGGCCTGCGAGTTCGCCTCGGCCCAGGAGTTGGGGATGTACTCGTCCTCGACGCCGAGCATGTGCGCGCCGACCTGCCACGAGTGCAGGAACGCCGCGGACTCGGCGGCCGGGATCGGCACCTTCCAGTCGGTCAGCTTCCGCATGACCGTGGTGGGCAGGCTGTGCCAGGTGACCATGATGTCGGCCTGGCTGATCGGGATGTCCTCCTCGGCGACCGGTGTCCAGTACGGCGACTGCGGCAGCAGGTGGCGGACGGCGGCGTGGACGAGCCGGGTCTTGACGGCGGTCACGATCATTTCGCCGTCGGGTTTGTAGGCGTTGACGGCGCCGATGTCGTACCCGAGTTTGGCGGTTTTGGAGATGCGGTCCTTCATGTCCGCGCCGCCCTGGGAGTAGTAGACGGCCAGGGCTTCCTTGGGGATGACGGTGCTCATCATCCCGCTGGCGAGGCCGTAGAGGACGCCGAGGTAGAGGCCGCGTTTCTCGTTGAATTTCACGGCGAGGTCGAGTTTGGCCGGGTCGGCCCAGGACGGCAGCTGCCGGGCGCGTTCCATGAAGTCGCGCAGGTCGGCCGGGAGCCCGTCGGGCAGCGGCTGGCCGTTCTTCTTCCAGGTCCGCAGGAGGGCGTTGACCTGGGGTACGTCGCCGCGCTCGATGAGGGATGCGACCAGCGGGTCGGCCTCTTCGTCCCACACCCATCGCGGGTCGGCCCCGGCGCCCGCGCCGGCCACGGATCCGGTGGGGGACCAGGTCCACAGTGTCTGTGCCTGTGCCGGCGCGGCGATGCTCATCGCCCCGAGGGCGCCCAGCAGGGCCCCGGCAAAGTCCTAAATGAGGCCGAGGAGTGTCAACGGGCGGTTGCTGTCGCGGGCGTGATGGCGGGTGGCGGCGGCGATGTTGGTGGTTCCGGCTGCCCGTAATGCGCTGATGGCAGCGTCGCGGAGGGCGGCCATGACGTGTGGTCCGGTGCCGGTACGGATTTGGCTGCGGTCTTCTGCGTAGGTGACGTCGCGAACCCAGTGGATCTTGTTTTCGATGGTCCAGTGCCCGCGGATCCAGGCTGCCAGTTGGGCAGGTTTTGCCTGGTGGACGTGTAGGTCGGTGATGGCGTAGACGGTTTGGGTGGTGAAGCGCCGTGGCTGGTCGAGGCGGCGTCTACGACGGCGGATCTGCAGGGCTTGGACGGCATGCGGGAAGTCGATGCCTGCGGCGACGGTCACGATCCTCAGGGTGCGGATCTCCCGGCGGCCGTGGCCGCGGTCATCCTGGCGGGCAGCTTGCGGGACTTGCCGCCAGGGCAGACGGGAGAGCTGTTTGTGCAGGTGCGGTTGGTTGCCTTTGACGGTCAGGATCCAATGGGCGCCCCGTTCGGCGAGGTAGTCGACGTGTTCGCGCTGGCAGTGCATCGCGTCGGCGGTGATCACGGCGTCTCGTAGGTCGCCGATCTGGTCCAGCAGAGGCGCGAATCGGGTGATCTCATTGGTCTTGCTGTCGATATCGGTGCTGGCCAGGACCATGCCGGCGTTCTGATCGCAGGCGGCCAGCAGGTGCCGGGCGGTGCTGTCGCCGGTGCGGGATCCGCGCAGTGTCTTGCCGTCGACCGCGATGGCCTGCCGGCTTGTCGAGGTCTCGGCCCGGCCTACGAGCCAGACAGCGATCGCCGTGGTCAGCAGCTGCGCATCGAGGGCCTGCAGCAATCGGCGGATCATCGCTTCAGAGGGGCGCCGGTCAGGGGCGATACCCAGGGCGAGAGCTGTCGAGGCCGGAACGTCGGCGACCCATTCGGCGATCGCCGTATAGGAACGGCAGCCGGCGATCACGGCACAGACTGCTGCGATCACTACCGCCGTCAACCGGTGCCGGACCCCACGACGTGCCCGCGGATCAGGCAGGCAATCGAGCACTGCCACCAGGCCGCCAGCGGTTTCGGGCACGGTCAGAGCCGGTGCGCAGGACAAAGAGGAGATCAGCGATGATGGCAGTGCGGGCATGACTCACTTCGGATAGATCATCGTGGCGTAGGAACCTTGATGATCTTTCGAACCGGTCATGCCCGTCTTGCTACACCCAACAGCGGCGCTTCTACTCCAGATCCCCCAAGTCGGACACCGTCACGACTTTGCCGGGGCCCTGGGGCGCCCAGTGCGCCGCCGGCTCTCAACATGTTGCGCCTGCTGAGTGGTTCCATGCCTCACTCCAGCCTTGATACGGTGAAACACGAACTGCTTCGGTGTATCAGCCATGAGAGCACAGGGCTTCCGCGTTCACAAGCTTGAATTTTTGCGTTCATCGATATGTGCGAGACGTTGATACGCTGATACGCATCGTGTAAATACATTTCGGGGGAGGATGACCATGTCGATGCTGGGACGCGCCCTGGCCGACGCCTTCGAGCCGGCCGACCCCGGCGACGAGGTCACCGCCCGGCTGCTCGACGCGGCCTACGACCAGTTCTGCCGGATGGGCATCCGCCGCTCCACCATGGAGGACGTCGCCCGCCGCGCCGGCGTCTCCCGGATCACCGCGTACCGCCGCTTCGCCACCAAGGATCTGCTGGTGGAGCATGTGGTCCGGCGCGAGTTCCGGCGCTACTTCGACCAGTTCCTGCTGGACATCGCCGAGGCCCGGACCGCCGCCGACCGGGTGGTGGTGGGTTTCGTCAGCTCGTTGCAGGCGTTCCGGAGCAATCCGCTGATCGGCGGCCTGATGTCCGCCGAACCCGACCTGCTGGTCCCGTCGATGATCAGCGACGGCGGCGAGACCCTGTCCACGGTCCAGAAGTTCGTCGCCGGGCAGCTACGCCGCGAGCAGGAGGCCGGTTACATCTCCGAGCGGGTCGACGTGAACCTGGTGGCCGAGATGTGGACCCGCCTGTCCGCCTCGTTCCTGGCCATCCCCAGCCGGGTCGTCGACCTCGACGACACCGAACAGCTGCGCGACCTGGCCCGCCGCTACCTGGCCCCGATGCTCGAAGCACCCTGAAGACGGTCCCGGGCCCGGGTCAGCGCCCGGCGGGTCAACGTCTGGAAGGCCCGCCGGTCGGTGGTGGCGTCGACCTCGGCGGCCGCCTCCGCGGCGGCCGAGATGGCCGCGTCCGAGAACTCCGTCCCGGTCAGCGCCTGTTCCGCGGCCCGCCCGCGTACCGGGCACGGGCCGGCGTTGACCAGGCCGATCGACGCCGCGCCGACCACGCCGCCGGTCACCGTGACCGCGGCCATGGCGGCCGCCTGCGGATAGACGGTCCCCCGGCGGTCCTCCGCGTAGCCGGTGCCGGTGCCCGTCGCCAGCACCGGCAGGCGGGCCTCCAGCAGCAGTTCATCCGGACGGCGTACGGTCGTGAACGGCCCGGTGAAGAACTCGCCGGCCGCCACGGTCCGGCAGCCCCGCGGCCCGATCAGGTCCAGTTGCGCGCCGACCGCCACCGCCAGGGCGGGCCACTCGGCCGCCGGATTCGCGTTCGCCAGACTCCCCAGCATCGTGCCGCGGGCGCGTATCGGCGGGTGCCCGAGGTGCCGCACCACGGTGCGCATCAGGTCGCCGATCGCCCCGCCGATCGTGTCCGACTCGAACTCACGGTGCCTGATCAGCGGCCCGACCCGGACGAACCCGCCGGACTCGGTGAGCATGTCCAGCCCGGCCACCTCGTTGATGTCGACCACCCGGCGGGGCGCCGCATCCTGCGCGGTCAGCTCCAGGATGAGGCTCTGGCCACCGGCGAGGACCGCGGTCTCCCCGTCGGCCAGCGCGGCCAGCACCTCCTCCAGGGTGCGCGCGGCGACGTATTCGACGACCGCAGGTCTCATCCCATCTCCTCCACCGGCTCGGGCCTCCGCCAGTCTTGCGGGGCCCGGGGGTGGATGGGGAGCGGCGTCCTTCTATCGGGTGACCAGGTCACGGAGCCAGCGGAGCTGATCGCGTACGTGGTACGCCTCGCCGCCCTCGTGGCCGTTGAACGGGTACACCCGCGTCTCGTGGGGCGGCTGCCACCGGTCGACGGCCGCGAAACCGGTGTCCGGCGGGCAGACCGTGTCACGCAGGCCGATGCCGAAGTGGCCGGGTGCGGTGGCCCGGTGCGCGAAGTGGACGCCGTCGAAGTGCGACAGGGTGTGCCACACCGTGTCGGCGGCGTCGCGGTGCACGGACAGGTAGGTGGCGATCGCGCCGTACGGCTCGGCGCCGGTGAGGTCGACGGCGTGGCGGATGTCGCAGAGGAACGGGGCCGAGGCGAGCACCGCGGTCAGGTCGGGGACGAGGCCGGCGACGGCGATCGCCAGCCCTCCGCCCTGGCTGTTGCCGGCCACCGCGACGCGGGCCGGGTCCACGCCGGGCAGGGCGCGGACGGCGTCGACGGCCCGGACCGCGTCGGTGATGAGGCGGCGGTAGTAGTAGTCGTACGGGTCGAGGATGCCGCGGGTGACCGGGCCGGGACCGCCGGAGGAGTACGGGCGCGGGTCGGGGGTGTCGCCGCCGCAGCCGTACTGGTCGCCCTGCCCGCGCACGTCCATGAGCAGGTGGGCGTAGCCGGCGGCGGGCCAGGTGAGCCGTTCGAACGGCAGGCCACGGCCACGGCCGTACCCGGCGAACTCGACGACGGCCGGCAGGTCCGCGCCATGTGATGACGGCCGCGTGTACCAGGCCCGGATCGGGTCACCACCGAACCCACCGAAAGTCACGTCGAAACATTCGAACAGCGGCAGGTCGTCCGGGCCGGGCGTCACCTCGAGCAGGACCGGGCCGCGGGCGGTGTCCAGGGTGGCCTTCCAGAAGGCGTCGAAGCCGTCGGGTTCGGCGATGGAGGACATCATGAGCTCCGGGGCGCCGCGGTGCTCTCCCGGACCACCAGCTCGGTGACCAGGTCGATCCGGGTCATCGGGACGGGCGCGCCCTGGGCCAGGTCGAGCAGCATCCGGGCGGCGGTGCCGGCCATCGTCTGCACGTGCTGGTCGACGGTGGTCAGCGCGGTGGCCGCCCACGCGGCCATCGGCACGTTGTCGTAGCCGACCACGGACAGGTCGGCCGGGACCTGGAGCCCGAGCTTGCGGGCGGCCCGGATGACGCCCATCGCCTGCATGTCGGAGCCGGCGAAGATGGCGGTCGGTGGGTCCGGGCGGTCCAGCAGTTCGAGACCGTGCTGGTAGCCGGTGTGGCCGGTGAACAGGCCGTAGCGCACCAGCTCCGGGTCGGCCGGCAGGCCGGTCTCGTCGAGCGCCGACCGGTAGCCGGCCACCCGGGCCCGGCTGCACAGCACGTCCTGGGGCCCGGAGATGACGGCGATCCGCCGGTGGCCGAGCTCCACCAGGTGCCGGGTGGCGAGCAGGCCGCCGTTGAAGTTGTTGGAGCCGACCGTGGGCACGCTGGCGGCGGTGGCGCTGTCGGTGTCCAGCACGACGAACGGGATCCGCTGCCGGTCCAGCTGGCGGCGCTGGGTGTCGGTGAGGCTGCACAGCACCAGCAGCACGCCGAGCGGGCTGCGGCCGAGCACGTCGTCGGCCCAGTGCGGGGGCGGCCGGTGCCTGCCGCCGAGCTGGGAGACCACCAGCTCGACCCGGGCCGGGGCGGTGACCGCCTCGACGCCCTGGATCACCTCCATCGCCCACGCCGAATCGAACTCGTGGAAGACCAGGTCGATGTGCCCGGTGACGGCCGGGAGCCGGCGGTTGCGCCGCCGGTAACCGTGCCGTTCCAGGCTCTCCTCGACCCGGGCCCGGGTCCGGGCGGCCACGTCGGCGCGGCCGTTGAGCACCTTGGACACGGTCGCCGCGGAGACGCCGACCTCGTCGGCGATGACGGCGATGGTGGCGGGCCCGGACTCCGGCTCGGTCATCGAAACATCACGCCCCCGTCTCGGATTTTTCGAGATCAACTGTCGTCATCGACGAGCACGATACTCGCAACGCATCGATGTAGTCCACATTGAGCGTCATCATGCTTGCCAGGTCAAGGCCCTTGACACGACCGAAAAGTGGGGCTTACGTTCGCCGCCATACATGCCGTAACTTCGATGAAACTTTCGGAGAATCTACCGACTGGGGTGGCATGAGCATCACTTCCGGACTGGACGCACGCTGGCACGATCCGCGCCTCTCCCCCATCGAGCGGGCCGAGAATCTCGTGCCCCTCATGACGTTGGAGGAGAAGATCGCGCAGCTCGCCGGGGTGTGGGTGGGCGCCGACGCCGACGGCGCCGGGGTGGCCCCGCACCAGGCCGACATGACCGGCACGACACCACCGCTGGACGCGCTGATCGGCAGTGGTCTCGGCCAGCTGACCCGGCCGTTCGGCACGGTTCCGGTGGAGCCGGCGGCCGGGGCCCGGGCGCTGGCCGCGTCGCAGGAGCGGATCCAGGCGGCCAACCGGTTCGGCATCCCGGCGCAGGTGCACGAGGAGTGCCTCACCGGGCTGGCCGCCTGGAAGGCCACGGTCTACCCGGCGCCGCTGAGCTGGGGTGCGGCGTTCGATCCGGACCTGGTCGAGGAGATGACCGGGCGGATCGGCCGGAGCATGCGGGCCGCCGGCATCCACCAGGGCCTCGCCCCGGTGCTCGACGTGACCCGCGACTACCGGTGGGGCCGCACCGAGGAGACCATCGGCGAGGATCCCTACCTGGTCGGGACGATCGGGGCGGCGTACGTGCGGGGCCTCGAGGGCGCCGGCGTGGTGGCGACCCTCAAGCACTTCGCCGGGTATTCGTCGTCGCGCGGCGGCCGCAACCACGCGCCCGTGTCGATGGGCGCCCGCGAGCTGGCCGACGTGGTGCTGCCGCCGTTCGAGATGGCGTTGCGCCTGGGTGGGGCCAGGTCGGTGATGAACTCGTACGCCGAGATCGACGGCGTCCCGGCGGCCGCCAGCGCATGGCTGTTCACCCGGCTGCTGCGCGACGACTGGGGTTTCGCCGGGACGGTGGTGGCCGACTACTTCGCGATCCGCTTCCTGGAGCGGCTGCACGGGGTGGCCGGGGACGGCGTGGACGCGGCCGGGATCGCGCTGAGCGCCGGGATCGACGTCGAACTGCCGACCGTCGACACGTTCGGCGCGCCGCTCGTCGAAGCGGTTCGCGACGGGCGGATCGCCGAGGCGCTGATCGACCGGGCGCTGCTGCGGGTGCTGACCCAGAAGGCCGAACTCGGGCTGCTCGACGACGACTGGAAACCGCTGCCCGACGGCGCCGGCGACCTCACCTTCGACGACCCGGGCAACCGCGACCTGGCCCTGCGCCTGGCCCGCGAGTCGGTGGTCCTGCTCCGCAACACCGGCGGGATCCTGCCACTACGCCCCGGGCAGCGGGTCGCGCTGGTCGGCCCGGTCGCCGACGACCCGCTCGCCATGCTCGGCTGCTACTCGTTCCCGGTCCACGTCGGCCAGCACCATCCCGACCACGACACGGGCGTCGCGATCCCCACCCTGCGCGCGTCGCTCACGGCCGTCGTCGGCGAGTTGGCGTACGCCCAGGGCTGCGCGATCACCGGCACGGACACCTCCGGGTTCACCGCCGCCGTGACGGCCGCCGCCGCGAGCGACGTGTGCGTGGTGGCGGTCGGCGACCGGGCCGGGCTGTTCGGGCGGGGCACCTCGGGCGAGGGCTGCGACACCACCGGGCTGCGGCTGCCCGGGGTGCAGGCGGAGCTGGTCCGGGCCGTGCAGGCGACCGGCACCCCGGTCGTCCTGCTTCTGCTCGCCGGTCGCCCGTACCCGATCGATGTCGATTTTGATGGGGTCGCCGGGATCGTGCAGGGCTTCTTCCCGGGCCAGTGCGGCGGGCAGGCGCTGGCCGAGATCCTGACCGGCGCCGTGAACCCGTCCGGGCGGCTGCCGGTGAGCGTGCCCCGGGACGCCGGTGGCCTGCCCGCCACCTATCTGAACCCGCCGCTGGGCCGGCGCACCGAGGTGTCGTCGGTGGATCCGACACCCGCGTTCGGTTTCGGTCACGGCCTGAGCTACACGACGTTCGACTGGATCGGTGACGAGCCGGGCGAGCCGGTGGAGTGGCCGGTCGACGGCGACGCCGCGGTCAGTGTCACGGTCCGCAACACCGGCGACCGGGCCGGAACCGAGGTGGTGCAGCTCTACCTGCACGATCCGGTCGCGCAGACCACCCGCCCGGTGGTCCGGCTGATCGGTTTCACCCGGGTCGCCCTGGAACCCGGGGAGGCGGCGCGGGTCACCTTCACCGTGCCGGCCGATCTGACGTCGTTCGCCGGTCTCGACGGTCACCGGATCGTCGAGCCGGGTGAGGTGGAGCTGCGGTTCGGCCGCTCCAGCACGGACATCGCGGCCACCGTCCGGCTGCGAATCACCGGTGAGGAGCGACGTGCCCGCCACGACCGTCGCCTCCAGCCGGACTGTGCCGTGGAAGGGGTGCGGCCATGACAATGACCCGCACCCCGCAACGGGTGGCCGAACCGCCCACCACCGGGCTGCGGCCCCGCCGTCGCACCTGGGGGCAGGCGCTGCGCCGGGACTGGCAGTTGTACTCGCTGGCCGTACTCCCGCTGCTGTTCTTTCTGATCTTCCGTTATCTGCCGATGATCGGGAACGTCATCGCGTTCCGGCGCTACGAACCCGGCGGTGACCTGCTCGGCGAGTACTGGGTGGGCCTGCGCTACTTCGAGATGTTCCTGAACGACCCGACGTTCTGGCAGGTGTTCGCGAACACGGTGATCATCGGCGGGCTGACCCTGCTGTTCTGCTTCCCGCTGCCGATCGTGCTGGCGCTGCTGCTCAACGAGGTCCGCACCCGCTGGCTCAAAGGCTTCGTGCAGACCATTTCCTACCTGCCGCACTTCCTGTCGATCGTGGTCATCGCCGGCCTGATCTTCCAGACCCTGGCCGTGGACGGCGTCGTCAACCAGGGGCTGCGGGCGCTCGGCCAGGATCCGGTGGCGTTCATGCAGGACCCCGCCTGGTTCCGGACCATCTACGTCTCCTCCGAGGTGTGGCAGACCGTCGGCTGGGGCACGATCCTCTACCTGGCGGCCCTCACGACGATCGACAACGACCTGTACGAGCAGGCGAGCATCGACGGCGCGAACCGGTGGCGGCAGACCTGGCACGTCACGCTGCCCGGCATCCGGCCCACCATGATCACCCTGCTGATCCTGAACATCGGCACGTTCCTGGCGGTCGGCTTCGAGAAGATCCTGCTGCTCTACAACCCGCTCACGTACTCCACCGGCGACGTGGTGGCCACCTACCTGTACCGGGTCGGCATCGTCTCCGGCAGCTTCAGCTACGCCGCCGCGATCGGGCTGTTCGAGTCGCTGATCGGGCTGGCGCTGGTGCTCGGCGCCAACACCATCTCGCGCCGCACGGTCGGGACGAGCCTGTGGTGAGGCCCACCCGGGGGTACCGGGTGTTCCAGGCGGTCAACGGGTTCGTGCTGGCCGGCGTCGTGGTCGTGACGCTGTTCCCGTTCGTCAACATCGTGGCGCGGTCGTTCAGCGGCGAGCACGAGATCCGGTCCGGGCAGGTGACGCTCTGGCCCAAGGGGTTCAACCTCACCACGTACCAGAACGTCATGTCCGACCCGCTGTTCTGGATCAACTACCGCAACACCGTCGTCTACACCGTGGTGGCCACCGCCATCTCGCTGGTGCTGACCACCTGCTACGCGTACGTGCTGTCCAAGCACCGGCTGCGCGGCCGCGCCCTGCTGGTCGGCGTCGCGGTCTTCACGATGTTCTTCAACGGCGGCCTGATCCCCAACTACGTGCTGGTCAGCTCACTGGAGCTGCGCAACACGCTGTGGGCCATCGTGCTGCCGAACGCCATCAACGTGTTCAACCTGCTGGTGATGAAGGCGTTCTTCGAGAGCCTGCCCACCGAGCTGGAGGAGGCCGCCGCGGTCGACGGCCTCGGCACCTACGGCATCCTGGCGCGGATCGTGCTGCCGCTGTCCAAGGCGGTGCTCGCCACCATGCTGCTGTTCTACGCCGTCCAGTTCTGGAACTCGTGGTTCGCCGGATTCCTCTACATGGACCGGCAGGAACTGTTCCCGGTCACCGTCTACCTGCGCAACCTCATCGCCGGCGCCACCTCCGGCACGGACATCACCGCGTCCAGCGAGACCGCGCTCCAGGTCGCCGCCAGCATCCAGGCCGTCACCATCGTCCTGACCATGCTGCCGATCATGCTCGTCTATCCGTTCATCCAGCGCTACTTCGTCTCCGGCGTCATGCTCGGCGCCGTCAAGGGATAACCGAGGAGTCCTCCCATGGTTCAGCTGACCCGACGACACCTACTCACCGCGTTCGGAGCCGCCGCCGTCACCACCGTCGCGGGCTGCGGTGACGGCGAGGAGTCCACCGAAGGCCTGGACGGCAAGCGCGCCGGCGCCATGGACGGGTTCAAGGCGGGTGACCAGTTCAAGGCCACCGAGCCGATCACCTTCTCGATCATGATGCTCAGCAACCAGGGCTACCCGTACAAGGCGGACTGGCCGTTCTTCGCCGAGCTGACCAAGCGCACCAACGTGACGCTGGAGTCGACCGCGGTGCCGGGCAGCGACTACAACCAGAAACGCAGCGTCATGGTGAGCGCCGGCGACGCCCCGATGATCATCCCGAAGACGTACCACCCGGACGAGGAGGCGTTCATCGCCAGCGGGGCGGTCATCCCGGTCAGCGACTACATCGACCTCATGCCGCACTACCGGGAGAAGGTCTCCCGCTGGAACCTCCAGCCCAACCTGGACGGGTTCAAGGCGCAGGACGGCAAGTACTACCTGCTGCCCGGCCTGCACGAGAACACCTGGCAGGACTACTCGCTCGGGGTGCGCACCGACGTCATGGAGAAGCTCGGGCTGTCCCAGCCGCAGACCTGGGACGACCTGACCACCGTGCTCCGCGAGATGAAGAAGGCCCACCCGGACGTCTATCCGCTCTCCGACCGGTGGAGCACGCCGCCGCAGCCCGGCGCCAACAACCTGCTCAACATCCTCGCCACCTCGTACGGCACGCACGCCGGCTGGGGATACCGGCCGGCCCACTGGGACGCCGCCGCCGGAAAGTTCGTGTTCTCCGGCGCCATGGACGAGTACCGGCAGGTGCTGCAATACCTGAACACGCTGGTCACCGAGAAACTCATCGACCCGGAGAGCTTCACCCAGACCGACGACATCGCCCGCCAGAAATTCGCCAACGGCAAGTCGTTCGTGATCAGCGTGAACGCGCAGACCCTGGTGAACGAGCTCCGCAAGGACATCGCCAAGATCCCCGGCGCCACGGTGTCCAAGCTGATCCTGCCGACCGGCCCGGCCGGCGCCACGCTGCCCGGCGAGAGCCGCCTGGAGAACGGCATCATGATCAGCAAGAAGGCGCTGGAGAGCAAGAACTTCGTGGCCATGATGCAGTTCATCGACTGGCTCTGGTACTCCGACGCCGGCCTGATGCTCAGCAAGTGGGGCGTCGAGGGGCAGACCTACGCCGGCAAGGTCGACGACGGCAGCTTCAAGCTCGACCCGGGCGTCAAGTGGGGCGGCCTCAACCCGGACGCGCCCAAGGACCTCCAGGTCGACTACGGGTTCTTCAACGGCGTGTTCGCGTACGGCGGCAGCACCGCGATGCTCAACTCGCAGTTCTCCGAGGAGGAGAAGGCGTTCCAGGCCGAGATGAACAAGCGCGAGGTCCGCCCGGTCGACCCGCCCGCGCCGCTCAACGACGTCGAACGCGAACAGGTCACCCTGTGGGCGTCGGCGCTCAAGGACCACGTCAACCAGCAGACCCTGCGGTTCGTCCTCGGGCAGCGGCCGCTCAGCGAATGGGACGCCTACGTCAAGGAGCTGGAGGGCAAGAACTCCACCCAGTACGTGGACACCGTGAACAAGGCGTACGAGCGGTACAAGAAGGAACACGGCTGATGAGCCGCTTCCCCACGGCGTGGCGCGAATGCGTCGGCACCGGCCGGATGGAACTCGCGCTGCGCCGTGACCACCAGGACTCCCTGGCCCTGGTCCAGCGGGAGATCGGGTTCCGGCACATCCGCGGGCACGGGCTGTTCAGTGACGGGATGGGCATCCACCGGCCTTTCGTCTACGCCGGACAGCGGCACGTGCGGCACTCCTTCACCTATCTGGACCAGGTCGTGGACGCCTATCTCGAGCAGGGCATCCGGCCCTTCCTGGAGTTGGGGTTCATGCCGTCCGGGCTGGCCTCCGGCGACCAGACGGTCTTCTGGTGGGGCGGCAACGTCACCCCACCGGCGTCGCACACCGAGTGGGCCGACCTCATCGGCGCCACGCTGCGGCATCTCATCAGCCGCTACGGCATCGACGAGGTACGCGAGTGGCCGATCGAGGTGTGGAACGAGCCCAACCTGCCCCAGTTCTGGCAGGACGCCGACGCGGACGCCTACCACCACCTGTACGAGGTGTCCGCGCACGCGGTCAAGGACGTGGACGCCTCGCTCCAGGTGGGCGGGCCGGCCATCTCCCCCGGCGACGACAAGTGGCTGGAGACGTTCGCCGCGTTCGTCTCCCGCCACGACGTGCCGATCGACTTCGTGAGCCGGCACGCCTACACGTCCGGCCCGGCCCGGCACGTCCCGTTCGGCGTGCACCAGAGCCTGGCACCGGCGTCCGCACTGCTCGACCAGTTCGCGCTGCCCCGAAAACAGCTGGCCGGAACACCGTTGGGAGGTCTGCCGGTGCACATCACCGAGTTCAACTCGTCGTACCGGCCGGACAACCCGGTACACGACACCGCGTTCCACGCCGCCTACCTGGCCCCGGTCCTGGCCGGCGGCGGCGACCTGTGCGACTCGTTCGCCTACTGGACGTTCAGCGACATGTTCGAGGAGGAGGGCGTCCCCACCGCCCTCTTCCACGGCGGATTCGGCCTGCTGACACACCGCCAGATCAAGAAGCCGATCTTTCATCTGTACGCGTTCCTCGCACGCCTGGCGCCCGAGTTCGTCTCCCGGGGACCCGACCACCTGATCACCGCCGACGACTCGGGCCGGATCACCGTTCTGGCCTGGGCGCCGGTGGACCACACCGACGCCGCCAACTCGCCCGCCACCCACCACGTGCTGCTGTCCGTCCCGGCGCCCGGCCCGGCCCTGTTCCTGCTGCGGTCCAGTGTCGACGACGAGCGGGGCAACGCGTGGTCGGCGTGGCGGGAGATGGGACGGCCGCACTCCCCCTCGCCACGGCAGGTCGACATGCTGCGGGAGGCCGCGGAACCCGCCCGCGTCCACCGCAGCGTGCAGGTCACCGACGGCCGCGTGGAGATCGAGATCGTCCTCGCCCGGCACGAGGTCACCCTGCTGGAACTCACCCCGGTGGTCGACGAGACCCCGCCCTGGTGGAACGACTCCCGCCTGGTGTCCGGGGAGGAGCCATGAGCGAGCTTGCGAGCGAATCATCAGGCTCAGTATTGAACTCATGGCGGCGCCGGAGCGAAGCGGAGGTGACGCCATGAGCGAGCTTGCGAGCGAATCATCAGGCTCAGTATTGAACTCATGGCGGCGCCGGAGCGAAGCGGAGGTGACGACATGAGCGAGCTCGCGTTCGGCACCGGACCGCTGTCCCGGACCGCCGCGACCGTGCACAACCTGCTCGTCGTCGAGGCGCTGCTCGTGGCCACCACCCTGCCCGGGCTCGTGGCGCTCCTGCTCGACCGCAACGTCGGCAACCTGCCGCTGGTCGCGTTGTGCGCGCTGCCGGTCGGGCCCGCCCTGTCGGCGGCGCTCTACGCGCTGCACCACCGCAGCAGCGACCTGACCGAGCTACGGCCGGCGGCGGCGTTCCTGCGCGGCTACCGGCTCAACGCCCGGGGCGCGCTGCTGGTCTGGGCGTTCTGGCTCGGCTGGATCACGGTCCTCGCGGTGAACCTGGCCAACCTGGGCGCGGCCGGGCTGCCCGGATGGTGGGTGGCGCCGTTGCTGCTGGTCGGCGCCGCCGCGACGGTGTGGATGCTGAACGCTCTCGTGATCACCTCACTGTTCGCGTTCCGTTTCCGTGATGTGGCGCGCCTGGCCGCGTACCTCGTCATCCGGACGCCGGGCGTGAGCCTCGGCAACTGCTGTCTCGTGATCGTGGTTCTCGGCGGCGTGCTGGCGAGTTCCGAGGCGGTCGTGGCGCTGGCCGGATCGGTGCTGGTCCTGGCACTGCTGCACAACAGCCGGCGGCTGATCGCCGTCGTCCGGAAGGAGTTCACCAGGTGAAGATCGGTTACGGCGGCGACTACAACCCGGAGCAGTGGCTTCCCGAGGTGTGGAAACAGGATTTCCGCCTGTTCGACGAGGCACACATCGACACGCTCACGGTCGGGGTCTTCACCTGGGGTCTCACCCAGCCCGGACCGGACGTCTACGACTTCACCGTGCTGGACCGCATCGTCGACCGCGCCGCCGCCGAGGGCCGCCGGATCTGCCTGGCGACCGGAACCGGGGCGCACCCCGCCTGGCTCGCCAAACAGCATCCCGAGGTGACCCGCACCGACTTCGAAGGACGCAAACACCGGTACGGGCAGCGGCACAACTCCTGCCCCAGCTCCCCCGTCTTCCGGCGCCTGTCCACCGAGATGGCCCGCCGCCTCGCCCAGCGCTACGCCGGGAACCCGGCGGTCATCGCATGGCATGTCGGCAACGAGTACGGCGGCGCCTGCTACTGCGACCTCTGCGCCGCCGGGTTCCGTGAGTGGCTGCGTCTCCGCTACGGCAGTCTTTCCTCTCTGAACGCGGCCTGGTACACCACGTTCTGGTCGCACACGTTCACCGACTGGGACCAGATCGAGCCGCCGTCCGCGCTCACCGAACACTGGCGCGGCCCCGACCACACCGCCTTCCAGGGCATCACCCTCGACTACCTGCGGTTCATGTCGGACGCGATGCTCGCCAACTACCGTGACGAGAAGTCGGCGATCCGCGAATCCGACCCGCGCACCCCGGTCACCACCAACTTCATGGGCCTGTACCGGCCGATCGACTACCACCGCTGGGCGCCGTACCTGGATTTCGCCTCCTGGGACAACTACCCGCCCGACGACAGGTCCCCGGCCCGGATGGCGCTCGCCCACGACCTGATGCGCGGCCTCAAGGACGGGCAGCCGTTCTGGCTCATGGAACAGACCCCGAGCGTCACCGCCTGCCGCGACGTCAACCCGCTGAAACGGCCCGGCGTGATGCGGCTGTGGAGCTGGCAGGCGGTCGCGCACGGCGCCGACGCGGTGCTGTTCTTCCAGATGCGGGCCGGGCGCGGCGCCAGCGAGAAGTACCACGGCGCGGTGATCGGCCACGCCGGCCGTGCCGACACCCGGGTGTTCCGGGAGGTGGCCGCCCTCGGCGCCGAACTGTCCGCCCTCGGCGGGATCACCCTCGGCGCGCGGACCCCGGCCCGGGTGGCGCTGCTGTTCGACTGGGACTCGTGGTGGGCGCTGGAGATCTCCGACGGACCGTCCCGGCTGGTCCGCTACCTGGACGTGGTCACCGCCTACCACCGGGCGTTGTGGACGCTCGGCGCCGACCTCGACGTGATCGCAGTGACCGCCCCGCTGGACGGCTACGACGTGGTGGTCGCCCCGGCCCTGCACATGATCAAGGGCGACCTGGCCGAACGGTTGTCGGCGGTCGCGTTCCGCGGCGGCTCGGTGATCACCACGTTCCTGTCCGGGCGGGTCGACGAGAACGACAACGCGTTCCTCACCGACGTGCCCGGCCCGCTGGGCGAGCTGCTCGGGGTCCGCGTGGACGAGTGGGACGCCCGCGAACCCGTCTACGTCAACCGGGTGCGGGTGGGCGACGCGACGTTCCAGTCCCGGCTGCTGTTCGAACTGGTCCTGCCGCAGGGCGCCGAAGTGGTCGGCCGGTACGAGGAGGACTGGTACGCCGGCACGGCCGCGCTCACCCGCAACGACTTCGGCGCAGGCCACGGCTGGTACGTGGGCGCCGGCCTGGATTGCGCCGGACTCACCTGGGTGATCCGCCAGGTGCTGGAGCGGCACGGGCTGCTCGGCCCCTACCCGGATCTGGGCGAGGTGGAGACCACGGTCCGCGTCACCCCGGACGGCTCCCGCCTGCTGTTCATCCTCAACCACGGATCCTCGCCGGTCGACCTCCCGGCTGTCCCCGCCGGTGATGCCCTCCTCCCCGGAGATCCACTGGCCCTCGAACCCTACGGAGTGCGGATCATCCATATGATCACCTGATGTCGATGTCGTGGCTCAACGAGCCCCCACAGTGGTCCGACCGGGACGGGACGATCCGGGTCACCACCGGCCCGAAGACGGATTTCTGGCGGCGCACGTTCTACGGCTACGTCACCGACGACGGCCACTTCTACCACCGGCCGGTGACCGGCGACTTCACCGCCGAGGTGGTGGTGTCCGCCGGGCACTCGGCGCTGTTCGACCAGGCCGGCCTGATGCTGCGGGCCGGCGGGACCACCTGGCTGAAAACCGGCGTCGAGGTGACCTCCGGCGCCGTACAGCTCAGCACCGTCGTCACCCGCGACTTCTCCGACCTCTCCGTGGTGGCCCTGCCCGGGTACGGCGGCGAGCTGGCGCTGCGCCTGACCCGCTTCGGCTCGGCCGTGTGCGTGCACCGCGGCGACCCGGACGGGACCTGGCATCTGGTCCGGCTCGGCCACCTGGACCTGCCGGAGACGGTCGACGTGGGCGTCATGTGCTGCTCACCGCAGCGCGAGGGCCTGGAGGTCACGTTCCGGGACTTCCGGGTCGGCGACCCGATCCCCCGCGAGGGCCTGGAATAGCCACGCCGATCGATTGCCCCGACCGGATAGCTTGACGACGTGACGGAGAGCCGGGACGACCGCATTGTGGCCGAATTCGGTGAGGGCCATGCCGTGGAGGACATCGCCGCGCGCTACGGCCTCACCGTGGCGCAGGTCTACATGGTGGTCGAGCGGGAGGTCCGCTTCGACCCCCAGCCGCCGTCGCCGTACTACACACCGTCGTACTACACGCCGTCCGCCCCGTCCTACCCGGACGTGGACACCATCGTGGCCGAGTACGGCGCCGGCTACGACATCCAGTGGATCGCCCACAAGCACAGCATCAGCGTCGACTGGGTCTACTACCTGATCCACCAGGCCGTCCAGGACGGCACCTGAAGATCCTTCGTGGTTCAAGGTCCACTTCCAACCCTTTGTCCGGTACGCGTGTCCTCGTCCCGTTCCGATCAGGGCCGTTCCGCCCGCCCGGCCCCTCTCGCTGCCCACTCCAGCCTGTGCCGCCCCCGCCGGGCGTAGATCGATTGGATACACCCGCCAGGTGCGGCCGCTCGCTCCAGGTGGGTGGTTACGGTTGTGCTGGCCAGGCACCGGGACTGCCCGCTCACGGCCTTGGCGCCAGTCACCCGGGATGGGTGGTCGCGGCTTGCCGGCCAGGCACCCGCCTTGCATCGCCGCGACGGCCGCCCACTCGGTGGTTTCATGTGCGCTCACCGGCGGCGACCGGCCGAATCTTGCGGCGAAGGCGGGGGAACACGCGAACAGGCGACTTGACATCGACGCCAGGCGACAACTGAGAAAGAGGCTCCAGAACTACCCGGATTCACCACGCGCCTTCACGCTGGTTCTTCGACCACCGCCCACATCAGATCTCGTCGTCGCCGAGTTCGCGCAGCGTGCCGTCCGGCGTCATGCGGTAGCGGCGGGGCGGTCTCATCATCCGTACGAGCCGCTCCATCCGGGCTGCGCGTTCCGCCTGCTCGCGCCCGGTCGGGTCGGCGACCCGGAACGCGTGCAGGTGGACATCGAGCGGATCGATGTCGTCCGGTTCGATCCGCCCCTCGAGGACGAACCCGAAGAATGCGCGCAGGGCCAGCTCGCCCAGCTCCAGCGGGTGGAACGGAAGCGGGTACGGATCCTCGGAGAACATCGGTTTGACGGGATGCTCGCCCGCCCAGTACGGCAGCTCGAATTCGTACGGTTCGCCGATGTTCTCCGCGATGCCGCCGTCCGGGGAGAGGCAGAGCGAACGGACGAGCTCGCCGTCCTCCCACACCGCGAAGCTCAGCGAGTCGGAGACCGAATGCATCCCGTGCATGATGATCCGCCGGCCCGCACCGGCCTGGAGCAGCCGGTCCGGCAGTTCCGAGGGGAGATGACGGACCAGCCGTTGGTCGCAGAACAGTTCGGCACCGGCCAGGACGGTCGCGTAGGAGGTGTCCTCCGGCGGATAGCAGTAGTCACCGAGCGGCCCGTCCCCGAGCAGCGTCACCTCGTAGCCGGGATGCATCTCGCGCAGGAGGTCCAGGGCCTCTGCCGGATCCGACCGGACCGCTTCCCTCAAGGTCGGCCGCAGATCACCTTCACTGAACGCCAACAGCGCGGTCTTCGCACCCATCGATCCCCCCGACGTCAATGATCATTGGAGCCTACGGCCCCCGCTGCTGGCATCTGGCGAAGGCCAGGTGGCCGGAGCGCAGGTAGAGGGTCCAGCCCGTGTCGTCCTCGTAGGTGTCGAGTGCCATCTGTTCGCTGCTGACCACGTCGCTGTCGAGCTGTTCGACGTCGATGTCCACCGTGACGAGCTGGTCGTCCACGTCCAGGTCCCATCTCCCGGCCGCGGCGGCGGGTGGCGGATCGTCCCAGCGCCGCGGTCCGTCCGGGCCGGGCGTCGTGACGCGATGATCGATCTGGCCCGCGAACACCGGCGACAGGGGATCGAGGGTGAAACGGCCGTCGGCCAGTACGAGCCGGTCTCCGTGCGGCGAGCACCAGGCGCCGAGGAACTCGCTCGCCGGCGGTGGGGGCGGTGCCGCTACCGGCCGCGTGACGAAGCCGATGGCGGCGAGACCTGCCGCGGCAACACACAGGCCGAGGGCGAGAGCCACCCCGAGGGCCATTGCCAGACCACGCCGCACTGTCGCTCCTCCGATCGTCGAAGCGAGCCTGCGGGAAGTTCGATCATGGTGGAAGGGCCTTCACCGATCCTGCCCGGAACCTTCACAGGCGTCAGGACGACCGGCCGAGTGCCTTGCGGAGGAGTTCGGCCAGTTGGGCCTGTTCTTCGAGGGTGAGGTTGGACGTGGCCGCCCGGGCGAACTCGAAGGTCTTCTCGAAGGCGGCGTTGAGTTCGTCGCCCGCGGGGGTCCGGGTGAGGCGGCGGGACCGGCGGTCGTGCGGGTCGGCGTGCCGTTCGACGAGTTCCCGGGCTTCCAGTCGGCTGACGATCTGGGTGATGTTGGAGGCGTCGCAGCCCAACTCGTCGGCCAGCTCCCGCATCCCCCGGGGCCGGGCGATCCGGCCCAGCACGCAGGCCTGGGCGACGGTCATCCCGTGCCGGTCGGCGGCGACCTCGTAGGCGCGGTCGTAAGCGTCGACGAATTCGAACATCGCGCGCTCGGCCTCGGTCGACGGGGAAACGGGACCGGAAGGAACGGCCATGCCCAAACCCTAACACTTGATTGACTCAAGCAATTGTGCCAGGGTGATGCTTGAGTCAATCAAGCATTCTTGGAGGTCTCCTCATGCCCAAAATCTTCGAGCCGGTGACGCTCGGCAAGCTGCAACTGCCGAGCCGCCTGCTGATGGCCCCGATGACACGGAGCCGCGCGTCCGCCGACGGCGTGGTCACGGCGCTCACCGCGGAGTACTACCGGCAGCGCGCCGGCGCGGGTCTGATCATCAGCGAGAGCATCCAGCCCAGCGCGATCGGGCAGGGCTACCTCATGACCCCGGGGCTGCACACCGCCGGCCAGGTCGAGGGCTGGCGTGCCGTCACCGGCGCGGTCCACGAGCAGGGTGGGCGCATCGTCGCCCAGCTCACCCACACCGGACGGATCGGCCACCCGGTCCTCTACCCGGACGGGACACTGCCGGTGGCACCGTCCGCGGTCGCCTCCGGCGAACAGCTGTTCAGCCTCGACGGGATGCTCGACCACCCGGTGCCGCGCGCGCTGACCACCGAGGACATCCACGCCACGGTCGGCGACTTCGCCGCCGCGGCCGGCAACGCCATCGACGCCGGGTTCGACGGTGTGGAGATCCACGGCGCCAACGGCTATCTGGTCCACCAGTTCCTCGCCGACAACACCAATCTGCGCACCGACGCGTACGGCGGGACGGTGGAGAACCGCATCCGCTTCGCCGTCGAGGTCGTGACCGCGGTCGCCGACCGTATCGGCGCCGAGCGCACCGGCATCCGGCTGTCCCCGGGGAACCCGTTCAACAACGTACGCGAGGCCGATCCGGCGCCGGTCTACCTGGCATTGCTGGGAGCGCTGACCGGGCAGGGGCTGGCCTACGTGCACCTGATCGAGGGCGGCGACCGGGAGCTGACCCGGCGACTGCGCGCCGCGTGGCCCGGCGCCCTGGTCCTCAACCCGCACCCGTCGGCGGAGGCGTATCCGGCCTCGCCCGAGTCGGCGGTGGAGGCGGTCGAGGCCGGGGTGGCGGATGCCGTCGCGCTGGCGACCCTGTGGCTGGCCAACCCGGATCTGGACGTCCGCATCCGGTCGGGTGGGCCGTACAACACCGCCGACCCGGCGACGTTCTACGGCGGCGACCACACCGGGTACACCGACTACCCGGCGCTCGGCCAGGGCGGTTCCGAGTGAGCCGGGCACATGCGCTCGTCGTCGTCGCCCACCCGCGCCCGGACTCGCTGACCGCGGCCGCCGCGGCCCGTGCCCATGACAGGCTGGCCGCCGGCGGCTGGACCGTCGACCTCCTGGACCTCTACCGGGAGGGCTTCGACCCGGCCCTGCGCCCGGACGACGAGCCCGACTGGGGCGACGCCGCCAAGGAGTACTCGGCCGAGGTACGAGCGCACATGGCCCGCATCACCGCCGCCGACCTCATCGTGGTGGTCTTCCCGGTCTGGTGGTGGGGACTCCCCGCGATCGCCAAGGGATGGGTCGACCGCGTGTGGAACCGGGGATTCGCCTACGAACCGTCCACCCTGCACGGCAAGCGGATGCGCTGGGTCGGGCTGGCGGCCGGCTCGGCGGCCCACTACGCCACCCACGGCTTCGACAAGGCCATCGACCTGCAACTGCGGGTGGGGATCTCGGAGTACTGCGGGATCACCGACGCGACCGTCCACCTGGTGCACGACACCCTCACCGAGCCCGACGTGACCGCAATCGACGAGATCGTGTCGTCCACGACGGTCGCGGCCTAGGGTCGGCTCCCCGCCTGGGCGGAGATCGGTGCGCCGGCCGACCTCCGCCCGGGCGGACCGTTCGCGCTCGTCGTTCCCGAGTTCGCGCAGCGTGCCGTACGGCACCGAACGCATCCCGCGCATGATGATCCGCCGGTCCGTGGTAGCCGGGCAGGGCTCTACAACCCCGACCCGGCCGCACGTCAGGGAGCGTTGCAGGGCGGACCAAGATCATGTAACTGGGCGACCCGGGCGCCATAGGATCGGCGGATGGACCTTGCCGAGTTCGAAGCATTGGCCGGACCGCTGCTCCGGAACGCGGCCTCGGAGCGCGCTCGGTACGGGTTCGCCCTCATCGAGGGCCGTACCGCCACAGCGGAGGAGATCGCGAGTGTCGAGCGCGAGATGGCGGTGACTCTGCCGGACAAGTACAAGACGTTCATTGATGCGGTTCGGTGGAGGTCTGTTCGGCTTCGTCGAGCTGTTCCCGATCATGGCGGCGCCCGAGGAAGCCCGCGACCTGCGTACCGTCAACGACCGCGAGTTTCCCGACCGCACCTTCGTCGTCGTCGCTCCGGTCGGCACCGGCGACCACTGGGGCTTCCCCGTGCGTGACGGACGCTGCCAGGAACAGGTCTGGTGCACCTACCACGACGCCGTCGACGACGAACCCGTCGCAGCAGATTTCCTGGAGTTCGTCGCCGAGCACGGGCTGAAGAGTTCCAGCGATCGGGCACTGGAACGCCGGCACTGAGCCCGCCGAAGAACCGCGCCGACATGTCGCCGGCGAGCGCGACCGGCGGCTGTGAGAGTTTGATGGCGCCACCTTTCTCCGTTGGAATTCCGGCCGGTTCGCCGTATCAGAATCGCAGAACGACATCCGTTCCCAGGAACGGAAAACCGGAAAACCCAAGATCAAATGCTTACACTTCGCGGGCCGGGTGGGGGAGAATTTATGCATGAGGCAGGCATCGTTGTTCAGCAAAGCGGAAATTGCGGCGATGCGCGACCCCACCAAAGCGCGGAACCATTCTCCCGCGCGCGACGGATTCCGCCGGAGACACCAGCGTTGTCGCGAGTGGGGCCTTGAACGGCGTCATGCCGAGAAGCTTCGCCGACTCCACCAGAACACCCCCGCACCCGGGCTCGGCAACGATCCGGCCCCCTCCCCGGCAACCGCTGCCCACCCCACGGCTCCCGTCGCAGCGCCCGGTCTCCGGTCCGCGGCACCCGGTCCCCGGCCCGCAGCACCCGGTTCCCGACCCGCAGCACCCAGTCCCCGACCCGCAGCACCGGTCACGTCTCCGGTCACGTCGGTCACCCCCGACGTTCCGCGTCGTGCGGCGCCCTCCGCGCGATCAGGTGCCCGCACACGACCGGGAGCCCACGCGCCATCCGGCACCTGGCCGGTCGCTCCGACACCGCAGCAGGCCACACCGCTCACCACAGCGGATCAGCGGACACGGCCCACACCACAGGCAAGACCGGACACCGCGACACCCGCAGCGCCGCCGGAGACGCCGCCGGAGACGCCGCCGGAGACGCCGCCGGAGACGCCGCCGGCAGCCGCCCTACCGATCACGACGAGTCCCCGACTATCAAAGCCGCAAATCGGAGTCATTGGCGTAACCAGGACCGCTGGCGTGACCAGGACCGCCGGCGTGACCAGGACCGCCGGCATGACCAGGGTCGTTTGCGTAACCAAGGACGCTGGCGTGACCGGGACTGCCCGAGATTCGTCAGCCCGGTCGTCGGGTTGCGTCCCGGCCGCCGATTCTGAATCGATCGGCTTCGGTGGGCATTCCATGGACGAGCGTGGTCATTGCCGGGCGAAAGTCGCGGTAGCGCGCGACGCTGTCCAGTGCCGCCCGGTCCATGATGATCACCGGGACTGGGTTGAGCTGGGTGCGGCACGCCGAGTGCCACAAGATGGGAGCGTTGCCTGCCGGGCCGAACTGATCATCGGGTGGGTGTCTGGTCGCCGCTTCGTTCTTCTTCGAATGGCTCCGAGCTGCCGTAGAAGTGGAAGTCGTAGTAGCCGAGCGGGGTGGCGGTCAGCACCGCGGGGCACGCATGGCTGGAGGAGTTCAGGGCGGCCGCTGACGTTGTGCATCTGGCCAGGGCCCGGATCCTGGCTGGGGCGGAGGAAGCCGATCCGACCGACCACGGTCGGCGTCGTTGCGATCGGCCTGGTCTGTCCGGCATTCGGGACGCGCTGCCACACAGGAGACCGTCCAGGTAGCTCCGAATCGTTGCCGGCGGCGTGGCCGCGTCATCGACCGTGAGGCGCGATGGGGTGGCCCGGCCACCGATCTCCACCCGGCCGGCACTCGAGTGAGCGCCCCGGCCACCGATCTCCGCTCGGCGGGCGCCGCACAGGCCGGGGTGGCGGTGAGGTCACGCCGGTGGGGCCGGACGGTCCGGGAAGGAAGTGGGCGGGGTCTCGCGTACCGGATCAAGGTTGACGGGTGAGGACCTGCGGGCCGGATTCGGTGATGGCGACCGTGTGCTCGGAGTGGGCGGTACGGGAGCCGTCGGCCGAGCGGATCGTCCAGCCGTCCTCGTCGTACCGGATCTTGTCGGTGGTGCGGCAGAACCACGGCTCGATGGCGATCGTCAGGCCCGGGTCGAGGCGGATGCCACGGCGGGCCCGGCCGTTGTTGGCGACGTGCGGGTCCTCGTGCATGGTGCGTCCGATGCCGTGGCCGCCGAACTCGCCGTTGACGCCGTAGCCGTACGAGCGGGCGGTCTCGCCGATCACCGCGGAGATGTCACCGAGGCGCCCGCCGGGCTGCGCGGCCGTGATGGCGGCCTCCAGGGCGACCTGGGTGGCCTCGATCAGCCGGAGGTCGGCCGGGTCGGGCGTGCCGACGATCACGGAGACCGCGGAGTCGGCGACCCACCCGTCGATGCCGACAGCCATGTCGATGCTGAGCAGGTCACCGTCGCGCAGCACGTAGTCGTGGGGCAGGCCGTGCAGCACCGCGTCGTTGACCGAGAGGCAGAGCACGTTGCGGAACGGTCCGCGGCCGAACGAGGGGGCGTAGTCCCAGTAGCAGGAGTCGGCGCCGCGTTCCTTGATGCGGCGGCGGGCGTGGTGCTCGATGTCCATCAGGTTGACGCCGACGCCGGCGACCCCGGTCAGTTCGGCGAGCAGTTCGCCGACGAACCGGCCGGTCACCGCCATCCGGCCGATCTCCTCGGCGGACTTGAGCTCGATCACGACAGCCTTCCCCTTCCCGGCGCGGTATTTCTATACCGGTATTTATATACCACGCCGTGGCGGGAAGGATATTCTGCTGCCATGGTTCGCCAACCCCTCACCGCCGAACAGATCGCCGCCGGCCGGCGCCTCGGTGCCGCGCTGCGGGCCGCACGCGGTGGCCGTGGCCTCGTCGAGGTGGCCCTGGCGGCCGGCATCTCCCCGGAGACGCTGCGCAAGATCGAGGCGGGCCGGCTGCCGGCGCCGGCGTTCGGCACCGTGGTGTGCCTGAGCCGGGCTCTCGGCGTACCCCTGAATGATCTCGCCGAGGTCTGGCTGACCGACATGCCGGCGCGGCAGGCGTCGTGAGGGACCGCGCCCGTGCCCGCCGGGAGGACGACCCGGCGGGCACGGACGGCCGTCAGGGACGGCCCGCGAGACCGGCCTCGACCAGGGCGGGGAAGTAGCCCTTGGCCTGGCCCGCGGCGGTGGGGTGCAGGACCGTGTTGTCGCGGATGCCCTCGGCGCCGATCAGCCAGGGGCGCGCCGTGCACAGCTCGTGCCCGGTGAACGGCCGCGCCACGTCGACGTAGCGGACCCGGGACTGCCTCGCGGCCTCGGCGATGGCCGCGTTGAGCTGGTGGATCACCTGGTTCGAGCGGACCCGCAGGGCCGGCTGGACCGGTACGCCGGCGCAGCGCCGGGTCCGGGCGAACGGCAGCGGGTAGCCGGTCACCACGATCCGGGCGTTCGGCGCGGCGGTGGTGACCGCACGCATCATCCGGGCGAGATCGCGCGGCAGGGCCGAGGACAGCCTGCGGTTGATCGCGGCGTAGCCGGTACGGCAGGCGGCCACCCGGGCCGGGCTCTGGCAGGCCAGCAGGACCTGCTTGACGCCCAGGTCGTTGGCGCCGGCCGTGATGGTGACCAGATCCGTCTCCCGGCTCAGCGTGGCCACCTGCCGGGTGGCGACATCGATGGTGGTCGCGCCGGTACAGGCCGGGAAGCGCAGCGTGATGGAGCCGTGCGCCTGCCGGGCGAGCAGGGTCGGGTAGGCGGCGGAGCTCCGGCCGCAGGCGTCACCGGTGGAGGCGGCCCCGTGCCCGGCGGCGACGGAGTCGCCGAGCGCGACGTACTGGAGTGGGTCCGGGGCGGCGGCGCGGGCGGCGACGGCCGCGGGGGCGGCCCAGGCTGTCGAGGTCATCGCCATGGCCGCACAGGCGGCGACGACTCGACGGAAGATCGCGGTGGGGTAAGGCATGACGGACTCCGGCGGGGGGGATCGTAAACGGACATCAGGAGCATAAAGGAGGATTCACCCCACACGCGTCAGGGACGGCATGATATGGCACGGTGTCCGATATCGTGAGTCGTCGATGAGTTGCGGAGGCGTGCATGATCCACCCGGCCTGGTTGCCGTCCGAGGCGTTCCGCGCGATCGGCTCCCGGCGGGTCCTGGTCCAGGGCACCGGGCCGCTCGCCGACACGGTCCGCCACGAGATCGCCGAGGCCTGCGCCCGGTTCGGCGGCACCGTCGTACAAGATCGAAAGACCGCGGAGCTGATCCTGTCGATCGCCGGCCCGGGCGGCGAGGGTTTTCGGCTGGGACGTCGCGGCGACGCCACGGTGATCAGCGCCGACGGGCCGTCCGGCCTGCTCAACGGCCTCTTCGAGGTGGTCCGGCGCGGCGAGCGCGCCTTCGGCCCGGCCCTCACCGACGAACGGCACGTGCCCGCGCTGGCCCGCCGCATGCTCGACCACTGGGACAACGTCGACGTGCACCCGGTGATGGGCCAGGTCGAGCGCGGCTACTCCGGCGGCTCGCTCTTCTGGCACGACGGGCGGCCGCGCGATCTCGGCCGGGTCCGTGACTACGCCCGGCTGCTCGCCGCCTCCGGCGTCAACGCCGTCGCGATCAACAACGTCAACGTCCACACCACCGAGACCCGCCTGCTCACCGATCGGCTCACCGAGGTCGCGGGTCTGGCTTCAGCCTTTCGGGTGTACGGGATTCGCGTGCACCTGTCGGTCAACTTCGCGGCCCCCGTAATCCTCGGCGACCTGCCCACCGCCGACCCCGCCGACGAGGCCGTCCGCGCCTGGTGGAAGAGCACCACGGCACGGGTCCACGAGGCGGTCCCCGACCTCGGCGGCTACCTGGTGAAAGCCGACTCGGAGGGGCAGCCCGGCCCGTTCACCTACGGCCGCAGCCACGCCGACGGGGCGAACATGCTGGCCGAGGCCCTGGAGCCGTACGGCGGCGTGGTCCACTGGCGGGCCTTCGTCTACAACCACCGGCAGGACTGGCGGGACCGCTCCACCGATCGCGCGCGGGCCGCCCACGACCACTTCGCGCCGCTGGACGGCACGTTCCGGGACAACGTGATCCTCCAGGTCAAGCACGGTCCGATGGACTTCCAGACGCGCGAGCCGATCTCCCCGGTGCTGCTGGGCATGCCGTCCACCCGGCTGGCCGTGGAGTTGCAGGTCACCGGCGAGTACACCGGCCAGCAGCGGCACGTCTGCTACCTGCCGCCGATGTGGAGCGAGGTGCTGCGGGCGGTCGCCGGCAACGTGTCCGGGCTGGCCGCCGTCTCGAACGCCGGCGACGACCCGTTCTGGACCGGCCACCCCCTGGCCCAGGCCAACCTGTACGCCGTGGGCCGCCTCGCCTGGAACCCCACCCGCGACCCGATCGCGATCCTCGACGAGTGGATCGACCTGACCTTCCCCGGGGCTTCCGCCGAGCTGCGTGACGTCCTGCACGACCTGATGGACGAGTCATGGCAGACCTACGAGCAGTACACCGCCCCGCTCGGTGCCGGCTTCATGGTCCGCCCCGGCCACCATTACGGCCCCGACGTGGACGGCTACGAGTACACGCCGTGGGGCACCTACCACTTCGCCGACCGCGACGGTGTCGGCGTGGACCGGACCGTCGCCACCGGGACCGGCTTCACCGCCCAGTACCCGCCCCTGTGGGCCGACCGTTACGAATCACTCGCCACCTGCCCCGACGAGTTGCTGCTCTTCTTCCACCACGTGCCGTACGGTCACGTCCTGCACAGCGGCGTCACGGTGATCCAGCACATCTACGACACCCACTTCGCGGGCGCCCACCGGGTCACCGCCATGCGCGAACGCTGGCAGGAGGCGGCCGGCCTGGTCGACCCCGCCCTGCACGCCCGCGTCACCGAACGCCTCGACGAGCAGCAGCGCAGCGCCGACGAGTGGCGCGACCAGATCAACACCTACTTCTACCGCAAGTCCGGTGTCCCCGACGCCCACGGCCGCCCCATCCACTGACCGCGTTCACTACGGCCGGGTGGTCACGCGAGTGACGACCCGCCACGCGTCGCGGTAGGACGTCCGCGGGGCCTGCCCGAGCGCCGCCCGCGCGCAGTCGGCGCCCTGGTCGCGCAGGGCTTGCGCGACTGTGGTGAGACCGGCCGGCGCGGCCGCGTCGGTGTCGTCCCAGCCGGTCACCGCCACGTCGGCGGGCACCCGCAGGCCGGCGGTCGCCGCGGCCCGCAGCGCCCCGAGGGCCAGTTCGTCGCTCATCGCGGCGATCGCGTCCGGCGGGCCGGCGCCCTGGAACAGTTCGGCCGCGAAGCTCTCCCCCTCGGTGATGTGGTTGACGGGGCACACCGCCAGACGCAGGTCCGCGGCCGGGCCGGCCCACGCCTCCCGGAAGCCCTCCCAGCGCCGGCGGGTGACGTGGTAGCGGATCTCCCCCACCCGGTCGCCGGTGAGCAACTGCCGGGTGCGGCCGCGGTCGAGCGGGAACCCGAGGACCAGCGGCCGCCGGGCCGCCGCGAACGCCACCCGGCCGATCGCGGCGGCCGCCGCCCGGTCGTCGACCCCGATCGCGGGCAGGCCGGGGCGTTCCGGTCCGGCGTGGATGATCGCGGGCAGGCCGGTGCCGGTGACCGCGTCCAGGATCGGGTCGTCGTCGCTGGTCGTCCAGACGACGAACCCGTCCACGGCGGCCTGCGCGACCCGCTGCGCGTCGGTGGCGGCGCCGGTCACCGGGACCAGGGTGAGGCCCACCCCTTCGGCGGCGCAGACGTCGGACACGCCGGCCAGGAAGCGGGCCGCCTGCGGATCGTCGAACGCGTAGCTCAACCGCTCGCCGAGCACCACACCGAGCGAGCCGACCCGCCCGCGGCGCAGCGACCGGGCGGCCGGGTGCGGGCCGGGATAGCCGAGCTGCCGGGCGGCGGCGCGCACCTTCTCGGCGGTCTCGGAGGAGACCCGTTCCGGCTGGGAGTACGTGTACGACACCGACATGGGCGACACCCCGGCGGCCCGGGCGACCTCGCCCATGGTCGGTCGTCGTCTGGAGTTGCCGGAGTCGCGTGCCATGCCGCACACTCTACTTGTGTATCGTTACACAGGCTTCGTACGGGACACCCCGACCGTCCTCTCCTACGCCGTGCTCGGCTCCTTCACCTTCTGGCTGTACGCGTTCGGCCCCGCCGTCACCCTGCTCCGCGACGAGCTCGGATTCTCGTACACACTGCTCGGCCTCTACTCGGTGCTCTGGTCGCTGGGCTCCGCGGCCGCCGGCGCCGGGTTCGCCCTCGCCGCCCGCCATCTGTCCCGCGCCGCGCTGCTCTGGGGCTCGGCCGCGATCAACACGGTCGCGGCGGCGATGTTCACCCTGGGCCGGGGCGTTCCGGTCACGCTGGCCGCCGCAGTCCTGTTCGGCGTGGGCGGCGCCGCCCTGGTCGCCGTCGTCCAGGCAATCCTCTCTGACCGGCACGGCAGCCGCCGCGACCAGGCGCTGACCGAGGCCAACATCGGCGCGGGCGCGTCCGCCGTGTTCGCGCCACTGATTCTCGGCGCGCTCGCGGCCGGCGCCCTCGGCTGGCGGGTGGCGTTCGCCCTGCCTGCCGCCTGCCTCCTGGCGCTCTACCTGCGCTATCGCGGCGCCGCATTGCCGACCGCGTCACGGCACCGGTCCGGTGCGGAGCCCGGCCGCCTACCACCGGCGGCCTGGCTCTTCGCCATGCTGACCGCGATGAGCGCGGCCATCGAATTCTGCCTGGTCTACTTCGGCCCGCAGATGCTGCTCACCACCGGCCTGTCCGCGGCGGCCGCCAGCACCGCGCTGAGCGCCAACTACCTCGGCATCCTGATCGGGCGCACGCTGGGCGCGGCGGTCACCCGCCGTCCCGGGCGGAGCATTCCCCTTCTGTACGCGTCACTGGCGCTGACCGGCGGCGCGTTCCTGATGTTCTGGCTCGCCGACCACCCGGTTCCGGCCATCGTGGGCCTGTTCCTGTGCGGCGCCGGCGTCGCCAACCTGTACCCGCTGGCCGTCGGCCTCACCCTGGACGCCGCGCCCGGCCAGGGCGACACCGCCAACGCGCGATCCCAGGTGGCGCTCGGCCTGGTCACGGCGGTGTCGCCCTACCTGCTCGGCACCCTCGCCGATCGGTACGGGCTGAGCGCGGCCTTCGTACTCGAACCGGTTCTGATCGTCCTGTCCGCGGCCCTGCTCTGGACCGGTCTGCGCGCCCACCACCGGGTCGTTCCGGCCGAACCCGGCCGATGAGCCCGGCTGTCAGTCCAGCTGGACCCGGTCGATGAGGCCGGCCGCGGTGAACGCCTTGACCAGGGCGTCCCGACCTTCGGTGAAGTGCGCCCAACTGTTGAAGTGCACCAGGACGATCCGCCGCGCACCGAGGATCCGGGCGGCCTCGGCGGCCTGCTCGCTGTCGAGGGTGAGCAGCGCCCCGTCGAACAGCGGAGTCCGGACCGCCCCGGCGAACAGCAGCGCCGTGTCGATCGGCCCGAACCGCTCGGCGACCTGCTCGACCAGTTCCAGGGCGGCGTTGTCCCCGCTGACGTAGACCGACGGCAATCCGTCGCCGGTCAGCACGAATCCGGTCACCTCACCGGTGATCGGCTCGCACCCGGCCGGGCCGTGCCGGGCCGGGACGCCGGTGATCGTCACCGCTCCGACCTGGACGGACTCCCACGGGGCGAGGCCGCGGGCGGTGCCGCCGAGCCGTTCCGCGCCACTGACCGTGGTGAGTGTGAGCGGGACGTCGGCGAGCATGGCGCGGCCGGAGTCGTCCAGGTTGTCGGCGTGCTGGTCGTGCGAGAGCAGCACCACGTCGATCCGGCCGAGGGAGTCCGGCCCGGCAGCGGGCGGGGTCAGCTTGGTCAGGGTGGTGCCGCTGGGCGAGGTGTAGCTGCCCGGCTCGTCGAAGGTGGGATCGGTGAGCAGGCGCAGGCCGCCGTACTCGAACAGGGCGGTCGGACCGCCGAAGGCCTGGACAGGGATGACCTCAGACATGGAAACCTCACGGATAGAAGGGCCGTCATCCGTGAAGTTAGCCGTTTGTCACGGATAAACGCAAGCTGTACCGTGAGATCCGTGATTCCCGCAGCGCCCGGCGCCGACCGCTACCCCGGCCTCGACCTCGCCAACAGCCGGCTCTCGATGCCCGGTGGCCAGGCCGCCGACCTGCTCGCCACCCCGGAGGACGCCACCCACTGGCTGATCGAACGGGACCTGGCCCCGGCCGGCACCGTCCTGCACGAAATCTGCGCGGGCCGCCTGCGCGCCCTGCGGGAGCGGATCAGGGACCTGTTCGCGGCCCACCTCCAGGGCACCGAGCCGCCGGCCGGATCGCTGGCCGCGATCAACACGGCCCTCACCCGGGTGCCGACCGCCGCCGAACTACGGTGGGACCCGGCCACCGGCCTGCACCGGGCCACCCCACACCCGACCGACCAGGCCGTCGACCACGCCCTCGGGGTGCTGGCCGCCTCCGCCGCCGACCTGCTCACCGGCGCCGACGCGGCCCGCCTGACCGCCTGCGACTCCACCCCGTGCATCCGCTACCTGCTGCGCACCGGCCGCCGCCACTGGTGCTCGGTTCGCTGCGGCGACCGCGCCCGCGCGGCCCGCGCCTACGCCCGCCGCACCGACCGCACCTGACGACCGTGGCCCGGCAAATGGCTTCCGTCGCGACGCATCAGAAATTGCCTGGCCCATTTTCCAAGCAACAGAGCTGTGGAAGGCGCGGGCCGGAGGAATTCTCCAGGAACGGCCCGGGATTCGACCGGAATCACCGATCAGTCGAAGTCGAAGATGCTGTTCTTGTCGTAAAAATGGAGGACGTAGCGACAACGGACACAAATCATCAAGGTCATGCGATGACTGGTCAATCCCCAGCGGCTGTCCTGACGAGACTCCTCCTGCCGGAAATCCGTTCCGCGACACAGTGGGCAAGCGAGCTGCGGTTCCGTCACACCGACAATCGTAGCGGGAGGATGCAATCCGGCCCTTCGAATAGTCTCATTCACCGTAGAGAGCGGACGTCGTGGGGCGATCCGGCAGGATCCGCTGCATTTCATCCCGACGATTTGTCACCGAACTGTCCGGTGCGCGGCTCGTGGTGTTCAGCGACGACCCGGCCGTGCTCCTTCTCAGCGCCCGGGCCCGGCGCTATCCGTCGACCGGCCTGCCGGTCGCCACGACATATCCGGCGGTAGTCACGCCCACGGCCACGCCCCAGCCGAGGAAGACCAGCAGCGTGGCGACCGTCGCCCAGCCCGCACGGACCTGCGCCCAGCTCTGCTCCCCGTCCAGCACCTGCCCGGCGAACACCCCGAAACTCAACACGCCGTACGTCACCAGCGTGATCGCCACGGTCCCCGCGGGCAGCACCGCCAGGAGCCGCGGAACCCGCCGGCCGCCCAACCCCGGCACCCACCGCGGAAACCGCTGCCCCCACCGCTGTACCAGCCCGAGCACGAGCAGCCCGGCCAGTGGCGGCACCACGGTGATCGCCACCCCGGTCGCCGTCGACAGGTCCCCGTCGGCGCCGCGCAGCTCCTGCTCGGAGATCCCGAACGGCACCCCGAGCACCCACAGCCCGTGCGGCACGGCCCAGCCCACGATCGGCAGCGCCACCGCCACGTAGGCCCAGTGTCGCGCCCACCCCGGCGCCTGCCGGAACTCGGTCGGCGCCGGCCCGCGCGGCGGCCCCACCGCGTCGGCCAGCCCGGCGAAGGCGATGCCACCGGCCAGCAACGCCACCCGCCCACCGATGTCCCGCCAGTCCGTGGGATGCCCCGCGACTCCCGCCGGAACCTCGAAAAGCAGATGCAGCGGAAAAGCCAGGATCAGCAGAATCGCGGCCGCAACCCAGGTCACGGCAGGCTTCCACCGATCCGCGTACGCGATGACCACCGCAAGGGCAACGCAGAGGCCGAGCGCGCCCCACCCGGCCCCGAACGGCACCGTGACAACCTGCTCAGCACCACACCCGCCGGCCGGATGATCTCCGAGGTCGGTCCGTTCGCAGGCGGTGTACCCCCAGCGGCCACCGGCGATCCAGTACAGCCGGAGCACCACCTCACCGGCAACGAACACCAAGCAGGCGGCCGCAAAAGCTCGACGTAGCGACATACGTCGATCTTGCGAGATGCCCGCTGTGAACCAGCTGAACCGTCCTCAGCCGCTTCCCAGCCCCGATTGGCCGCAGGCATGCCGAAGGCATCGCGGCGGGATGTTCGCAGGCGTGCACCTTGTTCATGAGCCATCATCAGCGCATGTCGTGGTGGCCTTTCGCTGACGAGCGCTCGTTCTGGGAGTGGGCGTGGGACCCGTTCGCCGAGTTGATGGATCAGGACGAGGATGTGCTGCTGGAGGATGTCGTCGGGTTTCCGCTCCTGATCGCGGCAGCGGACATCGGTGAGTGCCCGAAGCAGCAGCTCTGCCGTGTCGTCCTGGAGAATCTCGCCGGCCGCGTCGCTTGGCGGCGCCGACCCGGGGAGTTGGACGCGTTGCGGGCAGCCGCGGGACTGGCCCACGGCAAGCGGCATCCGTATGTCCGCGAATGGGCGGTGTACGCGCGGCGGCTGCTGCGGTACTGCGAGGTGGCAGGGCCGGTGAATCGGGCGGGGGCGCAACAGATGGCGGCCGACATGTTCGCCGGACCGGTGACGCAGTGGGGCCGGCAGGGCACTGACTGGCTGACTGTTGCCGTGTCCGGCGGCGGTCGGCTGTGGGACTGCGCGTCGCGCGACGAGTCGTCGCATCTGTTCATCAACCGCAGGACCGGGGCTTGGCGGGTGCGCCATCCGACGTTGATGACCGACGCCGACCGCGCCTCGCTGTGACCGTATCGGCGCGGACCGTTCCCGTGTGCGTTTCGGCTACATCGTCTGGGCTGCTCAGAGCACCCGGAACGCGCGCCGCTTGTGACGGTGGACCCCCGACCGGCAAGATCATTCGGTGTGAATCTTCTCGACCGGTATCTCCGTGGCGAACGTGAGCAGGTATGGGCGGAACTGCGAGCACTCGGGCCGATCGAGCGTGGCCATGCACAGTACGACGACGCCCGTGGCGTGGCCACGGAGACGATGCGGCGGGTGCGCGGAAACGTTGAGATGGTGCGGGTACGCCTGATCGACTCCGGGTACCAACTGGCCGCGCAAGGCAGGGCTCACATGCCACCGGATGCGGATGCCGGCGCACAACTCGACGCGTTCGAGCGGCGGCACGGACCGTTGCCGTTGTCTCTTCGGGCGTTCTACGAGTTCGTGGGCACGGTGGACTTCATGCAGTCGGCGCAACAGTTGGTCCAATGGGACAAGCGAGAGAATGCACCCGAGCCGGTCTCCGAGCTCCGGTACGCCGGGGAGTACGACCCGTTGGTCGTCGGGCCTCTGGACCACGAGGACGCCGAGTGGGACCGGAAGCAGGGCAGGCATGCCTGGTACCTGGCCCCGGACGAGTGCCACAAGGCCAACTACAGCGGCGGCATGAACTATCACGTCCTGCTGCCCGACAACGGTGCCGACTTCCGGATCTACGGGATGATCTGCAACGAGGAGGACCAGTTCGGGGACTGGTTCGTCGACTACCTGCGGGAGACGTTCCGGGGTGGCGGCTTCCGTGGCGGGATCGCCATCGACGACGACGAGGTTGCTGGCCGGGAACTTCCAGACCTCGCGTTCACCCGCCGGCTCGCCGTCGGACTCCAAGAGATCGGCGACGAGCGAACCACGCCGGAGGAGTGATCACGCACGGGGCCGCGACACCTCGCACAGCCGCCGATCGGGCATCCTGGCGGGCACCATCTGTCGTGGGGACTGGCCTCAGTGTCGGGCGGGCGTCTGAACTGCCGGGAAGCGGGCATGGGGTCGCCTGGAGCCTGAGCCGGCGTTCGGGGTGCGTATGCTGCCCGCCGTGCCGCTGACCTCGCCTGTGCCACCGCTTGACCTTGTTCGGATGTTTCCTGGGGTCGAGGCGTTCGCGCGCACGGCGACGCGGCTGCACCCGCGGCCGGGGACGCCCAGTGTGTCGGGCAGCCACGTCGGGGGGATGCTGCTGTGGCCGAGGGATGAGCCGTGGCCGGCCTGTCCTGGGCCGCACGTGGTGCGGACCGAGATCGAGGTGCCGCCGGAGTTCGCCGGCTTGCTGATGAGGCCGAGCCCCGAGGTGATGACGGGGCTGGCGCAACAGGTTCCCGGGTTCGTCGGGACCATGACGACCGAAGCCGGCACCGTCGTTCTCGGCCGCGAGGTCGTGTCGGAGCCGACCGCGAGTCCGCTGGTGCCGGTGGCGCAACTCCGGGCCGCCGATGTGCCCGACCTTCGTTGTCCCTCCGGGGCTGATGTGCTCCAGGTGCTGTGGTGCCCCAACGATCACCCCGCCGACGCCCCGACGGGTCTTCCGATGCTGCTGAAATGGCGCACCGCATCGGCGGTCGTCGACCCGCTCGACGTGGCTCCCGCGCCTGTCGTCGCGAGGGACCAGGACCGTCTGCCGCGTCCGTGTGTGCTGCATCCCGAACAGGTCACCGAGTATCCCTGGTGGCAGGAGCTGCCGGACGAGCTCGGACGCCGGATCCGCGACTTCGACGACACCCGGGGCTTCGACGAGGACAGCTACTTCTCGGTCTCGCAGGCGCCGGGATGGAAGGTCGGCGGCTGTCCGAGTTGGGAGGTCAGTGATCCGTATCCGATGGACTGCCCGCACTGCCGCAGGCCGATGGACCTGCTGCTGACGGTGGACTCCACCGAAGACCGTGGCGGCGATGCCTGGCTGCCCGTCGAGGAGGCCCATCTGCGGACCTCGCACACCGACCACACGCCCACCGGCGTCACCGTCGGCCGCTTTGCCCGGCTGCGCATCTTCGTCTGCCTGACATGCCCGGACACCCCCATGGGGCAGAGCCTTCAGTAGGCCACATGAGCCGGGAAAGCCGCGCAAGATCAGGCGCCTATCCCGGGAATCATTCGGCCACCGCGCACACCTCCAGCGGCTCCCCGGTCACCCCAGTGACGGGTAGGCGGCCAGGGCGGCCTGCACGTGACCCGGCGTTTCGATCTCCGGGACCACGGTGACGAAGCGTTCGGCCGCGTAGGCGATGATCTCCCGGATGTCGTCCTGGGTGTAGTGGCCGCCGTGCGGGCGACCGTCGGACGCGCCTGTCCGACTCTCCCGCCGCCACGAGCCGACCTCGGTCAGGCGGGGGTAGCGGCGGATCTCGACCCGCCGGCCCTGGTCGTCGGTGAGGTGCAGGTGCAGGGTGTTGAGGCGGTGCAGGGCCATCAGGTCGATGATCCGCAGCACCTCGTGCTTGGGCAGGAAGTGGCGGGCCACGTCGAGCATCAGGCCGCGCCAGGGGAAGCGCGGCTGGTCGAACACCTGAATCGCCGGAAGCGCAGGCGCTGCCGTTCCCCGCGATCGACGGGCTCGCGCCGGTGGTGTGTGCGGCCTCGCGGGACGCCGATCCGCATGCCACGGCCATTGTCAGAGAGGCCGTCGCCTGTCTCGTGCGCACCCTCGGCGACCTGGGCGAACCGGGACCCGTCGTGCTCGCGGGCGGGCTGCCGGCGGCGGGCACACCCGTACGAGACGGGGTCCTGAGGGTTTTGTCGGAACGCGGGCGAAAGCCGCGGACGAGCCTGGACCCGGCCGCCGGCGCGGCGTGGCTCGCCGGCCGGCCGCTCAGCCCTCTGGATCCGGCCGACCTGCACCGTGCCATGCTCGGCGGTGTCGCATAGGGTAGGCGGCCTGATGTCTCTCTACAGCACCCAGCGCCTGCAACGGTTCCGCATGATCGTCACCGGTGGTGGCACCGGCGGGCACACCTACCCTGCCCTCACCACGGTCAACACCCTCCAGGCCCGCCTCGCCGAGACCGGCACCGCGCCCGAGCTGCTCTGGGTCGGTGTCGCCGACGGCCTCGAAGCCAGGATCGCGGAGCGTAACGGGATCCCCTTCAAAGCGGTCACCACCGGCAAACTGCGGCGGTCACCGAACCCGCGTGAGCTGGCCCGCAACGTCGTCGACGCGTTCCGGATCCCGCTCGGCGTCCTCCAGGCCGTGTTCACCGTCGCCCGCACCCGGCCGGCCGTGGTGTTCAGCACCGGCGGGTACGTGTCGGTGCCGATCGGGCTCGCGGCGCGGTGCCTGCGGGTGCCCTACCTCATGCACGAGCAGACCCTCGCGGTCGGGCTGGCCAACCGGATCCTGGCCCGGTTCGCCAACCGGATCCTGCTCAGCCACGAGGCGTCCCTCGAACACCTGCCGGAGTCGGCCCGGCGGCGGGCGGTGGTCACCGGCAACCCGGTGCGTTCGGCCATGCTCCAGGGCGATCCGGCGAAGGGCCTCGCGGCGTACGGGCTCGACCCGGCCCTCCCGGTCGTGCTCGTCACCGGCGGCGCGACCGGCGCCCAGCAGGTCAACCGCATGCTCACCGGCGCACTGGCCGAACTGCTGCCGCACTGCCAGATCGTCCACCAGTGCGGCAGTCACGGGTACGCGGAGATGCAGGAGGCCGCCGGGCAGCTGCCGCCGCATCTGGTGCAGCGGTACCGGCTCGTCGAGTTCATCCACGAGGAACTGCCCGACGTGATCGCCGCCGCGACCGTGGTGGTGGCCCGCAGCGGCGCCGGGACGGTCGCCGAACTGACCGCCCTCGGCAAGGTCTGCGTGCTCATCCCGTACCCGCACTCGGCCGGGGACGAGCAGCGCATCACCGCCCGGCACCTGGCCGCCCAGGGCGCGGCCGTGATGCTCGACGGCGACACGGCCGTGCCGCAGCGGCTGCACGCCGAGGTCGTCGGGCTGCTCGCCGACCCGCACCGGCGGGCCGCCATGGCCCAGGCAGCGGCGGCACACGGAAAGCCGGGCGCCGCCCAGCACGTGGTCACCGAGATCCTCACCGTGGCCGCCGACCGGGGCCGCTGACCACGCCGGCCGTCACGCGCGAGCCCATGCCGCGGTGATCGCGGCGTCCAGGTCGGCGCGGTGGGTGGTCCACCAGCGGAGCAGGCGGGACGAGCGGTGGAACAGGTGGTCGAAGGTGTGGTCGCCGTGGTCGTGGTGGCGGCGCAGGAAGAACGTGTCGGTGGCGTAGTCCCACCAGCGGCGGTGGGCGGCGGCGTGCAGGGCGGCGTCGGAGATCTCCCTGCGGGAGCGGTAACCGGTGAGGAAGGCGGTCACCCGGGGCAGATCGAGGCCGTCGCCGGTGTCGAAGAGGATCGCGGCGGTACGGATCAGCTCGAAACCGTAAGGGCGGACGGCGAGGCGGTCCCAGTCGAGGATGCCGGTGAGCCGCTCGCCGGTGAACAGCAGGTTCCGGTCGGTCAGGTCGCCGTGGGTCCAGCCGAGCGGGCCGGGGGTCACGGCCGGTGGGCGGTCGGCGGCGATCTCCGGGAGCAGGCGCAGCCGGTGGGCGATCTCGGTCGCTCCGAAGCCGTCCGTGGGGAGGCGGGACAGGACGGCGAGTGCGGTGGGGACGTCCGCGGGGGCCGGCAATGAGGACGGTTCCTCCGGCAGGATCTCGCGCAGGCGGGTGTGCATGCCGGCGAGCACGGCGCCGAGGTCGTGGCAGGTGGGTGGGGCCAGGTCCGTGCCGGTGCGGTGGGTGCCGGGGAGCAGCGGCGCTTTTGCGTACCAATGATGGTCGAACTCGGTCAGGTCGATGGGTGACGGGACCGGAAGGCCGTGTGCCGCCAGGATCTCCAGGATCCGCCGCTGGCGGCGGACCGCCGCCGGGGTGACGTCGCACAGGCGCTTGACCACGAACGTGCCGGACGGGGTCTCCCAGCGCCAGTTCGGGTTCATCAGGCCCTGCGTGAGCGGCGTGCAGGAGCTGATCGGCCCGAGGCCGAAGCGGTCGGCGAGCGCTGAGTGGTCGATTGATTGAGGGTACGGGTGAACGCGGCCTAATGTTGCGGCGTGCCTGGATCATCGTTGACCGCCGTCGTCCGTCCCGCCGTCGAGGCCGATGTGGCCCGCATCGCCGCGATCTGCTCCAGCGGGTATCGGGACGCCTACCGTGAGCTGCTGCCCGAGGGTTACATCGAGCGCAGTGTCGTCGAGTTCTACAGCGCGGAGCGGGTGGCGAAGGAGCTCGCGCCCGCGCTGCCGGGGTGGTTCGGTTATCAGGTCGTCGAGGCGGACGGCCTGGTGCTGGGCGCGGCCGGCGGCGGGATGACCGGTCCGGTGGCCGGCGAGCTGTCCCGGGTCTATCTGGACGCCGCCGTGCGGGAGGGTGGGCTGGACACGCTGCTGATGGACCGGATCACCGAGCAGATCCGGGCGGCGGGCGGCACCGAGCTGTGGGTGTCGGTGTTTCTCGGGGACCGGGCCGGGATCGGGTTCTACCGGGCTCGCGGCTTCCAGCCGGTGGACACGGTGCGGGCCGCCCTGTCCCGGGTCGACGACCACATCTCCAGCCTGCGGATGTGCCGCAGGCTGGAGTGAGCCGGTCAGGGGGTGGGGAACTCCTCCTCCGGCCTACCCTCCATGTAGTCGGCGAGCGTCTCGTAGACCGCCGGGTTGACGATGCTGTGCGACATCCGGTCGGTGTGGCCGGCCCAGTCCGGGTTGGCCAGGTAGCCGGCCACCACGAGGGAGCGGGTGCCGACCACCAGGGCGGCGGTCTTGTCGTTGTCGGTGGTGCCGGTCTTGCCGAAGACCGGGTGGCCGACCACGCCGCGCACCTGCGGGGCCGTCGCGCCGGCGCAGTCGCCGAGCTGGGCCTGGTCGCCGACCGGGCAGCGGGCCGCGTCGAGTGCCTTGCGGGCCACCTCCTTGGTGGTCGCCCGGACGCACGACGGCCGGCCGGTGTCGATCTCGGTGCCGTCGGCGGTGGTGATGCTCTCGATCGGTGTCGGCGCGCAGTACTCGCCGTCGGCGGCCAGGGTGGCGTAGGCGCTGGCGATGTCGAGCGGGGTGGACGCCGAGACGCCGAGGGTGAAGGCGCCCCACTCGTGGGCCTGGTCCGGGTCGTTCGCCCGGGTGGCGTCGTCGCCGTCGCGGAACTGCACGCCGAAGCGCTTGGCCACGTCGACCACCTTCTCCGCGCCGATCTCCTCCTGGAGCGGGACGAAGTAGGTGTTGACCGACTTACCGAACGCGGTCCACATGTTGAAGTTGCCGGACTCGCGGGACGAGGCGTTGCTGGGGCAGTAGTAGCCGTCGCACGAGTTCGACGAGAAGTCCAGGTAGCCCGACTTGTAGCGCTGCGGCGAGTAGATGGTGGTGTCCAGCTCCTTGCCGTTCTCCAGGGCGGCCACCATGGTGAACATCTTGAACACCGAGCCGGCCTGGTAGCCGGGGATGTCCGCGCTGCCGGTGATGATGGGGTTGGTGGTGTTCGGGTAGGTGCCGCGGATGCCCTTGCTCGCCAGCTCCGGGTTCGAGGACAGCTCGTTGCGGGGGTCGTCGGCGTCGTCGATCTTGTACTTGCGGTTGGCGGCCAGCGCCCGGACCGCGCCGGTGCCGGGCTCGACGGCGGCCAGCATCAGCGCGTTCCTGTTGTCGTCGCTCTGCCGTTCGGTGATCTCTTTACGAGCGTCGGACTGGGCGTCCAGGTCCAGGGTGGTGACGATGCGGTAGCCGCCGTTCTTGAGCAGGCGCTCCCGGTCGTACGAGGTCTCGCCGAAGGCGCTCTGGCTCAGCCACCACCGGTAGAAGTAGTCGCAGAAGAAGCCCCAGTGGTTCTTCGCCACCGACACGCAGCCCCGCGACGGGCGGGTCGCGGTCTTCGGCACCGTCACCTTCTTGGCGGTGGTGGCCTCGGCCGCGGTGATCTGGTTGAGGTCCCGCATGTTGTCGATGATGTAGTCGCGCCGGTCCACCGCCTGCGGATAGCCGGTGGCGGTGGTCGGGTCGAACGCGGTCGGGGCCTTCACCATCCCGGCCAGCAGCGCCGACTCGGCCACCGACAGGTTCGCCGGGGACTTGCCGAAGTAGACCTGGCTGGCGGCGCTGATGCCGTAGGCGCCGTTGCCGAACGGCGCCATGTTCAGGTAGCGCTCCAGGATCTCCTGCTTGGTGAGCTGCTTCTCGACCTGGACCGCGTACTTCATCTCGGACACCTTGCGCTGCACGGTGTCCCTGGTGGCGTCGACGACCTGCTGCGGGTCGGTCGCCGAGTAGGCGAGCGCCATCCGCACGTACTGCATCGTCAGGGTGGAGGCGCCCTGCTTGCCGCCGCCCTGGTTGTTGTTGACGAAGGCCCGCGCCACACCCTTGAGGTCGACGCCCCTGTGCTCGAAGAACTTGTGGTCCTCGGCGGCCACGATGGCGTCCTGCATGTTCTGCGAGACCTTCGCCAGGGGTACGTCGCTGCGGAACTCGTCGTACATCAGCGCGATCTGGGTCTTGCCGTCGGACGCATAGACCCTCGTCACCTGAGGTGACGACTGCTCGATCAACTCGGTCGGGAGCTCCTGGAGCTCCTCGGACCCGACCTTGGCGGCCAGGCCCGCCATCGCGACGGCCGGGAAGGCGGCGGAGGCGACGACAAGGCCCGCGAGCAGGCCGCATATGCCGAGCACGCCGGCGCTGCGGATGGTCCGATGTTCACCGAGAGGCTTGCCAGTCACTCTATCCAGGTTAACCAGCGCGATCGCCGACTACACTGTTCGCGAGTTTCGTCACAACAGGTAACCCAGACGTTTGGCCCACGTCTGGCCGGTGACCTGCTCGGTTCCACCGAATCCGGGGTGCGGCTCCTGCGCCCGCAGCGTGAAACCGGCCGCCTCGTAGATGCGGCGGGCCGAGACGCACAGGTCCACGGTCCAGAGTGTGACCTCGCGGTAGCCGGCCTTCTCGGCGAACGCCAGGCACTCCCCCACCAGGCGGGAGCCGACACCGCCGCCGCGGGCCGCCCCGGTCACCAGCAGGACGCGCAGCTTCGCCGTGCCCGGCTCGTCGCCGGCCGCCAGCATGACGCAGCCACTGCGCTCGCCGCCGGTCTCGGCGATCCAGGCCGCCTCGCGGTCCCGGTCGTGGCCCGCGGCGTAGTCGGCCACGATGCGGGCGACCAGCGCCTCGAACCCGGCATCCCAGCCGAACTGGCGTTGGTACTCCTCGCCGTGGGCCATCACGATCCAGCCCAGATCGCCCGGCCGGTCGGCCCTGCGCAGCACGGTCATCCCACTTCCTCCCTCACTGAAACAGTCGTTTCAGTCCGCGTATGCTAACCCGATGTCCGCACGCCAGAAAGAGCTGCTCGAGGCGGCCTACCGGTACGCGCTCGACAACGGGATCGCCGACCTGTCCCTGCGGCCGCTCGCGGCCGCGATCGGCTCCAGCCCGCGGGTGCTGCTGTTCCTCTTCGGCAGCAAGGACGGGCTCGTACGGGCGCTGCTGGCCCGCGCCCGCACCGACGAACTGGCGCTGCTGGAGGGCGCCGGAGACGACCTCGGCGACGTCTTCGCCCGGGTGTGGACCTGGCTGGCCGCCGAGGAACACCGTCCGCTGCTCCGGCTGTGGACCGAGGCGTACGCGCGCTCCCTCACCGAACCGGACGGGCCGTGGGCCGGCTTCGCCCGGGCGACCGTCGACGACTGGCTCGGCGTACTGGCGGCCGGGCAGCCGGAGGCCGAACGCGACACCCCGGACGGGCTGGCCCGCCGCACCCTCGCCCTGGCCGTGCTGCGCGGGGCGCTGCTCGACCTGCTGGCCACCGGTGACACCGAACGGGTGGGCGCCGCCGTCCAGGGGTGCGGTTTTCCGCAGTGGCGTCCCTGAGGATTGTCCGTCCAGGTCGGAGGGCCGGCCTCATGGTCGCCGGGCCCGCGGATTTCTAGCGTCGGGGCATGACTTTCGGTGATCTGGAAAGTGGTGTCGTCGGCCTGGTGGAGACCCTCGGCGCGCCCGGCGCGGGCCTCGCGGTGGCCCTGGAGAACCTGTTTCCGCCCATCCCCAGCGAGGTGATCCTGCCGTTGGCCGGGTTCGCGGCCGGGCAGGGACGGATGAGCCTGCTCGCGGCGATCCTCTGGACGACGCTCGGCTCGGTGGCCGGTGCCCTGGTGCTGTACCGGGTGGGCGCCCTGCTCGGGCGGGACCGGTTGCGGGCGATCGTCGAGCGGCTGCCACTCATGAGGGTGGAGGACTTCGACCGGACCGAGGCGTGGTTCGCGCGGCACGGGGCGAAGGCGGTGTTCCTCGGGCGGATGATCCCGATCTTCCGCAGCCTCATCTCGGTCCCGGCCGGGGTGGAGCGCATGCCGGTGGGCCGCTTCCTGCTGTACACGACGGCGGGCAGCGCGATCTGGAACGTCGTGTTCGTGCTGGCCGGCTACCAGCTCGGGGAGAACTGGCATCGCGTCGAGGAGTACGCCGGCCTCCTGCAGAAGGCCGTCATCGTCGTCTGCGGGATCGCCGCCGCGATCTTCGTGGCACTCCGGCTGCGCCGGATCCGGCGCGAGCGGGCGGCCGTGCGGGCCGGTTCCACGGGGCGTGGCACCGTGTACGGGACCGCGCGCCGGCCGGTCGATCGCTGACATCGAGGGGGACGGCGTGCTGCGAAGGTGGACGCGGATACCCGTTGCGGTGGCGGCCGGGGCCGTTACCGGGGCCGCAGAGCTGCTGTTTCTGCTGGTTGCGGGGCTGGTCGTGATGTTCCCCCTGGTTCGGGGCCAGGTCGCCGGGGCGGCGCGGTGGATCGCCGACCAAGAACGGCGCCGCCTGGCGTGGGCCCGCAGCGAGCCGGCTCCCCCACCTCTACGGTCGGCGGGCCCGCGGGTGTTCGGCTATCTCGCGGCCCGGGCCCTGCCCGCCCTGCTCGGCGGCCTCGTTACCGCCCTGCTCGTCACCGGCGTCGCGCTCGCCGGGATCGTGGTCCGCTCGGTTCTGGCCGGGACGATGACCGTGCCCGGCCTACTCGGTCAGGTACTGCTCGGCATCACGCTGCTCACGCTCAACCTCCAGGGCTTCGTCACGGTGGCCGGGCTGGACCGCAGGCTGGCCCGGGCACTGCTCGAGTCGAGCACCCGCGAGGAGCTGGAACGGCGGATCGGCGAGCTGGCGGCCAGCCGGGCCGAGGTGGTCGCGGCCGTCGACGTCGAGCGGCAGCGCATCGAACGGGACCTGCACGACGGGTTGCAGCAGCGGCTGGTCGCGCTCGGCATGCTGCTCGGCCGGGCCCGCCGCAGCCCCGACCCGGAGCGGACGCGGGCGCTGCTGGACCAGGCGCACGCCGACGCCCAGCGCGCCGTCGAGGAGATGCGTGAGGTGGCGTGGCGGGTGTATCCGTCGGCTCTGGCGCACAGCTCGCTCGACGAGGTGCTGGCCATGGTGGCGCAGCGGTCCGCCGTACCGGTACGGATCGACCTCGCGCCGCACCCGCGACCGGGCCGGCCGGCCGAGACGGCGCTCTACTTCGTGGCGTGCGAGGCCGTGACCAACACCGCCAAGCACGGCGCGGCTACCGTGATCACGATCGCGGTCGGGCCGAACGCCACGGGGGTCGAGATGGTGATAACCGACGACGGGGTGGGCGGCGCCGACCCGGACGGCTCCGGCCTGCACGGGCTCGCCCGCCGGGTCGCCGCCCTGGACGGCCGCTTCGAGGTGCGCAGCCCACCCGGCGAAGGCACCACGATCCGGGTGGAGCTGCCGTGCGGATAGTCCTCGCCGAAGACTCCACACTCCTGCGGGAGGGCCTGATCCGGCTGCTGGCCGAGGAGGGGTACGACGTGGTGGCCGCGGTCGCCGACGCCGACCAACTGCTGGCGGCGGTCGCCGAACACCGGCCCGGCATGGTGGTCACCGACGTCCGGATGCCGCCGGCCGGCACCGACGACGGGCTGCGGGCCGCCGTCGAGATCCGCCGCCGCTGGCCGGGCACCGCCGTCGTGGTGCTGTCCCAGTACGTCGAGAAGCGGTATGCCGCGCAGCTGCTGGCCGACCGTTCCGACGGCGTCGGCTACCTGCTCAAGGACCGGGTGGCACACGTCGGCGACTTCCTCGACGCGCTGGAACGGGTCGCGGGCGGGGCCACCGCCCTCGACCCGGAGGTGGTCCAGCAACTGATGTCCACGACCGCACACGGCGACCCGCTGCACGCCCTCACCCCACGCGAGCGGGAGGTGCTGCACGAGATGGCGCAGGGCCACACGAACGCATCCGTCGCGGCCCGGCTGCACATCTCGCAGAGCGCCGTCGAGAAGCACGTGAACACCATCTTCGACCGGCTCGGCCTGTCCCACGTCACCGGCTACAGCCGCCGGGTACTGGCCATCCTGCGCTATCTCGGCGCGGGCTAGAGATCTTTCGTGGTCGAGGTCCGTCTGTCGCTTCCGCCCCTTCCCGGTACGCGTGACGTCGTCCCCGTCTCATCAGGGCCGTTCCGTCCGGTCGGCGCGCGCTTGCTGCCCGCTCCGGCCTGTGCCGCGCCCGCCGGGCGTAGATCGGTCGGATACTCCCGCAGGTGCCGCCCTGTCGCGCCGGGATGGGTCGTCGGGGTGGTGATCGCCAGGCAACCCGGGTGCTACTCCCTGCCGTCACGCCAGTCACGCCCGGGTGGGTGGTTGCGGTGGTGATCGCCAGGCAACCCGGGTGCTACTCCCTGCCGTCACGCCGGTCACGCCCGGGTGGGTGGTTGCGGTGGTGATCGCCAGGCAACCCGGGTGTTGCACCCGGCCGTCACGCCGGTCGCGCCGGGTGGGTGGTTGCGGTTGACGCGCGGTCGCGCCATGAGGGAGCCCGCCGGGAGTCACTCACCGTGACCATGGCGGTGAGTGCGTGGAGGCGCGTGGTACATCGGTGTTGTTCTGCCCACCTCCATCTTCCACAAGGGCCGGTGACCGGGATCCCGCGCTCACACGGAGTTCCGGCCGGTCGGGTTTGTGGAGTGAGCGGGCACGAAAGCCGCCGAGTGGACGGCCGTCACGGCGATAGGCGGGTGGGCGCACACGCTGGCGATGTCGTGGTCGCCTACCTGCCCTACAACGGTGGTGGCGCACACGGCGACTTGCGTGTGCGGCCGCCGGGCCTGGTGGGACCGCGGATGACGACCACCGTGACCGGCGCAACGGCCGAGAGCGGCAACCCGAGTGCCTGGCCAGCAACACCGCAACCACCCACCCGGCGGGACCCGGTCCGCCGAGGGCGAGAGCCGACGCCCCGGCCGTGACCGGCGGCAAGAAGGGGGCCGGGACGGCCTGCCCGGCCACCGATCTACGCCCGGCGGGCGCGGCAAAGGACGGAGCGGGCAGCAAGCGCGCGCCGACCGGACGGAACAGGACGGATAAGGCGGGACGACGTCACGCGTACAAGGAAGAAGGAGCCGGAAGCGGAACGCGGACCTTGACCACGAAGGTCTTCAGGGGTCGGCCAGGCCGGCACGCCACGTCCAGGCGGCGACGGCGACCCGGTTGTGCAAGCCGAGTTTCGCCTGGATGTTGGCGATGTGGGTCTTGGCCGTGCCGGGCGAGATGAACAGCTCGGCGCCGATCTGGGCGTTCGTCAGGCCCCGGGCGACCAGCCGGACGATGTCGGTCTCGCGGTTCGTCAGCGGGTGGGGCGCCTCCGGCCGGGCCGCCGCCGTCGCGGCCCGCAGCAGCCGGACGGTGACCTCCGGGCTGATCAGGGCGTCGCCGGCGACCGCCGCTCGGACACCCTCGACCAGCAGCGCCGGGCCCGACCGTTTGAGCAGGAAGCCGCATGCGCCGTTGCGCAGCGCGCCGTCGACGTACGCGTCGTGGTCGAAGGTCGTCACCACGACCACGCGCAGGCCGGCCTCGGTGAGCAGCCGGGTCAGTTCCAGGCCGTCGATGCCCGGCATGCGGATGTCGGTGAGCACGACGTCGGGCCGCAGGCGGCGGGCCAGGTCCAGGGCCGCCGTCCCGTCGGCGGCCTCACCGACGACCGTGATGTCCGGCTGGGAGTCCAGCACCAGGCGGAAGCCGCCGCGTACGTCCGGCTGATCGTCGGCGAGCAGGACACGGGTGGTCACGAGCCGCCGCCGGGGAACACGGCGACGACCTCCCAGCCGCGGTCGGCCGGTCCGGCGGTCAGGGTGCCGCCGACGGCGGAGACCTGCTCCCGCAGGGCCGCCAGCCCTCGGCCACCGGCGCCGGGCGACCGCCGCTGCGGGGGTGTGGCGCCGGGTCCGTCGTCGCGTATCCGCACCTCGACACCGGTGGGTCCGCCGGTGACGGACACGTCGACCCGCCTCGCCGAGGCCGCGTGCCGGCGGACGTTGGTCAGCGCCTCGGTCACGACCCGGTACGCCACCGCCCCGGTGTCGCGTGGCGCCCGCACCGGGCGCGGGTCCTCGGTGAACCGGACGTCGGCATCGCCTCCGGCCCGGAACCGGTCGACAAGGCCGGGCAGGTCCACCAGTGTGGGCACCGGCCGGACCGCCGGACCGTCCGGCTCGTGCAGCATGCCGACCATGCGATCCATCGTCGCCAGCGCGGCCAGCCCGGCGGCCTCGATGCGTTCCAGAGCCGCGCCGGCCGCCTCCGGGCGGCCGGGCGCCACGAAACGGGCCGCCTGCGCCTGGGCGACGATGCCGCTCACGTCGTGGGCCACGAAGTCGTGCAGGTCCCGCGCCCACCGCAGCCGCAACTCCTGCCGGGCCTGCTCCACCTCCACGGCCCGCTGGTGGGCGGTCAGCCGCGGATAGCCGCCGGCGACGAGCGCCATCCCCGCCGGAGCCGTCCACACCAGCGCGGCCGCCAGCCGCTCCACGATGGGCAGGTCGGCGGCGAGAAACCACAGCCAGGACGCCATCGCGCCGCCGGCGAGCAGCGCGGCCGCGGCGATGTGCCGGCGCGGGCCCCACCGCACCGCCACCGCGAGCAGCGCCGCGAGCGCCCCCGACACGGCGAAGTGGAGGCTCGGGGCGGTGCCGGCCAGCGGGCTCGCGCACAGCGAGAGGCCGCCGGCGGCCATGGTGATCCGGCCGAGCAGGGCACGCAGCATGGCCCGATCGTAGGCGGCCACCCGGTGCCGCCGCCCTCTGCCGATCGGCAGAGAAACCGCGGACCGGCCGGGCCCGGATCGCCATATCGGCAGATGGTTCCGCGTACGCCGGCGGCCGAGGCTGAGAGACGACGGATCCCGGAAGGAGCGACATGTCTCGAACGACGGCACGGGTGGCGCAATGGTGGCGGCGGTGGCCGTTCTGGTCGGGATACGCGGCCGCCGGCTGGTCACTGATGTACGGCTCGCTGGGTCTGTACTGGACGGCCGGCGGCGGTGGGTTCCCGTTCGCGCCGGCCGTCGACGACCGCCGGTCCGGATCGGTGCTGGAGGGAAGCCCGGTCGAGGTGGTCGCCCCGGTCATGGCCGTGCTCGGGCTGCTCGGAGCGGTCGTCGCGCTGGCGATGGCCCGTGGCGCCGGCTCCCGGCGCACCGCGGTCGCGATGATCGTTTTCGGCTGGTTCACGGCGGCCGGGCTCGCCCTGGCCATCCCCGACTACACGATGATCGCCCTGGTCGCGTTCGCCCCGTTGCTGCTGGTCTTCGCGTTCACCGGCGTGCCCGGCCCCCAGGAGGGAATCGGCGACATCCTGTACTGGCACCGCACCAATCTGATCATCCTGTTCGCCGGGGGTCTGCTGTGGGCCGCCGCCACGCTCGCCCACCAGCGCCGGGTGCGTGGCGAATGCCGGCACTGCGGCCGCCATCCCGCCACCGGCCCCGGCCCGTCCCGGCGCACCCTGCTGCGGTGGGGACGCTGGGCAGTGCTGGTCGCCTGCGTGGCGCCGCTGCCGTACGAGATCACCCGGGTGGCCTGGTTTCTCGGCCATCCCCTCGGCATCAGCCACGACTTCCTGCGGATGATGCAGGACACGCCGGGCATGCTGAGCATCGGCCTGGGCTGCGCGATCGCGTCCGCGGTCGGCGGTGTCCTCACGCACGGCCTGGTCAGCCGGTGGGGCGAGGTCTACCCACGGTGGATCTGGTTCCGGGCCGGGAAGCCGGTGCCGCCCGCCCTCGCGGTCGTGCCCGCGTCGATCGTCGCCGTCGTCCTGGTTCCGGCCGGGCTGATGATGGTCTGGGACCCGGACATCGGCGACGGGTGGGCGCTGCGGGCGCCCAGCATCCTCTGGCTGTTCTGGAGCGCCGGCCTGGCGGCCGCCACCTACGCCTACCATCTGCGCCGTCGCGGTTTCTGCCGCGCCTGCGGCCGCGGTGGATGGCCGGAACCCGTCGAGGGTACGCGCGGCGGCGCACCCGCCACAGTTGCCGGCTGACGGTCAGCCCGCCGCTGGTTTGCGGGCCAGCAGGCGGTAGGTGTTGCCGCCCGCCGTGAACGCGATCGCCGCGCCGGCCAGACGGTCCAGGACCGCGGCCGGGATCACCAGCGGGATGACCGCACTCCAGGCCAGGGCTCGCCGAACCCGGGTCCAGCGGGTCGCCGGCCGGCCGGCCCAGGGGCGGTCCGGGTCGGGGAAGTGGCTGTTCATCCAGAGCAGGATCGCGGCGGACAGGTCGCACGGCTGGTGGGCCCGGCCGGTGTCGGTGGCGACCACGGTCAGGCCCCGGGCGGTGATCGCCTCCACGAGACGGGGCAGCGAGACGAGGTTCAGGTGCTGTGGCTGGAAGTACGGCAGCCACAGGCTGCGCAGCAGGCGGGCCGGGCCGAACCGCGGGTTCGGGACCTCGATGAGCAGGTGGCCGCCCGGTGGCAGGGCACGGGCCGCGGCCTCGATCTCGGCCCGCGGATCGAGCGTGTGCTCCAGGTAGTGGTGCATGCTGATCACGTCGTACCGGCCGGCGAGACCGTCCGCCGCCTCGGGGAACATGCCCTGGTGGGCGGTGCCGATCCAACCGCGGCGCTGGGCCTCCAGGACGCCGTCGCCCATGTCGAGGCCGTCGAAGACGGTGTCGGGGAACTCGGGCGCCGCGTACCGGCAGAAGTGGCCCCAGCCGGTGCCGACGTCCAGCCACCTGCGCGGGTGGGTGTGGGCGCGGACCATGTCGACCCGGCCACGGTAGAAGTCGACGGTGCCGGCCAGGAGCTTCTCGCTGGAGGACTCGCCCAGCCCGTCGTAGACGTCGCGGTAGTAGAACTCCAGCCCGGCGCCGTTCAGCCGGGGGTTCTGGAAGGTGTGCCCGCAGTCCCGGCACTGGTCGAGCGAGAAGGAGCCGGGCTTGCTCATGATCCGGTCCGGGGAGGTGAGACGGTGGCGCAGATCGGTGCCGCCGCACCAGGGGCAGTCGTCGCGGCGGGGCTCGAAGAAGCGGCTCGTTCCGTCGGCCAGGTCCCGGGTGTAGCCGGTCCGGGCGTGGGCGCGGCGTTCGTCCATCTCCCGGTCGTACGGTGACCGCCACGTTCCCCGGGCGCACCGCCACCAGCGCAGCGGGTCGCGGAACGGGCGCAGCCAGGCGGCCCGGGCACGGTCGGCCGGGCGCACGGCGGTGCCGGCCGTCACCAGGTAGGGCTGGGCGGCGTAGGCGGCGAGGGCGAGCAGTCCCCACGCCGGGTCGAGGACGACCGCGGTGGCCAGCAGCAGGTAGCCGTACAGGCGGCCGGCCAGGGTGGCATGCACCGACGCGGTGGAGGCGCGCAGCCGGGCCCGGAACGTCGCCGGGTCGTCCGGAACGGCGGTGAGCGCCGGGGTCACGAGCAGGCCGGCGTCGGCCGCGGCGTACTTCTTCAGCCGGTCGGCGATCCGGATCATGGTGGCCGGGTCATGGCCGCCGCCGGATTCCAGCCCTGCGCGGGCGGCCAGGGCCTCGTCGACCAGCAGGGCCTGGCCGGCGCCGCGGCCGGGCGCCAGCGGATCGGTCCGGTAGGTGGCCGGGTCGACCTGGCGGACCAGGGTGAACGTGTCGGACATCGGCAGGTCGGCGGGGACCAGGTCCAGGACGGCGAGGCCCTCCCGCACGGCGTGGGCCACCGCCTGCGCCCGGGTCCGCTCGTCGACAGTGACTCCGGCGGCGGTGATCAGGATGAAGCGGTCGGCCTCGTCCTCCGGAGGGTCGCCGCCGCCGGGCCGGGTGTCCGGCTCCCGAGCGGCCGGAACGTAGATGGCCTCGCCCGCCGGGGAACCCGATGAACCGGTCGCGGACCCTGGGGTCCCGGCGGATGAGGCGGGCACGGAGACCGGCATCCGGGCGGGCGCGGCCGGCACGGTGACCGGGTTCCTGGCGGGAACCGGGGGAAGCGACGGGATGGCGCGGAGACGGGCGCGCAGGCGCAGCCCGTCCAGCAGCAGGACGGCGGCCGCGACGGCGGCGGGCAGCATCGACCCGTTCAACGGGTGACCTCCGGGATCAGAATGGTGGAACGTGCGAGAGATTCCAGGTGGGTGACCGCCTCGTCCGCGCCACCGGCAGCGTGGAAGGCCGCGCGGATCCGGGCCGCCGCGTGGGCGTACCCCGGATCGCTGTGGATCGTGTCGACGGCCGCGCCGATGTGGGCGGCGGTGGCGTGCGCGAAGCGCAGCCGGACGCCCGCGCCCGCGTTCACCACCTGGCCGGCGACGATGCTCTGGTCGTCACGGATCGGGGCCACCACCAGCGGTCGGCCGTGCCACAGCGACTCGGCGACCGTGTTGTGCCCGGCATGGCAGATCACCAGGTCGGCCCGCTTCAGTACGGCCTGCTGCGGCACCCACGGTGTCACGTGGACGTGGCCGGGGCACGGCCCGACCACCCGGCCGGGGTCGGTGATCACCGCGTGCAGGCCGGGGCGCGCGGCCAGGGCTTCGGCGCAGGCCCGCAGGAAGCGGGCCCCCGTCTCGGTGGACTGGGTGCCGAGCGTCACCAGGACCAGCGGCCGGCCGGCGGGCGGATGGACCTCGGCCGGGCCGGGGGCCGCGGCGGAATCAGCGGGCCGACGGGGCCAGGGTGGAGTCCAGGTGCCGGGGTCGTCCAGCGGGGCCGGGCCGACCCAGCGCACCGAGGACGGCGCGGCGGTGGCGGGGCCGGTGAGCTCCGGGGTGGTGAACGCCAGGATCAGGTGCGGCGACATGCGTGGATCGGCGACCGGCCGCGGGTGGGCGACCGCGGCGAAGCAGCCGGACAGCCAGTCGCGCAGGGCCGGCGGGTACGGGTCGAGCAGTTCCGCCGATGTGGAGGCGGAGGTGGCCCAGGGCAGTCCGGCTTCAGCGGCCGCGTAGGCACCGGCCCACGCCTGCTGGTCGGCGACGACCACGTCGGGCCGGTGCCGGATGATCGCGGCGCGGAGACCGGGCAGCATCGCGGTCGCCAGCGGCACCAGGAAGTCCTCGACGAGGAACCGCAGCGCGGCGAGCCCGCGCAGGCCGGGTTCTCGGGCGCCGACGGTGAAGGACACCGGAACGCAGTCGTGGATCTCGGCGGTGGGCCCGAGGCGTTCCCGCAGCCACCGGCCCGTCCCGGCCCACACCACGTGGTGGCCGCGGGCGGCGAGGCGGGCGGCGACCGCCCGCAGCGGGGCGAGGTGTCCGGTCAACGGCGGCACCACGATCAGGAAACGGCTCACGGCGTCACGGCCCCGGCGAGGGCGCCCCGGCGGGCGGCCAGCCACGGCAGGACGACGGCGGCCACCTCCTGAGGCGCGGAGGCGAGCAGCGCGTGGCCGTGGCCGGGAATCACGGCGACGTCGCACGGTGGCAGCAGGCCGAGGACGGTGTCCAAGCGGGCGTGCAGGCCGGAACCGCCGCCGACGACCATCAGCAGGGGGCACCGCAGCCAGCCGTCCGGATAGCGGTCGGCGAGACCGGTCCGGTCCAGGACCTCGGCGGCCAGCGTGGTGGCCTGGAGCGCCCGCGCCGTCGCGGTGAACCGCCGGGCCAGGACGGGCAGGGCGGATTCGCGTTCGGCCCGGGCGATCCACTCGGGGTCGGCGAGGTAGGCGGCCAGCCCGGCCAGTTCGCCGGCGGTCCGCTCGGCCCAGCCGGGGGTCGGCGGCTCGGATTCGATGACGACCAGGGAGGCGACGCCGTCCGGGAAGCGGTGGGCGTACCGGAAGGCGACCGTGCCGCCCCACGAGTAGCCGACCAGGTGCACCGGCCCGGTGATCCTCAACTCGGCGAGGAGCCCGGCCAGGTCGCCGGTGGCGTAGTCGACGCCGTACCCGTGCGGTGGACGGTCACTGCGGCCGTGTCCGCGCAGGTCGTAGGCGGTGACGTCGAAGCCGAGGGCGGCGACCGGCCCGGCCAGGGTGAAGTAGTAGCAGGCCATGCTGTCGCCCAGGCCGTGGACGAAGACGAGCGGTGGCGCGCCCGGATCGGCCTGCCGCATCCGCTGGACGTGCAGGCGTACCCCGTTGGTGTTGATGTGGGCCATCGGCTCAGGCGTGTTCCAGGCGGGCCGTCACGTACTCGGCGAGGTCGCCGACCCGCAACGTGATGATCTCCGGAAGCGTCCGGGTGGACAGGAAACCGGCCAGGTCGATACCGGGGCCGTAGCGTTCGGTGAGCAGGGTGCCGAGCACCACCAGGTCGATGCTCTCGAAGGCGAGGTCGGCGTCGAACGACGTGTCCGGGGTGATCGGCACGGCGTTCAGGTCGTACCCGTCGAGGACCTCGCGGATCAGGTCACCGATCTCGGCGAGAACGGTTTCGGTGGTCACGGCAGCACCTCTCGGTCGGTGGTCCAGGCGACGACGTGCCGTCGTCCTTCGTGATGCAGATCGGTCAGGCGTACGCGCAGATCGCCCGCCGTGGTCGCGACGGTGGCCTCCGTGTCACTCGCGGCGATGACGCGCAGCGTGTGCGGGTTGCCGCCGAGGCCGGTGCCGAGCGCCTTGCCGGCGGCCTCCTTGGCGGCGAAGAAGCGGGTGAACCAGACGGCCCGGTCGCCGCCGAGCAGGTCCCGTTCGGCCGGGGTGAGCGCCGCGGCGACGGTGGCGTCGTCGCGGTCGGCGACCTCGAGGACGTCGATGCCGACCGGCCCGGACGGACGGGCCAGGGCGACGCCGATCGATCCGTGGTGGGCGATCGAGACGGCCAGCGGCGGTAACCGGCGCCCGTGCCGTCCGGTGATCCACGGCCGTCCGGCCTCGTCGTTGCCGGTGTCGAGCTCGATCGGGAAGACCTCGGGGTCGGTGAGCATGGCGCGGACCGCGTCCTTGAGGGCGATCCGGCCGAGCAGCCACGGGTCCCGGCCGCGGGCCGGCCGCCGCTGGTAGAGGGCCCATTCGGCGGGGGTGAGGTAGGTACGGGCGATCAGGTCGCGGCTGGCCTGGTCGGCCCAGTGGGTGGTGGCCCAGTGCCAGCCGGCCTCGTGGCGGCGGGCCAGCCGGGCGGTGGCGGGCGACCGGTCCACGGCCCGGACCGCGTCGTCGCTGGTGAACCGGTGCAGCCGCCAGCCGTGCATCTCGGCCCGCACCGTGCCGTCGTGGACCAGTTGCAGGTCGGCGGTGACCGTGCCGCCGGTGACGGCGACGATCCGGACATGGCAGGTGAGCGTGTCGCCGGGGGCCGGGTCGGGGCCGTACAGGCGCAGCGCGGTGAGGGCGACCGGGAAGGCCCGGTTGTCGCCGTCCAGCTCCTCCGTCATCCAGTAGCCGACAAGTTGGGCGGCGCTGTCCAGCAGGGCGCCACCGGCGGCCGGGGTGGTCAGGGTGCCGTGCACGTGCCGGGCGCCGATCCCGTCGATGCCGGTCACGCCCTGGTAGGCGGGGCCGTGGAACATCCAGCGGCCGGCGTACATCTGGGTCGCGGTCAGGCGTGGCGTGCGGCCCGGTTCGGCGGGTTGCGGCCACACCGCCGGGGCGGGCGGGTAGGCGCCGCTGAACTCGACGGTGGCGCGGGCGTACCCCTGTGCCGTGACGCGGCGGCGGTCCGGCGTGTCGGCGTCGATCGCGAAGGTGACGGTGACCGGCGGCGCGACCGCGAGCCAGCGGTCGAACCCGGCGTCGTGCACACCGGTCACCACGCCGCTCGCGGTGGGCCGGGCCGCGTCGCACAGGTGCCGGATCAGGTCGGTGGCCGGGACCACCGGGAAGCCGTCGCCGGGTTCCGGCCAGCCGAGCGGCAGCTGCACGAACGTGTGGTCACGCAGATAGGGCAGCCGGTCCAGGGACAGGTGGCGGCGGACCGTGGTGGTGGGCACGGCGCGCCGCCGGACGGCGGCGACGACGTCGGCCGCGGCCCGGGCGGTCTCGGCGGCGACGGCGGCGGCCCGGTGGTCACCGGATTCGACGGGTACGGCGACGCGGCCCAGGAGCGCGGCGGCGTCCTCGCCGAGCGACACCACGGGGTTGCCCAGCGACAGCCGGACCGTCGCCCCGGAGGACGACCGGGGGTTCCGTGGCGCGAGCAGGTCCCCGCCGGGCTCGGCGCCCTCGGCCCACAGCGCGGCGAGCACCCGGGTGAGCTGCCCGGTCCCGGTCTGCCGGGGGGTGGTGGCGGCGATCGCCAGGTGGTCGTGGCCGCGCAGCACGTCGTGCACCAGCGAGGCGAGCCCGCCCGGCCCGACCTGGACGAAGGCGCGGACCCCTTCGGCGTGCAGCCGTTCGACGAGTGGCCGGAACCGGACCGGTTCGAGCAGGTGGCGGACGAACAGCTCGCGGATCGCGCCGGGCTCGTCCGGGTACGGCGCCAGCGTCGTCGCCGACCACAGCGGCGTCCGCCACGGCCTGGCGTCGAGGAGTTCGGCGGCGGCGGTGAGGCGGTGCACGTACGGCCGCAGCCGGGACGTGTGGAACCCGGACCGGAACGGCAGCACCTGCCCGGTGATCCCGTTCCCGGCCAGGGCGAGCAGCAGCTTCCCGACCTCGCCGGACGGGCCGCAGACCACGCACTGGTGGGGCGCGTTGTCGTGCGAGACGGTGACGCCGGTCCCGCCCAGGAACGGCTCGACGGTGCCGGCGCCGGCGCCGACCGCGGCGAACACCACGTCGGGCACCTGCCGGACGGCGTCGGCGAACGCCTCCAGCACGGGTTCCAGTTCGCCGTCGTGGTAGCCGGCCGCCACCGCCATGGCGGTCCACTCCCCCAGTGAGTGCCCGGCCAGCACGTCCGGGCGTACCCCCTGGTCGCGCAGCGCGGCGTCGAGCAGCCGGCTGGCCCGGGAGACCGACACGCCGTGCCGGTGCAGGCCGTCGGCTCCGGGCAGCGGCACGTCCCGGCCCATCCGGGCGGCGACGTCGGCGACCCGGGGCTCGAACTCGCCCTCCAGGCCCGGGTAGAGGAACGCGATCCGGCCCTGCCCGCCGGCCAGCAGCGGCCGTGGGCTGAACCAGATGTCCTGGCGTCCCCGCCACGGTTGCCCGGCCGCGACCACCTTGCGGGCGGTGGCCAGGGTGCGGGCGGTGGGCGCGACGATCGCGAGCCGCATACGGCCGGTCCCGGACGGTACGGGCGGCGGCCGGTCCAGCAGCGCCGCCAGCTCGTCGGTGGTGTCGGCGGCCAGCCGCAGCAGCGGCACCGGCTCCCGGACCCGCGGCGGGCGGCCGGCGGCCGGGGCCGCTTCCAGGACGGCGTGGGCGTTGACGCCGCCGAACCCGAACGCGTTGACGGCGGCCCGCCGGGTGTGACCGAACCAGGCGCGGGCCACCGGGATCGGCCGGAACCGGGTGGCGGCCAGCCCGGGGTGCGGGTCCTCGCAGGCGGGCATCGGTGGCAGCACGCCGTGGTGGACGGCGAGGGCGGCCTTGACGAATCCGGCGATCCCGGCGGCCGGCATGGTGTGGCCGATCAGTGCCTTCACCGAGCCGAGGACGGCGGGCCGGCCGGGACCGAACACGGCGTGCAGGGTGGCCAGCTCGCAGGCGTCGCCGGCCGCCGTGGCGGTGCCGTGCGCCTCGATCAGGCCGATCGCGTCCGGGTCGGTGGGGTCGAGTCCCGCGGCCGACCAGGCCTGGCGCAGCGCGGCGGCCTGACCGGCGGAGACCGGGTTCATCAGGCTGGCCGCGCCGGCGTCGCCGGACACCCCGGTGCCGCGGACCACGGCGTAGACCCGGTCGCCGTCGCGGCGCGCGTCGGCCAGCCGTTTGAGCACCACGATGCCGCTGCCCTCGCCGATGACCAGACCGTCGGCGGCGCCGGTGAAGGGGCGGCTGCGGCCGGTCGGGCTGACCGCGCCGAGCCCGGCGAAGACGCTCCACAGGGTGGTGTCGTGGGCGTGGTGGACGCCGCCGGCGAGCACCACGTCGCAGCGGTCGCGGGCGAGTTCGGCGACGGCCTGGTCGACGGCGAGCAGCGACGAGGCGCAGGCGCCGTCGACGGTGTACGCGGGGCCGCCGAACCCGTGCCGGTGGGCGATCCGGGCGGCCGCGAGGTTGGGCACCAGGCCGATCTCGGCGCCCGGCGACACCGGGCCGAGCCGGTCGGTGAACGCGTCGCGGATCCGGGCCGCGGTGTCCGGGTCCAGGCCGGGCAGCAGCTCGGTGAGGGTGTGGGCGAGCTGGTGGGCGCCGCGTACCCGCTGGTCGAACCGGGACAGGGCGGGGGTGAGGTAGCCGCCGCGGCCGAGGATCACACCGATCCGGCCGGGGTCGCACATGCCGGGTTCGAGGCCGGCGTCGGCGAGCGCGGCGCCGGCCACGTGCAGGGCGATCAGCTGATCGGGTTCGGTCAGCGGCAGCGCGGCCGGCATCACCCCGAGGGCGGCCGGGTCGACGGTGGCCAGGTCGCCGAGGAAGCCGCCGCGCCGGCCGGCGGGCAGCCCGTACCCGGGTGGGGCCTCGGTGACGCTGTCGGTGCCGGTGACGATGTTGCGCCAGTAGGTGTCCAGGTCGGGGGCGCCGGGGAACAGCACCGCCATGCCGACGACGGCGACCGGTTCCACGGTCACCAGCCCGGGGCCGCGTAGACGACGCTGGTCAGCGCCGGGTCGCCGTGGGTCAGCTCGTCCAGCAGGGCGGCGGCGCCGGCGGCCGGGTCGATCAGCTGGACGCCCCGTGCGGCGTACCGGCCGGCGAGTTCGGCGGTCACCATGCCGCCGTGCCTGCGGTCCGGCGCCCACGGCCCCCAGTGGACGGTGAGGCAGCGCCGTCCGGTGCGGGCCGCCCAGCGGCGGCCGCAGTCGTCGAGGGCGTCGTTGGCGGCCGCGTAGTCGCACTGTCCCCGGCTGCCGCGGACCGCCGCGACGCTGCCGAACAGGGTCACGAACCCGGGCGCGTCCGGCAGGTGGTCGAGGGCGTCCAGCACGTTGCGGGCGCCGTCGACCTTGGTGCCGAAGACGCGCCGGAACGAGTCGGTGGTCTTGTCGGCCAGCAGCCGGTCCTCGATCACCCCGGCCGCGAACACCACCCCGTCGAGCCGCCGGTACGCGGCGTGCACCGTCTTCACCAGCCCGTGGACCGCTTCGGCGTCGGTCACGTCGAGGGTGCGGTACTCGACGGTCCGGCTCAGGGCGCGCAGCTCGGCGACGGTGGCGGCCACCTCCCGCCGGGCCAGCACGGCACGGGCCCGCCGGTCGACGCCGGCCGGGTCGCGGCCGGCAAGGACGCGCCGCAGCGCGGTCAGGTCGGTGGCGGCGGCCAGTTCGGCGTCCTCCGGCTCGCCGTCCGGCGCGGTCCGGCCGGCCAGCACGATCCGGCAGCCGGTACGGGCCGCGAACTCACCCGCCACGGTCGCGGTGATCCCACGCCCGCCGCCGATCAGGAGCACCACGGAGTCCCGGTTCAGTTCGGTGGTGGCCCGTCCGGCGGACCGGGACGGTGGCACGGGCCGTACCGACGGCGCCAGCCGGTTCGTGCCGTGCCGGACGACCGGCTCACCGTCGCGGTCGGCGAGTTCGGCGGTCAGCAGCGCGGCGACGGTCGCCGTGTCCACCCCGGACGGCACGCTGACCAGCCTGGTCAGGACGCCGGGCCGCTCCTGCCGCATCGACCGGACGAAGCCCGGCAGCCCGTCGGCGCGGGCGTCGCCGTCGACTGCGGCGACCAGCACCCCACGGCCGGTCGCGGCGGCCGCCCGCAGCTCCTCGAACAGCACCGGAAGCCACGGCTGCTCGTCGTCGCCGTCGCCCAGCGGCCCGGCCAGGACGAGGTCGTCGCCGCCGTCGGCCACGACCGGGACGCCCTGCTCGCGCAGCGCCCGGACCAGCTCGTCCGGCCCGTCGACGGTGACCGTGCGCCCGGCCGGTACGGCGTCCGCGGCCGGCGGGGCCGGCGCCCATTCGCAAAGGAACCGTTGCGGCGCGACGGCCGGTGGCCCGCCGTCGAGCAGCGCCGCCATCTCCCCCGCGGTGCGGGCGCGGCCCAGCCGTTCCAGGGCGGGCCCGGTGCCGCCGGTCAGCTCGCCGACGATCTCGGTGCGTTTGATCGAGTCGATGGAGAGGTCGGCTTCCAGGTCGACGTCCGCGCCGATCAGGTCGACCGGGTAGCCGGTACGGGTGCTGATCACCGCCCGTACCCGGTCGAGGGTGTCCACCGGCTCGGCCGGGGCCGTGGCCGCGCCGGTGACCGCCGGCGCCGCCGTGGGCTCCGGGGCGTGGGCCGGCTCGACCGCGGCCGGCGGTGGCGTACCCAGGTAGGCGAGCATGACGTCGCGCTGGGTGGCCACGAACTCCCGGGTGGTGCGCAGGTAGTCCTCGATGAGCCGGTCGGGGTCGCCGGGCAGGGCGGCGGCCGGAACCGGGCGGGCGGCGGCGATCCCGCCGGTCAGGTAGGCGCCGTCGGCGGTCCGGACCGCGTGCCCGTCGACGGTCCAGCGCGGCGGTGGCGCCGGGACCGTGTCGGTGAGGTCGGTGGCGTCCCGGCCCCGGTAGAGCGGGTCGAGGTGCACCGGCACCCCGGCCAGGGCGAGTTCGGCGACCGCGGACAGGGCGCCGGCCAGTCCTCCGCCGGCCTGCTCGAAGTTCACCACCCGGTGCGGGCGGTCGGCGAGGATGGCGCCGACCAGGTTGCTGAGGGTGGTTCCGGGGCCGCATTCGGCGAAGACGCGGGCGCCGGCGGCGTACATCGCCTCGATCTGGTCGGCGAAGCGGACCGGGGCGCCGATCTGGTCGCCCAGTTCGACGGCGATCAGGGCGGGCCGGTCCGGGTACGGCCGGGCGGTGCGGTTGGCGTACACCGGGATCCGGGGCGCCTGCGGCGACAGCCCGGCGACCGCCGCGGTGAACCCGGGCCCGGCCGCGGTCACGAGCGGACTGTGGAAGGCGCAGGCCACGTCCAGGGCGGTGACGGTGTGGCCGAGCGCCCGCAGCCGCGCGGTGGCCTGCTCGACGGCGCCGGGAACGCCCGCGATGACCGTCTGGGTGGGGCTGTTGTGGTTGGCCAGCACCACCCCGTCGACGGCGGCGACCTCGGCGGCGATCTCGTCGGGCGGGCCGGTGACCGCGGCCATCGTGCCGGGCTGGGATCCGGCGGCCGCGAGGATCTCCTCGGCCCGCCGCAGGCTCAGCGCGGACAGGGCGGTGGCCGGCAGCGCGCCGGCGGCGGTGAGGGCGACGAGTTCGCCGTAGCTGTGCCCGCCGGCCATGTCGGCGGTGACGCCGAGCAGGGTGAGGAAGCGGTGGGCGGCCAGGCCGGTGAGCCCGAGGGCGGGCTGGGCGTTGCGGGTGTCGCGCAGCCGGTTCCGCTGGCGGTGGGCGCTGTCCGGGTCGAAGGCCGCGCCGGGGTAGAGGGCCCGTACCCAGTCGCCGCCGTGCTCGGCGGGTTCCCGCAGTTCGGGGAAGGTGATCAGCAGCGACGCGAACATGTCGACGCGCTGGCTGCCCTGGCCGGGGAAGAGCAGTGCCAGTTTCGGGCGCTCGGTGGCCCGTACCCCGTCGTGGTCGAGGTTTTCCAGGCGGGACCGCAGGTCGTCGATCGAGGTGGCGAGCACCGAGTGGGTGGGCGCCGCCGCGGTACGCGACAGCCGGGCGGCCGCGGTCCGGGCGAGGTCCCGCAGCCGGGCCCGTGGGTGGGTGTCGAGCAGCCCGCGCAGCCAGGCGGCGTCGGCCGGTGAGGCGAACAGGAACAGTTCCACCGGCCACTGGTCGAGGCCGTGCCGTGGTTCCGGCCCGCGATGGCCGGTCAGCACGGCGTGGAAGTTGGTGCCGCCGAACCCGAACCCGCTGACCGCGCCGACCCGTCGTTCCAGGGTGTCCGGCCAGGGTCGCGCCACCTTGTCGAAGGCGAACGGGCTGTCCTCGGACCAGTCGTCGTGCGGGCGGGTGAGGTGCGTGGTGGGCGGGCGGATGCCGGTGTGGATGGACAGTGCCGTCTTGATCAGACCGGCCATGCCGGCCGCGCACTTGGTGTGGCCGATCTGCGACTTCACCGAGCCGAGCGCCGCCGAGCCGGGAGCCGCGCCGGCCTCGGTGTACACCCCGGTGAGGGTGGCCAGCTCGGTACGGTCGCCGACCACCGTTCCGGTGCCGTGCGCCTCGACCAGCCCCACCTCGGCCGGTGACACCCCGGCCTGCCGGTAGGCGCGCAGCAGCGCCGCCCGCTGGCCCTCCGGCCGGGGCGCGGTCAACCCGCGGGCCCGGCCGTCGCTGGCGCTGCCGACGCCGCTGATCACCGCGTACACCCGGTCGCCGTCGCGTTCGGCGTCGGCCAGCCGTTTGAGCACCAGGCAGCCGACGCCCTCGCCGAGCGCGATGCCGTCGGCCGCGGCGTCGAACGGGCGGGACCGGCCGGTCGGCGACAGCGCCCCGGCGGCCGCGAAGTGCCGGTAGTCGAGCAGGCTGTTGTGGGTGTCGGCGCCGCCGCACAGCACCAGGTCGGCGCTGCCGGTGACCAGTTCGCGGCAGGCGGCGTCGAGGGCGGCCAGCGAGGAGGCGCAGGCGGCGTCGACGATGTAGTTGGCGCCGCCGAGGTCCATCCGGTTGGCGATCCGGCCGGTGATCACGTTGGCGAGGACACCGGGGAAGGTGTCCTCGGTGAAGCCGGGCAGCTGCGCGTCCAGGGCCTCGGGCACCCGGTCCAGGTAGGCGGGCAGCACGGCCCGCAGGGTGAGCGCGTGCGCCAGTTCGCCGCCGGACTCGGCGCCGAAGACCACCGCGGTACGGGACCGGTCGAACGGCCGCCCGCTGTCGGCGGCGTCCGGGAACGGCTGGTAGCCGGCGTCGGCGAGGGCCCGCCCGGCCGCCTCCAGGGCGAGCAGCTGCACCGGCTCGATGGCGGCCAGCGACGCCGGCGGGATGCCCCAGGCGACCGGGTCGACCGGCACCCGGGGCAGGAATCCGCCCCACCGCGACGGAACGTCGTGCCGGTCCGGGTCCCACCGGTCGGCCGGCACCTCGGTGATGGCGTCGGCGCCGGCGACCACCTGCGACCAGAAGGCGGCGGTGTCCCCGGCGCCGGGGAAGATGCCGGCCAGGCCGACGATCGCCACGTCCAGCGGTGCGGCGGCGCGGTCCGGTTCCGGGCGCGCCACGGCGTCGGCCGGGGGCACGGCCAGCCACGCGGCGGCGCCGGCGGTCACCTCGGCGTGCAGTTCGGCCACGGTGGTGACGGCGTCGCGCAGCACCGCCACCTGACCGGCCATGAACAGGCCACCGTCGCGCTGCACCCGCTCGTCGACCGGTTCCAGATCCCCGCCGGTACGCCGCAGGCCCTTGCTGGCCAGTCGCAGCCGGCCCAGGTTGAGGCGTTCCAGCGCGTCCCAGATCTCCCGGTCCGGTGTTCCGGCGGCACGCAGCCGGTCCCGGGCCGCGGTGAACTCGGCGGCGTACGGGCTGGCCACGCAGCGGGTCAGGTGGCCGGGCGCGGTCTCCAGGACGGTGGTGGCCCGGGCCCGCAGGATCTCCTGCTGGAACACCGGCCCGATCGCGCCCGAGCCGACCGCCTCCGCGGTGAACAGGTACGCCGTGCCCATGAGCAGGCCCACCCCGGCGCCGCGGGCGGCCAGCGGCGCCGCGGCGGCGGTCGCCATGGCGGCCGAGCGGGCGTCGTGCACGCCACCGGCGAACAGTACGTCGAGGTGGTCGCCGGGGTGCTCGTCCAGCCAGTCGAGCAGCACCGGGATCTGCGCCTGCCAGAGCGCGAAGCTGCTGGCCGGGCCGATGTGCCCGCCGCATTCGGCGCCCTCGAAGACGAACCGGCGGGCCCCGGCGCCGAGGAACTGCCGCAGCAGGCCGGGCGACGGCACGTGCAGGAACGCGGCGACGCCCGCCGACTCCAGCCGGGCCGCCTGGTCGGGCCGGCCACCGGCGATGATCACGGCGGCCGGGCCGGCCTCGAGGATGGCGTCGAGCTGGGCGGCGCGGGTCTCCTCCGGGGCGAAGCCGAGGATGCCGGCCGCCCACGGTTGTCCGGCCACCGCCCGCGCCGTCGCCCGCAGCAGGGAGTGGCTGGTCTTGCCGTCGGCGAGCGACAGCGCGACACAGGGCAGCCCGCCTCCGGCGGCGACGGCGGCCGCCAGCTCGGGACGGTCGCTGACCCGGGTCATCGGTCCCTGGACCACCGGAAGGGTGGTGCCGAGCCGCCGGGCGAGCGGGGCACCCGGGCCGAGGGCGGGAGCGGTGCGCCCGGATTCGACGGCCGCCCGGATCGCCCGGATCACGCCGGGCACGTCGCGGTGGCGGCGGGCGAGGTCGGCGGCCAGGTACGCGTCCAGGCCGGCGCCCGAGGTCTGCCGGGTCAGCGCGGCGGCCATCGCCGGTGGCGGGCAGGCTTCCGGCAGCAGCGCCAGAGCCGTGTCGAGGACGACGCCGGCCGCTCCCCCGGCGACCGCGGCCGCCGCGGTGTGCGGGCCGATGCCGCCCCACGCCCACACCGGCACGCCCAGTTCGGCGAGCAGTTGCTGGAGCAGGACGAAGACGGACAGTCCGGCGTCCGGGTCACCGGTCTCGGCGCCCCGGGCGAGCAGGCCGTCGGCGCCGTCGGTGATCGCGGCGCGGGCCTGGACGAGGCCGGTGACCTCGGCTAGTACGGTCCGGCCGCCCCACACCCCGGCACTGATCCCGGCCGGCACGACCACGGTGTCCACCTGTTCCGGCAGGTCCGCGGCCGTCAGGGTCGCGTTCACCCGTACCCCGAACCGGCCCGGCACCCATCGCGCCGCCCGCCGCAGTTCGGCGGCCGCCGGACCGTCGTGTCCGCTGAGATCCAGCACACCCTGCACCCCGGCCCGGCAGCAGGCGGCCAGCAGCCGCCCGTCCGGGAGCCCGAAGGGGGTGACGGCCATGATCGTTGCAGTGTTCACTTCGGTGCAGTCCCCCCGAATCACCCGGCGGTGCCGCCCACGACCACCGATACTGCATTCAACGATCTTAACTTTGTCCAGTTATGCCCCGCTTTGACCGGATTTCGATCACGGGTGGTCACGGGCCACCGACGCGGCCTAGGTTCGATACACGCAACGACGGACGTCGAAGGGGAAGCGCCGAATGTCGAAACAGGTCACGTTCACCGCCGACGGGATCACCCTGGCCGGAAACCTGTCGGTCGCCGCGGACGGCGCGCCGGGCGTGGTGCTCACCGGGCCGTTCACCGGAGTCAAGGAACAGGTCGTGGGCACCTACGCGGCACTGCTGCACGAACGGGGGTTCACCACGCTGGCGTTCGACCACCGCGGGTTCGGGGAGAGCGGCGGCCGCCGGGCGCATGAGGACAGCCAGGGCAAACTGTCCGACCTGCGGGCCGCCGTGAGCCTGCTCGGCGAGCACACCGACCGGGTGGCGGTGGTCGGGGTGTGCCTCGGCGGCGGCTACGCGGTGCGGGCCGCCGCCACCGATCCGCGCATCCGGGCGGTGGTGGGGATCGCCGGGGCGTACAACAGCCCGGCCCGGTTCAGCGCCGGGAACCCGGAGGGCTACCGCGCGGCGATCCGGTCCTTCATCGACCGGTACGACGAGGAGCTGCCCGCCGTCGCGCCCGGCGGTGGCACGGCGGCGATGGGCGGCGACGAGCCGTACGCCTACTACGGCACCGCCCGGGGCGCCGCCGAGCGCTGGGAGAACCGGGTCACCTACGGCTCCCTGCACTCGCTGATGACCCTGGACGCCCTCGGCGCCGCCCCGCTACTCGGGCCGGCCCCGCTGCTGATCGTGCACGGCCGCGTCGACGCCTACTGCTCACCGGAGCTGGCCCAGGCGGCCCACGACGCGGCGCCCGGCCCGAAGGAGCTGGTCTGGCTGGACGCGCAAGAGCACATCGATCTGTACGACGTGGAGCCGCACGTCACCCGGGCGGCCGAGTCGGCGGCGTCGTTCCTGCATCGGCACCTTTCTTCCCCGGCATCGACGTCCACGTCGGCGTAGGCGACTCCGCCCGCGGCGGGCACCACCGGTCGGCCTCGGCCACGTAGTCGTCGGCGATCGGGGAGCCGCACGCGTGCACCCCGGACCGCTTCTCCGTCCAGGCCCTGAAGGTGCCCTCGGAGTACTCACCACAGGAGAGCTTGAAGTCGGCGGTCACCACCTTGAGCGCGTCGTAGGTGATGTACGCCGGGACGTCCGCGTCGTACCTCAAGCTCTTGCCCGCGTTCTTGGCGGTGTCGGCGGGCAGGCCGATCCGCACCGGTGAGCCGAGGTGCTCCCCGAGCGAGGCGGCGAGCACCGGGTCCCATGTCGCATGGTCCATCCGGATCCAGTTCAGGCCCATGACGACCGTCGCCGGATGGACCGAGTCCGGATCGGGCCCCAGGACGCGAGGCTCCGGCTGCTCCTCGACCATGTGGTAGTAGCTGTGCAACAGGAGCGCCCGTTGATCCACGTTCGACCAGGTGATCGTGGTCCCCTCCGGGACGCAGTCGGCCGGCAGCGACTGTATGCACCCGCAGCTGCTGATACTGCTACAGCCGGACGTCGCGAGCAGTGCCAGCAGAGCCACCGGCACGGCGTTCTGCCGCCATCGATGAATCGACATGGGCACATCATGGCGTAGAAGCGGCCACCGCCGGGGTACGACGGTGGCCGCTCGGGGGGCCGGGCTCAGCTCTCGGCTCAGCCGAAGATCGACGCCGCCCACTCGGGGTGGTCGATGAACGGGTTCCGGTTGTGCTGGTAGTTCGAGTAGATGACCTGGTTGCGGGTGCGCTCGGCCGCCGTCGGCGGGTCGGCCGTGTTCCACGCCAGCAGGGTGGAGAGCTTTCCGAGGTACGGGTTCGAGCCGTTCGCGGTCGAGTTGTTGAGCTCCAGGTTCGCCCAGGAGTCGTCGCCCTCGTAGCGCACCGCCATGTAGAACACCATCCGGGCCACGTCGCCCTTGATCGCGGCCCGGGGCTCCCACGAGTCGGCGTCGGTGTAGTTGCCGGTGGCGCCGGAGACCGCGGTGCCGCCCGTGTCGAAGTCCTTGTTGCCGCGCAGCGCGTTGATCGTGACGTCCTCCGGCCGCAGGTGGTGCAGGTCGGTGCCGGGGCCGTTGGCGGTGCCGAAGTCACCGTGCGACTGCGGCCACACGTGCTCCCGGTTCCAGTTGCCGGTCGCCCCGCCGTTGAGCGTCTTGGACCGGCTGATCCCGGAGTACAGCAGGATCACATTCGCCGAGTTCGCCGGGTCCTGGTCGGTGACCATCAGGGCGTTCCACACCGCGTCGTACGAGATCGAGGTGTCCCCGGTCGTGATGATCGTGTGCAGCGCCGACTTGAGACTGGCTCCGGACTTGCCGAGCGCCGACGCGTAGTAGGTGTCGGTGGTGCTGGTCGCCGTCGGGGTGGCGGTGGCCGTGGCGGTCGGGCTGGTCGTGGCCGTGGTGCCGAACGCCATGGCGGTCGGCGACTTGAGCCCGGCGTGCGCGAAGTAGGCGGTGAGCGTGCCGGTGACGGTGATCGCCCGGCCGACGTTCGACGGGTTGGTGGCCAGCCCGAACGCCGAGCGGTAGGAGCTGGTGATCTGGACGTACAGCATGCTGCTCGTGCTGGTCTGGGTCGGGCTGTCGGCGATGGCGAGCGCCGTGTCGCCGGTGAAGGAGCTGAACCGGACGGTGTCGGTGGCGGTCGGTTCGCCGACGATGTAGCCGACGACCGTCCCGCTGCCACCGGTCTGGCCGCTGATCGCCTGGGCGACCGTCAGCGGCGTGGCCGCGGCCGCCGACGGCGCCCGGAGCACCGTGACGGAGGCGACCAGCAGGCCGGCGAGGACCGGTATCAGCAGCGCGACGATGCGCCGATGGACTATGGGAGCGGGCATGGGGGGAGCTCCGTTCACCAGGCTGTATAGACAGCTTTAATTGTGAACGAACGGGCCCCCGCCGGATCCATACCACTTCGGTCATCCCAGCGTGACCACCACCTTCTCGGCGGCGCCGGGGGTGGAGCCGAGCTCCAGCGCCCGCCGCACGTCGGCGTGCGGGATGCGGTCGCTGATCAGCAGCTCGTAGCGCTGCCAGTGCTCGACCAGGTCCCGGGTGACCTCGAAGATCTCGGTGGGGTAGCCCATCGAGAGCACCAGGGTCAGCTCGGTGGTGAGCAGCGCGCCGAAGTCGACCGGGACCGGCTTCTTGTGCACGGCCACCACACCGACCGTGGCGCCGTGCTTGGCGGCGGCCAGCGCCGTCTCCAGCACCACCGGGGCGCCCGCCGCGTCCAGGTAGATGTCGGTGTCCGGGCGCACCCCGCGGACGAAGCTGCGCGGGGCCTCGCCGTGGATCTCGACGAGCCGCTGGAGCACGTCCTCCTCGGCCGAGTTGATCACCGCGTGGGCGCCCACCCGGAGGGCCTTCTCCAGCCGGTTCGCCACGATGTCGACCACCACGACGTGGGCGCCGCGCAGCTCGTACGCGATCGCCGCCCCGAGCCCGACCGGCCCGGCGCCGAAGACCACCACCTTGTCGCCGGGTTTCGGCGCGGTCCGGTTGACGGCGTGGCCGGCCACCGCCATCGGCTCGTTGAGCGCCGCCACCTCGAACGGGATGTGCTTGGGCACGGTCACCAGGTGCACGCCCACGCGCGCGTCCCGGAGCAGCACGAACTCGGACAGGCCGCCCTGCGCGCCGCCGCTGCCGATGATGCCGTCGCCGGACGCCATCGGGTTGAGCACCACGTGGTCGCCCACGCTCAGGCCCTCGACCTCGGCGCCCACCTCGGCGATCTCGCCGGCCGGCTCGTGGCCGAGCGGGGTGGCGCCCTGCCGCGGCGGGATGCCGCCGACCGCGATGTACAGCCCGTCCGAGCCGCAGATCCCGCACGCCCGGATGCGGACCAGCACGTCGGACGGCCCGCAGACCGGCTTCTCCACCTCGACGACCGCGGTCCGGCCGGGGCCGGTCACCAGTACCGATTTCATCGCCACTCACCTCGCTAATACGTATAAGTGACCGGTACGGTAGCCCGGTGACCGGGAAAACGCGAGTGACGATGCGGGACGTGGCCGCGGCCAGCGGAGTGTCCCAGGCGACCGTGAGCTTCGTGCTCAACGACGCGCCCGGCCAGACCATCCCGGCGGCCACCCGCGACCGGGTGCGGCGGGCCGCCGCCGAACTCGGGTACCGGCCGCACTCCATCGCCCGGGCGCTGCGCGAGGGCGCGTCCCGGATCGTGGTGCTGGAGGCGGGCGGGCTGCCCCGCGGCCACAACCTGTCCAGCTTCATCGCCGGACTCGACGAGGAACTGGGGGCGGCCGGCTTCGGCCTGCTCGTGGCGTACGGGGAAGGGGTGTCGGCGCAAGCCGCGATCACCGCGATCGAACCCCGCGCGGTGATCGACCTCCCGGCCGTCTATGCCGGCCCGGACCGTGACGTCGCCGACGGCGGCTGGATCGACGGCATGGTCGCGCACCGCCTCGTCCAGTTGCGGCACCTGATGGAACGCGGGCACCGGGCCATCGCGGTCGCCGTCCCGGCCGACGACGACCCGTTCCTGGCGCTGATGGCCGGGCAGGTGCGCGACGCCGCCGGGGAGCTGGGCCTGCCGTCACCGCTCCCCCTGGTCGTCGACGGCGACCCGGAGAAGCCGGCCGGCCTGCTGAAGGCCGGAGTCACGGCGGTGGCGGCGCTCACCGACGACCTGGCCCTCAGCGTGCTGGCGGCGCTCGCCGACACCGGCCTGAGCGCCCCCGGCGACCTCGCGGTGATCGGTTTCGACGACACCCCGCACGGCGCCCTGTGGCGGCCCGCGCTGACCACCGTCCGGCTGGACGCCCGCGCCTACGGCCGGCGCACCGCCCGCACCCTGCTCGGCCTCCCGATCGGCGACGCCCGGCCGGCCCCCGCCCGCGTCATCTCGCGCGCCTCCGCCTGAGGATGTTCAAGACCTAGATCCAGCCCTGCTGCCAGGCGTGGTGGGCGGCCGCGTGGCGGGTGTCGGCGCCGAGCTTGGCCATCGCGGCGGAGAGGTAGTTGCGAACCGTGCCGGGGGCCAGGTGCACGGTGGCGGCCACCTCGGCGATCGGCGCGCCACCGCGGACCACGGCCAGGATCTCCAGCTCACGGTCGGTGAGAGGGCACTCGTCCTCGGTGAGGGCGCTCGCCGCGATCTCCGGGTCCACGTAGCGGCGGCCGGAGTGCACGGTCCGGATGATCTCGGCGAGGCGGGCGGCAGGCGTGGTCTTCGGGACGAAACCGGCGACCCCGGCGGCCAGGGCGCGGCGCAGCACGGCCGGGCGGGCGTGGCGGGTCACCAGGACCACCGGGATGCCGAGCCTTGACCGGATCTCGGTGGCCGCCCGCAGACCGTCACCGGGCGGCATCTCCAGGTCGAGAACCGCCAGGTCGGGGCGCTCGCGCAGGGCCACCTGGACGGCGGTCACGCTGTCGGCGGCCTCACCCACCACGGTCAGGTCCGGTTCCAGGGCGAGCAGGGCGGCGAGGGCGCCCCGGATCAGGCTCTCGTCGTCGGCGAGAAGCAGCCGGATCACCGGGCCGCCGCCACCGGGAGGGCCGCCGTCACGGTGAACTCGCCGTCCGTACGCCGGAATCGCAGGCTGCCACCGGCGGCCGTGAGCCGGTCGCGGAGCCCGGCCAGGCCGCCCTCCGGTCCGTCCGGGCCGTCGAACGGGTTGTCGTTGACGAAACGCAGCGCCCCGTCGCCGGTCAGCGTGATCTCGCAGCGGGCAGCCGTGCTGTGCCGCAGCACGTTGGTGGTGCACTCGCGCACGACCAGGCCGAACAGGTTCTCCACGGCCGGCGGGAGGACCGGCGGATCGGGCGGCAGCGAGATCGACGACCGGATTCCGGCCGCTCCGAGGACCCGGGCCGCGTTGGCGATCTCGGTGTCCAGGGACACCGACCGGTAGCCGCGGACCAGCTCCCGGGTGTCGCCCAGCGCCTGCCGGGCCAGTTCCTGCACCTCGCCCATCAGTTCGGCGGCACGGGCCGGGTCGGTGGCGGCGAGCCGTTCGGCCAGCTCGCTCTTCAGCGCGATGACCTGGAGGTTGTGGCCCTGGATGTCGTGCAGTTCAGCGGCGAACCGGCGCCGCTCGCCGGTGACCGCCGTGGCCCGCTCGGTGTGCCGGGCCCGGTCGAGGCGTTCCGCGACGGCGCACATCCAGATCTGGGCGTAGATCCCGGCGGTGCACAGCGCGGTGACGGCCAGGTCGGAGAGGGCGCCGCCGAGGTGCCGGCCGCCGGCCAGGGAGGCGGCGAACGCCAGCGCCGCACCGGCCGGCCACAGCCTCCAGGCCGGCCGGGGCAGGCCCGCGAGCACGACGGCCAGCGACAGCACCCACGCGAATCCGCCATCGCCGGTGGTCCGCGAGTACAGCAGCAACCCGGCCGCGGCCAGCGCGGCGATGATCGTCATGGCGGCCGGCGGCGGTGGCGTGCCGAGCGCCGGTACGGCCATGAGCCGGCCGGCGACCAGGCACACCGGGACGACCACGGCGAACACGGCGGCCCGCGCGGCGGTGGTCCCCGCCTGGGTCACGGTGAGCACCACGATGCCGGTCAGGCAGGCGATCAGCGTGTACCAGTTGAGGCGGCGCAGGGATGTCACGCCACCATGATGCGGTTCGATCCGGCCGGGACGCGAAAGTTGATGACATCTGTCATGCGGGCTCGTGTGCGCCTGACACTACGAGCCGGGCGGGCCTGCGCTGATAGTCGACGGCATGAATGCTGTTTCGTGCCGGGGGCTGCGGTTCGCGTACGGCCCCCGAGGTGTTGATCTCGAAGTTGCCGCCGGGGAGATGGTCGCCCTGGTGGGTGTGAACGGCGCCGGGAAGACCACCACCATGGAGCTGCTGATCGGGCACCGGCGGCCGGCCGGTGGCACGATCCGGGTGCTGGGCCGGGATCCGTACGCCGAACGCCGCCGTCTCGCCACCGAGGTGGGCGTGGTCCCGCAGGACAGTGGCCTGGCGCCGGACCTCACCGTGACCGAGACGCTGCGGTTGTGGCTGCGCCTGCACCGCCGCCCGGTGGCGACGGAACTGCTCGGCGCGGTGGACCTGGAGCACCGGGCCGGGATGCGGGTGCGGCAGCTGTCCGGCGGCGAGCGGCGGCGCCTGGATCTGGCCGTCGCCCTGTGCGGGCGGCCGCGGCTGCTGCTGCTCGACGAGCCGACCTCCGGACTCGACCCGGACTCCCGGGCCCGGACCTGGAAGCTGCTCCGGGAACACCGCGACGCGGGCACCTCGGTCCTGGTCAGCACCCACTATCCGGAGGAGGCGGAAGGGCTCGCCGACCGCATCGTGGTGATGGACGGCGGGATGCTGCGATGAGGGCCTGGCTGCTGCTCGCCGGCGCCGAGTTCACCATGCTGCGCCGCAGCGCGTTCACGCTGGCGATGGGCGCGGTGCTGCCGCTGGCGCTCGGCGGGCTGATCCTGTGGGCGGAGGCGGACACCGGGCGGGCCGGCCCGGGAACGGCCGCCGGGTTGCTGCTGGTCACGCTGGTCACGCTCACCGCGTACGTCTCCGGCACCACCACCCTGGCGTCGCGCCGGCAGCAGAACGTGCTGCGCCGGTGGCGTGGCAGCGGCGCCTCCGACCCGGCGATCCTGGCCGCCGCCCTGACCCCGCCCGCGGTGCTGACCCTGGCCCAGGTGCTGCTGCTGTCCGTCGCCCTCGACCTGCGCGGCGTCCGGCCCGGCCCGCTGCTGCTGGCCGTACTGGCCGGAATCGTGGCGGCCTGCGCGCTGGCCGCCCTGACCGCGGCGTTCACCTCGGCGCCCGAGCTGGCGCAGCTGACGACCACGCCGATCGCGCTGGCGTTCCTCGGTGGCGCGTTCTGGGTGGCCCGCACCCCACCGGCCGAGGTCGGCTGGGCCATGACGTTGCTGCCCGGGGCCGCGATCACCCAGCTGACCCGGATCGCCTGGGAGGTTCCCGGCACGGACGGCTCGCTGGTGGCGGTGGCGCTGCTGCTCGTCACGGCCGTGGCGGCGGTCGCGGCGGCCACCCGGGTCTTCGTCTGGGATCTCCGCCGCTGAACGGGTGGGGTCACCGGTCGGTCGGCAGGAATCCGTCGCGTCAGATGGCGATGAAGCCGGTCCAGAGGCCGATCACGCCGATGATTCCGGAGGCCACGATCAGGATGCAGAGGACGGTTTCGGTGGGTGTGAACAGTCGGCGGCCTCGTTCGCTGCGTGCCTTGACGTAGAGCAGGGTGGCGGGGGCGAGGAGTACCGAGCACAGCAGCAGGAACTTCAGGCCCGCGGCCTCGAACAGGAACAGTGTGTAGGCGGTCGCGATGCCGGCGATGATCGTCTCTTTGCGGCGGGTCCCGGCGGGCACGTTCTGGTAGGAGTCGCCGGTGAGCCCGAGCTTCAGCGCGTATGCGGCGGCGAGGAAGTAGGGGATCAATGCCAGGCTGGTGCACAGGTCGAGCATGAAGTTGAGCGCATCGGTCAGCACGAGGGTGACGGCGAGCAGCAGTTGGACGGCCAGTGAGGTGACGACGAGCGCGGTGATCGGGGTCGCCTTGTCGTTCTCCTTGCCGAGGAAGGCGGGGAAGTCCTCGTTGTGGGCCGGGATGTACATCACCTCGGCGGCCATCAGGGTCCAGGCGAGGTAGGCGCCGAGGACGGAGATGATGACCCCGGCACTGATGAACCAGCTTCCCCAGTCGCCGACGACGTGTTCGAACACGCCGATCATCGAGGGCTGGCGGGTTGCGGCGATCTCCGGCTGGGTCATCACCGCGTAGCTCGACAGGGTCACCAGGGCGAAGATCGACAGCACCGCCAGGAAGCCCAGGACGGTGGCCTTGCCGACGTCTTCGCGTCGTTTGGCGTAGCGGGAGTAGACGCTGGCGCCCTCGATGCCCAGGAACACGAACGTCGTGATGATCATCGTGTTGCGGACCTGCTCGTTGAGCGATCCGAGGTCGCCGTAGCCGGTGGCGGTCCAGTTGTCGGCGAAGATGCCGGCGTCGAACGACAGGAACAGCACGACGATGAAGACCAGGATCGGCACGATCTTGAGGATCGTCACGATCCGGTTGATGATGGCCGCGTCACGGACGCCGCGCGCGATGACGTAGTGGAACAGCCAGACGCCGGCGGTGGACAGCGCCAGTGCCACGACGGTGTCGCCGTCGCCGAAGGCGGGGAAGAACGCGCCGAGGGTCGCGCTGATGAACACCCAGTAGAAGGCGTTGCCGGCGACCGAGCTGGCCCAGAAGCCGATCGCGGAGTTGAAGCCGGCGTAGTCGCCGAAGCCGGCCTTGGCGTAGATGAAGACTCCGGAGTCCAGCTCGGGTTTGCGGATGGCGAGGTTCTGGAAGACGAAGGCGAGCATCAGCATCCCGGTGCCGGCGATCGCCCAGGCGATCAGCGCCCCGAGGATTCCGGTGGCCACACCGAAGCGCGCGGGTAGGGAGAACACGCCGGCGCCGACCATCCCGCCGACCACCATCGCGGTGAGGGTGGGCAGGCTCATCTTGGCCGGTGTCACGACCGGGGGGTCGGCAACCGGGGTGTGAGCGGCGGTGTCGGCCATGGTCAGTCACTCCGTTCTGGTGACGGGTCGACCACGGCTGGCTCGACCCTCTCGATCTTGAAACCGGTGATGCCGTACAGCACGCTCAGCGCGGGGCTGGCGTAGCAGAAGATGGCGTACGGCAGGTAGAGCAGGGTGGAGACGCCGAGGGTGGCGCCCATGAACGCCCCGCACGAGTTCCACGGCACCAGCGGGGAGGTGACCGTGCCGCTGTCCGCGGTCAGCCGGGACAGGTTCGTCGGGGCGAGACCGCGGCGGGCGAACTCGACTCGGAAGACACGGGCGGGCAGGATCAGGGCGATGTACTGGTCGCCGGCGACGACGTTCAGGCCGAAGGCGCACGCGAACACGGTGAAGAACAGCCGGCCGGTGCTCTTCGCGGAGGCGATCATCGGGTCGACCAGTCGCGCGATCAGCCCGAACTTCTCCAGCAGGACGCCGAAGGTCACGGCTCCGAAGATCAGCCACAGGGTGAACAGCATGCTCGACATGCCGCCGCGGGAGACGAGCCGGTCCACGTCGGCGATGCCGGTCTCGGCGTGGAACCCGGTCGCCATCGCCAGCCAGGTCGCCTTGATCGATTCCACCAGCATGTTGCCCTGCCCGGCGATGAAGTCGGCGATGACCTGCCGCTGGGTGAATGCGGCGAGCACGCCGGCGAACAGCGCCGAGGCGAGCAGGGAGAGTGACGCCGGCGCCTTGCGCACCGACAGCACGATCAGCAGCAACAGTGGCAGCAGGTTTACCGGGCTGATCCAATACAGTTGGTCGAGGTCGGCCAGTTCGGTCGCTGTCGCCACGGCGTCCTGCACGTCCGGGGCCCGGACCAGGCCCACGATGAAGAAGACGGCCAGCGCGATCAAGAAGGCCGGCCCGGAGGTCCACACCTGGCGTTTGATGTGCTCGCGTGGGTCGACCCCGGCCATCTGCGCGGTCAGGATGGTCGTCTCCGACAGCGGTGAGGTCTTGTCGCCGAGGTAGGCGCCCGAGATCACCGCCCCCGCGGTGATCGCGGGCGAGACGTCGAGCAGGGTGGCGATCCCGACCAGGCCCACGCCGATCGTCGCCGCGGTGGTCCAGGAGCTGCCGATGCTCAGCGCGACGATCCCGCAGATGATCGCCGTGGCCGCGTAGAACCACGACGGCGACAGCACCTGAATGCCGTAGTAGACCAGTGTGGGGATGGTGCCGGACAGGTTCCAGGTGCCGATCAGCGCCCCCACGGCCAGCAGGATGAACATGGCGCTGGTCACCGAGGCGAGCGCCTCCTGCCCGGCGCCTTGCACCTCCTGCCAGGTGTGCCCGTTCTTCAGCGCGATCAACGCCGCGATCGCGGCGCACATCACCAGAGCCACCTGCAGCGGCCCGTCCAGCGCATCCAGACCGAACAGCGCCAGGGAACTCGCGATCAGCGCCGCCAGCGCGACCAGGGGGATGACCGCATCGATCAGCGACGGTCTCCTGACCGTAGGCCCTCCGGGTTCTGCCATCGCGTACCTTCCAGGACACGGGACGCGTTGTCAGAAGTCCACGGCGTCGCGAATCAGTGGGCAGGTCATGCAATGCCCGCCGCCCCGGCCGCGGCCGAGTTCGGCGCCGACGATCGTGATGACCTCGACGCCGGCGCGGCGCAGCAGCGTGTTCGTCTGGGTGTTGCGGTCGTAGGTGAACACCACGCCGGGCTCGACCGCGACCGCGTTGTTGCCGCTGTCCCATTGCTGGCGTTCCGAGGCGTACACGTCGCCGCCGGTCTCGATGACCCGCAACTGTTTGAGGTTCAGCGATGCGGCGACCACGTCGACGAACCTGCGGTCGCCCTCGTCGACCACGTCGACGCCAGGGTCCTTGTCACTGGGCAGCAGGGAGAACGTGTGGATGCCGTCCACGATGGCCGGATAGACCGTGACGATGTCACGGTCGGCGAAGGTGAGTACGGTGTCCAGGTGCATCGCGGCCCGCAGTTTCGGCATTCCGGCCACGATGACACGTTCGGCCGCGCCCGCCGCGAAAAGCGCCGCCGCCACCTGGGTGATGGCTTGCCGTGACGTACGCTCGCTCATTCCCACGAGCACCACGCCGTTACCGACCGGCATGACGTCGCCGCCCTCGAACGTCGACAGACCCCAGTCCTGTTCGGGGTCACCCCACCAGACCGTCGCGCCGGCGAAGTCGGGGTGGAACTGATAGATGGCCTTCATCAGCAGGGTCTCGTCATGCCGGGCCGGCCAGTACAGCGGGTTGAGGGTCACCCCGCCGTACAGCCAGCAGGTGGTGTCCCGGGTGTAGAGCGTGTTCGGCAGCGGCGGCATCAGGTATTCCCGGGTGCCGGTCTGCTCCCTCGCGAGGGACACGTACCCGGAGCGGAAGTCGTCCGGCAGGTCCGAGGTGGCCAGCCCGCCGATCAGGAACTCGCTGAGCTCACGGGGTTTGAGTTCGCCGAGGAACGCCCGGGTTTCAGTGAGCAGGCCGAGTCCCACCTCGTTGGCGATGATCTTGCGGTCCAGCAGCCACTTCTTGGCTTCCGGAATCGCCATGGTGTCGGCCAGCAACTCGTGCAACTCGACCACCTCGACACCGCGGTTGCGCAGCTTGTTCACGAAGTCCAGATGATCGCGCTGTGCGTTCTCCACCCACATGACGTCGTCGAACAGCAGGTCGTCGGCGTTGGTGGGGGTGAGCCGGCGATGCGCCAGGCCAGGCGCGCAGACCAGGACCTTGCGCAGCCGACCGACCTCCGAATGGACCCCGAAGTTGTTGGCGGGCATGACGTACCTCCGGTCAGGGTTGACTGACGGTTACGGCTGCCCGCTGCGAGGAGCGCCGCGCGCCTGTCCGAATTTTTGCTTAACGCCCTATTATGTCCGAGTATCCCAGATTGAAGGGGTTACGGCTTGGAAGGACGATTTCCAGCGCATTCAAGGCCTGCCTCCGGCCGCGCGCCGACCTCACTGAAGATGACGCCAGAACAAGGGCGCCGACCTGCGTGAACAACACGGGCCCGTGGCCCGGCCGCGTCGTGCGCCCGGCAGCCCGGATGCTCGGTCAGTGACGCGAGACATCCATGGCGGTCATTCCGTGTCGAGCTCGTCGGCCAGTTCCTTCTCCTGCTCGTGCGACAGCGACGTCTTGAGGACCTGGCCGCCGAACGGCTTGAGCGCATCGATGAACTTGTCCTCGGTCCGCTGCCCGCTCATGATCACAACAGCGGCCTTGCCAGGGCCCAACAGGGACTGCACCCGATCCCGGAACGACCTGTCGATACCGACCTTGCCCAACACGCCGAACAGGGCGCCGAGAGCGCCGCCGAGCACGACCCCGGCGACCGGAACCAGGAACAGCAGCCCGAACAACGCCCCCCACAGCGCCCCACCCGCCGCAGACCCCGACACAACCCTGGTAGGCGTGTCCACATGGCTCTCTCCATCCGAGTCGACGGTAACCACCGCCAAACCGGTCAGGTCGACGATCCGGTCCTTCTGTAACTCGATCACCTGCGCGTAGCAGCGCTTGGCGGTGTCGTGGTCGTCGTACCCGATGATGATCAAATCTGACATGTCACAGCCCCCGTTCCCGGCATGCTCGGCATCGCACCCCGCCCAAGCCCTGAGCAGGGGCGGATCAGCCGCCGGTGTCACTGGAACCCTAGGCAGCGGCCGGCGACGACGTCCTCATCCGCCAAGAATGATCATCAAGCGGCCGGGAACGTGACCTCCGGCCCGCATCCGGGTGCCGCCGGCCCTGGCCGGAGCGGTGGCGCCCGGCGCAGAGTGCACGGGAGCCGGTCACCAACCCGCGACGGGCCCGGCCCATCCACCCCGGGGAGCTTTCTCATGCGACCGAGCACGGCGACCGGGGTCCGGATCCCCCGGCAGGACAGCACCGACCGCCCTTTCATCGTGATCTGGGAGGCCACCCAGGCCTGTCCGCTGGCCTGCCGGCACTGCCGCGCCGAGGCCCGGCCGGAACGCGACACCGGGGAACTGTCCACCGACGAGGCCGTCGGCCTGATGCGCCAGATCGCCGACTTCGGCCGCCCGTCACCGCTGTTCGTCATCACCGGCGGCGACCCGTTCCAGCGTCCGGACCTGAACACCCTGGTCGCTGCGGGCACCGACCTGGGCCTGGCGGTGTCGGTGTCGCCGTCCGGAACCCCGACCCTGACCCGCGACGCCCTGGCCGGCCTCCGCGACGCGGGCGCCCGGGCGATCTCGCTCAGCGTCGACGCGGCCGAACCCACCGGCCACGACGGGTTCCGGGGCGTGCCCGGCGTCTTCGCCGCGACGCTGCGCGCCTGGGAGGACGCCCGGGAACTCGGGCTCAAGGTACAGATCAACACCACGGTCACCGCGGACACCGTGACCGGCCTGCCGCGCATCGCCGCCCTGGTGCGCGACCGCGGCGCCCTGCTCTGGAGCGTGTTCTTCCTGGTCCAGACGGGCCGCGGATCCGCCCTGCGAGCCCTGGGCGCGGACGCCACCGAGGACGTCCTGCACGCGCTGTACGACATCGGCGAGACCGTTCCGGTCAAGACCACCGAGGCCCACCACTTCCGCCGGGTCTGCATCCAGCGCGGCAGCGGTCAGGGGCCGGACGGTCGTGGCGCCCTCTACCGGCGGCTCCACCGCGACCTGGCCGCCCTCGGCCTGCTCGACGGCGGCCGCCGGTCCCGCCGCCCACCGCTGCGGGTGAGCGCCGCCAACGGTTTCGTCTTCGTCTCGCACCGCGGCGACGTGTTCCCGAGCGGCTTCCTGCCGATGGCCGCCGGCAACGTCCGCGATCAGCCGCTGACCGACATCTATCGCTCATCGCCGCTGTTCACGGCACTGCGCGACCCGGACCGGCTGGGCGGCCGGTGCGGGGTGTGCGAGTTCCGCACGGTCTGCGGCGGCTCACGGGCCCGGGCGTACGCGACGACCGGTGACGTCTTCGCCGAAGAACCCACATGTTCCTACCAGCCGGGATCCTGGCATGACGGGAAGCGCCTCTGAGATCTTTGGTTTTGTTCAGTCCGGGGTGCTGGCCGGTCGCGTGGTGTCACGGGTGTGGCGGTCACGTGCCGGTGGAATCCTCGGCTGACGGCCCGGCCGCGATCGTGGTTGCGGCTGGGCGGGTTGTTTGATCTCGTGGTCGGCCTCTGGCCCGGCCTGGTGGGCCGGGTCTGGGAGGGTCGTCCCGCCGGACGCTGTCCCACCGCACCGGTCGGGGCGGGGGCGGGGCGGGAACCCGGTGTCGCGAGGGCGCCGGGCTGGAAACTCGGAAACCCCGCGATTGTTGCCGTGGTGGGCGGGGTGGGGTGGGTCGGGTCTTGTCCCGCACCGCGCGGACCGGTCCGTCGATGGTGGCGCGGATGGCGAGGGTCCCGGCGCGGGTGCCGGTGGTGTGCTGCTGGCCGAGCAGCCCGCGGGCGACGATCCGCTGCGACGCGGCATGATCCCGGTCGGCCGACAGGCGGCAGTGCGGGCAGTGGGCCCATTTGTGACCGCGGCTGGTGACCCGGTCGGGAGCTTTCACATGCCGCAGGAGGTGTCCGCAGCGGGGGCAGCCGGCACTGGTGCCGCGGGCGGGGACGGTGACCACCGCGATCCCGGCCTTGCCGGCCAAATGCCGCAGGGCGTCGAAGATCTGGCCGCGGACGTGGGCGCCGAACCTACGGTTCATACTCCGTCCGAGCCCGCGGGTCTCCAGGGTGGCGAGGTCCTCGATGTAGATGACACTCACCTGGGCGGTGATGGCGTGGTCGACGGCCCAGCGGGCGGCGGCCCAGGCGAGACTGCCGTTCAGGTGACGGATCTTCGCCTGCACCCGCTGATGTTCGCGTTCCAGCAGGTCGTGGCGGGTTTGCAGGACCGGGTCGGGACGGCCGGTAAGCAGCCTGGCGTGCTGGTCGGTTTTCGCCCGGACCTGTTCGGCGATGGTCCGCAGCCGCAACAGTTTCGCGCTGACACCGGCCGCGTCGAAGCTCAGGGGTGTGTTGTCGGCCAGGACTCGGCGGCGGCCCTGCCGATCGGTGCCGAGGCGGGCGATGCTGCCGGTGAGCAGGGTGGTGTTCCCCCAGTCCAGGCCCAAAGCGTGCACATGCCCGGCCGGTTCGGCGGCGGGTACCGGGATCCGCCACGGCACATCCACCCGCACCCGGCCCTCGACCAGCCGCAGCGTCGGGGTGTGCACACTCGCCTGGGCGGGCACGGTCGGCGGGATGCGGACCGGCAGGGTCAGCCACTGCCAGTCCCGGTGGCTGCGCGGGTGTGCACAGGCGGGTAGCAGGATCCGCAGCTGCAGGTGGGTGTCGGGCCGGTCGGGGTCGCGTTCGACGGTGACCTGCTGCCGGTCGCAGGCGGCGAGCAGGATCTGCCCCGACACCCGCGGCGCGGCCTCCACCTCGGTCACCGACCCCGGCAGCCTGCACGTGGCGGTAGCGGTCAACCCGGCCGTCCGGTCCTGGCCCACACTGCCAGCCGCCCCGGAAGCCGCCATCACGCCCGAAACCGTACCTCCAACATGGAGGAAACTGCACCTTCCCTAAAGAACTCAATCAACTGTCGGCAGACCCTTCGATGGACCAGTCCGTCTAGGTCAGCACCCTGATTTTCGCGGTGCCAGATCGCCATCTCCAGCACGTCGCGGTGAGAAGAACAGGTTTAGCCCACAGTTTGGTGCCGAGCCGCCATCACGGCAGCCCGGCACAGTCTTCTTCACACTCACTTTTGAACAAACCCGCCCCATGCTAGTCCCACGGGAAGTTCCCGTACCTGTAGACGTACGGGTAGTTCCAGTCGTACGGGTAGTCCCCGTAGTTGTAGGCGTACGGGTAGTACCCGTAACAGTCCCACGCCGGGCAATCGTCGGCGGCAGACGCCGGCATCACTCCGAGTGTCGCACCTGCTACGAGTCCGACACCCACTGACAACATCTTCTTCACTGCACTCATGGCCTGCCCTCCTCGCTGGCCGAGACTCCTTGTCCTTCGAGCCCACCACACGCTTCCGGGCGCCGTGCCGTCTTGCCCGGCTCCTGCCCGATCCGCCGAACCTGCCTGACCGAACAGATACTCCGTCCGCAGTCAGCCCCATCACCGCGACCACGGCGTACAATGCGCTCCGATCCGCGCCATCCGGGCGCTCGCACGCACCGGGCCGCTCTCCCCACACGGCCATGCGACCGGTCGGGTCTATGTCCTGTTCCCGAGCGGCTTCCTGCCGATGGCCGCCGGCAACGTCCGCGATCAGCCGCTGACCGACATCTACCGCTCCTCGTCGCTGTTCACGGCCCTGCGCGACCCGGACCGGCTGGGCGGCCGGTGCGGGGTGTGCGAGTTCCGCACGGTCTGCGGCGGCTCACGGGCCCGGGCGTACGCGACGACCGGTGACGTCTTCGCCGAAGAACCCACGTGTTCGTACCGGCCGGGATCCTGGCATGATGGGAGGCCTTCGATGACCACTGTGGACTAGAGGAGCCGCTCGTGGCGGACACGGCCGGGCAGAACCTGGACACCAGCATCCCGCACTCGGCACGGCTGTGGAACTACTGGCTCGGCGGCAAGGACAACTTCCAGGCGGACCGGGATGCCGGTGACGCCATCGCCGGGATGCTGCCGTCGATCGTCACCCTGGCCCGGGAGGACCGCCGGTTCCTGCGCCGCTCGGTCGAGCACATGGTCCGCGACGGTGGCATCCGCCAGATTCTGGACATCGGCACCGGCCTGCCGACCGCCGACAACACCCATCAGGTGGCGCAGGAGGTCGCGCCGGAGACCAGGGTGGTCTACGTCGACAACGATCCGCTGGTGCTGGTGCACGCCCGGGCGCTGCTGTCCGGCACGGCGGAAGGCGAGACCAACTACGTCGAGGCCGATCTGAACGACCCGGATGCGATCCTGCGGGCCGCCCGGCAGACCCTCGACTTCTCCCGGCCGGTCGCGCTGACCCTGCTCGGCATCGTGCACTTCCTGCGCGACGACGATCTTGCGTACGAGGTGGTGCGCCGCCTGGTCGACGCGGTGCCGCCGGGCAGCTACCTGGCGATCGCGCACGGCTGCTACGACATCAACACGGCCGAGGCGAACCGCATCGTCGACTTCTGGAACGAGCGCGGCACCCCGAAGATCAAGTACCGCAGCGCCAAGGAGATCACCGCCTTCTTCGACGGTCTGCGGCTGCTGGAGCCGGGCGTCGTCCCGTGCAACCGGTGGCAGCCGGACGCCCACACCGGCGACGTCGACGTGAACCAGTACTGCGGCGTCGCCGTCAAGCAGTGACCCTGCCCAAATCGGTGAACACCCGCTCCCGGAGTGCCTGCCCAATCGCTGAGCACCCGCTCCCGGAGTGCCTGCTCAATCGCTGAGCACCCGCTCCCGGAGTGCCTGCTCAATCGCTGAGCACCCGCTCCCGGAGCGCCTGCTCAATCGGCGAGCAGGCGCTCCCGGAGCGCCGCGAGGTCGCCGGGCATGAGCCCGGCGGCCAGCAGGCACGCCTCCACGTCGATGGCGCCGAGCAGTTCGTTCAGTGCCTCGGCGATGGTCGTGCCGCGCGACGCCAGCCGGGCCGCCACCGGATCGTCGTCGTCCTCGAAATACCGCCGCAGGCGCTCCTCACTCACCGTGTAGTCGTCGATGATCGCCTCGGCGCCGACCCCGGCCAGCGCGAGCAGCAGCAGCGAGACGAGTCCGGTCCGGTCGCGCCCGATCCCGCAGTGCACCACCACTCCGCCGGGAACGGCCCGCGCCACCACGGTCACCGCGGCCACGCAGCGTGCCGCCTTCCGCTCGAGAAACGGCCGATAGTAGAGCGGCGTCCCGTCCACGTCATCGTCGATGATGCTGTACCAGAACTCGGCGTCGTCGTTGTCGTCCAACGGCACCCGGACCACCGTGATCCCCTCCGGACGGGTCACCGCCGCCGTCCACTCGTCGGGCTCACGGAGGTCGACAACCGTACGAATGCCGTGGTCGTGCAGGGAGACCCACCCGGCGGGAGAGAGCCGGTCGAGGCTGTCGGCCCGGACGACAGCGCCGTGCCGGACGGCGCGGCCGTCGCCGGCCGGGAGTCCGCCGAGGTCACGGACGTTCCAGCAGCCGTCCCAGTCCAGATGCCGATCGATCACCGCCACAGTCTGCCAGCATGCACCGGCCGGAATCGCCGCCGACATGCGCCCGCCGTTTCTCTCTACAGAACCTGTGTGGCCGAGGTCCGCGTCTCACTTCCGGTTCTTTTCCTTGTACGCGTGTCCCCGTCCCGTCCTATCAGGGCAGTCCCGTCCGGTCGGCGCGATCTCGCTGCCCACTCCGGCCTGTGCCGCCCCCGCCGGGCTGAGATCGGTCGAACACCCCCGCATGTGCTGCCGCTCGCTCCAGGTGGGTGGTTGCGGTCGTGGCCCGCCAGGCAACCGGGGCGCCGCTCCCTCTGGGCGGGTGGTTACGGTCGTGCTCGCCAAGCACCCGAGGCGCCACTCCCGACCGTCACGCCACTCCCGCCAGGCGGGTGATTGCGGTCGTGCTCGCCAAGCACCCGAGGCGCCACCCCCGGCCGTCACGCCACTCCCGCCAGGCGGGTGGTTACGGTCGTGCTCGCCAAGCACCCGAGGCGCCACCCCCGGCCGTCACGCCACTCGCGTCGGGTGGGTGGTGGCGCTTGGTGCCGGTCGCGCCACGGGGAACCCGTCGGAAGTCACTCACCGTGACCGTGATGGGGCGCATGAGGTTGCGTGGTTCATCCGTGCTGTTCTGGAGTCTCTTTCTAGGCTGTCGCCGGGTGGATGCCAAGTCGCCTCTTCGCGTGTTTCCCGTCTTCGCCGCGAGGTTTGGCCGGTCGCCGTCGGCCGCGCGAGTCATCCGCAGGCATCGATGTAGATCTTGGGTGATCGTCACCGAACGTGCGATCTTGCGCCATTGTGGCCATCCGGGAGTCGTCTTCTTGGTCGCCCACGGCCGAATCCGCAATCCCTCGACGGCAGGACGCGTCACCCGGAGCGATCTTGAACGATTTACCACCCGAGGCGGTGGTAAATCGTTCAAGATCGCACAACAGCGGCACGCAAAGCGGGCGAAACGGGCACCTGTTTCCGGCGAAAGCCTCATTTTCGCCTAGCGAGGCGGACGGCGCCCCCGTTTGGCGGTTCGCCCGACCGGGCGCTTGACGTAGAACCGCGAACGCCCATGAAGGAGACTCCCGGATGTATCCGATAGCCCAAGGTCTTCCAGCGGAAATGGATCATGGGCGATGGTTGGCCGCTGGACAACAGCCAGGAATCAAGATCGGCCCGACAGCCGCCATCGCCCAAGATCGCCGGTGAGTCGGGGTGACACCGCAGCCATCCGAATGCGCGACTCGACATCGCGGCCACCCACAACCAAGAAACAGGCTCTCTGGCTACCCCTATCCTCCACAAAGGGCTGGTGAACCGGGTTCCCCGCTCACGCGAAGTGCCGGCCGGCCAGGCTTTCGGCGGTGAACGCACACGAAAGCCGCCACGTGAGCGGCCATCGCCGCGATAGGCCACGTAGGCGACCACGACACCGCCGCCGTGCGCGCCCACCGTCGTGAAAGCAGGACCACCCACCTCGGGCGACCGGCGTAACGGCCGAAAGCAGGCAACCCCGATGCCTGGGAAGCAAAACCGCTACCACCCACCCAGACGGAGCGGAGTGACGGCCGGGACCAGGCAACCCCGATGCCTGGGAAGCAAAACCGCGACCACCCACCCAGACGGAGCGGAGTGACGGCCGGGAGCAGGCAACCCCGATGCCTGGGAAGCAAAACCGCGACCACCCGCCCAGCGTGACCAAAGTGGTGACGACCACCGATCTCAGCCCGGCGGGCGCGGCACAGGCCGGAGCAGGCAGCAAGCACGCGCCGACCGGACGGGACGGCCCTGATCAGGCGGGGACGAGGGCACTCGTACAAGAAGGCCTTGAAAGATCTTCAGCCAGCAGCCGCCGGGCGAATGGTGACGGTGATGCCGGGCGGAGCGTTCACCTCGATCTCGGGCGCGCCGCCGGTTCGGCGCCACGAAACGGAGAGGCGGCCGTACGGGGTGCCGACGTGGGCGCGCACCCACTCGACACCGCACGAAAGGTCGGGGTCGATCGTCACGGTGCGGTAGCCGGGTGAGGTGGGCTGGATGCCGGCCACCCGCCGGTACAGCCAGTCGTCGACGCAGCCGAAGGCGTAGTGGTTGAGTGACACCGGCCGGACCGTCCCGTCCGGGGCTATCGCGTCCCAGGATTCCCAGACGGTGGTGGCGCCGCGGTCCACCTCGTACAGCCAGGACGGCATCTCGGACTGCCACAGCACCCGCCGGGCGAGGTCGCGGTGGCCGTGGTCCCAGAGCACGTCGAGCAGGTACGGCACGGACAGGAACCCGGTGTCGAGGCGGCCGCCGCGGGCTTCGACGAGGGCGGCGAGCCGGGCCGCCGCCTCGGTCCGCAACGGTGGAGGGAGCATGTCGAAGGCGAGGGCGAGCACGTACATGCCCTGGAGGTCGACGTCGAAGCAGCGGGACGGGTCGAAGGACGCGCGTACGGCGGCGGCGCGCCGGTCGAGGTCGTCGGCGAGTTCGGTCCGGCCGAGGACGCGGGCGGCACGGGCCGTGACGGTGAGTGTCTGCGCCCGGAACATCGGCGCGACGACCGGCCCGGTCAGTGTCGGCGCGATGCCGATGGCCTCGTGCAGCGGCCGGCCTTCCATGGTGCTGGGTGTCAGCCAGTCGCCGAAGTGGTCGCCGTCGTCGTAGCCGGGTGACGACTGGTGTTCGATCCAGGCGAGCATGGCGTCCAGGTTGCCGGCGAGGATCCGGCGGTCGCCGGTGCGCTCGTAGAGGGTCCACGGGACGAGGGCGATCGCGTCGCTCCAGCCGGCCGCCGCCACGATGCCGCCGATCCCGGACGCGGTGGCGGCGTGTTCGGCGTCCCACGGCGTGTAGGGCGACATGATCGGGATCCGGCCGTCGGGCATCTGGTCGGCGCGCAGGTTCGCCAGCCAGCGGTTCAGGAACGGCACCACCTGCGCGTTGTTGGTCGCGGCGGCGGCGAACACCTGGATGTCGCCGGTCCAGCCGGCGCGTTCGCGTTGCGGGCAGTCGGTCGGTACGGACAGGAAGTTGCCGCGCTGGCTCCACACCACGTTGCGGTGCAGCCGGTCGAGGCGGGTGTCGGAGGTCTGGAAGGAGCCGGTCCACTCGATGTCGCTGGAGAGCACGACCGCCTGGATCTCGTCGACGGCCACGGCGCCACGGATTCGGGCGTAACGGAATCCGTGGAAGGTGAACTCCGGCTCGTACGTCTCAGGACCGGGTCCGCCTGTCACGTACACGTCGGTCTGCTCTTTGTTGATCCCGGTGATGTTGGTGAACCACGAGCCGTCCGCGGCGAGGGCCTCGGTGTGTTCGATGGTGACCGCCTGCCCGGCGCCCGCGGCTCGCAGGGTGAGGCGCACCCGGCCGGCGAGAACCTGGCCGAAGTCGGCGATCCAGCCGGCCTCGGCGTCGCCGGTGACCGTGACGGCCGGGAGGGTGAGCACCCGTCGCACCGGTTCGCCGGTGAACGGCCGCAGCGTGCCGGTGTCCTCTTCGGTGACGGTCACCGGTTTCCAGTCGCCGTCGTCGAAGCCGGGCGCGTCCCATCCTGGCAGTTCCCGACGACGGTCGTAGTGTTCGCCGACGAACAGGTCGGCGTACGCCCACGGGCCGGCGGCACTGCGCACGTCGGCGCCGGAGACGATCAGTTCGGTGCCGCCGTCGGCGTGGTCGAGGTGGAGTTGCCAGGTGGCGCTGGTCTCGGCGCCGAACTGGGCGCTCGATCCGGTGACGCCGATCCGCCCGGCCCACCAGCCGTCGGCCAGCGCGACGCCGAGCACGTTGTCGCCGTCGGCGAGCAGGGCGGTGACGTCGTAGCACTGCACCGAGACCCGGTGCCGGTAGCTGTCGAAACCGGGTGCGAGCACCTGGTCGCCGACCGGCCGGCCGTTGATCCGCGCGGTGTAGACGCCGTGCGCGGTGGCGTAGAGGCGGGCCCGGACGAGGCCGTCGCGGACCCGGAACCGCTGGCGCATCAGCCGCACCGGGCGTAGTCGCTGCTCGACCGGGCTGTCCGGCCGCTTGCCGGCGATCCAGTCGAAGAGGCTCCATCGTTCGAGCGCGGTGGGCTCCTGCTCCGGCCGGATCCAGGCGGCCCGCCAGTCGCTCGCCTCCAGCAGTCCGGTCTCGAAGGCCGCGGTGGTCCAGCCGGTCGGTTCGGCGGCGGCGTCGAGCCACGCCCGGACCCGCCACCGGTACGCCCGGTTCGAACCGAGTGCGGCGCCCGCGTACTCGATGGCGGGAAATCCGTCCTCGCTCGTGATCCGGCCACTGCGCCAGACCGGTTCGCCGTCCGCACGGTCGACCTCGATCTCGCACGCGTCCATCACGCCGGCGGCGGTCCAGCTGAGCCGGGGCCGGCGCACGCCGATGCCGAGGGGCTGGTCCAGGTATTCGACGCGCAGGTCACGGCACCGCTGATCAGGCATGGCGACACGCTAGAAGCCAAAAACCGAGAAGACAAGGTTTTTGTACGCGCGGCGCACGGTCAGTGGGTGCCCTCCATTCGCCGCATCCGATAGATGACGTCCCCGGCCAGATCCTCGCGCCGCCGCCGGGCCTCCTCGCCGAGCTCCTCGATCCGGGCCAGCGCCGTGGCCCGCTTGTCGTCCAGGCTGTTGACCCGTTCGGCATGCGCGTGCCGGGCGTCGGCGACGACCGTGGAGGCCCGCAGCTCCGCATCGCTGACCAGCAGGCTCGCCTCGACGGACGCCTTCTTCAGCAGTTCGTCCGCCTCCCGCCGGGCCTCGGCGAGACGCTCGTCGGCGGTGCGCTGGGCCAGCCGCATCAGCCGCGGCGAGACCGGGGTGGGCGACGCCCGTACGGCCGCGGCCCGCGCCTGTTCCAGTTCGGCTCGCAGGGCGGCGGCCCGTTCCTGCGCGCGGGCGCACTTGCGTTCCAGTTTGCGCAGGTGCCCGACCAGGTCGTCGTATTCGAGCCGTTCCGCGAGCGCCCGGTTCTCGGCGGCGAGCCGCTGCATCTCCCCGGCCACGTCGTCGAGGAACCGGTTGACCTCACCCTCGTGATATCCGCGCGCGCCGACCGGGGGCTCCCGGAACTCGACCTTGCCGACGTCGGCGGGGGTGAATGACACGGAGGGGTCCACCTTTCTTACCGGAAGCACGTGGACGACATTCAGATGCTGGGTGTGCACGTTCCCATAGGACCGTTGAACGGTCGCTTCAGATCGTGCGCAACTCATGCCTCCGGAGGGGCGCCAAGGTGTCCGAACGACGCGTAGTGACGAAGCCCACCAAAACGCGTCGTCAGGAAGTAGACGCGACCCTCCCATCAATGTCAACACCACGTATCCGAAAGGGCTCCTCACAGTGATCGCGGGCCGAACCGACCCCCGCTGACCGTGGGTTTCGCCGCCTATCGGTCGAGGGTGAACGCTCCGACCAGGGCCCGTAGCTCCTCGGCCGTACGGGCCACCTCCGAGCTGGCCTGCCTGGTCTGGCCGGTGCCGTCCACCGACACCGCGCTGGCCCGTGCCACCTCGGCGATGCTGATCGCGATCCGGCTGCTGCCGCCCGCCACCTCGCTGATGCTGCGGCTCATCTCCGCCGTGGTGGCGGTCTGCTCCTCCACCGCGCTGGCGATGGTGGTCTGGTAGTCGTTGATCCGGGCGATCACCGCGCTGATCCGGGTGATCGCCTCCACCACGCCACCGGTCTCCTGCTGGATGGTCGCGACCCGGCTGCTGATGTCATCGGTAGCCCGGGCGGTCTCCTGGGCCAGGTCCTTGACCTCGCTGGCCACCACCGCGAAACCCTTGCCCATCTCACCGGCCCGGGCCGCCTCGATGGTCGCGTTCAGCGCCAGCAGGTTCGTCTGCTCGGCGATCGACGTGATCAGGTTGACCACGTTGCCGATCTCCACCGAGGAGGCGCCGAGCTGCTCGATGCGCTGGGTGGCGGCGGCCGCCTCGCCGACGGCCTCACCGGCGACCTGCACGGCCCGGTTCGTGTTCTCCGAGATCTCCCGGATCGACACGCCCATCTCCTCGCTGCCCGCCGCGACGGTCTGCACGTTGCGGGAGATCTCCTCCGCCTCGCCGGAGGCCGCCGATGTCTGCTCGTCCGTCCGGTGCGCCGCCTCCGCGATCTCGTGGCTGGTGGCGGAGAGCTCGGTGGCGGCGCCGGCCAGGGTGTCGGCGTTCTCCGCCATCCGCTTCATCGTGGTGCGGATGCTCTCCACCGCGGCGTCCAGCTCGGCGGCCATCGTGCCGAGCTCGTCGCGGGTGGTGATCCCGGTCCGCCGGGTCAGGTCGCCCTGCGCGAGCGCGGCCACCACCGCGCCGACCTGGCGCACCGGCCGGAGGATCGACCGGACCAGCGGCACCGACAGCAGCACCAGCAGGACGAGCCCGGCGGCGGCCACGCCGAGCATCCACCACCGGGCCTCGGTCTTGGTGGTCTCCATCTCCCCCTGGTGCTCGGTGATCTCGCCGTCCACCGTCTCGTGGATGGCGCTGATCTGATCGTCGACCAGGCCGTTCTGTTCGGCGACCGACGCGTACCGCTCGCGGGTCACGCTGCGCGGGTCGGCCTTCGCGTCGGTGACGAAATCGGTGACGAACGAGTTGAACGCCGCCACGTTGTCACTCAGGCCGTCGATCGCCTCGCTGACCCCGCTCTCCTCCAGGTCGTAGGAGCTCGCCGCGGCCAGCGCCTCGTCGGCCGACGCCACGTCGTCGGCGGCGTCCCCGGTCACGTCGTCGCCGTGGGCCGCCCGGTAGGCGTCGACCTTGAGCTCGGACTCCCGGGTGTCGAGGTGGTTGAGGGCGGCCTTGGTGGCGGTGTATCCGGTGAGGGCCGTCTGCTGCTCGGAGAGCTGCCGCTGCGACCAGATGCCGATGCCGGTGAGCACGAACGCCACGAGCAGCCCGGCCACCACCATCGACGACAGCCGGCGGCCCACGCTGAGGTCGGCGAGTCTGGGCATGTGTTCTCCCACGGCAGCTCGGCGGAGTCCTTTCACCTACCGGTTCGACCCTTTTGGGCCAGAACTGAGGGACTCAGCCGATCATGTCGGCCACCACGCAGGCGATGTTGTCGGGGGCGCCGGCCGCGTACGCCAACTCGATCAGCCGGTCCACCGCCGGCCCGCAGCCGGGCTCCGCGGCCAGGGTGTCGCGCAGCGCGGCCGGGGACACGACGCTGGACAGGCCGTCCGAGCAGAGCAGGTAGCGGTCGCCGGGCCGAGCGGTCCGCAACGCCAGGTCGGCCTCGACCGGACGGCCGCCGCCGAGGGCCCGGCTGAGCAGGGCCCGCCGCGGGTGGCTCGCGGCCTGCACCGGGGTGAGCCGGCCGCGGTCCACCTCGTCGCGGACCCACGTGTGGTCCCGGGTCAGCAGGCTGAGCTCGCCACCGCGCAGCAGGTAGGCCCGGGTGTCGCCGATGTGCACGAGGGCCAGCCGATCGCCGTGCCGCAGCATCGCGGTCAGGGTGGTGGCCGGCCGGTCGTCACCGGCGCCGAGCCCGCGTACCGTCTCGTCGATGCCGTCGATCGCCGCGGCCAGGACGGCGAGCAGCTCACCGGCCGGCCGGTCCAGCGCTTCGAGCGCCTCGAGGGCGCCGACGGCGGCCCGTGCGGCGGCCGCCCCGCCGGATCCGCGGATGCCGTCGGCGACGGCCAGCAGCCGGTCACCGGCGTAGGCGACGTCCTCGTCGCTGTCCCGGACGGCGCCCCGATCGGTACGGGCGGCGCGGCGGATCGCCGGGGCGCCCGCGGCGTGTTCGGCCCCGGACAGCTCGCCGACGAGGGCGGTGACCTCCCGGGCCCGGTCCGCGGTGTCGGCGGTGACCCCGCCCCAGTAGGCGGCGACGGCCTCGGCCACCGCCCGCGGGTCCCGGTCGCACACCGTGCGGATGGCGGCCAGGGGCATGCCGATGCGGCGCAACCGGGCGATCAGTCGCGCCCGTTCCCGCTGGTCCGGGTGGTAGAACCGGTATCCGGACTCGGGGTCGACCGCGGCCGGCGGGAGCAGGCCCAGCTCGTCGTAGAGCCGCAGCGCCTTCGGCGTCATCCGGACGGCACGGGCGAACGCCCCGATCGCCAGCAGCCCCACGTGTCCTCCTCTGCACACCGGCCCTTCCCGGCCATCTTTTCCCCTCTCCCGGCGCTTCCGCTTTGACAAGATTGTCGTGGACACTCGTGCGCCCGCCGTGAGTGCCGAGACGACAGAGGTGAGCTGCGGTGGCGGACCGGAACGACAACCTCCCCCCGCTCGCGACCCTGGACAGCGCGGCTCTGCTGGACAGCGTTCAGGAGGCGGTCTTCGCCGTCGATCCGCAGGGCTTGGTGCGCGGCTTCAACCGGGCCGCCGAGGAACTGCTCGGGATGACCGCGGCCGAGGTGTGCGGCCGCCACCTGGACGACACCCCGTTCCGGCCGGAGTACGGTGACCAGCCGATCGGCACCGCCCTGGGCCGGCTCTTCACCGCCCGGCCGACCCGCCCGGTCGTCCGTAGGCTCACCGTCCGGCACCGCGACGGGCGACGCCTGGAGACCCGGGCCGCGATGTCCGTGGTGCACGGCTCGGCCGGGCCGCTGGCCTGCGTCTTCGTGACGGATCTGTCCTCGCTGGCGGCCGCCGAGGACGCCGTGGAACGGCACAACGCGTTCCTGACCGCCCTGCTCGACAGCCTCTCGGTCGGGGTGATCGCCTGCGACGACACCGGCCGGGTCATCCTGGTCAACCGGGAGATGCGCCGGGTGCACAACGACCCCGAGGACGGTCCGGTGCCCGCCGACGTGTCCGCGACCCACCCGAAGCACCTCTTCGACCTGAACATGGATCAGCTGCCCTGGGAGAGGACGCCGCTCATCCGGGCCTGGCGCGGCGAACGGCTCGCCGCCGAGGACGTCGTGATCCGGGTTCCGGGCCGGCGCAGCCGCGTCTTCGCCACCACCGCCCAGCCGATCACCGGCCGCGACAGCCGCCGGCTCGGCGCGGTCGCCGTCGCGCACGAGATCACCGTGCAACGGCATGCCGACCGGTTCCGGGCCTGCCACCGTGAGGTGGAGCAGGCGCTGCGCCGTTCGGCGTCGATCGCCGAGGCGGCGCCGGCCATCCTGCGGGCCATCACCGGCGCGCTCGGCTGGCCGAGGGCCGAACTGTTCCTGGTCGACGAGCCGTCCGGCAGCCTGCGGTCGGTGGCCGGCTACAGCACCTCCGGCACGGACACGGACGACTTCTTCGGGCACGACCCGGTCCGCGGCCGCGGCATCAGCGGCCGGGTCTGGGAGTCCGGCGAGCCCCTCTGGGTCGCCGACATCAGCCGGTACACCAAGCTGGTCACCGCCCACGAGCGGGAACGGGTCGAGATGTGCGCACGGCACGGCATCCGTACCATCCTGGCCGTCCCGGTCCGCGACGGCGGCATCGTGCTCGGCGTGCTGACCTGCTACGCCGCGTCGCCCGAGGTGCACGAGGACCTGTTCACCCTGCTGCTCGACGGCATCGCCGCACAGATCGGCGTCTACGTGGCCCTGCGCCGCGCCGAGGAGCTGGCCCGGCAGCTCACCCGCTCGCAGGACGACTTCCTCGACCTGGTCGGCCACGAGCTGCGGACCCCGCTCACGTCGATCACCGCCAACGCCACGATGCTGGCCGAGGAGGCGACCGGGCTCGACGACGAGCAGCGGCAGATGCTGGCCGCCGTCTCCCGTAACACCACGGTGCTCCAGCAGATCGTCGATGCCCTGCTCGACCTGGCCGCGCTGGACTCCGGCCATCAGGAACTCCACCGGGCGACGATCGACCTGGTGACGGTGGTGGCCGAGGCGGTGGCGGTGTGCCGGCCACGCGCCGTCGGCGCCGGGGTCCGGCTGTACGCCGACCTGCCGGAGCGGCTGCGGGCCGACGGTGACGCCGTCCGGTTGCGGCAGGTCGTCGACGACCTGCTCTCCAACGCGCTGAAGTTCAGCCCGGCCGGTGGCGACGTGCAGGTGACCCTGCGGGCCGTCGACCACCTCGCCGAGCTGTGCATCGCCGACAACGGCATCGGCACCCCGGAACCGGAACGGGACCAGCTCTTCAACCGCTTCTACCGGGCGGGCAACGTCCGCCATCAGGGCATCCCGGGCTTCGGGCTGGGGCTGCCCCGGGCCCGTACCATCGTCCGGCTGCACGGCGGCGAGATCAGCCTGCGCCAGCGCCGGCCCGCCGGCACCGTCGTCTGTGTACGCCTCCCGGCCCTCTAGCCGACCAAGGGCTTGAGGGCCGCTCCGACCTGGGCGATCATGCCCGGGCGGTGGCCGTTGCGGATCAGGTTGATGGTGATGCCGTCGATGCCGGCGCCCAGCACCCGCTCGTGCAGCTGCTCGGCGACCTGCTCGACGGTGCCCACGATGGCGCGCTTGCGGCGGTCGTCGGGGATGCTCTCGGCCAGCTCCTTGACCTCCTGCTCGGTCTCACCGACCATCCCCATCACCAGGTAGCTGGTGGCCAGGGTGGCCGGGTCGCGGCCGATCTCGTCGCAGCGCTCGCGCAGCACGGCGACCTTGCGGGGCAGGTCGTCGGTCTCGCAGATGATGTTCATGTGGTCGGCGAAGCGCGCGGCCAGCCGGAACGTCTTGCGCTCGCCCCCGCCGCCCAGCATGACCGGGATGTGCGGCCGGACCCGCGGGTTGTTCATGGCGCCCCGGGCCTGGTACCACTTCCCGTCGAGGGTGGCCGGCTCGCCTTCCAGCATCGGCGTGATGATCAGCAGCGCCTCCTCGAGCCGCTCGAACCGCTCGGTGTAGGTGCCGAACTCGAAGCCGTAGTCGTGGTGCTCGCGCTCGAACCAGCCGGCCCCGATGCCGAGCACGGCCCGGCCCTTGGAGACCACGTCGAGCGTGGTCACGGTCTTGGCGAGAAGAGCGGGATTACGGTACGTGTTCCCGGTGACCAGCGTGGACAGCTGGACCGTGGAGGTGGCCGTGGCCAGCGCGCCGAGGGTGGTGTAGGCCTCCAGCATCGCGTTCTCCGCGGGGCCGATGCCCGGCAGCTGGTAAAGGTGGTCCATCACCAGAACCGTGTCGAAGCCGGACGCCTCGGCCTCGCGGGCCTGCGCCACGACCGTGTCGAACAGCTCCCCGGCCGGTCCGGGATAGGTGAAGTTGGGAATCTGGTAGCCGAGCCGGATGCTCACGCCATCTCCAATGTAAGTGGTCTCTTACTTGCTAATGTAAGAGCCTACTCACATGGAGGCAAGGGTGTCGGCGAATCGCGGTTACCACCACGGCGATCTCCGCGCGGCCCTGATCTCGGCCAGTTTCGACGTGCTCGCCGAGTGCGGGCTCCAGCGCTTCTCGGTCGCCGCCGTGGCCCGCCGCCTGGGGGTCAGCTCGGCCGCGCCGTACCGGCACTTCCCCGACCGCGGCCACCTGCTCAGCGCGGTCTCCGCCGCCGCGGCACGCGACCTGCGTACCGCGATCGTGGCCGCCGCCGACGACGCCGGGACCGACCCGGCCGACCGGCTGGCCGCCGCGGCCGGCGCCTATGTGCGCTATGTCGCCCGCACCGGCGCCGGACTCCAGGTGATCTACGCCCCCGAGCTGTACCCGCTGGCCGACGACGACCGCCGCGAGCACACCCGGGCTCTGATGACCACCATGCTCGACCTGGCCTCGGCCACCGGCACCACCTCGTACGCGGACGCCGTCCTGCTGGTGGAGGCGATGATCGCGGTGGCGCACGGCTACACCACGCTGTGGTCGGACGGCTTCTTCTCCCGCAACGACATCGGCGCCGACCAGATCGCGGCCCGGGCCGCCGAGGCCGCCCGGATGGTCTTGACCACGCCGGAAACCGGGTGTTCGAATCAGAAGGTCCAGATCGACTGATCTCACTGCGGCGGACGGGGTCGGATGGCTGCCTCTCCCTACAGTCTGGAAGGCGCGCGCACGATCCTGTCCGGCCCGGACGACGGCTGGATCGGCACCCTCGGCACCCTGCTCGGCGTGGGCGTGATCGCCTCCGGCCCGGCCGGGCTCGCCGCCTGGGGCTGGGTCGACCAGAAGAACGAGGTGGTCGGCCTGCTCGCCAAACTGGTTGCGGCGGGCCGCGAACGGCTGCGCGCCGGCCGCTCCCCGGAACGCGCCGACGTCCTCGCCGCGACACACACCGCGCTGGTGTACGGGGCGTTCTTCGCCGCCGTCCGGGAGACCGTCGGTGCGGTGTACGACCGGGTCGGGCTGACCGAGCAGGACAAGCGCCGCCTCACCGACCGGGCCGCCGCCGGACCGGCCCAGGAGCAGCTGACCCAGATCGTCACCACCGTTCCGGTCCCGCTGCCGTGGGCCGGCTGCGGATTCCGGGCCACCCGGGACACCGTGATCGCCCCGCGCTACCGGGACCTGGCCGTGCTGTGCGTCCGGTTCTTCCAGAACTTCGCCGTCTGGGAGCGCGCCGAGGTGCTGAGCCCGGTCCAGCCGCTGATCGAGGACATCGTCGGCCGGGCGGTCCGCCGGTACGACGCCGAGTACAAACTGCTGGCCGCCGACGTCCGTGAGTTCGAGATCTGGGCGATGCTCGGCGAACACCACGCCACCCAGGCCACCGCCGGACAGGCCGTGGAGTCGCTGGCCCGGCTGGAGCGCCTGATGGTGTCGCTGGCCGGGGCCGGCCGGGAGCAGGCCGGTCAGGTGCGCCGGTTCGTGGCCGAGTTCAACCGGGCGGCGCTGCGTGAGCCGCTGGTCGCCGCCGGGGTGTCCGACGATCTGCCGGCGCTGCGGGTGCCGGCCATCGAGGACGGATACCTCAGCCCGGCGTACCGGTGGATGGTGATGACCGACGCGGCGGCCCCGGCCGACGAGTCGTGGTGGGAGAAGCGCACCCCACTCGGCGGTGACCTGGACGCCTTCCTGGCCGCCTACTTCTCCTCCCCGCGCAGCCACGAACGCCCGCTCGTGGTGCTCGGCCACCCCGGCTCGGGCAAGAGCATGTTCACCAAGGTGTGCGCGGCCCGGCTCTCCGGCAGCGACGCCTTCACCGCCGCCCGGATCCCGCTGCGCCAGGTGCCGGACCCGAGCGCCCCCGTCTACCAGCAGGTCGCCGCGGTGCTCGGCAAGGCCACCAACGGGCGGGTCTCCTGGGCCGAGCTGAGCGACGCGTCCGCCGACGCGACCCGGGTGCTGTTCATCGACGGGCTCGACGAGTTCATGCAGGCGTCCGGCACCGCCGAGTCGAACTATCTGCAGAACGTCGTCGAGTTCCAGCGGATCGAGCGGCTCGCGTCCCGGCCGGTCGCGGTCATCGTCACCTCCCGCACCCTGGTGGCCGACCTGGCCCGGATCCCGGAGGGCTGCCTGGTCATCAAGCTGGAGGACTTCAGCACCGGGCAGGTCGGGTCGTGGCTGGAGATCTGGGAGCGGGCCAACCCGTACCTGGGGCACAGCGGGCTGGCCGGCATCCCGTCGGCCGCGTCCGTGCTGTCCTACGGCGACATCGCCCACCAGCCGCTGCTGTTGCTGCTGCTGGTGCTGCACGGCGCCGCCAACGGGCTGCCGCCCATGCAGCAGGACTCCACTCCGGCGCAGATCTACGGCGCCATCCTGCGGCGGTTCATCGAGCGGGAGCTGAACAAGCCGGACAGCCCGGCGCGCGCCGACCACGAGGCCGGGATCCAGGCCGAGCTGTGGCGGCTCGGCATCGCGGCGTTCGGCATGTTCAACCGGGGCAAGCACTACATCGAGGAGCAGACCCTCCTGGAGGACCTCCAGGCTCTCGACCCGGCGCCCCGCCAGCGGCAGAACGTCCGGCGCGGCGGGGCGCTGAGCGCGGCCCGGCGGGTCCTCGGCAGGTTCTTCTTCATCCACGCCTCCGAGGTCGACGAGGGGGTGGAGGGGCGCAGCTACGAGTTCCTGCACGCCACCTTCGGCGAGTACCTGACCGCCTACTTCGTGATGACCGAGCTCGCCGAGCTGTGGCGCTCCCGGGACCGCCCGTCCTCCCAGAACTGGGACGACGACCGCCTGTACGCGCTGCTGTCGCACCAGACGCTGAACTCCGGCGGCTCGTCGGTGCTGCCGTTCATCGAGCAACTGCACGCCGGCCCGGAGAGCGCCCGGCGCGCCGGCGACATCCTGCGCGTGCTGCTGCGCGAGGCCGAGGACCGCTGGGACCGCGGCCGCTACGGCACCTACTCGCCGTCCACCGGCACGTACATGGAGCGGTACGCGATCTACACGGCCAACCTCCTGCTGCTCCTGCTGCACGTGGAGAGAGACCCGGTGACGCTCGCCTCGATCGTGCCGCCGCCGGAGGACTCGAACGACTGGTGGACCCGGCTGGTCCGGCTCTGGCAGGGCTACCTGGACGTCGACTTCCTGGACACCATCTCCCCGGAGAACGAGCCGGACTGGGCCGTCACCCGGGGCGGCGCGACCGCCGCACAGCCCGCCGTGCACACCGAGTGGCTGGCCCTGTCCCGCATCGACGCGGTGGTCCTCAACGCCGGCCACGGCGCGGTCGGCAACGAGTACGCGATCGCCAGCTCGGACCGCGAGATCGAGGCGCTCGGGCAGGCGGCCCGCGCCTACGTCGACCCGGAGGCGTTCTGGGACGGCCGCCGTACCGTCGGCGACCTGATCCACGCCGACGAGACCGGCCGCGCCCACCACTACAGCCGGGCGCTGCTGGCCGCGCACGTCGCGCACAGCCCGGAGCTGTTCCGCGTCGCCGACGTGACCGCGCTCGACCCGTTCGCCCTGGAGGCCCGGGTGTCACCGGACTGGTGGCCGCGTTCCCTGCTGGCCGCCCAGTACCCGGAGCTGGGCGACCGGCCGGAGACCACGGCGTACCTGGCCCAGGTCCCGGTGGAGAGCCCCGGTTTCGCGGCCCTGCTGGCCGGGGCGCTGATCTGGGGCGACCGCTGGCCGGCCGGCACGGACGTCCTGGCCCGCACCCCCGGGGTGCTGCACGAGGTCGCCGCCGGACTGCGCCCCTGGATCGACGGGATGGCCGGGCTGACCGACGAGCGGCGGCAGGTCCTGGTCATCGCCGGTCACCTGGTGGTGGCGATGCGGCGGCTGCTGGTCGCGGACTAGCCGCCGCTAGTCGGCGACGCCGCCGAAGGCCACCACGTGCTCGATCCGCAGGCGGACCAGCAGCTCACCCTCGACGGCGTTGCGGGCGCCGTAGCTGTCGGCCAGGTCGGCGCCCATGTAGCGGTGCGCGATCCGGGTCGACCAGACCCGCATGTCGGCCAGGTCCGCGCTGAGGGTCGCGCTGCCACGGACGGTGACGAACGCGTACGGTGGGGTCTCCTCGTCCACGCTGAGTGACGCCCGCGGATCCCGGGCCAGATTCCGGCCCTTCACCGTCGACGCGCCGGTGTTGAACACCAGGTCGTCACCGTCGAGCACGAACCACACCGGCACCACGTGCGGTGACCCGTCGGCCCGTACCGTCGCCAGCTTCCCGGTCCGCGTCCCCGCGCCGAGGAACTCCCGCCACTCCGGCTCGCTCATCGTCTGTGCCACAACCCGCATTCTGCCCGGAAGATCGCCGTGGCGTGGGTCAGGCACACGCAGCCGGACGACCCGCTGACGATTCCCCTCCGATCCCCGGTTCGCCCGCCGATGGTGGCCCGACGATCGAGAACGGGGAGTCATATGACCGAACCACTGGTGGAGAGACGAATACCCGGTGCCCTCTACGGCCGAACGGCCACCGAGATCACCGGGCCTCTGCGGCCGACCGGGGGGCGGGTCCTGTACCGGCCCGCCTATTCGCGGCGCGACGACTGGATCCTGCGCTCGCTCGGTGTGGCGCACGTCGTCGTGGCCGTGGTGCTCGGGGTGTACCTGCTGCTGCCGGGCAACCTGCCGGTGGTCGACGGGCTGAACCCGGTGATGGCCGCGCTCACCGTGGCCGGTCTCGCGGTGATGGTGATCATGCAGGTCATCGTCGGGCTGCGGACCTGCGTGCTGACGTTCTTCGCGGCCCGGGCGCGTGACCCGATCCCGATGACGCCGCCACGCGGCATGCGGGTGGCCGTACTCACCACGATCGTCCCCGGCAAGGAACCGGTCGAGCTGGTCATGGCCACTTTGCGGGCGATGAAGCGGATCCGGCACGACGGCGTGCTCGACGTCTGGCTGCTCGACGAGGGCGACGACCCGGAGGTACGGCGCCGGTGCGCGCGGCTCGGCGTACGCCACTTCAGCCGCAAGGGGCACCCGGAGTGGAACCAGGCGTCCGGCCCGTACAAGGCGCGCACCAAGCACGGCAACCACAACGCCTGGCGGTCGGCGCACGAGAGTGACTACGACGTGGTCGCGCAGATGGACCCGGACCACGTGCCGTACCCGAACTTCCTGGAGCGCACGCTCGGCTACTTCGCCGACCCGGACACCGCGTTCGTGGTCGCCCCGCAGGTGTACGCGAACCTCACCGAGTCGTTCGTGGCCCGGGGCGCGGCCGAGCTGGCCTACCTGTTCCACGGGGTGATCCAGCGTGGCGGCAACGGGCGCGGCGCGCCGCTGCTGATCGGCACCAACCACCTGTACCGGCCGGCCGCGTTCAAGCAGATCGACGGCTACCAGGACTCGATCATCGAGGACCACCTCACCTCGATGGTGATCTTCGGGGCGGTCAACCCGGTGACCGGCAGCACCTGGCGTGGCGTCTACACGCCGGACATCATCGCGGTCGGCGAGGGCCCGGCGACGTACTCGGACTTCTTCAGCCAGCAGAAGCGGTGGGCGTACGGGATCTGGGAGATCGCCCGCGGCCACTCGCCGGCCGTCCTGCGCCGGCTGCCGAGGGTGAGCCAGCGGCTGTCCTTCGCCGCGTTGCAGACCCACTACCCCACCACCGCGATCTCCTGGGTCAGCGGCATCTTCCTGACCGGCCTCTACCTGGTCGGCGGGATCACCATCACCCGGCTGCCCGGTGTGCTGTGGGCCGCCCTGTTCCTGGCCAACATCGCGTTCGGGCTGGCGTTCATCCAGTTCACCCGCCGGTTCAACCTGGTCGCCCACGAGCGCCGCTCGTGGGGTCTGTCCGGGATGGCTCTGGAACTGGCCACCGCGCCGGTCTACCTGGCCGCGGCGGCCGCCCAACTGGCCGGACGGCCGCTGGCCTATGTGGTCACCCCGAAGGGCAAGGCGGCGACCGGTGACACCTGGCGCACCTTCCGGCCGCACCTGGGCTGGGCGGTGCTGAGCGCCGTCTTCATGGTGGCCGGAATCGCGCTGGGTCACACGTTCCTGTCGCTGTACCTGTGGGCGCTGCTGACCATCGTCACCTGCCTGGCCCCGGTGGCCCATCTGGTCCTGGGCCGGCGGTCGCAGGGCCGGCCGGTCACCGCGCGCAAGCACGTCGGCGAGCGGCTGATGGCCGCCGGCCTGCTCAACGAGTCGCAGCTCGGCGAGCTGCTGGACCGGCAGATCATCACCGAGGGCCCGTGGCAGAAACTCGGCGACCTGGCCGTCGAGGCCGGCTACGTGACGCCTGTCCAGCTGGACGAGGCGGTCCGGGTCGCCGCCTAGCGGTACGCGGACAGCACGAAGGCGGTGACCCGGTCCGGGTCACCGCCTTCGTGCTGTCCGGCGCAGCCGCGGCAGGTCGAGACCGGCGAGCTCGCCGTCGCGTTTCACGATCCGGCCGTCGATGATCACGGTACGGACGTCGCCCGGCCCCACGGTGGCGACGACCGCGCCGGCCAGCCCCGGCCCGTCCGGCAGGTGCGCCAGGCCGTCGATCAGGATCAGATCGGCCCGGCGGCCCGGCGCGATCGTGCCGACCCGGTCGGCGAGACCGATGGCGGCCGCGCTGTCGGCGGTGGCCGCGGTCAGGACGCCGGCGGCCGGATGCATGACGCCGGTGGTGAGCCGGTGCGACCGGAGCGTGTCCCGCAACGGCTCGAACAGGTCCACCGGCGCGTTCACCACGACGTCGGTGCCCAGCCCGGCCCGCCCGCCGGCCGCCGCGAACGTGCTGTACGCCGACACGCCGTGCCCCATGGTCGCCTCCACCAGCGGGGTGACCGTGACCCCGGTCCCGGTGCCGGCCAGCAGTTTCGCCTCCTCGCCGGTCAGCCCGTTGACGTGCACCAGGTGCAGGTGCGGGCCGAGCAGGCCCTCGTCGTGGAGCCGGCGCAGCGGTGAGCCGGGGCCGCCGCCCGCGTGCAGGGTCACCAGCATGCCCAGCTTTCGGCCCATTTCGATCTCGCGGACGGTGTCGTCCCAGTCGCCGAACCCGGGGCCGTTGATCGCCAGCGCGCCGGTGACCCGCCCGCGCAGCCCGGCCAGCCGCCGGACGTCGGCCTCGTCGGCCGGGTTGTTGTGCCCGAGCACGGCCCGGATGCCGGCCGTCTGGTAGGCGGCCAGGACCGCGTCGGTGTGCTCCGGTGTCCGGGTGACGTTGCCGAAGTCGAGGACGGTGGTGATGCCCGCGTTCAGGGCTTCGGCCGCGCCGAGCAGGGTGGCGTGGTGGGCGTCGTCCGGCCCGTACGCGGGAAGGAGCCGGCCGAGCACGGTGGCGAGATAGTCGGCGAGCGTCATGTCCGCGCCGATGCCGCGCAGCGGCGCCTGTGCGACGTGCCGGTGGCCGTCGACCAGGCCGGGCGCGACGACGAGCCCGGTCGCGTCGAGCACCTCGTCCGCTCCGGCAGCCGGGAACCGGCCGACCGCCACGATCCGGCCGTCGTCCACGAGCACGTCGGCGCGCTCGCCGGAGACCAGGCGGCCGCCACTGATCACAAGATCCATGTCTCCCCCTAGAAAGCTTTTCCGAAAGGTATCCAGAAAGCTTTGTTCGGCGCAAGTAGGATGACCCGGTGGCCAGGGACGTGGTGGACGACATCGCCGGGGCGTGGGACGCCGAACTCCCCGGCGTGGTCGGCGCGGAACTCGAGATCAGCAAGCGGGCGGCCCGGCTGTCCGCCCTGCTCAACGCCCCGGTCGAGGCGAAACTGGCGAAGCTCGGCCTGACCAGGGCGGAGTACGACATCCTCGCCGTGCTGCGCGCCGCCGGCGAGCCCTACCGGCTACGGCCGTCCGCCCTCACCCAGCGGCTCGCCCTCACCTCCGGCGGCACCAGCAACGTGCTGCGCCGCCTCACCCTGGCCGGCCTCATCGAACGCGACCCCGACCCGTCCGACGCCCGCAGCTCCTGGGTGCGCCTCTCCCCCACCGGCGCGACCAGGGCCGAGGAGGCGGTCCGCGCGGCCAGCGCCGCCCAGGCGGCCCTGCTGCGGGACGTGCCCCCGGAGGCGACCCGCGCCGCCATCGACGCGCTGCGCACGGTCCTGATCGCGCTCGGCGACACGGCCGGCTAGAGAGCCATTTCGGTCAAGGTCCGCGTTCCGCTTCCGCTTCTTTCCCGGTACGCGTGACGTCGTCCCGCCTTGTTCGCCCCGTCCCGTCCGGTCGGCGCGATCTCGCTGCCCGCTCCGGCCTTTGCCGCGCCCGCCGGGCGTAGATCGGTGGCCGGGCGGGAGCGGAACCGGCCCGGTGACCGCGATCGGGACGTGGCGGGCCGATCACCCCCGTCCGGGTGACACCGCGCGCCCCGGGATCTCGGCATCGGGCAGGATGATCGGATGAGTCCAGTCAGCCGTGGCCGCAGGAAGAGATCCCGGAGCACCGGACAGCGCGTCGTGCGCCAGGTCCAGGCCGGCCCGGTCACGTGCGACTGCCCGGACTGCTCCGGCGGGCAACTCGAACCGCTCGCTCTCGTCGCGGACCTGCTCGACGACGGCGGCCCCCTCCTCGACATCGAGGAGGCCGTCGAGGCGGAGCTGTTCGCCGCCGGCCTGCTGGCCATGGGTGAACTGGCCGGTGCGGGTTTCGCCGAGGCGGTCGCCGCCGTCATCGTCCCGGAGCTGGAGCGGACCGCCACCCCCGCCGCGCTCGCCGTGCTGCACGCGATAGCCCTGGTCGACGACGGCACGGCCGCCGCCGAGGCCGTCGCCCGCCTGGAACCTGCCGGCCTGCGCGCGCCACGGTGGCTGGCCGAGGCACGCATGCCGGTGAGGCCCGGCCTCTACCGGTGCTTCGCCGAACCGTCGGGGCAGGCGTCGTCGGTGCTGCTCGGCACGTTCGAGCGGGCCGGGCGCATCGACGGTTTCGCTGTCAACGTCGACGACAGCGACTGTCACGCCGCCGTCGACGTGGTGCTGTTCCCCGGCGAGGCCCTCGATCAGGTCGTCGCCACGATCGAGGACAACGCCCGCGAGCACGGGCTGCCGATCACCGCCGACCACCTGGATCCTGCCGAGTTCCGCTGGCAGGCCGAGCGGGCCCTGTCCGCACGCGCCGCCCATGACGCCGGCCTCGACCCGGACGAGATCGCCGCGGGGTGGGAGGACGGCGACGAACCCGGCTACCACCAGCTCGCCGTGCTCCTGCTGGCGCGGGTGCGGACCCTGCCCCAGCCGTCGCGCCCGCCGGCCGAGCACCTCGACGACGAGATCGAGCTGTTCACCCGCATCGCCACGGAGACGTCGCCGCGACGGCGGGCGCCGGGGGCGAAGCTGCCGGCGAAACGGAAGAAGTCCGACGGCCCGGCGCCGCTCTTCCAGCTCAAGGTGGGCCTGCGGGGCGCGAAACCGCCGATCTGGCGACGCCTGGAGGTCCCGGCGGACACCGGCCTGGCCGACCTGCACACGATCATCCAGATCGCCTTCGACTGGGACGACAGCCATCTGCACGCCTTCGAGACCGGGTACGGCACGTTCGGCGCCGCCGACCCGGAACTGGGTCATCAGGCCGAACGGCCGGTGACCCTGGAGCAGGTGGCGGCCGGCGCCGGTGGCCGGATCCGGTACACCTACGACTTCGGTGACGGCTGGGAGCACGACATCCTGGTGGAGAAGGTGCTGGAACGGGGCTCGGAGGCGTACCCGCGATGCACCGGCGGGCGTCGTGCCGCCCCGCCGGACGACTGCGGCGGCATCTGGGGCTACCAGCGACTGGTCGAGATCCTCGGCGATACCGCCCACCCGGAACACGCAGAGCTGCGCGAGTGGCTGGGTCTCGACCATGCCGACGAGTTCCGGCCGGACCGATTCGACGCCGCGGAGGTGACCCGCTCCCTGGCCACCCGGTTCAAGCGCTGACCGTCAGCTCTCGGCGACCGGCCGGAGCCAGGCGGGCGCCGCGCCGCCGCACTCCATCGCCGCGATGCCGTCCAGCATCTCGGTGAGCCGGCCGGGGGTCAGCCCGGTCTCCCGGCCGGTGTGGACGCCGTCCTCCTTCGCGGAGAACCACACCACGGTGACCTCGGCGCGGGCGCCGCGGAAGAGGGTCACGACGGCTTCGAGGTGGTCACCGGAGATGGTCAGCATCCAGAGGTGTTCCAGCTCGTCGCCGTTGCGCGGTCCGTCGAGCTCGGTCCGGATCGGACTGTCCCGGGTCGAGGCCCAGGAGCCCATGGCGGCCCCGAGCTGAAGGTCCCGGCTGTAATGTGAATCACCGCGCATGATCGAGAAGTTAGACCCTCCGCTGCTCAAACCGGTCGCCCCATCGGCGTGTCGTTATCAACCGGAACCACATCGTCCGGCAACACGTCACCGGGGACCACATCGTCGGGAACCACGTCTTCGGCGATCACGTCATCGGGCACCGGCTCCGGCCTCCGGAACCGGTCGATGCAGTTCACCCGGATCGCGACGGGCAGTGGCAGGTACATCGCCAGGAGCAGCAGCCCGGCCACGCTGATGCCGGGGTTGGTGGGCAACGCGGTGGTCTCGTCGGCGGAGTACGGGTAGAGCGGCGGCTCCTCGACGGTGTCGAACATGATCAGGTAGAAGGCGGCGAGGGAGCAGGCCGCCACGATCGTGCCCCACGCGACGGCGCCGGGCTGTCCCGCCCGCAGCCGCAGGCTCACGGCGAACATCAGGACGAGCACGGCCAGGACGACGACCGTCAACCGCCCGGTGAACCAGCCGTCCGGCCAGCTCCCGGCGACCTCGGCCGTCCCCGGCCCGCTCGTGACCCACTCCCGCACCCGGGCGGTCAGGACGGCGGCCACGGCACAGACCATGGTGGCGACGATCAGGATCGTCCGCTCGTGCCGCTGGCTGAAAACCAGCAGGCACCCGATCAGCGCCAGCAGGCCCAGCACCACGATCGCCGAGTTGAAGCCGTCGGCGCCGGTCTCCGCCAGCATCCGGCCGGACACATCGGACCGTCGCTCCCACACCCGCGGGGCCCAGCCCTGATGCGTCTGCTCCTCGCGGCTCAGCACCCGCAGCAGCAGCACCGTCCAGACGATCAGGGTGCCGGCCGAGGCGACCAGACCCGCGACGGTCGCCGCCCGGCGGAACCGCACCGGCCAGGTCGCGACCGCGTACGCCAGCAGCGCCGCACCGGCGAGCCACAGGAACGAGACGCCCCCGATATCGGTCAGGCTCTCCTCGACGAGCGTGTATCCGGTGGCGTCGGTGCGTGACCGCCACCAGTCGGCCTGGGCCAGCGGCCAGAGCAACCCACCCGTGACCAGAATCGTGATCAGGACGCCGTAACGGAACGTGCGGGGATCTTCACGGACCATGCCGGACACGGTAGCGGTGCATCGCCAGCATCCGATACCGGGACCTGACTCAGTCCCGCATCGCCGCGGTGACCGGCCGCCGCCCACCGAGCCGCGCCGGAACCGCGGTGAGTGCACCCACCACCAGCACCGTTCCGATCACCACCATCGCCAGCTGCGGAAACGACGGCGGCGTGGCCCGGTCCCCGTCGCCACCGGTGGCCCGCATGATCGCGGCGAAAAGCAGGTATCCACAGGGGAAGACGCCAAGGATCGCGCCGCCGAGCGCGGGCAGCACCTGGGCCGTCCCGAGCGCCGCGCTCACGTCACCGGGCGTGGCGCCGAGCGCGCGGGCCAGCGCCGACGAGCGCCGGTTGTCGAGCACGGTCGCCCAGGTGATCACGACGGCGTTGACCGCGGTGAGGCAGAGCAGCATCACCGTCCACACCAGCAGTACCCGGCGCAACGCCGCCACCTGGAACTCGGTGTATCCGGCGACCATCGCGTCCCCGGTGAGGAACCCGTCCAGGATCAGCGCCACGTAGATGCCGCTCACGGTGACGGCGACGGCGGCGACGGCCAGGAGCGCCCGTCGCGGTCGCCGGGCGGTCACCCGCAGGGCGAGGAGCAGGGGTACGGGCATGCGCGCCGAAATCCTGATCAGCCAGCCGATCCGGCGCGGTGGCCGGGGCGTGTCCGCGAGCGCGCCGACCGTGCTGGTTCTCGCCGCCCGCAGTGCCGGGACGGCGGTGGCCAGAACCGCCACACCCATGGCCACGGCCGTCACCACGGCAGCCGTCGTCACGGTGAGTGACGGCGTTCCGGCGGTGCCGAGCAACCCGGCGCCCGGTTCGGCGAGCAGCGGCGCGGCCAGGGATCCGATCGCCAGCCCGGCCGCAGCCGCGATCAGGGCGACCAGCAGGTACTCGGCCAGCAGCACGGCCGCGACCAGGCCCGGGGTGCCGCCGACCGCCTTGAGCAGGCCCACCCGACGGGTCTGGTCGGCCATCCGCCCGCCGACCAGCACCGCGAGACTGGCCGTGGCGAGCAGGCCGAGCAGCCAGGCGCCGATCATCAGCAGGATCTGCGAGTCACGGGCCAGCTCGGTGGCCTCGTCACGGATCTCCGTCCACGACGCCATGCCGACCGGGGCGGGTACGCCGTCGAGATGCCGGTCCATGAACGCAGCCGTCTGCTCCGGGTCGGCCAGGCGCGCGCTCACCACGTACCGTGATGATTCTGTCTCGGTGGTGAGGCCGCGCGCGTCCGCCCGGGTGACCCAGACCAGGCCCGGATTGCGCAGCAATCCCTCCGGCAACGATCGGTCCTCCGGGACGGCGCCGTGCAGGCATCCCTCGTCGACCAGGCAGGTCACGGCCGGATACGGCGCCATCGCGGCGGTGACCGCGGTTCCGGCCACCCGGAACCGCCGGCCGCCGAGGGTGACCTGATCGCCGGGCCGGACTCCCAGGGTGTCGGCGAAGGCCGCCTCCAGGACGGCTCCGCCGTCGCTCACCCAGGCGCCCTCGACGACGGCGGGTTGATCGACTGCCGCGGCTTCCGCGTCGCGGCCGATGACCTGCACATCAGAGGTACGCCCGGAGGCGTCCAGCCGTGACGCGACGACGGGGTACGGGCCGCTGGTCGCCACGATCGCCGGATCCCGCACGAGTTCGGTGACGGCGGCCAGATCCGCGAAGACGACGACATCCGGACCGTGGGTCGCCTCCCGGGTCTGCCGGTAGGGGTCGCTTGCGGCGTCCCGCAGCACCAGCCCCAGGGTGAGTGTGCTGGTGGCGGCGAGGATGGCGAGGAGCAGGAGGACGGCCTCGGCGGGGCGGCGGCGCAGATCCCGGACGGCGAGGCGGGTGACGAGAAGCAGGCGGCCCACGGTTCTCAGTCCTCCAGGCCGACGAGACTGCCGAGCCGCCCACCGGTGCCGCCGGTGAGCCGGGTCTCGTCGATGAGCACGCCGTCCCGCATCGACAGGAGCCGGTCGGCGGTGGCCGCGATCCGCGCGTCGTGGGTGACGATGACCAGGGTCTGCCCGGCCTCGTGCAGGCTGTCGAAGAGTCGCAGCACATCGAGGGTGGCGGCACTGTCCAGATTGCCGGTCGGTTCGTCGGCGAGCACCACCGCGGGCTCGTTGGACAGCGCCCGGGCCACCGCGACCCGCTGCCGCTGACCGCCGGAGAGCTGCGCCGGCAGCGCCCCGGCCCGCCCGGCGAGACCGACCCGGTCCAGCAACTCGGTGGCGCGACGGCGTGCGGCCCGCGGGGAACGGCCGGCCAGCAGGGCGGGCATCTCCACGTTCTCCACCGCGGTCAGCTCGTCCAGCAGGTGGAAGGACTGGAAGACGAAACCGATGCCGGTACGCCGGAGCCGGGCCAGCGCCTTCTCGCCGAGATCGTCGATCCGGCGGCCGTGCAGCTCGATCCGGCCACCGGACGGCCGGTCCAGGCCGCCGAGCAGGTGCAGCAGGGTCGACTTGCCGCAACCGCTGGGGCCCATGACGGCCACCGTCTCGCCGGCCATCACGTCCAGATCCACCCCGTCCACCGCCCTCTCGCCACCGCCGTAATGCCGGCGCAGGTCACGGGCGCTCAATACGACGGTCACGATCCGCTCCTTCGACCGGCCCAGGTCCCGCTTGCCGGGTCGGTCCAGGTCCCGCCTCTGTGGTGGGTCCAGGTCCGTTCGCACGCCTCCAGCCAGCGCAGGTCCGCCTGCAACCGGAGGACGACGCCCTCGAGCAGCAGTGCCGCGGCCGAGTGCTCCGGCTCGGCCATCGCGGCCCGCTGGGCGTCGCGCAGCCGGCGCAGCAGCTCACGGCGCTGGGTGTCGACGATGGTCAGCGGGTCGGCCAGCCCGGCGGCTGCCGCCGCGATCAGCTTCAGGTGGAACTCGGCCAGGTCGGGCTTGGGCCAAGTCGTCTCGGCGATCCACGCGGCGACCCGCTGCTGGCCGTCGGGGGTCAGCGCGTACACCTTGCGATCCGCCCGGTCGGCGCCGTCGGCGGACCGCTCCGCGGTGAGCAGGCCGGCCCTTTCGAGGCGGGTGAGCGTGACATAGACCTGACCGGCGTTCATCGCCTCGCCGAGCGGCCCGAGCGCGTCGCGCAGCCGGGCGCGCAGCTCGTAACCGTGGGAGGGCTCCTTGGCGAGCATCGCCAGAACCACTTCCTGTTGCATGCCACCCCCTAGGGATAACCGTTAGCCATAGTGTCTAACGGTTATCCCCCACCTCCGTCAATACGCTAGGCTCGGCGCGTGTCGCATGTGGAGACGCAGGGCGTGCTCGCGCACCACGGAGGCCTGATCGTCGACCGGTCCGAGATGACCGTCGGCGTGGTGCGCGCGATCTCCCGCCCCACCGGCCTGGAGCTGGACCTTCTGGCGCGCCGCCCGCTCGACCGGCGCAGCGGCCCCGAACGGCAGGCCGACATCAGGGCCGGCCGGTTCACCCCGCCCGCCCCGCGCCGGCTGCTGCCGGAGCACGACGAGGGCATGGAGCTGCGGATCGCCTGGCTCGACCCGTCCGGGCGGGCGCACTGGCAGTTCGGCGGCTCGCGGTCGTCCTGGAGCGGCGACCACTACGAGGGCGTCGACGGGCCGAGCATCCGCACCGGTCTGATCCTGCCGCCGCTGTTCGACCGGGCGCCGCTCGTGTTCGCGTGGCCGGAGATCGGATTCCCGGAGACCGTCGTGGAGCTGCCACTGCCGGACCGGGCGACGGTCGAACGCGGCACCGTCCCGATCTGGGTGGCGCCGTTCGACGTCCGGCGGCCGCCCTCGCCGTTACGGAGCCGGACCGGCGAATACTGTCACCAGGCGCCACACATCGAAGCCGGGCGGATCATCGCCGGGCCCCGGGTCCTGAACCGTGACGGCCGGGTGGCCGTCGTCCTCAACCGGCTCACCGCGGCCGGCGGGATCCTGTCGCTGGAGATCCTCAGCGTGGCCCACGGCGAAGCTGCGCGGGCGGCGAGCGACGACGCCTTCCCCGGCGGGCGCCCGGAAGGTGATCCGGGCGCGGCGGTCGCGATCCTGCGCGACCGGGAGGCGGTCTGGCTGCCCGCACACGAGAGCGCGGCCGGGGGCGGTGACACCGAGTTCCGGTCCACCGCCGAGTTCCTGGTGGAGCGGCCCGACAGCGACACCCTCACCCTGGTGATCGCCTGGCCGGTGGCGGGTCTCCCGGAGGCCTGTGTGGACCTGCCCCTCAACCCGGCCTGACACCCCTCGACCACGGCGGAGAGCGGGTCGTCTCAGCGGCCGCACCTTTCGGCGGGGACCTGGATGGTCAGGTGGTCCGCCAGGGCGTCCAGGAAGTCCCGGGCGTCGAAGGCCGCGCCTGCCGACACCACGCCGACCGCCTTCGACCGGCCGGTGAGCAGACGGGCGACGGCCTCCACCGCGAGCGGTGCGGTGATCGCGTAGATGTCCCGGCCCGCTGCCGACATCCGGCGCTCCTCGCCACCGGAACGGACGACCACGTCGACCACGAACGTCTGCGCCGACCGGCCACGATCGTCCACGGCGACCGGTGCCGACGTGGCGGCGGCCAGGTCGGCGGCCGCGACCGCGGTCATGTAGGTGCGCACCTCCGGGACGTCGAGGTGGCTGGGCACGGTGACCACATCGGCCATGGTGAACTCGCCGATCACCGGCTGTGTGCCCAGCGGCCCGGGGAAGGTCCACTCCAGGCTCGGCAGGGCGTCGTCGTGGTACCGCAGCTCGCCTCCGGTGAACCGGACCCGGCGACCGCCCCGGCGCTGCCCCGAGACGGTGCCCGAGGCCAGCGTCCCGGCCGTGGGGTGCCAGCCGCTCAGCCCGTACGCGATGTGCACCTCATCGGCGGTGTTCCACTCCCCTGTCGCGGCAGTGACCAGCAGGTCGCCCAGGCCACCGTAGAACGCCATGGCCGGAACCACCGGGACGCCCGCCTCCCGTGCCCGTTCGGCGAAGAGGGTGAACGTGTCGGCGTTCGCCTCGATCTCCGCGGCCACGTCGACATACGGGATACCGGCCCGCAGAGCCGCCTCGACCAGCGGCCCGGCGGTCTCCGCGAACGGCCCGGCGCAATTGATCACGGCGGCCGCACCGGTCAGCGCCAGGTCCAGCGAGGCCGGATCATCGACGGTCGCCTGCCGCGCCTCGCCCTGCCCCATGGCCCGCAGCCGGTCCAGGTCACGGCCGATGAGCAGCGGCTCGTGTCCCCGCTCCCGCAGCTCCGCCACCACGAACCGCCCGGTGTGCCCGTACGCCCCGAAAACCGCCACACCCGCGTTCATCCCGTTTCCCATGCCCAGAATCCTGTCCTGGCGCAGAGAGCCGAACCAGTGTCCGGAACGACAGGCACCGTACAATTTCCGACATGGACTCTGTCGCTGTCGCCGCCACCGACGGCATGCTGCATTTCGAGCTGGCGCTGGCGTACGAGGTCTTCGGCTCCCCACCGGACGCCATCCCCGGCCCCTGGTACGACGTCACCGTCTGCGGCACCCACCCGGTGCGTGCCGGCCGCTTCCTGGTCGAACCCGACCACGGCCTGGAGCACCTGGCCACCGCCCACACGGTGATCGTCCCGGCGCTGGCCGACGTGGAGGCGGACCCGCCCGCCAACCTGGTCGACGCGGTCCGGGCAGCACACGAGGCCGGCGCCCGGGTCGTCTCGCTGTGCACCGGCGTCTTCGTCCTCGCCGCCGCCGGACTGCTCGACGGCCTGCGCGCCACCACCCACTGGGCACACACCACCCACCTGGCGACCCGCTACCCGGAGATCGAGGTGGACCCCGACGTTCTGTATGTCGACAACGGTCGGGTCCTCACCTCCGCGGGCAAGGCCGCCGCCATGGACCTGTGTCTGCACCTGGTCCGGCGCGATCACGGCTCAGCGGTGGCCAACATCGTGGCCCGCCGCCTCGTCGTGCCACCGCACCGGGCCGGAGGTCAGGCCCAGTTCGTGTCCACCCCGGTGCCCGCACAGGACGGCCACCCCCTCACCGAGTTGCTGGTCTGGGTGATGGAACGGCTGGACCAGCCGCTGACCGTCGAGGACCTGGCCCGCCGGGCGAACCTGAGCTCCCGCCACCTGGCCCGCCACTTCCACGCGATCACCGGCACCACCCCGTTGCAGTGGCTGCACACCCAGCGCATCCGCCGCGCCCAGGAGCTCCTGGAGTCCACCGACGACAGCATCGAGTCGATAGCGACCGCGGCCGGCATGGGAACGGCCACCACACTGCGCCGCCACTTCCACCGTACGATCGGCGTCCCGCCGGACGTCTACCGCCGCACCTTCCGCACCAGCCCCTGATCCTGGGTAGGGCGCGGTCCAGAGCGGGCGGTGGTCGCCAGGCGAGAAGTATCAGTCGTTGCGCCAGCAGCCTCTGAGGAACCACCGCTGTTGCCGGTCCACCACGGACCCGCCTATGGCGCTGACAGCAGCAGTCGGGTTTCGACGTTACGGTAACCCGATTTCCGGAAAGCGGTGGCCATCGGAAAGTTGCCCACGTCTGTGGTCGCGGTGATCTGTTCAGCGCCCCGGTTCACGTGGCTCCGCGTGATCGCGTCGAGGATGATCCGCGCGTACCCCCGTCCCCGCATCTCGGGGACCACGCCGAGGTATCCCACATTCGCGTTGTACGCCGTTGCGGACGGAATCGCCAGGCCGGCCAGCAGGCCGTCCGGCTGATACACCACTCGCCACCAGCCGCGTTCGCCCGGTGCGTCGAGATAGAACTGCATCTCGTGCCGGGCCGCCTCTCCCGGGCTCAACCGTGCCCGCTTCTTGCGGGTCTCGTCGTCGAGACTGCCGTCACCGATGCGGCGAAAGACCTCAACCATCTTGTCGTCGTCCGGCTCCGCCACGAAGATGAGCCGGTCGTCTGCTTCCGGCACACCGCAGGCCGGTGTCCACTCGAACTGCAGCCGCTCCACCGCGTGGGTGAAGCCGGCTGCCGCGGCGGCGCCCTGACGCCACGCCACCGCTTCCCGGCTGGCGGGATCGGCCCGCCAGCCGTTTTGCAGAGTCATCCGGAACGCCTCCGGCAACTGGTCTCCATGCTGCTCCTGGAAGCACCGATGTGCGGCGCCGAGCAGTCTCGCGGCGAGACCAGCCCGATCACGGGCCGAGGAATCGGTCCATAGGCAGTCGAGCAGCAACGGCCGGGTGCCGTCCGGCCGGCCCCACCACACCGCCCGGGCCACGATGCGGCCCTCGTCCTCCGCGATCCATGTCCATTCCGGGCGGAACGTTCGTCGCGCCAGATCCGCGCGGTACCGTTTTGCCGAGACGAAGCCGACCGGTTCCTGCGCGATGAAGACATCGACCTGCTGGAAGACCTCAACCGGGAGATCGTCGATGTGGAGGCTGCGGAAGTTCACATCGCCTCGGTGAGCCGGTCAGACAGATCAGACATGTCGATGAGTGTGCCCTGCAGCCGCCAGCGTCGACTCCCGGCGGCCAGGTGACAGGACCCATCGAGTGGGGATGTCGAACGGAAGTCGCACCGCCCCCGATCCTGAAGCACTGTTGCCGGGCGCCCGGCAGACGGCGACTTATGGCGCGAGTCCGAACTGATCCGCGACCTCTACGCACGCACCGACTACGCGGGTGCCCTGGGTCGTCTCGTCGGCCTGGTACCGATGCTGCACACAGCTGCCCACGGCTCCGGCTCGGCCACCGCATTGACTGCCGCCGTGAGGTCGCGTTCGTTGGGCAGGCGATCGCGGTCCGCGACTCGAAGAACCCGGACGGCACGCCGCTGACTTGCACGTCTGCGGAGTGGGATGCCTTCGTGGGCGGTGCGAAGGACGACGAGTTCGACCAGGCCTGATCCGACCCAAGCACCACGCCAGAAGCCGCCAAGCCGTCCGGCGCAAGACCGGACGGGGTTCCTACCCGGTCATACGGCGCGCAGGGCACCTGGTCGGCGGCCGGACAGCCGGTCCAGCGCCACCCTCGTGGTCTCGTCGGCCGGGAGATGGACGATCAGCCGCTGCTCATCGGCATCCGGCAGGTCCAGCACCTCGAACGCGAGCCGCAACAGGCCCACCTCGGGATGTGCCAGCAACTCCACACCGGACCGCTCCGGGAAGCCACCCGGCGCCGCCATCCGCTCGGTGAACTCGGCCCCGACCAGCACCGTGAGATCGCCGGCCAGCTCCACCGCGTGTGGATCTCCGCGGCGCACCTCACTCTTGAGCTGGGCGATGTGGCCTTCGGCCACCCGGCCCCAGTCGGGGTACACACTACGAGCCCGCGGATCCACCATGACGAACCGAAGAATGTTGTGCCGGCGACCGTCGAAGAGCCCGACCGGCCGGAACAACGCCTCGTATCCGCTGGTGGCGGCCAGCACGTCACCGAGCCGGTTGAGCACCACGGCCGGACCTGGCTCCAGTCTGCCGAGCAGCGCACGAACGGTCGGCCGCACCTCGGTGCCCGGCATGTGCCCGGCCGGGCACATCACCCCGGACGCGGCCTTGCCCAGCCAGCGCAGATTTTCCCGGTCAGCCCGGCTGAACCGCAGCGCGGTGGCGAGCGCGTTGAGCACCTCCGGCGATGGATGCTGGTCACGGCCCTGCTCGAGCCGCGTCAGATAGTCCACACTGACGCCGGCCAGCGTGGCCACCTCGCTACGGCGCAACCCCGGCGTCCGCCGGCGTGACCCGGCCGGAAGCCCCACCTCCGCCGGCGTGGTCGCCTCTCGCCGCTCCCGCAGGAATCGCCCCAGTTCGTTGTCGCTCACGCCTCGACGTTAGCCAATTCCCCCTCCCGCAGCCTGGCCCTGCCGGGGCTAGGATCGACCGGGCCTCCCTCCCTGCGGCCGACCGGGGCAGGGTGGTTCCCATGGATCTGGGACTGAACGGCCGAACCGTGATCGTCACCGGCGCGACGGGCGGGCTGGGTGAGCCGATCGCCCGCCGGTTCGCCGCCGAGGGCGCCGACGTGGTGGTCACCTATCACGATGCCGCCGACGCGGCCGCCAAACTCGCCGCCGACCTGGGCGGGCGCGCCTTCCGGTTCGAGCTGGGCGATCCAGCCTCGGCCCGTGACCTGGTCGAGGGCGTGCTGGCCTGGACCGGCCGGGTCGATGTGCTGGTCAACAACGCGGTCCGCTGGGGCTCCGCCGAGCCCGACCGCACCGGTGGGTTCGAGAACACGCCGGACGATCTGTGGCTGCGGGTGCTACGCGACAACATCGAGGGCGCTGTGGCACTGACCAGGCTCGTCACCCCCCACATGCGCGAGCGCGGTTGGGGTCGCCTCGTGCACGTGTCGTCGTCGATCGCCTCACACGGCATGGCCGGCGGCGAATTTTACGGGGCGGCGAAGGCAGCTCTCAGCGGCTTCAACCGATCGGCGGCGTTCTCCCTGGGCCGGTCCGGCGACATCCTGACGAATGTGGTGTCGCCCGGCCTCACCCGGACCCGCAACAACACGCACATCACCGACACGCTGCCAGAGGCCTACCTGGACACCATCCCATTGGTCAGGCTACTGACGGCCGAGGAGATCGCCGCCCCGGTGGTGTTCCTCGCCTCGGCCGCCAACACCGGCATCACCGGGCAGGTGATCGCCGTCGACGGTGGCGTCTGATCACATCGCGGGCGGGTCGAGTTCGGCCGTCACCGCCTTGGCACCGGGCCCGGACGTCACATGTCCTCGCCGAGGACGGCCCGGTGAGCGGACTCCTTGAGCTTCCCGGCCCGGCGTGGTTCATTGAGCGTTCGCGGTGCCTCGGAATTTTCCTCGCGCGGTCTTGCCGCCGTTCTCCTTCTCGAGCTTCTTGATGAGTTTGCGGGCCGCCTTCTCGTCGAGGACGGCGACCCCGGCCGGCGCGGTCTCGTCAGGCGCCGCCGCGTCGTCCGGTGTGGTGGCGGGCGGCGCGGTCACAGCGGCGCTCGGTGGGCTGCTTCGCGCGGGCGCCGTCTGCGGCCCCGGGCTACCGGCACCGGTGGCCGCGACCATCGCGAGCACCCCGGCGCCGACGGCGGTGCCGAGCCCGGTGAGAAGAAGCCCACCACCCTTTCGTCCGGACCGGCCGGCCGCCTCGCGGTCAGCCACCTTCGGATCCACGCCCAAAGCGGCCTCGCCGCCCTCGGTCACCGGAAGGAGCTGGGTTGCCCCACAAGCGGAAGCATCCCCAACCGCTCGCCCACGACGGACAGGGAGCCCGTCCAACGCCACAGCGGATCCGCCCCCGGCTCCTTCCCCACGACGGACAGGCAGCCCGTCCAACCCCACAGCCGGCGCATCCTCAACGACTCGCCCACGACGGTCAGGGAGCCCGTCTGACGCAGCGGATCCACCCCCGGCTACCTCCTGCCGGCGGGCGGGCTTCCGATTCTCGGTCGCCCGGCGAGATCGGGCCGGCTCCGGATCCGCGAGCATGCTGGGCGATGTGGGATCGGGGGCGAGGCTCATGTTCTCCAGGGCGGCGCGCACGGCTGCCGGGTCCGATGGCCGGTCGGCGGGGTATTTCGCCAGCATGGCCTGCAACAGGAGATCGAGTTCGTGTGGCACGGGACGGTGGGTGGAGGCGGGACGCGGGACGCGTTCGACGTGGTCCCAGGCGATCCGTATCGGGCTGTCGCCGGTGAACGGCGGGTTTCCGGTCAGCATGGCGTACAGGACGCAGCCGAGCCCGTACAGATCGGTGCGGACGTCGACCGCGCCGCCGGCGACCTGTTCGGGTGCCATGTAGGTGCTCGTTCCGAGCATCTGCGCCGAACCGGTCAGTTCGCTGCGCGTGGCCCCGGCCACGCGGGCGATGCCGAAGTCGCAGACCTTGGCCCGGCCGTCGCCGGTGATCAGGATGTTGGCCGGTTTGATGTCACGGTGCACGATTCCGGCCTCGGACGCCGCCTCGAGTGCGGCGCACACCTGGGCCGCGATCCCGACCGCTCCGGCGATGTCGAGAGGGCCGGTCGACAGCAGTGCGGCGAGACTGCGGCCCGGCACCAGTTCCATCACCAGGTAGGGGACGCCACTGTCGACACCGACGTCGTGCAGCGCCACGATGTTCGGGTGCGCGAGTCCGGCCACCATCCGGGCCTCCCGCTCGAACCGGCCCGCGACGGTCGGGTCGGCCAGCACCCGCTCGTGCAGAACCTTGACCGCGACCATGCGCCCGAGCCACCGGTCGGTTGCCTGCCAGACCACGGCCATTCCGCCGCTTCCCAGCATCGACCGCAGTTCATACCGGTCGTTCAAGACGTATCGTGCCATCGCGACACCTTGGCACAACTCCCCGCCACCCCGCACGTGTCGACCGGCGGCAATGCCCCGACCCGGTGAAAGCCCGATCAGGAGGCGGCCCGCTGAGGCATGTCGGCGAACGCTGATCTCAGGGCGGGCACAGCGGCGGGGGCCGAGGATGCGGGGATGGTTCGCCTGTCGGAACGATCCGCTGTCGTCCTGCTCGCCGTTTCCCGGCCGTGGTTCTGGCCGGTCTCCTGGGTGCCCGCCTATCTCGGCACCGTCCTGGCCGGAAAGGCGTGGATGCCCGTTGACCCGCCACGCGCGGCGGTGGCGTTGCTGATCCTCGGGCCGCTGGTGTGGGGTGCGGTCCTGGCCCAGAACGACCTGTACGACCTGGACAGTGACCGGGCCAACCCGCGCAAGGCGGACGCGCCGCTGGTCACCGGCGTGGTCACCGCCGGGCGGTTGCGCTGGTGGTACCGGGGCTTCGCGGTGGCGGCGCTGGGGTTCGCGCTGGTCGTCGGGCCGCTGTTCGTGCTCGGTGTGGCGGCGGTGCTCGGGCTGGGGTGGGCGTACAGCGTGCCGCCGCTGCGGCTGAAGACCCGGCCCGGCTGGGATGTGGCGGTCAACACGCTCGTCGTGGGTGCCGTGGCGCCGGCCGCCGGCTGGGCGATCACCCGGGAGCCGTGGGCGTTCCCGTGGCAGTTCGCGCTGATCGGGGTGCTGTTCGCGGCCGCCTTCTACGTACCGACCACGGTCACCGATCTGGCCGCCGACGCCACGGCCGGCTACACGACGTTCGCGACTCGTTTCGGGGCGCGTACGGCGTACCGGATCGGGGTGGTTCTCTGGATTCTCGCCATGGCCGTGGCGCTGATCTGCGCGCGTCTCGACCTGGTCGTGCCCCGGTCGACCCTGGTGCCGCAACTGATCGTCGCGCCGATGCTGGTGGCGGGTTATGCGGCGCTTACCCGGCGGCCGACGATTCCCCGCCTCGCGGCGTTGTCGGTGCTGTTCGCGGTGCCGACCGCCGGGTTCGCCCTCGCCTATGTCGGCTGATCGGGGTCCGGCATCCGGCCCCGGGCCGCCCGGCTGTCGTCACGTCGGGTCACCGCCGAGCAGGCGGCGAAGGCCGCACCGGCGCCTCCATGACGTGCATGGTCTCCACCGGCCGGAACCCGAATCGCTGGTTCGTGGCGATCATGGCGGCGTTCTCGTCGGCGGTCCAGGAGTGCAGATGGCCCACACCGGGGAAGCGTGCCGTCAGTTCGGCCAGGTTCGCCGCCTTCAGGGCCGTGCCGAGGCGACGGCCGCGGTGCGCACGCAGCACGAACGTGTCGTCCTGCTGCGCGTGGCGGCCGTCGGAGTTGACGAAGATCCGCGTGTACCCCGCTGGTGTGCCATCCGGGGCGCGCAGCAGCGTGGTGACGATGCCCCAGCCGGCGGCGGCCAGCCGCTCGTCGCCGTGCAGCACCTCGGCCGCGGCGAACGTGGCCGGCTCGTGGTCGCGGTCGCCGATCGGCACGTCCTGCTCCATCAGCGTTCGCATCGCCGCGAAGTCGGCCGCCGTCGCGGGTGACACCGGGCCGGTCCAGGTGTACGGCCGGTACCCCTCCGGCAGCTCGGCCGGCACGTCCGGAACCGGCAGGCCGATCAGGTAGCGGCGCTCGGTCAGTTTGCTCTCGAAGCCGCGTGCCAGCGCGAACCGGCCACCGGCATGCTCCGTGAGGGTGTCCGTCAGCGGCACGTTGACCTCGGTGGAGACGATCCGGCGTCCCCGCTCGCCGGCCAGCGCGACCGCCGTCTCGAACAGGGCGGCGCCGGCGCCGCGCCGCCGATGCCGCGGCGCCACGGCGAGTTCCACCTCGACGGTGTGCGAATTCGCCACCCGGGGCAGGTTCACGACGATCCCGCCGAGGCACTCGTCGCCGTCCCAGGCCCCGTAGGCCAGGCGTTCGAGGTGGGCGTTGCTCTCGGTGGTGCGCAGCGAGGTCAGCGTGGAGTCGGCGCCGGCCACGGTCGGACGGTCGCGGCCGGCGACGCTGCCGGCGTGAAACGCCGTGAACCACGGGCCGGCTTCGGGACCATGCGGGTCGAGCGCACGCAACTGCATCCGGCCACCCTCGGACCCGGCAGCCGTGCGGCGCAACCGAATTCGGGCCCTACGCGGTCGACGACCGGGTGTGGAGCCCGCCCCAGGTCAACCGGCGCCACAGCCACTCGGCCGGCCCCTGGCGGAAGCGGCGCAGCCACAGCACCGACCAGATCCACTGGAGGGTCAGGACGCTCACCGTGATGAGGACGACCGTCCCGGTGTCCCAGCGATCCGACCCGCCGGCGAGCCTCGACACCGCCAGGACCAGCAGCGTGGCGGACAGGTAGTTGGTCAACGCCATCCGGCCGAGCGGGGTGAACACCGTCGTGAGCGCGCGCCGCAGCGGTGTCCGCAACAGCAGCAGCACGGCGCACACATAGGCGCCGGCGGTCAGCAGCCCGGCCACCGGGTAGGCGATACGGAACACCCGGCCGTCCGGGTCCGATGCGGCGGCCTGCCACTGCACCACGGCGGCGGGGACGGCGCCGGCCACGAAGAGGGCACCCAGGATGGCGGGACCACGTCCGTACCCCTCGATTCTCGCCGTCACGCCGTAGCGGGTGAGGGCCGATCCGAGCAGCAGGAGTCCGGGGATCAGCGAATACCAGCCACCGAGCAGCGTCACCGACACGACGATCAGGACGCCGCTCGCCACCGCGACCACCCGCCGGGGCAGCCACGTCGACGGCATCAGGACCACCAGGCCCACCAGGGCGTAGGCGGTCAGCACATCGCCGCGCCACAACACCGTCAGGTGCACGAGGCCGATCGCCAGAAGCACCGCCATCCGGCGGAGAAGAATCGATCTGGGGTACGCCGTACGCGCTCGCGCCTTCTCCATGAGCAGCGCGAACCCGACTCCGAACAGGAGCGAGAAGATGGGGAAGAACCGCTGGTCGACCAGCATGTGCAGCAGGGTCGACGACGATCCGTCCGCCGGGCCGAGCGGGTCCCCGGTGTGTGCGATCGGTTTCACGTTGGCGAGGAGGATGCCGCAGAGGGCGAATCCGCGGAGCACGTCCAGGGCGGCGATCCGTCGGTCCCCTGATGACGGGGCGATGGCGGCCGGCGAGGTTTGAGCCGAAGTCATGCCGCTCAGCCTTCGCTGTTCGGCGGGTCCGGCCCTCCGCCCACGGTCCGGAACCGACGGCCGCACCCTACGACTTCTGGCCGGTAGGAGGCCCGAAGCGGACGGCTGCCACTTCCAACCTATATCGCACTGGGGGACTTGCGGCAAGAGGGCGGAATTGGGTGAGAATCGCGGTCCACAGCCGAAACGGGGGAGAAATGATCGATGTGATCGTCGCCGGGGGCGGGCCGACCGGCATGATGCTGGCGGCCGAGCTTCGGCTGCACGGGGTGCACGTGGTCGTGCTGGAGCGGGAGCCGGAGCCGCCACCGTTCGTGCGCTCGATGGGTCTGCACGTGCGCAGCATCGAGATCATGGATCAGCGGGGCCTGCTGGACCGGTTCCTCGCACACGGGCGCAAGCATCCGCTGGCGGGCTTCTTCGCCGGCATCGAGGCGCCCGCGCCGGAGCGTCTCGACACCGCGCACGCCTACGTGCTCGGCATCCCGCAGACGATCACCGACCGGCTGCTGGCCGAGCATGCCGCCGCGGCGGGCGCCGACATCCGCCGCGGCGCCGAGCTGACCGGCCTGCGCCAGGACGGCGACGGGGTGACCGTCGAACTGGCCGACGGCACCCGGCTGCGGGCGCGCTACCTGGCCGGATGCGACGGCGGCCGCAGCACCGTACGCAGACTGCTCGGCATCGGCTTCCCCGGTGAGCCGGCACGGGTGGAGACGCTGCTCGGCGAGATCCGGGTGACCGCGTCGCCGGAGACGGTGGCGGAGGTGGTCGCCGAGGTCCGGCGTACCCAGAAGAGGTTCGGGCTGGGGCCACTCGGTGACGGGGTGTACCGGGTGGTGGTCCCGGCCGCCGGGGTCGCCGAGGACCGCACCGCCCCGACCACTCTCGACGAGGTCCGGCAGCAGTTGCGGAAGGTGGCGGGCACCGACTTCGGGGCGCACTCGCCGCGCTGGCTGTCGCGGTTCGGTGACGCCACCCGGCTGGCCGAGCGCTACCGGGACGGCCGGGTGTTCCTGGCCGGCGACGCCGCGCACGTCCACCCGCCGACCGGTGGGCAGGGGCTGAACCTGGGTGTGCAGGACGCTTTCAACCTGGGCTGGAAGATCGCCGCCACGGTACGGGAGTGGGCCCCGGACGGCCTGCTCGACACCTACCAGGCCGAACGGCACCCGGTCGCCGCCGACGTCCTGAACAACACCCGCGCCCAGATGGAGCTGATGTCGACCGAGCCGGGCCCGCGGGCGGTACGGCGGCTGCTGGCCGAGCTGATCGGCTTCGAGGAGGTGAACCGCCACCTGATCGAGAAGATCACCGCGCTGAACGTGCGCTACGACTTCGGCCCCGGCCACGACCTGCTGGGCCGGCGGCTGCGGGACGTGCGGTTGAAGCACGGCCGGCTGTACGAGCTGACCCGCTGCGGCCGTGGCCTGCTGCTGGACCAGACCGGCCGGCTGGACGTGACCGGCTGGACGGACCGTGTCGATCATGTGGTCGACGTGAGCGAGGAACTGGACGTGCCGGCCGTGCTGCTGCGACCGGACGGCCACGTGGCGTGGGCCGGGGACGGCCAGGCGGACCTGGCCGGGCATCTACCCCGTTGGTTCGGTGCGGCGAATTGACACCGGACAGGTGATCCGTGACCCCGTGGAGGCGCCACAGTCAGTACCCTCGATCCGGTGAGCGCCGCGCCCGATCCGCTGCACTATTCCGACATCGTCGCCGCCGGGGATCTCCGGACCGCCCTCCAGGCCAGGTTCGAGGAGTCCGGTGCGCCACTGCGTGCCGAGGTCCCGTCGTCGCCCGGCTGGATCCGGGTGGGTGCCCGGGTCGAGACCGGCGACCGGCAGGTGACCGTTCTGATGGCCGTCGACGACCGCGCCTTCCTGCTCGAGTTCTGGATGCGCGGTGTCGCGATGGCGCGGGGCCGCACCGCCGATCTCGGGGAGGTCGCCGCCGGGATCGGCACGTTCCTGTCCGGTGCGAAGGTGGCCGAATTGAGCGCCACCCACGCGTTCGTGACGTACGGCGGGTTCGCTGAGGCGTTCGAGCGGGGCGAGGCGGAGGCGATCGCGTTCCGGTGGGGGCGTTACCTGGACGGTGAGGAGCCGCTGCCGCACGGCCGCCAGCTGGACGGGTTCCTGCGGGCGGCCGCGGAGGAGCCACGGTTGCGGGCGCTGTTCCCGTTCACCAGTCACTGGGACCTCGGTCTGCGGCCGGGCGTCGCGGACGCCCCGAACCGGGCGGTCGCCTGGATCCGGCCGGTCGGCGGCCGCTACCTGGTGGCCGGCCGCGACCGTGGCGACCTGGAGCGCACCGCCGATGCGGTCGGGGCCTCGGATGCGGTCGCCCTGATTCTGGCCGCATGGGACCGGAACGCGTAGGGATCTGAGGGCAACGGACCGCTCAAGCCCGGCGCGGGCACAGCGGCCTGGAGGCCGCAGCTCCTCGGCGAAATCCCACCCTGGGTACGCGAACGGCGTACCGGAAAAAGGGGTCAGAGGAGGCCGAGGTCGCGGGCTCGGGCGACCGCCTCGCTGCGCTTGGCGACGCCCAGCTTGCGATAGATCGCACGGATGTGCGCCTTGACGGTGTTGACCGAGATGCCGAGTTCGCGGGCGATCTCGGCGGAGCCGAGCATGGTCGGCAGAAAGAGCAGCACCTCGGCTTCGCGTCCGCTGAGCACCTCGGTGGCCGCGGTCTTGCGGGTGGCGCGGAGCGCGGAGCGCAGCTCCTCGAGGAAGGTCGCATGGCCGTCGCCGGGGTGCAGGAGCTGGAGGCGCTGCAGGAGGTCGTCGAGGCGTCCGTCGGCGTGGACCAGGAACGGGCGGCGGATCTCTTCGCGTTCGGCCAGGTGGAGGGTGTCGCTGAGCAGCTCGACAGCCTGGCCGGCCTGGCCGCGGGCGTCCGCGATCAGGGCGATGATCAGGCCGGCCTCGACGGTGGCGGCGGTGTAGGGCAGGACCGCGGGCCGGGGGTCGAGCAGGTGCCCGGCCCGCCGGAAGTCCTTGTGGGCGAGGGCGAGCCGGGCGTGGGCGACCTGGTGGGCCAGATCTCCGCCGGCCATCGTGATTCCGGCCGGGGGCGCGCCGATGTCGCCGGCGGCCAGGTCGGCCTCGATCTCGATCATGGCGAGCCAACGGTCGAGCCACGGGATCCGGGTGCGCGGGCTCCGGTCGGCGCGGGCGGCTTCCAGGAAGACCCGCGCCTTGGCCGGCTCGCCGCGGGTCGCGGCCAATCTGGCCTGCGCGCCGAGCATGACGACGCGCTGCGCGGCCTCCGGCTCGCTGTGGTGGGCCCGCATCCCGTCCTGGAGGGCCTGTTCGGCGTCGGCGAACTCGCCGCGTTCCAGGTGGACCAGGACCATGGCGAGATGCGCGGCCACCGCCTGCACGGTGTGCTGCCAGCCGCGTTTGGTGGCCAGTTCGCGGGCGTCGCCGGCGATCTGCCGGGCCGCGGCGACCGAACCGCACATCACCTCGAGCAGACCGAGATGGCCGTCGGCGTTGATCTCGGCGAGTTCCAGCCCGGCGGCACGGGAGGCGCCGGCCGACGCCCACAGGTCACGAACGGCGGCGTCCAGGTCGCCTGACCACAGGTTGGCCAGACCCCGGTTGTTGAGCGCGATCGCGCGCTGCTGGGTGACGGCGGCGCCGCCCGCGGCGACGTCGGTGGCCAGCAGCGCGAGCAGCTCGTCGCAGCCGGCCCGGACCGCCGGCAGGTCGCCGACCGCACGGTCGACGGCCAGTTGCAGGGTGAGGCGCATCAGCTCGACCGGCCGGTGCTCGTCGCCGGGGCGGCGGCGCAGCAGGCGGCGGGCGTGGTCGAGGCGCGCCGGGATGGCCTCGTAGTCGCCGTCGTGGAAGAGCAGGACGGCGGCGCAGATCATCAGTTCGGCGGTGGAGTCGAGCCGGTCGGCGGGCACCTGCCGCAGCAGCCGCACCAGCGCGGACCGGTGCGCGGAGAGGACGAGCGGGGCGGCCTGGCCGGTGACCAGCCGTCCGATGTAGGTCCAGTCGCCCGCCGAGACGGCGTGGGTGAGCGCTTCCATGACCGAGTCGTTGGCGGCGTGCCAGCGGGCGGCCCGCCGGTGCAGCTCGGCGACCATGGCCGGGCTCTCCACCTGGAGGCGGTGGCCGAGGGCGTCGCGGAGCAGGTGGTGGTAGCGGAACCACAGCGGACGGTCGCCGAGCCGGACCACGAAGTCGTTCTCGTGCTCGAACTCCTCCAGCATGCGCTGGCCGTCCCGGCCGGTGGTGATGGCGTTGGCCAGGCCGGCGCAGATCCGCTCGCAGATGCTGGTCTGGAGCAGGAACCGGCGCTGCCGGCCGGTGCGGTTGGCCAGCACCTCCTCGGTGAGGTATTCGTCGATGCCGCGGCCGTCACCGGCGAACTCGGCGACCGACCGGCTGTGGTGCACGGCCAGGAAGCCGGCGCCGAGGTGCAGGCCGATGGCCCAGCCCTCGGTCCGGTTCAGGAGGGTGGCGAGGTCCGGGGCGGTGAGGGTGATCCCGTGCCCGGTCACCAGGTCGGCGGCCTCCGGCTCGGTGAACGCGAGGTGGCTGGCCCGGATCTCGGTGATCAGGCCCGCGGCACGCAGCCGATGCAGGTTGATGACGGGCCGTGCCCGGCTGATCAGAAGCAGCCGAACCGGCTCGGGCGGATATCGCAGCAGGTCGCTCATCTCGGCCAGCACGCGCGTGTCGTCGATCTCGTGGAAGTCGTCGATGATCAGCACGGCCCGGTCCGGCAGATGGCTGAGACCGTCGGCGATGACCCGTATTCGCTCCCGCTGGTCGGCCGGGACGGAGGTGAGCGCGGCGAGCGGGTTGCCGTCGGTGAGCAGGCCGGCGGTCCGCAGGGCGGCCACCACGTACGCCCAGAAGGTCTGCGGGTCGTTGTCGTGGCGATCCAGGTTGAGCCAGGCGACCGGCTTGCCCCCGGCCCGCGCCCAGGCCGAGACGAGCGTCGTCTTGCCCCAGCCGGCGCCCGCGCTGACCAGCGTGACCGGCGTGTCCATGGCCGCGTCGAGCAGGTCGAACAGCCGCTGCCGGTCGACGCCGGCGCGGGCCACCCGTGGCTGGGCGGTCTTGACGGGTATCAGGGGCAGGAGAGGTGCTCCGATCCGACTCGAGTCCATCGCTCTCCCCCGGGAAATACCGCGTGCCTCAGCGAAACATGATGGGTCATTCAAGTCCATACCGGCACACCCATCGCAAGTGACCGATTTTGATCGTGGTGCGGATCACTACGGCAGAAGCCATGACGCCCCGCCCTCCGCCGCCTGCCCGACGGTCCGTATCCTTGCCCAGCCTGACGACCGCATCAATCCCTACCGCGTGCCCGGAAATTATCCACGCCCTGTGTGGACGGTCAACAAACCTTCGAAATGACATTCGATGAGCACTCGGTCACTCACCGACAGGCGCCACAGTCCATTTTGCAAATGGCGCGAGGACAGCTACTGTGTGCCGCATCGCAGGACAGCTGTTTCCGGAGGTCACAGTGGCCTGGTTCGTCGGCCAGTCGCTCGTCGTCATCGCGCTCGCGTTCATTCTGGGCGTCACTGTCGGCAGGTTCTCCGCACGTTTCGGAAACGTTTCCCCCGACGGTCGCCGGCACGCCGATAATGCGCTGGAAAGCGACGGCGACGAACTGCAGCGGATCGAGGGCATCGATCCGGCCGTGGCCGCCGCGCTGCGCACCGCCGGGATCCGGACCATCGCACAGCTGGCCGATAGTGATGACGACGCCATGCGCGAGGCCATGCGGGCCGCCGGGCTCGGGTTCGTTCCCAGCCTGTCCACCTGGAGCCGGCAGGCACGGCTGATCGTCCACCGCGACGCCGAGACGGCGGCCCGGTGACCGGCGCCATCAGCGGGGCGTTCACCGACGCCGCGACCCGGCGCTGGTTCGCGGGCCTGGCGCTGCTGTTCGGGCTGACCGCGCTCGCCGGGTTCCAGCTCGGGCCGAACCGGCACCGGATCGAGCACGACCTGGCCACCCGCTCGCGAGCCGCGCTGACCACGGCCGGGCACACCGGCGTACGGGTGTCGTTCTCCGGCCGGGACGCGACCGTCGTGACCGGATCGCAGAGCCAGGCCGACGACGCCCGCGAGGTGCTCGCCACGGTGGCCGGGGTGCGTGCCGTGCACACCGAGGTGGTGGCGGCCGCGGTCCCGATCGAACCGGCGTTCCTGCTGGTCGTGGTGGACGGCCGGGCCCACCTCAGCGGGCGGGTCACGGCCGCCGCCACCCGCACCGCCCTGCACGACGCCGCCGCCGGCACGTTCGGGACCGTCGACGACCGGATCACGGTGGCCGCCAAGGTTTCCGCCGACCCGATGCTCGACCGGCTGCCCGCCCTGGTCCGGGCGCTGCCGCCGGACGGGTCGATGCGCTTCGGCCACGGCACCCTCACGCTCACCGGCACGGCCCGCGACGAGACCACCCGTGCCGCGCTCACCACGGTCGCCCGCGACACCGGCGCGATCGTCCTGGACCGGCTCACCGTCGCCGACCCGCAGGACCGGCTCGACGTCCTGCCGGCACTCACCTTCCGCACCGGCGGCTCCGAACTGAGCGGCGGATCCCGGGCGGTGCTGAGCCGGGTGGCCACGGTGCTGGCGGCCAACCCGAGCGCCCGGCTGCGCATCGAGGGCCACACCGACGCGGCCGGCGCCCGGGACACCAACGTGGCCCTCAGCCTGGAACGGGCCGGCGTGGTCCGCGATGTTCTGTGCGGCTACGGGATCGCCGCCTTCCGGCTGAGTGTCGTCGGGTACGGCGAGGCCCGCCCCGCCGTACCCGACGACACCCCGGCCCACCGCGCCGAGAACCGGCGGGTGGAACTCAGAGTTGAATCGCCTTGGTCTGGGTGAACTCGAGGATCCCGTACGGGCCCAGCTCCCGGCCGTGGCCCGACTGCTTGTAGCCGCCGAACGGGGCGAGCGGGTTGAACGCCGCCCCGTTGATCTCGACCTGCCCGGTCCGCAGCCGCCGGGCCACCCGGACCGCCCGGTCCCGGTCGGCCGACCAGACGCCGCCGGCCAGGCCGTAGTCGCTGTCGTTGGCGATCCGCACGGCGTCGGCCTCGTCGTCGTACGGCACGATCGCGAGCACCGGACCGAAGATCTCCTCCCGGGCGATCGTCATGTCCGGGCGCACGTCGCTGAACACGGTCGGCCGGACGAAGAAGCCGTGCGGCCGGTCGTCCGGCTGCTCGGCGCCGCCGCACACCAGCTTCGCGCCCTCGGCGACGCCCCGCGCGATGTAGTCACGGACCCGGTCCCGCTGGGTGGCCGAGACCAGCGGCCCGAGCACGGTGCCGGGCGCGCCGGGATCACCGACGGTCACCTGGCCGGCCACGGTGGCGGCGATCTCCTCGGCCACCGGCAGCATCGCCCGGGGCACCAGCATGCGGGTCAGGGCCGTACAGGTCTGACCGGAATTGATATAGCACTTGCTGATCCCGTCGATGATCGCCTGCTTCAGGTCGGCGTCGTCGAGGATGACGTTCGCCGACTTGCCGCCCAGTTCCAGCGCGACCCGTTTCACCGTTCCGGCGGCCACCTCACCGACGCGCCGGCCGGCCCGGGTCGACCCGGTGAACGACACCATGTCCACGCCCGGATGCCCGGCCAGCGCCTCGCCGACAACCGGCCCGTAGCCGGTGACCAGGTTGAACACCCCGGCCGGCAGGCCCACGCGATCGAGGATCTCGGCGAGCACGAAGGCGCTCAGCGGCGCCACCTCGCTCGGCTTCACGACGATCGTGCAGCCGGCCACCAGCGCGGCCGCCACCTTCGCGGCGACCTGGTGCAGCGGGTAGTTCCACGGCGTGATGGCCGCGACCACACCGACCGGCTCGCGCACCACCATCGAGTTCCCGATCCGCTGCTGCCAGGGCAGATCCTCGGCGAGATGCCGCATCGACGTGAACGTGGCGATCGGCAGCCCGGTCTGCACCATGACCGAGAACGGCAGCGGCGATCCCATCTCCCGCGAGATCAGCGCGGCCAGCTCGTTCTGTCGCTCCTGCAACCGCAGCGACACCTCGTCACAGACGGCGATCCGGTCGGCGAGCGGTGTCTCGGCCCAGCCGTCGAAGGCCGCGCGCGCCGCGCTGACCGCGGCGTCGGCGTCTGCCGCGCCTGCGGCCGGGACGGTGGCGAAAACCTCCTCGGTGTACGGGTCGACGACCTCGATCGTCTCGCCGGTGCTCGGCGCGACCCACCGTCCGCCGATGTAGAACCTGTCGGTGTTCATCGCGCCACCTCCGCTGCGCTCCGGCGTCGCCATGAGTTCATGACTGAGCCTGATGATTCGCTCGCAAGCTCGCTCATTGCGCCACCTCCTCGATGTTGCCGGCGGTCCGCGAGGCCAGGGCCATGATGGTGATCATCGGGTTGGTGCCGGACGGGGTCGGGAAGGCCGACGCGTCGCCGATCCACACCCCCTTGGTGTCGTGCAGTTCGCCGCGCGGGTCGGCCACACTGGTCGCCGGGTCGGCGCCCATCCGGCAGCTGCCCATCTGGTGTGCGGAGAAGAGCGTCGCCCCGCCGGCCCGCAACGGCAGCCGCCGCGCCCGGTCGATGTAGGCCTCCAGGTCGTCGCCGAACCGCCAGCCCGGCATACCCCGGCCCAGCACCCGGATGCCGCGCGCCCCGGCCGCGTGGTGCAGCCGGATCTCCGCCTCCACCGCCCGCCGCATGTTGCGTACGTCGAGGTCGTCGGTGAGCGAGTACCAGGCCACCGTGTTCCCGGCCGGATCGAGGGTGACCCGGCCGTGCCCGCGGTCCCGGATCAGCCCGATGAACGACCCGTTGTTGCGGTAGTCGGCCATCGCCTGCTTGTGCTCGGCGGCCGTGGTGAACGGCAGCGCCGACGCCCCCAGCCCGGTGGTGTACTGCACGCTCTCCATCAGGAAGCCGTAGCCGTCCTCGACGTTCGCGAACTCGTTGACCAGCCCGGCCTGCGGCGCGCCCCACCACGCCTGCATGTCCGTGCCGTAGTCGCCCATGGTGACCGTGCACGGGTGCAGCCGCAGGTGGTCACCGGCCGCCGGGCCGCCGATCCCGGACCGCAGCAGCACACCGGGCGTCTCCAGGGCTCCGGCCGCCACCACGACGACCGGCGCGCGGACCGTGACGGTCGCCGTGCCGGTGCCGTCCTCACCGGTCCAGCGGCCGACCACGCCGGCCGCCCGGCCCTGCTCGACCAGCACCCGCTCGGCGCGGCAGCCGTCCACCACCCGGGCTCCGTGCTCGGTGACGGCCGGTTCCAGGTAGACCTTCACCGTGGACCGTTTGGCACCGGACGGGTCGCCGAAACCGAGGTGGCCGGCGATCGCGGCGTCGTGGCGCTTCTCGTCCCAGTTGCGGCGGATGGTGGCGAACGACCAGCCCAGCGCCTCGGCGCCGCGGTGCATGGCCTCGTGTACCCGGTTCAGTTCGGAGCACTGATCGGTGACCGAGAGCTCCCGCCACACCCGGTCCAGGTGCCGGTCGAAGGCGTCGGTCGCCACGTCGGTCAGGCCGTGCTCGTCGGCCCACTGACGCCGTACCCAATCCTTGGTCTTGAGGCAGTTGGTCCAGTTGATCACCGTGCCGCCACCCAGGCCGGCCCCGGCCATCAGGGTGACGTTGAGGTCGCCGGTCGGCTGCGGGCCGCCGCGCCAGTACGAGTTCTGGTAGGCGGCGAGTTCCAGCTGGTGGAAGTCGGCCTCGGTGCGGTAGCGGCCGGCCTCCAGCACGACCACGCGGCGCCCGGTGGCGGCGAGCCGGCCGGCGATCAGGCCGCCGCCCGCGCCGGAGCCGACCACCACGACATCGGCCTCGAGCTCCAGGTCGCCGCCGTCCGGCCGGACCGGGGTGATGGCCGGCCCGTCGGCCGGCGCCGCGGTGACCGGGCCGGGATAGCCGAGGCGGGTCCAGTTCGGATTGCGGCCGTCCGGGCCGACCGCGCCGTAGGTGATCAGCAGAATGAGGCTGGTCAGCGAGCCGATGCCGGCCGCCGCCGGGGCGGAGGCCAGCGAGAGTGTGGTGAGGATCTGCTCGCGGGACTCCGGTGAGGCGGTGCCGAAGCCCTGCAACGCGAGGATGCCGAGCAGGCCGCCGATCGCCGCCTGCTGCTCGTCGGGCATGGTCGCGAGCATCGCGAGCACGCCCTGGTCGGCGCCGACGTCGGTGGCGCTGCGCGCCCAGAACCCGTCGGTGTCGCCGGGATGCGGAAGGGAGGGGACGATGGTGTCGCAGAGCAGCCGCAACACCTGAGTCTGTGCGGATGAGAGCATGCCGGTCCTCCTTGACCTGAGCCCTCAATCTAGGTCAGTTGATGTCGACGTGTGATTTCCGGTTTACTTTCTGCCGTGCCTCGTCGCGTTTGCGACGAAGCGGGCGGTCACCACGACCGGCCGCGACCCCGGATCTCAGCGCCGTGCGACCATGAGGGCTCGTTAAGGTTCCGCACCGGGAGGCACGTGGTGAGCACCGATCTGTCCGTCACCGTCGACGACGGGATCGCCCTGATCGAGATGCGCCGCCCACCGGCCAACCACTTCGACGAGGCGCTCATCGGGCGGATCGTCGAGACGGCACTCGAACTCGACCACACCCCCGGCTGCCGGGTCATCGTGCTGGCCTCCGAGGGCCGCCACTTCTGCGCCGGAGCGGACTTCGGCGGCGGCGAGTTCGCCCGGGACCACGTGGACGCGGCGGAACGCCTCTACCGGCGTGCGGTGGAACTGTTCGACGTCCGTACCCCCATCGTCGCGGCCGTGCAGGGCACCGCGGTGGGCGGAGGTCTCGGCCTGGCGTGCGCCGCCGATTTCCGCGTAGCGGAAGCCGGCACCCGGTTCGTCGCCAACTTCGCCCGCCTCGGCTTCCACCAGGGCTTCGGCGTCAGCGTCACACTGCCCGAGCTGATCGGCCGGCAGGCCGCCACCGACATGCTGCTCACCGGCCGTCGCGTCGGCGGCGAGGAGGCCTTCCGCCTCGGGCTCGCCGACCGGCTCGCCGCACCCGGCCGGCTGCGCGAGACCGCGCACCGGCTCGCCGCCGAGATCGCCGCGTCGGCGCCCCTCGCGGTCCGCTCGATCCGCGCCACCCTCCGCGGCGACCTGGCCGAACGCGTCCGCAAGGCGCTCGACCACGAACTCGCCGAACAGAAGATCCACTGGGCGACCCGGGACAGCGCCGAGGGTATCCTGGCCAGCCTCCAGCGGCGGACCCCCGTCTTCACCGGCGAATGATCAGGAGTTTCCTCGTTGAACACGCCGTCGCTCGAAGATCTCGACCGGGAGATCGCCCGCCTCGCCACCCTGCTCACCGAACGTGACCAGCTCATGCCGCGGCGGACCACCCTCCAGGCCGCCATCACCAAGGCCGACGCCGAACTGGCGAGCCTGACCCGGCTGGCCGGCCGTGCCACCGCCACCGGTCCGGCCCGCCTGCTCGCGTCGCTGCGCGGCGGGCGGGCCGATGCCGCCGCCGCGGGCGTTCGGCTTCCGGCGGCCCGGGAGGAACTCGCCGCGTTGCGCGCGCAGCTCGACGACCTCGGCGCGCGCCTCGATGAGGCACGATCGACCCCTTCGGCGTACGCCGCCGCGCTCGCCGCCAAGGAGAAGCACCTGCGCGACACCGGCCACCCCACCGGTGAACGCCTCTCCGAACTGGCCGGGCTCCGCGGCGACCTGGTCGCCGAACTGGCCCGGCTCCAGCGCGCCGAGATCGCCGCGGGCAAGGCCGCCGAAGGCTTCCGGCGCGCCGACGAACTGCTCGGATCGGCCGGGAAGTGGTCGGCCTACGACACGTTCATGGGCGGCGGCGCGTTCAGCAGCCACGTCAAGCACCAGCGCGTCGAGAGCGCCGACGACTACGTGGCCGCCGCCCAGCACCAGGTCGACGTCATGCGCCACGAACTCGGCGACGACCGGGAGGCGGCGCCGATCTCGCTGGAGATCAACGGGACCACGAAGTTCCTCGACGTCATGTTCGACAACATCTTCACCGACCTGGCGGTCCGCAGCCGGATCAACCGTGGCCAGAAGGAGATCGTCGAGGCGTTCCTGCGGGTCCGGGAGGTCCGGGCCGCGCTGACCGCCCGTACCGCCGAGGTCCGCACCCGCCTCCGCGAGATCGAGACCGAGCGGGACGGCCTGCTGGTCAACCCCTCAGGCCCGTGACGGCGTGAAGAAGTGCCGCAGCACCTGGCCGCGGAACAGGTTGACCCCGATCCACCCGGTGCCGGCCAGGACTATCAGCAGCGGCACCCCGATGACCAGGCCCATCTGCCACAGGGACCAGACCGCCACCAGCACCAGCGCCTGCGCGAACAGCGCCAGCACCCAGCTGAACGCCCAGCCGCGGGCGAACATCTTCGCGGCGGTGGCCGACAGCAGCCCGCCGAAGAACAGCCCGCCCAGGGCCAGGTAGGCGAACAACCCGTCGTCGCTCTCCAGTGGCGGCTGGAGCACCACGATCAGAGCCACGAACAGCAGGATCCCGACCATGTTCAGCATCAGCTGGATCCACAGCAGGGCCCGCGTCTGATCGACGTATCGCGGCATCGGCGTGACGGACATGGATGGGAACTCTATAGAACCTCTGTGGTCAAGGTCCGCGTTTCGCTTCCGCTTCTTTTCCGGTACGCGCGACCCCGTCCCGCCTCATCAGGGCCGTCCCGTCCGGTCGGCGCTCGCTTGCTGCCCGCTCCGTCCTTTGCCGCGCCCGCCGGGCGTAGATCGGTTGGATGGTCCCGCATGTGCTGCCACTCGCTGCGGGTGGGCGGTTGCGGTGGTGTTTGCCAGACATGCGGTGTGCTGCTCCCGGCCGTTGCGCCGGTCACGCCAGGCGGGCGGTGGCGCTTGATACCGGTCGCGCCACGGGAACCCGACGGGAGTCACTCACCGTGACCGTGATGGTGAGCGCATGAAGGCGCGTGGTACATCGATGCTGTTCCGACGACCTCTATCTACCACAAGAGCCGGTGACCGGGGTCCCTCGCTCACACGGAGTTCCGGCCGGCGGGCAGCGAGATCGCGCCGACCGGACGGGACGGCCCTGACAAGGCGGGGACGAGGACACGCGTACCGGGCAAGGAGGCCGGAAGCGAAACGCGGACCTTGACCACGAATGCTTTCCGGCCTCCACCCATGGACGTCAGTCACGCCGGTAGTAGTGGCCGTTGCTGTCGTCGAAGCGCCCGCTCCGGCGGCAGCAGCGACGGAAACCGCCGCCCGGTGCCGCACGGGCAGGGGTCGTTGCCACCGAGCTTCTCGATCAGCTCGGTGTCCTCCCCGACGACTCGCAGCCCCCGTTTGACCTGCGACTCGCTAGAGGGAACCCCCGGCGGCGCTTGCTGGTCGGCTCAAAAGGAGAAGTCGGTCTCGTCGTCGCGGTACATGATGGCCTCCCTCGTCGGCGGATCAATCGGTCAGACCGTAGTGGGCGCCGAACGGGCCCGCGACGCATTTACCGCGGTGGCCAGTTGCTCGGCCTGACGGCGGATCTCCGGGATCGCGGTGGTCTCCCAGAGGTGCCCGCGGCTCAGCGGGCCGATCACCCACAGGCCGGGCCCGGCTCGGCCGTCCGGGTCGGTGTCGAGGCCGAGCCGGTGCGGGCCGGGACGCAGCAGCCCTTCGTCGAGCAGGGCGCCGAGCAGGGGCCCGGGCGTGACGGGCGCCGGGGCGGGGCCGGTGCAGGCGACCACCGTCGCGTACCACTGTGGGGTCTCGTCGTTGATCGTGACGGTGAGGCCGCCGCCGGGACGGGGTTCGACGGAGCTGATCCGGCCGGCGCGGACGCGCAGGTCGCCGTCGCGGCGCAGCCGGTCGACGCGGGCGGCGATCGCGGGCGCCATGCGATGCCGGTGGATCTCCCAGAGGCGCTGGCAGTGGCGCAGGAAGCGGTCCTGGGCGGCGTGGTCGAGGCCGGCCCAGAGGTCGTCGGCGCGGCAGCGGACGGCGTCGACGACGGCGGTCCAGTCGGCGCCCGCGGTGACGGCGGCGCGCACGGCGCGCAGCAGCGGGGCCAGGTCGCGCGAGGCGGGCAGGTCCAGGTCGATCGGCGCGGGCGGCCGGTCCGGGTGGGCGAGCGGCAGCAGGCCGCGGCGGGAGATCAGATCCAGCGGGGTACGCCGTCCGCGCTCGCGCTCGGATCCGCGCTCACGCTCGGTGAGTGTGAGGGTGAGTGCGACGTCGATCGCCGTGAGGCCAGCGCCGATCAGCAGAACGGGCTGGTCGCGGGGTACGGCGTCGAGCGCCCCGGGCGCCCAGGGGTCGCCGATGTAGGCGCCGCTGTCGTACGCGGCGTCGCTGATGCCGAAAGGCCGGTGCGGCGGCGGGTTGCCGAGGGCGAGCACGACGTGGTCGGCGTAGGTGGCGGTACCGGTGTCGTCGAGGACGAGGTGCCCGTCGCCGTAGGGGCGTACCGCGGTGGCGGTGGCTCGCCGGTGGTCGAGCCGGCCGCTGCCGAGGGCGTGGGTGAACCGGTCGGCGAGGTAGGCGCCGTAGTGGGCGCGGGGCAGGAAGTCCGCCGGGTCCAGCGGCAGGCCGCGGGCGTGGCTCCAGCGGAGCAGGTGCTGGGGGTCGCCGGGGTCGGCGCTCATCGCGGCGGCACGGGAGTTGAGCAGGTGCCAGGGCCGGGCGGTGCCGTAGGCGACGCCGGGCCCCGGCGTCGTCCCTGGCTCGATCAGGATGATGCGGTGGTCGGGACATCGAATCAGGGCGCAGGCGGCGAGTACGCCGCTGGCGCCGCCGCCGATGATCACGACGGTGCCGGCGTGGGTGGCCGGATCGTTCGCCGCGCCCGTTCGGCGGATGACGGTGCTGGTCATGTACACGTCCTCCCGGTGGGGTCTGACCTGCTCCCAGCTAACCACATCTCCCATTGACTTAGTAGGCTTTGCCCCGGCGCGCCGCCCGGCGATTATTGACAATTGAATCAACGCTTTGTCGTTCGTTAATAGATGAGTCGTTATGCAAATAGGTGTTAACCGATGAGGTCTTTTGCCGACGGTCCTACGTGGATATCGTGATCAACGCTTTGAATTACGGGGGGTAATCAAAACACGACACATCGAAGCCCCCCTGCCATCATTCTGGAAGGACACCAGACGTTGTCTGAGACCCCGTTGTGGCTGCAGGGCCGCACCGCCGTGATCGAGGCCGCCGACCAGGCCGAGTGGCGCCACGGCACCCCCGACTACCACCTGTCGCACACCGTGATGCCCGGCCAGCGGACCACCGAGCACGCCCCCGGTTCCCTGGAGGCGATCGTCGAGTCCATCGTGCAGGTCTTCGAGATGGAGGTCTCGCACAAGAAGGACCCGTCCACCTGGGTCTCGATGGTGACCGAGCACTTCCGCACCAACGTGAACGGCGGCCCGTGGGCGTCCGCGCAGGACATCGCCGACACCGGCAGCTACAACGTGCTGGTCGGTGACAGCCCGTTCTACAAGCCGGAGTCGTTCGACGGCCAGCACGACGTCTTCCACGGCGCGTTCCCGAACGGCTTCTACTGGGAGGTCCTCGAGGTCCTCAGCCCGCCGCCGGTGGTCACCTTCAAGTGGCGGCACTGGGGCTCGTTCGACGGCGAGTACCACGGCCACCAGCCCAACGGCAAGACCATCGAGATGTACGGCCTGAGCGTCGCCAAGGTCGACGACGACCTCAAGCTGCTGGAGGTCGAGCACTACTACGACCCCAACCAGTTCCTCAGCAAGCTGACCGGCGGTTGCCCGGTCGCCCACTGACCCGGCGGGCCGGTGCCGTTTGCCGGCGGCACCGGCTACGTCGCGTTCAGCACCTCGATCAGTGGCAGCGGATTGATGTAGTCCCGGTACGACTCGATCAGCCCGTCCCGCACCCGGAAGACGGCGATGACCGTCTGCCGGAACGGCGCCCCGCTCGCCACCACGGTCCCCTCGACGTCGTACTCGGCGATGACCACTTCGGGATCGGTGGTCTCGTGGATCACCACGTTCCGGTACTCGTCGAACCTGATCAGGCCGTTCGCCCCGGCCAGGAACTCCCTGATCCGCGCCCGCCCCGTCATCCGCGCGGGCGCGCCCGGCGGCCGGAACGGCCACTCGATCCACCCGTCCGGCGCCATCAGCGCGGCGAGCGCCTCCCCGTCCTGTTCGCGCCCCGCCCGCAGCGCCTTCTCGACGATCCCGGTAGCGTTCATTCGACAACCGTAGGCGGCCGGGCTCAGTGGAAGTAGTGGCCGGCGGTGAGATCGTCGAGCAGGGTGGGGTGGGTGGGCTTCCATCCGCGCAGGGTGCGGGTGGCCTCACTGGACGCCGGGGCGTCGGCGGCGAAGAAGCGGCCGATCCAGCCGAAGTGCTCGTCCAGGTCGGTGGCCGGAATCGGGGCGACCGGCAGGTTCAGGCCATTACCGATGGCCTCGGCGATGCGGCGGGCCGGGATGCCCTCCTCGGCGGCGGCGTGCAGGACCGAGCCGGCCGGGGCGTCCTCGACGGCCAGGCGGATCAGCGTGGCGGCGTCCCGCACGTGGACGGCCGGCCAGCGGTTGGCGCCGTCCCCGGCGTACCCGGAAAGGTTCTTGGTCTTGGCGACCTGGACCAGCGTCGAGATGAAGCCGTGGTCGCCGGCGCCGTGGACGGTCGGCGCGAAGCGCACGACGATCGGGCGCACACCGGTGTCGGCGAGGGACAGCGCGACGGTGGCGTTGGCCGTCCGCGGGTGCAGGGTGGCGTCCGGGATGTCGCTCTCGGTGATGACCCGGCCGAACGCGACCCCGAGGGTTCCGGCGGCGATGAGCAGCGGATGACCGGTTCCGGCCAGGCCGGCGCCGAGCGCCTCGATGGCGGCCCGGTCGGTCGCGGCGGCTTCCGCCATGCGGGAGAAGTCGTGGTTGTAGCCGAGGTGGACGACGCCTTCGGAGTCGGCGGCGGCAGCGCGCAGGCCGTCGGTGTCGTCGATGTCGCCGCGGCGGACGTCTGCGCCGAGCGCGGCGATGCGGGCGGCCGAGGCGTCCGAGCGGGCCAGACCGACGACCTGGTGGCCGGCGGCGAGCAGTTCGGTGACGGCGGCGGAGCCGATCCAGCCGCTGGCGCCGGTGACGAGGATACGCATGTCGATCTCCAGGGGGTGTGATGTCACTTGATGACATCACGATAGCGCATGTGATGTCACTTGGTGACATGACTAGGATCACCGGCGTGGCACGTTGGGAGCCGGGCGCCGGCGGCCGTCTCGCGGAGGCGGCCATGCAGCTGTACGTGGAACGCGGCTACGACGAGACCACGGTGGCCGATATCGCCCAGCGGGCCGGGGTCACCGCGCGCACCTTCTTCCGTCACTTCGCCGACAAGCGCGAGGTGCTGTTCGCCGGTTCCGAGCCGCTGCGGGACGCCCTCGTACGAGCGGTGGCCGACGCCCCGGCCGCAGCGGCGCCGTTGACCGCGGTCGCCGCCGCCCTGGACGCGTCCACCGCCTTCCTGGGCCGCGACCACGCCCATTCCCGGCGCCGCCAGTCGATCATCGACGCCCACCCCGAACTCCAGGAACGCGAGCTGATCAAGATGGCCCGGCTGGGCGCGGCCGTGGCCGGCGGGCTGCGCGACCGTGGCGTGACCGATCCGGAGGCCACGCTCGCCGCCGAGGCCGGGATGGTGGTGCTGCGGGTGGCGTTCGAGCGGTGGGTCGCCGACGTCGAGCCGGGCGACCTGCGGGCGCTGATGCGCGAGACGATGGCCGCGCTGCGGGCTACCGCCGGAACTGCTGCGGCGTAGAACCGCGCTCCCGCTTGAACGCGACGGTGAAAGCGAACGCGTTGGCGTACCCCACCTGCCGGGCGATCGAGGCGATCGTCGCGTCGGTGTCCCGCAGGGCCCCGGCCGCCAGATCCAGCCGCCACTGCGTCAGATAGGTCATCGGCGGCTGCCCGACCAGCGTGGTGAACCGCCGCGCGAACGCCGCCCGGGACGCGCCGGTGGCGGCCGCCAGCGACGCGACCGTCCATGACCGGGCCGGATCGTCGTGCATGATCCGCAGCGCCGCGCCGACCAGCGGGTCGCCGTGCGCGCGGTACCAGCCGGGCGGGTCGGCGGCCGGGCGCGCGAACCAGCCCCGCAGCGCGGCGACCAGCGCCAGGTCCAGCAGCCGGTCGAGCACCACCTGTTGACCCGGTTCGTCCCGTTCCACCTCGGCGGAGAGCAGATCCATGATCGACGACTGGACGTGCTCGCGCTCCACGTGCACGACCCGCGGGAGCGCGGCCAGCAGGCGGCCGCTGACCGAACCGGAGACCTGGTAGGTGCCGCTGGCCAGCAGCGTCGCGCCGTCGCCGGGGCCGCCGAGCCGGGCCGCCAAGGTACGCGTCTTGGTGTCTGCGGTGATGTCGAAGCCGTCGGCGGTCATCAGGCGATTTTCCGGGTGCACGAAGACATCCGGACACGTGCCGGGATCGTCGGCCACCGTGTAGGGCTGCGGGCCCTGCACGATCGCCACGTCCCCGGTGCGCAGGAGCGTCGGTTCACCCTCGTCGGGCACGACCCACGCCTGTCCGCGCAGCGGGGCGGCCAGGGCCAGCGGCGCCCGGTCGACGATCCGCAGCCCCCACGGCGGGTCGAGGGTGGCCTGACAGAAGGCGGCGGTGTGCGCGCGTACCCCGCCTAAAAGGTCTCCCAGCGGATCCATGAGGCCGAAGCGTAGACGCTCAGACATGCGAACGATCCCAGCGGACATGGATCGTCTCACCCCTCGCCGAAAGACTGTAATCACCAATCGAGGGAGGCACACATGTTCGCTGTCACCGGGATCACCGGCCGCGTCGGCGGCGCGGCCGCGCAGGCGCTTCTCGCCGCGGGCGCGCCGGTCCGGGCCGTCGTCCGCAACCCCGCGTCGGCCCACCCCGGCGGAGACGTCGCGGTTTCCGACCTTTCTGATCGTACGGGTCTGAGCACCGCGTTCTCCGGTTGCCGCGGCGCGTTCGTGATGCTGCCGTTCACCGGCGGAGCCGAGCCCACCATGATCGAGGCGATCGCCGGCGCGGTGGCCGACAGTGGCGTGCCGCACGTGGTGATGCTGTCGTCGATCGGCGCCGACCTGCCCGACGGCACCGGCCCGATCCGCTGGCTGCACCGCCTGGAGCAGGCGCTGCACGCGACCGGCGCCCGGGTCACCGCGATCCGGTCGCCGCACTTCCAGGAGAAGGCCCTGGAGACCGGGGCCGTCGAGTCCGGCGTCTACCCGGTCTTCGCCGACTCGGCCGACGTGCCGCTGCCGATGGCCGCGACCGTCGACGTGGGCGCGGCCGCCGCACGGGCGCTGCTCACCCCGCCCGCCGCGAGCGAGGCCGTCGACCTGGAGGCGCCCGCCTACACCGAGCGGCAGGTCGCCGAGATCCTGGGCAAACTGCTCGGCCGGGAGCTCGCCGTGGTCACCGTCCCGCAGCCCGCCTGGCTCGGCGCGCTGACCGGCGCCGGGCTGCCCCCGGAACTCGCCTCCGAGCTGGCCGCCCTGTACGACGCCGACAACCGGGGCATTCTGCGGCCGTGCGGCGATCGCCGGGTGCGCTGCGTCACCGAACTGGAACAGACACTGCGGGGTCTGCTCGCACGATGAGTTCCCCCACCCTCAACTCTCGCCGGTGCGCGCCGATCGTGCGAATACGTCGGACATGGCAGAGGTGAGGGGAGGTCATGTGGCTGGGCCGTGGTGGTTGACGAGGTTCGCCGTACTGATGGCCGTCGCCGAGGTCGTGCTCATCGTGGCCGGGACCCGGGCCGCGTACCCGGTGCTGCTGGTCTGGGTCCCGGCCGTGGCCGGGCTCGCGGCCGCGGTCACCGCTTTCCGTGGCGCCGCGGTCCGTACCGGCGGCGACCTGCGCGCCTTCTGGCGGCGGGTGGCCGTGGCCATGGGCTTCGTGCTGCTGGCCGGGATCAGCCAGGCCATCGACGTCCTCACTCTGCCCTGGTCCGGGATGCCGCCGATCGGCACGCGCACCCTCTGCCTGTACGTGGTGGGCACCGTCCTGGCGATCACGGCGCTGCTGCGGTTGCCGGACGGCGGGCGCACCTGGCGTCAACTGCTCACGGCGGTGCTCGACGTCGCCGTGGTCGCGGTGACCGGCGGCATCGCCACGTCGCAGTACATCGGCTGGTTCATGAACCGCTTCGGGGTCAGCGAGTCGGCCTGGTGGCTGAACATCGCGATGATCGCGATCGCGGTGGCCGGCGCCGTGGTCGTCGTCAAGATCATGACCCTGCGGCGCAGCCCGATCCCCCGGGCCTCGCTCTGGTGGCTGGCCCCGATCGGGCTCGCCGGACCGCTGTCCACCCTGCTGATGACCGCGCTGCGGCCCTGGCCGCACCTCAACGGCAGCGCCGCCGTACTGCCGTTCGTCGGTCTGTTCGGCGCGCTCGCCGCCCACGCGCAGCACCGCCGGCTGGCCGCCGGCGGTGGCGGTTCCCCCTGGATCGCACACCCGTCGGCCGGCCGGCGCGGCAGCGCCGTGCCACTGGTCGCCACCGGCCTGATCAGCCTCCTGGTCGCCGTCGTCTTCCTGCGCACCGGGCACCTGAGCACGGTCCAGGTGGCCGGCACCACCATGCTGCTGCTGCTCGTGGTGGCCCGGCAGGCGATCGCGCTCGCCGAGAACAACAGCCTGCTCGACACGGTCGCCCGGCAGGCCATGCAGGACGAGCTGACCGGCCTGTTCAGCCGCCGCTACTTCACCGAGGCCGTCGCGTCCACCACCGGACCGCACACCGTGGTGCTGATCGACCTCAAAGAATTCCGGGCGATCAACGACGGCCTCGGACCGGCCGCCGGCGACGCGCTGCTCACCGCGTACGCCGAACGTCTCACCACCCTGGCCGGCCGCCACGCCGTGGTCGCCCGGCTCGGCGGCGACGAGTTCGGCCTCCTGCTGACCGCCGCACCCGACACCGTGGACCGGCTGCTCACGTCCGGCGCCGAGCCGCTGTCCGCCGCCGGTCACGAACTGCTGGTCGAGGTCTCCATCGGCGTCACGGACGGCGACGCCACCGACGCGGCCGACTCGTACCGGCGCGCCGAACTCGCGCTGCGCGAGGCGATGGCCGGCGCCGGCGGCCAGGTCGTCCGCTACGACGCCACCCTGGAACGGCAGCTCAGCCGCCGGGCGACCGTCGCCGCCGACCTGCGCCGGGGCCTGGCCGCGGGCGAATTCCACCTGCTCTACCAGCCGATCGTGAACCTGCCCGACGGCCGCCTGGTCGGCGTGGAATCGCTGGTCCGGTGGGGGGACATCTCGCCGGCCGGATTCATCCCCGTCGCCGAGGACACCGGCCTCATCGTCGAACTCGGTGCCTGGATCCTGGACACCGCGTGCGCACAGGCCGCCGAATGGCGACACCGGCACGGACCGGACGCGCTGCGCTCGGTCGCCGTCAACGTGTCGGCCCGGCAGCTGCTCGACCCGGCACTGCCCGAGATCGTGGCCGCCGCCCTGGCCCGGCACGACCTGCCGGCGCGACAGCTCACCATCGAGATCACCGAGACCGCCGTATTCGGTGGCGGCCGCGCCCTGGCCAGCGTCACCGCGCTCTCCGAGCTGGGCGTCAACATCGCCCTGGACGACTTCGGCACCGGCCACTCGTCGCTGGGCCTGCTGCGCACCTGCCCGGTCGACGCCATCAAGGTCGACAAGTCGTTCGTCGACGGCCTGGGCGGCAGCCCCCAGCAGGAGGCGATCGCGATCGCGCTGACCGGCATCGCCGAGACGATGGGCCTGCGCACCGTGGCCGAGGGCGTCGAAACCGCCGAACAGGCCCAGCGGCTGTACGAGCTGGGCTACCGCCAGGCGCAGGGCTTCCACTTCGCCCGCCCGCTGCCCGCCGAGGCCATCGACGAGATGCTGGGCGCCCAGCAGAACCGGATAGCCGCCTGAGACTCGCACGGTGCTCGGCATCCAGCGGGACCGGGCGGCCGCCTGAGACTCTCACGATGCTCGGCACGAAGCCGGACCGGGCGGCCGCCTGAGACTTTCGCCGGTGTGATTGCGTGGGCGCATGCTGCTCGATGATCAGGCCCTGCACGTGTCGTCGGTGGTCGCGAACAACGCGATGAACCGGGAACGGCAACTGTCCGGGGTGAACAGTTACGCCAAGGTGCTCGGGTTCGATCCGGTGGAACTGCTGGCCGGAACAGACCGTTCCTGGCTGGACCTGTGCTGCGGCAGCGGCCGGGCGCTGATCCAGGCCGCTGCCCGCCTCGACGAGGCCACGATCGTCGGGGTCGACCTGGTCGACGCGTTCGCGCCCGGCACCGGACCGGAACTGATCGCCGCGCCGGTCGAAACGTGGACCCCGGACCGAACGTTCGACCTGATCACCTGCGTGCACGGGCTGCACTACGTCGGGGACAAGCTCGGGATGCTCGTACGAATCCTGAAATGGCTGAAACCCGGCGGAAGGTTCGTCGCGGACCTGGACCTGACGAGCATCCGGATGACCGGCGGCCGCCCCGCCGGCCGGCGCCTGACCACACTGCTACGGGCAGCCGGGATCGAGTACGACGCCCGCCGTCACCGCATCAGCCGCACCGGCCCGCGCGAACTCGCCCTGCCGTACGTCTATCTCGGCGCGGACGACCGCGCCGGACCGAACTACACCGGCCAGCCAGCCGTCCACTCCTACTACCGATGACCGATACAGATCATGCGGATCACCCGCGCGACCCGGCGGAGTCGTAGGCGGCCCGCGCCGCGTCCACCGCTGGCAAATTGTCGGAGGCCCACGTCGACAGGTGCGCGAAGAGCGGCCCCAGACTGCGGCCCAGGTCACTGATCTCGTACTCCACCCGGGGCGGCACCTCCGGATAGTACGTCCGGGTGATCAGGCCGTCGCGTTCCAGCTGCCGCAGCCGCTGGGTCAGCACCTTGGGCGTGATCGACGGGATGCGGCGTTCCAGCATGACGAAACGCTGACGGCCGAACTCCTGCAACGCCCACAGAATCGGCGTCGTCCAGCGACTGAACACGATGTCGACCACCGGAGCGATCGGGCAGGCCTGTTCGGGATCTGTCCCATGCATCCTCACAGGATAGCCACTCTCCTCTAGGTACCTACTATTACCAGGAATGTAGCGTTCGGTCCGGCGTTGATCCATCGACGACAGGGAGCCGAACATGTACGCCATCACCGGAGCCACCGGCAACGTCGGGCGGCCGCTCACCCAAACCCTCGCCGCTGCCGGAGCCAAGGTTCGCGCAATCTCCCGGCACGCCCCGGAAACACCATCCATCGGGCCAACCCCTCCTGGGCCGCTCGCCACCAGGCCACTCGCCCCCGATGCGCTCCCCACCGGGGCGCTCACCACCGATGCGCTCCCCGCCGGGACGCTCGCCACCGGGGCGCTCGCCACCCAGATCGAACATCATCGCGCCGACCTCGCGGATCCGGAGAGCCTGCGGGAGGCGGTGTCCGGAGCGGAGGCGTTCTTTCTGCTGGTCTCCGGTGCCGGCGCGCACCTCGACATCCCGGCGATCGTCGACGTGGTCCGGGCGGGAGGCGTCCGCCGGATCGTGGCCCTCTCCTCGCAGGCAGCCGGAACCAGGCCCAACTCGGCATCGCACGCCCCACTGCGCGCGCTCGAGGACACCGTTCGCGGCTCCGGTCTGGAGTGGGTGCTGCTGCGGCCGGGAGGCTTCGTCTCCAACACCTTCGCCTGGGCCGAACAGGTACGCACGTCACGCACCGTCTCATCGCCTTTCGGCGATGTCGGCCTGCCGCTGGTCCATCTGGGCGACATCGCCGAGGTAGCCGCTGCGGCACTCCAGGATCAAAGACACGACAAGCAGGTGTACGCCCTGACCGGCCCGAAACTGATCAGCCCCCGACAGCGGGCAGCAGATCTCGCGGCCGCTCTGGGCGAGCCGGTCCGGTTCATCGACCAGCCGGTCGAGGAAGCCCGCGAACAAATGCTGACCTTCATGCCCCCACCAGTGGTCGACGGCACCTTGGACATCATCGGCGCCCCCACCCCCGAGGAACAGCAGATCAGCCAGGCCGTGGAACAGGTGTTAGGCCGCCCACCCCGCACCTTCGCCGACTGGCTGTCCACCAACATCGACGCCTTCCGCTGAACGGCGCCTCTCTCCCCTCAACAACGCCTGCCTACCACCCGACGAGGCTCATCGACCAACCGAACCCCCTCCCGGCGAAACCCGTCCCCCTCCCGGCGAAACCCGTCCCCACCCGACCGAAACCACCACCCCCGACGAAACTCATCCCCCGCCCAAGCAATCCACCACCCACCCGACGACACCCGTCCTCACAGGGCGGCAGGCACCGCCCGCCCGCTGCGATTGACCGGTTACCCGGCCGGGTCGGCGAACTCCTGCACACCGACGACCATCAGCAGAGCGAGCCGCTCGCGGGTCTCGTCGTCGGCCGGCGTGAACACGAGCAGCATCTGCCCCTGGTCGGGAGTCATCAGCGTCTCGCAGTCCATCCGCATCCAGCCCATCCGTGGATGGAGCAGCGTCTTGCGATCCGCCCGGCGCACCGCCACCTCGTGCTCGGCCCACCGGTAACGGAACTCGTCGGAGGCCGCCATCAACCGCTCGATCAGCCCGGTCACCTCCTCGTCCCCGGACCGCCGCCCGGCCGTCGCACGCAGGTCGGCCACCAACTGCCGGGCCTGCTGATCGTGCTCCTCGGGCGGATGGGCAGCGCGCGTCGCGGGCTCGGTGAACCAGCGATAGACCAGATAGCGGCGGTCACCGGTGCGACCACGCTGGTCACCCGCGAACAGCAGAGCCGCCCGATTCTGCGCGAGCACCTCCCCCAGGTCGGACATCACCAGCGCCGGGGTGTCACCGAGCAGGTCGAGCACGCGCAGCAGCCCGGCCCGCGCCAGGCGGGCCACCCCGGTGGCCGGTGGTGGCTGGTGCCCGGCCAGGTGGAACAGGTGGTCGCGCTCGTCGTCGGACAGGCGCAGCGCCCGGGCCAGCGCGACCAGCAGTTGCGTCGACGGCTGGCTGCTGCGGCCCTGCTCCAGGCGCACCACGTAGTCGACGGACATCCCGGCGAGCATCGCCACCTCCTCGCGGCGCAGCCCGACGGTCCGGCGGATGCCGCTGTCGGACAGGCCCACCTCGGTGGGACGGATCGCCGCGCGGCGGCGGCGCAGGAAGTCGGCGAGTTGCTCACGTTGCATGACGTCCATGCTGCTCCCCGCCTTTGCACGTAGCCAGGGAGCGCTTATCCCAGGCTCAACGCTCCGCTTTTCGTACACCGACCCGCCCCGCACTGTGGAGAGCACACCGACGAGCGAGAGGCACCACGATGCGGAAACCGAAACTGGGGCTGGGCGCGATGGGCATGTCGGAGGTCTACGGGCCGGCCGACCGCGGCGAGTCCATCGCCACGGTGCACGCGGCGCTGGACGCCGGGGTGACCGTGATCGACACCGGCGACTTCTACGGCATGGGCCACAACGAGTTGCTGCTGGCCGAGGCGCTGCGCGGCCGTCCACGGGAGAGCTATCAGCTCAGCGTCAAGTTCGGTCATCTGCGCGGGCCGGGGCCGGTGTTCGGCGGGATGGACGGGCGACCGGAGGCGGTGCGCAACTTCCTGGCCTATTCGCTGACCCGGCTGGGCGTCGACCACATCGACATCTACCGTCCGGCCCGGCTCGACCCGGCGGTGCCGATCGAGGAGACGGTCGGCGCGATCAAGGAGATGGTCGACGCCGGCTACGTCCGCGAGATCGGGCTCTCCGAGGTGACCGCGGAGACAGTCCGGCGGGCGCACGCCGTGCACCCGATCGCCGACCTGCAGATCGAGTTCTCGCTGCTGTCCCGGGCCGTGGAGGCGGAGATCCTGCCGACGTTGCGGGAGCTGGGCATCGCGATGACGGCGTATGGAGTGCTCGGCCGCGGCCTGCTCTCCGGCCGCTGGCGTGCCGGGCAGCCGACGGCGCCCGACGACATGCGCGGCACGAGTCCCCGGTTCGCCGACGGCAACGTGCAGCACAACCTGGCTCTCGTCGAGGACCTGCGACGGGTCGCCGACGCCAAGGGCTGCACCGTGGCGCAGCTGGCCATCGCCTGGGTGGCCGGGCAGGGCGCCGACATCCTCCCGTTGGTCGGCGCCCGCAGCCGGGAGCGGTTGTCCGAGGCTCTGGCAGCACTGGAGGTGAGGCTGGACGCCACGGATCTCGCCGAGATCGAGAAGTCGGTGCCGGTGGGCGCGGCCCGCGGCGACCGCTACCCGACGGCGTTCATGTCCAACCTGGGCACCGACAGCTGACAGCCGTCAGTCCAGCAGATCGGAGAGGGTCAGATGGGCCACCTGACGGGCGTTCGGCAGGCCGCGTTCGGCGACCATCCGGCCGATGGACGTGATGGTGCCGCGGGCGGAGACGCCGCGGCTCACCTCCTCCAGTTCCTCTTTGAGCCGGGCGGCGACCCGTTTCTGGTCAGTGTGCGTGAGGTCGGCGCAGGTGTAGACGAGAGCGAGCAGCTCCCGGCGGAGGCGGTCCAGCCGTTCGGTCTCCCCACGGGCGGCCGCCTCCCTGGCCGCCTGGAACAGCTCGTCCAGCTGCGGGAAGATCCAGTCGTCCCGGTTCCGGGTCGCCTGGATCTCGATCAGCAGATAGTCGAGGCCGTCGAGCGGGGCGCCGTGGTGAGTCAGCCGCCCGTCGGCGTAGGCCAGGCCGTTGACGTCGAAGGCGGCGGCCGGCGTGTTGATCACGACGATGTGCCCGGGGCGGAGCGCGCCAGTCGCACTGTCGGCGGCGTAGTCCTTGTCGAGGACCAGCACCGGCCCGGAGCCGGCGTCCTCGATCGCCGCCTCGACCCGGTCGATGCCCTTGGCGAGTTGCTCGCCCAGACCCGCCACCGAGGCCAGCGCGGGCGCGGCTGCCGAGGTAAGGGCACCGATCACCTCCATCGCCAGGCGCAACGAGTCGTTCGCCTTGATCGCGTAGAGGCAGGCCTGCACCGACACGGTCCCGCCGGAATAGGGAAACCAGCCGGTCAGCGCACCGGAGCGGACGCCCTGCGCCTCCTGGCCGGGTTCCGCCTGCCACACCGTGGACCGAACACCCCGCAGCCCGTCCGGCCGCGTCATGGCAACCGAGGCGCGCAGCGCGGGCAGTACGTCGGCGCCCTGGCGGCGGGCCTCCGCGATGAACAGGTCGCCGATCCACAACCGAAGGTAGCTGTCCCGCGGCACCGGTTCGGCGCTGGCTGTCGGCAGAAAGTGGTAGACCATGTGCTCGGCATCGCGGCTCCACCAGTGCCGAACGCGGTCACGAAGGTTATCCAGTGCCGTCATCGGGTTCTCCTCTCAGAAATAGGACGACTTGTCCTCTGCTCGGTTCGGTGCTGTCCCGGGCGCTGTCGGCCAGCGCCATCAGGTCCATGGCGCGGGGGCGGCCGGGCCGGTCGTTCAAGTCGGCGGCCCGGTCGGCGATCCGGTCGGCGACCTCCGGCGACGGCTGGGGCAGCAGCAGCAGGTTGCGGACACCGGCGGCCATGCATCGCACGGCCAGGCGCAGCGCGTCGATGTCCCGCACGTTGGCCGGTTCCTCACCCACCGGCGTAGTGGTACGCAGCACGATGGCGCAGGCGTTCAGCCGGGCCATATCGGCGGGGGTCATGATCTGCCGAGTGACCTGGTCGACGAAGCGGACCTCAGAGTGGTTCCGCCCGACCCCACCTTCCAGAACCCGTACCGGCGGGCCATCGGGGCGGCCTTCGGACGGCGCCGCCGGGACGGCCGCCACGCCCAGCGGCCACGCCCGGTACCAGCGCGGCATCACGGCATCGTCGGGCAGGCCGAGCCGCTCGGTGATCTCGGCCTCCCAGAAGCGCACCTGGTCGCCGAGTTGCAGGACCAGCCGCCACAGCCGGGGCGGATTCTCCCCGGCCATGGCCCGCATCGAGGCCGACAGGTCCGGCACCGCGTCGCCGGCCCCCATCCGGACGGCCCCGAACGGGCCCATTCCGGCGGCGCCACGCCAGCGTTCCCGGCCGGTGCTGAGCACCAGCTTGCGGGGCCGCGGCAGCACCTGCACGGTCAGCCGTGGGATCCGGCGGAACCGGGCCTGCATGGCGACCAGCGACAGCCGCAGACGGTCCGAGCCGTCCAGCCGGGGCACGACGAACTTCGCGCCGCCCCGGTCCGCGACGGTCTCGGCCACGGCACCGAACCTGGTGGGGTACAGCTCGACCGACCGGACGGCGGGGGCGGTCGGTGGCCCGTGGCCGGAGCGCCCGGCCAGCGCGGTGATCGCCACCCGTAGCCGGATCAGCCACCCGAACCACGGATGGTCCGGGTCCGGCGGGGCGCCGGTCAGCGCCGCCCATTCCGGCAACTCGCCACCGAGATGCTCCCGCATCCGGGTGTAGGCGATGTTCAGCCCGAGTACCAGCGAGCGAGTGGTGAGGTCGCTGTGGTCGGCGCCCCCGTGCACGTGGGCCAGCGCCGCCAGGGTCGCGGCCTGGAAGGCGAGCACCGGGCTGCGCGACTCGCTGAGCCCGGCGGCCAGGTTGAGCAGCGGCTTCGCGCCCACCGGGTCGCGCAGGGCCCGCTGCTCGCCGAGTTCCAGCGCCGCGACGGCCACGAAGAGCGGCGGATGAGCCGGATTGGCCTCACGGAACCGGTCCAGCTTCGCCGGGGTGGCCACGGCCAGCTCCAGGTGCATGGCGTCCAGCGGGGCAGCCGCCACCGGATCATCCGGTTCGGCGGTGGGCAGCACCCGTACCCGCGCCAGCGTCTGCTCGGCGTCGGCGCCCGCACCGCCCGCGGCGGCCTCCCGCAGATCGGCGACGAGCAGTTCCCGCAGGCCGGGGCCGACAGGGCCGGGCTGCTCGGGCAGCGGTGGGAGGGTGACCGTCGCGGTCCGCGGGTCGACGCTGAGCGCCTGCCAATGGTGGTGCCAGCGAACGATCGATTCGCGCGCCGACCCGGGTGGCGGTGGCGTCCCGTCGGTCAGCGCCCGGGCCGCCCACTCCCTGCCGGCCAGGTCGGGTGCGGCCTGCTCGGGCAGGCCGGCCGGCAGGGTGCGGCGCATCCGGCGGCTCAGCCACAGCAGCCCGGCGGCGGCCGACCGGGTGGCCTCCTCGTCACCCTGTTCGTGCGCCCGTCCGAGGGCGCTGTCCAGCATCCGCTGCGCGCTGCCGATGTCGCCGAGCACCAGGTAGGCGTAGCCCAGGCTCTGGAACAGCGGCGGAATGAGCCGGTGCACCCGCAGCCGGGGAACGGCCCGATCGGTGGGGCCGGCCAGCGGACGCAGACGGTCGAGGTGGTCGCGGGCCACCGTCCCGTGACCGAGCCGCAGATGCAGGCAGACCGACAGCAGCCGGTCGCTGTCCACCGTCGCCGATCGAGCCTCAGCGTCGCGTTCCCACTGCTGCAAGGGCAGTTCCCGCAACGGCGCCCCGCTCAGGTAGGCACGTGCGGCCAGGTGCAGGTTGAGCCGGATCAGGACGCTCGGCGGGGCGATCCAGTCCGGCCACGGGTCGACACCCACCGGCGCCTCGCGTGCCGCCCGGTCCAGGTCGCGGACGTCCAGCGGATGCTCGGGCCCGCCCTGGGTGAGGCGGTACACGGCGAGCCGTGCGCAGATGGTGGTCACCGGGTCGGTGTCGACGGGCAGCCAGTCGTGCACGGCGGCGGCGATCGGCTCCAGACGGGGTCCGGCCTCCGTGACCTCGGCGATCGCTTCGATGACCGCGACCACCCCACCGGTCAGACGGCGCTCGTGCTCGAGGGTGTCGCGGATCAGCGTGGTGGTTTCCGCGACCGCGTCCGGGGCGGCCATGGCTTCCCGAGCGGTGGCCGCCAGGACGCCCAGCCGGGCACGCAGCCGCAGCCGTTCGGCGGCCCACCCGGTACGGTCGCCGACGAGACGCAGCACGGCCCGCCATTCCCCGGCCCGGTCGAATGCGGCGCCGGAGCGTGCCGCCACCGCGACGGCGGTGGCCCGGACGGCCGCGAGGAGCAGATCGTCGGGCGGCTCGGTGCCCTCCGGCTCGCCGTCCCGGCGCCGCCCCTCGGGGATCTTCGCCTCGGCCAGGGCGCCCAGCACCCGCGGACAGAGCCGGCTCATCCAGGCCCAGTCACCCGCTGTGCCCATCCGTGCCTCCAGTCGCTCCCACAGCCGGACGGCGACGACCGGTGCGGCGAGCCGGATCGCGGAGACCACGTTGGCGACGCTGAGCTGCTCCAGCGGCCGGGTCTCCAGTTGCGCGCCCAGCGCCACGGCGAGGTTGCGGCGGACCGTGGCGAGCTTCTCCTCGGCCAGCCCGTGCGCCCAGACCCGCAGCAGCGGCAGCATCGAGGCGTGCACCTCGAGGACCTGGCCCTCACCCGCCGGGTCGGGGCGCGCGTCGATCCAGTCCTGTCGGGCGAACTCCGCGATCACCGCCTCGACATCGCTCTGGTCGCGGATCACCGACTCCAGCGTCCGGCCATCGAAGGTCCCGAGCAGGGCGACCGCCGGCAGCGCGCCGACCGACCAGCGCTGGGTCAGCCGTCCCACGATGCGCTCCTGGACGTACGCCGACCGCCCCGACAACCGCAACTGCTCGTCGGTGATGTCCTTCTCGGAGGCCCACCACTGGCGGTAGAGGCGTACGTCGAACGGGCTGAACCGTCGGCCGGAGCGGTCCGGTGGCTCGGCGTGCTCGGGCGAGAGGGTCAGGATCGCCTCGACCAGCGACGCCGGCATGACCACCCCGTCGTCGGGGCGGGTCAGGTAGCGGGTCGCCTCTTCCTCGTTGAACCCGCGTGCCCGGACGGTACGCATGCTCACCCCGGAGCCGGGCTCCATCGGGCGGCGGCCGCACAGAAGCACCCGCACGCTGGGCAGCCCTCGGTGCACCGCTGCCAGCACCTCGAAGGTCGCCGCCACGGCCGCATCCGGGGCGCCGGCCGGGTCGGCGCGGGACAGTTCCTCACAGGTGTCGAGGATCAGCAGGACCCGGCCGGACAGCTCGGTCAGGAACCGGACGAAGGCCCGCAACGCGTCAGCGGTGGCCACGACACCGGCCGGTCCGGTCGCCTCATCGGCGACGTACGCCAGCCGGTAGAACTCGGCCCGGGCCTCCTCTGCGGCGCCGGTTCGCACCTCGGACGCCAGCTCGTGGGCGAACTCGGTCAGCAGGTGGGCCGGCCGCCGTGCCGGGTACTCCGGGCTGAGCAGGTCGAAGTCCACCCGCCCCACGGTGATCTGGGGCAGGCCGGTGTGCTCGGCGAAGTCACCGGACGCGACGTACCGGACGAACGAGGTCTTGCCGGTCCCGCCCGTACCGATCAGATGCATCGCCCACTCCCGGCCGTCGCCGTTGAGCAACGTGCGCAGCTCGGCGGTCCACGCGGAGCGTGGTTGATACTCGCGAAGCGAGTGCCGGTCGTGTGCCCGCCGGTTGGCCAGGCGCACCAGCCGCCGTGCCGCCTCCACCGCCTCACCGAAGGCGGGCCGCGCCACCGGTTCGAAGATCTCCGCAGCGGTGATGTGCGCTTGCGCCTCGGACACGTGGTAGGAACGGCACAGCTCACGGACCCGGTCGAGGAACCGCCGCTCCGGATGCCCGGCACCGTCCGTGATCGCCAGGTCGATCCAGTTGCGCATCACCGGATCCAGCGGGACGTCCAGGTCGAGGGCCTGGAGCCGGCCGGCGATCAGGCGTGCCTCGGCGGCCAGGGCCGGCCCGCCCAGCATGCTCACCGCCGCCTCCAGCACGGCCCGCCGCTGCGCCGTGGTGTGCCAGAACTCGGTGAGCCAGAGCTGGTCCGGCTTCAACGTCCCGTTGCGCTGCGCCACACCCCGCTGCTCCCAGTGGTGGACGAGTTCACCGAGTCGGTCGAAGTAGTCCTGCTCGTCGCCGGGGTCGGCCGCCGGGAAGCCGGTGGCCAGCGCCGACTCGCCGGTCCAGGACGGGGCCAGCGCCAGCCACAGTGCCGGGTCGTGGGCCGCGGCGGTCACACCGGGCTCCCCGACGCCGGATAGTGCTCCAGGACGGCGTCGTCGTTGTCTTCCTCGAGGACCTTCTGCGACATCCCGGCGCGGGTGATCGAGGCCATCAGCTTCGCCGAATAGATCTCGCTGGTTCCACTGGTCTGCTCCCGTACCAGCTCCGCCCACTCGCCCTCCCGGTCGGCAACCACCGTGAGCGGCCGGGTGTGCCGGCCGTCGAGGGTCGGCAGTCGATGCATGAGCAGCCATCGCCAGGCGGCCGCCACGAAGTCCGGGTGCCCCTCCGGGGTCATCTGCTGGAACAGCATGACCGCCGCGGTACGCGCCCAGGCCTGATCCCGCAACGCCCTTGTCAGGCGCGACTCCCCACCGGCCGACCGGGTCCGCGGGTCCTTGGTGAAGACGACCACCGGGATCTTGTCACGGGACTCGCGGTCGATGTTCTCGGCGGACACCCCGCGAGAGGACAGCAGGCTCCCCAGCTGCACGAACAGGTGCGGCACCTCCTGCGGGTCGTCGAGCAGCAGAATCGGTCGGCCGGACGCCGGGAACAGACCCGGGTACGCCTTCTGCGCCGCGGTCGCCATGGCCAGCAGGTCCTCCCGGATCCACGCGGCCAGCTCGTCGACGAAACCCTCCGGGTCCTCGGCCCCGAGCGCCGGGCGGAGCCGTTTCGCGCGCACCGCCGTGCACTGGCGGCGCGGCGGCAGCATCGCGTCGACCTTCTCCCGGCCGGCCTCGTCCTCGATGCCGGTCAGGATGGCGCTGGTGAAGTCGACGTCGAGGTCGAGCTCGGCCCGGGTGGCGCAGATCGCGCAGAGCACGTCGATGGCGAGCTGGGCGGCGTTGCGCGGTTCCCGTCCCGGGGAGAAGGTGACGTTGCACGGGATGTGGCCGGCCCGCAGCGAGGCTCCGGCCAGCTCCCGCAGCAGCCGGGTGCCACCCGGACGGGCGTCCGCGCCGGGCCCCTCGGCGACCAGCACGGCAAGCTGGTCACGCGGGTCGAGCAGATGGTCCAACAGGTCGAAGAACTCGTCGCGGGCGTGGAAGACGGGCGCGCACACCGGGCCCAGCCGAAGCAGGAACTCCCGCAGTTCCCGGGTCTCCCGGTCGTCGATGACCCGGAAGTCGGCCGGTACGTCGGTGGCCATGAAGACGGCCGGCAGCGCCCAGTCGATCTCGCCGCCGTGCAGCCGGGAGAAGGCCAGCCGCCGGGCCTCGGCCGTCGCGAGGTGGAGCGGCTTGCCCTTGACCACGGCGGCCGCGAACGCGCGGGCGAACGTACGGCACGCGGTGTTGGAGATCCGGCCGGTCATGGAGACGACGATCGGCACCCCGGCGTCGACCAGCTCGGCGGCGATCGCGGCGCTGCCCGGCCGGGTGCTGCCACTCTCGCAGGCGCTGAGGATCACCATGAGGGGCAGCGTGCCGGCCGCCCGCATCGCACCCGCGAGCGCCCGGGCATTGACGTGGTCGACGTCGTCGGTGTGCGCCGTGCCGGGTTCCGCCCGCAGCTGCACGGTGTTCTCGGCCAGTTCCGGGTGCCACGAGCCGTGCGCGATCAGGTGCAGGACGTGCGGCCGGACGTCACCGCAGGCACGTTCCAGCCCGTCCAGCGTGATCTGCGCCCGTACCCGGAAGTCGATCAGCGAGCAGGTCCGGTCGTACCCCCGGATGATGGTCATCACCTCGGTGCCGGCCCGCACCTGCGGATCGTGCAGCTCGCTGCCGACCGCGAAGAGCATTCGCGCGGTCCCGGTCACCGGGCGGACCTCCCGGTCCTCCTCGCCGGGACGGGTGGCGATCCCGCGGACGATCATGACGGGGTGCGACGGGTCCTGTGCGAGGAACTCGCCGTCGTCGTCCGGGTCGTGCAGCAGCTCCCAGGTCAGTCGATGCAGGTCGGCGTCGTCCGGCGGAAACCGCAGTTCCAGTTCCTCCGGGTGTGTTCCCGCGCCGGACAGCAGCTCCCATCCCTGCTGGCCGAGCAGGGTCTGGAACAGGAAGCGACCGTACGCCCGGGTGGTGGCCAGAGTGGGCGTGTCCTCGGCCAGGCTCCCGGTGAGCCGCAGCAGGATGTCCAGCTCGTCGTCGGTGGCGGACGGCCACCATCGGCCCGTCTCGTCCGGGCGCGCCGGCATCCTCCTGGTCAGCTCGGCGCCGTCCACCGCGGTCACACGCACCGGCCAGTGCGGGACGCCGGTGCCGGCCCGGCGTTCCACGGTCACGATCGCCCTCACCAGGCGTCGCTCCGCAGATCGTCCAGCACCTGCCTCGTCACCGCCGCGGCCTGCCGCTGCGGCCGGACGCCGACGTGACGGACGCTCTTCGGCCGGCTCTGCGGCAGGACCCGCAGCAGCCGCCGACGCAGCCGTTCGCGATCTTCGGCCCCGCCCGGCCCGGCCGTGGTGCGCCGCCATGCCATGGTGCCGCCCGCGACACAGAGCCGGGCCGACTCCGGCGCCGTCCCGGCCGCCGGCTCGGTCGCACCCAGCAGCGCATCACGCCACCGCCGGGCGGTCCGCTCCCAGTCACGGCTACGGACACCGATCTCGCGCAGCGTCGTGCCGCCGAACCGGATGCCGAGCAGCGCGCCGGCAATCGTCTCGGCGCGGGCCGCGTGCCCGGCGAACGGCGACCCGGCCAGCAGCGCCCGGTCGGCGGCCGGCACCACACCGGCCAGGCCGATCCCGGCGACCACCGCGTCGGCGACGCACCACCGCAACGCCGGCGGCGGGTAGCGGATGTCCGGCCTCAGCAGGGTGTCGGGCGTGCCCCGCTCCAGCTCCATCACCGACCACATGGGCGCGGTCCCCTTGGTGACCGCCGCGGTGGCGTCGGCGAACAGTTCCATCGCCCAGTTCCGCCACTCCCGCTGTTCGGCGTCGCCCGCGCCGGCCCGGGCCGCCGCCGCACCGAGGACCTCCGGCGGTGACCCGGAGCCGTCGTCGTCCTCGCCCACCTCGGCCGCGACCTGGTGCCCGCACTCGTGGGCGAGGACGACCAGCCACCATGGGCGGCGGGTGACGGTCGACGGCAGCGCGATCGTGGACAGCGGCATCATCGTCGTCCACCTGGCCAGCACCGGCTCGGCCGGGACGCACAGGTCCAGCGGTACCTCGTAACGGGCGGTGGACACGGCCGTGTCGATCGGGGCCACATGCGGCAGCGGGGTCGGCGGCCGGGTCGCGGCGTCCGGGAACAGGGCCTGCCAGGTGCTGTGGACGATCTCGTCCGCGGCGGCCAGCGTCGGCCGGTAGTCGTCGTGGTGCCGCTGGTCGAGGCGGTCGCCGTACCAGCGCCAGAACCGCCGCAGCAAGGCGGTCCGGTGGTCGGCGCGGCGGCACTGTTCGTAGAGCTCGCCGCCCGTCGCTCCGGTCGTCTGTTCGAGCAGATCGTGGCGCACCTGTGCGATCCCGGTTTCGGCTATCTCCGCCAGCAACGACATCTGGTCGAGATATTGACCCTGCGGGCCGAGCTGCCGGGCGGAAACCGCCCATTCGGCAACGTCGTCGCGGAACTCGTCGAGATCTGAAATCGATTCCTCAAGCCGGAACCGGATGGCTGCCTGCTGCACGCCGGCCACGATAAGGCCCTGTACGTGTGATGTTGACGGCCTGTTTGTCCGTCGTTCCGGGGCTTGCCGAACGTTCCCCTCTATGGGTTAGACATTCCGGCCGGAAAGGTTGTCCTGCAGGTCAGAAGCTGAGGTCGGAACCGGTCCAAGAATGATCATCCCAAACGGTGACATTGCAATGTGCCCGCCCGGGAGCGAACTATGGCCTGGTGCCACCCGTATACGTCATCATGAAATTCCGCGGGACCTTAGCCGTCGCTTCAGCTATGTCGGCCACGTGAGCTGGAGGAAATTCATGAGTCCAACGTGGCGCGAGAATTTCTCGCGAAATGCCGATCGGGTCGTCGCCGCCATTCTCCGGGCCCGGTGGGCCCCCCACATTCTTGCGGGCGGCGCGCTCCTGACAATTCTGGTCCGCGTCCGCGTCTCCCCCAGCCCGATCCATTGGTTCTCCTTCGGCATGCTGGTGGTCGCTGTCTCCCTGCTCGTCCTGCTGACCTGGCTCTACCGGCGACGGCCCCCGGCCCGCGACTATCTCGTACCGTCGGCGCTCGCCGCCATGCCCCCGGTCTTCGTCGGGCGCACCACCGAGATGAACCAACTCGACGCCTGCCTCAGCGACCCCCGCGGCCTCCGCGTCGCGGTGATAGCCGGCCCCAACGGCATCGGAAAGACCGCCCTCGCCGCGGTCGCCGCCACCCGGCTCGCCGCCCGCTACCCGGGCGGTACCCTCTTCGGCGACCTGAGCCGGGAGCCACACGTCGCCAGCGGCAGGCGCAACGACGACGACATCGTCCGCGACGTTCTCGGCGCCTTCGTGACCGGGCTCGGAAGACCGGATCTCCCCGTCCACACCGCCCTCGACGAACAGTTCAGGGACCTTGCGGCGCGATACCGCCCGGTCGTGGTCCTCGACGACGCCGACGACCCGGAACTCGTCCGGCGGCTGCTGCCGTCCGGCGCCGACTGTGCCGTGCTGGTCACCACCGCGAACGGCGCCGCGTTCGACGGCCACGGCTGGCCCGTCCTGGAGCTGCAGCCGCTCGCCGAGGAACAGTCCATGGACCTGATCCGGGCCATGGTGTCGGCGACCTGGGTCGATGACGACGAGACCTGCCGCCGCATCGTCCGGGCGATGCACGGGCACCCCAACGCCCTCCGCCTGACGGCCACCCAGCTGGCCAGCCGGAGCGGTTCGCACGCGGACGCCATCCGGCGCATCTACAGCGACCCGGTCACCACCCTGTCCGCCCTGCGCCACGGCGGCGCCGTCACCGTCGCGCTCCAGGTCAGCTACAACCTGCTCGGCGACGACGAACGACGGGGGCTGCGCCTGATCGGCTGCCTGGACCGCGTCTCCTTCCCGCTGTCAGCGCTGGCTCCCCTGATCGGCGCCGACGAGGCCGAGACGCTACGCGTGGTCGACCGGCTGCTGGTCGCCGGCTTCCTGTCCCGCAACAGCACCGACCCGCTCGGCGTGCCGGTCTACCGGGTCAGCGAGGACGTGCTGCTGTTCGCTCGGCAGAAGTTCCAGGAGGAGAGCAAACCGGCCGACCGCAGGCGGCTGGAGCGCCGCCGCGGCGAACCGGCCGCCGACATCGCCGGGCCGATCGCCGAGGCGCGGACCCTGCTGGAGGCCGGCCAGCTGCGGCGGGCGCTGGTCACCGCGCGGCGTGCCGTGGAACTGGCCCGCGCCACCGTCGGCCGGCCCGTCGACCTCGCCCTGGCCACCCTGGCAGAGGTGCGGGTGGAGTCCGGGGTGGCCGGCCCGTTGCGCGACTTCGTGCCGGCCGGCCTGATCGACCGCTCGCTGCCCCAGGTCGCCACGTACCGGGCTCGCCGATGCGCCGCCGTGCTGGCGATGCGCTGCCGTGACGAGGACGCCGCCCGGCGGCTCCTGGCGTCGATCGTCGACCAGTGCGACCCCTCCAAACCCGGCGAGGACGAGGAACTCGTCCTCGCGCTGCTCGAGACGGCCCGGCTGGAGAGCCGCCGCGACGTGGATCTGGGTCTCGCCTCCGTCGAACGGGCGGCACGGATCTGCGACGACCTTCCGGACGATGGCATCGACCTGCGGGCCCGCCTGCATCGCGCCTACGGGCGGGTGTACGGCCGGGCCGCCCAGCCCGTCAAGGCGCGCTGGGCGGTCCAGGAGGCCGAACGGTGGGCTCTGCGCCGCGGCCAGCACCTGCGGCTCGCATGGATCGCCTATGACCGTGCCAAACTGGCCCAACCGGACGCGACCTCCGAGGAGGCGTTCCGCTACGCCCGCGACGCGCTCTACGCGTTCTCCGACATGGAGCACCGGTACGGCCGTGGCCGCGCCGCCCTGCTGCTGGCCGAACTGCACCGGGCCGCCGCCGACCGGCAGGCCGCGCACGCCGACGGCCACCGCCGCCGGGCGCACATGCACTGGCAGGAGGCCCGCGACGAACTGTCCGAATGCGGCGATGACGCGGCCGAGCGCGCCCGGGAGCGGCTCGCCACACCCCCGTTCGCCGAAATGCGATGAAGAGAGCCTGGTCCCGGCGCCTGCGTCGCCGCTCGACGGCGGTGTTCCCCCTGCTCCTGGCGCTGGTCGCGGTCACCGGGGCGTGGCAGGGGACCTGGCGGTCGGTGCTGCTCGCGGGCATCCAGGTTCTGCTCGCCGCGGCCGTCACGACGGTCCTGCTCTGGCCGGACCGGCCGCCCCGACCGGCGCGGCGCCCCGCCGAGGACCGGCTCGTCGGCCGGGAGTCCGACCTGTTCCAGGTGGTCAGACTCCTCGACGAACCACGGGAGACCGGCGCGCCGGCGGCGCCCAAGGCGGTCCTGATCCACGGGATGCCGGGCGTCGGCAAGACCACCCTCGCCCGGCGGGCCGCCGAGGACGTGGCCCGGCACTACCCGGATGGGCTGGTACGGGTCAGCCTCACCGACGCCGGCGAGCCGGTGGCCAGCGGCGACCTGCTCACCATGGTGTTGCAGAAGTTGGCGTGGGCGTACGAGATCCCGGCGACCACCGGCGAGCGGGTCAGCCTGTTCCGGGCTCTGGTCTCCGGCCGCAGCATCCTGTTCGTCTTCGATGACGCCCGTGAACCGTCGCAGCTGACCGAGCTGCTGCCGAACGCGCCCGGCTCGCTGATCATCATCACCAGCCGCCGGAACCTGTCACCGCAGCTCAACGTGCATGGTTTCGCTCTCGAACCACTATCCCCGTGGGCGGCGCTCGACCTGCTGTGCACGGTCACCGACCTGGACGGGTTCACCGCGGTCGAGTCGAGCGTACGGCTCGTCGAGGCGTGCGGCCGACTACCCGCCGCGTTGCGGGCCCTCGGCGCGCGGGTCGTCGACGAGGACGCCGACCTGGCCACGCTGAGCCCGGAGTCGATCGCCGCCGACCTGGGTCGTGCCAGCCGGCCACGCTGGGCGACCGCGGCGGTGGCCGGCATCGCCGCCGAGTTCGGCCGTCTGAGCCGCCTGGAGCGCGACGCGCTCTGCCTGCTCACCCAGGTACGGTCGTCGTCATTCGCCTCCTGGGTACTGGGACCGCTGCTGCGGCTCAGCGCCGCCAAGAGCGATGTGATCGCCACGACGCTGGCCGGGGCGCGGCTGCTCGAACCGGCCGGGCGGGACGACCGGTTCGAGTTGGCCCGCTACCGGTTCCACCCGCTGGTCCGGACGTTCGCCGAGGCCCACCTCAATCAGGACGCGGATCTCGCGTCGACCTGCCGGGACGCCGTCGACCGGCTGCGCGCCGTCTACCTCGAACTGGCCCGGTCGGCGCTGGACGGCAGCGCCCAGCACCCGCTGCCCGGCCTGGAGACGGCCCACCACTGGATCCCGGAGACGTCGCCGCGGGCCGGGGACGCCGACTGTCTCAGCTGGATCCGCTTCGAGCAGGAGAGCCTGTGGGAGGAGGTGCCGGCGCTGCTCGACAAGGACCGCGATTTCGCGTTGCGGCTGGTGGCCGGCTTCACCCGTCCGCACCCGGCGGCCGAGGTGGTCGCCGCCCGCACCGGGTGGGCCGAGATCGCCCCGTCACCGGATCTCACGTTCGACTATCTGCTGGCCCACGTACGGATCGGCCTGATCGCCGGGCGCTACGAACAGTGCGAGACGGTGATCGAGAACGCCCGGACACGGAACCGTCCGGAGCCGCCGCAACGGCGGGCCCAGATGCACCTGGCAGCCGCTGAGGTCTACGGCGAGCTCGGCTGGGCACACCGGGCGAAACGGCACGTGGACGCATGCGAGACGCTGGCCGGGGCGGACGGCGATCCCGCTCTGCTGGCCCGGCTGGAGACCGCCCGGCAACTCGCCGACCTGTATTCGGACGGGCCGCTTCCGGACGATTCCTACTGGGCGGCGACCGTGTCGGCGGCCCGTCATCACGCTCATCAGCGGTACCGCAACGTCATCGACGACCTGGATCCGGAGGCCACCCGCGAGGACGCCCACGACACCGGCGACGATCACCGCCGGACGATGCTGCACAGGCGGCTCGCCCAGGCGAACTGGGAGCTGCACGACCAGCCCCGGGCCGACGTGCGCGCCGCCCTGCTCGCCGCGGCCCGGCACGCGATGCTGGCGGTGCTCGCCGCGGAGAGCACCGGCAACCGCTGGGAGCAGGCACGCGGCCGGCTGCTGCTGGCCCGGGCGCTGACCGCGCACGGCCGTGACGAGGACGCCTGCGCCCAGAAGCACCTGGCCGAGAAGCTGATCGCGGACGGAGGACGGCCACCGCCGTACCTGACGGTCGACGATCCGCTGTGGGCGGTGCCGGGGCTTGTCGGCTGACCTACGGCGCCTCGCGCAGCACGACACGCCCGGGACGGACCAGCAGGATGCGGCCGTCCTCGGCAACGGTGAGCAGCTCACGCTGCGGATCGCCGTCGTACCGGTCCATCGGCACGCTGTCGCAGGTCGCGCCGGTGCACCGCCACACGGTCTGCTGCCAGTGCCGGGCCGGCTCGCCGATGGTCAGGTGGAAGCCCCGGTCCGGCGGTCCGGGCAGGGCGGCGGCCACGTAGACCGACAGTCCGGCGACGGCCAGGCCGCCGGTGCCGTTCGCGCTGTCGGTGGCGACCTGCGTCAGATCCGTGCCGCGGAACAGCCGTTGGTCGAAGTAGGCCACGATCTGGTCGCCGGCGGTGGTCCAGATACCCCGGGGTGCGACGCCGTCGTTGGCGGTCTGGCGCGGATTCGCGCAGGTCACCGGGTCACAGCTGAACCGCAGGACGCTCATGCCGGTCCAGAACGCCGCGTCCGGGCGCCCGTCGGCGCCGATCGTCAGGCGGGCGCGTGTGCCGTTGCGGTAGCCGTCCTCCGGGCTCCGGTCGGTGACGCCGATCTCGTGCCGCTGCGGCTCGGCGCACTCCATGTCCGCGCACCGGATCAGTAGGAACCGGTAGCGTCCCAGCTCCCCGCCCTCGGCCGGCGCGGCCACGAAAAACCACAGCGAGCCGTCCGGCGCCGGCGCACCGGCGGCCTCCACCGACGCCATCGGGTCGAGCTTCTCCTTGGCGCTCGCCCTCACCGGCAGCCACGCTTCCCGACACCCCTCCGGTACGCAGCGCCCATAGTCCAGGAACGGCCCGCCCTTGTCCGGTCCCCCGGTGACGGCCGTCTTGACGACCGTCCCGTCGGCGCCGATCCCGACCGTGGCCCACCCGTCGATCGCCGGCGGGCCGCCGTTGACGTCGGTGAACTCCTCGCACAGGTCGTCGTCGCAGTACCAGACCCCGGCGTCGGTCACGATCACCGGATGCCGCCCGGCCGGCCAGGTCACCGCGACCGGCCCGCTCGGTCCCCCGTCGTTGGTGCGGACCGGCCCACCGAACCGCCCGGCCACCGCCGGGCCGCCCGCCACCAGCACGGCGACCGCGAACATGGCGACCCCCGGCCAGACCCGGACCCTCCGGCCCGCCACGGCCGCCGCTGCCGGATCCCCCTGATCGGCCGAAAGAGCCGCCTCCACCGCGTCGGCCGGGTTCCGCGGCATGTGCAGGCAAGCGCTCAGGCCCACCTGCGCGACCAGCAGGAGAGGCAGCAGAACGAAGTCCGCCACGAAATCCGGAAGGAGGTAGGCCGCAAGCGCCGGCACCACCACCCCACCCAGCAGGAACGTCCCCGCCTCACGCCAGGACGCCGGCCGGTCCCGCTCCCCGATCGCCCAGGCGACCCCGGCCAGCACCAGCCGGGAGGCGACCAGCCCGCCCGCCGCGAGCACGGCCGGCACCAACGGCACCGAGCCGCTGCCGGCGACCATCAGCAGGCCGAGGTGGACCGCCCCGCCGACGGCGACGAGCCCCACCGCGAAGACCGGCAGGAACGCAACCGCCCGCCGGACGGCGCCCACCACACCGTGGCCGCGTGCGACGGCGCCGACCCCGGCGAGCAGCCCGACGATCCAGGCCGCCACCAGCACGCCGGGCATCGCCAAGGCGACCGTCGGCCGGTCCCCTGCGAACCGGTCCAGCACCGCCGTCACCAGCAGCGCGACCGCCACCACCGGCAGCAGGACGGCCGCCAGCACTCGCCGGAACTCCCACGCGAGCCGGTAACCCTCGGTAAGCATCGCGCCAGGATAGGGCCCTGATGATCTCGACGCGAGCCGGTGTCAGGCGAGCATGCGCGCGAACTCCTCCGGCTCGATCACCGGGATGCCGAGCTGGGCCGCCTTCTTGGCCTTGGCGGTGGTGGTCTCGGCGGTGACCAGCGCGGTGGTCTTCGCCGAGACGCTGCTGCTGGCCGACCCGCCCAGCGCCTCGATCCGCTCGCTCACCGTCGTACGCGTGTAGCCGGGCACCGAGCCGGACACCACATACGTCTTTCCGGCCAGCGGCTTCGCCCCGCCGTCGTCGATCACCTCCATGGTCAGCCCGTACGCCGCCAGGCGGTCGATGACGTCGCTCATCGCCACCAGGCCGTCCACCACGTGCTGGGCCTTGATGAGGCCCATCTTGTCGATCTCGGCGATCTCCTCGACGGTGGCGGCCCGCAGCGCCGTCATCGATTTGAACCGCGCCGCCAGCCAGCGGCCGACGCTGCGGCCGGTCATCCGGATGCCGAGCCCGGTGACCACCCGGTTGAACGGCTGCGCCTTGCTGGCCGCCAGCCCCGCGACGACCCGCTCCGCGTTGGCCCGGCCGAGCATGACCGTCCCGCCGGCGACGGTTTTGCCGACCGGCAGTTCGGCGATGTCGTCGACGGAGAGTCCGTACAGGTCGGCGACGTCGCGGGCCAGCCCCGCCTCGATGACGGCGTCGCAGAACGAGTCGCCGGCCCCGTCGACGTCGAGGGCCTCCCGGCTGCACCAGTAGGCCAGCGCGTTCGCCGCCGCGCAGGAGGCGGTGTGGCAGCGCCAGAGCAGGCTGCTCTTGTCCCACGCCTCGCCGCACTGTGGGCACACCTCGGGCGCCACCCACGGGGTCAGGCCGTGCGGTTGCTCGCCGATCGGCGAGGTGACCCGGGGGATGACGTCACCGGCCCGCCAGACGGCGACGGTCTGCCCGAGGGCGAGGCCCTGCTCGGCGACCCACTGCGGGTTGTGCAGGGTGGCCTTGGTGACGGTGGTGCCGCCGACCTGCACCGGGTCGATGATCGCGCGCAGGCTGATCCGCCCGGTCCGGCCGACCCGCACCTCGATCTCCCGCAGCACGGTGGAGGCGGTGTCCGGTGGGTACTTGAACGCGGTCGCCCAGTACGGCGTACGGGAGGCGAGACCGAGCCGCCGCCGGGTGCTCTCGGCATCGGCCTTGATGACCGCGCCGTCGATCGGGAAGACCAGCTCGGATCGCCGGGCCCCGATCGCCTCGATGGCCCCGATCACCTCCTCGGCGGTGAACAGCTCGCCGCCGACCCCGTCGATGAGCCGGCAGGCGGCCGGGAAGCCGAGCTCCTCGGCCCGCGCCATCCGCCCGAGGTGGCTGCCGGAGGGGTCGACCCCCTCGCCGGTGATCTCGTAGGTCGCGAAGGTCATGGGGGCTTCGTAGGCCCGGTCGATGCTGCGGATCGCCCCGGCGACCGCGCCCCGCGAGTTGACGAAGGCCTTGCCGCCGGCGGCCACCCGGTTGGCGCCGGCCGCCTCGAAGTCGGCCACGGTCATGTAGACCTCGCCGCGCACCTCGCCGGTCCAGGGGGTGGCCAGCTCGGAGGGCAGCCCGGCCACGCCGCGCCGGACCTGGGCGGTGACCTCCTCGCCGGTGGCGCCGTCACCGCGCAGCGCGGCCAGCACGAGGCGACCCGCCACATACTCCGCGCGGAGGGCGAGGCCGTCGAGCTTGACCTCGACCAGGCACCCGTCGCCGCCGAGGGTGGCGACGAACGCGGCCACCTCCTCCGGCGTCTTGATCTTGTCGAGGGAGAGCATCGCGGTGGGGTGCCGGACGTCGCCGCCCGCCGAGGCCCCCGCGGCCACGGCGGTCGTGATGCCCTTGTCGTCCCAGTCCGGATGCCCGGCGAGGGCGGCGGCTATCCGGTCGGCGAGCACGTCGTACTCGGCGTCGGTCATCACCGCGTCGCCGGTGTCGTAATACGCCTGAGCCGCGTGCCGCGCCGACTCGACGGCCTGGTCGAACTCGGCTCGGGAGGCGAACGCGGCGATGCCGGGGGCAGGTGAACGATTGACCATGCCAGGAGGGTACGGCCGGGGTCCGACAAAATTTGTCAGCCGGGTTTCAACCCAGCAGTGACCGCACTCCGGACACGTAACCGGACGGGTCGGTCAGCGGGACGAGCAGGCGCTGGAGCACGTACCCCTGAAGGAGGCTGAGCATCGCCGCGCCGATCTGGTCCGGATCGGTGCCGGCCGGCAGGTTGCCGGCGGCCTGCCAGCGGCGGGCCACCTCGGCGCAGTGGCCACGCAGTCGCAGCACCACCCACTGGGCCCGGTCGTACACCTCGGGGTTGCGCAGCGCCTCGGCCCACACCTGTACGCCGAGCCGGGTGATGTCCACGCTCGGTAGCGGCCCGTCGACGAGCCGCTCGTGGATCGCCGTGATCATCGCGGCCACCGCGTCGGCCGGGGACGGCACGGCCCCGTCGGCGAGCAGCGCGCCGAAGACGTCGTCGGCGGTGGCGTGCGCGAGGTCGGCGACCGCCGCGATCAGCTCCTCCTTGCTGCGGAAATAGCTGTAGACGGCGCCGGCGGAGAGCCCTGACTCGGTGATCAGGTCGGCCATCGAGGCGCCGTGGAACCCCTTGACGGCGAAGACCCGGGCGGCCGCGGCGAGGATCTCGGCGCGGCGCCCGGCCCGGTGTTCGTCGGTGACGCGTGGCATACGTCCCACGCTAAAACGAACGACCGTTCTTGACAAACACCCGGCACTCGGCCCATCGTTTAAAACGAACAACCGTTCACTTTATCGAAGGAGCCACCATGAAGCAGGTCACCGCCACGGTCGGGCTGCTCACGGTCATCATCAGCGTGCTGCTCACCGCCTTCGCCTGGCCGGCGGTCCGGTCCTCGGTCCACGACGTCCCGATCGCCGTCGCCGGCCCGGCCCCCGCCGTCGCGCAGGTCACCGCCGCGCTGGAGCAGCGCCTGCCGGGAGCGTTCGACGTCACCGCCGTCACCGACACGGCCGCCGCCGAGCGGCTGATCAAGGACCGGGAGGCGTACGGCGCGATCGATCTCACCTCCGGCACGCCCCAGGTGATCACCGCCTCGGCCGCCAGCACCGCGGTCGCCCAGACGCTCCAGGCCCTCGGCACGGCGCTCGCCCAGCAGGGCCAGGCGCCCACCACCGCCGTACGCGATCTGGCCGCCCTGCCCGCCGACGACCCGCGCGGCGCCGGCCTGGCCGCCGGGGCCCTGCCGCTGGTGATGGGCGGCATCCTGGCCGCCGTCCTGCTCACCGCCCGGGTCCGCGGCACCGGCCGCCGGATGGCCGGCGCGCTCGCGTTCGCCGTGACCGGCGGCCTGGCGATGGCCGCGATCCTCCAGTTCTGGCTGGGTTCGCTGAGTGGCCACTACCTCGCCAACGCGGGCGCCGTCGGGCTCGCTGTCGCGGCCACCGCGCTCACCGTGCTCGGTCTGGAGTCCCTGCTCGGGATGGCCGGCGTCGGTATCGGGGCGGCGACCATGATGCTGATCGGCAACCCGCTGTCCGGCGCCGCGACCGCCCCGCAGATGCTGCCCGGCTGGTCCGGCGCGCTGGGCCAGCTGCTGCCGCCCGGCGCCGGCGGTTCGCTGCTGCGCTCGACCGCCTTCTTCGACGGCGCCGCCGCCACCCGGCCGGTCGTCGTCCTGCTCTCCTGGCTCGCCGTCGGCGCACTGCTCTGCACGGCCGGCGCGATGCGTGCCCGCCGCCGCCCGGCGACGGCACCCATCGAGCAGGCCCGGGAGGTCGCGACTACGGCGGCCTGAAAGTCCGGCCTGTCGCCTTCCGGCGTCCCGTCGGCTTATATTGGCGGGACGCCAATAAGGAAGGCCGGTCATGGACGCCGAAGCTGCCCGCCTCCGCCTCGCCGAGATCCGCGCGGCCGGCGGCGCGACCACCATCGACGAGCTCGACGACCTGTGGGCGGCCCTGCCACCGGTGCGCCCCGAGGACATCCTCGGCGCCTGGTGCGGGAGCGAGTTCGCCAGCGGCCACCGTTTCGAGGGCTACCTGCCGAAGATCCGCTGGCACGGCAAGCGGTTCGACTCCCTCACCGAGGTGGCGCCGCTGGTCTGCCGCACCGACGGCGGCGAGCTCTTCGACGACGTCGAACGGGCCAAGGGCGGCGCCAGCCTGTGGCCGGTCGAGTTCCGCGGCGAGACCACGGCCACCATGGTCTACGACGGCCAACCGGTGCTCGACCACTTCAAACAGGCCGGCGCGAGCACCCTGCTCGGCGTGATGAACGGCAAGGGCGTCCTGGACGAGGGCCGCCACTACTACTTCGTCCTCGAACGGGAGTGATCGGTGCGCATCCAGGCGGCCCTCGTCGAGCGGGCCGGAGCGGCCTTCACCATCCGTGACGTCGATCTGGAGCCACCCCGCGACGACGAGGTGCTGGTCCGGATGACCGCGGCCGGCATCTGCCACACCGACCTGGCGATGCGCGGCCGCTGGCCGGAAAAGATCTCCCCGATGGTCTTCGGCCACGAGGGCGCGGGCGTCGTGGAGGCGGTCGGCGCCGCGGTCGGCTCGGTCCGGGTGGGCGACACGGTGGCGCTCAGTTACCGCAGCTGCGGCGGCTGCGACCAGTGCACCGGCGGCCATCCGGCCTATTGCCTGCGCAGCGATCTCAACATGCGCGGCACGCGGGCCGACGGGAGCAGCCCGCTCAGCCTCGACGGCTCCGCCGTCTTCGGCAACTTCTTCGGCCAGTCCAGCTTCGCGACACACGCCCTGGCATACCAAACCAATGTGGTACGGGTACCCGCCGCGCTCTCCCCACTGATCGCCGCACCGCTGGGTTGCAGTGTGCAGACCGGCGCCGGCACCGTCCTCAATGTGCTGCGCCCCTCCCCCGGCGACACGGTGGCCGTCTTCGGCTGCGGCGGTGTGGGCCTGAGCGCCGTGATGGCGGCCGTCTCCCTGGGCTGCACGGTCGTCGCCGTCGACCCGAACCCGGCCCGCCTGGAGCTGGCGCTCTCGCTCGGCGCGACCGACGCGGACGTGACCGGCGCGCACCACGCGATCGACACCACCGGCCGCCCCGACGTGATCACCCGGGCGATCGGCGCGCTGCGGCGGCGCGGCACGCTGGCCCTGGTCGGCCTGGGTGGGAAGGCCGAGTTCGACATCATGACGGTGATGTACAACGGGATCCGGATCCGTGGCGTGATCGAGGGCGACGCCGCCCCGGCCACCTTCCTGCCGCAGCTCATCGACCTGCACCGGCTCGGCCGTCTGCCGGTGGAGCGGCTGGTCACCGAGTACCCGTTCACCGAGATCGAGGCCGCCGCACACGACGCCGCCACCGGCAAGGTGGTCAAACCGGTGCTCACTTTCGGGTAGACATGGGTCTATGACATATCCGCCTCCGAAATACCACGGTGAGACCGGGGAGAAGAGCGCGTGGCACCGGCCCGCCGACACGAAACCGGAGCTCGTCTACCCGAACGGCACACGCGTCCACTACCTCTCCACCGGAGAGTCCACGGGTGGCCTCTTCGGCCTCTACCGGTGGGAGTGCGGGCCCGAGGTGACCGGGCCGAATCCGCATTTCCACCGTTCGATCAGCGAGTCGTTCTACATCCTGTCCGGGGTCATGAGCATCTACAACGGGGACCGGTGGATCGAGGCGGAGCCGGGTGACTGGGTGCATGTGCCGATCGGCGGCGTGCACGGCTTCAAGAACCGGTCGGGCGCGCCGGTCTCGATGCTGCTGCACTTCTCACCGGGCGCGCCGCGGGAGGGCTACTTCGAGGGGCTGGCCCACCTGGACGAGATGACCGACGACGAGAAGGCCGCGTTCTACCGGGAACACGACAACGTCTGGATCGACCAGGGCTGATGCCGGAAGCGCCGCGGGGCCGGACCGGCTTGCCGGAGATGGCACGATGCGGCGCTTTCCGCGACCCCCGTGGGCAACCCATTTCGGATATCCTTCGGTTCGAACTCCATCCGCGCCTTCGGAAATGAGAAGCCGTGTCGGACCTGGCCTTTTCCCGTGAAAAGCTCCTCGAGACCCTTCTTCAAGTGCAAGGCCTGGCCGATCGCTCCGCGCGGGACGCACGCGTCGAGGAACTGAACGGCATGCTCGCTGCTCCCCTGCGCATTCGCCGCTCGGACGACGCGGCCGAGGATCTCGCCGCCATCGTGGAGGCGGCCTCCACCGCGCCCAACGGTCTGCGCCTGTTCGCCGAGACCGTGATCCGCTGGCATCCCGGTGACGCGTCCGCCCGGTTCGGGGCGCTCGCGGCGGGCAGCCGCCCGTCCCGGCCCCGGGTCTACCGGCCGGAGGAGCGGATCGTCGGCGACATCCCGATCCGGAACAGGAATTTCACCGGCCGGGTGGAGCTGCTGGAGCGGCTGGGCGCCACGCTGTCGAAGGAGTCGACCACCTCGGTCCTCCCGCCGACGCTCAAGGGCCTCGGCGGTGTCGGCAAGACCCAGCTCGTCATCGAGTACGTGCACAGGAATCTCGACCGCTACGACCTGATCTGGTGGATCCCGGCGGAGCAGTCGTCCACCGTGCTCGCCGCGCTGACCCAGCTGGCGCAGCGGATCGACCTGCCGATCGCCGACGACCAGCAGGAGACCGCCCGGACCGTGCTGAACTGGCTGGCCGCCGGTGGTGACGACCGGGACTGGCTGCTCGTCTACGACAACGCCGACGAGCCGTCCGACCTGACGCCGCTGCTCCCGTCGACCGGCGGTCACGTGATCGTGACGACCCGGATCGAGGAGTGGAGCCACATCGGCATCCCGATCGAGGTCGACGTGTTCCGGCGGGACGAGAGCGTGCAGATGCTCACCCGGCGTACCCAGGACTCCAGCTCGCTGGCGCCGATCTCGGACGACGAGGCGGACGAGCTGGCCGAGGCGCTCGGTGACCTGCCGCTGGCCCTGGAGCAGGCGGCGGCCTGGTATCTGGCGACCGGCATGCCGGTCCCGGAGTACATCGAGTTGCTCGGTGAGCGCAGCGAGCTGCTGAACGAGGGCAAGCCCGCCGACTACCCGCTGACCGTCGCCGCGTTCGTGTCGGTCGCACTGGAGAAACTGGACAACAACGACCGGGCCGCGGCCCAGTTCTTCGCCCTGTTCGCGTTCCTCGGCGGTGAGCCGGTCCGGCAGTCGCTGCTGGTGCGCGGCGCCAACGCGGCGCTCACCGCGGAGCTGCGGGCCGCGCTCAACGACTCGATCTCGACCGGCCGGATGGTTCGCGAGCTGCGTAAGTACGGTCTGGCCAAACAGGTCGGCCGGTCCACGTCGGCGATGGCGGCCGGCGACCGGACACCGCGGCTCCAGGTTCACCGGCTGGTGCAGCGGGTGCTGCGCGACACGCTCAACCCGGAGGTGCGCCAGGAGACCCTGCGCAACGTGCAGCGGCTGCTGGCGGTGGCCAAGCCGGGCGACCCGGACGAGGTCGGCGAGCTGGCCCTGCAGAGCGAGATGGGCCCGCACCTGACGCCTGCGGACATGGTGCACTCGGGCACCCCGGAGGGCCGGCAGACGGTCCTCGACCACGCCCGCTACCTCTACATCGTCGGCGACTACGAGAACAGCCGGGCCCTGGCGAGCCGGGCCTCCGAGGAGTGGTCGAAGGACGAGACGGATCCGCTGCTCGGGCCAGACGGGCAGTCCACCCTGCTGGCCCGGGCGCAGATCGCCAACGCGATCCGGGCGCTGGGTGACAGCAGCACGGCGTCCGAGCTGCTGCTGGACACGTACAACCGGTTCCTGGGCAGTCCGTTGCTGGGGCCCGAGCATCCGTACACATTGATCACCGGTAACCAGCGCGGGCACGACATGCGCATCGCCGGCCAGTACCGCGAGGCGATGGCGTTCGACGAGGACAGCTACCGGCTGCACCGGGAGGTCTTCGGCGACGAGGAGACGTACACGCTGCGGGTGAAGGGCAACCTGGCGGTCGACTACCGGCTGTTCGGTGACTTCGCGCAGGCGCTGAAACTGGACGAGGAGATCGTCTCGCACTGGGCCGACCAGGGCATCGTCGACGCCAACGTGATCCGCACGCACATGAACGTGGCCCGTGACTTCTACGGTCTCGGCCACTACAACGCCGCGCTGGAGCGGCTGCGGGAGTGGCTGCCGGAGCAGGAGCGGCTGCTCGGCGCCCGGCACGGCTTCGTGCTGATGTCCGAGCGGACCCACGCCATCACCCTGCGGAAACTGGGCCGGCTCGCCGAGGCGCTCGAAGTGATGCGGACCAACCACGAACGCACCGCCAACCGCTTCAACTCCCCGTTCAACCGCAGCCACGAGTTCTCGGTGGCGGCCACGGTGAGTCTGTCCAACGTGCTGCGGCAGGCCGGCGAGTTGCAGGAGGCGGCGGAGCTGGCCGACGACGCGCTGACCCGCTACCGCGACGACTTCGGCGACGACCACCCGCTGACCCTGGCCGCCGAGGTGAACCGGGCGATCATCCTGCGGGCCGCCGGGCTGTTCGAGGAGGCGTTCGGACTGGACCAGCACGCGTACCCGCGGTTGCAGGTGAAACTGGGTTCGGACCACCCGTACACGATCTGCGCCGGCACGTCCCTGGCCAACGACCACGCGCTGGCCGGCCGGCACCGGGCGGCGCTGGAGCTGTCCGAGGAGATGCTGCGCCTGAGCCGGGAGGCCGACGCCAAGGGCACGGAGGCACGCGGCGGTCAGGAACATCCGTACGTACTGATGCGGGCCCTCAACCTGTCCCAGGATCTGCGGGCCACCGGCGCCGAGACGCGTGGCGCGAAACTCTTCCGGGACTCGCTGGATCAGTTGACCGGCCTGCTGGGCGCCAACCATCCCGAGGTGGTGGCGGCCGCGGCCGGGCAGCGGCTCGAGGGCGACATCGAGGCGCCGCCGACCTGATCGGCCGGGCCGGGGGCTACCGGCCGTTGCGATCCTGCCAGGCGCCGTGGATCCGGGCGAGCGTGTCGTGCGCGTCGCGGGCCACGGCGTCCGGGACCGGTTCGGCCAGCAGCCGGTCGGCGGTGCGGCGCAGTTCGGCCGCGAAACGCAGACCGTCGGCGGTCAGCGACCCGGACTCCTCGACGGCGGTGAGCCCGCGGTCCACCTGCAACCGGGTCTCGGCGAAACGGGCCTCGGCCACCGCGACGGTGCCACGCAGCGCCCGCCACGTGTCGGCGACCCCGGCGAAGGCGTAGACGCCCTGCAAGAGTCCGGGCAGCGGCCGCGGGTCGGTACGCCACGGCGCGAAGTACCGCCGGTCGTCGGCCGGATCGGTCAACTGGACCAGGTCGAGGATCGCGCTCAGCTTGGAGTGCTGGAACTCGTGCACGAGGGTGACCGCGAAGTCGCCGGGCGTGCCGGGGCGGGTCAGGCCGAAGACGCCGAAGGCGTGCCGGATGGTGGCGCTGCGGGCCGATCGCGGGTCGGTCTGCAGCAGCGGGACCAGCGTCTCCAGGCCGGCGGCCAGTTCGGCGGCCCGTTCCGGCAGGCAGGTGGCGAGTATCGTCCACGCGTCGGTGAAGGTCTCCTGCCAGCGCGACACCTCCGCGTCGTCGAGCCGGTTCGCGGGCGGCACGTGGTGCCCGTGCCGGTACGGGTGCAGGTCGTCCAGGGCCAGGTCGATCGACTGTCCACAGGCGTCGGCGGTGAGCCGCCGCACCGGCAGCCAGCCGTGCCCGCCGGGAAGCGCGACCACGCCGTCCCCGCTGAGCCGGAACAGCCGCCCCCCGGTGGTGCTCACCTCGACCGTGGCGGCGTCCCCGGCCTCGATGGCGCCGACGCCGGGCAGCACGGCCAGCCCGTGGTGCACCGGGACGGCCACCGAGCCGTCGATGCCGGCGCGCGCGGCCGCGACCACGGCGATCGCCGACAGGTACCCGAGGTCCCCGGCCGACGCCTCGCCCGCCAGGACGGCCCGGCCGGCGATCGCCGCCCAGCCGCCGGTGAGCGGGTCCCCCACCACCCGGCGGAACGCGGCCGGGTCGGCCTGGCGGGCGCGTTCCAGAAGACCGGCCGGCCCGCCGTGGTCCAGCAGGTACCGGATGAGCAGCAGGTGCTTGCTGAGCTGGGTGCGGCGCAACTCGTGGATCGCCTCGGCGCCGCCGAGCCCGCCGGCCAGCGCGGTGAGGGCGTCCGGGGCCAGCTGGTGGACGGCGACGGTCATGATTTTCTCCCGAGGGAAACGGCGACACGGTCGTAGACGTGGCCGACGAGGGCCAGCAGGTCGGCACAGTAGACGGACGGCGACCGGAATCCGGTGCCGCGCCGGTAGCGGTGGGCGTAGTGGCCGCCGCCGCAGAAGGCGACGGCCGGACAGGACAGGCATTCGTCGGCGAGTGCCGCGCGGCCGATCTGCCGGGCCACGATGCCGGGGTGGTCGAGCGCCTCGTCGAGGTCGTGACGCAACACGTCCAGCCCGGTGGCGCAGGCCCCCTCGTAGGCGCTCTTCAGCGCGTCGACCTGCTCGATCGCGCCGTCCGACTCGACCACGACGACACCGGACGGGCTGAGGCCGAGCTGTTCGCCGCGACTCGCGCCGCCGAGGACCAGGTTGAGCGCGTCCTCGAAGATCCGGATCCGGGGCGGCGCCTCCTCGGCGTACCAGCGGTCGAAGACGGCGATCAGCCAGTCGGCGTACGGCGTGGCGCGCCCCTCGACCGGCGGTGGCGGGGACTCCCAGTTGGCGTGCGGCAGCAGCAGGTCGATGGCCGGCGGGTCGAACGCGCGCAGCTGCTCGTAGCAGGCCAGCGGGTTGGTTCCGGCGGCCACGGTACAGAGCAGTCCGGCGTACGCGGGCCGGTTGTCGGGTTTCTGGAGCAGGGTGAGGGCGCGCTCGACGGCGGCGAAGCTGCCCCGGCCGTCGGGTGTCCGCCGGTGCCGGTCGTGGTCGGCGGCCACCCCGTCGACGCTGACGCCGGCCTGGATGCCGTTCTCCAGCAGCATGGCGACGATCCGCTCGTCGAGCAGGACGCCGTTGGTCTGCATACCGATGTCGACCCGGCAGCCGTCCGGGAACGCGGCGCGCGCCGACCGCGCGAGTTCGGCGAGACGCTCCCGCCCGTACAGCAGAGGCTCTCCGCCGTGCAGGACGATCCGCACGCGGGTGAGTCCGTGTCGGCGCGCGTGCGCGGCGAAGCGCGTGAGCGCCGCGTCGCGCACCTCGTCGGGCATGGTTCTCGGCCGCTCACGCCAGGTCTGGTCCGGATGTTCGTACACATAGCAGTACGAACACGCCAGGTTGCACCTCTGGTGCACTTTCAGGACCATCTCGCGGAACGGGACCGGCCGGTGCCCGGCCGCGCGCACGGCGGCCACGTCCAGTTCGGCGTACGGCCAGGGAGCCGCGGCGTGCGGCGCCGGGGCCACGGCCGTCAGTCCTCGGCGACGAACGAACCGAACGCGCTGATCACGCCGTCGGTGTCGGCGAGACCGTCGAGCACCTGCCGCAGTGACCGGCCGAGCACTCCGGAGGTCTCGGCCGCCAGCGACGCGATCGGGAGGTCGGAAACATCGGCTAACGGGATCCACCGATCCTCGCTGGGCGCCTCCGCCGATGCAGCATTCATCGTGACCTGACCTCCTCCGGCGCTCCCGGCTCCGGCGCCGGAAGCCCCTGTCAAACCCTGTCAATATATGGTTGACCTGGCAATTCGCGGTTTATGTCGCCCCCACGGGGAAACGAGGGCGACCGTCCCAGGCTACGGTTTTCGCCGGTCCACAGATCGGATGTCGGACGCCTTCTGACAAGAGTTGACAGACGTTCTCAGGCTGAGGGCGGTTCGATGTGGGCGATCGCGCGGACGCCCCGCGCCACCTCCAGGACGGCCGGATGGTCCGGTCCGAGACTGCGCCGCAGACCGCCGAGCACCGCGTCCAGTGACGGGGAATCCCCGCCGTCGGCCGCGAAGTTGGCGGCCGCCAGCAGTGTGTCCGGGTGCGACTCGCCGTAGACGTCGCGGGCGCTGCGGTAGGCCTCCTCGGAGATGCCGCGCGCCGACGCCGGATCCTCCAGGGCCATCGCCGACGCCAGGTTGGTCACGGCCGCGACCGTGAACGGGTGCTCGGCGCCGAGACGGCCGCGCAACGCCACGTACGCCTCGGATCCGATCTGCCGGGCCTGCTCGGCGCGGCCCATCGCCAGCAGGGTCGCCACCACGTTGACCCGGGCGACCTGGGCCAGCGGATTGTCGGCTCCGAGCGCCTGCTCGTACTGCTGTTCGGCGCGTTCCGCGACGTCCAGCGCCTCGCGCAGCCGGCCGAACTCGCGCAGCGCACCGCTCCAGCTCATCGCCACCGCGAGGGTCAGCTCGCGGGCCACGCCGACCCGCACGAGGCAGGCCTGATGGCAGGCGGCCAGCTCCTCCGCCGCGCCGCCCGGATCACCGAGCCGCCGCGCCGCCACCCCGCTCATCCGGCGGGCCCGCAGCAGCTCCCGGCCGCTGCCGTGGGTGAGCACCGCGGTCAGCCGCCGTCCGATCTCCCGGTAGCGGCCCAACCCGTACAGGTCCTCGGCTATGGCATTCAAAAGACGATGAAAAGCCCCATCCGGTACGCCGACGCGCGCCTGCAACCGCACATAGGCGTCCTGGTCGTCCACGTACGCGTCGCTGAACCGGCCCAGCAGCCGCATGCTCACGCCGCGGTTGTACCGGCTGGCCGAGGTCCGGTAGTCGTCCTCCGGAAAGAACCGCAGATGCCCCCGCAGGGTCTCCTCGTCCAGCTCGAACGCCCGCTGGTAGTGGCCCGCGATCCGCAGATCGTGCCCCCGCCCCCGGGCCAGGTCCAGCGCCACCGGATGATCCGTGTACGCCGGATCGGCCGCGAGCCGGGCCGTCATCTCCGCGGTCAGGGCCTCCGCCTCGGTGTACCGCCCGGCCGCCCGCAGCGCGTTCGCGTGGTACCGCCGGATCTGGAGCACCGCCTCGTCGGTCCGGGCCGAGGCCGACCGCACCGACAGGGCCGTCTCCACCCGCTCGCCGAGCCGCCGCGCCCCGGCGATGTCGTCGTCCAGGAACCGGAACCGGATCTGGTGCCGCACCGTCCGGTACGCCGCCGGATGGTGCCAGTCGACCAGCTCGGCCGGCCCGACGTGCGCCGCGATGGCCCGGTGGGTCGGCCAGGTCCGCCGGTCCTCCGGATGCCCCGGATCGGCCGCCACCAGGATCTCCCGCACGTGGTCACGGATGCGCTCCCCGGCCGCCTCCGGCAGCAGGTCACGCACCGCGAGACGGATCAGCGCCGGGATCTCGACGCCGTCCTCCGGGCTACGCCGGGCCAGCCCCGCCTGCACCAGCTCGGCCAGCCGGCGGCGCAGCGCGATCTGGTCCTTGAGCAGCGCCCGCAGCTCGGCCGGCACCTCCCGGCGGGCGGCCGTCGCCAGCAGCGGCACCTGGACCGGGCCGGCCCCGAACCCGGCCAGCAGCGTCAACAGCCGCACCGTCCCCGGATCGCGGCCGAGCCGGGCCAGCGCCGACCGCACCTCGGCCAGCACCGGTGGGCCGGCCGACAGTGTGGACGGGTGCCGGCAGAACTCGGCGAGCGCCAGCGGCATCCGCCCGAACGCATCGGCCGCGGCCGCGTCCCGTCCACGTTTACGCAGGTACTGGGCGACCTCGCCGGGGTCGAAGTCGGGCACCTCGACATCGCGGTAGGCGCTGTCGCGCGCCCACGTCGCGTCCCGGGTCGTCACGATGACGCTGCCGCTGATGGTGCGGATCAGGGCCCGGATGTCGCTGCCGCGCAGCCCGTCGAAGATCAGCAGGTAGTTGCGGGCCCGGCCGAACGCGGCGAACAACCGGTCGAGAGTCTGCCGCCGGTCCGGCGACGGCGTGATGCCCAGCCGTTTCGCCAGCTCGACCAGCGAGGTGGTGGCCCGGTCGAGATCCCGCGCGTCCACCCACCAGACGATCGGGTACTCCGGGGAGTACAGCCGGGCGTACTCCGCGATCAGCTGCGTCTTGCCGACACCGAGCGGGCCGTGAACCACCACCGGCACGTGCGGATCCCGGGTCAGATGCTCGTGGATCAGGTCGAGCTGGGGTTCCCGCCCGGTGAAGAACGGGTCCCGCTCCGGAAGCCGGCCGTGCACGATGACCTCGGCCACCGGCTCGGGCGGCCGGATCTCCACCGGCGGGTGGGGCTCCGGTTCCGGTTCCGGCCCGGGTTCCGGCCGGGGCGCCGGGTTCCGGGAGGCCGATGAGCACAGTTCGACACCGACGGACAGTTCCTCGTCCACATCGACCGGCTGATCCGCCGCCCGGCACAACACGATGATGATCGACCGGATCTTGCTCCACGCGGGCAGCGGATCACCGCGGAACAGGGCGCTCACGGTCTCGTGCGACACCGGCTCCAGGCGCGGGTTCTTGCGGGTCATCTGGCTGATCGCCCGGGTGGCGGGCCGGCCCGCCACGTTGTACAGCCGGTGCAGCCGGATCAGGAGCCTGCGATGATTGCCTTCCGGCACTCGGTCGACGCCTGGCAGATCGATGGGCACTCCGCACGCTCCGAGGCACGTCGCATGGCTGTGGAGATGGCACGCCGGTTCAGCGGTGAGACCACCAAGAATGGCATGCCTGGTCGCCTGTCAACAACCCGGCCGCGCCAGGCTAGCGTGGGCGGGCATGACCTACTGGGACACCGTCGGCGCCACCAAGACCTTCACCCATCCGCTGCACCACCCGTGGCTGGCCGGCATCGACCCGGCGGCGCGAATTCTCGACTACGGCTGCGGCTACGGACGGACCATGGCCGAACTCGTCACCCTCGGCTTCCCGGACGTGTCCGGAGTGGACGTCTCCCCTGCCGTGATCGCCCGCGGCCGCCGGGAACACCCGGATCTCGACCTCGGCGTCATCGCGTCACCGCCGACCGTGGATCGTCCCGCGTCCGGCGCGGACGTCGTCGTGCTCTTCGCGGTCCTCACCTGCGTACCCGAGGACGAGGCCCAGACCGCGCTGGCCGCCGAAGTCACCCGGCTGCTGGCGCCGGGCGGCCTCCTCTACGTCAGCGACCTGCTGCTGCGACCCGGCCGCCCAGCGGTCTTCACCACCTCGGACGGTGCCGTGTGCCGCCATCACGAACGCGACCACCTGCTCCGCCTCTTCGCCGGCTTCGACCTGGTCGCCGAGCGCCACCTGGACGTGACCACGATGAACGGCAACCCGGCCAGCGGGATTCAACTACTGCTGCGGCGCGGCGAGGACGACGCCGGGGTCGTGGGCGGTGCGGATCCGCTGTAGGTGAAGTCCAGCTCCCGCTCCGCGCCGGGGCGACGGTCGGCGAGCGCGGCCGCCACCTCGTCAGCGGTCACGCACGGGCGCGTCACGGCAGGTCGGAAACCGGTTCACTGCAGAAGCGGGCTGCGCATGAGGATGTCCCGTCGCTCCGGGCCTGCCGGCCTTCTGCGGCACAGGAAGCACGCTGGCGCTCCGCTATGGCATTCTGCAATACTGCAAACTGCCATATGGGGGGGTGGGACGTGCGTAAGACCGACCGGGATCTGGCATCGCTGACGGTGCTCGCCCTGCTGATGACGGGGCCGCGGCACGCGTACGAAATGCATCTCTTGATCGAGAAGACCCACAAGACGTTCGTCACCGGGTTGCCGCGCAGCCTCTACCACGCGGTGAACCGGCTGGTCGGCGGCGGCGAGATCCGGGTCAGCGACGTGGTGCGCGAGCCCGGGCGGCCGGAGCGGACCGTCTACGCGCTCACCGATCAGGGACGGGCGCGCCTGCGGGAGTGGATCGGGGTGCTGCTGCGCGAGCCGGATCCGGACTCGTCGCTGCTCACCGCGGCCCTGAGCTTCGCCGGCTGCCTGCCACCGGAGACGGTCGCCGGTCTGCTGCGCGAGCGCCAGGCCGGGCTGGAGGACCGCCTGGCCGCCGCCGGCGCCGTGCCGGAACTGCCGCGCATCCTGCTGATCGAGACAGAGTACGAGGTGAGCAGGCTGACCGCCGAGCGCGACTGGGTGTCCGAGATCGCCGCGGACATCGAGACCGGCCGGCTCACCTGGCCCGCCGACATGGCCGAGGTGGCCGACGTGACGCCGCTCCTGCAGGAGGACGGCTGACGAGAAGCGTCCCGGGGAGACCGCGCCAACGATCCCCCCGGGCCGGAATCACAGGAAGCAGCGCCTCCACGGGACCCGGTTTCCAGCGCTCCGAGTCTAGTGGGGGCGGCTGCGCGACCCGGAGAGGATCAATATGACCAGAACTGGTACGGCAGTCGTGAAGCTTCTGTTCGAGGCTTCGGCGCCGGTCAGCGCGCGGATCGAGCGGGTGCGGGCGCTCATCGACGACGGCTGGGTACTGGACGCGTTCCTCGGCAGCGAGGAGGCCCGCTCCTACGTGGACGTCGACCATCGGCCGGGGATCGTCGGCTTCCAGGGCCACTGGTGGTACCGCGGCGAGATCAGCGCGGCCCCGTCCACCGACGGGACGACCGTGACGTACCGCGTCTACAACATCGCCGGCCGCACCGCATGGGCGGTCCCCCTGGCGAACCGCCTGTTCATCGGCTACCGCCGAACGGTCCGTGAGGGCGTCACCACCCTGGCCCAAAAGATCGAGTCCCACCTGGCCCCCTGATCCCCTCACCGCAGGCGGCACGGCCACCCTCGGCGACCGTGCCGCCCCAACCCCACACCACCCTTCTCCCGCCCCTCCCCGCTCCCCCTTTCTCCCGCTCCCCCCGTTCCCGCCCCCTCCCCGCTCCCCTTCTTCCGCTCCCCTCCCCGCTGCCTCCTTCCCCCGCTCCCCCGCTGCCCCCTTCTCCCGCTCTCGCTCCCCCTTCTCCAGCTCTCGCTCCCCCGCTGCCCCTTTCTCCCGCCCCCTCCCCGCTGCCTCCTTCTCCCGCTCCCGCTCCCGCTCCCGCTCCCGCTCCCGCTCCCGCTGCCCCCGCTCCCCCGCTCCCCCGCTCCCCCGCTCCCCCGCTCCCCCGCTGGCACGCTGCCCCTTCCCCTGCCCCGCGTCCCTTCCGCCCTCGCTTCCCCGAGCACTCGCCGATCTTGGACGTCCTCCCACCGCCACGGGTGACGGAAGACCCAAGATCCACAGCCCTGGGGCGACAGCGCGCGTGAGCAACCGAGCGAGCCGAAGGCCATCCGGAATCTTGGACGTTCGGCCACCCGTCGCGGTGGGCAAAGGTCCAAGATCCCCGAGCCTCGGGCAGCGCCGACGGCGCCGGCCGGGAGGTCAGGCCGAGAACGAGGGAGGCAAGCAGGCAAGCCACACAGCCAGAGATGGAGATCTTGGACGATCGGCCACCGGAAACGGTGGGGAAACGTCCAAGATCGCCGTGCCTCGGGCGGCGTCGGCAACGCCGGCCGGGACACCAGGGGCCACGAGGGAGGCGACTTAGCGAGCCACACGAACGAGGGTGGAGATCTTGGACGATCGGCCACCGAAAACGGTGGGAAAACGTCCAAGATCTCGGCGCGGATGGGCTGCGCGAGGCGCGGAGCGCGGATGGGCTGCGCGGCGCGGGGCGGATGGACGGCGCGGCGCGCGGATGGATGGGCGGCGCGGGGCGGAGGGACGGGGCGGGGCGGAGGGACGGGGCGGGGCGGGATGAGGTGGAGTCGCGGGTGGGTGCGGCTCTGGGCGTACGAGATTAGGGGGTTTTGTGGGGGTTTACCAGGATTTTTGCGTGCTTGTCGGCTTTGGCTAGCTGGTCGAAGGCTTCGGGGACGCCGTCCAGGTCGACGACCCCGGTGATCAGGGGGCGCGGGTTGATGCGGCGGCGGGCGACCATGTGCAGGGTCTCGCGGAACTCGGCCGGGTCGTAGCAGAACGAGAACCGCAGGTCGACCTCCTTGTTGCTGGCCATGGTGGGCCGGAAGGTGTCCGGTTGCATGCAGACGCCGACCACGACGACGCGGGACCGGAACGGCGCGTGGGTGACGATGTCCTCGATGACCCCGGGCACGCCGACGCACTCGAAGACGGCGGCGCCCCGCGGACCGGCGCCGAACCGCTGACCCAGCCGCATGACCGTCCACCACGGGACGCCGGGGATCCGCTGGAGGGCATCCATCGCGCCGATGCCCGCCCCGTAGAGGGCCGTCGCGTTGGTGACCAGGCGTTTGTCGTCGCCGAGCACGTCCCACGGTGACTGGACGGCCGGATCGACGACGATGTCGGCGCCGCAGGTGCGGGCCAGCTCGCGGCGCGGCCCGGAGAAGTCGCTGGCGACGACCCGGCGGACGCCGGCAGCCTTGAGCATGAGGATGACGGCGAGGCCGATCGGTCCGCATCCGATCACCACGGCGGTGTCGTCCTTGGCCACGTCGCCGCGGCGGACCGCGTGGTGGGCGACGGCGAGCGGTTCGGTGAGGGCGGCCAGACCGGGGTCGAGGCCGTTCGGGACCGGCATGGTGGCGGCCTCGGAGACCAGCAGGTATTCGGCGTAGCCGCCGGGCGCGTGTTGCGACATGCCGGTCATGTGGATGTCGTCGCCGTGCTTGATCAGCGGGAGGGAGACCACCGCCTGGCCGGGTTTCCAGCGGCGGCGGCAGCCGGGACCGTACTCGTCGACGATGCCGGTGAACTCGTGCCCCATCACCACGTGATGCGAAGAGCGGATGAAGTCGGGGTAGCCGACCTCGGCGGCCACGTCGGCACTGGGCTCGGCGTCGAGACGGACATGAAGATCAGAACCACAGATCCCGGTACGGGTGACCTTCAGGCGAATCTGACCGTGCCCCGGTTCCGGCAGGGGCACCTCACCGACCGACAGCTTCCCGTCGTGGAGGATGACCGCTCTCACGCGTCCACCTCCGCACGCACCCGGCCGAAAACCAGGCCCTCGTCGAGTTTGGCCCGGTTGGTGGCCCACGAGTCCAGCAGCACGTTCTGCCGGAACGCCCACGGGTAGCGGCGCGTCACCCGGGGCATCAGGTCAGCGGCGCGGGCCAGATAGCCGGACTGCATGTCCATGAACGGCCCGGTCGGCCCCAGGTCGGCGGGCGGGCTGGGCACCACGCTGTCGGCGCCGGTGTCGAGCAGTTTGCGCAGCAGCCGGGCCACGAACCGGGCGGTCAGGTCGGCACGGACGGTCCAGGACAGGTTGATGTAGCCGATGCAGACGGCCAGGTTGGGCAGCCCGCTGAGCAGCGTCCCGTGGTAGGCGTGCGACTGCGACAGGTCGGCGGCCACCCCGTCGACGCTGATCGCGATGCCGCCGAGCAACCGCAGCCGAAGCCCGGTGGCGGTGACGATGATGTCGGCTTCCACAGTCGAGCCGTTCTCCAGGCGGACACCGGAGGGCACGAACCGTTCGATGCGCCCGGTGACCACCGACGCGTCGCCGGAGCGGATGGCTTTGAACAGGTCGCCGTCGGGGGCGATGCACAGCCGCTGTTCCCACGGGTCGTACGGCGGCCGGAAGTGCTCGTCCACGATGTCCGCCGAGCCGACCTGCGCCACCGCCCCCTTGCGCAGCAGCGCCCGCATCCGGTCCGGCCAGCGGCGGCAGGCCTGGAACAGCGCCCACTGCATGACGGTGTTCTTGGCGCGGGTGATGCGGTGCGCGGCGCCGGCCGGCAGCACCTTGGCGAGCCCTCGCCCGATGATGTCGATGCTGGGCTGGGCCAGCACGTAGGTGGGTGTGCGCTGCACCATCGTGACGTGGGCGGCGTCGCGGGCCATCGCCGGGACGACGGTGACCGCGGTGGCGCCGGAGCCGATGACGACGACCCGTTTGCCGGTGTGGTCGAGATCCGGCGGCCAGAACTGCGGGTGGACGACCTGGCCCGCGAAGTCGCCGGTGAACTCGGGGTCGTACGGGTCCTCGTAGTCGTAGTAGCCGGTGCAGAAGGCCACGAACCGCACCACGTAGCCGAACCGTTCGCCACCCCGGGTGGCGGTCACCCGCCAGCGGGCGGCGGCGCTGTCCCAGTCGGCGGAGACGATCCGGGTGCCGTACTCGATGTGCTCGCCGACGCCGGTCGCCCGCGCCGTCTCCTCGATGTAGGTGAGCAGCGAACCGCCGTCGACGATGGATTTCTCGCCGGTCCACGGCCGGAACGGGAAGGACAGCGTGTAGACGTCGGAGTCGGACCGCACGCCCGGATAGCGGAACAGGTCCCAGGTGCCGCCGAGCCGGTCGCGGCCCTCGGCGATGGTGTAGGTCAGCTCCGGGCACCGCTCGCTGATCCGGTGGGCCATGTCGATCCCGGAGATCCCGGCCCCGATGATGAGCACGTCGACGTGCGAGTCCGTCATTCCGCGATCGTGCTCCCGTTACCCGCCGGAAACTTGACTCAGCCCGACAATACGGCTTCCGGGTGCGCGGACCCGGCGTGGCGGCACGCCCCACCAGCGGTGGCAGGCCCGGCTGAAGGTGGCCTGTTCGGCGAATCCGAGCCGGGCCGACACGTGGTGGAACGGCAGGCGCGTCCCGGTCAGGTAGAGCCGGGCCCGGTCGCGCCGCACGTCGTCGACGATCCCGGCATATGTGGTCCCGAGCTGGGCGAGGCGTCGCTGCAGCGTCCGGGGGTGCAGGGCGAGACGGTTCGACAGGATCTCGATGGGTACGGGGCCGAAGTCCAGTGACTCCCCCACGACCGCCCGGATCCGCCCGATCATGTCGTCCGCCCCGGGCAGGATGATCCGCAGGTAGGACTCGGCCCGGTCGCGCAGTTCCTCGCGGGCGCCGTCGACCGGCCGGGTGAGCAGTTCGTCGGGCACCCGCAGCAGTGACTCCGGCGCGCCGAACCGGACCGGCGCCCCGAAGAACCGCAGGTACGCGCCGGGGTCCGCGGTCGGCCGATAGTCCAGCCGGACGTCGATGAGCCCGTAGTCGCCGCCGAACAGCCGCCGCATCGCCCGGTGCAGGAACCCGATCCCCGCGTCGGTGGCCTGCACCGGCCGCAGCCCGGCCCGGGTCTGCCGGTAGCGCAGCGCGGTGACGCCGGGCCGCCCGTCCGGGTCGGGGATCCGGTCGACGCGCAGGGCGTCACTGTGCACGGCCAGGTAGCGCTCGGTGGCGGCGAGGGCGTCGGCGCCGGTGCGGCAGTTGGCCAGCAGGGCGGCGAGCGGCCCGAGGGTGTCGAGGTCGTGCCGGGCGGCCATCCGCAGGCCCAGGTCGGGGCAGTCGAGCCGTTCGGCCGAGTGTTGCAGGAGGGCGGCCAGCCGCCAGTCGGCGATCGGTACGTCGTCGTGGTCGAGGACGGCGGTGTCCAGGCCGGCGGCGCGCACCAGTGGCGCGGGGTCGGCGCCGAGACCGCGCACGACCCCGGCGAAGCCCCGGATCCCGGCTGCGCGGACGGTCGCCATGTGCAGCAGTCTCGGGACCCGGGCGAGGCCCGTCAACACTTTCCGGCCACCGTTAGGCTGCGTGCGTGCCGCCCGATGCACGCCGCCCCGCCGGCGCCCTGGAGTCCGAGATCCTGCGTGTCCTGGTCGCCGCGAGCGAGCCGTTGACGCCGCGGGACGTGCAGAAGCGGCTGGCCGCCCCGTTGTCGTACAGCACCGTGGTGACGATCCTGACCCGGATGCACGAGAAGGGCCGGGCGGCCCGCTACCGCGAGGGGCGGTCGTTCCGGTACGCGCCGCTCACCGACGAGGCGTCGGTCGCGGCGGAGCGGATGAGCGCGGCGCTGGGCGCCGGCACCGACCGGGCGACCGTGCTGCGCCGGTTCGTGGCCGGTCTGGCGCCGGGCGACGAGGAGCTGCTGCGCCGGTTGCTAGAGCCGGGCGGCGATCAGTAGCTCGCCCAGGTCGACGACGCACTCGACGGTCCAGGCCAGGGAGAAGACGGCTATCGCCGCCGGCACGGCGAGGGCCGGGAGCGGACGGTTGCGGCGCGGGGTGATCAGCGAGGCGACCCGCCGGGGTACGGCGCCCGCGCGGCTCAGGTCGGGTGAGGGCGGCGCCATCCGGAGACTGCCGACGCGATGGGTGCTGTCGCTGACCAGGGCGGCCGTGGCGATGGCCCGGGCCACCCCGCGGCGGTCGCCCAGTTCGGTGGCGGCGCGCTCGTCGGCGGCCCGTTCCACCAGGTGGTCGATGTGCCGGGTGAGCAGCCGGAACACCGGGTGGACGGCGGCCGACAGGTGGGCGAGCAGGACCAGCCGGTGGTGCCGGGAGCGCAGGTGGGCGCGTTCGTGGGCGAGCAGGGCGGCGTACTGGATGTCGTCGAGGGCGTCGCGCATGCCGGTGGTGACGACGATCCGGCCGTCGCCGCCGGGGACCGCGAACGCCTCGGCACGGTCGTCGTCGAGGACCACCACCTGGCCGTCCACGGTGGGCAGGCCGGTGTAGCGGCGGGCGTAGGCGGTGTCGCGGCGGTGGGTGCGCCAGACCCGGGCGACGCCGGTGAGCGCGGCCGCCAGCAGCGCCAGGGAGAGCCAGGACACCCAGGGTTCGCTGTCGGTGTCGGCACGGACGTACGCGTCGGAAACGTGCAGCAGGGACGCGGTGAGCGGAAGCTCGGCGACGGCCTTGAGGGCGAAGGCGCCCAGGGTGACCAGGCAGCCGGCCGCGGCCGCCGTCAGTGAGGTGACGAGCAGTAACGCGGCGGCCTCGGGGCGCAGCCGGTCGGCCAGGTAGCGGATCGCAACCACCACCAGAACCGGGCAGATCAGGATCTCCCAGACGAAATGATCGAACACCGCGACTCCCTCACCGATTCGATTCGGAGTGTCGCACGTGGTGGCGGTGACCCTGGACAGTGAGGGCAGGCAACCCTAATCTACAGTCTGTAGAACCAAGGTAAGGCAATCCTTATCGGAGAAGAGGAACATGCTCGCCACCTACCTCATCGGCCTGCGCGAAGGGCTCGAGGCCACCCTGGTGGTCAGCATCCTGATCGCGTTCCTGGTCAAGTCCGGCCGCACCGACCGGCTCCCCCAGGTGTGGGGCGGCGTCGCCGCCGCCGTGACGCTGTCCATCGGGTTCGGAGCGCTGCTCAGCTACACCTCCACCACCCTGCTGCGCGACTACGACCAGCGGGAGCTGTTCGAGGCGGTCACGTCGATCCTGGCGGTCTGCTTCGTCACCTGGATGATCTTCTGGATGCGCCGGGCCGCCCGGTCGATCAGCGGTGAGCTGCGCGGGAAACTCACCGACGCGCTCGCCCTCGGATCGATCGCGGTCGCCGTGATGGCGTTCCTCGCCGTGGTCCGCGAGGGCCTGGAGACGTCGCTGATCTTCTACTCCGCGGTGCAGGGCGCCGACCTCGACGGCAAGCCGCTCTACGCGCTCACCGCCGGCATCCTCACGGCCGTCGCGATCGGCTATCTGATGTACGCGACCGCCGTCCGGATCAACCTCACCGTCTTCTTCACCGTCACCGGGGTCCTGCTCATCCTGGTCGCCGCCGGCATCCTCAAGTACGGCGTCCACGACCTCCAGGAATCCGGCGTCCTCCCGGGACTGAACACCCTGGCGTACGACGTGAGCGCCGCCCTCGACCCGTCCGCGTGGTACACGGCCCTGCTCACCGGCATGTTCAACGTGACGCCCACGGCCAGTGTCGTGGAAGCCGTCGCCTGGATCGCGTACGCCGTACCCGTGCTCGTGCTCTTCCTCCGTCCCGCGACGACCGCGGTTCCCGCCCCCCAGCACTAGGAGATATCGTGCGCCACCTCCATAGCCCCCTCGCCTTCACGGCGGCCGTCGTCGTCCTGGCCGGATGCTCCTCCTCCGGCGGCGACACCGCCACCGCCGCCGCGGGCGGGCCGATCACGGTCAAGGCCACCGACAGCAGCTGCGAGGTCGCTCGCACCCAGGTCGACGCCGGGACCAGCGTCTTCGCCATCACCAACGGCGGGCAGAAGGTCACCGAGTTCTACGTGTACGCCGCGGGCGACCGGGTGATGGCCGAGGTCGAGAACATCGCCCCCGGGCTCTCCCGTGACCTGCACGTCGAACTGCCCGCCGGCAGCTACGAGACGGCCTGCAAGCCCGGCATGATCGGCAAGGGCATCCGCGGGCAGCTCACCGTCTCCGGCTCGGCCGCGCCGCTCACCGACGACGCCGCCCTGCTCGCCGCTACCGAGAGCTACTCGCGGTACGTGAAGTCGCAGACCGCCGCCCTGGAGGTGAAGACCACCGAGTTCGTGACGGCGGTCAAGAACGGCGACGCGGCCAAGGCCAAGGAGCTGTTCCCGGCGGCCCGCACGTACTGGGAGCGGATCGAGCCGGTGGCCGAGATCTTCGGCGACCTCGACCCGCGCATCGACGGTCGCGAGGAGGTCACCGAGGAGGGCATGAAGTTCGGCGGCTTCCACAAGATCGAGCAGGACCTGTGGCAGAAGAACGACATCTCCCAGTCCGGCCCGATCGCCGACCAGTTGCTCACCGACGTCAAGGAGATCGTGCAGAAGGCCAACGCCGAGAAGCTGTCCCCGCTCCAGCTCGCCAACGGCGCCAAGGCCCTGCTCGACGAGGTCGCCTCCGGCAAGATCACCGGCGAGGAGGACCGCTACTCGCACACCGACCTGTGGGACTTCAACGCCAACATCGACGGGTCCAAGGCGGCGATCGCCTCGCTGCGGCCGGTCCTCGAGGAGCGGGACGCGGCCCTGGTCAAGACGCTGGACGCGGAGTTCGCCAACGTGGACGCGACGCTCGCCAAGCACCGCTCCGGTGACGGCTGGAAGCTGCACAACGAGCTGTCGCAGGCCGACCTCAAGGAGCTGACGGACGCGATCAACGCGCTCGCCGAGCCGATCAGCCGGGTGGCGGCCGTGGTCGCCAAGCAGTCATGAGCAAGGTTTCCCGGCGGGCCCTGGTCATCGGCGGCCTGGGCGCCGCCGGTGCCGCCGGCACCGCGGCCGCTCTCCTCTCCGGTGGCGAACCGGCGAACTCGTTCTCCGACGCGGTCGCCTTCCACGGCCCGCACCAGGCCGGGATCGTCACCCCGGCCCAGGACCGGCTGCACTTCGTCGCCTTCGACGTCGTCACCAAGGACCGTGACCGGCTGATCCAGCTCCTGAAGGACTGGACGGTCGCGGCCACCCGGATGACCGCCGGAAAGGACGCCGGTGAGGTCGGTGCGGTGGCCGGCCTTCCGGAGGCGCCGCCGGACGACACCGGCGAGGCCATCGGGCTGCCGGCGGCCGCGCTGACGCTCACCATCGGGTTCGGGCCGACCCTGTTCCGGACCGCGGACGGGCGCGACCGCTTCGGGCTGGCGGGCAGGCAGCCCGGGGCGCTCGCCCCGCTCCCCAAGTTCACCGGGGACACCCTCGACGCGGCCCTGTCCGACGGCGACATCGGCGTCCAGGCGTGCGCCAACGACCCGCAGGTGGCGGTGCACGCCATCCGCAACCTGGCCCGCATCGGCATGGGCGTGGTCAGCGTGCGGTGGTCGCAGCTGGGCTTCGGGCGCACCTCGTCCACCTCCACCGGGCAGGCCACGCCCCGCAACCTGTTCGGCTTCAAGGACGGCACCCGCAACCTCAAGGCCGAGCAGAAGGACCTGCTGCGCGAGCACCTGTGGGTGCAGCCCGGGGACGGGCCGGCGTGGATGGACGGCGGGTCCTACCTGGTCACCCGCAAGATCCGGATGCTGGTCGAGACGTGGGACCGGTCGCCGCTGGTCGAGCAGGAGGCCATCGTCGGGCGGCACAAGGGCAACGGCGCGCCGATCGGGCTGGCCGGCGAGTTCGACGAGCCCGACCTCACCTCGGTCGGCGACGACGGCGAGCCGCTCATGCCGGCGGTCGCGCACGTACGGCTGGCCCACCCGGCCACCAACAACGGGGCCCGGATGCTGCGACGCGGCTACAACTTCGTCGACGGGTCGGACGGGCTGGGGCGGCTCAACGCGGGACTGTTCTTCATCTCGTACCAGCGGGATCCGGCGAAGGCGTTCATCCCGGTGCAGCGCAGCCTGGCCGCCCAGGACGAGATGAACGAGTACATCCGGCACGTGTCCAGCGGCCTGTTCGCCTGCCCACCGGGCATCAAGAACGCCGGCGACTTCTGGGGCAGCGGCCTGTTCACCTGAGTGGTAACGGCCACAACCCGGATTCGGCCCGTACTCGATAGATTCGGGGCGTGCCGCGCCGGAATGCCCTCGCCCTCGCCGTCTGTCTCGCCGCCGCGTTCACCACCCTGCTCGACCAGGCCAGTCTCAACACGACGGTGCCGGCGCTGCGGGAGTCGCTCGGGGCCGGTCCGGCCACCCTGCAATGGATCATCGCGGGGTATTCGCTGGCCTTCGGGCTGGCCATGGTCCCGGCCGGGCGGCTCGGCGACGCGCACGGGCGCAAGTGGTTCTTCGTCGCCGGGATCGCGCTGTACACGGTGGCGGGCGTCGTCGCCGCGACCGCGAACGAGGCGTGGGTGGTGGCCGTCGCGCGCCTCGCCCAGGGCGCCGGTGCGGGCATCATCAACCCCCAGGTGTACGGCATCATCCAGGACCTGTTCACCGGCCGGGACCGGGCCTGGGCGCTGGGGGCGTACTCGACCGTCGGCGGGATCGCGGCGGTCCTCGGGCCGCTCACCGGTGGGCTGGCGCTCGGCGCGTTCGGCGACGATCTCGGGTGGCGGGTCGTGCTGCTGATGGGTGTGCCGTTCGGGCTGCTCACCGTGCCGCTGGCGATCAGGTTCCTACCCGCCGGCCGTCCGGACCACGGCCGCCGCACCACGCTCGACCTGCCGGGGCTCGCGCTGCTCGGCGCGGTGACCCTGTGCCTGCTGCTGCCGTTCGTGCTGCCCGGCGACCAGGGGCTGCCGGTGGCGGTGTGGCCGCTGGCCGCGGTGACGGCGCTCGCGGCACTGGCCTGGTGGGAGCGCCGCTACGCACGCTCCGGCCGGACTCCGGTGCTGATGCCCGAGCTGGTGCGCTCACGCGGGTTCAGCCTGGGCACGCTGACGGCGATGTTCCAGTTCGGGGCGACCCTGTCGGCGAACCTGGTGCTGGTCCTCTACCTGCAGGAGGGCCTCGGCTGGCCGGCGCTCGAGGCGGCGCTGCCACTGATCCCGGGCGCGATCGGCTTCGCGGCGGCGTCCTCACAGAGCTGGCGGCTGGTGGCCCGCTTCGGCCGCTCCGCGGTGGTCGGCGCGCTGGCCGGTGCGGTGACGACCACCGCGACGACGATCGTCGTACTGCACACGGTCCCCGAGTCCGGCCTGGGCGTCGCACTGATGTGCACCCAGTTCGCGTCCGGAGTCTGCGGCGGTCTGGTCCTCTCCCCCAACCAGGCCCTCACCCTGGCCCACGCCCCGGCCGGAGCGGCCGGCCTGGCGGGCGCCTTCCTCCAGGTCTCCCAGCGGATCTCGGCGACCCTGGCGATGGCCGCGGTCACCGGGATCATGGTGACCGGCCAGAACGTCACCGCGGCCCTGGCCATCTGCCTCACCATGATGACCGCCTCAGCCGCGTGCGCGGCCCTCGACCTCCGCACCCGGCCGACGGCGCCCCGGCCCACCGTTCCCCCGGTCCCGGCCACCGAGACCCGCTGACCCATCTGCCCGCGTTGCGTGAGATGACCGGCCCCTACCAGGGGTGATGATCAGGACATGACCTCCACCTGGGCGCCGCTGCGGATCGGCGTGTTCCGGATGCTCTGGCTCGCCGTCCTCGGCAGTCAGATCGGCACCTGGATGCAGACCGTCGGCGCCCAGTGGCTGCTGCTCGGCGAACCGAACGCGGGCACCCTGGTCTCGCTCGTGCAGACCGCCGCCACCCTGCCCGTGCTGCTGCTGGCCCTGCCGTCCGGGGTGCTCGCCGACACGTTCGACCGGCGGCGTCTGCTGATCAACGTGCAGCTGGTCCAGCTCGCGACCGGGGTGATGCTGACCGGGCTCACCGTGGCCGGGCAGATGACCCCGCCACTGCTGCTGCTCCTCACGTTCGCGCTGGGCTGCGGCACGGCGATGACGAATCCGGCGTACCAGGCGGTGATCCCGGAACTGGTGCCCCGCACACTGATCCTGTCGGCCGCGGCGCTCGGCTCGATCAGCATCAACCTGGCCCGCGCCATCGGCCCCGCCATCGCCGGCGTCCTGGTCGCCTGGGCCGGGCCGGAAGTCGTCTTCGGGCTCAACGCGGTCTCGTTCCTGATCTTCGCGATCGCCCTGCTGGCCTGGCGGCGGGACCCGCAGGACAATGCCGCCGAGCCGTTCGTCGCCGCGCTGCGAGCCGGCGGCCGCTACGTGCGCTACGCGCCGATCATGCGCCGGCTGCTGTTGCGCAGCGTGATCTTCGTCGTCCCGGCGATGGCCCTCTGGGCGCTGCTTCCGCTGGTCGCCAGCCGCCGGCTCGGTCTCGACGCGAGCGGGTACGGCCTCCTGCTCACCGCCCTCGGCGTAGGCGCCGTGCTCGGGGCGCTGATCCTGCCCCGGCTGCGGGCCGCCCTCTCCGGTACCGGCATGCTGGCCGTAGCCAGCCTCACCTACGCCGCCGCCCTGGCCGTCCTGGCGGTCGCCCGGGAACCGGCGTTCGCCGTGATCGTCCTGGTCCCGGCCGGCGCCGCCTGGATGACCGTTCTCACCAACCTGAACGCCGAAGTGCAACTCCTGCTCCCCGCCTGGGTCCGCGCCCGGGGCCTGGCCGGCTACCAGACCGCGTTCTTCGGCGCCCAGGCCGTCGGCTCCCTGGTGTGGGGCGTGGCCGCCGACCGGATCGGCCTGGCGGAGACGTTCCTGATCGCCGCCGGCCTGACCGCCGCCGGCGCGGCCACCCTGCCGTGGGCGCCGCTCATCCCGTCCGGCCACCTGAACCGCGACCCGGCCACCCCATGGCCCGAACCCCGTCTCACCCACGAGCCGGACCCCGGCGCCGGGCCGGTGGTGGTCGAGGTCGCGTACTCGATCCCACCGGACCGGGAGGCCGACTTCCTGGAGGCGATGAGCGAGGTCCGCCGCTCCCGGCTGCGCACCGGCGCGGTCCAGTGGGGCGTCTTCCGCGCCGGCGAGACCTCCGGCCGGATGGTCGAGCTCTACGTCATCCCCACCTGGGACGAACACCTGCGCCAGCACGGCGGCCGCCTCACCGGCGCCGACGCCGAATTCGACGCGCGCGCCCGCGCCCTCTCGACCACCCCACCCGAGGTGGTGCACATGCTGCACGCTCCGGTCCGGCACGGCCCACGCTGAGGCCCCACCCATTTCTGGTACGGGTACGGCGTCGCTGGCGACCAAGGGTGTCCCAGGTGCAGACTCGTCGACGTGACGAGCGCCGCGGGGAAGCTGGTCGACGGTCGCTGATCCCGTCACGAGGAGGCAGCCGCGGTGCAGCCGAGGACGATCGCCGACGCGCTTCGTGAGTTCAAGGGTGGGATCATCGTCGGCCTGGCCCTGCTGATGTGCTGTTGTGGCGTCTCCTCCCTCGTCACTGTCCAGCTCGTCAAGGAGCGGCGGGACACACCCGGCGTGCGCGCAGCGAGCGAGGCGTACCTCACCGCTGTCGTCAACCGCGACTACCGCACCGCGTACGACCTGCTCTGCGAAGGTGATCGCCGGAACCAGCCGATGGCGACGTGGAGGCCCGTCCACGATGCCACCACCGGACCGACCGGTTTCCGCATCACCAAGGTCGACACGGAAGGCGATTCATGGACCGTCTACACGACGACCGCCGAGATCACCCGCCCAGGCTCCCCGACCGAGGAGGCCGTGTTCAACCTCGAGAACCAGGACGGCGCCTGGAAGGTGTGCAACCCGCCGAAGCTGTGAGGCAGGCGCTCCGGTCGCGGCAACCGAGTGTGCGTCGGCGCCTCGGGTGAGCCCCAGAGGTGGCCGCGCGAGCGCGGACGGGGTCGCGCTGCTGAACCAGCTGCCCGTTGCCTGCCGCCAACAACGCGGGCGCGATATCACCGTATCGGGAACTGGGTGATTTCCTGCTCCCAGTCGGTCACGGCTGCGGTGATGTCGGCCTGTGGGATCGTCAATCGAACTCGATGTCCAAGACCCTCATCATCGTCGTTCGAGCCGTTGGGCGGGCGCGACTCCGCTTCGAAGTAAACGCCCAATGTGGCTATACCCTGGGCCGCCCCGTTCAAGGCAAACATCAGATTCGGTTCGGTAAGCCAGAGCCGAAGCTCGCTGGGGTCAGCGGCTGTGACAGTCGCTGGACTCGCTTTGCTGAGTCCGCGGAGCCACGTCGCAAGTTCTCGCGCTTCCCAAGTGGTCATGCACGGATCGTGGAACTCCCACGACTGAGTGCCATCCCAGACCTTGCCGCGAATCATTAGCCAGTTGGCGTCCCAATCGACCTGCTCGGACCGCGATTGGCCGCTTGCGAACTGGTAGCCGGTCACCGCGATGTCCACAAATAGGCCGTTCAAGGACTCGAGTCTCACGCGTCAGATGCTAGCGAGAAGGACCTTCAGCGAGCCGCAGGGTGAGATGACTCGTCGTGGGCCGGCAGGCGCCGCACACGGTGACGCGGATCGGGGGTGGCCGGTTCCTCGGGGTGGGTCCGAAGCACGGGCCGCGGGGCGCGCCGTTGGTGCTCGACGACGCCGAGTTGCTGGTCGGCACCGGTGCCGGCAGGTGACCGCGGGCGGTACTCTCGGCGCGATGCAGCCGCGGACCGTACTCGCCGTGCTCGCCGAGTTGGCCCCGGCCGCCGCCGAGCGCATCCTGGACGTCACCCGGGGCTCGCAGCCGATGGTGTGGCTGGAGATCGCGGAGAAGGCGCCGCGGGAGAAGACGGTCGAGCGTCTCGCCGCCCTCGACGCGTTGCACCGCGAGGAGCGCATCCTCCACCGGGGCTGGGGCTTCCTCGCCGGCCGCGCCGAGATCGAGGGCAAGCCTCGCAAGGTCCGGTTGCCGTTGCTCAGCCAGCCGGTGCGCCTGGAACGGTCCATGCTCGGCTACCGGGTCGTTCCGGCCGGCGACGTCGAGGTGACCCCGCTGGTCGCCGACCCTGAGCTGGCCGCCGCGTTCGAGGCCGCGCCCGGCCTGGCCGCACCGGGCTGGCTGGAGGCGGTCGGCAGCGGCGCGTGGCTGAGATCGGTCGCCGACGCGACCGGCTTCACCGTCGGCGAGACGATCGGCCCGAAGCAGCGGATCCCGCGGGAGGGTCTGGTCCTGGTCGGGGCCGCGGCGCTCTTCGTGGTCCGGGACGTGTTCGGCGGCGGCCTCGCCGACAGCCTGCGCAGTTGGGCCGGGCGTGACCTCTCGGCGACCGCGCTCGCCGCGGTCTACGGCGAGTCCGGCAACGGCGAGTCCGGCGACGGTGCGACCGGCGACGGTGCGACCGGCGACGGTGCGACCGGAACCGACCACGAACCGGTCCTGTCGCCGCTGCCGCTGACCGGGCCACAGGAACGAGTGGTGATCCGGGCCCGATCAGAACCGGTCACAGTGGTCTCCGGACCGCCGGGCAGCGGCAAGAGCCACACGGTGGTCGCGGCCGCGTTGGAGGTGGTCGACCGGGGCGGATCGGTGCTGGTGGCGACCCAGTCCCCGCACGCCGCCGAGGTCCTCGCGGGCCTGCTGGCCCGCTATCCGGGCTCGCCGCCGGTCCTCTTCGGCGACGCGGGCGGCCGAGCCGGGCTGGAGGCCGAACTCGCGGCGGGCGCGGACCAGGGGGTCGAGGCGGGCGTCATCCGTTCCGGTCAGGCGCGAGTTAGGGCCGCTCATGCAGCGGTACGAATGAGACGTTCCGGGATCGTGTCCGCGTTGGACATCGAGCGGGTCGCCGCCACGCTCCCCGATCACCAGCCGCGCCTGCCCGAACTCTCCGCCGACGTGCCCGGCGCCTTCACCGAAGCTCTCGACCGGATCCGGGCGCTGCTGGCCGTCGAGCCGGGCGCCGGGTGGTGGTCCCGGCGCCGCGCCCGGTCGGCCCGGCGCAAGGCGTTCCGGCTGCTCGGCGCGGCCGGTTCGGTGCCGGAGGAGATCGTCTCCGAAGCACTCGCCGCGGCCGCCGCCCAGCGTGCCGCCGCCCACCTCGCCGCCACCGGCGGTACCGACCTCACCACCCGCTGGGCCGCCCTGCACGACGCCGAGCGCGAGCTGCGCGAAGTGGTCGGCCAGACGATGCGCGACCGCGCGCGTAGCGCGGAGCGCTGGAACCGCGACGCGCGCCGCGCGGCCGGCGCCCTGGCCGCGGCGTTGCGGGCCGGCCGTAACCGCCGCCGTGAGCTGCTCGCCCGGATGGAGGCCGCCCCGCTGGTCCGCGCGCTGCCGCTGTGGATCGGCACGGTCGCCGACGTGGAGGATCTGCTCCCGCCCGAGCCCGGCCTGTTCGACCTGGTGGTGATCGACGAGGCGTCGCACGTGGACCAGATCCGGGCCGCGCCGGTGCTGGCCCGCGCCCGCCGCGCGCTGATCGTCGGCGACCCGCGGCAGCTGCGGTTCGTCTCGTTCGTCAGCGACGTCGACGTGACCCAGGTGCTCGCGGCGCACGACTGCGACGAGCGGCTGGACGTCCGCCGGGTCAGCACCTACGACCTCGCCACCGCGGCCGCCCCGGTCACCTGGCTGGCCGAGCACCACCGCAGCGTCCCGCATCTGATCGACTTCCCGGCCCGGCGCTTCTACGGCGGCCGGGTCTCGGTGATGACCCGCACCCCGCTCGCCGACGCGACGGACGCCATCGACGTGCTCCACGTCCCGGGCGAGCCCCTGGTCAAGGGCGTCAACGAGGCCGAGGTGGCGGCCGCCCTGGCCACCGTCCAGCGGCTGGCGGCGGCCGGTCACCGGGGGATCGGGGTGATCAGCCCATTCCGCGTTCAGGCCGAGGCCCTGGAAGCGGCCCTGCTCAAGGCGTTGCCCGTGGAGCGAATCGAGGAGCTGCGGCTGCGGGTCGGCACGGTGCACGCGTTCCAGGGCAGCGAGGCGGACGCGGTGGTGGTCTCCCTGGCCCTGCTCGACGGGGACGCACCGAGCCGTCGCCGCTTCGTCACCGACCCGCCCCTGTTCAACGTCATGGTCACCCGGGCCCGCCGCAAGCTGGTCGTGCTCACGTCCCTGACCGGCCCGCCCGGTCTCCTCGGCGACTATCTACGGCACGCCGAAGGGCCGCGTGAGGTCGGCCCCGGCGCCGAGCCGTCGGGCTGGGCCGCGGATCTGGCCGCCGAGTTGAAGCGGCTCGACGTCGAGGTGCGACCGGGATACCCGGTCGGCCCGTGGACCATCGACCTCTGCGTGGGGGACGTCGGCGTCCTCTGCGCCGTGCACCCGGACGGACCCGGCACCCACCTGGAACGCCAGGGCGCCCTGCACCGGGCGGGCTGGCACCTGATCGACGCCTTCCCGAGCCGCTGGCACGGTGACGTCCGCCGCGCCGCCCTGGAAATCGCGGTCCTGGCCGGCGCCGGTCAGGCGGCCGGCGCCGGACGATGATCTTTTGCTCCCGTCTGCTCCCAGCGGCGGGAAATGCGGTGATGGCGCCTGGCCTGGCCTGCGGAAGCACCGATCTCCGCCCGGCGGGCGCGGCACGGGCCGGAGCGGGCAGCCGGATCGCGCGGCAGGGCGGGACTGCCCTGATAGGAACGGGTCGGCGTAGCGCGTACCGGAAATGGGTCTTCAGCGGTCGCGGATCAGGAACCAGGCGATCCAGCCGGCGCCGATGATGAAGCCGAAGCTGATCAGGCGGTAGAGGACGACGGCGGCGATCGCCGTGCCGGTGGCTACGCCGCCGGTGACCAGGCCGAGGATCAGGGCGCTGTCGATGACGCCCAGGCCGCCGGGGACGATCGTGATGGTGGCGGCAGCGTAGCCGGCGCAGAACGTCAGCAGCAGGTGGGCCACGCTGATCGGTGTGCCACCGCTGACCGCGTGGAGGCAGAGCCACAGCGCCGCGGCGTCGAGAAGCCAGTTGAGTACGGCGAACGCCGCGGCCGCGGCACCGTGAGCGGGCGTGAGGCGGGCGGCGCGGAGCTGGGCGGCGAAACCGGTGAGCCGGTCCAGGCCTCGGTCGGCGGGACGGTGCAGCAACCGGTTGACCGGGGCCAGTAGGCGGGCGACCGTCCCGGGGCGGCGGGTGGACCACCGGGCGCCGAGGGTGAGCAGCGCGGCGGCCAGGGCGAAGGCGGCGAGTGTCGCCCAGTCCGGGGTCCGGTCGGCGGCGAGGACACTCACCGCCGTCACCGAGGCGAGCGCCCCGGCGGAGAGGATGCCGGACAGGGCGATGCACCAGGACGCGACTGCCGGGGTGGCCCCGAACCGGCGCATCTGCTGATAGTTGAGCCGGGTGGAGAAGGCCGGGCCGCCGGGCAGGGTGACGCTGAGCGAGTGGGCGGCGTAGGCGAGGGCCACGTGCCGGTGCAGCGGCGCGTCGACCCCGGCGGAGCGCAGCAGCCGGCGCTGCATGCGGGCGTAACTGGCCATGGCGGCGAGTTCGGCGAGCAGCGCGAGGGCCACCCAGCCGGGATGCGGCGACTCCAGCCGGCTCAGCGCCGCGGTCAGCGACGGCCAGGCCACCACCAGTTCGACGCCGAACAGGACCACCAGCGCCCCGGCCGCGACCCGGCGTCGTTTCACGGACGCGGTAGCGACGGTCATCGCCGGCTCCTTAAAAGAACGGTCGTTCGCTTTATCGTCGACCGATCCGCCCGGCTACGTCAAGCGCGCCGGCGCCGGAGTCCGGACGCCGGCGCTTTCGGCGGGATCAGGGCCAGGAGACCTTCGGGCCGCAACCCTCGAGGATCAGCTTGCCGTCATTGGGGGTGTCGTCCTCGATGCGGAAGATCCCGTTCCCGAGGGAGTCCTGGTTCGCCCAGCCCTTGATGTCGGTGCCGGCGATGCGGCCGTACCACCAGTTGTTGTTGTAGGTGTTCGTGGTCATGCACCACAGGTAGAACTTGGTGCCCTTCTTGATCTTGCCGACGTGACCGCACTCGCCGTACGGGCCGTTCTTGACGTTGTAGTCCACGGCGGCCACCACGTAGCCCTGGCCGTTCACCACCTCCCAGCCCGGATTGCAGGTGACGCCGGCCCGCGCCGGACCGGTGACGCCCAGGACCCCCGCGGCGGTCATGGCCACGGTCATCGCCGCCGCGACGGCCCGCCGCCTGACTCGTTCCTCGATCGATTTCATGGGCCGCAGCATAGAGCGGTACGTCGATGTGATTCTCAGGCGCTCGTGAAGAATGTGCCGGTCGCCTCGCCGCCGACCGGACGGGCGATGCAGTGCAGCAGGGTGTCCTCGCCGACCTTGATCGGCCAGGCCTCGCGCACCCAGCCGCTGGTCCGGTCCGGACGGCGGCTGCGGGTCGCCATGAACTCCTCGCCGCAGGCCACGGCGATCTCCGACTTCTCGATCAGCGGATCGGCGTCGTCGATCACGACGCCACCGGCCGGGACGTCGACCGCGGCGTACGTCTCCCAGACGTGCTCCTCCGAGCAGTCCAGGCGCCGGGGCGACTCGGGCACCCCGGCGCTGACGTTCAGCCCGCCCCAGCACATCGGCTCCACCGGGCAGAAACCTCCGGCGCACGTGGTGAAACGCACCGGCAGCTGGTCCTGGGTGGTCCCCTCCTCGGCCGTGGTCGTGGTGACGGCCGGGTTCGAGTCCGGCCGGCTACCCCAGATGACCAGACCGGCGACGACCAGCGCCATCGCCGCGAAAGCCGCCAACATCAAAGGCAACATCGAGCGGCGTACGGCGGGGGCGGCCACCGGCGCCACACCGGTCACCGAGGCGCGGGCCGCGGATGCCAGCTCGGCCGCCGACTGCCAGCGCTCCTTCGGGTCGACGGCGAGCGCCCGCTCGACCACGGCCTGGACCGGAATCGGCAGTCGCACCTTCATCGTGCGGGGGCCGGACTGGAGCCGCTGGAGCGCCACGGCGTACGGGTTGTCGCCGACGAAGGGCTTCTCCCCCGCCAGGCACTCGTAGGCGACCAGGCCCAGCGAGTAGAGGTCGCTGCGCGGCCCGGCCGGCTCACCCCGGACCTGCTCCGGCGACAGGTACGTGGGGGTGCCGAGGATCGCCCCGGACACCGTCAGCCGGCCCGCGTCCTCGTGGCGCGCGATACCGAAGTCCGTGATGACGACGGTGCCGTCCGGGCGTACCAGAAGATTCGCGGGTTTGATGTCGCGATGCACCAGGCCCTGCGCGTGGACGGCCTGGAGCCCGTCAGCGACCTGCGCGATCAGGCCCATCGTCTCCTCCGGCCCGAGGCGGCCGCGCGTCAGCCGCTGGGCGAGCGACTCGCCGTCGACGAACTCCATCACCAGGAAAGCGACACCGAGACTGTGGCCGAAGTCGTGAACGGAGGCGACCGCCGGATGGTTGATCCGGGCCATCGAGGTGGCCTCGGTCGTGAAGCGCCGCCCGAAATCCGGGTCGGCGTCCAGGCCGGGCAGCATCGCCTTCACCGCCACGTAGCGCTGAAGCACCTCGTCGACGGCGAGCCACACCTCACCCATCCCGCCGGCGCCGAGCCGCCGATGCAGACGGTACCGATCGCTCAGCCGGATCCCAGCCTGCAACACGTCAGCCGACACGGCGGACAGCTTAGGGCTCCCGTCCCGGTCCCGGACATCGACCGGCTGGTCGGTTCCACTTCGTGGCGGGCCTCCATGACCGTTCTCATGGCCCCTCTACGCTGTAGCGATGCGTGGGGTGGCACTGGTTACCGGGTCGGTTTCGGGGATCGGGGAGGCGACCGCGCGGCGGCTCGCGGCGGACGGGTTCGTGGTGGCGGTGCACTCGCGGGCCAGCCGGGACGCCGGGATGGCGCTGGCCGCGGAGCTGGGCGGGACGTATCACCAGGCCGACCTCGGGGACGACGACGCGGCGGCCGGGCTGGTGCCGGCGGTCGCTGAGCGGCACGGGCGGCTCGACGTGCTGGTCAACAACGCCGGGATCTCCTGGCCGGTGCCGCACGGGGACCTGGCCGGGCTGACCCCCGCCGACTGGCGCAAGCTGCTGGACGTCAACCTGATCGCCCCGTGGGTGCTGTGCACCGCGGCGCTGCCGTACCTGCAAGCCGCCGAGGGCTGCATCGTCAACGTGACCAGCCACGCGGGAGTCCGGCCCAAGGGCAGTTCGATCGCGTACGCCGCGAGCAAGGCCGCCCTCAACCACGTGACGAAGCTGCTGGCCGCCGCCCTCGGCCCCCGGGTACGGGTGAACGCCGTAGCGCCGGGGCTGGTCGACACGCCGCTCACCGCCGACTGGACGGCCGCGCAGGAACTGTGGAAGTCGTCGAGCCCGATGGGCCGGGCCGCCCGGCCCGCCGACGTGGCGGATCTGATCGCCATGCTGGTCGGGCACCCGTACCTGACGGGCGAGGTGATTCTGCTCGACGGCGGCCTGAACCTCCGTTGAGCATGACGAAAGGGAGCGAACATGACCGAGGCTGAGCTGCTCGACGCGGAACGGCGCCTCCAGCAGGCGCAACGCGACGGCGACGTGGCGGTGCTGGAGGAACTGCTCGACGACCGGCTTGTCGCGATCGGGCCGGACGGCGCCCGCTACCGCAAGTCCGACGACCTGGACGCGTACCGTTCCGGCTCCTCGGTCGTCGACTCGCTGACCGAGGAGGACCTGGAGGTGCTGGTCGTCGACCGGACCGGCGCGACGTTCGCCCTGTGCGCGGTGGCGGGCACCTTCGGCGGCGCCCCGTTCACGGCCCGGCTGCGTTACGCGCGCACATGGGCGTACCAGGAGGGTCGTGGCTGGCGGATCGTGGCCGCCCAGATCTCGCCGGCGTAGGTCAGATGATCTCCCAGTTCAGTAGGCCGTGGCCGTCCACAGTCGGGCGGTAGCGGCCGTCGTAGGGGCGGCCGGTCTCCAGCGCGGTGGCGGTGTCCTCCAGCAGTTCGGTGACCGAGGCGGGCCAGCGGGCGAAGTCGGTGCCGTCCTCCGGGTAGAACTCGCCCACCCGCCCGTGGCCGCCCGGCCGCTGGTCGACGAGCAGGCAGCCGCCGTCGCCGGCCGACGCGAACGGCACGAACTGCCGGTGCCACCAGTCCTCGGCCGGCCAGGAATCGGCGACGCCGGCCAGGACGGTGCAGGTGGACCGCCAGTCGCCGAGGATCTCGTCGAGGGACTCCGGCGAGAAGAACGGCGGCAGGTCGAAACGGGCCTCCGGAGCTACCCCGTCGTGGCGGCGCAGCGAGGCGACCAGGTCGGCCGGGAACGCCACCGACATGCGGCGCTGCAACTCGTCGATCCGCTTCGCGCCGGCTGGTGGCCGCGGTCCGCGGGCGCTGGCCGGGGCGTTCGCGGCGAGCCACCTCTCGATGCGCTGCCAGGCTCTGTTCACCCGCTGGGTGGTGGCGGTGTCCGGGCGGGTGGGGGTGATCGCGCCGGCGTTCTCCGGGCAGACGGCGGTCGACGGCGGCCGGGGGCGCGACGGCGGGACGTAGGTCGACGGATGCGGAATGTACGGCCTGGCCGTCGTCTCGATCTGGTCGATCTGGTCGAGGTGCGCCGAGTAGATGGGCTGGCTGCTGCACCAGCCGAGGCCGCACGCCAGCAGGACCATGATCACGAAGACGCCGAGCAGGCCGAGGACGAATCGCTTGCCGTTGATCGGCTTGCCCCCGGTGGCGTCGAGCACCGGGGTGGCGGGCTGGGTCGCCACCCGCAGCATCGGCTCGAACCATTCGGCGGCCTTGGCGAAACGGCCGCCCTCGCTCGGCGTTTCGGCCGCATCCGAAGTCGGTTCGCGAGGCTGGTCCGGATCAGTGGCAACAGTCGAATCAGGAGTCCGGGACAGGACGGACGCCGAGTCCGAATCGCCGGGCGTGCCGGGATCGGGGGCGGCGGCCGGAGCTGGCGTGGGCTTCTCTTTCAGGGCGGTCGCCGGGATCCGGCCAGCCGGTGGGAGCGGCAGCGCGCTCTCATCGACATCACCGACGGTGACGACCGCCGCGGACAGGTTGCGCCCGTGCAACGCGTCGACGACGAGGCTGGTGTGGTGCGCCGCGTCCGGACCCGGCCCGGTCACCACCACGGCGGGCGCGCCCATCGCCAGGGCCAGGTCGGCGAGCGTCCACCCGCTCCCGCCCACCGGCAGCAGCAGGCCCACGTCGGCGGCGACCAGCACCAGTTCGTAGCATCGGCTCATCCCTTCGGCCAGGTCACGGACCCGCTCCAGGGGCAGCCGGGCGGTCTCGGCGACCTCCAGCACGCCGGCGAGGAACGGCCGTGCCGGATCGTCGTCCGGCATGGTAGTGCCGATCAGGACGGCCGCCACCGGCGCTTCGGTGGCCGCCGCCAGCCCGGCCAGCACGATCCGCCAGTCGGCGCCGGCCGAGGTGGCCGCGATCATCCACGGCCCACGGCCCGTCCACCCCCGGTTCACGCCGTCACTCTAGGTCCATCTGGCGGATCACCCAAGCGCGAGGCGAGGTCCAGGTGGTGGCCGCTGTCAGGCGTCACCAGGGCCAGACCCGCAGGTCACCGGATCGGCCAGGGGCGGCACCCGGCCGCTTCCACGTACGTCGATCGGTTCGGATAGGCTGGCGGCCGTGCCCGGGGACCTGCGTGACTTCGTCGCGTCTGCGGCGCCGATCTTCCTTCGACTGATTCCGGCCACGCCCGCCCGGCTGCTGGGCCGCGCCGCAGCGCCGGAGCACCTCGCCCCGGATCCCGCTCTCGGCCCGTCCCGGCCCTCGGAGCCGGGCGACAACGCCTGCCTGGTCGCGCTGCGTTCGGCCGGGAACCTTCCGGCCGAGCGGCTGCTGGGCGCCCTCGAACTCGCCATCGACGGCTTCGACTGGAGTGCCGCGCCGGACCTCACCGGCGATCTGCCCGGTCTTCCGCCGAACATGCTCTACGGGATGGTTTCCGGTTTCGGCCAGCAGAGCGAGGCGGTGTCCGCGGCGGCCATGCTCGATCGGATCAGACCCGGCGTCGTGGACCGCATCGTCGCCCTCTCCCGCGAGGTGGCGCCGACCGGAATGGCGGCACCGGACGAGAAGGCGGCGCCGGCCAGAAAGGCGGCGAGGGCCGGAATCGGGGTCACCGGGGACGAACCCGCCATCGCGGCGGCTCACGGCGCCGCCCACCTCGCGGTTGCCGTGGTGGTCGCCGGAGCGGTCGTCGCGCAGACCGCGCCGCCGCTGGTCGACCGGGCCGCGGCCACCGTCGGGCTCGCGCTGGGTGCGGCGGTTCTGCTGCTGCGGGACACACCCATGCCTTCGGGGTACGCGTCCGCGCTCCTCGACCGCATCCGGGCCGAATATCTGCTGCCCCGGGCAACGTACGGGACGGCGATCGTTTCCGGGCACCGGTTCGGCCTGGTGGAGCACGACTTCCCGGACGTCGCCGACTTCTCCGGCAACGGGCTGGTGGCGGTCGCGGACGGCGGTGTGGTGATCCGTACCGGGATCGCGGACGGCCAGGTGAACCTCCAGTTGGAGGTGCGCGCCGACGCCCCGGAGGAGGTCGACCTCGACTGGGACGAGGTCGTCGAGGTGAACTGGCACGCCGCCGAGGGCCGGGCGTCGGTTCTGTCACCGGACGGCCGCGGTGCTGACCGGATGCGCCGGGAGACACCGCCGTGGCCGGGCGACTACCGGATCCGGGTGCATGCCCGCGGGCGTGACGACCTCGACGCCGACCACGAGCGGTACCGGATCGTCGTGTGGAGCGCGGAACCGGCCGCTGTGGACGTACACAAAAGGATTGATCTTCTCGGGCACCGGCTGCGCGGCGAGCCCGCGCCGAAGCGCCCACCGCGACCCGAACTCGCCTATCGCTGGATCGACCGCAGCGTCCTGACCGTCGCGGCGACCGTCACCGTGGTCACCGGAGCGACCGTCGAGCAGGCGCTGCGGGCGTTCGGCGCCGACCCGGACCGGCCCGAACGCATCGGCAGCCTGCGCCGTTCCGGCCAGTGGGTGAGTGTGCTGGACGCGGGCGGCGCGGTGGTGCTCGTGGAGGAAAACGGCTACCGCGGCGCGAACGCCGGCGTGCTGCGGGCGGCGTCGGCGAACGGCCGGGCGGCCAGTTGGTACTGGAACGTCAACGCGGTCACCCGGCTGTCGTTCGCCGAGGGCGGTGAGCTGCTGGCCGCCTACGAGCCGTTCGGTGACGAGGACTGGCCGCCGGAGTTGGCGCCCGTCCTGGCCGGGCTGGACTTCTCGGCAAACGGCGACCGGGACGGCAAGGGCCTGGTGGCGGTGGAGCGGTTCACCGGCCGCGGCCTGACCGAGGACGACCTGGCCCGGATCGAGAAGGCCGGCGTCGCCTACCGCATCGACGTCTGAACCCGTCCCCAGCCCTCCTGGTCCATCAGGCGCCGTTCGAACCAGTAGTCGGCGCTGCGGTTCGGATCGGGCAGGGTTCGGGCGGTATACCAGCGGTCGATGCGGGCGAGGGGCGTACGCAGAAGTGCTCTCTCCCGGCGGGGAAGATCCGCCAGGAGCTTTGCCAGCATCCACCGCGCGCCGACCGGATCGCACCAATGGCAGGAACAGCTCGGCAGCGGAAGGCAGAGGGCGACAGACCGGAGATCCGTACGGGTGGCCGGGTGCTGACGAGCGGGGTTTCCACCGGACCGCCCCGGCCGGCGGCCTGGCGACGGCAGCGAGGCGCCTGACCCGGGCGCCCACCACTCCGAGCCGCCGTTCACTCCGAACCGCCCGCAACTCCGGGCGGCCATCAGTCCAGACCGCCGGTCACTCCGAGCTGTCGGAGGCGCGTCGGCTGGTGTACGGCAGGACAAACAGGTATAAGCCGGTAAAAAGCAGCAGTACGAGCGGTGGCAGTGGTGTGTAGGAGACCCAGACGAGCGGGTCCTCTTGGGCGAGCGCGATGAACGTGACGACAACCGTGGCCGTGAAGACAATCGACGTCCATCGATGAATTTGCCGGACTCGCTTCTGCATCGTGAACCTCCTGGGTGCGACTCGTTGCACCCACAACGCTAGGTTCCGGCATGCACCGGTGGCTTCTTGATTCCTGATCATCAGCGAATTCGCTGCCCAACTGGTGTCGCTCTCCTTCAACGAGTGCACCGACGCGGTCCTGCGGTGGGCGCGCGACGGTGACACCCTGCTGACCTTCGATCCGTCAGGCGGGGCCGGAACTGACGGCTGCGGGATCACCAGCGTCATCGCCCGGCTTATCGCCGGCGGCCACGTCGTCCGGAAGACCGATCCCGCCGACCGGCGGCGCGCCGTCATCCGGGCGGCGGACGCATTCACCCGCCTCGGCGGAGCACACGGTGGAGTCGTCGCCCGCGCCGATGAGAGCACGTCAAGAGAGGCGACAACCCGAGATGGCCTGATGCCCGAAAACCCGCCCTCTCATATTTCGGATGCCGCCGTCTGGACGGAATGTCACACTGCCGCGGTGGAGCGCTTTCGGTGTGCTCGGTGCGGAAACGCGCTGAGCGTCCCGGTCCGGTTGGTGGAACTGTCGGCGGGGCCGCATTGGTCGCTTCTGGACTGCCACCATGTGAATCCTCCGCTTCTCGACCCTGGCACCTATGCAATCGACAAGGTCGCGTATGGCCGTGATCAGGTTGTCGGCACCTTCGTGCTCTCGCCCGGCGATGTACGCGGTACCCGATTCGTCCATGAGCTTGTTCTCACCGGCTGCTGGTCCCTCGTTGGGTGGAGTCCGTGTGTGGCCTGCGAAAGCTGTGGCGCCCTGGTCGCTTCCCGGACAGACGATTGCAGTGTCCGGCGCGTTCGAGGTATTCCTCCTCGTCTTTCCACTGCCATTGCCGATCGGCTGGGTCTTCGCCGAGGTGGCGGGGACGGGCGCCGTACCGGTCGGTGAGGCGTCGTTCGGCTGCTTCGTGGCCGGGTTTCTGCTGGCGGATCTTTTGCATGGTGACGCCGTTGAGGTAAAGGCCATCGGGTAGCTGCCATTGGGTGCGGCGCCGGGAGGACAGAACCGGACATTTTATGTTAAATATTCATAATGCTGATTAAGAAGCTCATGCGACCCTTGCTCGACTACGGCTGCTAGTCCATGATGGACGCCGATCTAGGTACCTATTCACGGGGAGAGTAGATGTCCAGTCACATCGCCGCGCGGACGCTGTCCGTAGCTGCTTTTGTCGCCCTGAGTACCTTCGTGGCCCCGATGGCTGCCCACGCCACGGCCGATGAGTGTGCTAGCCAGCGTTGGTCTGGCGGAAGTGACCAAGAGGGGTGGCAAGTGAGGTGCACGCTGCACAGGCCCGGTACAGACGCGTATCGCGCGAAGGCAGTCTGTCAGAGAGACACCAATCCCAGCAGCAAGGTCACGGTGTATGGCCCGTGGTTGACCCTGGCAGGTTCCCAGTGGTCGGTTGCAAAGTGTGCAGTCAACTACTCCCTGTACAGCGGCACTAAAGAGGTCAAATAGTAGGTCGCCTCATCACGCCGTTCCATGTGACAGGCCGGCCTGCTGGCACAGGGTGGCGCAGCCGGTGTCCGAACGCGGCCACCGGGCTGGTGCTTGGACCTGCTGTTTCTCGGATTTCCTCGCCATGATTGTCCTTACCGAGGCGCGTACGGGCCGCCAGACCCCGCGAGGGTCGGCGGCCCGATGCATGCACGGTATCGACTCTCGGATTTCCGACTCTGCCAGTAGCCGGATAGCGGGTCTCGTTGCCGTCGCGTGTGATGCGGCGATCAATGCCGTCGGCACCGGCGACGTAGTGGCCGGGAACGATTCGCTGCCCGAGAAGGGCAAGAGCCCCCGTAGCCCTTATTGCTGCACATTTGCCGGACTATCCTGCAGCGGCGAACCCCTTGCACTGATCTGCCGCAGAGAACGCTCGCCGGCTGGCAATCAATCATCGAGGGTCATCGCGAAGGCTGGCCCCGCCGTGCGGACATCCAACCGGCCGTGATTGCCCTGCGAATTCCGGATGTAATGGTCGCGGGTGCCCCCGAGTAGCGGCCGCACCACCGAGCACGGCCGCGACTAGGAGTGCCGAAGATCAGCCGCTTCGACGGTTGCCGTACTGGCGAGGGCTCTGCACCGTGCCGGAACGGCCCTGGACGCGGCCTGCGGCACCCCCGGTGTGGTTGGCGGGCGCCTTGCCTTTGGACCTGCGTGCCGCCCGGTTCTCGAAGGGCTTCGGCTGATCCTCGGATCCCGCTTCGGCGTCAGCGGAGGGAGCGGCGTCGCCGGCAGCGTCGGTCATCGGTGTCTCCTCGTGCTGTTCAGGGTCGGACTAATCGCTGGGGACCTTCAAGCGCGGCCGCCGCGATAAGCAGACGGTAGCGTAGACCACCCCAGCCGGGCCGGCTGCTCGATAGCCGATCTGGTCATGGCCGAACCAGCGTTGACCAGATCGTCCGCGTTGCCCTTGGTGAAATGAGAGGTCGGAGGGTCGTCCCAGATGTGAAGGCCAGACAATTCCGGACGGCAGCACCGACGACCCCCAGGATAGTCGGGTTGCGCACTTCAGCCCCCGAAAGCTGAGCCCTTCGCCCGACGTATTCTCATGCCGCGTCAAGTGCGCGCCGGTCTGGCGGGTTCGGCACTCTCCGCGCCAGGCCTGATGCCCGTGATGCGGATGGGCGCTCGAACGTCATCGCTATCTCGGCATCCGGCGTTGCGGAACCGGAGAGGGTAGCGTCCATGTTGTGGAGGTGTTTTCCCGCAACGGCATGCGGTTCGACGTGTCGGACGAGGGACCGGTGGGCGCGGAGACGGTCGTGCTCCTGCACGGGTTCCCGCAGAGTGCGCAATCGTGGATCGGCGTTTCCCGGCCGCTGCTCGCGGCCGGTTACCGGGTCATCGCGCCGGACCAGCGCGGTTACACCCCGCAGGCCCGGCCTCGGTCCCGGCGGGCTTACCGGCTCAACGAGCTCGTGGCTGACGTCGTGGCTCTCGTCGATGCCGCCGGGGCCGAACGGGTTCACCTGGTAGGCCACGACTGGGGCGGCGGGGTTGCGTGGATGGTCGCCGCCACGAGACCGGATCGCCTGCATACCCTCACCGCCGTTTCCGCACCGCACCCACGTGCGGTGGTCAAAGCCATGCTGACCAGTCGGCAGTCCTTGCAGGCGTGGCACGTCGGGTTCTTCCAGGTGCCGTGGCTTCCCGAAGCTGCCATCCGGTCGCGGGGCGGCCGGTTCGCGGTGGCAATGCTCGAGCAATCCGGTCTCAGTGCTGACCTGGCGAGGGCGTACACCGACCGGTTCATCAACGACCCCGACGGCCTGGCCGCCGCGCTGCGCTGGTACCGCGCCATGCCGCTCGACACCTCCGTCGGACTCAGGACCGGCGCGGTCACCGTCCCGACGACCTACGTCTGGAGCACCGACGACATCGCCATCGGTCGCCGTGCCGCGGAGCTGACCAGCCGGTGGGTGACAGGCCCGTTCGACTTCAAAGTGCTCGAAGGCGTTTCGCACTGGATCCCCGAACAGGCGCCGGATGAACTGGCCACGTACATCCTGGAGCGGATCAGAAGCATTTCGCCGGCGACCTGAATGACGCGTCGTTGAGGTTGACCGGCTCGGCATGGGAACGTTTGCCGATCCTCCACGCCATCCGCCGGCGGACGCACGGATCTGCCACCTGGAGCGAGGGGCTCAGCCTCGCTCCCCAACCAGATCGTCGATGATCCAGCGGAGCGCGGAGACCGCGTTGGAGTACTTGAGCTACCGAGGATTCTGGTTCGACCTGGGATCGCACTCGTTGCGCATCCGGCGAAGCCGATCGACCACTCCTGGAGCTGCCGCTCCTCAACTGCCGCCGACAACGCGCGCCCGCGCTACGCCTGGATGGCTCCGGAAGTGCCCGGTCGGGAGACCGCGCGAGCACGGCGTGTGAGGCCGATCGCGAGTACGGCAGTAGTCAGGAGCGCGGTAGCCGTGAGATACCAGCCGATGCCGGGGCGGCTTGCCGCCACCGGATCAACAAGGTTCCCGACGCTGTCCATGCCGAGGGCGTGCACCCTCGTGCCGGCAATGTGGATGCCGTACCAACCGGCATTGCCCAACGCGGTCAGGGCACCCACGATCGCCGCCCACACGTACGCCCTTCGGGGGTACACCATGGCGGCCACGACACCGCCGAGCACCATCAGCAGCGCCCCGAGAAAGATCAAGGTGGGCAGCGCCGAGCGGTGGTCGAGCATCACGGACAGCCCGCTGCGCTCGCCGGTCAACGGGTTGCTCTCCCACGTCAGCCCGACCCCAGCGGCGGCGGTCACTACCGACGCGCACACCGGCAACCACGATCCCCAGCGCATGGTGTTCCGACGCGGTGCGGAATCGCTGGGTTCCCACTGCCGCCGCAGCAAAAAAGAACAGCCGGCCGATATGAGGGTACCTATTGTGCCGATATAAGAGGAACAACCCTTCCGTCTCGGCAATCCCTCAGAGGGGCGTTGGTCACCACTGTGCGAGCATTCCGCCTATGCCTGAGTTGGTTGTGCGCCCGATGGGGCAGTCAGAGTTCGACCAGTGGTACGAGGCGTCCACCCGAGTCCTCGCTGCGTCGCAAGTCGCCGCCGGCAACTGGTCTGCCGAGGAAGCTTTGACATTGGCACACGAGGCACGCCGCGCCCTGCTGCCGGATCGGTTGGCGACGGCGGGCATGCTATTCCTGGTGGGACTTCTACCCGATGGCACTCCCGTGGGTAGTGCCTGGCTGGGACTGACGCACCCTCGTGGCACTCCGAACTGCGCATTTCTGTACTTCATCGAGGTCGACGAACAGCACCGGGGAACCGGCTACGGGCGGGTATTGCTCACGGCATCCGAAGATGCCGCACGATCGCACGGGGTGAGATCTTTGGAACTCAACGTATTCGGCTCCAATACCCCCGCGATCCAGCTGTACGAGACATCGGGATATGGCGTCGTCACTCAGCAAATGAGAAAGTCCTTGGACGAGCAACAGTCCTGACACGCATTCGCATGCCGCGATCGGCGCGCTACCCGTGTGACGGGGTCGGCTCGCCCAGCAGGCGGATCGCCAGAAAGGGCTCTGGCGGAGCCGACAGAGATCACATCCGCTTGATGTCTGCTGGCGAGAGCCCGTCATCATCAACGCATGAAACGACGGTGGTCTCCTCTTGTCACGCTGACGCTCCTGGTCGGCTGCTCAGCTCCCGCGGCCCCCTCGGCTCCCGCGGCCCCCTCGGCTCCCGCGATTCCCTCGGCTCCCGCGGCCCCCTCGGAGGCCGCGCCGAAGCCGGTGTCGTGCACGTCGGGTCAGTTGACATTCGGGACGAGGTCTGCCGCTGCCCTGCTGACCGGCGTGACGCCGGTGCTTGAGGCGAACGCCAAGGGCATGACCTTCGACGAGCACTATGCGGAGATCAACACCCGGACGGCCGGTGTGCGGGCGGGTGCCGAGGTTCCGGCCGAGGACGTCTATCGGCAGCTGGCCGCCAAGTACGCGGACAAGCTGCGGCCGTTGGTCGAATACGGCACCGTGCACCACCTGCCCATCGGCGACTCGGTCACCTTCGGCGGGACGGGGCGTTTCGTAGGCTACGACTGGATCCGGACCGTCGACGTGCCGTTCAGCTATACCTGCGGTGGCACCACCAGTCGGGGTGTGGTGACCTCGTGGGAGGCGGGCGGCCAAGGTGGCCTTCTGAATTGCGGCGAGCCAGATGTTGACGCCAGCGATGACGCTGTCGCGATGATGCGCCAAGTGCGCACACTGCGCTGCGATGAAGGCTGACCCAGACTCGGGGTCGCAGGAGACAAGTCTGGCAAGGTCACGGGCACTGATCTGCCGCTGGGTGGACGTCGGGCGAACAGCCGGATTTCTCCATGGCGAGCTTCGGAGACGCGTCGGTGCGCAGCGCGTCGTCGATCTGCGGCGCCCAGACGGTTTCCAGCGACACCCGGTAGTCCTCACGGTCGGGGGTGACCGCGTAACCCTGCGGCGGCATCCCGGTTGAACGGGAACGGGTCCCGCGTGGCCGGTCGCTCAGCGTCGCAGAGGGCCGGCCGGACCGGGGCACCGGTATTGACGGGCATGCCGGTGGTGGCCCGGCCACAACAGCCGGGCCGGGCATCGGGAGTTGAGCGGTCGAAGGCGCCGACGCCGACCTACCTGAGCCGTTTCCCGTGGTCTGCGGAGTGGTCAGCGGGTCAGGCAGGCCACAGCGCCGGTATCGATGACCGGCCAAGCCGTGATACCCGGATCGAGGGGCCTGCCGACGCCTCGAATCAGACTCATCGCGTACGACGCGGCGCGCCGCGGGCGCTAACGGTCGGGTCGGTGGAGTTCAACCGACCGCGTCGAAAGTGTGTGAGATACCGCCAATAGCCATCCGGACAATCGGGCGGGTACGGTACAGACGCCGTGCCGGTGATCTTGTTCCGCCTCGGTGGGACAGAAGGCTGATTGGGGAGTAATCGATGCCCGGAGCAGGTCGCTGGCTGAGCTGGTCACGCCGGCGGCGGCCCGAGCAGAGCGAACCCCTCGTCGCGCCGGAAGCCGTACCGGAGAAGGAACCGGCGCCGGCGGAGAAGCCGGACCCGTGGCGTCCGATCGCCGGCGAGTTCGCGCTCCGCCTCCTCACCCTCACCTGGGAGGCCGTTCACCACATCGGCGAAGCCGAGTTCCGCGAGCAGGACGCCGAGCGGCGCCAGGTCCTGTTCCGGATCGATCATTCCGTCACCCGGGTCCGCCGCCTCGCCGAGAACCTGCGGGTGCTCACCGGCGAGCCGCTCGACGACCCGGATCAGCAGATCACCTCGCTGTACGACGTCACACACGCGGCCGGCGCGGCCGTCGAGCACTACGAGCGCCTGCACTTCGGCCCGATCGCCGACCTCGCGGTGGCGGCGGCCGCGGCCGACGACGTGATCCGGATCCTGACCGAGCTGATCGACAACGCCGACCGCTATTCTCCGCCGACCGAGCCGGTCACCATCTCCGCGCACCTGACCGGTGACGGCGACGTGGTGATCCGCGTCGAGGACGTCGGGATCGGACTCAACCCGGCGCATCTGCCGTGGATCGAGCGGCTGCTGTCGGACCCGTCCGAGCCCGCCGCCAGTGAGCTGCATCCGGGGCATCTGGGCCTCACCGTGGCCGCCGTGCTCACCCATCGCCACGGGTCGCTGCGGGTGCGCCTGGTGCCCCGGCAGCCGCGGGGCACGACCGCGATGCTGCTGATCGGCGCGGACCTGCTCTGCGAGGCGCCGCGGCATGACCCGGTGCCCGAGCCCGAGCCCGTGGCCGTGGCCGCGGCCAACCATCAGAACGACGTGACGATGGTTCTCCCGACGGTGCAGGGGCCGATGCCTCGCCGTATTCCGGCCAGTGTCCGCGGCACCGGCCCGCTGCCGCTCCCGGTTCCGGCCCAGCGGCACCAGACCACCTGGCACGACGACGCCGCCGACTTCAACGCCGGTGTGGACGCGGCCCGGGCCAGAGCCTCCCAGCAAAGTGCCGCCCCCCAAGGAAGAACCGAAGGACCGCAATGACTGACTACCGTTCCCCCGCCGGTGCCAGCGAAGGGGCCGACGGCGGCCAACCGGACGTCTCCTGGCTGATCGGCCAGCTCGTCCGCGAGGTGCCGACGATCACCGCGGTCGTCCTGGTCTCCGCCGACGGCCTGCAACTCGCCTCGTCCGGCCACCTGAGCCGTGAGCACACCGAGAGCGTCGCCGCGCTCGCCGCCGGATTCCTCGGGATCACCGGCCAACTCGGCGGCCTCCTGCAGCTCGGCGCCCCGGAGAACCTGAGCATCCGCTACCCGCACGGCCATCTGGCCTTCCTGCGCATCGATGACCCGTCCGGCGAGTTCGTGGCGGCGCTGCTGGTCTCCGCCCAGCCGCAGACCCAGATCGGCCAACTGGGATACGCCATGACCACATTCAGTCAGGCCGTCGGTCACGCGCTCACCCCGGAGACCCGTCACGCGCTGCACCAGAACACCCTGCCCGCGCCGGCTCGCTGATCGGAGGCACCGATGGCTCGAAGGCCGGGGCTGCACTGGAAGGTGCGCCCGTACATGACCGCCCGGGGTCGGACCAGCAGCCGCAACCCGCTGTTGATCCACACCCTGGTCTCCACCGGCGACCGGTACGACCCGGCTCTCGCCGCCAGCCTGGCCCCGGCCTCCCGGTCGCTCTACGAGCAGGCCCGCCGGATGTGTTCGGTCGCCGAGCTGTCGGCGACCTGCGGCCTGCCGCTCGGCCTGACCCGTCTGCTGATCAACGACCTGCTCAAACTCGGTCAGCTGGTCGTGCATGACACCCGTTCCTCGCAAGACCTAGCGCTCCTGGAGAGACTTCGTGCCGGCCTTCTCCGACTCACGTGAGGCGAACCTGAACCGGAAGCTGGCCTCGGCGAAGATCGTCATTGCCGGCGGCTTCGGCGTCGGCAAGACCACCGCTGTCGAGGCGATCTCGGAGATCCCGGCGATCCGCACCGAGTCCTGGATGACCGCGGCGGCGGCCCAGATCGACCGGCTCGACCCGGGCATCGACAAGGTCACCACCACGGTCGCGATGGATTTCGGCCGGGTGACCATCGACGACTCCCTCGTGCTGTACCTGTTCGGCACGCCGGGCCAGCCCCGGTTCTGGCCGATGTGGGACGACCTGGTCCGGGGTGCGGTCGGTGCTCTGGTCCTGGTCGACACCAACAATCTGGAGAACTCGTTCGCCGCGGTCAACTACTTCGAGAACGACGCGACGGTGCCCTGGATCGTCTGTGTCAACCCGTTCCACGGGGTTCTGACCCACGAGCTCTCCGCGGTACGGGAGGCGCTGACCCTGCCTCCGCACATCCCGCTGATCGCCGCCGACGTCCGCGATCCGCGCAACGTCGCGCGCGCGTTGCTGACCGTGGTGGACCACGCGACCGAACGTCAGTTAGCTCTACAGGAGACAACAACATGCGCAAGATCCTGATTGTCGGGGCCGGTCAGGCCGGACTCCAACTCGCTCTCGGGCTGCGGGCCGAGGGCTACGAGGTCACCCTCATGTCGGCGCGCACGCCGGAGGAGATCCGGACCGGCTGGCCCACCTCCACCCAGGCGATGTTCGACCTGTCGCTGAACACCGAGCGGGCGTACGGGCTGAACCACTGGGAGGACCGGACGCCGCCGATCCACGGCCTGCGCCCCCAGCTCTCCGTCGAGAAGGGTCAGTTGGCGCTGGCCTTCAACGCACCGCTGGAGCGCCCGGCCCAGTCCACCGACCAGCGGATCAAGATGGCCCGCTGGCTGGAGGACGCCGAGGAGCGCGGCGTCGAGGTGATCTACAACGCGGTCACCACCCAGGACCTCGACGCGATCACCCAGCTCGGCCGGTACGACCTGACCGTGGTCGCGGCGGGCAAGGGTGACCTGGTCGCGATGTTCGACCGGGACCCGGCCCGCTCGCCGTACACCGCGCCGCAGCGGGGCCTCGCCGTCGCGTACGTCCACGGTCTGGAGCCGGACCCGGAGTGGCCGGAGCCGCACGTCGGCTTCCACGCCCTGCCCGGCCTCGGCGAGCTGTTCGTGATCCCCGCCCTGACCCACACCGGTCCGTGCGACATCCTCTTCTGGGAGGCGATCCCGGGCGGCCCGCTGGACCGCTGGGCCGGTCACACCGGCCGGATGGTGCCCGAGGAGCACCTGGCGATCACCCTCGAGCTGATCCGCGAATACCTGCCCTGGGTCGCCGCGCGGGCCGCGAACGTGCGGCTCACCGACGACAAGGCCACCCTGCACGGCCGCTACACGCCGACCGTCCGCCATCCGGTCGGCCACCTGCCCGGCGGCGGCAAGGTGCTCGGCCTCGCCGACGTGGTCATCGCCAACGACCCGATCACCGGCCAGGGCAGCAACACGGCGGCCAAGGCCGCGAACCACTACCTGCGGGCCGTCCTGGCCCGTGGTGACCAGCCGTTCGACGAGCAGTGGATGACCGACACGTTCGAGGCGTTCTGGACCGCGCACGGCCAGGCGGTGACCGGCTGGACCAACGCCATGCTCCAGCCGCTCCCGCCGCACGTGCAGCAGTTGCTCGGCGCGTCCTCGCAGAACGAGGAGATCGCCCGCCGCTTCGCGGCCGGCTTCAACGACCCGAACGACCTGCTCAACTGGTTCGTCGACCCGGAAAAGGCCGCCGCCTATCTCGCCGAGGTCAACGGCGCCTGAAACCCGTCCACGGTACGACGGTGGGCCCGCACCTCAGGCGTGCCCACCGTCGTCATGCGGCTCGCCGGCGCCGACACGTGCGGGGAGGCGGCGCCGCCCGCCTGATCGGCGACATCGCAGCATCAGCCGCTTCACCAGATCAGCGCTGTTCCCACTGCTTTTTGGTGATCTCGTACCGCACACCCCCGTACTCGGCACCCTCGACCATCTGCATATCGGGAGGAGTGTCGAGGGTGCCCGTCATCGTCATCCCGACCTTCTCCATCACCTTGCGGGAACCATCGTTCAGGGACATCGTCGCGGCCCAGACCAGGTGCACGCCAAGCTCCGTGAACCCCTTGGCCAGCAATGCCCTTGAGCCCTCGGTGGCGTACCCCTTGCCCCACTCCGCCTGGCGCAGCCGGTAGCCGAGTTCGACCTCATCCAGCGGGCCTTCTTCCTCGGGACACAGAAGGAACCACCCGACGAAGGCACCGCGGTCCTTGTCGTACGCCGCGAACAGCCCGAAGTTGCCGTCCCACCTCTCGTAGCCGGCGAGAATGTTCCGCAGACCGCGCTCGCGGTAGTGCTCCGGTGCGGTCGGCTCGCCGCCGGTCAGATAGCGCATGACCGCCGGGTCGCTGTCCAGTTCGATCAACAGCTCCGCGTCGTCAGTGGTGAAGCGGCGCAAGGTCAGGCGCTCGGTGTCCAGGTAGGCATCCATGCGCGCATGTTGGTCTACACAGGCGGGAAAGGCCAACGCTTTCCGGCCCGGGGCCGCCCGGCGCAGCCGGGTTCATCGGAGGCGAAGAGGACCTCGACGTGGGAGAAGCCCTCCAGCCCCCTGCATGCAGGCGCCGCCGAAGCGCTCGTCGACGACGATGGCGCTACGGACGGCGCCCCAGTGGTCGGTGTGCTGAACGTCGGTCCGGTGGCTGTGGACCGTACCGATCGGGGTGATCTCGAGGTTTTCATCTCCTCACCCCAGGAGGAGCAGCAAGCTGATCGCCGCCATCACCGCGGCGGTGGCGGCGTGGACGCCGTAGGCGGTCGCCTTGGGCCCGCCGCTGCGCAGCACGATCAGGGTGTCGCCGACGGGTATGCCGGCGGCGGCCAGCAGGGACCAGCCGAGCAGGTGGGGCGCCGCCCCGGCCACCAGGATGAGGATGATGAGCCCCAGGCCGATGTCGCGGGCGGCCTTGACGGCCAGCCACGCCTGAAAGGTTCGGTCGTCGGTCGGCGTGCCGGGGATGCCGAACCCGGAAGCGGCCTGTGGCCTGAGAAGCCCGTTCACCCCCATGAGGACGACCAGGACTCCGATGATGGCGGTGAGCGTCTCGGCGACGGTGATGAGCATGGATACCTCCGGACAGAATCTAGCGGCGCTAGAACTTGTAGCGACGATATTCTGTCGATGCAAGGATGTCTAGCACTGCTAGGATTCGGCCATGTCTCCCGCCAGCGAGCGCCGTGAACGCGAACGCGCCCATCGCCATCAGATGATCATCAGATCCGCACGTGAACTGGCCGAGGCCGAAGGCTGGGAGGCCGTGACGACACGACGGCTGGCGGAGCGGGTGGAGTACAGCCAGCCGGTGCTCTACAGCCACTTCAACGGCAAGGACGCCATCGTGGCGGCCGTCGCCCTGGACGGCTTCGCCGAACTCGCCGCCGAGCTGCGCGGCGCACGGCAGGCCACCCCGGAAGCCGGGCGGGCGCTGCGGGCCGTCTGCGACGCCTACCTGCGGTTCGCGACCGAGCGGCCCGCCCTCTACCAGGCCATGTTCGTCCTGCCCACGAACCTGAAATTCGCGAGCGCCGAGACCCCGGCATCGCTACGGGCGTGCTTCGACGAGTTCGTCGCCTGCTTCGACCCGGGCAACAAGCGACGCGAACTGGTCGCCGAGGTCGTCTGGAGCGCGCTGCACGGCATCACGGTCCTCTCCGGCTCAGGCCGCATCCCCGCGGCCTGGCAGGAGGAACGCCTCGACTTCCTGGTCACTCAGCTCGCGCGGACACCATAGGAGCGGGTTCGGCGGCGGGGGCCGGGGGCTCGGCCGGGATGGCGGCGATGCCGGCCAGGATGAGGACACCGCCGGCCATCTGGAGCGTGGTGAGCTGTTCGCCGACGACGATCCAGGCGAGGATCGAGGCGAAGACCACCTCGAGGAGGCCGACGAACGAGGCCAGGCGGGAGCCGAGCCGGCTGGAGCCGAAGATCCCCGAAGCGTACGCGATGGCCGTGCCGAAGACGGCGACCACCGTGAGCGGCACCCACCACGGGACCGGCGACCCGAGCAGCGGCACGTCGCCGGTGGTGGCCGCCATCGGGACGAGTCCGGCGAGACCGGCCAGGGCCAGGGTGAGACCGCCCAGCAGGAGCCCGGTGCCGGCGAGCGCGACCGGTGGGAGGCCGTCGGCGGGCCGGGCGGCGACCACGAAGTAGACCGCGCATCCGACGGCGGCCGCGAACGCCAGCGCGACGCCGAGCGGGTCGACGGCTTCGAGCGCGCCGGGGCCGATGACCAGGACGAGGCCGCCGATCGCGAGCACCGAGCCGAGCAGCACGGCCGGGCGGGGCAGGCGGCGGGTGGTCAGCGCGACCCAGATGACCAGCAGCAGCGGCGCCAGGTATTCGATGAGCAGTGCCGCGGAGACCGGGATGCGGCGGATCGCCGCGAAGTAGGTGAGCTGGGTGAACGCGACGGCGATGACGCCCATGCCGAGCACCCGCCGGCGGCCCCGCCACAGCGCGTCCCAGCGCCCGCGCAGCGCGAACAGCACGAACGGCAGCAGCAGGAGACTCGCGGTGAGCGCCCGGGCGGTGACCGCGGCGGCCGGTGACCACCCGGCCTCCAGCAGCGGTTTGATGAACGCGCCGGAGGTGCCGAAGGTGGCGGCCGAGGTGACCGCGGCGGCCAGCCCGATGGTCTGCGACGGCAGCTTCACGGCGATCCCCTTGTCATGGGCTATGGTTGTTACGACCCTGACGCTAGGCGGCGCCTGATAAGGAGTCAAATTGCTTTTCGCCCCTGACACCGAGGAGGCGCTGGAGTTCGTGGTGGCGCTCGTCAACACCGCGCCCGGCGCCTCCCGCACCGGCGAGGACGAGCTCGCCACCGTCGACCAGCTGCGCGAGATGCTCCGGCACTACGTCTACTCCGGGCGCATCGACCACGATCAGGCCGAGCTGGAGGCGGTCCGGGCCGCGCGGGAGGCGCTGCGTTCGGTGTGGACGCTGGACCGGGACGCCGCGGTCGAGGCGGTGAACCGGATGCTCCGCGAGGCCCGGGCGCTGCCGTACCTGACCCGGCACGACGGCTCGGACTGGCACATCCACGCCACCGAGCCGGACGCCCCGCTGGCCGAGCGGATCCGGGTCGAGGCGGCCCTCGCCCTGATCGACGTGATCCGGATGAACGAGACCGGCCGCCTACGGGTCTGCGAGGCCCCCGACTGCACCGGCCTGTTCCTCGACCTGTCCCGCAACGGCTCCAAGCGGTTCTGCTCGGTGCGCTGCGGCAACCGGGTCAACATGATCGCCTTCCGGGCCCGCAAGGCCGGGAACGGCTAGGCCGTGTATCGAAGTCGGTGGTGGTGGGTGGAGAGGATCACGCGCGTCGTTGATCGATAGACAGTGAGGTCTCCGGTAGACGGTTTAGCGACCAAGCAGAACCGGAGACCACCGGAGACCTCGTGGACACCTTAGCGGTGACGCGGCGGTTCGACCTGACCGAGGCGCAGTGGGCGGCGTTGGAGCCGTTGCTGCCTGCCGGTCGCAGGCCGGGTCGGCCGTCGCAGTGGACGAAACGGCAGCTTATCGATGGGATCCGGTGGCGGATCCGGGTCGGTGCCCCGTGGCGGGACATACCCGGGGTGTATGGGTCCTGGTCGGCGGTGCATGCGCTGTTTCGCCGGTGGCAGCGTGACGGGACCTGGGCGCGGATCCTGACCGCGTTGCAGGCGGTCGCCGATGCTGCTGGCCGGATTGTTTGGGACGTGTCGGTGGACTCGACGGTCGCCCGGGCGCATCAGCACGCTGCTGGTGCGCGTAAAAGGGGGATCTTCAGACCGAGCCGCCCGGTGGTCGCCGGGCCGAGCCGGCCGATCATGCTCTGGGGCGTTCCCGGGGCGGGCTGACCACGAAGGTGCACCTGGGCTGTGAGCAGGGACAGAAGCCGTTGTCTATCGTGCTGACCGCCGGTCAGCGTGGGGACAACCCGCAGTTCATCGCGGTGATCGAGGGGATCCGGGTGCCCCGGCCCGGCGGTGGACGGCCCCGGACCCGCCCGGACCGGGTCCTGGCCGACAAGGCGTACACGAGCAAGGGCACCCGTCGTTACCTGCGCCGGCGCGGGATCAAGGCGACCATCCCGTCCAAGGCCGATCAGGACGCCAACCGGCGCAAGCTCGGGTCGAAGGGCGGCCGGCCACCGGCCTTCGACCCTGAGCGGTACAAGCAGCGGCATGCCGTGGAGATGAGCAAGCCGCGGTGCTGTCAAACCTGCGGCTGGGCATTGTCGTTTCGTCCTTCCTGAACTGGTGGTCGTTGGGTGGGGCCGGTGCGTCGGGGTCGGTGACGCAGGGCTCGGAGGCGGTCGATCTCTGCGGGGTCGGCGTGCACGATCCAGCGGTGGGGTGGGTCGGGGTGTTGGTGGGCGGTGACCCAGCCGCGGGTGATCCAGTTGTAGAGGGTGATGTCGGGCATGCCGAGGTGGCGGGCCAGATCGGCCCGCCACCACTGGTTCGGCGGCAGGTCGGGCTGGATCGCGGGGCGGGGACGCGATGGTCCGGGTGTGGCGATGCCGAGGTCGTGCATGAGGTCACGGACGCCTTGCGGGCCGAATCGGTCACGGCGTTTGGGTGGTCGTAGTCCCTCGGTGTTGAGCTGCTCGGCGATCTGGGCGGGGCTGTTGCCGGCCGCGGCCAGTTGCCTGATCCGGTCGGTCAGCCGCCGGTAGTAACTGAGTTGGGTCAGCCTGGCCACTGGACGGATCAACTCGGTGTCGCTGCGGTGTCCACCGGACCAGGTGACACGGGCATGCACGCGTTCGCTGTCGCCCTGCACGGTCAGCTCGACACGTTCGATCAGGCAGCGGACGAGCTGCTTGCGGTCGATGTCGGTGGTGCTGTCCGCGTGCCAGAGGCCCGGGATGTCCGCGGCGACCGCGCGGATGTGGGCGCGTTCGGCGTCGGTCAGTAGCCGGGGCCGAGTGGCGAGGAACCGGTCGTGTTCCTCGCCGAGGCGTTGCCGTTCGGCCATGGCCTGTTCCCAGTCGCGTTCCAGTTGGCGCACGACCAGACGGTTCTCCGGCTCGGCCAGCTGATACTGGCGCCGGGCCCGGTCGGCCGTGTAGTCGGCACGTTCCAGGCGTTGAATCCAGATGCGCTCAACCTCGGCACGACAAGCGGTGATCTGTTCGGCCGCGGCCAGGGACACCTCCAGCGCAGCCGGAGCGAGCGCGGCCAGCAGAAGATCCCGCACGTGGACATCGACGCACCCACCGGCCAGTTGCTGACATGCAGCACCGCCGTAGTCGGTCTTGTCCCGGGAACAGACGTAGCCCGGGTGCAGCCGGCCACCGGGGCCGCGCTGGTAGCGCACCGTCATCCGGGCGTGGCAGCGTCCGCAGAAGACCAGGCCGGCCAGCATCGCCGGCCCGTCACGAACGGCGCCCATGCTCTCGGCTCGTGCCCGGTTGTTCTCCATACGCTGCAGGTTCTGTTCGTAGCGATCCAAGCTCACATAGGCCGGTAGCCGGTCCGGGAGCCAGACCTGCCAGTCGGCGCGGCCCTGCCGAACCCGCCCGGTGTGTGGCCGGCCGGGCTGGCGACGGCGGGGGTCGAACCGGCTGCGGCCGTAGACGTAGACCCCAGCGTAGGCCGGATTCCGCAGCATGTTCTGCACGCACACAGGGCTGGGTCGCCGCCACGACAGCTCACCGCGGTCAGGTCCCTCTCGGAGCCGCACGCCGATCTGGATGCCGTTGTCCGCCAGATATCGCAGCACACCGTTGACCGTGCCCATGCGGTCGAACAGGTCGAACACCAGTCGCACCACGGCTCGGACCTGCTCATCGGGGTCGAACACCACCTCACCGCCCGGACGGCGCACATAGCCAACTGGCAGCGGAACCGCCAGCTCACCGCGCTGCGCCTTGGCGATCCGCCCAGACCACATCCGCTGCTTGATCAGCCACAACTCGGCTTCGCTGATCGTGCCTTTCAACCCCAGCAGCAGCCGGTCGTTGTGGTCCGTCGGGTCGTAAACCCCCTGTGGATCAGCCAGCAACGTCGAAGACAAAGCACACAGCTCCAGCAGCTGATGCCACTCCCGGCCGCTGCGCGCCAGCCGGGACATCTCGACCCCGAGGACCAAGCCCACATGGTCCAGCCCGACCTCGGAGACCAGCCGGGCGAACCCCGGCCGCGCGTCCAACCCAGACGCCGAATGCCCCAGATCCTCGTCGATGACCAGCACCCGCGACGGCGTCCACCCCAGCTCCACCGCCCGCGCAGTCAACCCGTATTGCAACCGCGTCGACTCGCCATGATCGATCACCTGCTGCGGCGTGGACTGGCGCACATACACCACCGCCAACCGATCACGATGCCGCGACGTCACCTTTCCCAACGGCCACGACGCCCCGATCGCCGTCGTCACCGGACACGCTCCCGGCCATCATTGCCGTCCGTTCCACCATCACGCACAGCGCCCGCACCACCGCCGACCGGCTGCCCACCGGAAACATCTCCCAGCCCGGAACCGGTGTTTCCGTCATCAGACCGGATTGGGGGGCACGACTGCTTCAAAACGTTCCACTGCGGCCCACCTCCCTGACCAGCGCATTCACCAGCATCACCCGCCCGTAGACGCCGCGCCGCCTCAACCAAAGCGAGCAGGCCATCGATGCCCAGTATCGGAGTCGCTGGAGAAGTTTGTACATGTACATCAGTCTTGCGGCTTACTCCTTGAATGCGGCATCAACAGGCTCAAACGCAACCGCGCCGTCGCTACTCGGTACGACAAACTCGCCGTCCGCTACGAAGCCACCGTGACCATCGCCGCGATCAACGAATGGCTGTAACCGACTTTGATACAGGTCCTAGGGGCTCAGGAAGGAGGCGAGCGCGTCGGCGGTGAAGGCGGCGCCCTTGTCGGTCATGTGCACCAGATCCTCGCAGTAGAGGCCGAGGCCGTTGTCGGCCGACGGCGCCGGCTGCCGGGCCGCCAGGTCGAAGTAGGCGACCGCGCTGCCCCCGCCCGGCCCGCCGTCGTCGTCGGCCGCGACGTCCTGCCAGGCCCGGCTCACCCTGGCGAAGTCCTGCACGGACCGGCCGGCGGAGACCCGCGGCGAGCCGTAGACCACGAACGACGGAGAGGTGTCGGTGTGCGACCGGACCGTCGCGATGATCGCCTTCAGATGCCGTCCGATGGTGGCGGCCGGCACCCGGGTCCGCCAGTCGTTGACCCCCAACTGGAGGATCACCAGGTGCGGCCGGATGGTTCGCAGCCGCGGCGCCCACCCGGCGGCACTCTCGGCGAAGTCGCCGCTGGTCAGCCCACCGTGGCCGCCGTTGTAGACGTGGACGCCCCGGTCCTCGTCGCCGTGGAAGACGGCGAAGCCGTGCACGTACACGTCCGGCGTGACGCACGTCACCACGATCGTGTGCCGGCCGGGTTCGAGGCGGGGTGAGCTCCAGGTGGCGTCGCGGTCCGTCGCCGGGCCGTGGGCGCCGACCGTCGCCAGGGTGACACCGTCGATCGCCACGGTGAACGTGCCGCCACCGGGGAAAACGGAGTGCCACACCCGGACACTCGTTCCGGTGAACGGGTACGTCACGGTCTGCCCCGCGGCTTTCAGGCCGGCGGACTTGAGTCCCCAGCCGGTGGTCGACGTGCTGGCGCCACCGGAAAGGGCCACCGGCCACTGCCCGGACGGCCGGCCCCACGCGGCCGTGTAGACGTCCCCACCGGCCGCGCCGGTGACCGGGAACCGGGTACGCAGATTGTCGGCGAGCATCGGCACGTAGCCCCGCCCGTACCTCGATGAACCGACGCCCTCCGAGCTGGACGATCCGATCACCGCGACCACCGCGGGTTCGTAGTGCCGGTTCGCCAGGGCGGCATGCCAGCCGAGCAGCGGAAGACCCGGATCGGGTGTGGAGGCCAGCACCGGTTCGGCCGCGACGCCCGCGACCGCGACACCGGTGGCGAAGAGCCCACCGGCCCGGATGAACCCACGACGATCCGCCATCGATTCCCCCCGCCGGAATCCCGGTCTCACTGACCGGAGTCGCACGCTAACACGGGATGCAAAATCGTCACTTCCTCCTGGAGGATTATGAATTCTGACGGTTGACCACCACCGGGGGTGATACCCCCGACACGCACCCGGAAGATCATTAATATGATCCGCGCATGGGATCACGGGCGAACGTGGCGATCCGCATGGACGGCGCGTGGACGCATTGCGGCAGCGACAGCATCGGCTACAGCCTCGACGCGTACCTTGCGCTGGGCCCGGAACCGGCGCTGGCCGTCTTCGGCGCCATGCCCGCATGGGACGACCCGGCGCAATGGCAGACCGAGAGCGTCTGCGAGGCCGGCGCCCTGATCGACCTGGACGCCCAGGAACTGCTGTTCTTCCTGGACGTCGACTACCACCAGCGGCTCGCGCTGCTGGACGGGTGCCGGCGGACGTGGCCGGGCTGGACGATCCGGTGGGCGTACAACGGGATCGCCGACGTGACCGACGCGCTCGGGCTGGACCGGGCGGTGCTCGGACGGCAGCCGTGGGACAACACGGCGCTGTTCAAGTGGCACAAGCCCGGTCCCGAGGAGGAACTGGTCCTGCACCACGTGATCACGGTCGGCACCACGGCGTACGGCCTGGACTACAACGCCGAGGCCCCGTGGTCGATCGGCCCGGCCCTGCTCGACCAGCTCTTCGAACTGCCCCGGGTGACCACCCTGCCCCGGGTGCCGCGCAGCGGTCTGCACCTCGACCCGGCGGCCCGGACGGCCGGGGTGTGGTCGACCGAACCGGTGTACGGGCTGACCGAACGGTTCGCCGACCGCTGGCCCGGCTGGACCCTGCGTTTCTGGGAGGACCGCTACCTGGAGCAGCAGCGCCGCTGCGGCAACGGGTTCACCTTCGCCGACCCGGCGGATCTCGCGGGCGCCTCGGCGCAGGCGCTGGTCGACCGGGTGCTGCGGCACTGGGTCCCGGCGACGACCGTGCCCGGCGGCGGCCCCCAGGACCCGTACCGGGGCCAGCGGGACGCCGGCCTCACGGTCGACGACCTGCAACCGCTCACCGACGCCCTGCTCGGCCCGTCCCGCGCCCCGGTCGACGTGGCCGCCTACGCGAAGGCCATGCTCGACTAGCGGGCGTAGCGGGGCACGTAGTCCTGACCGGACAGTTCCGCGATCGCCGCCATGACCATGTCGGTGGCGGCCCGCCGCTCCTGGGCGCTCTCCGGGTCGGAGGCGATCGCGGACAACTGGACCGGTTTGCCGAAGACCACCGACACCCGGGCCGGCCGCGGGACGACCCGGCCCGGCGGCAGCACCCGGTCGGTGCCGGACATCGCCACCGGCACCACCGGCGCACCCGACTTGAGTGCCAGCCACGCCACCCCGGTACGGCCGCGGTAGAGCCGCCCGTCCGGCGAACGCGTCCCCTCCGGGTAGATCCCGAACGCCTCACCGCGCAGCAGCACGCCGAGGCACGCGTCGAGCGACCGTACCGCCGCCCGGGTGTCGTCGCGGTCCACCGCGACCTGCCCGTCCCGGGACATGAACCAGGAGACCAGCCGCCCGCCCGGCCCCTGCCCGCTGAAGTACTCCGCCTTCGCCATGAAGATCACCTTGCGGGCCAGCGCCATCGGCAGGAACGTCGAGTCGGTGACCGACAGGTGATTCGACGCCAGCAGCAGCGGACCGCTCGGCGGCACGTGCTCGGCGCCCTCCACACGCAGACGGACGATCTTCGTGAGCAGCTCGTACACGGACAGCACGCCTCTCGATGAACCTGGTTCAGGATGGAGTCACGAACTCCCCGCACCACCGCTACCACCTCCGGCGGGGCCGTGCGCGGCGAACCGGCCCGGTAGGGCGGATGCGGGTCGTACTCGATGCCCAACTGCACCGCCTGGGCCACGGTTGCGCCCGCTACCCTCGCGGTCGCGCCTCATGGCCGCAACGACGCGGATCCCACCTTTCCTGCCATCGGCTAGACCCCGCCGATGGCCTCGCTGATCGCCTGGATCAGCCGGGTGGCGATCACCGGGCGGTCGGTCTCGACGGTGACGACCGGGCCGACGGCGAGCGGCGACGCCTCCACGGCCCACCGCGGCCAGTCGTCACGCAGCCGCTCGTCGTCCTCGTACAGGGCGTCGCGCCGCCGGCCGCGGTAGCGCTCCAGGGCCACCTCGGCGGGCACGTCGCACCAGACCTCCACGGTCGCACGAGCACCCGAACGGGCGATGCCCTCGGTGACGAAACCGATGTCGCGCGGGCGGAACCACCAGCTCTCCAGGATCACCACACCCGGCGTGGCGGCCGCCAGCTCCCACATCACCTGCGCGGCGACCCGGCCCACCGCCTTCGGCGGAACACCCGGCGCGGCTGCGGCCAGAGCCTCTTTCACCAGGTCTTTTCCGATCAGGGGTACGCGCAGCGCGGGCGCCAGGCGCCCGGCCAGGGTGCTCTTGCCCGAGCCGGGAAGCCCGTTGATCAGAATCAGCCGGTGCGCCACATCACAAAGCTTGTCATCCGTGCGCTCGCCACTTCTCAGACAGTCAGCGCTCCCGGGGTGCTGCCGTGGGCGGTCAGTGCGATGACGGCACGGCCCTCGACCCGGGTGTGCGGGGCCTTTCCGATCGGTCGCGGATCGTCCAGCGCGAAACTATCCCGGGCTACGCTTGTCGCATGACCGCGATGGCGCCCACCCGCACCGAGTCCGACCTGTCCTTCCTGCTCGACCACACCAGCCACGTGCTGCGTACCCGGATGGCGGCGGGGCTCGGCGAGATCGGTCTGACCGCGCGGATGCATTGTGTGCTGGTCCACGCGCTGGAGCAGGAGCGCACCCAGATCCAGTTGGCCGAGCTGGGTGACATGGACAAGACCACGATGGTGGCCACGGTCGACGCGCTGGAGAAGGCGGGGTACGCGGAACGGCGCCCGTCCAGCACCGACCGCCGGGCCCGGATCATCGCGGTCACCGCCGCCGGCGCGGAGATCGCCGAGCGCAGCCAGAGGATCGTCGACGGCGTGCACCGCGACGCGCTGGGTTCGCTGCCCGACGACGAGCGCGCGGTGCTGGTCCGCGCCCTGAACCGGCTGGCCACCGAGCATCTGGCCGCCCCCGCCGAGGGCGCCCAGTCGGCCCGCCGCCCGCGGGAGCGCGCAAATTAGAGCCGAAAGAGATAGTCCGTAACGGAACTATCTGCTAGCGTTCCTTCCGTCGACCTCGACGGGAGGAACCCCCCATGTCGTACCCGAAACGCTGGACCGCGCTCGCCGTTCTCTCCGCCACCGGCCTGATGACCGTCCTCGACGGCAGCATCGTCACCGTGGCGATGCCCGCGATCCAGGCGGACGTCGGCTTCACCGCCGCCGGGCTCAGCTGGATGGTCAACGCCTACCTGATCCCGTTCGGCGGGCTGCTGCTGCTCGCCGGCCGGCTCGGCGACCTGCTCGGCCGCCGCCGGATGTTCCTCGCCGGGAACGCCGTCTTCACCGGAGCGTCCCTCCTCGCCGGCCTCGCCACCGGGCCCGGCCTGCTGATCGCCGCCCGGTTCCTGCAGGGCGTCGGCAGCGCGCTGGCCTCGGCGGTGGTGCTCGGCATCCTGGTCACGCTCTTCACCGACCCGGCCGAACGCGGGAAGGCGATCGCGGTCTTCAGCTTCACCGGGGCGGCCGGCGCGTCCATCGGGCAGGTGCTCGGCGGGGTGCTCACCGACGCGCTGAGCTGGCCGTGGATCTTCTTCATCAACGTGCCGATCGGGGTCGCCGCCATCGCGCTGGCGCTGGTCGCCCTACCCGCCGACCGGGGTACGGGATGGTCGCCGAACACCGACGTCCTCGGCGCAGTGCTGGTCACCTCCGGGCTGATGCTGGGCATCTACACGATCGTCACGACCGGCCCGTACGCCTGGCTCACCGGAACCGTCGCGGTCGCCCTGCTCGCCGGGTTCGTCGGGCGGCAGGTCACCGCCCGCGAGCCGCTCATGCCACTGCGGATCTTCCGGTCCCGCGACGTCACCGGCGCCAACCTGGCCCAGATGCTGTCGCTGTCCGCGATGTTCGCCTTCCAGGTGCTGGTCGCGCTCCACATGCAGAAGGTGCTCGGGTACGGCGCCCTGGAAACCGGCCTCGCCATGCTCCCCGCCGCCGTCGGCATCGGGGTGGTCTCGCTGTTCGTCTCCGCCCCGCTCAGTGCCCGGTTCGGCGCCCGCACCGTGCTGCGCGCCGGGCTCCTGCTGCTGATCGCGGCCATGGCGCTGCTCACCCGCATCCCGGTCCAGGCGTCGTACGTCACCGACCTGCTGCCGGTGATGCTCCTGATCTCCGGTGGCGGCCTGGTCCTGCCGGCGCTGGCCACCCTGGGCATGTCCGGCGCCGAGGACGGCGACGCGGGCCTCGCCTCCGGCCTGTTCAACACCACCCAGCAGGTCGGCATGGCCCTCGGCGTGGCGGTGCTCTCCACACTGGCCGCCACCCGCACCGACCGCCTGCTGACCGCCGGCGCCGACCAGGCGGCCGCACTGACCGGCGGCTACCGGCTCGCCTTCGCCACCTCGGCGGGCCTACTGATCACGGCCTTCCTGGTTGCCCTGCTCGTCCTGCGCCGTCCCGCCGGCACCCCCGCACCCGACCGGGTGCCCGCCGCCTGACCATTCCCGTGGCGCCACCTCGGTGGCGACCCGGTCGATACTTCCGGCAGAGCCAGGGGTGCGTGCGGCAGAACCGCCCCTGGCTCAGACCACGTTGCGGCGGGCGGCCTCGCGGGCGCGGGTCACCGCCGACATCTGTGAGCGCAACAGCCAGGAGTCGGGGTCGCACGTCCGGCAGGCGCGGACCGAACCGGTTCGCAGGCGCACCGCCGAGCCATCGCGCTGCTGGATCTCGTGGTTCTCGGCCATCGGGGAGCCGCAGCGAGGGCACACGTCCTCGCTGACAGAGGTGGCGATGTGCGCGATGCGGCCGGTCGTGTACCGCACCGTCGAATAGCCCTGCTCGTCGCCGATACGCAGGTCGGGATCGCGGGGTGCCCCCGCGTACGGCCCGGTGTCGGCGTGCGAGACGGCGTCGGCGACGCCGCGGAGGATCGGCAGGCGGCGCAGCCGGCTCAGAAAGGTCATGGGTCCCTCCTCGGGAACAGTGCGTCGAGCACGCTCGCGGTGACGGCCGCCGCGTCGGTGCCGGGGTGGATCGCCTGCCGCAAGGCCAGCCCGGCACCCATGGCGCCCCACGCGACGACCAGGTGCGGCAGCGGCATCGCCGGGGTGAGGCCGAGGCGGGCGCAGTGCCGCTCCAGCAGCGCCGTGATCTCGGTGTCGAAGCGGTCCTGGAGCGCCGCCATGGTGGCCGCGTGCCGCGGGTTGCCGGACATCGCCGCCACCGCCTCGGCGGACACCAGCGCCCAGCGGGCCTGGTCACCGCCGCCCGGAGTGAGGACGGCGAGCAGGCCTTCCCGGCTGCCGGCCTGGTCGAGCGCCATGGCGAGCCCTCGCATCAACTCCTCGGCCCGCGTGTCGACGATGGCCTGCCAGAGCCCTTCCTTGCCGCCGAACTGCTTGTAGACGGCCCCGCGGGTGTATCCGCCCGCGGCGGCGATCTCCTCGACGGTCGCGGCGAGATAGCCCCGTTCCAGAAAGGCGGCGCCGGCCGCCTCCAGCAACCGCTGCCTGGTTACCCGCTGCTGTTCGGCGCGTGTCAGCCGCATGCCGCCCCTTCGGTAACACCGCGTTTCTGGATACACGACGTTACCACCGGATAGATGGCGCCGTAAATGGCGGCTAGGCTCGGCGGTGATGCGGAAGGTGTTCCTCGGGGTCTCGACCGTCCTGCTCAGTGACGGGCGGACGACCCTGCTCACCGACGGGTTCTTCTCGCGGCCGGGGCTGCTTCGGGTGCTGGCCGGGCGGGTGCGGCCGGATCGGGAGCGGATCGGGGCGGCGCTGCGGCGGTTCGGGATCGAGCGGGTGGACGGGCTGTTCGTGGTGCACTCGCACTACGATCACGCGCTGGACGCGCCCACGGTCGCGATGATGACCGGGGCCCGATTGTTCGGCTCGGCGTCGACCCGGAACATCGCCCTGGGGCACGGCTTCCCTTTAGACCGTTTTGCCCCGATAAGCCATCTTGAAATAGGGAATTTCCGGATCAGGGCAATGCTGGGGCGGCACAGTCCGGGTGACCTCGCCCCCGGCACCATCGACCGGCCGATCGGGCTCGACTCGCGGGCCCGCGACTACCGGACCGGCGACTGCTACACGCTGCACATCGAGCACGGCAGCGAGAAGCTGCTCATCCACGCCAGCGCCAACCACGCCGACCTCGACGCGCACCCCGCCGGCACCGTCTTCCTCGGTGTCGGCGGGCTCGGGAAGCAGTCCGCCGAGTTCCGGGCGGCCTACTGGGACCGGCTCGTCCGGCGTACCGGCGCCCGCCGCGTCATCCCGATCCACTGGGACGATTTCACCCGCCCTCTCGACCGGCCGCTGCGTCCTATGCCACGCTTCGCCGACGACTTCCGGACCACGATGCGGTTCCTCGGCGAGCAGGCCGCCATCGACGACGTGGAGTTGACGCTGCCGACCCTGGGAGAGCCGCTGTGAAGGTCCACCATCTCAACTGCGGGACCATGCGCCCGGCCCTCACCCCGAGCCTGGTCTGCCACGTGCTCGTGGTCGAGACCGCCGAGGGGCTGCTGCTGGTCGACTCGGGTTTCGGTCTGCGCGACGCCGCCGCGCCGGCGCACCGCATCGGCACCGCGCGCCATCTGATCAAACCGGTGCTCGATCCGGAGGAGTCCGCCTTCCGGCAGCTGCAACGCCTTGATCTGAACCCCGATGACGTACGGGACATCGTGCTCACCCACTACGACGCCGACCACTCCGGTGGCACCGCCGACTTCCCGCGGGCCCGGGTGCACCTGACCGCCGCCGAGTCGGGCGCCGCACAGCACCCGCGGACGTGGAACGAACGCTCCCGCTATCTGCCGGCCCAGCGTGAGCACGGCCCGCAGCTGGTGGAACACGATCCGGCGAAGGGTGACGGCTGGCGTGGTTTCGCCGCCGCCACCGAGATCGTCCCGGGTGTGGTCCTGATCGCGATGCCGGGCCACACCCGCGGCCACGCCGCCGTGGCGGTCGACACCGGCGACGGCTGGATCCTGCACGCCGGCGACGCCTTCTACCACCGCGCGCAGATCGACGGCGTGACCCGCGGCAATCGTGTGCTGGCCACCATGGAGGCGGCCATCGCTCACGATCGCCGCCTGGTCCGCGCCAACCATGCCCGTCTCACCGAGCTGTGGGCCGCCGCCGACCCGGCCCTGACGATCGTCAACGCGCACGACCCGGAGCTGCTGCGGGCGGCCGCCGCTCATCCGAGGCGCTTGGGCCCGAGGTAGCTGCCGCCGGTGGCGTCGATGACGTTGGCGGTGATCCAGCGGCCGGCGTCGCCCGCCAGGAAGTGGACGACGTCGGCGATGTCCTGCGGGGTGCCGAGCCGTTCGATCGCCTGACCGGCCGCGACCATCGCACCGACCTCGGGCAGGTCCATGAAGTGGGCGGTCCGGTCGGTACGGGTCGGGCCGGGCGCGACCGTGTTGATCGTGATGCCGCGTGACCCGACCTCGTTGGCCAGGTTGCGGGTGAGGATCTCCATCGCGCCCTTGGTCATGGCGTAGGCCAGCTCACCGGGCAGGGCGATGCGGGTGACTCCGGAGCCGATGTTGATGATCCGCCCGCCGTCGCCCATCAGCGGCAGCGCCTTCTGAATCAGGAAGTACGGCGCGCGGACGTTGACCGCGAAGATCCGGTCGAAGCCTTCCGGGGTCTCGTTGCCGATGCCGCCGCCGGAGTCGGCGAGGGCCGCGTTGTTGACCAGGATGTCCAGGCGGCCGGTTCCGCCGTAGGCCCGCAGGCCCTCCTCCAGCCGCCGGATCACCGTGTCGGCGTCGCCGTCGACGCCCAGCTCGGCCCTGATCGCGAAGGCCTGCCCGCCGGCCGCCTCGATGGCGGCCACCACCTGCCCGGCGGCCACGTCGTCGCTGCCGTAGTGCACCGCGACCAGGGCCCCGTCGGCGGCGAGCCGCTCGCAGACGCCCCGCCCGATGCCTCGGGAACCGCCGGTGACCAGTGCTGTCCTACCCGCCAGTGCGGTCATCCCGTCCTCCAACTGTTTATGCCGTAAGCGATTACGTTTATGTTATACACAGTTAGCGAGCGCACCGTCAACACCATGAGGAGAGTCGATGAAGGCGATGGACCTGCTGTGGGGGCGGAGCACCAAGCGCAGCCGCGGGCCCCGTCCGGTTCTCACCGTCGCCCAGATCGCCGAGGCGGGCGTCGAGATCGCCGACGCCGAGGGCCTGACCGCGGTGACGATGCAGCGCGTGGCCGACCGGTTCGGCTTCACCGCGATGTCGCTGTACCGGTACGTGCCCGGCCGCGCCGAACTGATCTGTCTCATGATCGACACCGCGATGGGGGCGGCCCCGGTTCTGAACCCCACGGCGGGCTGGCGGGCGGCGTTGCGTGAGTGGACGTACCGGCTGGCCGAGGTGTCCCGGCAGCACCCGTGGCTGGGACAGGCCACGTTGCAGGCCCGTCCGGTCGGGCCGCGCGAGCTCGGCTGGATGGAGCAGGCGGTCACGGCCCTGACCGGCGCCGGCCTGAGCGGCGCGCGGTGTGTGGACGCGGTGCTGCTGCTGAGCGGCCACGTCCGCAACCAGATCCAGGCCGAATCCGGCATCGCCGCCGACGGTGGGGGCGAGCTGGCCGCCGCCCTGGCCGAGACGCTACGCGAGCACGCCGCCGACTACCCGGCCCTGATCGGGGCGGCCGCCGACGGCGCCTTCGGCCCCGACGGGACCGGCTTCGACTTCGGCCTGACCTGCATCCTCAACGGCATCGCCGCCGCCATGCCCGGCGAGTGACACCGCCCGCCGGCCGTCGTCGATCCGGGTGGGCCGCGAAAGCGGCCGTCAACCCGCGCGGATGTCCGCGCGGGTTGACGGCCGGGTCAGGTCTAGCAGGCGCCGGCCTTCACCTTGGGCTCGCCGCGGGTGGTGGCCGGAACGGTCACGCAGGCGACGCTGGTGCCCGAGGTCACCTGGGCCACGCCCTTGCGGACGATCTGCACCTTGACGCCGGGGATGGCCATGTCCTTCGCGGCCTTCTTCAGGTAGTCGGCCGGCTTGCCCTGCTCGGTGAGAGCGAACAGGACGGCCCGCTGGCCGACCAGCTCGGCCCAGCTCTCCGCGGCACCGGCACCGGACGTGCCGCCACCGGACGCCGCGCCGGCGAGCGCCTCGAACAGCGGGGCCACGTCGAGCTTCTGGGCGCCGGACGGCGCGGTGATGTCGACGCTGTCGGCGACCTCGATGCGGACCGTGCCGCGGCCGGTGGCACCGTCGAAGAACTGGAGGTAGTTGATCTCGAAAGCGGTGAACTTGCCGTTGTCGACCCAGATGTCCAGGACGATCGGCTTGTCCGCCGGGGCCTTCTCGTCGATCTCCTTCTTGAAAGAGTCGGCCGCATCGGCGGGCCCATCCGGAGCAAGGATCTTGAAGGCGGCCTCGGCGATCCGCTTCGCCTCGGCGATGGCCTTGCCGGTGGAGGTGGTGACGATCAGGTGCTTCTTGTCCTGCTCGTCGCGCACCACGTCGGCGCTCTCCAGCAGGTTCTCCGCGCTGGTCCTGAACTCGGCGGCCAGCTTCTCGCTCTGCTCCTGCTGGTTCGCGGCGGCCGCGGTGGCCCCGCCGAGCTGCTCGCCCAGCTTCTTCAGGTCGGCGGCCGCGACCGAGACCCACTCACCGTCGAACAGCGGCGCCAGGGTGGGCACCTCGGTGGACAGCCCGGAGCGCATCTCGGCGATGTCGGTGCTGCTCGCGCCGGCCCGCTGGGCCAGTTCGGTGACCGGCACCCTGACATAGAGCACCTCGTCGACGGTCCGTACGTCGAGGCCGGTGATGCCGTCGAGGTTCGCCGTCATCTGGACGCGGTCGTCGGCGACGCTCTCGCCGGCCTTGTCCCAGGCCAGCGAGACGGACGAGTTGTAGATCTTGCGGACGATCTCGGCGTCCTCGTCGGTGAAGTCGGTCGACTCCTTCTTGGCGAGCGCGATCACATCGTCGACGTTGCCACCCGCCTTGATCGTGAAGCCGGCCTTGCCCTCCGCACCCAGGTTCTCCGCGGCCTTCTTCAGCTCCAGTTTCGGTTCGAGCTGCTGGAACTGGTTCGCGCACCCGACCGTGAGGGTCAGGGCCGTGACACCGGCGACAGCGCCGGCCAGGAAGCGCTTCATGCGCGTAAATCTCCATTCGAGGGGCAGCGGCACTCCCCCGTGCCGCGAACTGGCAGTGTAGGGGGACCCTTCAATCCCCTGCGTGCCAATTAACCCGATCGATATCAGGAGACGTACTCCGCGAGATGCTGCCCGGTCAGCGTCGAACCGTCCTTGACCAGCGCCTCCGGGGTGCCCTCGAAGACGACCCGGCCACCGTCGTGACCGGCGCCCGGGCCGAGGTCGATGATCCAGTCGGCGTGCGCCATGACGGCCTGGTGGTGCTCGATGACGATCACCGACTTACCCGCGTCGACCAGCCGGTCCAGCAGGCCCAGCAGCTGCTCGACGTCGGCCAGGTGCAGGCCGGTGGTCGGCTCGTCGAGGATGTAGACGCCGCCCTTGTCGCCCATCCGGGTGGCCAGTTTGATCCGCTGCCGCTCGCCGCCGGACAGCGTGGTCAGCGGCTGGCCGAGAGTGAGGTAGCCGAGCCCGACGTCGGCGAGCCGCTGCAGGATCGCGTGCGCGGCCGGAATCCTCCCGTCACCCGCGGCGAAGAACGCCTCCGCCTCGGTCACCGGCATCGCCAGGACCTCGGAGATGTCCTTGCCGCCCAGCTTGTACTCCAGCACCGAGGCCTCGAACCGCTTGCCCTCGCACTCCTCGCACGGCGTCGACACCCCGGCCATGATGCCCAGGTCCATGTAGATGACCCCGGCGCCCTTGCAGGTCGGGCAGGCGCCCTCGGAGTTGGCGCTGAACAGGGCCGGCTTCACTCCGTTGACCTTGGCGAACGCCTTGCGGATCGGGTCGAGCAGGCCGGTGTACGTGGCCGGATTCGATCGGCGGGACCCGCGGATCGCCGTCTGGTCGATCGCCACCACCCCGTCCCGCTTGGCCACCGAGCCGTGGATCAGCGAGCTCTTGCCGGACCCGGCCACCCCGGTCACCACGACCAGCACACCGAGCGGGATGTCGACGTCCACGTCCTGGAGGTTGTGGGTGGCCGCGCCACGGATCTCCAGGTTGCCCTTGCCCGGCCGCACCGACGGTTTGAAAGAGGAGCGGTCGTCCAGGTGACGGCCGGTGATGGTGCCGCTGGCGCGCAGGCCCTCGACCGTACCCTCGAAGCAGATCTCGCCGCCCGCGGTGCCGGCGCCCGGCCCGAGATCGACGACCCGGTCGGCGATCGCGATGGCCTCCGGCTTGTGCTCGACGACGAGGACCGTGTTGCCCTTGTCGCGCAGGCGCAGCAGCAGCTCGTTCATCCGCTGGATGTCGTGCGGGTGCAGGCCGATGGTGGGCTCGTCGAAGACGTAGGTGACGTCGGTGAGCGCCGAGCCGAGGTGCCGGATCATCTTGGTGCGCTGGGCCTCACCGCCGGACAGGGTGCCGGCCGGCCGGTCCAGCGACAGGTAGCCCAGGCCGATCTCGACGAACGATTCCAGCGTGTGCCGCAGCTTCTCCAGCAGCGGGGCGACCGACGGCTCGTCCAGACCGCGGATCCACTCGGCCAGGTCGCTGATCTGCATGGCGCACGCGTCGGCGATGCTGACACCCTTGATCTTGGACGACCGGGTCAGCTCGCTGAGCCGGGTGCCGTCGCACTCGGGGCAGACCGTGAAGGTGATCACCCGTTCCACGAAGGCGCGGATGTGCGGCTGCATCGCGTCGACGTCCTTGGTCAGGAACGACTTCTGGATCGCGGGGATGAGACCGGTATAGGTCAGGTTGATGCCATCCACCTTGATCTTGGTGGGTTCCTTGTGGAGCAGGTCGTTCAGCTCACGCTTGTTGTACTTGCCGATCGGCTTGTCCGGGTCGAAGAAGCCGCAGCCCCGGAAGATCCGCCCGTACCAGCCGTCCATGCTGTAGCCGGGGATCGAGATCGCGCCCTCGTTGATCGACTTCGTCGCGTCGTACAGCTCGGTGAGGTCGAAGTCGTTGACGTTGCCACGGCCCTCGCAGCGCGGGCACATGCCGCCGGTGATGCTGAAGCTGCGCCGCTCCTTGATCGTGGTGCCGGCCTTCTCGACGGTCACCGCGCCGGCGCCGGAGATCGAGGCGACGTTGAAGGAGTAGGCCTGCGGCGACCCGATGTGCGGATCCCCCAGCCTGCTGAACAGGATCCGCAACATCGCGTTGGCGTCGGTCGCGGTGCCCACCGTCGAGCGCGGGTCGGAGCCCATCCGCTCCTGGTCCACGATGATCGCCGTGGTCAGGCCCTCCAGCACGTCCACGTCCGGGCGGGCCAGCGTCGGCATGAACCCCTGCACGAAGGCGCTGTACGTCTCGTTGATCAGACGCTGCGACTCGGCGGCGATGGTGCCGAACACCAGCGAGCTCTTACCCGACCCGGAGACCCCGGTGAACACCGTGAGCTGGTGTTTCGGGATCTCGACACGGACGTCCTTCAGGTTGTTGACCCGGGCGCCGTGCACGCGGATCGAGCGGTGGACGCTCATTCTCTCCCCCTGTGAGTCTCAGCTGTCCTGCAGGATTCCGAGAACGTTACCGTCGGAATCGGTCACGCTGGCGACCCGGCGGCCCGGTCCGACCTCGTGCGCGGGCTCGGTCACCGTCGCGCCGGCCGCGCTCAGCTCGGCCAGCTTCGCATCGATGTCGGCCACGTGCCAGTAGGCCAGCGGCGCCTTCAGCCCCTGCGGTCCGCCGCCCGGGACCAGGCCGATGTGCTGGCCGGCCACGTCGTAGCCGACGTAGTAGGGACTGTCGGCCGTCGGCTCGGCGCCGAGCAGGGCGGTGTAGACGGGCTTGGCCTTCTCCAGGTCGGTGACGGGGTGCAGCACGGTCTTGATGCCTGTTGTGGTCATGCCAGTCACGCTAGGTCGTCCCCGGTCGGCGTGCTTCTCGATTCCTGATCAGGTGAGCTGGTTGATCCTGATCAGGTTGCCGGCCGGGTCCCGGAAGGCGCAGTCGCGCACCCCGAACGGCTGGTCGAACGGCTCCTGCACCACCTCGGCGCCGCTGGCCGCCAGCTTCTCGTACGTCTCCTGGAGGTCGGTGGCGCCCAGGATGATGCCGGCGTAGCAGCCCTTCGCCATCATCTCGGCGATGGTCTGCCGTTCCTGGTCGTTCAGGCCCGGGTCGACGCCGGGCGGGTGCAGGACGATCGAGGTCTGCGGCTGGCCGGGCGGGCCGACGGTGATCCAGCGCATGTCGCCGTACCCCACGTCGAGACGCACCTCGAAGCCGAGGCCGTCGCGGTAGAAGGCGAGTGATCGCTCCGGATCGTCCGCCGGCAGGAAGGCCGACTGAATGACGAGGCTCATGCTCCGATGATGCTATGAAACAGCCCGGATCGGCCGGGTCACCTGTCGGGTGACACACCCCGGCAATCCGGCGAGCTGATCGGCCGCCTGCTTGCGGTAGACGCTCGGCGACACCCCGACCAGCTCGGAGAACCGGGTGCTGAACGTGCCGAGCGACGAGCAGCCGACCGCGAAGCACACCTCGGTGACGCTCAGGTCGCCGCGCCGCAGCAGGGTCATCGCCCGCTCGATGCGCCGGGTCATCAGGTAGCTGTAGGGCGACTCGCCGAACGCCGACCGGAACCGCCGGCTCATGTGCCCGGCCGACATGTGCACGGACCGGGCCAGTTGCTCGACGTCGAGCGGCTCCGCGTAGTAGCGGTCGATCCGGTCCCGGACACGGCGCATCGACGCGAGTTCACGCAGCCGTTGATCCGTCACCATCCAAGCCTAACCCTGGGCCTTATATTGATGATCACCGATATAAGGAGAACTCGTGAGACGACTCGTCCCCGTCGTGACCGGCGCGCTGATCGCGGCCGGTCTCGCCACCCCGGCCCACGCCGCCCCGAGCCAGGCGGAGATCGCCCTGCGCTGGGCGCCCATCCATTACCAGGACGTCGACGCCACCGGCAGCCACGCGGTCAGCGGCAAGAGCGATTACATCACCCGATACGACTTCGACGGAAACCTTAACGGCCGGGACAACTGGGACAACACCGGGACGAACACTGACGCCGCGGTCTACTACTCGGTCCTGGAGACCAGCACCCACTACTACCTCACGTACCTCTTCTTCCACCCGCGCGACTGGATCGACCACCCGTTCTTCGAAACCGAACACGAGAACGACGGCGAAGGCGTGCTGGAGATCGTCGCCAAGGACGACTCCGACTACGGCAGCCTCAAAGCCGCCGTGACGGTCGCGCACACCGATTTCTACTCCTACAAGCCGACCGGCAGCGACTGGGCCAACGGCTCCGAGACGATCGACGGGACACTCCAGCTGCAGTCCTCACCGCACGACTCGTTCCAGCATCCGGTCACCGCCCAGGAACGCGGTGGGCACGGCCTCAAGGCCTACCCGCAGTACAACATCAACGGCGACGGCATCGTCTACTACCCGTCACTGTCCGTATCCGAGTCGCCGAGCAGCACCAACGACCGGGACGTCCGCTACCGGCTGATCGACATCTTCGCCGACGGCGGACTGTGGGCCCAGCGCAACACCACCAGCCTGTTCGCCTCCCTCGGCACCTTCGCCGGTGACACCTCCGGCGGCTGCGGCACCGGCACCTACGCCTGCGGCACCAACTCCGCCAACGCACCCTGGGGCTGGGACGACGGCAACGACGCGGTCGCCCGGGGCGAGATCGCCACCGACCCGGCCAAGCTCGCCGCCTCCTACTTCAGCGCGACCGGCACGCTTTCGCGCACCTACACCCACAACCCCTACTCGGTCGCCGCCGCCGCCCTCCGCGCCGCTCAAAATCAACCCCCGACGATCGACTGATTCGTACGGCCTACGCCGCCCCCGCCGAACCCACCCCGTCCCGCCGAGCCGCGCGGCCACCTGCCACTCCAGGCCGCCGCGCGGCCGCCGGGCCGACGCCCGTGCCCGGCCTGCTAGCCGGCGGTCACGCTCCCCGATCAGAGGTCGGGGAGCACCGCCAGGCCGGCACGGGCGACGATGTCCTGGAGGGCCGCGACGTGCCCGGCGAACGCGCCGTGCCCCTGCGGGGTGAGCCGCGCCGACGTCCGCGGCCGCTTGCCCACGAACGCCTTGCGGATCTCCACGTAGCCCGCCTCCTCGAGGGTGGTGAGCTGCTTGGACAGGGCCGAGTCGGACAGCCCCAGACTGTCACGGAGGAACCTGAACTCGGCCCACTCGGTCGCGGCGAGCAGGCTGACCAGCGACAGCCGGGTCGGCGCGTGGATCAGCTCGTCGAACCGCGGCTCGATGCTCACCGGGCGCCCGCCAGCGGCCGGGACATCATCAACTTCCGCAGGTGACCCATCAGCTTCGGCCCACCGAAGGCGAACCCGACGGCCACCGGCAGGATCGCGAGCGTCGCCGGGAACGGCACACCGAGCGCCTCCAGCGCGAACCCGAGGCCGATCCCGGCCGCGACCAGGACGATCGTGAAGGCGGCGATGGCCAGCCCACCGCGTACGCCGATCAGGTCCGGCCGCACCTGAACGCGGGCCTTGCGCACGACGGCGACGATCACAGCGCCCAATCCTAGGCCGTAGGCGACCGCACCGACCGCGATCACCCAGGTGATCCCGGTTTCCACGGCCGCCACGAACAGCACCATCAGCATCGCGACGGCCCGCCAGAACCAGCCCGGCACGAGATTGGTGTCGATGACCTGCTCCCGGCGGGCCCGCACCTCAGCCAGGGCGAGCTCGGCGTCGATCGGTGGAATATCCATGACTTCCTCCTCCGGCACATACTTGCCTACTAGGAAAGAAGCGCTTCACTTTCCTAGTAGGCAAGTACTTTCCGTGCCGGGTTCGTAAGCGATCTCCCGGCAGAAGATCGCGGCGGAACATCCGGCACATCCCGTCGGCCGGGTCCCGCGTCCGGGCGAACGTCTCCGCGACGGCACCGTGAGAACATGGCGGAGTGAGGACTGTGGACAGTTGATCGAGGTCGGCCTGCGGACGGTCGAGGTGGAGGACATCGAGGTCCTCTACCGGCAGGAGAGTGACCCCGAAGCGCTGCGGCGGGCCAACTTCCCCCGGCGGTCGCACGCCGCCTTCGTCGAGCACTGGAACCGGCGCGTCCTCGGCGACCCGTCCGTGCGGGCCCGCGCCATCACCGCCGACGGCGGGCTCGCCGGCAGCATCGTGGCCTGGTGGCAGGACGGCCGGCGGATGGTCGGGTTCTGGCTGGATCGCGAACTGTGGGGGCGCGGCATCGGCACGCGGGCGCTCACCCTCTTCCTCGAACAGGAGACGACCCGCCCGCTCTACGGGGAGGCCGACGTCCGCAACGCGGCCTCCATCCGCCTCCTCAAGCGGTGCGGTTTCGAAGAGCTCGAGGTGATCCGCGAAGGCGCGGACGAGTTCCTGGTCCTGGCCCTCGGCTGACCCTCGAGCCGGTCTAGCTAGCCGACCAGCAGCATTTCGGTCACACATGACGATCCCACCCGCGGTGTACGGTCTCCCCATGCGCGTCCCCACCGCGGCGGTCACCGCCGGTTCCCTGATCGCCGGCTGGCAGGTCGCCCGCCGGACCGGTGTCCGCCCGCTCGGCGGTGCGATCCTGGCGGCCGGTGGCCTGGTCGCCGGCCGCGAGTGGTCCCGCCGGACCGGCCCGGTCACCACGGGCGCCCTGGTCGCCACCTATCTGGGGGCCTTCGTCGTCTCACATCCGCTGGCCAGGCGAATCGGACCGTGGCCGTCAGTGCTGGCGGTCGCGGCCGTGACCGCCGCCGTGTCGTACGCGGCCGCGGACCGCCGCCCGTAGCCGCTATTTGATCTTGGAACGCTATGTGACCGAGCCATCGCGTGGCCTGAACCCCGAGACCCGGGAGGCACTGACCGGCGCGGGATGGTTCCCGGGCCGCGCGGTGGACACCACCGCCTGGGAGGCCGGGCTCACCGCCGACGGCTTCCCACCCCTGCACGCCGTGGCCCGCCGTTTCCTCACCGAATTCGGCGGCCTGCGCTTCCTTGACGGTGGCCCAGGGGTGACGCGTGCCCGGGAACATTTCACGCTCTTGCCGACCGATTGCCTGGGCGAGGCCGACACGTTCATCGAGTGGAGCGCCGACCTCGGCCGCGACATCGCCCCGCTCGGCGAACTCGCCGGCGGCACCTGCGCCTGGACGAGCCTCGGCATCGACGAGACGGGCGAGGTCTACGCGTTCTCCGGCCCGTCGACCTTCGGCCGCCTGCCCCTGGCCCTCGACCATCTCATCCTCGGCCACATGCCTCACGGCGTCGATTGACCCTTTCGGTACGCGAGCGCGCACCGCCCCGGACAGCCGGCGACCCCGCACCGGAGAATGACCGAGGCGGACCGCGGGCCGGACCGCGACGTGGGAACGGAGTACGGGGATGATCAAGGCGGGGCGGCTGCGGGACGGGGATCTGGTGGCGCTTGTCGCGCCGGCCGGGGCGGTGCCACCGGAGCAGGCGGCGAGCGCGGAGCGGATTCTCGCGGGCTGGGGGCTGCGGACGCGGGTGGGGCGGCATGCGCTCGGGCGGCACACCTATCTTTCCGGTACGGACGACGAGCGCCTCAGTGACCTCAACGACGCCCTGCGCGACCCGGAGGTGCGCGGTGTGCTGTGTCTGCGAGGCGGCTATGGCACTCAGCGGATCGTCGACCGGATCGATTTCGGGGCCGTGCGCGCCGATCCGAAGATGGTGATCGGGTTCTCCGACATCACCGCCCTGCACGTGGCGCTGTGGTGTGAGGCGGGGCTGGCCAGCGTGCACGGGCCGACCGGTGGGACGCTGCGGGAGGTCCCGGCGTGCCCTACCACGGCGGCGGCCCGGCAGGCCGTGATGACCACCGAACCGGTCGTCGTGCTGGCCGGAAGTGATCAGGTGGTGCGGGCCGGGCGGGCGGAGGGGGTGCTGCTCGGCGGCAATCTCACCCTGCTCGCCTCGACGGCCGGGACCCGGCACCGGCCGGACCTGTCCGGCGCGATCCTGCTGATCGAGGAGGTGAGCGAGGAGCCGTACCGAGTGGACCGGTCGATCACCCAGCTGAAACGGGCCGGCTGGTTCGATCGCCTGGCGGGGGTGGCGGTCGGCCAGTTCACCGACTGCGAGCCGAAGAAGTATCCCGAGTTCACGGTGGAGCAGGTCCTCGCCGGGCATCTGCTCGATCTGGGGATCCCGGTGCTCGGTGGGTTGCCGATCGGGCACGGCGATCAGCAGACGGCGGTCGGTCTGGGCGTGCCGGCGGTGCTCGACGCCGGCGCCGGCACCCTCGTCGTGGAGCCGGCCGGCCGCTGATCACAGCCCGTCGGTGGCCCTCCGGCAGAGGTCGGTGATCAGACGGTCGATCCGCGGGCCCGCCGTGCCGGTGTCGAAGCCGGTCAGACGGTGCATGATCAGGCCTTCGACCGCGGCCAGCAGGGTGTTCGCGGTGGCTTGCGGATCGTGCACGCCCAGGTCGGTCAGGATGCCCGCGGTCCAGTTCGTGATCAGGCGGCGGTCGGCGTTCAGGCGGTCCAGCAGGGCGGGCTCGACCACCCCCTGTACGAAGATCACATACCGGGCGGTGGTCCGCACCCGGGCGCGGCCGGTGGCGTCCTCGACGAAAGCGGTGAACGCGGCGATGAGCCCGGCCGGTGTGGCCGGCGGCCCGGCCGCCAGGAACGCCTGCCAGTCCGCGGCGTCCAGTTCGCGCAGACGGTCGACCGCCCCGGCGACCAGCGCGGCCCGGGTGCGGAAGTAGTTGGAGCTGGATCCGGGCGGCAGGCCCGCGGTGGCGTCGACCCGGGCGTGGCTCAGCGCGTGGAGGCCGCCGGTGCCGAGCACCTCCAGCGCCGCGTCGGTGGCACGGACGGCGGTGGTGGACGGCACCACGTCACTGTACCGGCAGCATTTCACGGCGGATCTCGGCGACGGCCGCGGCGATCCCGTCCTCGGCGGCGAGGCTCCGGGAGAGCGCCGCGGCGCCCGTACGATATGAATCGGCCACGGCGATGGCATCGCGGAGCTTGCGCGGAGTCGCCCGGCGCAACGGGATCGGCGCGGGGGCCGCGCCGAGCGCGGCGGCCCGGTGCGCCCAGAACGGCTGGTCGGCGGTGAACGGCACGATCACCGACGGCACGCCGGCACGCAAGGCCGCCGCGGTGGTTCCGGCGCCGCCGTGGTGGACGACCATTGCGGTACGGGGAAACAGCAGCTCGTGCGGCTCGTCCCCGACCACCAGCACGTTCCGGTGACCGGCCGTCAGCCCGGCGGCTCCGGTCTGCACGACCACCCGCCGGCCGAGCCGGGCCGCCGTCTCCTCGACGACGGCGCGCAGCCGGGGAGCGTCCAGGCTGCCGAACCCGATGAACACCGGCGGGTCGCCGTCGTCGAGGAATCGCCGCAGCCCCGGGGACAGTCCGCCGGTGACGCGCGGCCACCAGTAGCCGGTGATCGGCCGGTACGGCGGCCAGTCCGGTGGCGCCGGGACCACCGAGGGGCTGAAGCCGTAGAGCACGGGCCAATGTTCCTCGTCGGCCTGCCGGAACATCGCCGCCGAACCCAGCGGTGGCAGCCCGAGGCGGCGGCGGAAGGCGGCGTTCGCCCGCGCGAACGGCGCCTGGCCCAGCACCCGGAAGGCGTGGGCCGCTGCCCGGTTGCCCCACCCGCCGAGCGACCGGGTGGTGAGAAGCGGGGGCGGGAACGCGACGGTCGCCTCCAGCGGCTGGAGGAAGACGCCCATGCTCCGCGCCCCGGTCGCCTGTGCCACGTGGTAGCCGAGCCAGCCCATCGGCGAGAGCAGCAGCAGGTCGGCGTCCCGCGAGGCGGTGAGCACGGCCTCGCCGACATCCGGCCAGCGGGCGGCCAGTTGGCGGGCGAAACGGGCCGAGCTCAGTGGCCGCCCGGCGCCGAACTCCACCGGCAGGGCGGCGAACCCCAGTCCGGCCTCGTCGACATGTGCCCGCAGCGACGCGTGGGTCACGACGGTCACCCGGTCGCCGCCGGCGGCCAGGGCCGCGCCGAGTGCGGCGAGCGGGACGACGTCTCCCCTGGTCCCGATTCCGACGATCACGATGTGTGCCATGCCCCCGAGACTACTAGGATCGTAGTAGCGGCAGGATGGTCCGATGGGTGACATTCGATGGGTGGTCTGGCGGCAGGACGACAACGGGAACCGGTTCGTGGTGGCGCGGTTCACCGACCGGGCGGAGGCTGAGGAGCTGGCCGCCGAGATGGAGTCGCGCGGGCACAAGCAGCTCTATTGGGTAGCCGCAGCGGACTAAGCTATTTGTATGCGATTGTCCCGCCGTGCCCTACTCAGTGCCGGTCTGATCGGTATCGCCCCATCTACGTCCGGCCCGCCCATGGACGCCGACTGGAAGGCACTGGCCGCCGGACTGGACGGCGGACTGGACCGTCCGGGCACGGCCGCCTACGACAGCGGCCGGCAGCTCTACTCCCCCAGGTTCGACGGCATCCGCCCGGCCGCGGTGGTCCGCTGCGCCACCGCGGCCGACGTCTGCGAGGCGATCCGGTTCGCCGCCCGGATGAGGCTGCCGGTGGTGGCCCGCGGTGGCGGGCACTCCTACATCGGGGCGTCCACGATCAGTGACGGCCTGGTCCTGGACGTCCGGCCGATCGACCGGGTGAGGTACGACGCCGCGTCCCGGATCGCCACGATCGGCGGCGGCGCCACCGTGATCAAGGCCTACACGGCTCTCGGGTGGCACGGTGTCTCGATCCCGGCGGGCACCTGCGGCAGTGTCGGGATCAGCGGCCTGACCAGCGGCGGCGGGATCGGGCCGGCCGCCTCCGCGTACGGACTGGCCTGCGACAACGTGACCGCCGCGGACGTCGTGACGGCCGACGGCAGGCTCCGGACGGTGGACGCGGCCCGCGAACCGGACCTGTTCTGGGCGCTGCGCGGCGGCGGGGGCGGCCGGTTCGGGGTGGTGACGGGCTGGCGGATGCGGACCCATCCGGCGACGACGATCGGCACGTTCACGCTGACGTACCGGTGGGCGGACGCGGCCCGGGCGGCCACCGGCTGGCAGGCCCGCATCGCCGGGGCGCCGGACAACGTCTGGTCGTCGTGCCAGTTCACGGCGGAGGCGGGCGGTGCTCTGTCCGTACGAGTGAACGGTTTTGTCCTGGACGGTGACGCCCACGGCGAGGTGGCCGCGCTGACCAGGGCGATCGGCAGGGAGCCCGCGTCGGTGGCGGTGGGGCGCGAGCCGCACGTCAGGCTGATGAAGGACCGCGCGGGCGGCCCGGCCCGCAACACCCACCTGATCGGCAGCGAGATCTTCCGGGCCGCGCTGCCGGCGGAGGGGATCGCCGCGCTGGTGGCGGCGGTGCGGCGGCGGGCCGCGTCGAAACGGCCGGGGCTGGCGAAGCTGAAGCGGATGACCGGCGCGCCGGCCCGGATCGCGCCGGGGACGACCGCGTTCCCGTGGCACGGCGCGCTGACGATGCTCCAGTGGCTGGTCGTGCCGGGGAAGGTGGACACCGCGTCGGTGGCCGACGGCTACACGTGGATCGGCGCCGGGCACCGGGCGCTGGCCCGCTGGTCGGCCGGGCGGTACGTCAACTATCTGGAGCCGGGGCCGATCGATCCGGCCGACTATCACGGCCCGAATCTCGGCCGGCTCCGCCGCATCCACGCCTCGGTGGATCCGGGCCGCCTCTTCCGAACCGCCTACCGTCTGTGACCGCGGCCAGGACTCCGATCGTGCCGGTCCCGCCGAGCCTGGATCGGCTGGCCCGGCTCCGTTCCGCGAAATCTGCCCAATGGGGCGTACGGGTCCGCGTCATCGGCGCGGACCTGCCGGACGTCGTCTCCATCCCCGAAGCCCGTCCCCGCGGCCGGGCACCGGTCTCTCGCGGCGCAGTTATAGTGCGCGAGGCACATTCGTAACGATCAATATGGCTGTTCTCGGGGAGGAGAACCCATGCGACGTCGAGTGGGTGGAGCCGTGGCCGCGCTGGTCATCGGCCTGACAGGAGCCGGCGTGACGCCGGCCGCGAGAGCCGGTGAACCGGCGGCCAATCCCGTGATCATCTGGGACCGGAACGCACAGACCGCCATCTGGGATGTCGGCGGGCAACTGCCGTGGGAGCAGGGGCGCTCGTTCGCCATGGTGAGCGGCGCGGTCTACGACGCGGTGAACGCGATCACCGGCAAGCGGTACCAGCCGCTGCTGACGGCGCCACCGGCCACCGGACGGGAGTCGATCGACGCGGCCGTGGCCACCGCGGCCTACCGGGTGCTGGCGTCGGTGCTGCCGGCCCAGGCCGACCGGCTCCGCGACCAGTACGACCAGGCGCTCGCCGCGATACCGGACGGACAGGCGGAGACCACGGGCATCGCCCTCGGGGACCGGACGGCCGCCACCATGATCGCGTCCCGGGCGAACGACGGATCATCCGGGGACGCCGAGTGGGTGATCGGCACCGAACCGGGCGAGTGGCGGCCGACCCCACCGGCGTACGCCGCGGACGGGGCCTCGGTCGCCGACACTCGACCGTTCCTGATCACCGACCCGGCGCGGTACCGCAGCGACGGCCCGTACCCGGTGGTCAGCGCCGCCTACGCAGGGGACTTCAACGAGATCAAGTCGGTCGGGGCGGTGGACAGCACGACCCGTACCGCCGACCAGACCGAGGCGGCCATCTGGTGGCACGACCGCAACGTCACCGAGTGGCAGATCAAGCGGCAGCTCGCCGAGACGCAGCGACTGAGCGTGCTCCAGACGGCCCGGCTGTTCGCGATGGCCGACATCACCGTGGCCGACACCCAGATCTCCTGCTTCGACGACAAGCGGGCGTGGAGTTTCTGGCGGCCGGTCACCGCGATCCGGGCCGCCGACACCGACGGCAACCCGCGGACCACCGGTGACCCCGCGTGGACGCCTCTGCTGATCACTCCGCCGTTCCCGGACCACCCATCCGGCCACGCCTGCGCGACGGCGGCCCGGATGGCGACCTACCGCACCTACTTCGGCAAGGACCGGATCGCCTACAGCGCCTACAGCGAGGCCTCCGGCACGACCCGCTACTTCCGCAGCTTCTCCCAGGGGGTCGAGGAGGTGAACAACGCCCGGGTCTGGGGCGGCATCCACTTCCGCAACGCCGACCTCCAGGGCCAGAAACTGGGCGAGGCTGTCAGTGCCTACATCACCGGCCACTACTTCCGGAAACTACGCTCCTGACCCATGGACAGATCGGAATTCGTCGAAGAGCTGGGCCTGACGCCGCATCCGGAGGGTGGGTGGTACCGGGAGACCTGGCGGTCCCCGGTGACATTCCGGCCCGAGGGGTACGACGGCCCGCGTCACGCCGCCACCGCCATCTACTTCCTGCTGCACCCCGGCGAGGAATCGGCCTGGCACGTGGTGCGCTCCGACGAGTTGTGGTTGCACCATTCCGGCGGCCCGCTGCTGCTGCGTTTCGGCGGCAGCGGGGACCGCCCGTCCGAAACCGGTACGGAGATCCTCGACGGCACCCGGCCGCAGGTGCTGATCCCGGCCGGGGTGTGGCAGGCGGCGGAACCCGCCGGCGACGAGCCCGTCCTGGTCAGCTGCGTGGTGGCGCCCGGTTTCGACTTCGCCGACTTCCGCATGCTCTGATCAGCGCGCGCTTCCGCATGCTCTGATCAGCGCGCTTCCGCATGCTCTGATCAGCGCGCTTCCGCATGCTCTGATCAGCGCGCTTCCGCATGCTCTGATCAGCGCGCTTCCGGGTGCTCTGATCAGCGCGCGAGACGCAGATTTCCCGGCTGATAGGAGACCAGGCCGGTGCTGTCGATCTCGTACGTCGCGGCCGGCCCCTCCCCGGTGATCCGCAACCGGTTCGGGCTGACCATGTGGTAGGTCGCCGTGCCCGCGACCAGCTCCAGCGACGGCACCAGGACCCGTATCGACGGCACGCTCACCGGCCCCGGCTCGGCGGTCAGCCCGAGCCGCCGGATCGCCCAGGACACGAAGATCGGCGAGTCGGTGAGCCGCGGCACCGCCTCCGGGTCGATCTCCGGTGGGGCCGGATCGGACTCGTCGCCCCGGATCACCCATTCGCCGCCGGTGTGGTGCATCTGGAGGCCGCGGCTCCACCCGTCGCCCCGGCAGGAGACGCTCAGCTCACGGACCCTGGTCTCCTCGTCCAGCTCGGCATGCCAGCCCACCGAGAACGGCATGGCGCCGGTGACGACCGCGGTGCCCTGCGCGCAGAGCTCCCGGGCGAAGACCAGCTCGGTGCCGATGACGCTGGTGCGCTGCCAGGCCAGCGGTCCGGCAGGTAACGTCGCCGCCGTCACCGGGCTGGTGGTCCGCCCCGTCAGGGTTTCGGGCATGACGCCTCCTTTGCCGGGCTCATTCCCATCCTGACACCGCCGAAACCCGGCGGGGTGCGGTCCGCCAGTAACAGGTGTGATGGGTCTCGCGCTGGACGACACCGTTTTCGAGGTGCTGCTGGGCACCGAGCGGATCGGCCCGCGCCGTCCGCTGTCCGCCGACGACGAGGCGCTGCTCGTCGCCTTCGGCGACCGCTACCTACGCGCCGTCCAGTCGAACGCCACCGACGACGTCTTCCTCACCCTGGGCCGCGACCTGTGGTCATGGCTGGACGGCGACGCCCGCCAGCTGGCCACCCTGGTCGCCTCGGCGCCGTCCCCGTTCGTCTTCGAGATCCGCGGCCCGAAGAACCCGTCCGACCGCGCGTGGCCGCTGCTGCGCGCCCCCTTCGAGTTGCTGGCCCCACCGGACGGCGGTTTCCTGGCCGAGAACGCCCTGTCCCGATTCTGCGTGGTCCGCCGCCTCGGCGACGCGGTCACCCCACCGGCCCCGGACGGCTTCCGCCTGGGCCTGGCCTTCATGGCCTCCTCCCCCAGCCGCCAGCACGAACTGGACTTCGAGGCCGAGGAGGCTGCCATCCTGGAGGCGGTCGACGCCACCCGGGTCGACCTGATCGTCGAGGACACCGGCAACCCCGCCCAGCTCGGCCGCCGCCTCGCCGACCTGGGCGGGCTCCCCGCCGTCCACCTCTCCTGCCACGGCATCAACCGCTGGCGTCCCGACCCGGACACCCCACCGGCCCCGGCCCTGATGATGGAGGACGAGGTCGGCGACGACCTGCCCACCACCGCCGCCCACCTCGTCAACGCGATGACGAAGCCGCCCCGGTTCCTGTTCATCTCGGCGTGCCTGACCGCGACCCCCGCCAACGAGGAGAGCCACCTGCCACCCGGCGCCGGCCGCCGGACCACCACCATGTCCCCCGCCGAGCAGCAGGCGATGGTCGCCCACTCGATGGCCACCTCACTGATCTCCGCGGGCATCCCCGCCGTCCTGGGCTGGGACGGCTCGGTCGGCGACCGCGCCGCCACCGCCTTCGCCCGTGAGCTCTACAGCCAGCTGAGCACCCAGGCCGACGTCGCGGTAGCCGTCGGAAACGCCCGCCGCGCCCTGCTCAACTCGGCCGAACCACCCATCCGCGCCGACTGGCACCTGGCCCGCCTGTGGCTGGGCCCGGACGGCGGCGGCCCCCTGGTCTCCGGGAACCGGGCCCGCTCCCGGGTGACCGCGGTCCACGCCACGAAAATCTTCCTGGACCGCAAGAGCAGGGTCCCGGTGGCCGCCCCCAACATGTTCGTGGGCCGCCGCCCCGAACTCCAGCGGGCACTCCGGGCCCTGCGCTCCGACGGTCGCGCCGGCGTCCTCCTTCATGGTCAGGGCCGCCTCGGCAAGTCCAGCCTGGCCGCGCGGATCGCCGACCGCCGCCCCGATCTGACACCGGCTGTGGTCTTCGGCGACTACAGTCCCACCGCGATCCTCGACGCCATAGCCGAAGCGGTGAAGACGAACCCCGGGGCCCGCGACCTGATCGAGCACCGCCGCAATGAGGTCCGCGAGCGCCCCGAAGCCCTTGAGCCGCTGCTCACCGACCTCCTGGCCGGCCCGTGCGCCCAGTTGGACATCAACCAGCTCCCGCTCCTGCTGATCATCGACGACCTGGAACAGATCCTGGAGATCGAGCCGCAGGGCCTGCCGAAGGTCGTCGCCGCCTCCGCCCCGGTGCTGGCGGCGGTCCTGCGGGCCTTCGACCCGGCGATCACCGACAGCCGGTTGCTGCTGACCAGCCGTTTCCAGTTCACCCTCGACAACCTCCAGGACCGCCTGGAACAGATCCCGCTCCGCCCGCTGTCCACCATCGCCCAGCAGAAGCTCTTGAACCGCCAGCAGGAGAAGGTCACCCCCGAACGCCGGGCCGAACGCGCCGCCCTCGCGGCCCGAGCGGTTGCCGTGAGCCGAGGCAACCCCGGCCTACAGGACCTGATCGGCCAGCGCCTGGTCTTCAACGACCACGTCGACCTGCCCCGTGCCGAGGCCGCCGTAACCGAGATGGAGTCCTACCTCCACCAGGGCGAACTCCCCGCAGAGGCAGAAGTCCGCGCTTTCCTTGAGGGCCTGGCCCTGGACACCCTGCTGACCGAGGCGGGCCCGGAGCATGAGGCCCTCCTCCGAGACCTGACCCTCTTCGACATCCCCATCCCGGTCTCGGTGGCCGCCCTGCTAGCCGACCGCACCAGCGGCTCGACAGCCAGACTCCTCGCCCTCGGCCTCGTGGACACCTTCCCCGACGCCTACCGCCCCGAAACGACAGCTCTGATCGCGAATGCCCTGGCCGCCGGTCGGCTGACCCCACTCGCCGCTGACGAAATCCGATCCCTGGCTGCCACGGTCACCCGGCCCCTGTTCGTCGCCTGGGGCGCGAGAGGACGACACCACGACCGCCCGCAGCACCTGGATCTGCAATTGGTTCGGCTCGCCCTGATCGCGGGCGATACCGAGGTCGTGGCCTGTTGTGCGGCGGATGCGGTCCGAGTGCTGAACAGCGGATTGGCCGCCGTCGCGTGCGAATTCGGCGATGCCGCGATCGCGCTCCTCGACCACCACGGAACTGCCGTACCCATCGACCTGCTACGAGCAGTCGCCAATGCGGCTCGCGTCTGCGGTCATGGTAAATCCGTGGAGCGGCTCCTCGGTCGGGCAGCGCAGATCATCCAATCCGACGATGCCGGCGGGATCCCCCTGCTGGATCGCGCCCGCGTGGCTGCGGACCAGGCTTCCTTTCTTCTCCGGGGCGGCCAGTTGGAGCGGGCGGAACAACTACTCCACCAGGCTCACCAGTGGTTTGTCACCGCTGGGTCCGAGGCGGAGGCGGCAACCTGTCAAGGAATGCTTGCCGTGATCCACTACCAGCACGGCGAATACGACGAAGCACTCCGCATCATGCGAGAGATCGAGCTTCCCGTCTACGAACGACTCGGCGACAGCCGCCGTATCACCGGAACCTTGGGCAGGATCGCCGACATCTACCAAGCACGTGGTGATTTCCACGAGGCGCTCCGCACCCGGCAGGAAATTCAACTCCCCGTCTACGAACGACTCGGCGACACCTGGAACGTCGCCGTCGCATGGGGAAAGATCGCGGAGATTCATTACAACCGTGGCGAGTACGACGAGGCGCTCCGCATCCGGCGGGAAATTCAACTCCCCGTCTTCGAGCGGCTCGGCGATGCCCGCGAAACGGCCGTGGCCTGGGGTTACATCGCAGACATCATCCACGAACGTGGCGACTACGACGAAGCGCTCCGCATCCGGCAGGAGATCGAACTCCCCGCCTATGAACGAATCGGCGACCTCCGTTCCATCGCCGTGGCATGGGGGAACATCGCCGAAATCCACTTGCAGCGAGGCAACTACGAGGAGGCGGCCCGGCTGCAGGCCGATCGGCTGGCGACCAACGAACGGTTGGGAGACCTTGACGGAATCGCGTCCGCAAAGTGGTCGCTTGCCATGATCTACCTGCAACAGGAGGATTTCGAGACCGCGATCCCACTGGTGGCCGCGGCTTACCGTGGGGCCCTCAAGCTCCAACGGGCGGACGGACTTGCGATTGCTGGATCAACCTGGGGGGAGCTTCTCTTGGCCGTGGGCGAGTTGGAGGAAGCAAAATCGGTCCTCCGAGTGAGCCTTTCGGCAGCCGAGAAGATCGGGGCGGCCGGACTCATCGAAAGGATTCAAAGCACGCTCGAACAGGCAGAAGGGCCTGAGTAGGAGTCAGCGGGTGGGTTCGTTGTCGCCGTGGAACTCCGGGGGCGGGTTCAGCTCGCCGGCGTGATAGACGCGCGGAATACGATCACGACCGGGCCGGACACCCGCCCGGCCCACAGCCGGACCCTCCTCACCGGTCATCCGGCGAAGTTGAGCGTCCACTTCGGCTCGAAGAACGGCCATCGCGACGGCCAGCCCATGCCGGATCTGCTCGCACGTAGGACACGACGCGACCTCACAATGCTGATGCGCCGCAGCGATGTTCACAATCGACGCGTGCAACGCGCGGATCTCCCCCGGCTGGACCGGCCCGCCCGTCACCTCCAGCGCCTCCCGATAGGCCGCGATGGCCGAGTCCGGCACCTGGTAGTAGTCGGCGGCGCGGCGCGTGTACCAGAGGAAGTCGTCCTGCAGGCTCATCGGGACCAGAACCAGCGACGGCTCCCCCGCCGGCGCTTCCAGGTCATCTCGTCGGCGATCATGGAGCGCACGCTGGCGACCACGGCGGTCATGGCTTCCTGGAGGCCTTCACACGTACGGCAGCCCCCACCGTCGCATTCGGTGCGATGGTTGTACGCGATGTCGGTGATGACACGGCCCAGCGCGGCGGACGCGTACGTCCCCCGGTCGTTCGGATGCTGCCGGGCCAGGATCTCCCGGAATCCGGCGATGCTCTCCTCTCCGGCACCGTAAAGGCGGGCGGCACCCTCCACCTGGAGCAACGCGTCCTGAACCGTTCCCTCCACGTGCATGGCTCTCCCCCAAGGGCCGTTGACATGTGGACGGTGACCGTATCCCCACAAGCGCCCGTCGTCACATGGGCCGGTCAGCCGATCATCGGAGCCGAACAAACGAGTCCGGATACGAAGCACCCCGGACCTGTGCGGTCCGGGGTGCTTCGTGGAGCGTGGCCCTGTCGGCCGATGGCTCCTGGCGGAACCCCTGGTCCGGGGTCTCCGGGAGCGGTAGCGGTCCCGCCGGGTCCGAGGTCAGCGGGTGGTCTCTCCGGCGTCCGCGTCGAGGGAGCGCTGGCTTTCCTGGATGCTGACGGTGAGGGCGTCGACGTTCTGGCACACGGTCTGGAACTTCAGCATGGCGGTCCGCAGTTCGGCGAGGTGGGTGGCCTGCTCGAACTCGCCGGCGGAGGCCTCGGCCTGCCGAAGGGGCTGCTCGACGACGTTCGCGGCCGCGGTGATCAGCGTGCTCTTCGACTGCTTACTGAGCGTCAGGATCTGGGTGGCGGTGGCGATGTCGAAATCGTAGCCGTCCTGACCGAGAGTTGCCTGATTGGCCACGGTGCAGGCGGATGCGGTGGCGTTGTCCAGGCCGCTGATGGACACCGTCGGCTCCGCGGCCGCGGCCGATCCGACAGGTTCTCCGGGGGTGGCGCAGCCGGAAATCGCCAGCAGGGTAGAGGCAAAGACGGCTGCGGTGGTGGTTCCTCGCATGGACGGAAGGCTACCCGGCAGGGTCGCGCGCACGCTCGACGCAGGCCCGGGATGTGACGGGAATCCCTCACTCTCCGTACCGTTGCGCTCTGTAATCGAAATCTCAGCCAACGGCCTGGCGGCGCACCATCTCGCTGATCCATACGGGCGCGTACGGAGACGTGCAGTTCGGCGGGGTCGGATAGTCCTTGAGCACTTCGAGCCGCTCACCGATCTCGATGGCGCGGGCCCGATGCCCGGGATGGGAGATGCCGATCTGGGCGAGGCAGTGGTTCATGGCCCACTGGAGGCGATCCGGGGCGTCCTTCATCTCCGCCTCGATCGTGTCGAGCAGCCCGGCGAGGTCCAGCCCGTCCGGCTTCCGGGCCACCCGCTCGGTGGTCAGCGCCCACCCGCCGCTCGCGACCACCGGATCCGCATCCCGGAGCCAGGCGACACGCAGCTCCTCCGCGTGCGGGCTCTTCTTGACGACATAGTTGACAAGCCAGTCATGGACCTTCGGGGTACGGGACTCGCGCGCCATCACGTCCAGCTGCCCCGCCGCGAACTCCCGGGGACGACAGATCAGCAGCGCCAGCAGCCGTGCCGCGCTGTCCCCGGTGGCCCAGAGCCCGAGCGCGAGGTCCTGCTGGGTCTTGAGCCGCTTGGCGATCGCCCGCAGCTTGCCGAGGTTGACCCCGTGGTCGTCACCGTGCCGCTCGTTGACGGCCCGCGCCTTCGGGTCCTCGATCGCGGCCAGCTCGGCCATCACCTCGGTCACCGTCGTCCCGCTCACCCTGTGCCTCCCGTCCCGCGCACCCCCACCTTACGATCAACTCCTCTGCCGCCGCCCACATTCGACGGACACGCCCGGCCTGGCAAGATCAGCTGTGACAGGGTGATGGACGCTACGCGTGTGCGCGGACACGTTTCGGGGTCTTCGGTGCCGGAGGGTGCTGGAGTGGAGACGAGACGGCACTCTCGGCGAAGGCGGGCCGCGGTATGCAGCATGAGGATCTGGTCAGGGCGGTTATCGCCGCAGTGGCCTTCGGGGTGATGCTGGCCGGGCATTACATCGGGGATCACTGGGCCCAGACCAGCGGCCAGGCCTACGGCAAGGGGCTGGACGCGGCCGGCTGTGTCCGGTCGACGGCGGTGCGGCACTGCGCCGCCCATGTCGCGTCATGGACCCTGACCACCACCGTGTTCCTGCTGGTAGCGGCCTGGTGGCTGAAGCTTCCCCTGGAGCCGGGATGGCTCGCGGCCGGCGTGACGCTCAACGCGGTCACCCATTTCATCGCCGACCTCCGAACCCCACTGATCCGGCTCGGCCGCCTGCTCGGGCGCGGCGGCTACATCGACCAAGTCGGGGTGGTCCGACCAGCCGGCCACACCAACAGCGGCCCGGGCACCGGCCTGTTCGAACTCGACCAGGCCTGGCACATCGGCTGGCTGGCGGTGTCAGCCCTGGTCATCGCAGGCCCACCCATCTGATCCCGCCCCCGGGAAGCGGCCCGCCCCGGGATCCAGGACTTCCGCAATCAAGCCCCTTCCAACTTCCTTCTCCGGTACGAGTGCCCTCGTCCCGCCGTATCAGGGCCGTCCCGTCCGCTCGACGCGATCTCGCTGCCCACTCCAGCCTGTGCCGCCCCGCCGGGCGTAAATCGGCTGGACACCCCCGCATGTGCCACCACTCGCGCCAGGCGGGTGGTTGCGGTGGTCCTCACCAGGCAACCGCGGCGGCCACTCCCAGCCGTCACGCCACTCGCGCCAGGCGGGTGGTGACGCTCGATGCCGTCACGCCACTCGCGCCAGACGGGTGGTGACGCTCGATGCCGTCACGCCACTCGCGCCAGACGGGTGGTGACGCTCGATGCCGGTCGCGCCACGGAACACCCACCGGAAGCCACTCACCGTGATCGAAATCTTGGATACATGCGGATGCGTGGTACATCCGTGCTGTTCTGGCGACCTCTATCCCCCACAAGAACCGGTGAACCGGGTTCCTCGCTCACGCGGAGTGCCGGCCGTCTGGGCTTTCGGAGGTGAGCGCACACGAAAGCCGCCACGTGGGCTGCCGTCGCCGCGATAGGGCACGTAAGCGACCACGACACCACCACCGTGCGCGCCCACCCTCGGGTAAGCGCGACCACCCGCACCGGGCGACCGGCGCAACGGCCGCGAGCAGGCAACCCCCGTGCCTGGCCAGCAAACCGCAACCACCCGCCCAGCGCCACCGGCGCTACGGCAGAGGGCAGCCCGGGCGCCTGGCCGGTATCACCGCGACCGCCCGCCCAGGATGGCCGAAAACGGGCGGCCGTGACCGGCGGCAGGGTGAGGAAGTGACGGGCGGCCGTGACCGGCGGCAGGGTGAGGAAGTGACGGGCGGCCCGGCCTGCCCGGGCACCGATCTCCGCCCGGCGGGTGCGGCACAGGCCGGAGCGGGCAGCGAGATCGCGTCGAGCGGACGGAACGGCCCTGACAGGGCAGGACGAGGACACGCGTACCGAAAAGGATCGGAACGCGGACCTCGACCACGAAAGCTCTTGAGAACCCAGCCGCAGAAACGCGGTCAGGCGACCATGCGAATGACGGCCGTCAGGCCGACGGCGACGATCACCGTGCGGAGGACCTTGTCCGGCAGGCGGCGGCCGTAGCGGGCGCCGAGCATCCCGCCGGCCACCGATCCGACCGCGATCAGCAGGGCCGGCAGCCAGGCGACCACCCCGGCCGCGACGAAGACCAGGGCCGCGACCGTGTTGGCCAGCCCGGCGATGATGTTCTTGAGGCCGTTGACCTGTTGCAGGTTCGGGGAGACGAGGATGCCGAGCACGCCGAGCAGCAGGACTCCGAGCGCCGCGCCGAAGTAGCCGCCGTAGACGCCTGCCGCGAACACGGCGCCGATGAGGACCGGGCCGACAGGGCGGGGGCCGGCCGCCGTCCGGCGGCGCAGCGTGCGGACGAGCCAGGGCTGGAGGATGATCAGCACCAGTGCCAGGCTGATCAGGACCGGGACGACGGCGCCGAAGGTGGTCTCGGGCAGGACGAGCAGCAGCAGCGCCCCGCCGATCGCGCCGGCCACGGCCGCGGCGCCGAGGGGCAGCAGCAGGCGGCGGTGGGTGGCGACTTCGGCCCGGTATCCGTAGGCGGCCGCGAACGAGCCGGGCACGAGGCCGACCGTGTTCGAGGCGTTGGCGACGACCGGCGGGTAGCCGAGGGCCAGCAGTACCGGGAAGGTCACCAGGGTTCCGGAGCCGACCAGCGCGTTGATCGCGCCGGCCACCACTCCTGCCGCGAGGATCTGGGCGGCTTCGATGGCATGCATGGGCGTGCACCTCTCACACGGGACGGTCGCCGCCGACGAGGGTCGCCGCCGTCCATGGGTTCGTGATCAAGAGCGATCCTAGGAGCGATCCGGTGGATCACCCAAGGGGCCGGCCACATGCGACACCGATGGCGCTGCCCGGGCCGATCAGGCGTCGGGTGGGCGCCGCGTGGCCCGCGACCGAGTGATGAGGAGGACCGCCGCGACGATCGCGGTGACACTCAGCATGCAGAACAGCAGGCACAGAACATGCCACGGCTTCAGCCCACCCATGCGATCACCCTAGCCATCGAAAGCTCCCGTGGCAGCCCGGCCCGGAACGGGGCGCACCCGGATCGCCGCCTTCGTGAAAAGGGTTCGCGTAGCCGTACCGAAATGGGATTGAAGCGTGATCTCGGGCAGCGAGGGTGGCCATCGTGGACACTTCTCGGGGGAGATCGCTGGCCTGGCTCGGGCATCCGGTGTCGATGGCCGCGCTGGTGTTGCTGGTTGTCAATGATCATGTGTGGAAGGCCGTACACCCCGGGTGGGTGACCGGGAAGCTGAGCGATGTCGCCGGGATGGTGCTGGCGCCGCCGCTGCTCGCGGCCGTGACCGGCCTCATCGCGCCGCGGGCGAAATTCCGGTGGGTCGCGCCCGGCGCGATTCTGACGGTGGGCGTGGGTTTCGCCATGGTCAAGACGATGGGGTACGCCGCCGCGCTCGCCTCGGACGCATGGAGCCTCGTCACGCCGTCGCTGGTCCGGGTGGATCCGGCCGATCTTCTGGCGCTGCCGTTCCTGGGCGTGGCGTGGTGGGTGGCGCGGCGGGAACCGAGGCCGGCGCCGCAGTGGCTGAAAGCGCTCCGGCTGGCCGTGTTCCTGCCGTTGGCGCTGGCCGGAGTGGCGGCGACCAGCGCCGACCCGACGCCGAAGGCGGAGCACGTGGTGGTCGATCCGGACGGTGCCCTGTTCCTCGGCGCCGACACTCTCGGCGACGGGGAGCCGTGGGCGGTGAGCCGGGACGGCGGCCGGACGTTCGTGCCGAGCACCGGACCGCGTGCCGGGCGGTCACCGGAGTGCACCCGGACCGAGCCGGTCGTCTGCTACCAGACGGTGCACCGGCGGATCGCGGTGGAGAGCCGCGTCGAGGGCGGACCGTGGCAGTTGTCCTGGGAGATCAGCGAGAGGGACGTCGAGGCGTTGGGTAACGCCTACCCGAATCCGGAATCGCGCCGCAGCTTCTACTCGGTGGAGCTGGCGGTCCTGGACGTGCCGGGTGGCCACGTGGTGGCGGTGGCCAACGGACGGGACGGGTTCGCGGTAAGGGACGTGTCCGGATCCTGGCGGCGCATCGGCTTTCCGACAGCGACCAGGGACATCGCTCCGGTCCCGATCGAGGACGCGCGGGACCTGGGTGACTCCTCCGACGACGGGCCGTTCAGGTTTGCGTTCTCCCTGTTCCTGGGCGGGCTGGTGCTCACCCTCGTCGCCGTGCGGCGGGCCCGGGGTGCGGGCGCCGGCGCACGCCTCTACTGGCTGCTGGCCCCGCTGGCGGCCGCTTCGTGCGGCGCGGTGCCGATCGGGCTGATCGAGGCGACCGGTAACGGGACGCCTCAGGGCCTCGCCGCCGGCTTCGCCTGGGTTCCCCTCGCCGCGGTGGCGGTGATCTGTCCTTTGGTGGCGCTCGCGGTGGGGCGGCGACCGCTGTCGCAGGGGGTCGGGGCGACCTTGATCGTGGCGGGTGTGCTCATCGTCGCCCACATCGTCTGGGCGATGTTCGGGACCGGCCACCTGAGTCACCTCGTGCTGTACCTGAGCCTCGTCGCCGCCCTTGTGACCCCCGCCGCGGCCAAGGTTGTTTGAAGCTGAGTCCTCAGCCCGGATGCGTGGCGACGGCCCGGTGTTGCACCGGGCCGTCGCCTGCTGATTCGGGTTTCTCCCGTAGCCCGTACCGTCAAAGGTTTTTGATCATGTCTTCGAAGTTCTCGGTGAGCGCGAACGGATCGGTGACCGTGGCCGGTTCGCGGCGCTCGACCTCGCGGGCGAGTTCCGTGGCGGCACGTTCGATCCGGCCGCGCAGCGGGCCCTCGACCGAGTTGGCGCCCCAGTCGTCGCTGGCCGCGAAGACCGAGGTGGGGAGGATCGCGGCCCGCAGGTAGGCGAAGAGCGGGCGCAGCGCGTGCTCCAGCACCAGCGAGTGCCGGGCGGTTCCGGCGGTGGCGGCCATCATGACCGGTTTGTCGGTCAGGACGTCCTGCTCCAGGACGTCGAAGAACGACTTGAACAGACCGCTGTAGCCGGCGCTGAACACCGGGGTGACCACGATCAGCGCGTCCGCGGCGGCCACCGAGTCCTGGGCCTGCTTGAGCGCCGGCTTGGCGAACCCGGTCAGCATGTTGTCGGTGATCTCGTGGGCCAGGTCGCGCAGCTCGACGACCTGGACGTCGAGGGTGACGCCGAGCCGGGCGGCCGCGCCGACCGCGCTCGCGGACAGTTGGTCCGCGAGCAGGCGGGTCGACGACGGCTGGCTCAGGCCGGAGCTGATGACGACGAGCTTTCGCTGCTTCATGCCTGGACTTCTTCCTTGGCGTTCTTGGACGCGAGCAGAGAGGCGTGGGTCGGGGCGTCCGGCACGTGGGCCGGCTTGAGGGCGGCGAACTCCTTGCGCAGCACCGGGACGACCTCCTCGCCGAGGATGTCGAGCTGCTCGAGGACGGTCTTGAGCGGCAGGCCGGCGTGGTCCATGAGCCACAGCTGGCGCTGGTAGTCGCCGACGTACTCACGGAACCCGAGAGTCCGGTCGATGACCTGCTGCGGGCTGCCGACGGTCAGCGGCGTCTCGCGGGTGAAGTCCTCCAGCGACGGGCCGTGGCCGTAGACCGGCGCGTTGTCGAAGTACGGACGGAACTCCTTCACCGCGTCCTGGCTGTTCCTGCGCATGAACACCTGACCGCCGAGGCCGACGATCGCCTGGTCCGCCGAACCGTGGCCGTAGTGCTCGAACCGCTGCCGGTACAGCCCCACCATCCGCTCGGTGTGCGATGCCGGCCAGAAGATGTGGTTCGCGAAGAAGCCGTCGCCGTAATAGGCGGCCTGTTCTGCGATCTGTGGCGAGCGGATGGAACCGTGCCAGACGAACGGCGGGACGTCGTCGAGCGGGCGCGGGGTGGAGGTGAAGCTCTGCAGCGGGGTGCGGAACTTGCCCTCCCAGTCGACGACGTGCTCGCGCCACAGCTTGTGCAGCAGCCCGTAGTTCTCCAGGGCGAGCGGGATGCCGGCGCGGATGTCCTTGCCGAACCACGGGTAGACCGGGCCGGTGTTGCCGCGGCCGAGCATCAGGTCGACCCGGCCGTCCGCGAGGTGCTGGAGCATCGCGAAGTCCTCGGCGATCTTGACCGGGTCGTTCGTGGTGATCAGCGTGGTCGCGGTGGACAGCTGGAGCGTCGAGGTCTGCGCGGCGATGTAGGCCAGCGTGGTGGTCGGCGACGACGAGAAGAACGGCTCGTTGTGGTGCTCGCCGAGCGCGAAGACGTCGAGGCCGGCCTGCTCCGCGTGCTTGGCGATGGTGACGATGTCCTTGATGCGCTGCGCCTCGGTCGGGGTCCGGCCGGTGGTCGGGTCGGTGGTGATATCCGAGACGCTGAAGATTCCGAACTGCATGACCCGCTCCTGGACTGTCCTGCCGGGGCTCTGTCGTCCCGGACTGTCCCGCACAACGCGTTTGACTCGGCAACTATTTCAGATTCAAACAACCTTGGCTGCGGCGGGGGTCACAGCCGCCGCCGTGGCGAGCAGAATCAGTGCCGCGGTGTCGATGCGGACCGCGCCGGTCGCCTCCCAGAGGAGAAAGGCCCCGACGAAAGCGCCGACGACCAGCACGGTGAGGCCCGCTGCCCGGAGGAACGGCACCCGCGCGAGCACCATCGCGAGGATCCAGCTGACCACCACCAGCACCATCATCACCAGCGTGCCGGTGATGGCGAACCCGATCGAGAGGTCGTCTCCGGAGACGCCGACCACCGTCAGGAACAGCACCAGCCCGCCGAAGGCGAGCTGCGCGAACAGCAGCCACCACAGATTCGGGTTGACGCCGGTGCGGTGCGCCCGCCACACCGGCGCGGCGGTGACCACCAGGCCGCCCAGGAACCACGCCAGCACGAAGGCGAGGAACTTCGGGCCGGACTCGTCGGCCGCCTGGTGCCGGGCCATCAACTCGTCGAGCTCGATCGGGGCGGGATCGTCGGCCATGGTCGGGAGACCGATCCGCCGCCAGCTTCCCGACACGTCACGCACCGCGAAGCCGTCGCGCCCGTTCGCCACCGCCACCACGTGCCCGCCCGGCACGTCCAGCACCGCCAGTTGTTCCGACCAGAGCGGGGTGGAGTCCGAAGGCTCCGGGTAGGCCTCCTCCAGTTCGTCGACCTGCTCCGGGGCGAGCCCCCAGACCTCCCGCCAAGGGCCGGTCCCGGTGCGGTTCTCCACGGCCATCCGCCGGTCCACGACCCGATAACAGACGACCGGCTCGGTCCGGGTGCACTCCGGTGACCGCCCGGCACGCGGTCCGGCGCTCGGCACGAACGTCCGGCCGCCGTCCCGGCTCACCGCCCACGGCTCCCCGTCGCCGAGAGTGTCGGCGCCGAGGAACAGGGCGCCGTCCGGGTCGACGACCACACTGTGCGCGTCCGGCGTAGGGGTGGCGCTGGTCGCCGCCACTCCGGCCAGCGCCAGCGGCAGGAACACGGCCAGCCGGAGCGCTTTCAGCCACTGCGGCGCCGGCCTCGGTTCCCGCCGCGCCACCCACCACGCCACGCCCAGGAACGGCAGCGCCAGAAGATCGGCCGGATCCACCCGGACCAGCGACGGCGTGACGAGGCTCCATGCGTCCGAGGCGAGCGCGGCGGCGTACCCCATCGTCTTGACCATGGCGAAACCCACGCCCACCGTCAGAATCGCGCCGGGCGCGACCCACCGGAATTTCGCCCGCGGCGCGATGAGGCCGGTCACGGCCGCGAGCAGCGGCGGCGCCAGCACCATCCCGGCGACATCGCTCAGCTTCCCGGTCACCCACCCGGGGTGTACGGCCTTCCACACATGATCATTGACAACCAGCAACACCAGCGCGGCCATCGACACCGGATGCCCGAGCCAGGCCAGCGATCTCCCCCGAGAAGTGTCCACGATGGCCACCCTCGCCGCCCGAGATCACGCTTCAATCCCATTTCGGTACGGGTACACGAACCGTTCTTCCCGGGCTGCCGCGAAAGCGCTCGATGGCAAGGGCGACCGTGTCCGCGCCGAATCCGCCGGGCGCCCATGCGACGGCGCCGGCCTTCATACCCGCATCGAAGGCGATCTTCCCGGCGCGCTTCTGGCCGGCCCGTAGATCGGTGGCGTCCAGGCTTCGGTGGTCTTCTCCTACCGGCCGGACCCCGGTCGGCGGAACCCGGCCGCATCCGTCCAACCAGCGGCCGATCGCTGGTGCGATGGGCTGATTCGGTGGCAACGAAGGACGAACGGCCGAGCAATGCCCGCCACGGGTGATGAGCCCGGCCCTGAGATGCCGCATCGGCGCACACGGCTCGACAGCGTTTAACAAACGTTTTACGCTGGCGGCGTGGGATACGAGTGGCTGGCAGAGGCGCTGGCCGCCCTCCGCAACGTCGACCCGTACGAGGTCACCCAGGTTCTGTCGGCCGGACAGCGCCGACCGGTGGCAGCCGAAAGCGCCGGAGTCCGGTTCCTCACGATCAGCGCCCGCACCCACGCCGGACGGCCACTGGTCGTCGCCGTCCGGCTACTCGGTGACCACGAGCAACAAATCATCGGCGCCCGGGAGATGACCGCCGACGAACTCGCCCGGTTCCAGGCATGGGAGGCGCAATGAGCCAGTACAGCGACCAACAGATCACCGCAGCGGCCACGGCATTCGCCGCCGGCGACGTCCGCTACGACGAAACCGCCGCCGCCCCGCTGCCGCCGGCACCGGAGACGGAACCGATGGTGCCGCTCGGCCTGCGCGTCCCCGCGCCGCTGGCACAGCAGATCCGCGCCGCCGCCACTCAGGCCGGGGTGCCCTACTCGCAGCTCATCCGCGAATGGATCGAACTCGGTCTTGCGGAGATGGCCACCGACAAGACCGTTTCCCTGGCAGTGCTCCGGCGCGCCATCGCCCACGTCGCCGCGACCGGGCACGCCGCCTAGCGCGGCAACGGCACGGCCGGTGCCGTACCCGGGCTTTCGATCAACCGGGCTTTCGATCAACCGGCTGGTAGACCTGGGTGACCGTCCCGCGGGACAGGTCGTACCGGGCCGCGACGATGTCCACCGCCTGCAACGGGACCGCCGACCACAGCCGCAACTCCTCGACCGTGTAGACCGTGTGCCGGGCGGCGATCTCCTCGGCGGTGACGGCGCCCTCGTGCCGGGCCCGCCGCACGCTCAACGCGATCCGCTCGGCGATCCCGCGGATGTGCCCGGGCGGCGCCACCCCCTCGTCGACCAGCCGGATCGCCGCCGCCACCGCTCCGCACCGGTCGTGCCCGAGCACCACGATCAGCGACGTCTGCAGGTGCCCGACCGCGTACTCGACCGACCCGAGCACCGTGGTGTCCAGCGTGTGGCCGGCCGTACGGATCACGAACAGGTCGCCGATCCCCTGCCCGAACACGGTCTCCGCCGGCACCCGGGAGTCCGAGCAGCCCAGCACCACGGCAAGCGGGTGCTGGCCACCCACCGTCTCGGTCCGCCGCGCGGCGTCCCGGCCGTCGGTCGCCCACTGCTCGTTACCGTCCAGCAGTCGCTTCCAGATCTCGTGCACAGGGGTCTCCCGCGGGGTGAGGATGCGGTGGTCCCTTCAGTACCCCACTGATCATGCGCTGGGTGTGGTTGATCTTTTCAACCGGGGGCGGAAACGCCGCCACCAGGACGTCCGCGGCGCGGTCACGGGCACTGGCGCCGGTTCGGTCCGGTTCTCCCGCCAGCGGGCCACGACCTCCTCGGCGTCCACCCGGCGGGCGACCGGACCGTGGTCGGCCGGCCGCCGCCACGACTCCTCGACCCGCTGATTCAGCTCGCCCACCACCCGCCGGACCGCCGCCTCGTCGAGGAGCCGGCCCACGGTGTGGTCGATGTCGTCGGCCTCCCGGCGCAGCACCAGCGGAGCGGGCAGCGACAGGTCGGTGGACACGTCCTCGCGCCGCAGGTAGCCGCGCACCCACCAGTCCTCGTCGGCCTCCCCCTGCGGCAGTGGACGGCCGGTGCCGGGCAGCCCCTCGAAGTCGCCCCGGTCGACGGCCTCACCGATCCGCTGCTCGACCCACGACTCGTCACTCATGCCCGCTGGTTTGCGCTCACTCATCGCCGTACCAGATTAGGTCGTTCCTCCGCCGTCGTGACGCCACAGGCCGGGCATGGTCCGGACCAGCAGCGCGACCGTCAGCACGGTGAGCGTGCCACCGGCGACGATCGCCGTGCGGACGCCGGCCGCCGCGCCGCCGAGCCCGTGCAGCATGTTCGCCAGCTGGGGGCCGCCCATCAGGACGACGGTGAGCGAACCCTGGATCCGGCCGCGCAGGGCGTCATCGGTGTAGGCCTGGGAGATCGCGTTGCGGAACGTGCTGAGCACGAAGTTGACCGCCCCGCCGACGCCCAGTGCCACCACGGCGACGAACAGGTTCGGGGCGAGGCCGAGCAGGATCACGCAGCCGCCCCAGGCCATCGCGGCCGACGCCATCAGCGCGCCGTGCCGCCGGGCCCGGCCGAAGGTCCCCGACAGCAGTCCGGCGAGCAGCACACCGGCCGGGTACGCGGCGTACAGCGCTCCCAGCTCGGCACCGCCGCCCACCGCACCGCCGTAGGTGCGCTCGGCCAGCTCCGGCAACAGCGCGTGCGGCATCGCGAAGACCATCGCGGCCAGGTCCACGGCGAGGATCGCGACCAGCAGCCGGTGCCCGGCGAGATAGCGGAAGCCGTCACCGAGCCGCCGCAGCACACGCCCGGCGGCGACCGCCGGCGGAGGCATCGTCGGCAGCCGGGCCACCGCCCACAGCACGAGCCCGAGCGCCAGCGCGTCGAACAGGTAGAGCGTGCCGAGCCCGACCACCGGAATCAGCGCCCCGGCGAGCAACGGACCGGCGACCGCGCCGCTGTAGCGGGTCAGCGAGCTGAGACTGTTCGCCGCGACGAGCAGCTCGCGCGGCACCACCCGGGGCACTGCGGCGCCCGTCGTGGTCAGGGTGACCCCGAAGCTCAGACCCTGCACCGCAACGAGCACGAGCAGCACCGCCACCGCATCGAGCCGGAGAAGCGAGTTCAGCCACAGCCCGAGGTAGGACAGCCCGAGCCCGGTGTTCCCGGCGATCAGCAGCCGCCGCCGGTCCATCGCGTCGGCGAGCGCCCCCGACCACAGCGCGGACCCGGCGAGCGCACCCAACGAGACCGCCGCGGCCACCCCGACCGTTCCCGACGACCCGGTGAGCGTGAACAGCTGCGCAGGCACCGCGACGAGACTGAACGACCCCCCGACCGCGGTGACGACCGAAGCCACCCAGAGCCGCCGAAAGGCCGCCACCGCCAACGGCCGCCGATCGACCAGATACACACCCAACCGCACGACGCCCTCCCACCCGAACCCGGCAGGAGCGAGCCTCAACCCTCCCCCAGGGGCAAGGTCAAGATGTGCCGAGGCCGAGATCGCCCGGCATGCGGCGCGTGGGCGCGTATCAATATGATCTCTGCGCATGGGGTTCTGGGGGACGTTGGTGGCCTACCGTGACGTACGGCCGCTCGGTGAGCTGCTGGACCGGCTCGGTGTCCGGTGACCGACTGGATCGACCCGCGGCGGGACTGTTCCTGCCACATCTGCGAGCGCAACCGGGACGACGACGGCTGCCGCGGCTGGCGGGACGCGACCGCCAAGCTGGTGAAGAAGCACGACTGGAGTGTCGTCGGCAACGGCGGTCACGACGGGGTTCCGTCGTGGGTCTACACGGTCGGGCTGTGGCACCGGCTGGGCAGTCCGGAGATCGCCATGTTCGGGCTGGATCAGTCCAGCATGCAGCGGTGGCTGAACCGGCTCGGTGACCAGATCCTCAACGGTCGACCGCTGGGCCCGGACCGCCGGGTGCACGATGTGCTGGACGGTTTCCCGCTGGAGGTCCGCCCGGTGCATCCGGCCTGGTACCAGCGGCTGTTCGGGTCGGCGCTCAACTTCTACCGGCGGCCGCCGCTGCCGATCGTGCAGCTGGTGTGGCCGGACCGCAACGGCGTCTTCCCGTGGGAGGAGGGTTGCGGCGACAACTGCCGGGCCGACCAGCCGGTGCTGTGGCTGCCGCCGGAGGAGAACGGGCACGGCCTGTGGGCCGACCTGGACGAGGTCACGCCGTGGCCGTTCCCGGCGGACGGTGTCCGCGCGCAGGTCTTCACCCTGAAACGGATCGTCGAGGACGGCGCCCCGGTCCGCGGGGTGGTGCACGACACCGACGGGTCGTGGCAGTTCGTCGACGGCGGCGATGTCACCGCCGACGACATCCGGGTGGTGCACCTGCATCATCTGCTGGCCCGGCATCCACGGATCCGGGAGGTCGCCGGCCTGGCGCCGGGCGAGCGGGCGTGGCTGAACGACGACGGCGCCTGGGAACGCGACCGGGACGAGGCGGAATGACGATGCCCATCGAGCCGCGGTGAGTACGGTCAGTACCAGCGGTTCTGTGCCGCGGCGGCCCGGGCCTCCCGCCGCTGCGCCCGTGCGCTGATCACGACGGCGATCGTGCAGACCAGCGCCACCAACCCGACCGGGAACGGCGCCACCCACGTCGCGAGGGCCATGATCGAGTCCCGGTCGCGGTAACCGAGCAGCGCCGAGGGCAGCACGACCACGCCGACCAGCAGGTGCGGGACCAGCATCCACCACCAGTGGCCGCTGCCGCCGGCACGCTGGATGACCACCACGCCGGTCACGGTGATGATCAGGCCGGCGGCGAACATGCCGAACAGCGCCAGGATCCGGACATCGGCCGACGTCGACTCGGACTCGGCGGCGGCCAGCTCGGCGGGCGCCTCGTCCCACGGGGTGAGGCTCGGGAATCCGATCCGCTGCCACTGCCCGGACACGTCCCGGACGGCGAACCCGTCCCGGCCGTTCGCCGCCACCACCACGTGCCCGCCGTCGACGTCGAGGACCCCGACCGACACGGTCTGCAACTCGCCGACGCTGGTGTCCGCGTAGGTCTCGGCCAGCAGGTTCTGATCCTTGTCGGACAGTCGCCAGTCCACGGTCCAGGGGCCGCCGGCCGTGCCGCTCTGGACGCCGATCTCACCCGGCACCGCCTGGTAGCAGACCACCGGGGCGGCCGCCGAGCAGTCGGGAGTCCGGATCGGCCCCGGGCCCTCGGCCGAGTCCGCCCAGGTCAGGCCGCCGTCGGCGCTGACCGACCAGTCGGTGCCGTAGCCCTCCTCGTAGCCGAGGTAGAGGGCGCCGTCCGCGATCGCCACGGTCTGCGCCATCGGGTGCGGCGCCGGGCTCGTCGCGGCCACGCCGGCCAGTGCCAGCGGCAGGAACACGGCCAGCCGCAACGCCCGCAACCAGCGCGGAGCCGGACGGGGCGGCCGCCGCGCGACCCACCACGCCACCGCGAGGAACGGCAGCGCCAGCAGATCGGTGGGATCGGCCCGGATCAGCGTCGGCGTCACCGCGCTCCATGTTGAGGACGCGAGCTCAGCACCGTACGCCGTCGCTTTGACCAGGAGAAACCCGACGCCAACGGCGAGAATCGCACTCGGCGCGACCCACCGGAATCTCGCTCGCGGCGCGATGAGGCCGGTGACGGCCGCGAGCAGCGGCGGCGCCAGCACCATCCCGGCCGCGTCGCTGAGCTTCCCGGTCACCCAGCCCGGATAGGCGGCCTTCAAAATATGATCGTTAACGGCCATTAGCAGCAACGCGGCCAACGTGACCGGATGCCCCGACCAGGCGAGCGCCTTCCCCCGAACGGCATTCATGGTCGCCACTCTCATCGCCGGACATCACGCTGCGATCCCGGAAGAACACCATTCGGGGTACGCCTACCCGAACCCGATTCCGAAGGGGGAGCTGCCGTGCCCGGCCTCAAGGCTTCCGGGCGACCCCGCCGTAGAGGGCGACCTGCGCGTCGGTGAACCCGGTCGCCTCTTCCGGCCGCCAGGGCCACCGGCGACCATCACGTCATCGGTCCACAGAGGATACCGTCACCAGCTGACGCCGATGGTGGCGAAGAACCATAGGGCGGACGTCAGCCACAACCCGGCCACCGCCGTGAGCACCACCCCGCCGGCCACCGGCAACGCCCACCCGCTGCCCCGGCCCGGGCGGCTGAGCAGCAGCATCTTCGTCGCGAACGCGCCGTAGAACAGGCACCCGAACAGTGAGTGGGCCAGCACCCGGGGCGTGTCGAAGCGCAACCCGAACCGGTAGAGGCAGTGCACCGCGACCGGCACCGACAGCAGCAGGGCGAGCCGTCCGTTCCACCGGTGCAGACCGGCCACCCACCCGGGCGCCGGCCCGGTCCGGTAGATCACCGCGGCGCTGACCACCTGCACGAAAGCGAGAATCCCGACCGCGGTGGCCAGCCACACCTTCGCGGTCTGCAAACGCAGGAAACCTGTGACGTCGGTGGTGCCGACCGGCTCGTGCAGGCGGCCGTAGACACCCAGCACCACCGCGACGCCCACCCCGGCGACCAGCGGGAGCCACACCCGGGGCCGGAGCGGGGCCGCGGTCGGCACGGTCAGAAACCCTCTCCGGTCTCGGCGTCCACGCTGGTCCCGGTGACCGTCTCGCCGTCGATCGTGGTGGTACGGGTGGCGACGTCCAGCCGCGGCGCCGGGCCGGGCACCTCGGCACGGCTCAGCACGCCGACCTGGGTGCCGTCGGCCAGCACGATCCAGCCGCCGTTGACGTTGGCGCCGCCGACCCGGCCGGCCAGCCGGTACAGCCCGGACGGCTTGCGCACCACGCCGATCTCGAAGCGGTGGGTGGCGCCCTGGACCGTCAGCTCACCGGCCGCGCGGCGGGCGTCGAACAGGCCGGTGATCTTGCTTTCCTTCTTGCCCGTCAGGTTGAGCAGGCCGTTCTGGGCGGTGCCCTTGAGCCACACCTCCAGCCGGTCGCCGTCGCAGACGTAGGCGATCGCCACCCCGTCCCGGATCGAGATGGCCAGCGTGCCGGCGTCGTCCTCGACCTTGCCGGCCAGGGTGACCCGCAGCCGCTCGGCGCTCGGCGTGTTCAGCGGCGGCAGGGCCACCTCGGTGGTCGGCGGCAGGGTCGCGGCCGGCGCGGCCGACCCGGTGGCCTCCACCGGTGACACCTTCGGCGGCACGCTCACCTGGGTGACCAGTTGGCTGGAGCGTTCACCGGCGTTGGCGGTCATGTTGATACCGGCCAGGACCGCCGCGGCCACCACGGCGGCGGCCAGCGTGATCAGCGGACCCCGGCGCCACCGGGACCGCTCACGCGGCGGGGCGGGCGCCGGCGGGTACGGCCCGGTGCCGGGCAGCTGACCTGCCCAGCTGCCGATGGTGTCCCGCTGCCCCGGTGCTCCCGGCGTCACGAACGCGGCCCGCGGCGGCTGCCGGACACCGGCGTTCGGGTCCCCGAAACCAGCCGGCGGCGGCTGCCCGGCACCAGGACCCGGCCCTGGGTCGGCGAAGGCGGGACGCGGCGGCTGCGGCGGGGCGGGCGGCGGGAACTGCGGCTGCGGCAGCTGCGGCGGCGGGAACCCGAGCGGCAGCGTGGCCGGCTCAGGATCATGGTCGGTTACCGGCCCCGGCGCCGAGAACCCGGCAACCGGAGCAGGCGGCGCGAGCGTACCCGTACCCCCGAAAGACGCACCCACCGCGAACTGCCGCAGATAGGCCGCCACCCGCCGGGCCGGCGGCCGTCGCCGGGGATCGGCGGCCAGACAGTCCCGCGCCACCGGCCCGAGCGGCCCCGGCAGCGCCGACGGATCCCCGGTGGCCCGCCCGGTGGTCATCTCCAGCAGGAGCACGCCGAGCGACCACACGTCGGCCGCCGGTGTCGGCGCCGCGCCCTGGAAGATCTCCGGGGCGGTGTATCCGGGCGTCCCGCCGGCCGCGCCCCGATCGGCGTCGTTGAGCAGCACCGCCACCCCGAAGTCGGTGATCCGGATCTCCGGCGGCGTGGATCCGCGGCGGACCAGGATGTTCTCCGGTTTGAGGTCGAGGTGCACGACGCCGTGCTCGTGTGCGGCGGCCAGCGCGGCGGCGGCCTGGGCGGCGACCGTGACGACCTCGCCGGGGGTGAGCCGCCCGCCGCGCATCGACAGGTAGCGCCGCAGGTTGGGGCCGTCGACGAACTCCATCACGAGGGCGAGGGTGCCGCCCTCCACGATCAGGTCCCGCAGCCGCACGATCGACGGATGGTCGAGGGCGCGCAGGGCCGCCTCCTCACGGAGGAACAGTTCCCGGACGCGGCGGTCCCCGGCGAGTTCGGGGCGCAGGAGCTTCGCGGCCAGCGGCACGCCGCCGTGGCGGCTCGTCGCCCGCCGCACGACAGCCATCGCGCCGCGGCCGATCTCCTCGTGCAACAGGTATTCCCTGCCGAGTGGTTCCTGACCGGCCATCCCGTTACCCCTTGCCATTCAGATCGGCTATGCGCCACCGACTGTCATAACCACGTTGATCTTTTCCCGGTTCACGGCGTCGCCCATCAATTCATGACATTGTTCTAGTGGCCGTGCAGTCATCGCAATCTTCTTCACACATACACATGATGCCGATCAATGTGGACCACCATGATGTCGATAAACACCAAGCTCACGTACGCCGAGGTCGGCGCCACCCGGGAAGCGCTCCTGCCGTCGGGGTACAAACACGTGCGCCGCGACGTCGACATCGGCGCCGGACAGGAGACGTTCGACCGGGCCGCCGCCGCGCTGCTGCATTGGCGGATGCACCGGGCCGCCGGGATCGACGTCACGGCGTCCGGTCCGGCGACCCCCGGTCAGCCGGTTCTGCTGCGGTTCGGGGTGGCCGCGCCGGTCCAGGTGGTCTACCGCGTGGACCAGCCGGACCGGCAGGGATTCGCCTACGGCACGCTGCCCGGACATCCCGGGCGCGGCGAGGAGGCGTTTCTCGTACACCTGACCGGAAGTGGCCGGGTCCGTTTCCGGATCACCGCGTTCTCCCGGCCGGCCACGCCGCTCGCCCGGCTGGGCGGCCCGGTGACCCGCCTGATCCAGGCGTACGTCACCAACCGCTACGTCTCCGCCCTCCGCGACCTGTCCGGCCGGTGACCGCCGCCGCGAAGAGGCCCACGTCACGGCGCTAAGGTGCTGGTCGGAGCCGAACGACGGGGAGCAGGATGGACGACCACCGGTGGATGGGCCACGCGATCGAGCTGGCGCATCGCTGCCCCGCGTCGACATCCGCGTTCTCGGTCGGGGCGGTCATCGTCGATCCGGACGGCCGGGAGCTGGCCGGCGGCTGGTCCCGCGACTCCGACCCGCGGGTGCACGCCGAGGAGTCCGCGCTGGTCCGGGTCGGTGACCGGGCCCGGCTGCGGGGCGCGACCATGTACAGCACATTGGAACCCTGCTCGAAACGCGCCAGCCGCCCGCACGCCACCTGCGCCGGTCTGATCATCGCGTCCGGGATCCCCCGGGTGGTCATCGCCTGGCGTGAGCCCGACCTCTTCGTGACCTGCGAGGGCGTCGCGCTGCTGATCGCCGCCGGCATCGAGGTGGTCGAGCTGCCCGAGTTCGCCGCGGCGGCACGTGCGGCCAACGCGCATCTCGCCCTTTGACCCCTTCATCGGTACGGGCTACGAAGCGGTTCCGCCGATCGGCTACGGCCGGGCGGCCCGTCCCGGCCGTCGCCCGCTTCCGGGCGTAAGTTTTTCCGTCCGGCGCTGAACGCCGCACCCCGTCGACGCGTACTCACTGTTACCAGGCTCACGGCCGTTATCGGTGAGGAGAGACCCATGACAGTCCAGGAACTGCAGCATCGGGAGGCCCAGCACCACTCCGGAGCGATCGTGCGCAGCCGCCGTTTCGCGACGCAGTTCGAGGTGGACGGGCATGTGCTGACACTGGGCGTGGAACCAGGCGTGCGCGGCGGCCTCTACTACCTGCCAAGTACTCCCACCTGGGACGACGGCACGCCGGTGCCGCGCGACATCGTGGCCGGCATGCAGAACGTGATCGAGGAGGTCGAGCGGTTCTGGGGCCACTGGCCGGAGTTCCGCGCGGTCCTCTGACGACCGTTCCCCACCCCGCTCGCGGGGCGCATCGACGACGGTTACTGATCGTGATTTGTCAGAGGCGCCCGGTACCGTCCCGGGCATGACGGATCAGCTTCATGTCGGCGACGTGGCGGCCACCCCGCTGCCCGGTGGCGGCTACGGCGCCTGCCAGATCAGCGAGATCACCGGCGAGCACGTGACGCTCCACGCGCTGGACTGGTCCGGGCCACGGCCACCCGAGCCGGCGGACCTGCATGACGCCGGTCTCGTGCACCTCGACCACCACTCCTGGACCGGTCGGATCGCGCAGATCTCGGTCTTCCCGCAGAACCATCCGATGCCACCGGATCTCGAGTGGATCGGCAATCTGCCGGTGCCGGCCGGCGTCCCGGCGGGCGGCACCGGCTTCTCCGGGTGGCAGTCCCCGGTCGCCGACATGGTCCGTCAGCGACGCTGGGAGCGGCTTCCCGAGCCGGTGCGGGCGGCCTACCGGGCCTTGCGCCCGCCCGAGCCGGTCACCGCCGATCTGGGCGCCGGGCCGGTCACGCTGACGACCGCCCTCGGGCATCTCGACCTGCGCTCCGGTGACATCCCGGTGCCCGCGTCCGGCCCGGTGGACTGGAGCGTCCTCGACCGGCTGCCCCGATGCACGCAGATCACCTGGTCCGGGCCCGATCGCGGGCTCACCGCGGCGCTGGCCCGGCATCCGCTGGTCAGCGGGGTCAACTGGTTCGGCGCCCCGCCCCTGATCGACCTGAGCGAGACGTCGGTGCTGTCCCTGCGGGCCTCCGGTGACGATCTGCGGGAGATCCGGCTGCCCGCCGGCGCGCACCACCTGGATCTGGGGCCGACCGGGTCGCGGTGCACGGTCCGGGCCGCCGACCGGGGCCGCTGGCTGCGACTGGCGCTGTTCCTGGTCACCCCATCGACACCGGCGCCGTCCGGGCTCGACGGGGTGCGGCAGGTGTCGCTGACCGGCGCGGGCGTGCTGTCCGCCGCCACCGTGGCCGGCCTGCGCGAGACGCACACGTTGCGGCTGCACTGGTCCGGGCCACCGGGCCGCCTCGACGATCCCGCGGCGCTCGCCGGCCTGCCCGGCCTGCGGCTGCTGGAGATGGTCGACGCGTACGGCGTGGACGCCGGCCTGCTGACCCACCTGCCGGGTCTGCGGCACCTCGACATCCACGGTCTGCGCGGGTCGGTGGCCAAGGAACTGCGGGCGCGCCTCCGGCGTACGGATGTGGGGTTGTCGCTGGCCGGCGCCAAGACGGACCGCTGGCTGGCCGCCAACATGGACAACCCGTTCCGCGACTGGGCCGACGACGACCCGAAGGCCGGCGCGGCCGCCTGCACGGCGTTCGCCGTCGCGCTGCGGGCCGTCGACCGCCTGCCCGCCACCCGGACTCCCGCCGACGCCGAGCCGATCCTGCGCGCCCTGGTGGAGGCGATCAACCAGATCGACGAGAAGTGGGGAATCGTCGACACGCTGCGCCGCGAGGAGGCCGGAGACGCTTTTGCCACCCTGGCCACCCGGGCGGGCGTCCCCACTCCGACCACAGACGACTGGTTCGACACGTGGCGCGATTTCTGACCAGCCCAACCCCTCCAACGACCGAACGGCTCAACCGAAGCGCGACCGTCCAGCGGGGGGTCAGCGGGCCTGGGCCTGCGTCTGGAGCTGCGCCACCACGGCGGTGACGGTGTCGGCCGGGATGGCGAAGCCGAGGCCCACGCTGCCGGTGCTCTCACCGGAGGTGGCGATCGCGACGTTGATGCCGACCACCCGGCCGGACGTGTCGACCAGCGCACCGCCGGAGTTGCCCTGGTTGATCGCGGCATCGGTCTGCAGCAGGCCGGTGAGCTTCTCGCCGCCGGTGTCGACGCTGCGGTCGAGGGCCGAGACGATGCCCGACGTGACGGTTCCCTCCAGGCCGAGCGGGGCGCCGAAGGCCAGCACCGTGTCGCCGACCGCCACACTGTCGTCGGTGGCGAAGGTGACCGGGGTGAGACCGGACAGGCCGGTCGCCTGGACCAGGGCCAGGTCGTGGGTGGCGTCGGTGGCGATCACCCGCGCCGGAACGGTCTGCCCGGTGGACAGGCGCACGCTGACCGTGCCGTCCGCCGCGACCACGTGGTTGTTGGTCAGGATCAGGCCGTCCGCACTGAGTGCCACGCCCGAGCCCAGCGACGACGAGCGGGCGCTGTCGACGAGCACGGTCACGACGCTCGGCTGTACCTTCGCCACGATCGGCGCCAGATCCCCGGTCTCGGTGATCGTGGCGGCCGCGGCGGAGGCCGGCGTGCCGCCGTCGATCAGGTAGTGCCCGGCGAGGAACGCGCCGCCGCCACCCCCACCGGCGATCAGGGCCAGGATCGCCGCGCCGCCCGCGATCCGGCGCTTCCAGCGGGGGTCCTTGGGCGCGTTCCACATCACCGGCGGGAGACCCGTCGGCGGAAGGTCGTAGGCGACACGCTCGCCGGCGTCGCGGGTCCGGTCGTCCAGGGCGGGGCGGCTCAGCAGGTCGGTCATGCCCTCGAGGTTCCGCTCCGATCTTGTTTCGAGCCGGTGAGCCGTCTGTGACTTCGCTGTACGCCCGGTAGCCCTTCCGGGTAGCCCCGGCGCGGCGGCTCGCATGTGCGCCGCGGATGTCTAGGGTCGGCCGGATGCTGCTCCCCAACCTTCCCCCGAGCGCCCCACCCGCTCCGCCGACGGTGGCCCCGGCGCGCTCGGCCATCGCGGTCCGGCCCGGCGGATCGACCTCGGAGACGACGGCCGCACCGCCCGTCGCCGTCGCCGTACGCGTCCGGCCGGCCCCGGTGGCGCAGCTCAGCGACGTTCTTGCGGACCGGCCCGGCCGGCCGGAATCGTCGACCGCCGGCGTTGCGGTTTCGCACAGTTCCGAGGCTTCTTTCAAGAAGTTCACAGGCGGCCGGATCGGGCGCCCGCGGCCGTCGGTGGAGCGACGGCCTTTCGGGCCGACCATCAGCGAGCCCGCGGCGGCACTGCGCGGTCCCCGGCCGGCCGGCCTCCAGGAGGCCCGATGAGCAACCTCGCCGACAAGCCGGCCGGCCCACTGCGGCGACGGAGCGTAGTGGGACGCGGCGGGCTGGGCAGGGCCGGGCTCGTGGTCCTGGCGGTCGTGCCGTTCCTTTCGGGCTGTGTGGGCGCTTCACCCGTACCGGAATGGAAAGATCCGCAGCCGATCGGCGCGACACCCAGCGTGACCGGCCCGGTGGCCGCGGTGGGCAGCGCGGGGACCGGAATCGGCCCGACCGGCCCGGTGGCCGCGCCGGGCAGCCCGGGCGCTGTGACCGGCCTCGCGCCCGTGACTGACGGCGGGGCCCAGGCGGTGACCGGCGGCGAGTTCCTCGACGCGGTGCGCGGCGAACTGCCCGCCGTGGCGATAGACCGGCGCGCCGAGGAGATCACCGAATTGGGCGGCCAGGCGTGTTCCTCCCTGGCGGCCGGCAACGATCGCGCCGAGGTGGCCGCCGAACTGACCGAATTCGGTCTGGAAACAGCGGACGCCCGGCGTCTCGTGACGCTGGCCCGAAAGAATCTCTGCCAGTCCTAGGATCACCGGACGACCGAGTCCGGGCCAGGCTCGGACCGGCCGCGACCGCCGGGCCCGGATCGTGCGCTGATCGTCGCCCGCTTCCGATCAGCGCACGACGCGTTACCTCTCACGGGTGGATCGGCCGAAAGTCGTAGCCGCGCACAGCTTCTGGAGACGGCAGGCAGATGTTCGGCACAGGTCCCGCCGAGATGCTGGGTTCATCACGACGCATCGGGAGGTCACGATGTCAGCACGAGGAATGCTCAGCGTGGTCGGCAGCGCGGTCGGCGGTCTGATCGGCTGGAACGAGCCGGTCCCGCCGGCCGATCCGGAGGTGCTGCGTGCCCTCTTCGCCGACCTGGGTGTCCGGATCGCACCGGACGATGCCCAGTTGGCGGAAGCAGTCCGTTATTTCCAGATTCGGACCGGCCTTCCGGCCGACGGCGAGGCGGGCCCGCGGACGGTCCATCTCCTCAGCCGGTACGCCGCGGAGGCGCGCGAACTGTCCAGGATCCGGGCCGCCTGACCCGGCTGCGGGCCTCCAACGGGTGATGCCGGTGCGGTTCCGGCGTGGCTAGGGTGAGGCGCGATGAGCGATCAGTTGATCACCTACTACGACGACGCGACCGGCGAGCGTACCGGGCTGACCGCCGCCGAGCTGGGCGTCTGGGTCGCGGCGACGGCCGCGCTGCTCGGCGGGGAGTGCGGGCTGCGCCGCGGCAGCCGGGCCGGGGTGCTGCTGCCGCCGCACTGGCAGACCGCGGCCGTGCTGCTCGGGGCGTGGGCGGCCGGGATCGAGGTGTCGTTCCGCGGGTGGGGAGCGGCCGGGCTGGACCCGGACACCGGTCCGGCTCTGGACGTGACGTTCGTGGAGCGGCGCCGGGTCGGCAGCTGGCTGGAGGATGTGCCGCCCGCGCCGTACCAGTTCGTGCTCGGCCTGGCGCCCGGCGGCGCGCCGAGCCCGGATGTTCCGCTCGGCTATCGCGACTTCCCGCCCGCGGCGCGGGCCCATCTGGGCACGCCGCCACCCTCGGGCGGGGTCGCGGTGGGTGAGGCGGCGACGGTCGACGGCACGACCTTCGGGGAGTACGGTGCGGCCGCGGCCGCCGTGGCCGGAGCGCGCGGGATCGTGGCCGGGGATCGGGTGCTGGTCGACACGGCGGCCTGCGAGGAGCCGCTGATCTGGCTGATGGCGCCGCTGACCGCCGGGGCGTCGATCGTGCTGTGCAGCAACATGGACCGGTCCCGGTGGGACGACCGGATCACGTCCGAAGGAATCACCCGTTTCCTCTGATGGTCGGCTTCCACATTGGATGCGGCTGCCGTACGGTCCGCGCATGGAGGTTTTCGATCAACTCGCTGAGAAGTATCAGGGTGAGCACAGCCATAATCCCGTCCAGAACGCGCTCGTCCAGCGGCTCGGCGATCTACTGCCGGCCGGTGCCGCGGTGCTCGATCTGGGCTGCGGTACGGGTGTGCCCACCGCCAAACTGCTGACCGAATCCGATCACAAGGTGGTCGGTGTGGACATCTCCGAGGGCATGCTGCGGCTGGCCCGCGAGCAGGTGCCGGCCGCCGAGTTCGTGCACGCCGACTTCGCCGAACTGCCCGCCGACTTCGGCCGGTTCGAGGCGGCGACCGCGTTCTTCTCGCTGCTCATGCTCTCCAAGGAGCGGATCGAGAAGACCCTCGACCGCATCGCCGGCTGGCTGAAACCGGGCGGCTACCTGGCCATCGGCATGGTCAACTTCGACGGTGACAGTCTTCCGTTCGAGTTCCTGGGCGTGCAGGTCACCGTCTCCGGCTACCTGCAGGACGACCTGGCCGCGGTCGTCGAGGCGCACGGTTTCACCGTGGTCAGCATCGAGACGGTCGAGTTCGTCCCGCCCGGCGGTCCGGCGGAGAGCCAGATCTTCGTGCTCGCCCAGTTGCCGGCCTGAATCCGGTTCCGAGGTCGCGGGACGCTGCTGTTAGCGTCCCGCGCGTGGGACACGACATCACGGCGCTGGTGGTCGCCGAGCCGTTCGACGAGGCCGCGGCCCGGGAATGGGACGTCGAGGGGCTGCCTCTCGGTCACGGTCTGCGGCTGGTCCACATCAGTCCCGCCTACGCTTCCTACCAGCAGCGTCTTCGCCGGGTCGGGGCGCTCCTCGACGTACCCGATGATCTTCCGTCGATCTTCCCCCGGGAGGCCGTGCTGGCCGATCTGGCCGCATCGGTCACCGGCCGGGACCCGGCGTCGTTCGCCGTGATCATGACCGACTACTTCGGCGGCGTCGGCGATCAGTGGGCGTGCGCTTTCCTCGACGGCGCGCGGGTTCCGTCGGTCGAGAACATCAACGGCGCGCTTCGCGCTTTGGGCGTACGCCCGGACGCCGGCCTGGACGAGTTCGACACCGTCGGGTTGAGCCGTCATCACAGGACGCCCGATGCTTTGGACCGTTACGACCTACTCGACTAATCGCCGTTCACGGGTCCCGATGGTCGACACCTCATCATGCCGAGCCCGTATCGCCAGGAGCCGCGGTGCCCGGCCTTCCTCTCTCCAGGGCGCGGGCACGGCGAGCCACAAAGCCCGGCCTTCCCCTCACCAAGGGCGCGGGCACGGCGAGCCACAAAGCCCGGCCTTCCCCTCACCAAGGGCGCGGGCACGGCGAGCCACAAAGCCCGGCCTTCCCCTCACCAAGGGCGCGGCACGGCGAGCCGCAATGCCCGGCCTTCCCCTCACCAAGGCGCGGGCCCGCCGAACGCGCGGGCACGGCGAGCCGCAGCGCCGCGCTCAGCTGGTGAGGTCCCGGCGCATGCAGACGCGGGGCCAGCGGTCCAGGCCGATGGCCGCCTCGTGGTCGCGGACCGCGCGGAGGCCATCGGTGAGCGCGCCGCCGTCCAGGTCGACGAAACCGCAACGCCGGTAGTACGGCGCGTTCCACGGAACATCCACGAAGGTGGTCAGTGTCAGCGCCGGAATGCCGGCGCCCCGCGCGTAGTCGGCGGCGTGCTCGATCAGCCGCCGCCCGATGCCCTGCCGCGCGTGGGCGGGATCCACGGACACCTGCTCGATGTGCAGGTTGCCGTCGACCAGGTCGGCGATCAGGTAGGCGACCGGCACGTCATCGCCGCCGGTGAGGGCGGCCACCCAGGCGCGGTCGGCCTCGACATATTCCGCGAGCAGGTCGAGCGACGGCGGGTCGTCGTCGGCGATCTCCGTCATGCCGATGGCGCGGAACGGTTCCCCGGCCGCCCGCTCGATGTCCTGCAACCGGGTGAGATCGCCGGTCCGGGCCGCCCTGATTCGCATCCGGTGATTCTGCCCGGCCCGGTGCACCTGCCGAAATCGATTTCACTGATCGAAGTCGATCACCACCTTCGGTGACTCGGCGAGGCTCTGGCAGGTGAGCACAAACCCGTCCGCGACCTCCGTCTCCTCCAGCGCGAAGTTGCGCCGCATCGTCACCTCGCCGTCGGTGACCCGGGCCCGGCAGGTGCCGCACACCCCGCCCTTGCAGGCGAACGGCAGATCCGGCCGGGACGCCTGCGCCCCTTCGAGCAGCGTGACACCCTCGGGCACGGCGACCGTCGTGGACCGCCCGTCCAGAATCACGGTGACCTCGCGGCTCGGCCCCCGGGCCGTGTCCTCGGAGCGGACCGGTGCGGGTGGCGCCTCATCGACCCAGAACAGCTCCCGGTGGATCCGCGAGGAGGGCACCCCCGACTCGCTGAGCACCTCGATCGCGTCGGTGACCATGCCGAATGGCCCGCACAACCACCAGTGCCCGACCGCCGGCACGTCGATCAGCTCGGGCAGCAGTGCCCGGAGCCGGTCGGCGTCGAGGCGGCCGCTGAACAGCTCGGTCTCCCGTGGCTCCCGGGAGAGGACGTGTACGAGTTCCAGCCGGTCCGGATGGAGGTCCTTCAGGTCGGCGAGCTCTTCGGCGAACATCACCGTGTCCGCACGCCGGTTGCCGTAGAGCAGGCTGACCTCGGTGTCCGGTTGCCGCAGCAGCGACGCCGCGATCGACAGCAGCGGGGTGATGCCGGATCCGGCGCCGATCAGCACGTGCCGCCCGCCGGCCTCCAGATCCGGGGTGAAGGTGCCGGTCGGTGGCGCGACCTCGACCAGGTCGCCGGGCCGCAGCTGGTGGACGATCCACGCCGAGACGAGACCGCCGGGCACCTCACGCACCCCGATGCGCGGTGCGGCGCCCGCGGGTGCACAGATCGAGTACGTCCGCCGCTCACCCCCGTGATGAACGGTGAGGGACTGCCCCGGCCGGAACCGGAACCGCTCCCCCAGCCCGTCGGGCACGTCGAAGGTGACCGCGACCGCGTCGTCGCAGAGCCGGTCGACGGCCGCGACCCGCAGCGGGTGGAATCCGAGTGCGCCCATCTCAGATCTCCCGCATGTGCTCGAAGGGTTCCCGGCAGGCCGGGCATCGCCGCAGCTCACGGCAGGCGGTAGCGCCGAACGCGGCGAGCGTCTCGGTGTCGGTGTGCCCACAGCGTGGGCAGGCGACCGCGGTCGGCCGCGGGCTCAGGCTGATCGGAATCGGTCCAGTCGCTCGGACGGGTGCCGCCCCCGGCGGGGCGATGCCCGCCTCGGCGAGCTTGCGCCGCCCGGATTCGCTGATCCAGTCGGTGGTCCATGGAGGAGCGATCACGGTACGCACCTCCGCCCGCCCGAATCCGGCCCGCCGGAGTGCGGTCCGGATGTCCGCCCGAATGCTCTCCATGGCCGGGCATCCCGAATAGGTGGGCGTGATCGTCACCAGCACGCCACCCTCGCCCTGCCGCACCTCACGGATCACTCCCAGCTCGGCGAGCGTGATCATCGGCAGCTCCGGATCGGTGACGGCTCCGACCACCTCGGCCGCGGTGCCGGTCACCACACACCTCCGGGCACCGATCGCGCCACCCCTTGCATCTCATCCAGGATCTCGGCGAGCGCAGGCGTGTGCTCCCCGTCCCGCCCCCACGGCCGTGCACGCTCCTGCTCGATGCCCGCCGGCACACCGCTCACCTCAGCGGCCGGGTCGCATGCAAGAGACGGCGCGGCCCCGCCCCCAAGGGAGGCCGTGGGTGGGAGGAGGGTCGCGGTCTGGAGGACGTGGGTCCAGACCTGGGTGAACTCGGCTTCCAGGGTGGCCGGGTCCACGGCGACCCCCACCGAAGCGAGCCCGATCTCGGTGGGGTGTGAGCGGAACAGCTCGGCCAGCTGCGGGGTCAGGGTTTCGACCGCGGCCAGCATCCGGTCGTGGGAAAGCGGGGTGCCGTCGCCCAGCCGGACCACCCACTGGGCCGCGTAGTCGCGGTGGTAGGTGACCTCCTTGACCCCCTTGGCGGCGATCGCCGCGAGCATCGGGTCCCGGGAGGCGGTCAGCCGGTCGAGCAGCGCGAGCCGCCACGTGGACAGTGCGAACAGCCGGGCCACCAGGTGGGCGAAGTCGGCGTCGGCGCGTTCGGCGAGGCAGACGTTGCGGAAGCCGGAGGGGTCGCGCCGCATCGCCAGGTCGTCCTCGTCGCGGCCCCAGCCCTCGGCCACGCCGGCCCGGGTGAGCAGCAGCCGGGCCTGGCCGAGCAGGTCGAGGCCGATGTTGGCGAGCGCCAGTTCGTCCTCCAGTTCGGGAGAGCGGGTCACCCACTGCTGGAGACGGTGCGACAGGATGAGCGCGTCGTCGCCGAGCATCAGGCAGTACGCGGCGAGCTCGGTCCGGTCCACCCCGTCCGGCAGGTCGCCGGGCACCCCGGCGAGCGGGTCGGTGAAGCCGGTCCCGTACGCCCATCGGGCATCGTCGTCGTGGTCGGTGAGCGCGTGGTAAGCGTCGTCGAAGGCCATGTCCGGGCTCTCAGATGTGCGGAACGTTGTCGGGGATGGCGTAGTGGGTGGGATGCCGGTACACCTTGTCGGAGCTCGGCGTGAAGAACGCCTCCTTGTCGGCCGGGTCGCTGGCGGCGACCGCGTCCGACCGCACGACCCAGATGCTGACGCCCTCGTTGCGCCGGGTGTAGAGATCGCGGGCGTGGTGCAGCGCCATCTCGTGATCGGCCGCCCGCAGCGACCCCACGTGCACGTGGTTGAGCCCGCGCTTGGCCCGCACGAACACCTCGAACAGCGGCCACTCGTGCCTGGTCATCGCCCCTCCTCCAAGATCGAAGCCGCGGAAGAGGCCGCCGGCGAGGAAGCGGCCACGGAAGAAGCCGCCAGCGAGGAAGCGGCCACGGAAGAAGCCGCCGGCAAGGAAGCGGCCACGGAAGAGGCCGGCGAGGTAGCGGCCGCCAAGGAGGCAGCCGCGTGCGCGGTCGCCGCCTCACGGACCCATGCCCCGTCCTCGTCGGCCTCGCGCCGCCGCCGCAGCCGTTGCGCGTTCATGGGCCCGTCACCGGAGATGACGCGCCGCAACTCGTCCCAGTCCGGCTGGCCGAAGTCGTGGCGGCCGCGCTCGGCGTTCCACCGCAAGTCGGGGTCGGGCAGTGTGACGCCGAGCGCCTCAGCCTGCGGCACGGTCATGTCGACGAACCGTTGCCGCAGCTCGTCGTTGGTGTGCCGCTTGATCTTCCAGGCCATCGACTGGGCCGTGTTGGGTGAGTCGGCGTCCGGCGGGCCGAACATCATCAGCGACGGCCACCACCAGCGGTCGACGGCGTCCTGCACCATCTCCCGCTGGGCCGGTGTGCCCCGCATCATCGTCATGAGCAGCTCGTATCCCTGCCTCTGATGGAAGGACTCCTCCTTGCAGATGCGGATCATGGCGCGGGCGTAAGGCCCGTACGAGCTGCGGCAGAGCGGCACCTGGTTGCAGATGGCCGCCCCGTCGACGAGCCAGCCGATCACCCCGATGTCGGCGAACGACCGGGTCGGGTAGTTGAAGATCGACGAGTATTTCTGGCGGCCTTCGATGAGCCGCCGGGTCAGGTCTCCACGGTCGGCGCCCAGGGTCTCCGCCGCCGAGTAGAGGTAGAGCCCGTGGCCCGCCTCGTCCTGCACCTTGGCCAGCAGGATCGCCTTGCGCCGCAGGGTGGGCGCCCGGGTGATCCACTCCCCTTCGGGCTGCATGCCGATGATCTCGGAGTGCGCGTGCTGGGCGATCTGCCGCACCATCGTGCGCCGGTAGCCCTCCGGCATGTCGTCGGCCGGCTCGATCCGCTGATCGCGCGCGATGGCCTCGTCAAACCGGGCGGGAACCGAGTCGAAGGAGGTCACACCGGCCGCCGGGACTGGAGGGTGAAGAAGCGGCCGGCCACGAACCAGTCGTCGGTCAGCGAGGCGGTGGCCGCCGGGTTCGCCCCGGTGCCGTGCAGGTCGCTGAACGCGGCCGTCTGGTTGACGAACACGCCGCCGGTCAGGTTTTCCGAGAGGTGCACCCCGGCGTCGAGCGCGGCCTCCCGGGCCGACTCCAGCACGGCGGGCGAGGTGGAGTGCACGAGCGCGCTGAGGGCGCCGTGGGCCCGGACGGTCTCGGTGAAGATCCGCAGGCTGTGCTCGGTCGAGTCGGTGGTGATCAGGAACGAGACCGGCCCGAACCACTCCCGGGTGTAGGTCTTCTCGTCGGCCGCGTCGAGCCGGGACACCAGTGGCGTCCGGATGGTCGCGCCGGGGAACTGCTCGTCGGCGATCGCGGTGGACGGGTGCACGACGCCCGCGCCTGCGCCCGCCTCGGTGAGGCGGGCGAACACCCCGTCGTTGACGATGGCCCCGAGTGTGCCGGTGGCCCGGCGCGGGTCGCCGAGCAACTTGTCGAGGGCGGCGCCCAGGTCGGCGGCGAACTCCTCGACGTCGCGGTGGCCGGCGTCGGTGTCGATGCCGTCGCGGGAGATCAGCAGGTTCTGCGGGGTGGTGCACATCTGGCCGCTGTACAGAGAGAGGGAGAACGCCAGGTTGCGCAGCAGGCCCTGGTAGTCGGCGGTGGAGTCGAGGACGACGGTGTTGAGCCCGGCCTTCTCGGTGTAGACGACGGCCTGCCGGGCGTTCGCCTCCAGCCAGTCGCCGAACTCGCTGGAGCCGGTGAAGTCGACGATCCGCACGTCGGGGTGGGTGGCCAGGGTCGCGGCGACGCCGTCGCCCGGCTCCTCGGCGGCGAGTGTCACCACGTCGGGGTTGAGCCCGGCCTCGGCGAGGACCTCGCGGCAGACCTGGACGGTGATGGCGAGCGGCAGGACCGCGCCGGGGTGTGGTTTGACGATCACCGGGTTGCCGGTGACGAGGCTGGCGAAGAGGCCGGGGAACCCGTTCCACGTCGGGAAGGTGGTGCAGCCGATGACCAGGCCGACGCCGCGGCCGGTGACGGTGGCGGTCTTGGCCAGCTCGAGCTGACCCTTGGTCCAGCGGGACTCGGACGGCAGCCGGGTAGTGGCGGTGAGCGCGCACGCCACGGCCTCCAGCCCGCGGTCGAGGGCGTGGGTGCCGCCGGCCTGGAAGGCCATCACGAACGCCTGGCCGGTGGTGTGCTGCACGGCGTGGGCCAGCTCGAAGACGCGGGAGTGCAGGCGGCTGAGGATCTCGGCGGCGACACCGGCCCGGCCGGTGGGGCCGGCCGCGCGCCAGCCGGGGGTGGCGGCCCGGGCGGCGGCGATCAGGGCGAGCGGGTCGGCTTTGGGATAGCTGATCCCCAGCTCGATGCCATAGGGAGAGCGCTCGGTGGACACGCTGCCCACGGCGCCGGGCACGTCGAGGGGGAAGGGCTGGCCGAGCAGGCTGGTGAAGGCCCGGTCGCCGGTGGGCGCGGCCTCCTCGCCGTAGACCGACTTGCTGGGCGACTCGGGATAGGCCGACCAGTAGTCACGGGCCGCGGTCGCGGTGACCGCGCGGTCCAGCAGCTCGCGGTGGGTGGTGTAGAGCTCAGCGGGACTCGTCATGCCCTCCATTAACCGCCCGATCGGTCGGTAAATCAAGGGGCTAGATTCAACCCCGTGGAGAAGAGCCGGCGCCGCGGCCGTCCGGGGCATGATCAGGACGCGGTGCTGGCCGCCGCCGTGCGGCTGTTCAACACCCGTGGTTACGACGCCACCAGCATGTTCGACGTCGCCGAGTCGCTGGGCATCACCAAGTCGACGCTATACCACCACGTCAGCGGCAAGGAGCAGTTGCTCACGATGGCTGTCGACCGGGCGCTGGACGGGCTGTTCGAGGCGGCCGAGGCGGCTCTGCGAGAGGAGAGCGCGGCGACCGTACGCCTGAAGGATCTGATCCGGCGCAGCGTGCTGGTCCTGGCCGACCGCCTGGAGTTCGTCACCCTGTTGTTGCGGGTCCGGGGTAACACGGCGGCCGAGCAGCACGCCCTGTCGCGCCGCCGGGAGTTCGACCGGATCGTCACCGACCTGGTGAAACAGGCACAGGCCGAGGGTGGGGTGCGGGCCGATGTGGATCCGGCGACGGCGGCCCGCCTGCTGTTCGGCATGGTGAACTCGCTGATCGAGTGGTACAGACCGGACCGGGGCGCTCCGGAGTCCATTGCCGACACGGTCGCCGATCTGGCCTTCGACGGCCTGCGGCACCGCGCTTGACACTATTTGCCAACAACAGCGTCGCGCTGTGTCACCAATCTGTCTTCACTTCCGGGTGCCGCTGCCTATCGTGGCCGCTGAGAGACACCGGCCGATATAGACCGGTCGAGGCCGCGCCGGTCCACGTCGTCGCGCGGCCATTTTCGCCACCTCGGAAAAGAGGACCCACCATGCCGCGTCTCGGACACGGGCAACCCATCACCGACGGGGACATCGACCAGGCGAAGACCGAACTCGCCGAATTCGCCGCCAAGTCGCCGTTGGCGTTCGCGCTGGCGCCGCCGGTCAGCACCCAACCGTTCGACCTGCTCTTCCCGATGCTGCAGGAGGACGAGGCGAACCTGCTGCCACAGTCGCCGAGCACGAACGCCCAGCTGAAGCGGCTCGGCGCGACGATGCTGGACGACACCGAGGCGGAGAACCGGGACGACAACAGCCCGATCCCGGCCGCCTACACCTACCTCGGCCAGTTCATCGACCACGACATCACCCTGGAGATCGAGGACGAGAAGCGCGGTCTGGGTTCGGCCAAGATGGAGGTGCTCCTCGACGACGGCATGATGCCGCTCACCCTCGAGGAGATGCACCGGGTGCTGCGCAACCAGCGTTCGGCCACCCTGGACCTGGACAGTCTGTACAGCCCGCCGCAGCAGTTCGACCCGGACGACTCCGACAAGCTGCGGGTCGGCAAGGTGCACAAGATCCCGTTGCAGAACCCGCCGAACCCGAACCCGCCGCCGGCCGCCCGGCCCAAGGGCAAGGGCGACGACAACGACGTGCACCGGGAGGGGCGCAACCCCACGGACAAGAAGCACGACCGGGCGGCCCTGATCGGCGACCCGCGCAACGACGAGAACACCATCATCTCGCAGCTGCACGTGGCGTTCCTCAAGGCGCACAACGTGCTTGTCGACCAGGGTCTGTCCTATGGCGAGGCCCGTCGCACGCTGCGCCAGCACTACCAGTACATCGTGATCGAGGACTTCCTCAAGAAGGTCGCCGACAAGGAGATCGTGCAGGGCATCCTCACCCACGGCAACAGGTGGTACAACCCGTACGCCGCGCCGTTCTACATGCCGCTGGAGTTCGCGGTGGCCGCTTACCGGTTCGGGCACTCGATGGTCCGGGGCGTCTACAACTTCAACTCCAACTTCCGCGTCAACACCCAGCCGCCGGGCAGTCTGGACCTGTTGTTCGTCTTCACGGCGCTGAGCGGGCAGCTCGGTGAGGAGATCCGGCTCGGCCCGGCGGAGACGCTGCCGGAGAACTGGATCATCGAGTGGGAGAACATCATCGGCTCCGGCGACCAGGTGATGAAGACCCGCAAGATCGACACGAAGCTGGCCGCGTTCGGCCTGAACCGTGGCGGCGGCGCCCTGTTCAACCTGAAGAACATCGACGGCACACCGCAGGTGCCGGCCGACGCCAGCCGGCTCGCGGTCCGCAACCTGCTGCGCGGCTACCGGCTGCGGCTGCCCACCGGCCAGGCGATCGCCCACCTGATCGATGTGGAGGAGCTGACCAAGGACCAGATCCGGGCCGCCGCGGGCAGCGACGCCCAGCGGGCGGTGCTGGACGACAGCGAGTTCCTGACCCGTACGCCGCTCTGGTACTACGTCCTGGCCGAGGCGAAGGCCCTGCACGAGGGCGCCCACCTGGGCCCGGTCGGCAGCACCATCGTCGCCGAGGTGCTGATCGGCCTCGCGCTGCGCAGCGACGACTCGTACCTGCGGACGTCCGGCTGGCGGCCCACCCTGCCGTCGCAGAAGCCCGGCCACTTCGAGCTGGCCGACCTGCTGCGCCTGGCCGGCGTGCTGCCGGGTGGCGAGCAGCCGCGCACGTACCGGGTGCGGCCGGGCGACAGTCTCGCGAAGATCGCGCGGGAGCAGTTGGGCAACGAGGCCCGCTGGCCGGAGATCTTCGTGCTGAACCGGGCGACGATCCAGAACCCGAACCGGATCTTCCCCGGCCGGGTGCTGTTCCTGCCGCCGGCGCAGCCGACCGGCCCGATCCCGAAGCTCTACACGGTCAAGCCCGGCGACTCGCTGTCGAAGATCGCCCGCGAGAAGCTGCACAACGAGAACCGGTGGCGTGACATCTGGAACCTCAACCGCGACGTCGTCCCGGACCCGGACCGGATCTTCCCGGGCCAGGTGCTGGTCCTGCCCAACAGTTAGGAGGACGGCCACCGGCACCGGGCAGCATCAGGCACGTGCTGCCCGGTCCGGCCGCCGGCGGCGTGCTCCGCGCCGGATTTGCCGACGACCGCGGAGGACGCCGCCAGCAGGAGGGTCACGCCGGCCGTCGCAGCTGCTCGGCCAGCTCGGCGAGCTCGGCGCCCCCGGCCATCTCGGCGGTCAGCCGTTCCAGGGTGACCGTCCCGCGCCGCGCGTCCAGCACCATGGCACCCAGCTTCAGCACCACGAAGTGATCCCCGACCAGGTACGCGTGATGCGGGTTGTGGGTGATGAAGACGACGCCGATGCCCTGGTCCCGGGCCGCCGCCACATATCGCAGCACCACCCCGGACTGCCGCACCCCGAGCGCCGCGGTCGGCTCGTCCAGGATCAGCACGCGTGCACCGAAGTAGACGGCGCGGGCGATCGCCACGCACTGCCGCTGCCCGCCGGAGAGGGTGCCGATCGGCTGATCGATGTCGGCCACGGTGATGCCCATCTTGCGCAGTTCCTCGTCGGCGATCCGGCGCATGTCCCGGATCCGCAGCCCGGCGAGCGGGTACCGGCCGCCGGTCAGCTCGGAGCCGAGGAAGAAGTTGCGCCACACCTCCATCAGCGGGACCACGGCCAGGTCCTGGTAGACGGTGGCGATGCCGAGGTCGAGGGCCTGTCGTGGGGAGGTGAAGACGGTCTCCCGCCCGTCGACTTCCAGAACACCGGAGCTGTGCGGATGCAACCCCGACATGATCTTGATGAGGGTGGACTTGCCGGCGCCGTTGTCGCCGAGCACGCAGGTCACCTCGCCGGCGTTGACCCGCAGGTCGATGTCGCGCAGGGCACGGATCGGGCCGTAGGACTTCCCGACCCCGGTCATCTCGATCATGCGCGCGCCTCCCTCGTGGCCAGTTTGCGGACGTAGAGGTTGACCAGGACGGCGAGCAGCAGCATCACGCCGAGGAAGGCCCGGAACCAGTTCGGGTCCCAGCCCGCGTAGACGATGCCGAGGCTGGTCATGCCGAAGATGAACGCGCCGATCGCCACCCCGGCCGCGTTGCCGAACCCGCCGGTCAGCAGGGTGCCGCCGACCACCGCCGCGATGATGTAGAGGAACTCGTTGCCGACCCCGCCGCCGGCTTGCAACGTGTTGAACCGGTACAGGTTGTGCATCCCGACGAACCAGCCGAGAAACGACACGGCAAGAAATAGACCGATTTTGGTACGGACGACGGGCACCCCGACCGCACGGGCGCTGTCGGCCGCCCCACCGACCGCGTAGATCCAGTTCCCGCCACGGGTACGCCGCAGGATCCAGCTCGCGACCGCCACGAACAGGATCCACCACACCACCGTGCCCCAGACCACGACCGAACCGATCTCGAAACTGGACGCGAAGATCGCGCCGAGCGAGTCGTACCCGTCGATGCGGCTCACGTCGGTGCTGGACACCGAGCCGGTGACGAGCTTGGTGACGCCCAGGTTCGCGCCCTGCAACACGAAGAAGGTGCCCAGCGTGATGAGGAAGCTGGGGATCCCGGTACGCATCACCAGGTAGCCGTTGAGGAACCCGACGGCGAGGCAGAACACCAGCGACAGGATCGCGCCAACCCACAGGTTGATCCCGAAATACCAGCAGAACATCGAGTTGACCAGCCCGGCCGAGGTCACGATGACCCCGGCGGACAGGTCGAACTCGCCGCCGATCATCAACATCCCGACGGCCACCGCGACGATCCCGATCGTCGACGACTGGTAGAGCACCGTGACGAACGCGTCCGCCGACCGGAACGCCGGGGCCACGGCCAGGAAGAAGACGAAGATGACCGCGGCCGCCACCAGCGCGCCCACCTCGGGGCGCACCGCCCGCCTCACCGGGTGTTCTTCTGGGTGTACGGCAGGATCGTGTCGATGTTGGACTGGTCCACGAACGACGGGCCGGTCAGCACGGGCCGCCCGCCGCCGATGTCGTTGCCGTTCTTCAGGTAGAGGTAGAGCGACGTGACCGCCAGGTAGCCCTGCACGTAGGGCTGCTGGTCGATGGCGAACTCGATCTTCCCGTCCTTGATCAGCTGGGCGGTCTCCTGGTTCAGGTCGAAGGTGACCAGCTTCGCCGTACCCCCTGCTTTGATGGCGTCGAGCGCGATCGGCGCGCCCAGGGTGACCACGTAGTCGATGGTCTTGTCCTGGGCCAGCTTGGCCTGCAACGTCGACGTGACGGCCGCGTCGTCGGCACCGTTGACCTGGAGGTTCTCGGTCCCGGGGACGGCGGACTTGACGCCCGCGCAGCGTGCTTCGAGGGCCACCGACCCGGTCTGGTGGATGACGCAGAGCGGGTGCTTGGCGCCGGCCGCGGCGATCCGCTCGCCCAGGCTGGTTCCGGCGACCGTCTCGTCCGAGCCGAAGTACATCAGCGCGCCGAGTCGCTTGTACTGGTCGATGCCCGCGTTCAGGCCGACCACCGGGATCCCGGCCGCGGTCGCCGCCTTCACCGATCCGGCCAGCGCGTCCGGCGTGACCAGGGTGGTGGCGATGCCCTGCACCTTCGAGTCGACCGCCTGCTGGATCAGCACCGCCTGCCTGCCGGCGTCCGGGTCGTTGGAGTACTTGAGGTCGACCTTCTGGTCGGCGGCCGCCTGCTGGGCGCCGGAGCGCACCTTGTCCCAGAACGTGTCGCCCGGCGTCTCGTGGGTGATGAACGCGATCGTGTAGCCGGTCGCGGCATCCGCCTCGGGCTCCTCCCGGCCGCCGCCGCTGCACGCGCCGAGCAGGAGTATCGCCGCGGCGCCGGCGGCGAGGACACGTCTGGTCATATGAAGCCTCCGAGTGATGTCAGGTGATCGTGGGTGCGCCGCGCGAACGGCGACGGGACGTCGAGGGCCACGACGAACAGGTCGGTGCCGAGGCCGGTGAGGGCGGCCAGCAGGGTGGGAAGCTCCGGGACGCCGGCCGGCGGGGTGACGCTCAGGCCCATCGCGAGGGCCTGGCCGTAGGTCAGGTCCTCGGCGTCGGCGCGGGCCGCGAGCGCCGGGTCGACCTGCCGCAGGTGGACACAGCCGATGCGGTCCGGGTGGCGGGCGATGAGTTCCAGCACGTCGGCCCGGCGGTAGGTGAGGTGGCCGGTGTCCAGGCAGAGCGACACGTAACGCGGGTCGGTGCCGTCCAGCAGGCGGCGCACCTGCTTCTCGTTGGCGACCTGGTAGTCGGCGTGCGGCTGGAAGTGCAGGGTGAGCCCGTACTCGTCGGCGAGGACCCGGCCGAGCAGTCCGGTGTTGGCCAGCAGCGCCCGCCACTGGCCCTCGCCGAGTTCGTTGGCCTCCAGGTAGCCGCCGGTACGGTCGTCGCGGTACCCCGGCGACGGCACGAACACCACGTCGGAGGCGCCCAGGGCACGGGTCAGTTCGGCCACCCGGCGGGTTTCGGCGAGCACCGCCGTGAAGTCGCCGTGCGGGCCGCCGACGCCGGTCACCGTTCCGGCGCAGACGTGCAGGTCACGGGCGGCCAGTTCGTCGAGGAGCAGGTTCGGGTCGGGCGGGAGGTAGCCGTACGGGCCGAGTTCCAGCCAGTGGTAGCCGGCGGCGGCCAGTTCGTCGAGGAGGCGGCGCCAGGGGACCCGGGGACCACCGGGGCCGCTGCCGAGTCGCAGCACGCCGGTCACCGGGCGGTCGGGAAGTGCAGCGACGCCTCGGAGAACGCGCTGGTCGCGGGCCATCGCTGGGTGACGACCTTGGCGCGGGTGCAGAAGTCGACGCCGTCCGGGCCGTAGATGTGACTCTGCCCGAACAGCGAGTCCTTCCAGCCGCCGAACGAGTAGTAGGCCATCGGCACCGGGATCGGCACGTTGACGCCGATCATGCCGACGTGGACACCCCGCTGGAACCGGCGGGCGGCCTCGCCACTGTTGGTGAAGACCGCGGTGCCGTTGCCGTACGGATTGCTGTTGATCATGGAAATGGCCTGGTCGACGTCGGCTGACCGGACCACCGAGAGCACCGGGCCGAAGATCTCCTCGGTGTACACGTCCATCGCCGGGGTCACCCGGTCGATCACCGTGGGACCGACGAAGAAGCCGTCCTCGTACCCCGGAATCTTGAGGCCCCGCCCGTCGGCCGCGACCGTCGCGCCCTGCCGCTCCCCCACCGTGATCAGGTTTTCGATCCGTTCCTTGGCGGCGGCCGTGATGACCGGCCCCATCTCGCTGGCCGGATCCCGGCCCGGACCGACCTTGACCTCGGCGGCCCGGGCGGCGACGAGGTCGACCAGGCGGTCGGAGTCGCCGACCAGCACCGCCGCGGAGATCGCCATGCACCGCTCGCCGGCCGACCCGAAAGCCGACGCCACCAGGTGTTCCGCGGCGAAGTCGAGGTCGGCGTCGGGCAGGATGACGGCGTGGTTCTTGGCGCCGCCCAGGGCCTGCACCCGCTTGCCGGCAGCCGTCGCGCGCTGATGGATGTAGCGGGCGATCGGAGTGGATCCGACGAACGAGACGGCGGCGATGCCGGGATGGTCGAGGATCGCGTCCACCGCGGCCTTGTCGCCGTGCACCACGTTGAAGACGCCGTCGGGAAGGCCGGCACGCTGCCACAATCGCGCCACGAACCCGGCCGACGACGGGTCACGCTCGCTCGGTTTGAGAACGAACGTGTTGCCGCAGGCGATGGCGATCGGGTGCATCCACATCGGCACCATGGCCGGGAAGTTGAACGGGGTGATCCCGGCGACCACGCCGAGCGGCTCGCGGAAGCTGAACACGTCGACGCCGGCCGACGCCTGGTCGGAGTAGCCGCCCTTGAGCAGCTGCGGGATGCCGCAGGCGAACTCGATCACCTCGAGGCCGCGCTGCACCTCGCCGGCCGCGTCGGAGAGCACCTTGCCGTGCTCGTCCGAGACGATCTCGGCGATCTCCCGGCTGTGGGCGTTGACCAGCTCGCGGAAGGCGAACAGGACCTTGGTGCGCTGGCTGAGCGAGGCCTGGCCCCACTCGGCGAACGCCGTGGTCGCCGCCCGCACGGCGGCGTCCACGTCGGCCGGCTCGCCGAGCAGGACGGTGTGCTGTTGCCGGCCGGTGGCCGGCTGGAAGACCGGTGCGCTGCGGGTGGAGACGCCGCCGGTGTGGGCGCCGCCGATCCAGTGCTCGATGGTGGCCATCTCTACAGACCTCCCGGTCGCAGGTGGTGACGCTGGTCGCGTTTGCCGGCCAGATATTCGGTACGGGCGTGCCGGGTGCTGTGCAGGGTGGCCACCTCGGCGACCGGCACCTCCCACCACGACTCGGCCGACGGCGCCGACGGCTCCGGGTCGGTCTCGATGTGCAGCACGGTCAGCCGGTCCGCCTCGCGGGCCTGTTTGAGGCCCTCGACGAGGTCGGCGATGGTGCGGCAGCGGATCACCGCGGCGCCCAGGCTCTCCGCGTTGGCGGCCAGGTCGACCGGCAGGCGGGCGCCGTCGTAGTCGCCGCTGCGCGGGTTGCGGTAGCGGTAGGCGGTGCCGAACCGCTGTGAGCCGACCTGCTCGGAGAGGCCGCCGATGGACGCGAACCCGTGGTTCTGCACCAGGATGATGATCAGTTTGAGGTGCTCGGCGACCGCGGTGGCGATCTCCTGCGCCATCATCAGGTAGGAGCCGTCGCCGACCAGCGCATACACCTCACGGCCCGGTTCGGCCAGCTTGATCCCGAGTGCGCCGGCGATCTCGAAGCCCATGCAGGAGTAGCCGTACTCGACGTGGTACTGCTTCGGGTCGCGGGCCCGCCACAGCCGTTGCAGGTCGCCGGGAAGGCTGCCGGCCGCCTGCACCACGACGTCGCGTGCTCCGCACGCCTCGTTCACCACCCCGATCACCTCGGCCTGGGTGGGCAGGTCGCCCTGCGTTCCCCGGCCCCGGTACGCGTGATCGACGGCCGCCTGCCAAGCCGCCACGTCGTCGCGGAAGTCCCCGGTGAAGCGCCGTCCGTGCAGCGCCGGCAGCAGCGCGCTGAGCCCCGCCCGGGCGTCGCCGACCAGCGGCAGCGCGGACAGTTTCCCGGCGTCGAAACCGGTCACGTTGAGGTTCACGAACCGCACGTCGGGATGCTGGAACGCGCTGCGCGACGCGGTGGTGAAGTCGCTGTAGCGGGTGCCGACGCCGATCACCACGTCGGCGTTGCGGGCCAGCTTGTTCGCCACCGGGTTGCCGGTCGCCCCGATCCCGCCGACCGCGTTCGGATGGTCCCAGGGCAGCGCGCCCTTGCCGGCCTGGGTGTCGGCCACCGGGATGCCGGTCTCCCGGGCGAACCGGTCCAGCGCGGACGACGCCTCCGCGTAGATCACCCCGCCGCCGGCGACGATCAGCGGCCGGTGCGCGCCCCGGATGGTGGCCGCCGCCCGCTCCACGGCCAGCGGATCGGGGGCCTGCCGGGGCACGTGCCACACCCGCTTCGCGAACAGCTCGTCCGGGTAGTCGTACGCCTCGGTCTGCACGTCCTGGGGCAGACAGAGGGTGACCGCGCCGGTCTCGGCCGGGTCCGTCAGCACCCGCATCGCCGAGAGCAGCGCCTGCGGCAGCTGCTCGGGCCGCCAGATCCGGTCGAAGAACCGTGACAGCGGCCGGAAGGCGTCGTTGACCGACACGTCCCCGGCGGCCGGCACCTCCAGCTCCTGGAGCACCGGCGCGGCGGCCCGGGAGGCGAAGACGTCCGACGGCAGCAGCAGCACCGGCAGCCGGTTGACGGTGGCCAGGGCCGCGCCGGTCAGCATGTTGGTGGAGCCGGGCCCGATCGACGCGGTGCACGCCATCGTCGACAGGCGGTTGCGCATCCGGGCGTACCCGACCGCGGTGTGCACCATCGCCTGCTCGTTGCGGGCCAGCCGGTACGGCATGTCCGGCGCCCCGGTGCGCTGGGCCTGCAACAGCGCCTGCCCGATCCCGGCGACGTTGCCGTGCCCGAAGATGCCGAGGAAGCCGGCGACCGTCCGCTGCTCGACGCCGTCCCGCTCGGTCCACTGGTTCGCCAGGAAGCGCACGACGGCCTGCCCGACGGTGAGCCGCTGCTTCACGAACGCCTTCTCTCTCTGATCGAGGTCAGGGGCAGCCGGGTGTCCACCGGCTCGGCCACCCAGCGCCCGCGCACCCAGCCGTGCGCCGGATCGTCCCGGACCAGCCAGCGGCGCTCGCCGGGGCCGGCCATCACGTTGAGGTAGTAGAGGTCGTAGCCGGGGGCCGCCATCGACGGGCCGTGCCAGCCGTACGGGATCAGCACCACGTCCCCGCTGCGCACCTCGGCGCACACGTCGATCGGGCGGTCCGGGTGGCCGTAGACCCGCTGGTAGCCGCAGCCGTGCCCGCCGGCCGGGGACGCCGCCACCTCGAAGTAGTAGATCTCCTCGAGCGAGGACTCGCAGTCGCTCTGCTCGTCGTGCTTGTGCGGCGGGTACGACGACCAGTTGCCGCCCGGGGTGAGCACCTCGCAGGCGATCAGCCGGTCCGTCTCGAAGGACTCCGGGGTGCACAGGTTGTTGACCTGCCGGCTCGCCTGCCCCGCCCCGCGCAGTTCCACCGGCACGTCCTCGGCGGCGCCGTACCGGAACGGCAGGGTGCGCCCGGCCCGCGCAGCCGGCAGCGCGAACCGCCCGCCGTTGGGCGCCCGCAGCGTCACGACCGTGTCCCTGGGCAGGTAGGCGAAGTCGGTGACGCGGGAGAACACCGACCGTCGCCCGGTCAGGGTGAGCCGCTCGTCGTCGCAGGCCACGTCGCAGCCGCCGGCCAGCGGCACGACCAGCATCTCGTCGTCGCCGGTGACGAACCGGGCCCGCCCGCCGACCGGCAGGTGCACCACCCGCAGGCCGGAGTACTCCCAGCCGGCGTTCTCCGGCGTGATGTACACGTCGAACGGCCGCTCCGCGGAACTGCCCCGTGGGACCAGCGGGTTCACTCGAGCGTTGTCGGCCATGCGCACCCCTCCCACCAACGATGCTCCAGCGGCGGGGTGACCGGTCGGCAACGCTGCGTTGGACCTGGTTTCGATGTAATTACGGGAGTGCTGCCGCGTCAATACTCGAAGGGGCACGGACCGTACGGCCCGTGCCCCTTCAGACTGATCCTTTTCAGACAGCCCGCCACATGCGGTAGAACGGCGTACCATCCGGCAGGTAGATCTCGAACGGCGTCATCGGCGTGTAGCCGTGCCGCTGGTAGAGGCGCACGTTGTCGTCGTTGGTCGCCTCCAGGTAGGCGGCGAGGCCCTCGGCGACCAGCTGCTCGTGGGTGTGCCGCATCAGCTCCCCGCCGAGACCCCGGCCCTGCTCCGACGGGCGGACCGCCAGGAACGCCAGGTGCCAGTGCTCCTCGTGCGGGTGGTTCTTGTCGAACACCTCGTCCAGGGCGTTGAACCGCTCCAGATACTCACCGGCCAGCGCTTCGAGGCGCTCGGTGTACCGCGGGGGCTCCGGCATCTCGTTGGCGCGGTCGAACCAGACGGCGGTGGCCGCCAGCCCACCGTCCTCGTGGTCGATCACGTCCACCCGGCCGTACGAGTACGCGTGCTCGGTGTAGAGGGTGAAGAAGTCGGCCATCACCCGCTCCCGGTCGTCCAGCGGCGGCACCAGGTAGGCGTTGGCGGCCAGATCGTTGAACGAGTGCGAGACGAGCGCGCCGACCGCGGGGATCTCGTCCTCGCGGGCGGGTCGGACGACGGTCATCGGGTCTCCTCGTTCAGGGCGGCGGAGAAACCGCCGGAGTTGGCGGCACTGCGGGCTCCCAGGCCGATGCCGTTGTAAACCAGCGGCCGGGTGGTGCGCAGGTAGAGGGCCCACAGGATGCCGGCCACGAAGAGCACCGCGAAGGACAGCGGGATCACCAGCGCCGGGGTGCTGCCGGGCTCGACGCCGAGCAGCGTGGCGATGTTGTCGATCGCCAGGTACGACATGACCAGCAGCAGGATCGCGCCGATCACCGGGGCGATCACGCGGTGCAGGACGTCCTCGCCCTCCGGGTTACGGGCGAAGAAGCCGATCACCGCGAAGGCGGTGAGGGTGACCAGGAGCAGCACGCCGAGGCCGCCGCCGGTGCCGCCCCAGAAGAAGAGCTGGACGAGCGGGTCCCAGCCCATCACGGCGTAGACGACGATGACCGCGAGGCCGACCGCCGACTGGGCCAGCGAGCCGTTCTTCGGCGCGCCGGTGCCGGGCACGGTCTTACCGAAGACGCGCGGCAGCACGCCCTCACGGCCGAGCGAGAACATGTACCGCGAGATGATGTTGTGGAACGAGATCATCGCCGCGATCAGCGAGGTCAGGAACAGCGCGTGGCCCAGGTGGATGGCGACGTCACCGAGCGGCACGGCGGCCAGGTTGAAGAACAGCTCCGGGCCCTCGGCGACGGCCCGCTCGACGACCTTGTCGGCGCCGGCCGCGGAGATCATCGCCCAGGAGGCGAAGGCGTAGAGCACGGCGATCAGCGCGATCGCGATGTACGTGGCCCGGGAGACGGTACGCCGCGGGTCGCGCGACTCCTCGCTGAACACCACCGACTGCTCGAACCCGACGAAGCCGGTGATCGCCATGACCAGCAGGGCGCCGGCGCCCGCACCGGTCAGCGAGGACGGGTCGAGCGAGGCGGTCGAGGGGGTGAAGCCCTCCGTGGTGATCTCGGCGACCGCGTACACCACGGTCAGCAGGATCTCGGCGACCAGCAGGGTGGCCAGCACCCGGCCGTTGACGGCCACGTCACGTACACCGAGGACGGCGACCAGCGCCCAGGCGGCCAGGCCGAGCACCCACCACGGGGCGTTGACGCCGAACCAGTCGGCGAACAGGGGCTCGGCGATCGCGCCGAACCCGCCGTACGAGGCGACCTGGAACATGTTGTAGGCGAGCAGCGCCACCCAGGAGGCGCCGACGCCGAGCGGGCGGCCGAGGCCCTGCGAGACGTATGCGTAGAAGGCGCCGGCGTTGGAGATGTGCCGGGCCATCGCCACGTAGCCGACCGAGAAGATCGCCAGGACCACGGCGACCGCCAGGAAGGCGCCGGCGATGCCGGTCAGGCCGGTGACGGCGAGGCCGGTGGGAACGACGCCGGCGACGACGGTGAGCGGGGCGGCCGCCGACATGACGAAGAAGACGACCGAGGCGACGCCGAGGCGGTCGCGGGCCAGGGTATCGGAGACGCGACTTTCCGCGGGTTTTGTGCCGGAATATGACACGAGGGGCTCCACAGGTAAGGGGGGTTTGGAGTTAGGCACGACGGGCCATGACGGCGTCTCCCACCGCCGCCTCGGCCTGCGACACGAGTTGTTGCAACATCGCCGGGAACAGCCTGCGGAACTGCTCGAACAGCGCCGCCCTGTCCCGTGCGTCGAGGGTGGCCAGCACGTGCTGGTCCAGGCCGGTGGCCAGGATCAGGCCGGCCAACAGCAGGTCGGCCACGTCCAGCTGCTCGTCCCGGGTGACCTTGGTACGGATGCGGGTGGCCGGCCAGCCCGCGGTCATCGAGTCGGCCGGCACGTAGGAGACCTTGGTGCCGCCGAGCAGTCCGCGTTTCTCCACCCGTTTGATCAGGGCGGCCCGGGACAGGCGGCGCTCGACCAGATCGGTGGCGACACCGGTGGAGAGGTACGCGAGCCAGTTGCGTACGCCGTGCTGGCCGGCCTCCCGCAGGATCTGTTCGAGCACCGCGGTGCTGGCGGCGTCCCCGGTCGGCCGCTCGTCTATGACGACGAGCTCGGTCTCCACGAGGTCGATCCGCCGCCACAACATCAGCTCGCCGAGCAGGGCCGCGCCGAGACCGAGACCGAGAGTGGCCGGTGACAGCAGGGACTTGCCGCGAATCGTGTCGTGAGCGGTGAGGTAGAGATCGTCCGCGGGTGGTAGCTGCGGCGGCAACGCCACTCCCGATTCTCCTTTCGACGCCGTACAGGGAGGGTGCCCGCTCATGAGAGATGAGGGTGACCTTCACGAAGTCAATTACATTGCGCTCCCCCCGGCGCGACGCTGGAAGCCTGCCAGCTCCGGTCGATCGACGCAACTTCCAGAAGGGACAAATCGAGAGTCCACTTAGGGCCGTGTTGATCACAGCGTCTCTCAGGCAATTCAGTTAACGATCGAGAAACCTCCGACAATTTATGAACCACGTCTATATAGATGAATCTTCAAATGTCAATCGCTACTTTTAGTAACTAGTTGCGGGATCAACTAAGTCGGCGTACCGTTGCCGAAAAGGTTGAAGCTTCAACGGAGGTCATCGTGCGGATGCCCGCTCTCTTCCTCAGCCACGGCGCCCCGCCACTGGTCGACGACCCCACCTGGGTGGCGCAGCTGCGCGACGTCGCCGCCGGCCTCCCGAGGCCGAAAGCGATCCTGATGGCCTCGGCACACTGGGAGTCCGCGCCGCTCATGCTGGGCGCCACCGAGACCGTCCCGTTGGTGTATGACTTCGGCGGATTCGCCCCGCACTACTACCAGGGCCCCGGCAAAGTCGTGACGGTGTCCGACTTGGGGGATCTGGAGTAGAAGCGCCGCTGTTGGGTGTAGCAAGACGGGCATGACCGGTTCGAAAGATCATCAAGGTTCCTACGCCACGATGATCTATCCGAAGTGAGTCATGCCCGCACTGCCATCATCGCTGATCTCCTCTTTGTCCTGCGCACCGGCTCTGACCGTGCCCGAAACCGCTGGCGGCCTGGTGGCAGTGCTCGATTGCCTGCCTGATCCGCGGGCACGTCGTGGGGTCCGGCACCGGTTGACGGCGGTAGTGATCGCAGCAGTCTGTGCCGTGATCGCCGGCTGCCGTTCCTATACGGCGATCGCCGAATGGGTCGCCGACGTTCCGGCCTCGACAGCTCTCGCCCTGGGTATCGCCCCTGACCGGCGCCCCTCTGAAGCGATGATCCGCCGATTGCTGCAGGCCCTCGATGCGCAGCTGCTGACCACGGCGATCGCTGTCTGGCTCGTAGGCCGGGCCGAGACCTCGACAAGCCGGCAGGCCATCGCGGTCGACGGCAAGACACTGCGCGGATCCCGCACCGGCGACAGCACCGCCCGGCACCTGCTGGCCGCCTGCGATCAGAACGCCGGCATGGTCCTGGCCAGCACCGATATCGACAGCAAGACCAATGAGATCACCCGATTCGCGCCTCTGCTGGACCAGATCGGCGACCTACGAGACGCCGTGATCACCGCCGACGCGATGCACTGCCAGCGCGAACACGTCGACTACCTCGCCGAACGGGGCGCCCATTGGATCCTGACCGTCAAAGGCAACCAACCGCACCTGCACAAACAGCTCTCCCGTCTGCCCTGGCGGCAAGTCCCGCAAGCTGCCCGCCAGGATGACCGCGGCCACGGCCGCCGGGAGATCCGCACCCTGAGGATCGTGACCGTCGCCGCAGGCATCGACTTCCCGCATGCCGTCCAAGCCCTGCAGATCCGCCGTCGTAGACGCCGCCTCGACCAGCCACGGCGCTTCACCACCCAAACCGTCTACGCCATCACCGACCTACACGTCCACCAGGCAAAACCTGCCCAACTGGCAGCCTGGATCCGCGGGCACTGGACCATCGAAAACAAGATCCACTGGGTTCGCGACGTCACCTACGCAGAAGACCGCAGCCAAATCCGTACCGGCACCGGACCACACGTCATGGCCGCCCTCCGCGACGCTGCCATCAGCGCATTACGGGCAGCCGGAACCACCAACATCGCCGCCGCCACCCGCCATCACGCCCGCGACAGCAACCGCCCGTTGACACTCCTCGGCCTCATTTAGGACTTTGCCGGGGCCCTGGCACTACTACCAGGTTCAGTACCCGGCCCCCGGCGCGCCGGACCTCGCCGACAAGGTCGCCGCGCTGATGCCGGACACCGAGACCGTCGCCCGCACCGACCGCGGCCTCGATCACGGTGCGTATGTGCCGCTAACCGTCATGTATCCGGACGCCGACATCCCGGTGCTCCAGATGTCGCTGCCCACCCTCGAACCGGACCGCCTGCTCGAGATCGGCCGCCGCCTGGCCCCGCTGCGCGACGAGGGCGTGCTCATCGTCGGTTCCGGCTTCACCACCCACGGGCTGCCGTTCCTGCGCGACTGGAGCCCCGGGGCGGCCGCACCCGGCTGGTCCCGGGAATTCGACGCCTGGGCCGCCGAGACCCTGGCCCGCGGCGCCGTCGACGAACTCGCCGACTTCCGCGACCGCGCCCCCGGCATGCCCTACGCCCACCCCACCATCGAGCACTTCGCCCCGATGTTCCTCACCCTCGGCGCGTCCGGGGATCCGTCGCGGGCACCCGAACAACCGATCGACGGATTCTGGATGGGACTGGCGAAAAGATCATTCCAGGTCGCCTGATCCGATCGTTTCTCAGCGTGCTTGCAGGATCTTTCGAGATCCTGTGAAGCATGCTTGAGGTCTCCGCGCTCGGGTGGATCGTCACCATCGGTGTCATCGTCGCCCTGCTCGCCCTCGATTTGACGCTCGGGGTGCTCCGTCCACATGTCGTCGGCTTCCGTGAGGCCGCCGCCTGGTCAGTCTTCTACATCGCCGTCGCGATCGCGTTCGGTGTCGTCTTCGGAAGCATCGCCGGCTGGGATTTCGGCACCCAGTACTTCGCCGGGTACATCGTCGAGAAGAGCCTGTCCGTCGACAACCTCTTCGTCTTCGTGATCATCATGTCGACGTTCGCCGTACCCGAGCCCTACCAGCAGAAAGTGCTCACCTACGGGATCATCCTCGCGCTGATCCTCCGGGTCATCTTCATCGCGCTGGGCGCCGCCCTGCTCAGCATGTTCTCGTTCATGTTCCTGATCTTCGGCCTGATCCTGCTCTACACCGCCTTCCAGCTCTTCCGGCACCGCGACCAGGATCCCAGCATCGAGGACAACGTCCTGGTCCGCGCCGGCCGCCGCTTCCTCCCGGTGACCGACGACTACGTCGACGGCAAGATGATCACCCGCATCGACGGAAAGCGAATGTTCACCCCCCTCTTCCTGGTCCTGCTGGCCATCGGCGGCACCGACCTGCTGTTCGCCCTCGACTCCATCCCCGCCGTCTTCGGCGTGACCGAGGAGGCGTACATCGTCTTCGTCGCCAACGCCTTCGCCCTGCTCGGCCTGCGCGCCCTGTTCTTCCTGGTGATGGGCCTACTGGACCGCCTGGTCTACCTGTCGACGGGCCTGTCGCTGATCCTCGCCTTCATCGGCGTCAAGCTGATCCTGCACTGGGCCCACAAGGACATCAGCGAGTCCATCCCCGAGGTGAGCACCGCCGCCTCGCTAGCCGTGATCATCGGCATCCTGACCATCACCACCATCGCCAGCCTGATCAAATCCCGTCGCGACCCGTCCCTCAAGGCCCACGCCGGAAGCCTGCGCGCCCACCCGGCCCCCGACCAGCATCACGCCGAGCCCTAGCCGTCTCTCTCCCGCCAGGTGGAGGGTCGCCCTCAGCGACCCCCTCTCCGGTACGCGTGACGCCACCCCCAACCACACATACGGCAGTTCCCGTGGGTCCACGCGACCATCTGCCCGGTTAAGCCTGTGCCGCCCCCGCCGGGCTGAGATCGGTACTCCCTCAAGCCCGGCCAGGTGTCCCCTCACGCACCTGCCGCCGCTCCCGGCCGCCCACGCCGCCCCCGGTCCTGCCGCCGCTCCCGGCAGCTCGCCCTGTCCCGCTCCCGCCGCTGCCCCGGCAACCCCGCACTGGCCCCGCTCCCGCCGCTGCCCCGGCAACCCGCACTGGCCCCGCTCCCGCCGCTGCCCGGCAACCCGCACTGGCCCCACTCCCGCCGCTGCCCGGCAACCCGCACTGGCCCCACTCCCGCCGCTGCCCCGGCAACCCGCACTGGCCCCGCTCCCGGCCGCCGGTGACGCTCAGCCGCTGGCCATGGCTTTGTTTTCCCAGCACCGGCCCTGCCCACTCCCTGCCGTAACGCCGCCATGGTGAACACGGGTCACGCAGGCCGGAGCGCACAAGGTGACGAACCCGGTGCGCACTCGCCAGCCTTCGGCTTGCGGAGGTCTCCGGAACCGATCAGCGGTCGTCGTCGGCGCCCTCTACCGCCGGAGACTCGTCCGGGGTCTGTGGCCCGCGCGGCCGAGGGGCCTGGCGCTGTGTGCCGCGCGACCTCGAAGCCGAACCGCCCGCGGCCGGGGGTGTCCGGGCCGCCCGCGGCGCCCGGGCCGCAGGCTCCGGATCGGCCGCCCCGTTCCCCGAGGGTGGCTCGGCCGCGGGTCCCGGTTCGGCGGCTCCGGTGCCGCCCCCGCTCGCGGATGTCGTCGTCGGGCGTGGCGAAGATCGACGGGGCGGCGGCTTCGCCACTGTCGTCTCATCGGCTGCGGACCCGCTGGATCCGGCCACCGATCGTCTCTGTGGAGCCCTCTTCCGCGGGGCGGGCCGTGGCGTCACCGCCGAGGTAGCACCGTTCTCCCCCACCGCCTCCGGCTCAGCGGCGGACTCCACTCGCGGTTCCCCCACCTCGACGGGCTCCGCTCCCGTCTCCGCGTCAGCGGCCGGCTCCACCTCGACGGACTCCGCTCCCGTCTCCGACCCAGCGGCCGGCTCCACCACGACGGACTCCACTCCGGTCTCCGCGCCAGCGGCCGGCTCCACCACGTCGGGCCGCTCCGTCGAGGTCGTTCTGCCGGAGGGATCGGCGGCAGAGTCTTCCTCCACCTCACGGACGTCCACCGGCTCACCCTGGTGGGCCGGCTCATCGCCCAGCGGCTGTCCGCCGTCGGATTCGTCGACGGTCGACTCGGTTGCCCGTACCCCATCGGTTGGGGTTTCGTCGTCGGCCTGCTCGGCATCACGCGGGGCGTGAGGTGCCCGGGCGGCAGGTTCGCCGGTGCGCAGCTCGTGGGCGGTGGGGGCGGGCGGCACGGTCTCACCGGGAGGCAGGGGCGGCTGGCCGGTGCCGATCACCGCGTACACCTCGGGGTGGTTTTGGCGCAGTTTGCGACCCCAGACGATGCCGCCGAGCAAGGCGGCCAGGAACAGCAGCGTCGGTGACCAGATCTTGAGGATGTTGTCGCTGTCCAGGAGTTCGCTGAAGAAGGCGATGCTGACCAGCAGCACGATCGACAGGAACACCGCGGCGATCCACGGCGCCACCGCACGGCGCCAGGCGGTCTCGCCGTGCGGGTTGCGGCGGAAATAGCGGACCACCGCGATCGAGGCGATGGTCATCAGGATGAGCACGCCGAGACCGCCGGAGACGGTACCGAAGAGGAACAGGTCGATCGTCGGGTTCCAGACCCCCACCGCGAAGATCAGCAGGGCGGCGAGCGCCAGGACGGACTGCGCGAACGATGCGGCGACCGGCACCCCGTCGCGGGTACGTGCGAGGCCGCGCGGCAGGACGCCCTCGCGAGCGACGGTCAGGCCGTAGCGGGCGACCGTGTGGTGGAAGGCGAGCATCGCGGCGAACAGGCTGGTGGCGAAGAAGATCCGGGCGAGATCGACGAGCACCGTCGGCAGGTAGGGTTCGGGCAGGAAGAAGAACAGGTCGTTGAGGTGCGCGCCGGCGACCACGACGATCTGGTCGGGGCCGGCGGCGACCGACATGGCCCAGGCCGTGCCGCCGTAGAGCACCGCCGCGACCAGCAGGGTCAGGCCGATGGCGCGGGCCACGGTGCGGCGTGGGTCGCGTGCCTCCGCCGCGTACACCAGAGGGGCCTCGAAACCGACCATCCCGGCGACCGCCGCGACCAGCAGCGACACCCCTCCGGCACTGGCGATCAGGGCGGGGTTGAGGGTGTCGAAGGTGACCGTGCCGCCGGCCGGGTTGCCGATCATCACCGCGTCGAAGATCAGCACGACCAGCACCTCGGCGCAGACCAGAACGGTGAGGATCCGGGCGTTGAGGTCGATGTCGAGGCGGCCGAGGGCGGCGATCACGGCCCAGCCGAGCAGCGCCCAGACGATCCACGAGATCTCCAGCCCGAAGATCGCGAACGCGTTGTGCGCCGCCACGCCGAAAGCGCCGTAGAGACCGATCTGCATCGCGTTGTAGGCGAGCAGCGCCACGAAGGCGGTGCCCACGCCGGCCGGCCGGGAAAGACCGATCGACGCGTACGCGTAGAAGGCGCCGCTGTTGGGCACGTGTCTCGCCATCGCGGCCAGCCCGACCGTGAAGATCCCCAGCACCGCGGCGACCAGCATGTACGCCACCGGGATGCCCTTCTCCCCGACCGAGCCGTAACCCAGTGGCAGGGCACCGGCCACGACGGTGAGCGGTGTCATGGCGGAGACCGCGATGACGAAGATCGGCCACGTGCCGAGCTTGCGCTCCGGCTGGGACATGGCGCCTCCCGTGTCGAATCGATGGTGAATCGATGACCGCCCTCCATCATGTCCTCCACAACGGACGAGCGATATAGAAAAAATTCGATCTTGATGCCGATTTGCGGGCTCGTGTTTCCGCTTTCGCAAGGTTGGGTAGATTGCCGTGATGCCCATCGGAGCGCAACCCCGGGGCCGTCGCGGAACGGTCGAGGAGCCGTACAGTCCTCTCAATCTGAGGCTGGTTCTGGCTCTGTTCGGTCTGGTGGTGTGCACCGTTCTGTCGGTGCTGCTCTTCCGCGCCGGCTGGACGCTTCCGGGCTGGCTGCTGGCCGCCTGGGCGGTGTTCGCGGCCGGTGACATCGTGGTGATCCAGTTACGCCGTCGAGCACGTGCGCGCGCTGAGGGTGGCCGCAAGCACTCGCTTTTCGAGTGACTTCCACCTGAACCCGATCGAGTCGGGTCATCCGGTCGGGTCTGCCTCAGGCGAGACCGGCGTCGTGGACCAGCAGAGCCACCTGCACACGGTTGTTGAGGTCGAGTTTGGTGAGCACTCGTGAGACGTGTGCCTTCACCGTGGCCACCGACATGTACAGCGCGGCGGATATCTCGGCGTTGGAGCGGCCCTGAGCGACCGCCAGCGCCACCTCCCGTTCGCGTGGGCTCAACCGGTCCAGTAGTGCCGCGGCGCGACCGCGCTCGGGTGGCACACCGGCCGCGACGTGCGCGATCAGTTGCCGGGTGACGCTTGGAGACAGGGTCGCCTCTCCCTGGGCGACCCGTAACACCGCCTCCCGGATCTGCCCGGGCGGGGTGTCCTTGAGCAGGAAGCCGCTCGCTCCGGCCCGCAGCGCCCGCAACACGAACTCGTCGGCGTCGAACGTGGTCAGCACCAGCACCTCGGGAGCGCTGGGCCGGCGGCGCAGCGCCTCGGTGGCGGCCAGTCCGTCGACGCCGGGCATGCGGATGTCCATCAGGACGACGTCGGGCCGGTGCCGGGCGACGGCGGCCGGAACCTCCGCGCCGTCCGCGGCCTGGCCCACCACGGCGACCTCCTCGTCCCCGGAGAGGATCATCGTCAGTCCGGCCCGGACCAGCGGGTCGTCGTCGACGATGAGCACCCGTACCGCGCTCATGCCGTCACCTCCGCTGCGCTCCGGCGCCGCCACGAGTTCAAAACTGAGCCCCATGATTCACTCGCAAGCTCCCTCATGCCGCCACCTCCGCTGCACTCCGGCGCCGCCACGAGTTCAAAACTGAGCCCCATGATTCACTCGCAAGCTCCCTCATGCCGCCACCTCCGCTGCACTCCGGCGCCGCCACGAGTTCAAAACTGAGCCCGATGATTCACTCGCAAGCTCCCTCATGCCGGCCACGGCAGCCACGCGGTGAGCATGAAGTGGTCGTCGTCCCGGCCGTGGGTGAGCCGCCCACCGGCGAGGCGGGCGCGCTCGCCGAGGCCGATCAGGCCCACTCCGGTCCCGGGGATGGGCGCGGTGGGGACGGTGACCGGCATCGGGTTGCGGATCCCGATGGTCATGCCGTCGCCGGCTTCGCCGCCGACGACGACATGCACGCTGGCTCCGGGGGCATGCTTGCGCACGTTGGTGAGACCTTCCTGGATGATCCGGTACGCGTCCCGCCCGGCCGCCACCGGAACCGTCTCGGGGTCGATCGTCATCTCCAGCCGCACCCGGTTGCCCGCGGCCCGGGACTCGTCGGCCAGGGCGGGCAGCGCGCTGAGGGTGGGTTGTGGCCGCTCCGGGGCCTGCTGCTCGTCGGATTGGCCGGCCCGCAGCACGCCGATCACCGTCCGCAGGTCCTGCAACGCCTGATGCGCGTTGGCGCGAACCACGGCGGCGGCCCCGGCGATCTCCTCCGGTGGCGCGCCGGGCCGGAACTCGAGCGCCCCGGCGTGCAGGCTGAGCAGGGAGATCCGGTGTGCCAGGACATCGTGCATCTCGCGGGCGATCCGGGTGCGTTCCAGCACTCGTGCCTGGCTGACGCGCAGCTGCTGTTCGGCCTCGGCTCGTTCGGCCCGCTCCCGCCAGGTGAGCATCAGCAGCCGGCGTGACCGGACGAGCATCCCCCACAGCGCCGCGATCGTCGCCATCGCCACACCCCAGCCGAACGTCTCCCAGTGGGTGACGCCGAGCTCGGGCCGCATCAGGGCGAAGACCGCGTTCCCCACCACGGTGAGGCCCATGTAGGGGGCCAAGACCCCGAACCGGCGATGCACCGCGACGGTGAACACCATGATCAGCTGAGTCATCCAGCTGGCGATCGAGACGAACGACAACAGACCGACGAGGATCGCCAACGGCATCAGGAATCTGCGCCGCCACCACAGGCCGAACGCGGCGACGGCGCTGACCACACCGTCCGTCATCGATGACCACGTCGACATGCCCAGCCACTCGACCGCCGTCGAAGGATCGGGGCCGACCAGGTCGTTGGTGATCAGGATGGTGAAGCCGAGCGCGAGGACGAAGCAGTGCACGTCGACGATCCAGTCGCGCGTGGAACGGCGGGCGGGCAGCGGCCCGGACGGGTCCGCGGCCAGCGCCGACGGCCACAACCAGCGATACTCCGTCGGCGATCTCCCCACGTGGCCGACTCTACGGGCGGGCCGCCACCGGCCGATACCGACCAAAGTCGTAGTACCGATATCGACGAAGGTTCGCGGCCATCGACCGTCGGCCGAAGCGACCGGCACCGCCCGGCCCGCACGCTGAGTCACATGATTACGGTCGAGAACCTCACCAAGGCGTACGGGGCGCAGCGCGCGGTCGACGATGTGTCGTTCATCTGCGAGCCGGGGACGGTGACCGGCTTCCTCGGGCCCAACGGCGCCGGCAAGTCCACCACGATGCGCATGATCTGCGGTCTCACCCCGCCGACCTCCGGCCGGGCCACCGTGGCGGGGGTCCCCTATCGGCGGCTCGGCAACCCGGGACGTCACGTCGGCGTCCTGCTCGACGCCTCCGCCCAGCACGCCGGGCGGACCGGCCGCGAGGTGCTGGCGCTCGCGGCGCTCACCATGGGCCTGGACACCCGCCGGGTGTCCGCCCGGCTGGAGCGGGTCGGGCTCGGCGGAGCACCCGCGAAACGACGGATCCGGGCCTACTCCCTGGGCATGCGCCAGCGACTCGGTCTCGCCTACGCCATGCTCGGCGACCCGGCGGTGCTGATCCTCGACGAGCCGGCCAACGGCCTGGACCCCGAGGGCATCCACTGGATGCGGGGGTTGCTGCGCGACTTCGCCGATCGGGGCGGCACGGTCCTGCTCTCCTCCCATCTGCTGCGGGAGGTGGAGGTGATCGCCGACCGCCTGGTGGTGATCGGTAACGGTCGCATCCTCGTCGAGGGCGACAAGGAGGACCTGCTCGGCGCTGCGGGAACACTGGTCCGGGCGTCGGATCCGGCCGCACTCGAGGCGCTGCTCCAGCGGATGGGGCTGACCGGCACCCGAACGGCGGACGGCAGCGTCCTGGTCTCGTCCGACCCGCAGACCATCGGTCCGGCCGCCGCGGCCGCCGGCGTGGTGCTGCTGGAGCTGCGCCCGGCCGGTGCGGGCGGGCTGGAGGAGATGTTCCTGCGGCTCACCGCGGGCACCGAGACCGGAGCGGCAGCCCGGTGAGCGGCTCCACACCCGCCGTCCGCGGCCCTGCCCGAGCCGTCCCGCCCCACCCGCTCGCCCACGCCGCACCGACCGCCCGCTGGTTCGCCCACGCCATGCGGGCTGCCGGCCCGCTTGTTCACGTCGTCCCGGCCGCGGCTGTCGCGCCGGTGATCGCCCAGGCTCAGGAGGTTTCCCGATGACCGCGACCGTGCCCGTCTCCACCGCGCCGGCCGCCCCCGCGGCGGCCGCGACCGGACGCATCCCGCTGACCCGGCTCACCGTCGTGGAGCTGCGTAAACTCGCCGACACCCGGGCCGGGTCCTGGCTGTTGATCGTGATCGGCCTGGCCACCGTTGCCACCTCGGCGATCCTGCTGGGGTGGGCCTCCGACGAGGAACAGACGTTCAGCGCGCTGTACTCCTTCGGCCTGCTCCCGTCGTCGGTGCTGCTGCCGGTGCTCGGCATCCTCTCGGTGACCAGCGAGTGGTCGCAGCGCAGCGCGCTGGCCACCTTCACCCTGGTGCCGGCTCGTGGCCGGGTCTTGCTCGCGAAGATCGCCGCGGCCATCCTGATCGCGATCGCGGCCACGGCTGCGACCGCCGTTCTGGCAGCCGGGGCCAACGTGCTGGCCTCGGCCCTCGGCGGCGACGGGTCGTGGTCCCTGGATTCCTCGCTGATCTGGCAGAGCCTGCTCCTCCAGGTGATCTTCGTACTGATGGGTGTCGGGTTCGGCGCGCTGCTGCTGAACTCGCCGCTGGCGATCGTCATCTACTTCGCCCTTCCGACGGTCTGGACGATCCTGGGGGAAACCATCAAGGGCCTTGGTGAGGCGGCCGAGTGGCTGGATCTCAACGTCACCTCGCAGGCGCTGACGGAGCCGGACATGACTTCCGGAGAGTGGGCCCGGCTGGCTGTCTCGGTCGGGGTCTGGGTGGGGCTTCCGCTGGTCCTGGGCACCGTTCGTGTGCTCCGCCGGGAGGTTTCCTGATCCACAACGGCCGGTGTTGGCATCACGATCCGACGATCAGCGGTAGCGTGCCGAGACGTGACGCGTACCCTATTTGCCACCTTCGCAGCAATAGCGGCTTCTATCCCGTTATTCACAGGCCCGGCACCGGCCACGCCACCGACCGTCCCGCAACCCACCCCGTCCGGACTTCGCGATCCGTTCCAGGTGGAGACGCGGGAACCGGATCTGGACCGGCTCACCTTCGACGGTAAGCCGCTCCCGGCCGCCAGTTACGAGCCACGGCCCAGCGCGCGGATCGCCGTGCAGACCCCACCGGTCGGCACGGTCCGCAGCTGGGCCGGCCTCAACGAGATCGACGGCGACGTCTACCGCAAGGACTACACACTGCGCGGCGTCGGGGAGCACATCGAGGTCTGGGTCGCGAAGGACATCGCCTTCCCGGAGAACGACTGCCGCAAGGACTCCACCGAGATCACCGACGCCCAGGTCACCGGGCTGATTCGCGAATTCGACGAGGTCATCTACCCTCGCGAGACCAAGGCGTTCAGCACTCCGCCGGACCGGAGCGGCGCGAACCCCGGCCTGCCAGGCGATTTCACCGGCACGGGCAACCGGACCGTCACACTGGTCGACAACATCCGCGACGACAACTACTACGACTTCCCGGCGCATCAGACCTATGTCTCGGGCTTCTTCTCCGAGCAGCTCAATGAGCTCTTCGACCGCAACGTGATCACAATCGACGCCTACGACTGGGAGCATCGCACCGGCCCGGATCCGAAGCACGAGCCCAACGACGACGTGTGCATCAGCCGCCCGGCCCGGCCGCGGATGTACGAGTCGACCTTCGCCCACGAGTGGCAGCACCTGATCAGTTATTACACCGACCCGGACGAGGACGTGTGGATCAGTGAGGGTCTCGCCGACTACGCTCAGACGCTGACCGGTTATGTGGACGCGAGAATCGGCGTCCACCACCGCGGATTCGACAACCACGTCGTCTGCTACCAGGGTTTCGGCAACGTCAAGACCGACTTCAATCCGAACCCGCGCGACTGCGGCGGCCCGGCGAACTCGCTGAACCTCTGGGCCGAGGGCGCGCCGGACGAGTTGCTCGCCGACTACGGTCAGAGCTACCAGCTGATGCTCTACCTGAGCGACCGTTTCGGGGCGGATTTCCACTCCAAACTGCACCAGGACAAGGAGCACCACGGCCTGGACGCGATCGCTGCGGCCCTGCCCAGCGGGACGAAACTCTACGACGTCCTGCACGATTTCCAGGTCATGACGCTGGTCGACAAGGTGACCGACGAAGCGGGCAGCATCCTCCGGGGCGCGCCCCGCAACCGGGTGACCTCGGCGAGCGTGCACTCGACGGTGAACCTCGACAACCCCTCCGCCTACGGGTCGGCGGGCGCGCCGCCCAACGGCGCCGATTACGTCCGGCTGCCGCGCGGATGGCGGACGGTCGCCTTCGACGGCGCGAAAACCCTTCCACCGACCCCGCTGGCGTGGACGCTGGACGAGAAGATGCTCTTCTCCGGCAACGCCCCGGACACCGACGAGGCCGCGGTGCGCTCCGTCGACGTCCCGCAGACCGACGCCGTCCTGCGTTTCAAGACCACCTACGGCCTGGAGGACCGGTTCGACTACGGATACGTCATGGCCTCGGCCGACGGCGGCAAGACCTACCAGATGCTCGAAGGTGACCACACGGTCAAGGGGCCCCTCGGCCCGGCGATCACCGGCAAGGCCACGGACGTCACCCTGAGTTACGACCTCAAGAAGTACGCCGGGAAGCAGGTGCTCCTGGGCTTCCGTTATGTCAGCGACAGCGCCGTGAACATCGGTGGCTGGCACCTTTCCGAGGTCAAGGTCGGCGCCACCGAACTGGTCACCGACACGCTCGAGGGCTGGAAGTCGCCGACCCAGGTGCACCCCACGCCGGTCTTCGACTGGCACGTGTCCCTGGTCGGCCTCGACACCACCAAGGCCAAAGTGGTCCCGCTGGCACGTCAGGCCAGGGTTCGCCACTACCCGAAGGTCGTCGCGGTGATCTCCTACGACGAGCCCACCGGCACGGTGACTCATTACGCCCCCTACACCTTGAGGGTCGATGGCAAGCCCTATCAGCCCGCCACTGGGAATCAGGACGGCGGAAGCACCCCGTAGATCAGGGCGGTCGACCCGGAACCGGCCTTGTTGATCTGCCCGCCACAGAGCACCCAGGCGCCTGTGGTGGGCAGACTCGCAAGATTGGCGAGCACCTCGAGACTGATCCGTCTGCGCCGGTAGACCGCCCGGGAGACGGCGAAGCTCGTGTCGGTGCTGACATCGGGGCTGAACGCGTCCGTCCCCGTACCGCCCCTCTCTCCCAGCCGGCCGGTGTCGATCAGCCACTGCACGGTCTCCGGCGCGAACCCCGGATGCGGCAGGAACGCTTCGGTGCCGAACCGCTCCTGCCAGCCGGTCCAGAGCACCACGAACGAGTCGCCGGGGATGCGGCCGTGCCCCTGCTCCCACTCCGCCAGATCGGCGACGGTCACCGCATAGCCGGGATCGGCGGCGCACCGGCGCCGTACATCGATCTTGACCGCCGGCCGGAACAGATCCTCCGGGGTCAGCTCGTCGGCGAGCAGCCCACCCGGCGTGAAGTGGCCGGGCGCTCCCCAATGGGTGCCGGTGTGCTCGCCCATGAACACCGTCTGCAGATAGAACCCGTCCGGCTCCAGCCGGGCCACGGTCTCCAGACGGGGTGGTGGATCGCCCGGATAGACGCTCGCCCTCGCCGGGTCGTTGACGTGCGACAGGCTCACCAGCCGCAACCCGCCCAGCAGCGCGTCCCCGTTCATGGCGCTCCCTCCTCCGGCCGCCGGCCGTCTCGTCCTGCCCGCCATCATGCCATTGACACTGTCACGATGACAGTGTCATTCTCGGGGCATGTGGACGATGGAGCAGTTGGTCGAGCGGGTCAGCGCGGCGCTCGCCGCGGAGTACCCGGGCGCCCCCAACGGCCGCGTCCGGGAGCTGCCCGACCGCAGGTCGATCCGGTGGTATACGACCATCGGCCTGGTCGACCGGCCTCTCGGCACGCGGGGGCGCACCGTCCTCTACGGGCCCCGCCACCTCCTGCAACTGGTGGCGATCAAGCGACGGCAAGCCTCCGGGCGCACACTCGCCGAGATCCAGGCAGAGCTGTCCGGCGCCTCGGAGGAGACACTGGCCGAGGTGGCGCGCATCCCCGGGAGCCTGCTGGAGACTCCGGCCGTCGCGGCGCCTTCTCCGGCCCGTCCGAACTTCTGGAGGGCCGCTCCCGCCGATCCCGAGCCGGTTCCCGGTTCCACCCGCAGAGCGCTGGCCGAGACCGTCGCCGCTCTTGACCTGGAGTCGGCGCCGCCACCGGCGCACCGCCCACAGACCTTGGTGACCGGGGTGCCTCTCGGCGAAGGCGTGATCCTGCTGCTGCCCCACCATGTCGCCGAGGTCGACCGCGACGAGATCGCCGCGGCTGCCCGTCCCCTGCTCGACCTGCTCGCGACACGCGGGCTCACCGATGGGAGAAGCGAATGATCATTTCAGTGAACCCGATGGGACCGGCAGAGCTGGAGCACCACCGGACCATGCCGGACGCCGGCCTCGGCACATTGCGGACCGATCGCGGAAACCTTCCGCTCGACCGCCTCGACGTTCGGGCCTCGATCAGCGGGCTGCTCATGCGCACCGAGCTGACCACGGAGTTCGTCAACTCCCACGACACCGCGCTCGAGGCGACCTACGTCTTCCCCCTGCCCGACCGGGCCGCGGTGACCGGCATGACGATGACCGCCGCCGACCGCACCGTCACCGCCGAGCTGCGCGAGCGCGGTGCCGCACGCGAACAGTACGACCAGGCGATCGCGGCCGGCCAGCGGGCGTCGATCGCCGAAGAGGAGCGCCCGGACGTCTTCACCATGCGGGTCGGCAACATCCTGCCCGGCGAGCGGGTCACGGTGCGGCTGCGACTGGTCGGCCCCCTGCCGTATGAGGACGGCGCGGCGACCTTCCGCTTCCCGCTGGTCGTGGCACCGCGATACATCCCCGGCCACCCGCTGCCGGGGCCCTACACCGGCGACGGCCAGCAGGCCGACACCGGTGATGTGCCCGACGCGTCCCGCATCTCCCCACCGGTGCTCCTGCCGGGCTTCCCCAACCCGTTACGCCTGTCCCTCACGGTCGACATCGATGCGGCCGGGCTCGAGCTCGGCGAGGTCCGGTCCAGCCTCCACACCGTCACCGACCACGGCGGGACGCTGCGGATCGACCCCGGCGAGCGGGCCGACCGCGACTTCGTGCTTCGGCTCGCCTACGCCGCCGGCGGTGAGTCCGCGGTCGCCGTCCCCGACGAGGACGGCGATCAGGGCACCTACCAGCTCGTGGTTCTCCCGCCGGAGGCCAGCACGGCGCCCCGGCCGAAAGACGTGGTGCTCCTGCTCGACCGCTCCGGCAGCATGGGCGGCTGGAAGATGGTGGCCGCCCGGCGCGCCGCGGCCCGGGTCGTCGACACCCTGACCGCCGGCGACCGTTTCGCCGTCCTCACCTTCGACCACGAGGTCGACCAGCCAGCCGACCTCGGCCCCGGCCTCGCCGAAGCCACCGACCGTCATCGGTACCGGGCCGTCGAGCACCTCGCCCGTGCTCAGGCCCGTGGTGGCACCGAGCTTCTCAAGCCCCTCACCACCGCCCTCGCGATGCTCTCCGACAGCCCCGGCCGTGACCGTGTTCTGGTGCTGGTCACCGACGGCCAGGTCGGCAACGAGGACCAGATCGTCAAACAGGTGGCACCTCTCATCGGCACGATCCGGGTGCACACCATCGGCATCGACCGTGCGGTGAACGCCGGATTCCTCGGCCGGCTCGCCGCGCTCGGCGCGGGCCGGGCCGAGCTGGTGGAGAGCGAGGACCGGCTCGACGAGGCGATGGAGCAGATCCACCGCCGCATCGGCGCCCCGGTCGTCACCGGCCTCACGGTCACCGGTGACGGCTTCACGCCCGTCGACGGCACCCGCAGTCCCGCACGCTTGCCAGGTCTCTACCCCGGAGTCCCGCTGGTCATCACCGGCCGGTTCACCGGAGCCGTCGAGGGCTCGCTCACGGTCACCGGGCGGACTCGCGACGACCAGGAGTTCCGGACGGCGGTTCCGGTCCAGCCCAGTGCCGAGCCGGCGGTCACCTCCGTCTGGGCACGGGCCCGGCTTCGCGATCTCGAGGATGCGTATGCGGCCGGCAACCATTCCTTGGAGGCCGAGATCCTCGGCACGTCGCTGCGGTTCGGGGTTCTCTGCCGGTTCACCTCCTACATCGCGGTGGACGAGCGTGTGGTGAACGAGGGCGGTCACCACCGCAGGGTCACCCAGCCGGTCGAGATGCCGTCCGGCTGGGAGAGCCCGGCACCCGCGGCGCCGATGCCCCAGTACTTCGCCGTCGCCTCGTCGCCATTCCCCGACCAGGCGGCGCCCGCAGCACCGGGTGCCATGCCGCCGCTGCCGCCGCCTGTCGCGCCTGCCCCCGCTCGGCCCGCGTTCGCGCCACAGCGCGCGCAGGGCTCGCATGGCGGGGCACCTGGCAGCGCCGTCCCGACGTCCGGGGCACCGGTCGGGGGCGCCGCACCGACGTCCGGGACACCGTCCGGGGGCGCCGCGTCACCGTTCGCCGCACCGAAAGTAGCCGGAGGTGCCCCCGCCGGGGAGGCAGCCGACAGCATGGAACTGGCGCAGCCGGCGCGTGCCTTCGCCCGGCCGCGGCGTCCCTCCGGCCCATCAGCCGCGAGCGGGCATGGCGGGCGTGCCCGCTCGCTACGGTCCGCACAGGGCGCCGGCATGTCGGTAGGCGAACTTCGGGAACTGGCCGCGGTCGAGGTCGCACGGCTCCGCGAGGCGGCCCAGCAGCCAGCTCTTGACCGCCGCGACCTGCTCGACGACCTGGCCAGCCGTCTCGCCGTGCTGATCGAGCCGCTGGCCGATGCCGAGCTCACCGCCGTACGCGACCTGATCGGCGTCCTCCGCGGGGACTCGTCCCTCGAGGACAGGTGGGAGGCCGCGATCCGGGTCTTGGAGGCGTTCGCTGCGAGCAAGCCGGAGAAGAAGCGCCCATTCTGGAAAGCCTGAATTCCGGCGCCGCCCCGGGCTCCACGGCCCGGGGCACCCACATCCCGGAAACACCACGGGGCACCACGCCCGAGGGAAGCACGGCCCAAGGGCACCACGGCTCGGGGCCGAGGCCAGGACAGGGCCAGGCACGGGCGCCGGGCACCAGGCACGGGCACCAGGCACGGGCACCAGGCACGGGCACCAGGCACGGGCGCCGGGGCCCGGCACGGGCGGCGGGCGCCGGGGCCCGGCACGGGCCAGGGGCAGGACGGCGGCGGCTGGGGCCAAAGCCCGAGGCGGGGCGGGGACCGAGGGCGGGTCCGGAGGGCGGGGCGACGGTGGCCAGACACGACGCAGAGCAGCAGGACGCAGAGCAGCAGGACGCGGTCCGGGCTCACGCAGGTTGGGAAAGGCTGGGCCGACGTGGCAAATCGCCGTGGGGAGGCGAAACGCGCCTGAGTGGACGGCCCGGTGCGGTGCATGGCGGCTCGCATCGGCTGAACGTGCCCCCACAGCGGCGGCCGAATGGCGGTAAGTTGGGTCACCGGTGCTCGACCGGGGGGTGGCAACGCCAAGTGGGCGATGATCGGGGCAAGGATCGTGATCCGTTGTTGGTGCGTCCGTTCGTTCTGCCGGATGGGGACCACGACGAATCAGCGCCGTCAGTCGCGACCTGGCCGGCTCAGCGGCCTCCAGAGGAGCCACCTACGCAGTTGCTGCCGATCGTGTCGGCCGGGGAGGCCGACGACTCCGATGCCGGGGAGCAGCGGCGGGTCCGGCCGCTTCTGCTGATCGGCGCCGGGGTCGCCGCGGTCGCGACCGTCGCCGGTTATGCGCTGTTCCGGCCGGGTGAGGGGCAGGAGCGCTGGATGTCCATGCCCGATCAGTCGCTGCCGGCCGCGGTGGGGCCTGCCAACTCGGCGAGTGTCGCCACCGAGGAGAGCCCGGTGGAGAACTCGAATGCTGGTGAGGGTGGCGACGATGGCGGGGGCGCCGTTCCGACCGGCCCGCGGAGCCCGAGCCGATCGGCTACGGGGTCGGCGGTGAATGCCTCGGCCACGGCCTCGACAGCGCCCAGCGTCTCGAAATCGGCCGAGGCTCCGGCTCCGCCTATATCGCTTCTGCCCAGTTCGGTCGCGACCGGGAGCGGCCTCCTCGTCACTGGCAACGGACTCTGCCTCGACCTCCGAGGTGGTTCCGCCGAGGACAACCAGGAGGTCCACGTCGACGACTGCAACGGCACCAGCCCGCAACGGTGGCAGCTCAACGCGGATCGCACCCTCGAGGTGCTGGACATGTGCGCCTACCTGGTGGGTGACGGCACCGTGCATCTCACCCGCTGCGACACCCGGACCACGGCGCAGTGGCAACTGTTCGAGAACGGGGTGTTGCGCAACGTCTCGAACGGGCAGTGCCTCACCGATCCCTACTCGGGTGCCCAGCCGGCCCGCGCCGTTGTGGTGACCACGTGCGCCGGCGGCAACAACCAGAAGTGGACGTTCCGCTGACTCGTCGCAGGCCTGATTTCGTTCGCGAGAACGGGGTTCTGTCCCGTGAAGAGTTATTGATCTTCGAGTCGAGGGCTAGGTGGGGCGGCTGGGTGCCTCCATGTCATGCACGTAGAGCCGCAGCATTGCCGGCGTTCCGTCGGGGTGTTTGTCCGTGCCGGACGTGAAGTCGTGGACGTAGATGAAGCCGCTCTTCTCGGCGACGCGGACGGATGCGACGTTGTCGGGATCGACTCGGACGACGGCACGTATTCCGATTCGGTTATCGCGCATGTACTCGAGGATGAGACGTACAGCTTCACCCGCGACTCCGTGCCCGCGTGCCCACGGGTGGACGGCATAGCTGATGTTGACGTCGCCGGGTTCCAGGCCGTCCGTGACATCCGGGTCGCAGTCGACGTATCCGGCGAGGCGGTCATCGAGGCACACGCCGAAGCCTCGCTTGCCGCGCTCCGCGCGAGCGTTGTCGGCCAGGCTGTCGAAGTGGGCGGCCGTCGTCTCGGCGGTGCCGGGGGCGCCGTTCAGCCAGCGAACGGTGTGCTCGTCCTCACCGGCGTTGTGCGCCTCAATGTCCTCGTCTGTCAGAGCTCGCAGCGTGATCCTCATTCGAGGACCATAGGGAGCCGCTAGCAGTGCACGACAGAGATATTTGAAGCCCTTCGCGGCATCAGGCCAGTAGAACGGCTTGTTTCGATACAGCTCCAGTGGGTGCGGCATCTCTGCCACGACGCGCCGGGCAGGTTCGCCGCGATCGCGTCGACCAGGCCGGCATGAGCGTCCGAGGTGACCAGCAGGCGCGAGCGATGTCGCCGGCGCGGATGAGCCCATCAATAGCCTCGATCGTCGCGGTGATGCCGGGCCGCGGCGTGATGACGAGGTCCAGCTCGCAGTAGTAGCGACTTGCCGTGGCTTCGCCGGTCTGCGCCCACCGGCGTAGCACGGTGCCGATCGCGTCGAGGGTCATGAGGCTCAGGTAGTAGGTCGGGTCCCCGGCGACCGTGACGTATATGTCCTGGTCCTGAAGTTCTTCCAGGTCGTCGTTCAGGTCAGCCGGGAATCGGGCAACAGACCCGTCGCGCTCGATGATGAGGAAGGGTCCGTCTTGCGTGATTTCCATGGCGGGTCTCCGAGCGACCACCCTCGACGACAGCCCGTGACCTCGGGCCAACCGGCGACACCACGCTCGAACAGCCGAAGGGCGGGACGCCCCACGCGCTGGCCAGAGGCCACTGGCCACCGACGTCAACCCGGACGAAAACTGCGCCGGTGACAGCACGCCCGAGCGGTCGGCCGGTCGCCCCGACACGCCGCTTGGCGGGCGCGGCGAGCGGCGTGTCGGGGCGACCGGCGACGGCGGTGAGCAGCGCGACCAGCGAGCAGCGGGCGACGGGCGGCGAGCGGCGAGCGGCGAGCCACGGGCGCGGCTGGCGGCTGGCGGCGGTGGTGATGCCGGGTGGCTTGGGATGGTTCGGGGCGGCGGAGGCATGGGAATTTCGGGGGACGGTTCGGGTGGGCGTACCGGGGAGGGGTTGGGTTTGGTTTTGAAGATCGAATCCCCATGTCGGGAGGTTGGTGATCGCTCGTTAGGGTCATCGGGTGATCTCCCAGCCGCTTCGCATCGCCCTGCTTTCATATCGGAGCAAACCCCACAGTGGGGGTCAGGGGATCTATGTCCGGCACCTGTCCCGGGAACTCGTCGCGTTGGGTCATCACGTTGAGGTGATCTCGGGGCCGCCGCTGCCGGTGCTCGATGAAGGGGTGCGGCTCACCGAGCTGCCCAGCCTGGATCTCTACCGTGAGCCTGATCCGTTTCGGACGCCGGCGTGGTCCGAGTTCAAAGACAGTATCGATGTTCTCGAGTGGGCGGCGATGTGTACGGGGGCGTTCCCGGAGCCGTTGACGTTTTCGCTTCGGGCCTGGCGGCACCTGCGGGGGCGGGCCGGTGAGTTCGATGTCGTGCACGACAACCAGTGCCTCGGGTACGGGCTTCTGCCGCTGAGCCGGTCGGGCACGCCGGTGGTGGCGACGATCCACCATCCGATCACCGTCGACCGTGATCTCGAACTGGCCGCCGCGCCGGACTGGAAGAGGCGGACGTCGCTGCGGCGGTGGTATGCGTTCACCCGGATGCAGGGGCGGGTGGCCCGGCGTCTGCCCTGGCTGACCACGGTTTCCGGGGCGGCGCGGGACGAGATCGTCGATGCCTTCGGGGTGCGGGCCGAGCGGCTGCGGGTGATCGGCGTCGGCGTCGACACCGACACGTTCAGCCCAGCGCCCAGGACGAGGCCCGGCATCGGCACGCCCGGCACGGCATCCGAGGAGCCGGACACGTTCAGCGCGGCGCTCGGCGAGGGGCCCGGCTCGAAGGTGGGGCGGATCGTGGCCGTGGCCAGCGCGGACGTGCCGCTCAAGGGGCTCAGCGAGCTGATCGAGGCGGTGGCCAAGCTGCGCGCCGAGCGCGATGTCGAGTTGGTCGTCGTGGGGTCGGCGCGGCCGAAGGGGGCCGCTGCCCGGGCTGTCGCGCGGCTCGGGCTGGATCGGGTGGTGCGGTTCGTCTCCGGGATCAGTGATGACGAGCTTGCTGATCTTTTCCGGTCAGCGACGGTTGCGGCGGTGCCCTCCCGGTACGAGGGTTTCTCGCTGCCCGCCGTGGAGGCGATGGCGTGCGGGGTGCCGCTGGTGGTGACCACCGCGGGCGCACTGCCGGAGGTCGCCGGGCCGGACGGGCTGGCGTCGCTGCATGTGCCGCCGGGGGATGCCGGGGCGCTGGCCGCCGCGATCGGGCGACTGCTCGACGACGAGGACCTGCGCCGCAGGCTGGGCGCTGAAGGCCGCCGCCGTGCGGTCGAGAACTTCACGTGGCGGCACACGGCGGTACGGACCGCGCAGTGGTATGCCGACGCGATCGCCGCGAAGGGTAGGTAAGGGGAACAACATGTTGACCGTCGACTACGACCGGCTGGACGTGCGTCCGGGGATGCGGGTCCTGGATCTGGGTTGCGGCGAGGGCCGGCACACCTTCGAGGCGTACCGGCGCGGCGCGCACGTCGTCGCGCTGGACCTCAGTGAGAAGGATCTGGGCACCACCCGGCAGTGGTGCGCGGCCATGGACATGGCCGGGGAGGCGCCGGCCGCGGCGAGCGCCACCACCGTACGCGGAGATCTTCTGGCGTTGCCGTTTCCGGACGCCAGTTTCGACCGGGTGATCGCCTCCGAGGTGATGGAGCACATTCCGGACGACGTGACGGCGATCGCCGAGCTGACCCGGGTGCTGAAGCCGGGTGGGCTGGCCGCGGTGACGGTGCCGCGCTGGCTGCCGGAGCGGGTGTGCTGGGCGCTGTCCGACGAGTACCACGCGAACGAGGGTGGCCACGTCCGCATCTACAAGGAGGACGAGCTGTCCGGCCGGCTGCGTGACGCGGGGCTGACCGTGACCGGCAACGGGTTCGCGCACGCCCTGCACAGCCCGTACTGGTGGTTGAAGTGCGCGATCGGTGACGCCGCGCCCACCCGGGCGTACCACAAGCTTCTGGTCTGGGACATCGTCGACCGGCCGGCGCTGACCCGGGTGCTGGAGCAGGCGCTCAACCCGCTGATCGGAAAGAGCGTGGTGATATACCTCCGTAAGGAGGAGGTGGCCGCGGGTGTCGCTGCCTGACCTGGCGGGAGTGCTCAGCACCGACGATGTTCTCGCCACGGTCGCCAGCATCGCCGCCGAGCAGGAGCCGTCCGGGGCCATCCCGTGGTTCTCCGGCGGGCAGCTCGATCCGTGGGATCACGTCGAGGCCGCGATGGCACTGGACGTGGGCGGGGAGAACGCGAAGGCGGAGGCCGCCTACGACTGGCTGCGCCGCACGCAGCGGCCGGACGGCTCGTGGGCGGCACGTTACGAGGCGGGTGACGTGGTCGCGGACGCGACCGCGGAGACCAACCATGCGGCGTACGTGGCGGTCGGCGCCTGGCATCACTGGCTGTGCACCGGTGACGACGCCTTCCTGGAGCGGATGTGGCCGACGGTGCGCCGGGCCGTGGACTTCACGGTGGGCTGTCAGGCGCCGGGTGGCGAGATCTGGTGGGCGGTGGGCCCGGACGGACAACCGGACCGGGTGGCGCTGTTGACCGGGAACTCCAGCGTGCATCAGGCGCTGCGCTGCGCGGCGGCGATCGCCGGGCGGCTGGGTGAGCCGCAGCCGGACTGGGAGCTGGCCGCGGACCTGGTCGGGCACACGATCCGGCGGCATCCGGTGGCGTTCGCGGACAAGGACCGGTTCTCGATGGACTGGTACTACCCGGTGCTGGGCGGTGCGCTGCGCGGCGAACCGGCCCGGGAGCGGCTGCGCGACCGGTGGGACGAGTTCGTGGTGCCGGGGCGGGGTGCCCGCTGTGTGTCCGACCGGCCGTGGGTGACCGGGGCGGAGACGTGCGAGCTGGCTCTGGCGTTGCATGCGGTCGGTGACCGGAATGCCGCCGAGGAGATGGTTTCGGCCATGCAGCATCTGCGGGAGGCGGACGGGTCGTACTGGACCGGACTGGTTCTCACCGACGGGGTGCGGTGGCCGGTGGAGCGGACCACCTGGACGGCCGCGGCCGTGGTGCTGGCGGTGGACGCCCTGCACGGCGCCCACCCGCGGTCGGAGATCTTCAGTGGTCCCGTCGAAGCAGCCGCAGCGAGCCCTGGCCGGGAAGCTCCGAGTAGGAACCGGTAGCCAGCGCCTGCTGGTAGATGCGGTAGGGGGCCTGGCCGCCGTCGGCGGGGTCGGGGAAGACGTCGTGGATGGCCAGGACCCCGCCGACGGCCAGGTGCGGCGCCCAGTTCGCCAGGTCGCGCCGGGCGGACTCGTCGGTGTGGCTGCCGTCGAGGAAGAGCAGGGCGAGCGGGGTCGACCAGATCCGGGCGAAGTCCTCGGCGCGGGCCACCACGGCGGTCACCACGTCCTCGGCGCCGGCGGCCGCGATGGTCCGCCGGAAGCCGGGCAGGGTGTCGATCAGGCCGACGGCCGGGTCGACCAGGGTGGGGTCGTGGTACTCCCAGCCCACCTGGTGCTCCTCGGAGCCGCGGTGGTGGTCGACGGTGACGACGGTCGTGCCGCGCGGGCGGGCGGCCGCGGCCAGGTAGAGGGCGGACTTGCCCAGGTAGCTGCCGACCTCCAGCAGGGGGCCGTCGACGTCGACGGTCAGTGCCGCGGTGGCCAGGGCGGTGCCCTCGTCGTCGGGCATGAACCCGGGGGCGTCGGCGGCGGCCTTAAGAAGTTCGGGAGACAGCATCACGCGATCTTAGCGATCGCCTCCGCCACAGCGCGGCGACCGGCCAGAGCAGCAGGACGAGTACCGAGAGCAGCAGATATTCGGCCATCGGTACGCGCAGGACCTCGTGGATGTGGGTGAGGCCGCGTCCGGCGTACACATAGATCAGAAGCGCGAGATAGCCGCCGAGGATCAGCCACCGGGTGGTCGCGCCGAGGCCGAGACCGTGCATCTGGGTGATCACGAAGACGGCCAGGAAGCCGAACAGGAATTTGGGCCAGGCGCCGTCGGGTCCGGAATTCATCACGGCGACGAGGGTGCCGTGGACGGCCACCATGAGTTCCAGGCTGACCGTCCACCAGCGGTTGGTGTGTGCGGTGGTGAACATCAGGCTGCTCTGGACGAGCAGCAGGAACATGTAGAAGAAGCCGATCAGGTGGCCGCTGGTGGTGACCATCGGGTGGTACCAGAAAGTGTAGATAATGGCCCAACTGAACAAGTAACCATGATATTTCCGAACAAAATGCACTAACAGGGCCGGTATCGGGGCGGGCTTTCCGGCGATCAGGCCGCGCCGCCGGTTCTCCATGAGCAGGACGACGACCAGCAGGAGCACCACCGAGCCCTGCGAGCTGAAGATCGACACGTCCTGGGCCAGGCCGTCGTAGAACAGGTGGGTCTGCAGCTCGTGCAGGCCGATGAAGCCGAGGTTCGCGGCGAGCGCCACCACGTTCACCCGTTTCAGGCCAGGGGTGTAGCGGCGGGCGTGGGTCTGCGCCCACCAGATCAGGCCCCAGGAGACGATCTGGTGCGCGGCGTAGCCGAACCAGGCGGACAGCCGGGTCCACGCGGTCGGTTCGGGCAGCTTCCAGTAGTACCAGCTCGCGCCCTGGTCGGGCAGCAGCGTGACGTCGGTCAGGCTCTGCCCGAGCAGCCAGACGAGGCCGGTGAGCACCGCGACGGCGGGCACTCCGACGATCAGCGCCCGCTCACTGGGAAACGGCGTTTCATTGACCACGGCCCCGAGTATGGCCGATATTCGGCTGGCCAAACAATCTGCGGATGTCGATGGAGGCGGAGTTGAGCCGGTACCGGTTGCACGTCAACGGCAGGCGTCGCACGGTGGACGTGCCCGGGGAGACGCCGCTGCTCTGGGCGTTGCGGGAGGAGCTCGGGCTGACCGGGCCGCGGTACGGATGCGGCGTCGGCGCGTGCGGCGCGTGTGTGTCGCTGATCGACGGGGCGGCGGCGCGGCCGTGTGTGCGCAGTGTCGAGGATGCGGCGGGCGCCCGGATCACGACGATCGAAGGCCTGCACGACCATCCGGTGCAGCGGGCGTGGCTGGAGCTGGACGTGGCACAGTGCGGCTACTGCCAGCCGGGGCAGATCATGAGCACGGTGGCGCTGCTGGCGCGGATCCCGGATCCGGACGACGAGCAGATCGACCAGGCGCTGCGGGACAACGTGTGCCGTTGCGGGACGTATCCGCGGATCCGGGCGGCGGTCCGGCGGGCCGCCGAGATCGTCCGGGGTTCCCGATGACGATCACCCGGCGGGGCTTCCTCGGCGCGGCGCTGGTGGTCGCGGTCCCTACCCCGATCCAGGATCAACAGATCAAGACCGTCTTCGTACGCGTGGACGCGCGCGGCCGGATCACGGCGACCGTTCCGAAACCCGACACCGGCCAGGGGGTACGCACGATGGCCGCCGTCCTGGTGGCCGAGGAACTGGCGGTCGAGGTCGCCGACGTCACCCTGGAGCAGGCGCCCGGCGACCCGGCCACCTACGGCCCGCAGGCTGTCGCGAACTCGACGTCCAGCCGGCAGATGGCCGAACCCCTGCGCACCGCCGCGGCGACCGCCCGCTGTCTGCTGATCGCCGCGGCGGCCGCCCGCTGGCAGGTTCCGGTCGAGGAGTGCACGGCTCGCCAGGGCCGGGTGCGGCATCCCGCGCACGCCCCGCTCCTCTACCGCAGCCTGGTGCCGGCCGCCGCCGCTCTGGACCCGGCGTCCGTCGCGGTGACGCTCACCCCGCCGGAGAGGTGGCGGCTCATCGGCCGGACCCGGGCCGGGCGCTCGGACGCCCGCGACATCGTCACCGGCCGGGCCCGCTACGGCGCCGAGTCCGCCCCGGCCGGCAGCCTGGTCGCGGTGGTGGCCCGGCCGCCGTGGATCGGCGCGATCCCGGACACCGTCGACGATTCCGCCACACTGGCCGTGCCGGGGGTGGTCGCCGTGGTCCGGCTCGCCGCACCCGGCGCCGGGCAGGGCGGTGTCGCCGTGGTCGCGGACCGGACGGCCACCGCCCTGCGCGGTCGTGAGCTGCTTGATGTCACCTGGACCGGGGGCACGCCGGCCGCCGACAGCCGGGTCTGGCTCGATGCGCTGGAGGCCGCGCTGCCCGCGGCGCCGGGCGATCCGGCCGTCCAGCGGGTCTACCGGCTGCCGTTGCTCGCGCACGCGCCGATGGAGCCGATGAACGCGACCGCCCACGTCACCGCAACGGGGGTACGGGTGTGGGCGCCGATCCAGGATCCGGGCGGTGTGCGGACCCAGCTGGCCCGGGCGCTGGCCCTGCCGGAGGGGCAGATCGAGGTGCGGCCGACACTGGCCGGCGGTGGGTTCGGGCGGCGGATCGAGACCGACGCCGTGTTCGAGGCGGTCGCGTGCTCGCGGGCGGCCGGGCAGCCGGTCAGCGTGCGGTGGACCCGTGACGACGACACCCGGCACGACTCGTACCGGCCGATGTCGGTGCACCGGCTTTCCGCCACGCTCGGCGCCGACGGGCTGCCGGCGGGCCGGTCTCATCAGGTCGTGACGTGGCCGTTGTCGGTCAGTCCGCCGTTCGCCAGCCCGGTGGTGGTGAAGGCCAGCGGCGACCATTTCCCGTACGCGGTGCCCGGCGACGTGACGGTGACGCTGCGTCCCGCGCCGATCCGTACCGGTTTCTGGCGGGGTGTCTACGCGGGTCAGTTCGGGTATGCCGAGGAGTGTTTCCTCAGCGAGATCGCCCAGGCCGGCGGGCATGACCAGGTGGAGTTCCGGCGTCGTCTGCTGCCGGCCGGCTCGCGGCTGCGCGCGGTGCTGGACGCCGCGGCCCGGTCGCACCCGGATCCGGACGGCGTCGCCTGTCACCTGGACTACGGGTCGGCGGTCGCCGTGCTGGCCACCGTCGATGCGGCCGCCCGGCGGGTGCGGAAGGTGACCGCGGCGGTGGATGTAGGTGTCCCGGTTCACCCGTCCGGGGTCAGGGCGCAGGTGGAGGGGGCGGTCCTGGACGCGGTGTCGACGGTCCTCGGGGCGCAGATCACGGTTCGCGACGGTGCGGTGACGCAATCGTCGTTCCGAGACTACGCGTGGGCGCGGATCACCGACTGCCCGGAGATCGCGGTGGTGCTGGTGGGTTCGGATGCCCCGATCGGTGGGCTGGGCGAGCTCGCCTATCCCCCGGCGGCGGCCGCGATCGCGTCGGCTTTCGCGGCGTACGGCGGGCCGGTCACCGGCATGCCGTACGGCGTCACGGTCGGGTGAGCTCAGGCGAGGCGGAAGGCGGCGAGGCCCGCGGTGATCAGCAGGCCCAGGCCGTTGGTGGCCCAGTGCAGGGCGGCCGCCGCGAGGAGGCTGCCGCTGCGGCGGCGCAGTTCGCACAGCAGCAGGCCGGCTACGGCGGTGAAGGCGACGGCGCCGAGGATCGCGAGGATCTGGCCGGTGAGGTCGGTGCCGAGGACGGCGCCGATGCCGTGGTTGGCCTTGGTGAGGCGCAGCGACGGCAGGATGTGCCAGAGGCCGAACAGCACCGATGAGGTGATGCTCGCCCACATCGCGCCGCGGTGGCGGTTGATCAGGCCGTGCAGGACGCCGCGGAAGGCGACCTCCTCCAGCAGCACGGTGCCGAGTGGCACGACCACGAAGGCGGTGAGCAGCGCGGCGTGCAGGTGCAGTTGGTAGCGGACGTCGTCGAAGGCGCCGCGGGTGAACGGCAGGGCGGCGCCGATGGCGTAGACCACGGCCACGGCGAGAACCGCGCCGACCGCGTATTTCAGGCCGGGGAGCAGGGTACGCCGGGACAGTCCCATGTCGTGCCAGGTGAGCCCGGCACGGTGGCCGAGCAGGATGAGCCCCGCTGCCACGAGCGGCCCGGCGACGAGGCCGGTGTGCGGCGGCCCGTACTTCGAGGCGATGTTGACGGTGACCAGGAGCACGAGCACCGCGCCGAGGACGAGACCCAGCCTGCGGCGACTCGGGACGGCCGTTCGATCTTGGTTGATTTCCGGCATAGCCGCCAGAGCGTATCCGTCGGGCTGCGGGACAAATCCACCGGATGTCACCGTGTGTGACTCAGGACTCCGGTCGTCTACCGCCTGAAAAGGCGTTCGGGTTTCCGGCATGGCGACGGAGAGTGACGACAAGGTAGCACTGCCCTGCGTGTTCCCCACTGCGCCCGCCTTTCGATCGCCGCCCCGGTACAGGGAGTCGGATCGGCGGTGCGCGAGCGGACTTGAGGAACCGGCCGATAGTCACTTTCTTTACTATGCAATTCTTTGTATATTGGCGCCCGTGAGCAGCACTGACGCCGCGAGCCGGTACCCGCACCTGCTGAGTCCCCTGGACCTCGGCCACACCACGTTGCGCAACCGGGTGGTGATGGGGTCGATGCACACCAAACTCGAGGACCGCCATCAGGACCTGCCGAAACTGGCCGCGTTCTTCGCCGAGCGAGCCCGTGGCGGGGTCGGGCTCATGGTGACCGGCGGCTACGCGCCGACGTGGCGGGGGTGGCTGGCGCCGTTCGGCAGCCGGATGACCCGGGAGAGCCACGCGGTGGCGCACCGGGTGGTCACCGACGCGGTGCACGAGCACGGCGGCAAGATCCTGTTGCAGGTGCTGCACGCGGGCCGGTACGGCTACCACCCGTTCACTCTGGGCGCGTCGGCGAAGAAGTCACCGATCACCCCGTTCCAGCCCCGGGCCATGTCGACCCGGCAGGTGGACAGGACCGCTACCGCGTTCGCCCGGGCCGCGCTGCTGGCCCGCCGGGGCGGCTACGACGGCGTCGAGATCATGGGCTCCGAGGGCTACCTGATCAACCAGTTCCTGGCGGCGCGGACCAACGACCGGACCGACGCGTGGGGCGGCTCGGCGGCCAATCGAATGCGCTTCCCCCTCGAAGTCGTGCGCCGCTCCCGGGAGCTGGTCGGCGACGACTTCATCCTCCAGTACCGGATCAGCCTGCTCGACCTGGTCGACAACGCCCAGTCCTGGGAGGAGACCGTCGACCTCGCCAAGCAGCTGCAAGAGGCCGGGGTGTCGATCTTCAACACCGGGATCGGATGGCACGAGGCCCGGGTGCCGACCATCGTCACGTCGGTGCCGCGTGGCGCGTTCTCGTGGGTCACCGGGAAACTGCGCGCCGAGGTGTCGGTACCGGTGGTCGCGTCCAACCGGATCAACCGGCCGGAAGCCGCCGAGCAGGTGCTGGCCTCCGGTGACGCCGACCTCGTGTCGATGGCCCGGCCGCTCCTCGCCGACGCGGACTGGGTGGTCAAGACCGAGCAGCGGCGGGAACGCGAGATCATCACCTGCATCGCCTGCAACCAGGCGTGCCTGGACCACACGTTCAAGAACCAGCGGGCCACCTGCATGCTGAACCCGCGATCCGGTTACGAGACCGAACTGCGACTGCTTCCCACCCGTACCGTCAAGAAGGTTGCCGTGGTCGGCGCCGGACCGGCCGGGCTGGCGGCAGCGATCGAGCTGGCCGGGCGCGGGCACCGGGTCGAGCTGTTCGAGGCGGACGCCGAGATCGGCGGGCAGTTCCGGCTGGCCGCGCGGGTCCCCGGCAAGGAGGAGTTCGCGCACACGCTGGACTACTACCGGCACATGATCGAGGTCCGCGGGGTGACGCTGCGCCTCGGCAGCCGGGCGACCGTCGAGGACCTGGCCGGGTTCGACGAGGTGGTGATCGCGACCGGCGTCGAGCCACGGATTCCCGCCATCCCCGGCATCGAGCACCCGAAGGTCGTCACCTACCAGCAGGTGATCAGCGGGCAGGCCGAGGCCGGCGAGCGGGTGGCGATCATCGGGGCCGGCGGGATCGGCTTCGACGCGGCGGAATTCCTGCTGCACGACGCGAACGAGCCACTCGAGGAGTGGATGCGGCGGTGGGGCGTCACCGATCCGCAGACCGCGCGCGGCGGGCTCACCACCAAGGTCAAGATCACCCCGCGGCGTACGGTTCACCTGCTCCAGCGCAAGGAGACGGCGCTCGGCAAGGGGCTCGGCAAGACGACCGGCTGGGTGCACCGGGCTACGCTGCAGGACGCCGGGGTGGAGATGCTGCGCGGTGTCGAATACCAGCGCATCGACGACGAGGGTCTGCACATCACGGTCGGCGGTGCGGCACGTGTCCTGGAGGTGGACACCGTCCTGCTGTGTGCCGGGCAGACGTCCGTCCGGGATCTGGCCACGCCGCTGACCGAACGCGGGGTGAGCGTGCACGTCATCGGGGGCGCTGACGTGGCCGCCGAGCTGGACGCGAAGCGGGCGATCAAACAGGCGACCGAGCTGGCCGCGCGCCTCTAAGAAACGGACATATCAGTGAAATATGTAAGCGTAAGCGTCGAGAACGGCATCGCGCAGGTGCGCCTCGACCGCCCGGACAAGCTCAACGCCCTCGCCCTGGACACCCTCGACGAGTTGATCACCGTAGCGAAGAAGTTGCGCAAGGACCGCACGCTGCGGGCCGTCGTCATCGCCGGCGAGGGCGCCTCGTTCTGCTCCGGCCTGGACATCGCCGCCGCCATGCGCACCCCGAGTCGTATCGTCAAGGCGTTCATCCCGGCCCCGTGGCGCGGCACCAACCGCTTCCAGGAGGCCTGCTGGGCGTGGCGGCGCATCCCGGTGCCGGTGATCGCGGCGGTGCACGGCCATTGCTACGGCGGTGGTGTCCAGATCGCGTTGGCCGCCGACTTCCGGTACGCCACGCCCGACTCGAAGTGGTCGGTCCTCGAGGGCAAGTGGGGCATCATCCCCGACATGTCCGGCATCCGCAGCCTCACCGAGGTGACCGGCCCGGATGTCGCCAAGCGCCTCACCATGACCGCCGAGACGATCTCCGGGACCGAGGCGCAGCGGCTGGGCCTGGTCACCGAGCTGGCCGACGACCCGGTCAAGGCCGCGACCGCGTTCGCCGAGAGCCTGCTGACCCGGTCACCGGATGCGCTGGCCGCCGCGAAACGCCTGATCGACGGCGCTTTGACGAGCAGCGCACGGCGGACCTTCGCCCGCGAGCGCCGCGCGCAGATCAAGCTGCTGGCCCTGCCGAACACCAAGATCCTGCGCAAGGCCGTGATGTCCAAGAGCACGCCGGATTTCCAGCCGCGCAGCCGTCCGTAGGATTCCGGCGTGGCTTTGAGGAATGCGTTGCTGGCGGCGCTGGCCGATCGTGAGTCGTCCGGCTATGACCTGGCCAAGAAGTTCAGCAGCTCGGTCGCCAACTTCTGGACGGCCACGCCGCAGCAGCTCTACCGCGAACTGGAGAAGATGGAGGCCGAGGGACTGCTCTCGGCCCGTCTCGTCAAGCAGGACAAACGCCCGGACAAGCGGCTGTTCTCGGTCACCGGGGAGGGCCGGGCCGCGCTGCTCGCCTTCTCCCGCCGCTCCCCCAAGCCGACGACGGTCCGCGACGAGCTGCTCGTCCAGGTCGAGGCGCTGGCACACGGCGACGTGGCGAGCGTGCGCGCCTCGATCGTGGAACATCGCGAGGCCAGCCGCAGCCGGCTGAAAGGCTACGAGCAACGGCTTTCCGACATCCTCGGCGACCGCACCGACGACGAGTTCCTGGCCACCGGCAACCGGCTCGGCCCGTACCTCACCCTCCAGCGCGGCATCAGCTTCGAACGCGAGAACATCGCCTGGGCGGAACTCGCTCTAGGCGTCCTGACCCGGCGTTTCCCCCTTTGATCCGGTACGCGTGAGCCCGCCGGCAACCGCAACGGCGACCGCCCCGCCGATTCCCCGCGGCCACCGGCTTCTGGTCACGGCCGCAACGCGCCCGCCGGGCTGAGGCGCGCATCGCCGGAAAAAGCCGCGACGCCCCGGCCGTTCCCCCCACGGCCGGGGCGTCGCCTTGTCCTCGGTCAGCGGGCGCCGACCCGCTCCGTCACCGCCCGCAGGATGTCCTCGACCCGGTCCTTGGCGTCGCCGAAGAGCATCGCGGTGTTCTCCTTGAAGAACAGCGGGTTCTGGACACCGGCGTATCCGGAGGCCATCGACCGTTTGAACACGATCACGTCCTCGGCCTCCCACACCTTGAGCACCGGCATCCCGGCGATCGGGCTGGTGGGGTCCTCGGTCGCGGCCGGGTTGACCGTGTCGTTGGCGCCGATGACCAGAACCACCGACGTGCCCGAGAAGTCGTCGTTGACCTCATCCATCTCGAGCACGATGTCGTAGGGCACGCGCGCCTCGGCGAGCAGTACGTTCATGTGGCCGGGCAGGCGGCCGGCGACCGGGTGGATGCCGAACCGGACGTCCACGCCACGGTCGCGCAGCACCCGGGTGAGCTCGGCGACGCCGTACTGGGCCTGGGCCACGGCCATGCCGTACCCCGGGGTGATGACCACCGTGCTCGCCTCGGCGAGCAGGTCGGCCACGCCCTCGGCGGTGATCTCGCGGTGCTCGCCGTACTCCTTGTCGTCGGCGGGCCCGGCCTCGATGCCGAAGCCGCCCGCGATGACCGAGATGAACGACCGGTTCATCGCCTTGCACATGATGTACGACAGGTAGGCGCCGGACGAGCCGACCAGCGCGCCGGTGACGATGAGCAGGTCGTTCTCGAGCAGGAACCCGGCGGCCGCGGCGGCCCAGCCGGAGTAGCTGTTGAGCATCGACACGACCACCGGCATGTCGCCGCCGCCGATCGAGGCGACCAGGTGCCAGCCGAGCGCCAGCGCGATCACGGTGACCGCGACGAGCAGCCACAGCTGCGGGTCGATGACGAACCAGGTGGTGAGGACCGCGAAGACGGCCAGCGCGCTGAGGTTGAGGAAGTTCTTGCCGGGCAGCATCAGCGGGCTCGACTTGATCTTGGCGGAGAGCTTGAGGTACGCCACGATCGAGCCGGTGAAGGTGACCGCGCCGATGAAGACGCCGATGAACACCTCGGCGCTGTGGATGCCGAGCACGCCCAGCCCGTCCAGGGCCAGCGCCTCCTCGCCGGTCAGGTGCGCCTCGACGTGCAGGTAGCCGTTCCAGCCGACCAGCACGGCGGCGAGGCCGACGAAGCTGTGCAGCAGGGCGATCAGCTCCGGCATGCCGGTCATCTCGACCTTGGCGGCCCGGTAGAGGCCGATCGCCGCGCCGATCACGACGGCCGTGACGAGCAGGGCCAGGTCGACCGGGCGCAGCGTGCCGGCGACGGCCAGGCCGATGGTGGCCGCCAGGGCCAGGGTCATTCCGGCGATGCCGAACGTGTTGCCGGCCTTCGCGGTCTCGTGCTTGGACAGGCCGGCCAGCGCCAGGATGAAGAGCAGGGCGGCGACGATGTACGCGGCCTGCGCCGCGGCTTCGATGGTCATCGGGTCAGCTCCTGGTGAACATGGCGAGCATGCGGCGGGTGACCGCGAATCCGCCGAAGACGTTGATGCTGGCCAGCAGGATCGCGACGAACGACAGCGCGGTCACGAGGCTGCCGCCGTGGCCCAGTTGCAGCAGGGCGCCGACGACGATGATCCCGGAGATCGCGTTGGTCACCGACATGAGCGGGGTGTGCAGCGCGTGATGCACGTGCCCGATCACGTAGTAGCCGATCACGATGGCCAGCGCGAAGACCGTGAGGTGCCCGCGCAGGGCGGCCGGGGCCAGGGCGGTGAGCAGGAACAGGGCGCCCGCTCCGGCGCCGATCAGCGGCAGCCTCGGCAGCGGCTTCCGCGCCTTGACCGGCGCGGGTGCGGCGGCCGGGGCGGCGGCCGCCGGGGCCGCGGACACCGACACCGCCGGCGGCGGCCAGGTCAGCTCGCCGTCGCGGACCACGGTGATGGACCGCTGGACCACGTCGTCGAAGTCGAGGACCAGCTGGCCGTCCTTCTCCGGGGTCATCAGCTTCATGAGGTTGACCAGGTTGGTGCCGTACAGCTGGGAGGCCTGGGCGGGCAGCCGGCCGGCCAGGTCGGTGTAGCCGATGATGGTCACGCCGTTGGCGGTCACGACCACCTCGCCGGCGACCGTGCCCTCGACGTTGCCGCCGTTGGCCGCGGCCATGTCGACGATCACGCTGCCGGCCTTCATCGCGGCGACCATCCGCGCGGTGATCAGGCGCGGCGCGGGCCGGCCCGGGATCAGCGCGGTGGTGATGATGATGTCGACCTCGCTGGCCTGCTCGGCGTAGAGGCGGGCGGCCCGCTCGTTGTAGTCGTCGGACATCTCCTTGGCGTACCCGGTGGCGGAGACCTCGACGTCGGCGGCCTCGACCGACAGGTACTCGCCACCCAGCGAGCGGACCTGGTCGGCGACCTCGGGGCGGGGGTCGGTGGCCCGGACGACGGCGCCCAGGCTGCCGGCCGCGCCGATCGCCGCGAGCCCGGCCACGCCGGCGCCGGCCACCAGCACCTTCGCCGGCGGAACCTTGCCGGCCGCGGTGACCTGGCCGGTGAAGAAGCGGCCGAAGGCGTGCGCCGCCTCGACGACCGCCCGGTACCCGGCGATGTTGGCCATCGAGGACAGCACGTCCAGGGACTGGGCGCGGGAGATGCGCGGCACCGCGTCCATCGACAGGGCGGTGATCGGGCGGCGGGCCAGGTCCTCGACCAGGTCGGGGCTCAGCCGCGGGCTGAGCATCCCGATCAGGGTGGTGCCCGGCGCGAACTCGTCCAGCCGGGACGCGGCCGGTGGGTTGATGGTGAACACGATGTCGGCGGTCAGCGGGTCCCCGATCGTGGCGCCGGCCTCGGCGAACGCCTCGTCGGAGAACGACGCCGCGGCGCCCGCTCCCGGCTCCACCACCACCTGGTAGCCCAGTTTGACCAGTTGCGCCACGGTGGCTGGCGTGGCGGCAACGCGCCGCTCGCCCGGATCCGGGTCCCTGATTACACCGATGTCCACGTCGACTCCTCGGTAGATGTTGACCATGAAAACGTTCGACGGACGTCGTCAGTTCAAAACGCGGAGTGATTGTTACTCACCAGTACGTTGTTGGCCAGACTTCGGGCGCAGGTCCCAGACTTCGGGCACAGGTCATCGATCACGCCACTGCGGCCACGGCAGCCCCACAGCCTCCATCATGACGCCTGACGTACGCTCCCGAGCATGTCGATCTCGCAATGGGTGGTTGCGTCGGCGGTCTCCCGCTGGGGCGACGACCCCTGGGCGCGCGGCTCGTGGAGCCTGATCGGCCGGGGCGGCACCCCACGCCACCGCACCGACCTCGGCACCCCGATCGGCTCACGCCTGCGGATCGCCGGGGAGGCCACCCATGCCACTCGTGCGGCGATGACGCATGGGGCGTACGAGGAAGGGGTGTCCGCCGGAGCCTGGGCCGCCGGGCAGGGACATGCCCGGGTGGCGGTGATCGGCGCCGGCATCGCCGGCCTGGCCGCGGCCCGCACGCTGACCGACCGTGGCGTGTGGACACGGGTGCTCGAGGCCCGGGACCGCATCGGCGGCCGGACCGCGCCCGCACAGGTCGGCGGCTTCGGCTTCGACCTGGGCGCCAACTGGTTGCAGCAGTTCCACGACAACATCCTGGCCCGGCTCGCCGAGCGGCTGGAACTGCCGATGGTCCCGACCGACTTCACCGACCCGCTCGTGCTGGGCACCCCGTACGCGCTCCCGGACGGTCTGGAGGAGGATCTGCGGGCCCGGCTGGCCGCCGCCTCCGAGCAGGCCGGCATCGCCGAGGTCCTCGACGGCTGGCTGGCCGATCCCGGCAGGTGGACAGCGGACGACATCCGCCGGTTCGTCGACGCGGAGATCGTGATGGACTCCGGCGCCCCGCTGTCCTGGCTCAGCGCCCGGCACGGCTTCGAACCGGGCGTCGGCGAGGGCGACCGCTGGATCGTGGGCGGCTACCGGCTCCTGGTCGACCACCTGGCCGAAAGCCTCGACATCCACCTGAACCGGCCGGTCCACCACATCCGCACCGGCCCTGACGGCGTGGCCCTCGACGACGACCTGCGGGTGGACGCCGTGATCGTGACCGCGCCGGTCGGGGTGCTCGCCGGTGACGCGATCACGTTCGACCCACCGCTTCCCGCCACCCACCGCACCGCCCTGCAACGGCTCGGGATGGGCCGGGTGGAGAAGGTCATCCTGCGCTGCGACAGGCGGTTCTGGCCGGTGCATCCGGCCGGCTACTACCGGGTGCACGGTCCCGGCGAGAACTGTGTCAGCGAATGGCTGGACGCCACCGCCGCGGACGGGACACCGACGCTGGTCGGCCTCTTCGCCGGGCCCTGGCTGGACGACCTGTGGACCGGCCCGGACGAGCAGGTCGCCGCACGCGCCGCGGCCGTCTTCGCCGAGGCGGCCGGCGGGGACCCGGCCCGCTGACCGAGCGGGTCAGCGGGGCGCGGTGCTCGCCCGGATCACCAGGTCGGTGTGCACCGTCGACCGCTCCCGGGCCGTCGCGCCGCCGGCCAGCGAGAGGATCGCCTCGGCGGCGAGCCGGCCCATCTCGCGCAGCGGCTGCCGCACCGTGGTCAGCGGCGGCGACGCCCACCGGGCGCCCGGCAGATCGTCGAACCCGACCACGCTGAGCTGCCCGGGAACCGACACCCGGCGCCGCCGGGCCGCCTCGTAGACACCCATCGCCATGTGGTCGCTGCACGCGAAGACCGCGGTCGGCGGATCCGGGCGGTCCAGCAGCCGGCTCCCCGCGGCCAGCCCGGACGGAAAGTCGAAATCGCCCTGCTCGGCCAGCCCCGGGCCGGGCGCCACCCCGAACTCGTCGTGCGCCGCGAGATAGCCCTCCAGCCGGGCCCGGCTGCACAGCAGCTCGTCCGTCCCGGTGATCACCGCGATCCGCCGGTGCCCCAGCTCCAGCAGGTGCCGGGTCGCGGCCCGGGCGCCCGCCCAGTTCGCCGCGTCGACCATCGGCAGGTCGGACGGCGCCCGCCGGGCCGGTTCCAGCGCCACCACCGGCACCCTCAGCCGCCGCAGCGACGCCGCGAGCGGTCCGGCCGCCGCGCCTGCCGCGAGGATCACCCCATCGGTACGCCCGGCGCGCAGCCTCTGCACCAGCTGCCGCCCGGACGCGGCGCCCCGCTGCAACGACGACACCACGGTCCGCACGCCGGCGTCACGGACGGCCGCCTCGATACCGCGGATGTGCTCGCCCTCCCAGGCGCAGTCGATCTCCGGGAACACCACGTCGACGACCCCCGCCGACGCCGGGAGCCGTGCGGCGCGCGCCCGGTAGTCGTGGTCGCGCAGCAGCCCCTCGACCCGCGCCCGGGTGGCCGCGGACACGTCCGGCCGGCCGTTCCACACCTTCGACACGGTCGCGGGCGACACGTTCGCGGCCCGCGCGATCGCGGCGATCGTCGCCCGCCGCTCATCCGCCATCCCGCGAGCCTTCCAGCGAGCTTGCCCGCGCCACAAACCATTTTCTCGTACGCCGCAGGCCGGGTCAGGCGCGCAGCCAGCCGCCGCCCGGGACACGGACCTCGACCCCGGTGACCGGCCCGTCGCCGTCGCGCAGGAACCGGACGTCGGGGCAGCCCTCGACGACGTCCTGCCACCCGTGTTCCGGATCGTGCACGGCGTGCCGCCGACAGTGCTTCTCGTCCGCATAACCCCAGGCCATCAGCACATCGCGGCCCCCGTAGCGGTAGCGGCCGACGGACGCCACACGATCGCCGTCCACCTTGCGGAAATAGTCGGCGCGCAGCCCCGGCACCGCGGTGCCCTCGAACTCCGCGTCCGGCATCGACCGCTGTGGGGTGTAGGTGCTCAGATCCGGCAGGCTCATCGTCTCGTCTCCTCCTGAGTGCAACGGCGCACCACTCCGGCAGTCGCGATCTTGGGCCGGCGGGTTCCCGGCGCCCCTCGTTCGGGTGACGGCCGGTTTCGGGCAGTAGAGTCCACCGTTGAAGGGACGACCGGCGAGGGTGCGCCGGCCGCCGACATCGAACGCCTCGGACACGAACGTGGAATCAACCGCATGACCCTGACCGGCGACGGCGCGGTCTTCGACCATCCCGGCCTGCTCTACGACAGCCGCGCCCGGTACCTGTCCGGGGTCACCGGGTTCGTCCGGGAGGCGGTGGGTGCCGGCGACCCCGTCCTGGTCGCGGTGCCGCCACCGAACCTGGAGGCGCTGCGTGGGGCGCTCACCGACGTCGCCGGCCGGGTGACGTTCGCCGACATGACGGTGGCCGGGCGCAACCCGGGCCGGATCATCCCCGGGGTGCTGCTGGAGTTCGTGTCCGCGCATCCCGGCCGCCGGGTGTCGATCGTCGGCGAACCGGTCTGGCCGGACCGCACCGACCTGGAGTACCCGGCCTGCGCCGCGCACGAGGCGTTGATCAACGTGGTGTTCGCGGCCCGGGACGTGGCGATCCTCTGCCCGTACGACGTGGGTGGCCTGGATCCGGCCAGGGTCCGCGACGCGTGGCGCACCCACCCGGTGATGATCGTCGGCGGTGCGCGGCGGCCCAGCCCGTGGTACGACGACCCGTACGCCACGGCCGCCGCCTTCAACCAGCCGCTGCCGAAGGTGCCGGTCACCGCCGCGACCCTGACCTACCGGCACGCCGCCGACCTGGCCGCGGTCCGCCGGTTCGTCGCCGCCGAAGCCGGCCACCTGGACCCGGACCGTGGTGGCGACCTGCTGATCGCCGTCAACGAACTGGCCGAGAACACCATCGCCCACACCGGCGGCGACGGGACGGTCAGCATCTGGGCGGAGTCCGGCCGGCTGGTCTGCCAGATCGACGACCGAGGCTTCCTGTCGGATCCGCTGGCCGGGCGGATCCCGCCACCACCGGACGCCGAGGGCGGCCGCGGCCTGATCCTGGCGAACCGGCTGTGCGACCTGGTCCGCGTCCACACCGGCGCCGACGGCACCAACATCCGCCTGCACATGGAATTCTGAGCGGGTGCGGCTGCCCCGGGACGCCGCGGTCGCCGTGGCCGTCGCCGCGCTCACCACGGTCACGGCGCTGACCAGCACCGACGGCGCCCGGCCGCTGATGCCGGCCGGCGCGGCGCTGATCGCGGCCGCCTGTGCCGCGCTGCTGTGGCGGCAGCGTTTCCCGGCCACCGTCCTTGCCGTCACCGCGATGGCGACGCTGCTCTACTACCCGCTGGGCTTCCCGGACGCGCCGCTGATCCTGGCGCCGGTCGTCGCCCTCTACACCGCCGCCCGTGAACGCGGGCCGGTTCCGGCCGGCGCCGCCGCCATCGCGATGACGGCCGTATTCGCGGCGGCCGGCGGTGACCCGTTCCAGGTGCTCATCGGGATCGCGCCGCTCCTGCTGCTGCCGGTCGTGCTCGGCGAGGTGGCCCGCGGCCGGGCCCGGCAGGTGGCGCAGGCCGAGGAACGGGCCGCGCTGGCCGAGGCGAGCCGGGAGAACGAGGCGCTGCGCCGCGCCGCCGAGGAACGGCTGCGGATCGCCCGGGAACTGCACGACGTCCTCGCCCACCAACTGTCGATGATCACCGTGCAGGCCGGCGCCGCCCTGCACACCCGGGAACCGGACGGCGCGTTCGCGGCGCTGCGCACCATTCGCGCCGCCGGCAAGGAGGCGCTGCGGGAGGTCCGCACGGTGCTCGGCGTGCTCCGCGACGACGAGCCGTCGCTCGCCGGCCTGCCCGCCCTGATCGGCCGTACCGAGGCCGCCGGCCTGCCGGTGCATCTCACCGGGCCGCCGGCGGAGACGACGGTGCCGGCCGCAGTCCAGGCGGCCGCCTACCGGATCGTCCAGGAGGCGCTGACCAACACGATCCGGCACGCCGAAGCCGACCACGCCGAGGTGACCCTGCTCGTGGACGGCCCGGATCTGCTGGTCACGGTCACCGACGACGGATCCGCGACCACCGCCGTCACCGAGGGCAACGGCCTGCGCGGCATGACCGAACGCGCCACCGCCCTCGGCGGCGACCTACGGGCCGGACCACGGCCCGACGGCGGCTTCCAGGTCCGCGCCCGGATCCCCCTCACCCTTCCCGAGGACGGCACGCGATGATCTCCGTTGCCCTGGCCGACGATCAGGCACTGGTACGGGCGGGCTTCCGCGCCATCCTCAACAGCGAACCGGACATGACCGTCGCCGGTGAGGCCGCCGACGGCACACAGGCCGTGGATCTGGCCAGGTCCGCCCGTCCGGACGTGATGCTGATGGACATCCGCATGCCCGGCACCGACGGGCTCGCCGCCACCCGCCGGATCTGCGCCGACCCCGATCTGGCCGGTGTCCGGGTCGTCATCCTCACCACCTACGAGTCCGACGAGTACGTGTACGGGGCCATCCGCGCCGGCGCCAGCGGTTTCCTGCTCAAGGACCTGGAACCGGACGAGCTGATCCACGCCGTACGGGTGGTGGCCCGCGGCGACGCCCTGCTCGCCCCGTCGGTGACCCGCCGCCTGATCGCCGAGACCGCCGGCCGGCTCAACCCGCCGCCCGCCCCGCTGCTGGATGCCCTGACCGGCCGCGAAACCGAGATCCTCGACCTGGTCGCGGCCGGGCTGTCGAACGAGGAGATCGCCGCCCGGCTGGCGATCAGCTACGCCACCGCCAAGACCCACGTCAGCCGGATCCTCGCCAAACTCGGCCTGCGCGACCGCGCCCAACTGGTGGTGCTGGCCTACGAATCCGGCCGGATCCGGCCCGGCTGGCTGCCCTGAATACATCCCGGGATGTACGCGCATTTCCGGGACACCACCGATTTCACCGGCGTGAATGAAACGCCACGATAGATTTCGTGAAACGCAGAAGTCTTCTTTCCCTGGCCGTTCTCGGACCGCTGCTCAGCGGCTGCTCCAGCGCCGATGAACAGCCGCTGACCTTCGCCAACAGGCTGCACATCCCACCGCTGGCGCCGTCGGAAATCGACCCGGACGGGTTCCGTTCGTTCGCATTGAGTCTGCAACCCGGAAAGAACGGCACCTGGGGAATAAACGGCGACCATCTCGGGCCGACGGTCCGCGCGAAACGGGGTGAACGCGTGCGGATGGCGGTCACCAACCGGCTACCCGAGGCGACCACCCTGCACTGGCACGGCATGCGCCTGCCGGCCCGGATGGACGGCGGCCCGCACCAGAGCATCGAACCCGGCGCCACCTGGACCCCGCAGTGGACCGTCGACCAGCCGGCCGCCACCACCTGGTTCCACCCGCATCCGCACGGGAAGACGGCGATGCACGTCTACCGCGGGCTGGCCGGGCTGTTCCTCCTCGACGAACCGGGCGGGCCGGCCCTGCCGTCGGACTACGGCGCCGACGACATCCCGCTGATCGTCCAGGACAAGATCCTCGACGACGGGCGGCTGGTCACCGGCCCGGTCGGCAACGGCACCTTCGGCCTGCTCGGCGACACCATCATGATCAACGGCACGATCGATCCGTACGTCGAGGTGACCACCACACAGGTGCGGTTCCGGCTGCTCAACGCCTCCAACACCCGCGTCTACCGGATCGGGTTCGCCGACAACCGTACGTTCCAGGTCGTCGGCGGCGACGCCGGGCTGCTGCGCGAACCGGCCCCGGCCGACCGGGTGAAGATCAGCCCCGGGGAGCGGATCGAGATCGTGGCCGCCTTCTCCCCCGGCGAGACCGTGGTGCTCAACAGCATCGGCGAAAACCGCAGGGACGCCAACGACCCGGAGGAGGACGACTTCGAGCTGCTCAAGGTGGTCGCGGCCGCCGTGTTGAAACCCTCGAAGCCGCTGCCGCAGACGCTCGGCGGCCCGGCCCCCGTGATCCCGCCACCGGGCGCCCGGGTACGCCGGTTCACGCTGTCCGGCTCGGAGATCAACGGCCGGGACATGGACATGAACCGGATCGACGAGGTGGTTCCGGCCGGCGCCGTGGAGATCTGGGAGATCGACAACACGACCTACGCGCACAACTTCCACATCCACGAGGTGGCGTTCACCATCCTCGACATCAACGGCGAACGGCCACCGGCCTACCTGGCCGGCCCCAAGGACACCGTCTTCCTGAAGAAGCACGCCGACGTGCGCCTGGCCGTCCGGTTCGGCCGCCACACCGACCCGGTCACCCCGTACATGTACCACTGCCACCTGCTGCGCCACGAGGACAAGGGCATGATGGGCCAGTTCGTGATCGTCGACCCCGGCACCGAACACCTGGTCCCCCGCACCATCCCCACCGGCCACCATCACCACGGTTGAGCTTGCCGGCCAGACATTCGCACCGGCCCTGACCCGTCACTCGAGGCGGGTGAGCCAGTGGTGGTCGGGGAGAGTGGACCGCAGCACGTCGCGGATCCAGGTACGGCGCCGGCCGCTCAACAGCGGCAGGACCGCCTCGAAGTCCGCGTCGTCCTTCCGCCGTCTCAATCGGGCCTTGTAGGCAAGGACGATTTCCGGCAGAAGGTACCGGATGCCGTCGCCGGCGATCCACGTGACATTTTCGACCTCGTCGACGTGTTCGGGCAGAAGCTTGTTGGCCCACTTACCGTGGTCATCAGGGGTGAGGGGGATGTCAACGACCCAGGGAGATGTCGCGTTGGCTCGTAGCCACAACTGGCTGCCTGGTTCATCGACAGTGGCCCACCGGCCGCCCAACGGGTGAAGGACACCACCGACGTTGTTCCAGACGTGCCAGCGATCTTTCATGAACTCGACGAAGGCCGGCACGTCGCAGGCCAGGATAGACACGTCGGTGTCCTCGTGCTGTCGACGGTAACCGGTAGCGGCCTCGATCGCCCATCCCCCGACGACCCACCACGGGCGGTCGAAGCCCCGCATCTCCCGAGCGAACGCTTGAGGCTCCAGCGGTGCCCACGCGCCGTACAGCGCCAGGAAAGCATCCTCCTCGGCCTGCTCCTCCGGTGTTCGCTCGAGCGGCACGCGGCCCGGTTGAGTCTGCATCTTTACGAGAGCAGCCGGGCCGCGACCGCCTCGCCCATGCGGATGGCCCCGTCGACGTGCTGGAAGCCGAGACCGGCGATGTCGCTGCTGGCGAAAGCCAGCGGCCCGACGTCCGACCGCAGATGCCGGCCGTAACGGGTCAGCGAACCGATGTCGAAACTGGTGCCGAACGCGCCGACCGTCCACTCGTCGGCCATCCACGGGCTCTCGTAGTAGTGCACCGGCGACAGCGCCTCCGGCCCGTAGTAGGTGGCCAGCGACTCCAGCACCTTCGCCCGGCGTTCCGCAGCGTCCAGCGCCAGCAGCCCGTCCGCCTTCACGTCCGAGACGAAACCGACGAGCGTCCCCCGGGTCTCACCCTCGACGTCCTCGTTGGTGTTGTCGTACGCCTCGTGGACCAGCGCGTACGGGCTGAACGCCGTCCCCGACAACCCGAGTTCCCGCCAGAACGGCGTCGCATAGGTGATGTGCAACTTGATCACCAGGCCGAACGAGATGTGCTGGCGCATCTGGGCCTGCACCGGCGGCAGCGCCGGAACGTACTGCACCCGGCTGACCAGGGTCGGCGGCACCGCCATCACCACGTTGCGGCCACGGTAGCTGTCCTGCCCGGTGAACACGGTCGCACCGTCGGCGTCCCACTCCACCTTCGTGACCGCCTCACCGAGACGCACCGTCCCGGCCGGCAACCGGGAGGCGAGAGCCAGGGGCACCCGCTGCAATCCGCCGACCACCCGCCGGTCCAGGATGAAATCGGCGTCAACCAGGTGGCTGAATCCACCGGCCGACGCGGCCATCAGCACCGCCGACAGCGCCGAGAACGAGTGCGCCGGCTTGGTCAGCATGGCCGGCCCGATGTAGAGGCCGATGTTGTCACGCGCCTCGGCGTCGTCGGTCTGCTCAGCCAACCAGGCGGCGAACGAGATCCGGTCAAGGTAGTCGGCGTCCGGATGGTTCCACGGTTCGAGGGGATCCATCTCGGCGGCCAGCTTGTCGAGGATGACGGTGAGCCGGTCCATCTCGGTGGCGGTCCGCTCGGACACCGGGAACTTCTCGCCTTCGAAGGTGCACCGCACCCCGTCAAGCCCGATGTAGACCGACTCGCCTTCCCGATACCGGGAGTAGGTCTCCAGGCCCAGTTCGCCCAGCAGCGCCAGCAGACTGGTCTGGTCCGGCGACACCCACTGGCCGCCGACCTCGAGACGTACGCCGTCGAGCGTGTCGGTCAGCAGCCGGCCGCCGACGCGGTCGCGGGCCTCCAGCACGATCACACTGCGGCCGGCCGCGCGCAGCCGGTTGGCCGCGGTCAGCCCGGTGACGCCGGCGCCGACCACCACCACGTCGTAGTCGGGGTCGCTGGTCACGAGAGTCCTCCAGGTATCGCCGGTTCCTGCTGGGTGATGCAGTGGATGCCACCGCCCCGCGCGAAGATCGCCCGGGCGTCGACCCCGATCACCCGGCGGCCGGGGTAGGCGGCGGCCAGGATGTCCAGTGCGGCGGCGTCCCGGGGATCGTCGAACGTGCAGGCGATCACACCGGCGTTGCACACTAGGTGATTCACGTACGAGTGATCAACTGGGCCACCGTCGTCCTCCAGACCCTCCGGCGCGGGCAGGTCGACGATCGTCCAGTCGCCCGGGAACGCGCTTCTCAGAACAGACCCGAGCGCGTGGTCGGGGTGCCGCGGATCCGGCTGGACGTGCAGCAACACCGTCCCCGGGGCGGTCATCGTAGCCACGATGTCGACGTGCCCACGGGTACCGAACTCGCCGTAGTCCCGGGTCAGGCCGCGCGGCAGCCACACCACCCTCTCGACACCGAGGGTGCGGCGCAACTCACCCTCCACCCGCTGCCGCGTCCACCCAGCGTTACGGCCCGGATCCAACTGCACCGTCTCGGTGACCAGAACTGTTCCCCGGCCGTCGACATGGATCCCGCCACCCTCGTTGACCATGTCCGAGCCGATGATCGTGGCGCCCGCCCACTCGGCGACCTGCCGGGCGATCCGCGCGTCCCGCTCCCACGTCGCCCAGCTCTGCTGCCCCCAGCCGTTGAACACCCAGTCCACGGCGCCCAGCCCGTCCGGGCCGACCACGAACGTGGGGCCGAAGTCGCGCATCCACGCGTCGTCCAGCGGGGCCTCGAAATACTCGACGGCGCGACCCAGCCAGGTGCGCGCTTCCCGTACAGCCGACGGGTCGACGACCATGCGGACCGGCTCGAACTCGGCCACGGCCAGCGCCACCGACGCCCACGCCTGCCGCGCCTCGTCCGGGTCGTCGCCGAGGGTGTAACCCGACGACGGCCACGCCATCCACGTACAGGTGTGCGGCTCGGTCTCGGCCGGCATCCGCCAGCTCATGCCAGACCCCGGTACGTGTCCGGCCGCCGCGTACGCAGGAACGGGAACAGCGTCAGCCAGTCCCGGCGCTGGTCCAGGTCCAGATCGGCCACCAGCACCGCCTCCCGGCCACGCGGCGCCTGGGCGAGGATCCGCCCGTACGGGTCGGCGATGAACGACGAACCGTAGAAGCTGATCCGCCCCTCGTCACCGGTGCGGTTCGGCACCACCATGAACAGCCCGTTCGCGATGGCGTTCCCGACGATCACCTGCTGCCACAGCGGCTGCGTGTCGAAATCCGGGTGGTCGGGCTCGGAACCGATCGCCGTCGGATAGGCCAGCAGGTCGGCGCCGCCCAGCGCGTACAGCCGGGCCACCTCCGGGAACCACTCGTCCCAGCAGGTCGGCATCCCGATCCCGGCGCCGAGGAACCGGTGCACCGGATAGGCGTCGCCGGCCGGGCCCGGGCGAAAATACTTGTCCTCCACATAGCCCTCGGTCACCGGAATATGCGTCTTACGGGTTCTCGCCACGATCGCGCCGGACGGATCCACCAGGATCGCCGTGTTGTAGCCGAGCCCGTCACCGAGATCGGCGTCCTCATAGAGCGACGCGTGCACGAAGATGCCGTGCCCGGTGGCCATGGCGGCCGCGAACGCCGCGGTCGGCCCGGTCTCCAGATCCTCGGCCAGGTCGGCCGGCCGACCGGTGGGCTCCTCGAACGCCGGATACCGCGACAGCGTCAACTCCGGCAGGAACACCACCCGTGCCCCGGATCCGGCCGCCGTCGCGATCCCGTCGGCGAGAACCCGCCGCAGCTCGGCGCCGTCCTCCCGCCACCGGTGCTGAACCAGGCCGACCCGCAACGGCGGCCGGACCGGCTCGTCGACACGAGCGGGAGAATCGAACACGGCGGACCGGATCAGTTCCATGGATCACCCAGACCATTAACGAACGGCATTCGTTTTACTATGGTGGCCACCCTCACCACCACGCAAGGGGGTTCCCGTTGCCACGCCCCGCCACGCCGAAACTGTCCGTCGACAAGATCGCCCGGGCCGCCCTCGCCCTCGTCGACACCCGCGGCGAATTCACCCTCGGCGAGGTGGCCGCCGCCCTCTCCGTCCGCCCGTCCTCGCTCTACAACCACATCGCCGGCAAAACCGACATCATCGAGGCGATGCGCGCCCTCATCTTCGCCGAAACGCCACCCGCACCCACCCTGCCGACCTGGCACGAAACCCTGCGCGCCCTGCTGCGCCGCTACCGCGAGGCCTTCGCCCGCCACCCCCGCCTCATCCCCATGCTCACGGCGCACACCGTCTCCTCCCCCGACGTCGTCCACATGTACGACGACATCGCCACCGTCCTGCACACCGCCGGAATCCCGCCAACCCAGCTCCTCGACGTGATCACCGTCCTGGACAGCTTCGTCATCGGCTCCGCCCTCGACATCGCCGCACCCGACCAGGTCTGGGACCCCAACCAGGCACGCAACCCGATTCTGGTCACCGCCATCGAAGCCGCCGGCCAGGGCCGCCCACGAGCCGACCGCGCCTTCGAACTCGGCCTCGACCTCATCCTCAGCGCCGTCGCCGCGATCCCTCCACAATCAACCCCCTCACCGGTACGGGCCAAGACCAGTCCCGCCCCACCGGCGACCGTCTGCCGGGCCGAGCCTTTGCCGCCCGCGCCGGGCTGAGCTGCCCACTCACCCTCCGGAGGCACGCCGGTAAAGCAGGTAGGGGCGACGGCGCTTCTCGAACGCAGTGGTCTCCGACTGCCAGGCCCCGACCACGTCGGCAACCGTCGCACCGGCGTCGAGCATGGTCCGCAACCGGGAACCACCGGCCAGCAGATCCACGAAGAACGGCCGCGCACCACCGTCGTTGCGCCACGCGAACCCCGGATACCTCCGGGCCTCGTACAGCATCGCCACCGCCGTACGAATCGGGTCGAACACCGCCGGATCGCTGACCCGCACCTCGACGCCCGCACACAACTGCTTCTCGAACTTCCCCACCCGCGGCTCGAAATACGCCTCCCGGAACTCGGCGCCCGGCAGATCGTGCGCCGCCAGCCGGTCCCGCCACCGAAAGTCCAGCCCCGGGGCGCCGGCCAGCTCGAACGGCCGAGTCGTCCCCCGCCCCTCGGACAGCGACGTCACCCCCTCGAACAGGCACGTCCCCGGGTAGACCAGAGCCGTCTCCGGCGTCGGCATGTTCGGGCTCGGCATCACCCACGGCACATCGGTGTCCCTGGCGAAAAGACCACCGTGCCAGCCCTCGCACGCCACCACCTCCAGACGCACCCGCGGCAGCCACTCCCCCTGGAAGAACCGGGCCAGCTCCCCCACCGTCATCCCGTGCCGCAGCACGATCTCCTTGCGCCCGACACCCGACGCGAACGCCGGATCCAGCACCGGGCCGGAAACCCGCCCACCGATCGGATTCGGCCGGTCCAGCACCACATACCGCAGCCCACCCGCGGCGGCGCCGGCCATCGACTCGTACAGCGTCCAGATGTAGGTGTAGAACCGCGCGCCGACATCCTGCATGTCGAACACCACGGTCCGGACCCCCGCGTCGGCGAACAGCCGCGCCCAGTCCTCCGGGGTGGCCAGATAGCCGTCGAACACCGGCAGACCTGTCCGCGCATCGGTCGACCGGGCCGCCCCACCACCCGCCGGCGCCGCCCCGCGAAACCCGTGCTCCGGCCCGAAGATCCCACCGATCCGCACCCCGGCCGCATGCATCCGGTCGACGAGATGCCGATACTCACGGTCCACCGCGGTCAGATTCGACACCACCCCGACGGTCTCGCCACGGAGCCTCGCCCACTCCTCCGCGGCCAGAAGATCCATTCCGGTACGCACCCGCACCGCCCGTTTCCCGCCGGCCGCCGCCCCCGCCGGTGCACCGGCCGAACCCAGCACCGCCGCCCCGGCCGCCGCCAGCATGCCCCGTCGCCTCACCTAAAACCCCCGAAAACGGATGAACAATCCCGATTGAGGCTAAAGGCCGTGGACGCCGCTCACCGGCATATGCCGAGGTAAACCTCCAGGTCATGGAGCAGCCGAACCGGGTCACCATCAGCGACGCCGACGAAAACCGGCTCACCCGCCGGAGTCCGGCCGAGCCGCCACACCGCCTCGGCCGAACCCCGATCGGCACGGCCCGCCAGGTGCAAACTCCATGACCGGCGAGCGGTCCAGCGGTCACTGTCCCCCGGAACCTGCCTGCCGCATGCACTGGCCGAAGGCTCCGATCGCTGACGCCCGTGTCGCGGCCGGCACACGGCCTAGGCCATCCTAGGAGGCTAGTTCAAAGCTGGCTTCGCGATGAAAGCCCTCATCGGCCGGCCACCCGCTCGGCACCCAGCCATGAGCAGCACCCATCCGTCCGTTCGAGACCGTCCGGAAATCTCCGGCTGACCGTCAGCGCCGCCCCAAGCACTTTGAAACAGCTCCCACGGCCGGCCGGACAAGATCATCCACCGCTCGGCCGCCTGGAAACGGACGCGCCTGCGCTCAGCTGTGCACCGACGGCGCGACGCCGGGCGGAGCGGCAGGCAGGGCGGCGGGCGGAGCGGCAGGCGCGATGGCTGGAGGGGTGACGGGTGCGAGAGCTGGAGGGGTGACGGGTGCGAGAGCTGGAGGGGTGACGGGTGCGAGAGCTGGAGGGGTGACGGGTGCGAGAGCCTGCGCGGCCGCCGCCCTGGCTGGAAAGTCGCTGGCCACCGACGGTGTGGACCTGACCTTCACCGCGGCGGCGGGCGGGGCGGGACGTAGTTGCAGTGCGGCGGCCGAGGAGAGGACCAGGAGGCCGCCGAGCAGTTGGAGGGCCGTGAGGGACTCGCCGAGGGTGAGGGCGGCGAGGGCCGTCGTGACGACCGGCTCGAATGTGGACAGGATCGCGGCGGTGGACGGGCCGGTGCGGCGCAGGCCGGCGAAGAACGTCAGCATGGCCAGGATCGTGGAGACCACCACGATGCACGCCAGCCAGAACCAGCCCGCCGAGGTGAAGGCCAGGTCCACGCCGCCGGTGGCCAGCGACTTCCCGGCCAGGGCGGCGGCCGCGCCGGTCATCACCAGGGCGGACAGCGGTAGCGGGGGCAGGGCGTGCACGACCCGGTCGGACACCAGGATGTAGACGGTGTAGGTGAGCGCCGACCCGAACGCCAGCACCGCGCCGAGCGGGCGGAACGCCACACCGCCGGTGCCGAGCAGGACGAGCAGGGTGCCGCCGGAGGCGGCGAGCAGCGCCAGGACGCGGCCGGGAGTGAGGCGGTCCCGGCCGAGCAGGACGGCCACGACCGTCACCAGCAGCGGGTACGTGTAGAAGATCAGCGACAGCAGCGAGGCGTCCATCACCCGCAGCGCCTCGAAGTAGAGGGTCGCCTGTGTGGCGTACCCGATGGCGCCCAGGGCGAGCGCGGTGAGCAGGACCCGGACGCCCGGCCGGGGACCCGGGCGCGGCGTGGTGCGGCCGAGCGCGGTGAGCGGGACCCGAACACCCGGCCGGGGACCCGGGCGCGGCGTGGTGCGGCCGAGCGCGCTGAGCGGGACCCGGACGCGCTGCGCGGCACGGGCGGTGAGCAGGACCCGGAGGGGCGGCGCGGCAAGGGCGGTGAGCAGGACGGCGGCGAGGCTGAATCGCACGAGCAGCAGCGCGGACGGTGAGACGCCGGCCTGGTAGGCGAACTTGCCGAAGATCGCCATCGCGCCGAAGCAGGCGGCCGAGAGGAGGCAGAGCAGTGGTCCCATGCTTTCGAGCATCGGTGCCCACATCGTGAAGGTCCAGTGATGATTTCTGGAGCTGATTGATTAGAGTTCGTGCATGGTGGTGCTTGATCTGCGACGGCTGCGGTTCCTGCGCGAGTTCGCCGAGCGCGGCACGCTAGGTGCGGTCGCCACCGCTCTCGGCTACAGCCCGTCCGCCGTGTCGCAGCAGCTCACCGTCCTGGAGAAGGAGGTCGGCACGCGCCTGCTGGAGAAGGCCGGGCGCGGGGTTCGGCTCACCGACGCGGGGCGGCTGCTGGCCGGGCACGCCGGGGTGCTGCTGGCGGCGGCCGAGGCGGCCACCGCCGACCTGGCGGCGCTCGGCGGGGAGGTGCGCGGCACGGTCCGCGCCGGCGGTTTGCAGTCGGCCGCCCGGAAACTGCTCGTTCCGGCGGTCGCCCGGGTGATGGCGGACCATCCGCGGGCCCGGGTGGAGATCTCCGAACTGGAGCTGGAGGAGGCGCTGCCCGGGCTGCGGTTGGGCACTGTCGACCTGGTGATCAGCGACGAGTACGACGGTCATCCCCGGCCCCGGCCACCGGGCATGCGGTTCACGCCGCTGTTGTCCGAACCGGTGCGGCTGGTGCTGCCCGCCGCGCATCCGCTGGCCGTTTCCGGGCGCCCGGTGCCGCTGGCCCGGCTACGTGACGAGGCCTGGGTCTCGTCGCACGAGGGCACCGGCCATCACGCCATGGTCATCGGGACGTGCCGGTCGCTGGGCGGCTACGAACCCGATCTGCGGCACCACTCGAACGACGCCGACGTCCAGCTGGAGCTGATCCGCGTCGCCGGGGCGGTCGGGCTGCTGCCGGTACTGACGCTGCCGCCGCCGGAGCGGGCGCTCGCCTACCGGGAGGTGGCCGAGGCGGATCTGGGCCGGCGGCTGTTCACGGTGACCCGGGAGGGGCCACGGTCACCGGCGCTGTCGGCCTTCGCCGAGGCGGTGACCGCTCAGGCGGCCACACAGTAGACGTCGCGGCGGACGGCCACGATCAGCTCGCCGGTCGGGGCCCAGGTCAGGGCGGTGGCGGCGAAGGGGAACGTACGCCGGTCGCGCTCGCCCCCGGTGGGGACGTCCACGATCGCCACACTGCCGTCGGTGCGGGCGACCGCGATGACCGTGCCGAACGCGGCCAGCGCGGTGACCGGCTCGTCCTCCTTCGGCTGCAGTGGCGTGATCGTGCCGGTCCGCATGTCGTGGGCCAGCACCTCCCCTAGGCGCACGGTCACCACGGCGTCGCCGACCCAGGCCCGGGGCGATTCGCCGATCGCCACGTCCGCGGGAGCCGGGATCGGGGTGAGGGTGTCCAGGTCGTAGACGGTGAACGGCCCGAACATCCAGTTCACGGCGATCGCGCGGCGGTCGGCGAGCAGGCCGGCGGCGGCTCCGCGGGGCGGGTAAGGGTGTTCGATCGTACGGTCGCCGCCGAGCCGCACACCGCCCAGCGAGCCGTGGAAGGTCGCCACCAGTTCGCCGTCCAGCCGGACGCGAAGGGGCTGGTCCGCCGGAAAATCGCCACCCCCGGTCCCGGGTACGCCGTCCATGACCCGCCACCGCACCGGGCCGCCGTCGCCGACCACCCAGCCGTCCGTCGTCACCTCGATCCGGCGGATGTCGCCGGGGCTGCGTATCTCCTCGGGCGCCCGGTTCTCGCCGAGCCGCCACAGGGAGACGGTGTCGTCGTCCGCGGACGCGGCGATCAGGGTTCCGGGCCCGGCGGGGATCACCTGGGCGTTCAGCAGCGCTCCGTTCAGCGGCGCCCCGAACTCCCGGTCGGCGGCCACGTCCCACAGGTGGACCGCGCTGCCGCCGTCCAGGGTGAGCAGCCGGCGCCCGCCGGGTGTGGTCACCGCCCCGAGACGGCCGAACTCGTAGACCGGTGGTGTGGCGGGATGGTGGTGGGCACCGGTCGCGGTGTCCCAGAGCACGATGCCGCCGGCCCGGTCCTGTACGGCCACCGACGGCGAGCCGGGCCAGGTGGCGAGTGCGTACGCGTCGACGTCGAGGCGGCCGAGCGGGGCGCCGTCGGTGAGGTCCCACAGGGTGACGGCGTCGCGCCCGGTCACCACGGCGGCGCGCCGCCCGTTCACGTCCAGGATCGCCAGCGCGTTCGACCGTTCGCCGGTCTCGAAGGCCACGTTCCGGCCGGCGATCCGCAGGATGCCGTCCCATCCGGCGGTCACCACGTCCGTTCCGGCCAGGGCGAGCGCCTGCACGTCGGTGGCGTCCTGGTGGCCGGGCAGCACGCCGATCCGGTCGCCGGTGGCGAGGTCCAGCATCACGGGCGGTTCCTGCCAGAGACCGACGACCGCGACCGTACGTCCGTCGAACACGGCCGTGACCAGCATCGGATTGCCCGTGCCGCCGGGGTTGACGCCGGAGACGGCCCGCAGCGGCCGTCCGGAGATCTTGTCCCAGATCCGCAGGCCGGCCGGCGGGCAGCGCCGGTCGTGCAGGTCGCCGAGATGGCAGTCGAAGTCCTCGTGGTGCTCGGTCAGCGTGACGATCAGGTCACCGGCGTCGGCGACCGCGGACGGCTGGTCCGCGGGGAACGTCCGCACCAGCGCCGGATCCGGTCCGCTATCGGTTGACCAGGCGATACGCATCAGCCGATGTTAGGGGTCCGGCGGGCAGCAGTGGCAGCCGAACCGCCGCGGTGGGGATCCGGCCCTGGGCGTGCAGGACCGCCTTGATCACGGTCGGGTTGGGTTCGGCGAACAGTGCGCTCGACACCTCGGCGAGGCGCGCGCCGAGGGTGCGGGCGGCTTTGACGTCCCCGGCACGCCATGTCTCGAACAGCTCCACGAACGACGATGTGGCCACGTGCGCGGATGCCAGGATCCCGCCGTCCGCGCCCAGCGCCAGCATCGGCGAGATCAGCGCGTCGTCCCCGCCGAGCAGCGCGAACCCGGGCGGCGGGTCGGCGAGCAGGTTCACGGTGGTGGCGTCGACGGCGCCTGTCGCGTATTTGATGCCGAGCACGCCGGGGATCGCGGCCAGCCGCCGGATGGTCGCGGTGGACAGGTCCTGACCGGTCCGGTACGGCACGTGGTAGATCACCCTGGGCCCGGCGCCGGCCGCGAAGTGGGCGACCACGCCTTCCTCCCCCGGCCGGACGAACGGCGGCACGAGGCTCAGCGCGATCGCGCCGCCGGGCGGGGTCATTCCGGCTCCCACCAGCAGGGTCGTTCCGCGTTCACGGCTCACCCGGGCGGCGACGTCGACGACCGCCTGCCGTTCGCCGGGGTCCAGCGAGCCCGGTTCACCGGTCGTGCCGAGCGCGACCAGCCCGGCCGCGCCGTCGTCGAGAACCTGGTGGGCCAGGCGTTCCAGCGCGCTGAGCGCGACGGCACCGGCATCGTCGAAGGGAGTGATGAGGGGTACGAGGATTCCGTTCAGCATGCGGTCCAGCATTCCGGCGCTCGCAGCATAAGGTCCAGTTCACATTTCCACCGAGAACCGTAAGCTGAACTGATGCTCGATGTCCGCCGTCTGCGTCTGCTCAGTGATCTGCACCGGCTCGGCACCATCGCCGCGGTGGCCGAGGCCCGGGCGTACACCCCTTCGGCGGTCTCCCAGCAGTTGTCGGCGCTGGAACGCGAGGCCGGCGTGCCGCTGCTGGAGCGCACCGGCCGGCGGGTGGCGCTCACCGCGGCCGGGCAGGTCCTGGTGCGGCACGCCGAGGCGGTGCTCGCGGCGCTGGAGGAGGCGGATGCCGCGATCGCCGCGGTCCGGGCCGGGCCGGCCGGGCCGATCCGGATCGGCGCATTCCCGAGTGCCGTGCGCACGCTGCTGCCGCAGGCGCTGGTGGCTCTCGGCCGCGACCATCCGGCGCTGGAGCTGATGGTCACCGAGCTGGACCCGGTGGCGGTTCCGGCGGCGCTGCGCGAACGCAGCCTCGACGTCGGGCTGCTCCACGACTACGACATCGCGCCGGCCGAGGCGGATCCGGCGCTGGACTCGGTGCCGCTGTTGCAGGAGACCGTCTTCCTGGCCGAACCCGCGGGGACGGCGGCCGGTGCGCTGGCGGAGACGGCGTCCCTGCCGTGGATTCTCGCCACGCCCGGGACGCTGTGCCACGAGGTCACCCAGCGGGTCTGCCGGGCCGCCGGGTTCACTCCGCGGGCGCGCCATCACGCCGACGACTTCGCCACCGTCCTGGCGCTGGTCGCCGCGGGTCAGGGTGTCTCGCTCGTGCCCGAGCTGGCGGCCGTGACGCCACCGGCCGGGATCCGGCTGACCGCGCTGGCGACCCGGCGGCGTACCCGGGTCGCGTTCCGGCGCGGCGCCGCCACCCATCCGGCGGTCGCGGCGGTCGTCGCCGCTCTCGATATCGCTACCCGCCGTCCGTCCGGCGGGTGAGGGCGGGTCCGCATCGCGGCGGACGACAGCTTCCCGACATGTCCCTACCGTTCAATCCCGACCGGCCGGGACAGTTGTCCCTGGCGATCCGGGACGCTCGTCCACTGTGATGGGGGCCCGGTTTACTGAGATACCTCATGGGGGGAACGAGATGCAGGAACTGGTCGACCGCGCGCGTGCTCTGACGCCGTCGCTGCGGGCCCGGGCCGATCAGCTGGACGCGGAGCGGCGGCTGCCGTCGGACCTGGTCGAGGAGCTGAGGTCGGCGGGATTCTTCCGGATGTTCGTGCCACGGTCGCACGGCGGGCACGAGATCGGCCTGCGCGCCGGGATGGCGGTCCTGGAGGCGCTGGCCACCGCGGATCCGGCGGTCGGCTGGACGGTGATGATCGGCTCGGAGACCCCGCAGCTGATGGCGTTCCTGGGCCGGGAGACGTTCGACAAGATGTACGCGGCCGGGCCCGACGTGATCGTGGCCGGTGGCTTCAATCCGCAGGGCACGGCCGTTCCGGCCAATGACGGATTCCAGGTGGACGGTCGCTGGGCGTTCGGCAGCGGCAGCACCCACGCCGACTGGATCTTCGGCAACTGTGTGGTGCTGGGCGCCGACGGTGGCCCGCGGCCGGGGCCCGTCCCGGGGACGCCGCTGATGCGTTCGGTGCTGGTGCCGGCGTCGCAGGCGCGGGTGGTCGACACATGGCAGGTGCTGGGCCTGCGCGGCACCGGCTCGCACGACGTCGAGGTCCGCGGGGTGCAGGTGCCGAATGAGCACACCTTCGACCTGTTCGCCGGGACGCCGTCGGTCCCCGGCCCGGGGTTCACGTCGCCGCTCACCCATTTCATCCTGCATCTGGGTGCGGTCGCGGTCGGCATCGCGCAGGGCGCGCTGGACGCGACGGTCGAGCTCGCCACATCCGGAAAACAGCGACTGTACGCGCGGGCGCGGCTCGCCGACAGCCAACTGTTCCAGGCGAACCTGGGGCGGGCCGACCTCAGCCTGCGGGCCGCGCGGGCGCTGCTGGAATCGACCGCCGACGAGGTGTGGGCGCTGTGCTCGGCCGACCCGGCCGGGCTGGCGGCGATCGGCCCACGGGTTTCGGCCACGCTGACGTGGGTGACCGACGCCGCGCTGTCGGTAGTGGACACGTGCTACCGCTCCGGCGGCGGCCAGGTGGCCCGGGACGCGTCGCCGGTGCAGCGCCGGTTCCGGGACATGCACACGTTCAGCCAGCACGCCGCTGCGGCCGAGGGCTGGCTGAGCGGCCACGGCGCGGCGCTCGTCGGCGCTCCGGGCGGCCTGTCCTACTGATCTGGCCATCCGGCGGCGGTCACGGGGTCACCGCCGCCGGATCCGGCCATCAGGGTGAGTGGGCAGCTCAGCCCGGCGGGCGCGGCACGGGCGGGAGTGGGCAGACGGTCGCGCCGTCCGGCGGAACAGCCCTGGTTCCGCGGGACGGCGCAGCCCGTACCGGAAATAAACGACGTCAGCGGGAGGCGAGCACCCGGCCGGCGGCCGACGCGGCCTCGGCGGCGGTCTTGTGCATGAGCTCGGCCGTCTCGATGAAGGCGTCGAGGGCCGGGTTGACGCCGACCAGGGTGAACTCGCGCTCGATGAGGATGAGGTCGGCGCCCCAGATGTCGCCGACGACGCGCCGCAGGTAGTCGGTGTTGTGGTCCCAGCCGTCGCGGGGCGTGCCCGGGCCGTAGGCGCCACCACGGGTGGTGAGGACGACGGCCGTCTTGCCGTCGAGGAACTTCTCGCCCTGCTCGCCGCCGGCCATGGCCAGGTCGAACCACGTCTTGACGTGCTGCGAGACGCCGTAGTTGTAGAACGGCAGGGCGAGGATCGCGGCGTCGGCGGAGCGCAGTTCGCCGGCCAGCTCACCGGCGAGCGCGAGGGCGCTCCGGTGGGCGTCGGTCCGGTGCTCGGCCGGGGTGTAGGTGCCCTGGATGGCGTTCGTCCAGGCGTCCGCGGGGATCGGGTCGGTGGCGAGGTGGCGGCGGGCGATCGGGGCGCCGGCCAGTTCCTTCTCCACCAGGTCGGCGAGCGCGCTGCTGGCGGAGTTCGGGCCCTGGATGCTGGCGTCGATACGCAGGATTGCCATCGATTTCTCCCCAAATCAGAGTTGAATGTTCAACACGAAGGTTGCCACATCAACTATTGAAAGTTCAAGGGCAGGGATCGCGTATTCTGCTCAGTCGTGAGCGACCCCACATCCGCCCCCTGGCTCTCCGACGACGAGCAGCGCGCGTGGATGGCGCTCACCACGGTGCTCACCACACTTCCCGCCGCGATCGACGCGCAGCTCAAGCGGGACTCCGGGCTCAACTTCTTCGAGTACACGATCCTGTCCTCGCTGGCCCAGGCCCCCGGCCGGGCGCTGCGCATGAACAGCCTCGCCCACCTCGCCTGCGCCTCACCGTCCCGGCTCTCGCACGCGGTCTCCCGGCTGGAGAAACACGGCTGGGCGACGCGGCGCACCACCGACTCCCCGGAGGGCCGCTGGGTCGAGGCGGTGCTCACCGACGCGGGCGCCACCGCCGTCACGGCGGCCGCACCGGCGCACGTCCGGGAGGCCCGCCGGCTGGTCTTCGACGTGCTCACCCCGGAGCAGGTGGAGCAGCTCACCCGGATCGGCTACCAGCTGCTGCGGGCCGCCGCGCCGCACCTCACAGCCTGTTTGGAGGTTCCCGCGGCCCGGCCGCCGGACTAGGCAGGGTCCTGCCGATCGGTGAGGTTCCCTTCCGGCGACGCCGACCCGGGATGAAACGCAGAGCCCAGCATGCCGAAGGCCTGATACAACGGGTGCGTGTGCCCGGTTCGGCTGACACTCAGCCGTCGCAACTGGTGTCGCTACCGGCACGTCCGCAAGGCGGCGACCGGAGGGGGTGCAGATGACGCTCGCTGAGGTGTTTCGTCATGTCGAGACGTTGGACGGTGACCCGTGGCCGTCAGTGCGTGAGCTGGCCATGAGCGGAGACGGCTCGCTGATCCCGCCCGTTCAGGCCGCGCTGGAACGGTATCTCGACGAGGGCAACTGGTACGGCCGGGACCTCATGGTCTACATCCTGGCCGGCCTTCGCGGGGTTGCCGCCTTCCCGCTGCTGCTGCGTGCCTTCGCCCGTCCCCTGCGGGGTAACGACCTCGACAATTTCTGCGCATGGCTGGCCGACATCATGGAGACGGACCCGGCGGCGTGCCGTCCCACCATCATGTCGTTCATCGCCACCGGCCATCGCGACCTGCGCAGTGCCGGGCTGTGGGCCCTCGGCCATGTCGTCCAGCCCAGCGACGTGGAACTGCTGCGGCAGGCGCTGGCCGACCCCGACCCAAGGATCCGTCAAGACGCGCTTGGCGCGCTGGGAGTGCCGCGACCCGCCGCGACCTGAAGGCCCGCTGCGCACGGCATACAGGTCGTCGGCGGTTGCGCGGCAAGATGCCGAAACCTCAGCGGGGCTGACATGACTGGCTACTCAAACAAGGGACGCCTGTGTCGTGTCGACGATGGCCGGTACTCTCGGCTCGAACAGGCACGTCCACCTCATCTGGGGAGATCATTGTGCGTCTGCGAACTGTGGTCCTGACCATCACGGCATTCGTGCTCGCCACCATCGCTGCCATCCTGGCCAGCCCGGGCGCCGCCATGGCCGGTTACACCTGGTCCAACTGAGGCGCGCGGAGCCCACCGCCCACGTGGCGCTGGTGGGCCTGACCCGCCTCGACGGACATCCGAACCGACGGTCGGCTGGTGGCACCCTGGTCTCACTGAGATACGGAACCCACCGCCGCCGTCGAAGCCACCGGGCCACGCGGAGTGGTGACTGTCTGGCGGCGCCATCGCTGGATGAATTCCGCGCAGTCAACGAGGTGGGGTCGCCGTCCAGGCCTGTCGCACGGATCTGCTGCCGACCGGGCGGGCGGCGGTCGTGACGTGTGTTGAACTGGGACATGCAGATACGCCCCGCGGAACTGGCGGCGATCCGTGCCGGTGATGTCGATGTGGCATTCCGCCGGTGGGAACAGCCTCGCGTCAGGATCGGTACCCGGATGCGTACCGCGGTCGGACTGGTTGAGATCACATCCGTCGACCGCGTGCCGGTGAGTTCGCTGACCGCCGCGGACGCCCGCCGGGCCGGTGCGGTGTCCCTGGCCGCGCTCCGGCGGGGGTTGGACCGTGTGCACCCCGACCGGCCGATTTATCGGATCGGGCTTAGGTACGCGGACGTCGACCCTCGGCACGCGCTGCGCGACGCGGTTCCCGACGCTGCGGAGATCGACACGATCGTCGCGTGGCTCGACCGGCTCGACCAGGCCTCGCCGACCGGGCCCTGGACTCGGGAAACCCTCCTGCTGATCGACGAACTGCCGGCCACCCGGGCACCTGACCTCGCACAACGGGCGGGGCGCGACACCCCGGCGTTCAAACAGAATGTGCGCAAGCTGAAGGAACGCGGTCTGACCGAATCGCTCGACATCGGCTACCGGCTTTCGGCGCGCGGCGCCGCCGTCCTGGACCACGAGGGACATCCCCGGCCGTCCCTGGGCCGACCGGAGCCGGAGCCGGGTGTTCCGCTGCCGCACCTCGGCGCAGCCGCGACCCGCGCGCTCACCGCGCACGGCCTCATTCGCCTTGAGCAGGTCGCCAGGCTCACCGAGAGCGAGGTGCGAGCACTGCACGGAGTCGGGCCGTACGCCCTTGACCATCTCCGAGCAGCGATGGAAGCGGCCGGTCTGGCCTTCCGTGGCGATCCCACAGAATCAGGGTGACCTGATCCAACGGCTGGCGCTGCGGCCAACACCGCAAGGCGGCGTCGCGGAGCCGATGAGCTGTGCCGAGCCACCGCGGCGTCTATCCGCTTGCTACACCCAAAATCTTCACAAGATTCAAGAGGGTGTCTTCGACGAATACGTTCTTGGCAGTGAGAGCCTGTGCGACCACCGTCGAATCGACGCTGCTACCGGCTTCACGGGCCCAGCCGACGATATGAGCAATCGCCTCTGGCAGCGGCTGCTCGAGTGCTGGCGCACCCAATTCTTCCGCGGTTTCCGGGTGCAGATAGACATGCCAGTGGTTGCCGCCAGGACTGGTGGCTTCCACGTCCGCGACGTCGCTGTCGAAGATGTAGGCGCACAACGCCGGTGCGCGGGTGACGGCAACCACCTCCTGCGGCTTCAGCGGTGAGTCTCTGTCAACCCACATGCAGCGCCAGCCGTCGTCGAAAACCAGTTCGTCAAGGACAGGCATCTCTCCGCTCAGCGATGAGCCGGCCACCGGCTGCTCGAACCGCGCGACGACGATCACTCCCGAATAACCCATCCTGCCTCCTTACGGGTTGCTCGACGTATTTTGGCGCATCATCGTGGTGGGGCTTGAACATGGGCCGTGCCCCCGCCACGGACCACGCGATTCGGGTCGCCCTCGGCATTGCACTCCGATGACGCGGTGGGCTGGTCCGGAGCGGCACTTGTGCTGGGAGCCGGAGGTCTGAACGGCGAACTCAGGCAGGGTGGCGCATCGGTTCCGGGATCAGGCCGAGGAGTGCCAGGCCGTGGGCGAAGCCGTCGTCCGTGGCCGTCCTGGTGGTGAAGGTGGCGGCGGCGCGTACCGCTGGGTGGGCGTTGCCCATCGCGACCGAACGGCCGCAGCAGGCGAACATCGGAAGGTCGTTGGGCATGTCGCCGAAGGCGACGGCCTCCTCCGGGGTGCGGCCGAGCACGGTGAGCCCGCGCCGGATCCCGGTCGCCTTGTCGACGCCGAGCGGGTTGACGTCGACCAGACGCTCCGCCGAGTAGGTCAGGTTGAGCCGGCCGGCGAAACCGGCGGCGGTGAGCTGGGCGATCAGGTCGTCCGAGGTCAGTGTGGGGTGCCGGATGGCGGCGGCGTAGCCGGGGCGGTCCGCGAGGGCGTCCGGCTCGACGGCTCGCCACGGCTCCCGCGGCGCCCGGCCGCGGAGTTCGAGGTAGGCGGGCGTCATCTTCCAGACGTCCACGCCGAACACCGACATGCCCGCGCCCGGCACCGTGCCGACGAACGCGGCGAGGTCAGCCAGGTCCGTGGTGGCGATGGTCTCCTGCCAGAGGATCTCACCGGTCGCCGGAGCCCAGCCGAGAGCGCCACCGTTGCCGACGACCAGGGCGAGATGTTCCGCGAACAGGCCCAGCCGGGAGACACCGGCCGGGGTTCGCGCGGTCACGGCCACGAGTGGAACGTCCCGGTCTCGCAGCGCGGCCGCGGCGGCCAGCGTGGCGGAACTGATCGTGTCCCCGTGCGGAACGACCGTTCCGTCGAGATCGGTGACCACGACCCGGCAGGCGCTCCCAGGATCCCCCGGCCCACTCTCGCGCACTTGGTAGCCCATAGAAGCGACATGCTTGCAGCCACCGCCCGGCGCCGCCACCCGAGACCTCAGGCCCGAGGCCCGCCGGGGCAGGGCAAGGGAGGTGGCTCAGAGCAGCAGCGTCGGCGGCACCTCCAGATCCTCGGACTTGTAGAGGGCCGCGACGGCCGCCGGGTCGTCCGCGGCGCAGGTGGCGGCGATGGTGTCGATCAGGGCGTCGTAGCCGGGGCCGGTCCGGTTCTGGTACGACGCCTCCATGCGGCCCCACTCGTCCCATGGGAGGATCTCCACCCGGTTGAGGGCGGCCAGATCCCGGATCGCGTTGCCCCGGATCTCGGCCGGACCGAAATTCTCCGTGCCGGGCACGCCGAAGACCGCCCCGTCGGCCTGCCCGGCCCGGAACAGCACCCACGCCTCGCCGCCGGTCAGGAACTCGCCGGGCCGCAGGGCCGCCGGATCCGGCCGGCCGCCCGGCCCGAACGGCGACGGCGGCAGCGTGGTCAGCGAGATGGTCTCCGGATCGGCGCGAACCCACGGCGCCCCGGCCGCCGGGCGGAACTCCACCACCCAGTGGTCCAGCGCCAGACCGGGCTGGAAGTAGGCCCCGAACCCGCAGCGCACCCGGGCCGGAATCCCCCGGTGGCGCAACAGCGCGCAGGTCAGCACGGCGAAGTGGCGGCAGGTGCCGATGACGCGGCGCTCGGGTGGGCGGGGCACGGTCAGCGGCGACGGATCGAGCGCCAGCAACGCGCGGATCAGGCGGGCCGCGGGCCGGAACTGGTTTTCCCCGAAGCGGCCGGGTGGTGGGCCGAGCTGCCCGGCGTCACCGGGCTGGATGACCAGGTGCTGCGCGAGCCGCAGGATGGCCGCGGGCTCCTCCGGCAGGTCCGCGAGGGCGCCGCGGTCGATCGTCGCGAGATCGGTGAGCGGGCCCGCTGAGGCATAATCGATGGTCCCCGTCATGTCCGGCATCGTAAACGCGGGGTGTGACAATCTCCCGAGTCCTACGTGGTGGCCGGGCGGCGCAGCTCCGTCTCGGAGAGGGCAGCCGGCTCGTCGTAGCCGAGCAGCGTGAGCAGGTTGCCGGTGGCCCGGTTGAAGGCCTCGGTGATGTCGTCGTCGAAGTGGTTGCGCCAGTCGCCGGCCTCGCCCTTGCGGTAGTGCGAGACCGCGCCGGCGCCCTTCTTGTCGTTCATCCGGCCGAAGCTGTACCGGTCGAGCAGAGTCGCCATCTCGGCGGGCGGGACGATGATCCCGCAGTGCCGGAAGAGGCGGTCGACCTGGGCGGCCTGGTCCGGGCCGACCAGGTCCTCGTAGCGGAAGAGCGCGACCTCGGCGGTGGACGGCGCCTTCACCCAGGAGCGGACGGCGTTGAACGTGCCCTTGCGGGCGAGGTGGTCGACCAGGTAGAGCAGGCCGTCCTTCTTCGACTTCTCCCGCAGGTTCCGGCGGACCTCGAGCACGTCACCCATCGGGCCGTGCGAGTCCTTGGTGGAGAAGTAGCTCGACACGACCAGGTCCCGCGGATCGCGATAGACGAAGAACGCGCGGTGAGCGTCGGGCTTCGGTGTGGTGTCGAAACGTTTACGGGAGAAGAACAGCGACAGTGCGATCCGGTTCGGCGGGCAGACCCGCGGATGGCTCCAGTTGTAGAAGCGCGGATCGTACGTCAGCAGGCCCGAGTACCGGTACGCGATCGGGTCGCTGAACAACGATTTGATCCACTGGCTGGCGGTCTTGCGGACCGCGCAGTGATAGATGTTCACGTATTCACAGCGTTCGACGACCGGCACGGTGAGGCGAAGCCGTGTGTTGTGGGCTTCGAGCTGTGCCCTTCGTGCGAGTACACGCATGGATTCGGGTGCGTGCTGCTTGGCGAACATGACCGTGCGATTGAGCATCGTCTGAGTCCGAATCTTTATCCCGGCCGGAGCGGTGCGGTTGTGCACTTTACAAGAGTCTCGACTTTGTTACGAGGGTGTCTCGCCTCAGGTTCACCTGAGAGTTCAATGTGAATTTCCATCGGGTGTCCGGTGTGGTGCGTGGCGCCGGGCGGCTCGGGTGCTCATGCCGGGTCCAACGACGAAGACGTACGAAACGGTGCACATCAGGCACGATGCTTAACGATCTTGAAGGGCGAAAGGTCATACTTTTGACCTATGCCGTTCCGGCAGGCCCACAACGCGCCGCACCTGATACTGAAATCGACCGCAGGCGAAATCGGATCGCATCCCGTGAAAGAGGAGAACCTTCGTGGCACGCAAGTATCTGGCGATCGCATCGGTGCTGGCGGCGGCGTCCGCCGGCGCCGCCGTTCCCGGTCCCGCCCAGGCCGATCCCGGTGACCGGAGCGTCAATGTGACCGTACGGAATTTCAGCGACGAAAGGCTGAGTCTGGTCGAATTCGATGTCTCCGAGGGGGAATGGCTGGTGAGACCCCCGAAGGGCGTCAACCGGAACAAGACGGCGACATTCTCGGCGGAGTCGACGAAGGACACCGGCGGCACAGCGGCCACCGCCACCTACAAGACACGTTTCGGCAAGGTGGAATTCTATTTGAGCAACCCGTGGACGCAGAGCAGCGACTACATCTGCGACGTCCCCGACGAACTGCGCTGTGACGTCGAAGGCGCCGGCGACGCGAACGAGGCCAAAATCGCCTACGTCATCCACTACAGCTGACCGGCGGTGGCCGGCGTCCACGGCGCCGGCTACCGCTCCACGGCCAGACGCACCCCCAGGCCGATCAGGATACCGCCGGTGGTGGCGTCGATCCGGCGGCTCAGCGTGCGCCGCTGCCGCAACCACGAGCCGATCCGGCCGGCGCCGACCCCCACGGCCCCGTCGATCAGGAACTCCAAGAAGATCAGAACCGCCCCGAGTACGGCGAACTGCGCCCACACCGACCCCCGCGCCGGATCCACGAACTGGGGCAGGAACGCCACCGAGAACGCGATCATCTTCGGGTTGGACAGATTGGTCAGGAACCCGCTCAGATACGCGCGCCGGCCGGTGGCGCCCGGCTTCTCCGACAGCACCTCCCCGCGCCGCCGGATCATCCGGACACCGAGCCAGCCGAGATAGACCGCCCCGGCCACCCGCAGCACGACGAACGCCTCCGGGACCGCGGTGAACAGCGCGCTCAACCCGGCGGCGGCCACCAGTACGTGCACCGCCTCGCTGGTGGCCAGTCCCGCCGTGGCCAGCAACCCGGCCCGCGGCCCACCCCGCATCCCACAGCTCAGCACGAACAGCATGTCCGGCCCCGGCGCCAGCATGGCGACGATCGTGGCGACGGTGAACGCGGCGAGAAGATGCGGATCCAACGGCATACGGCCAAGCCTGCCGACGGCCCAGCACAAGATCCATAGCCGGTGACGGAGGCTGAGCATAAGGTTGGCCGATGCTCGACCCCCGCCGGCTGCGCCTGCTGCGTGACGTCGCGGCCACCGGCACCATCGCCGCCGCCGCGGAACTGGCCGGATGCACCGCGGCGGCCGCCTCCCAGCAACTCGCCGCCCTGGAACGCGACCTGGGCGCGGCACTGCTGGAACGCTCGGCACGCAGCGTCCGGCTCACCGAGGCCGGCCGGGTCCTCGCCGACCACGCCGGCCCGCTGCTCGCCGGCATCGACGAGGCCGAACGCGCGGTTCGCGACGTGGCCGGACTGCGCGGGGGCACCCTGCGGGTCGCCGCCTTCGCCACCGCCGCGATCGGGTTCGTCGTCCCGGCGCTGACCACCTTCCGGCGCCGCCACCCCGACGTCGAACTGCGCTTCACCGAACTCGAATCGGCCGAGGCACTGCCCGAGCTGCGCGCCGGAACGGTCGATCTGGCGGTCACCCACGAGTACGCGCCACTGTCCCGGCCCGACCTGCGCGGCTTCGACCAGCGGCCGCTCTACCGCGAACCGATGCTGCTCGCCGTACCCCGCAAGGACGCACCGGCCGCAAGCGGCCCGATCGACCTGGCCGACTTCGCCGGCGCGGCCTGGGTCGCGGCACTGACCAGCACCGGCTTCCAGGCCGCCACCGAGATGGCCTGCCGGGCCGCCGACTTCGAACCACGGATCGAGACACGGGTGCACAGCTATCCGATGGCACTGGCCATGGTGGCCGCCGGATTCGGGGTCGCCCTCGTGCCGCGGCTCGCCGCCACGCCGCAGCCCGGGCTCGTGCACCTGCCGATCGCCCGGCCCACCGGGCTGGCCCGCCAGATCTACGCCACCACCCGGACCACCGACCGCTCCCCGGCGGTCCGGCACCTGTCCCGCTATCTGGTGGAGGCGCTCAAGGCGGCCACCTGAGCCAGAGTGTCGGCAGGACGCGATCGGCGGGCGAGCGGCTGTTCGACGGGGTTCCGCCACTCAAGCTGGAGCAGACCGGCTCCCGGGCCGCCTCGCTGGTCACCCACGTCACCCTCCGGGTGGGCTGGCGCGCACCGGTCACCATGACGTCGGCCGTCGGAGCACCGCCGGTTCGACGCCGGCCGCACGGTGTTCACCGGGCGGCCCGACGATGTGGACGTGTCGTTGACGGGGATCCGCTATCTCGGCCTGGCCGGAACGGTGCTGCTGGTGATCGGCGGTCGGCTCGGCGGCGCGCTGCCCACCGCCGATCTGGACGCCACACCGGCGAGCGTGGCGCGCGGCCCGCACGGGCTGGTGATCCTGGCGTGCTGGCTGGTGGGGACGGGTCTGCAGGCGTACGCCTGGTGGTCCGGCCGGGATCGGACGCCGTCGGTGCGCTGGGTTCTCGTCACCGCGGCGCTGTGGACCCTGCCGTTCCTTCTGGCGCCCCCGATGGGCAGCCGGGACGTGTATTCCTACGTCTGCCAGGGTGAGATGTTCCGGCACGGGATCGACCCGTACCACCATGGCGTGAACGCGCTGCCCTGCACCTGGATCGACACGGTCTCGATGAACTGGCGGGACACGGTCACCCCGTACGGCCCGCTCTTCATCCTGATCGCCGCCGCGGCGGTGGCGGTGGGCGCAAGCCTGGCCGGCGCCATTTTCATGCTGCGGCTGGCCGCACTGGCCGGAATCGTCGCGGTCGCCGTCGCCCTGCCGCCGCTGGCGCGCCGCTGCGGCATCCCGCCGCAGCGGGCCCTCTGGCTGGCGCTCGCCGGGCCGCTGGCCGGTGCCCACCTGCTCGCCGCGCCACACAACGACGCGGTCATGCTCGGCCTGGCGGTGGTCGCTCTTGCCCTGATCGTACGATCGGGAGCACGCACATCCTGGCTGCTCCCCGCCGGTGCGCTGCTCGGCCTGGCGATCTCCGTGAAGCTCACCGCCCTGGTGATCGTCCCGTTCGCGATCCTGGCCGCCGGACCGCTGCGCCGGGCCGCCGTGACGATCGGCGGTGGTGCGGCCGCGGCCCTGGTGACCCTCACCGTGGCGAGCGGCCTGGGCTGGGGCTGGATTCCGGCCACCGGCGTGGGCACCTCGCTGATCCAGTTCACCTCCCCGCCGACCGCGGTCGGGATGACCCTCACCTACCTGGGCAAGACCGTGCACCCCGGGTTCGACGCGGTGCCCGTGGTCCGCGCCCTGGCCGTCGTCCTGCTCGCCGCCACCCTGGTCCACCTCTGGTGGCGCGCCTACCGTGCCGCCGACCGCACCCGGGCCGCCCTGCACGGCGCCGCCCTGGCGCTGGCCGCGACCGTCCTGCTGGCCCCGGTCCTGCACCCGTGGTACCTGCTGTGGCCGCTCACCCTGCTCGCCGCCACCACCCGCCGCACCACGGCGATCATGGCGGCCACCGTGGTGTGCGCGTTCTCGGTGCTGCCGGACGGCGGCGGGCTGGCCCGGTTCGTCAAGTTCCCCGGCGCCCCGATCGCCACCGTGCTGCTCGCCGTCCTGCTGGTCATGGCTATCAGGCGACGCACAGGCTCCGCACAACCCACTCCTGAGCCCGCGACGTCTTCTTGAGCCGTCCCCGCCGCACCGCGATCAAGGATGGCCCGCATGCTCGACCACAAGCTCTCCCGCCGCTCGTTCGGCGCCGCGCTCGCCGGCGCCTTCGGAGTGGCCGTCCTCGCCGGCTGCGGCCTGAAGAGCGGAACGACGGCGGCGGCGTCCACCACCGCCACGGCCGGCAGCGGACTGTTCGACGCCACGCTGGTCCACGACATCGACGTCATGTTCGAGCAGTCCGACTACGACACGATGATCGACGCCTTCCTGAACGACGGCGACAAGAACTGGATCGAGGCGGATGTCACGATCGACGGCACCACGTTCGAGAAGGCCGGGCTGCGGCTCAAGGGCAACTCGTCGCTGAAGGGCCTCACCAAGTCGGGCAGCACCGAGTCCAGCGGCACCCAGCAGCAGCGTGGCGGCGGGCCGGGCGGCAGCGTCTCCGCCGAGAACCCGCAGGACCTGCCGTGGCTGGTGCGGCTCGACAAGTTCACCGCCGGGCAGGCGTACGGCGGGTACACCGAGTTCGTGGTCCGCTCGAACACCACGAAGTCGGCGCTGAACGAGGCGGTCGCCCTGGAACTGCTGGGCCTGGCCGGGCTGGCCACCCAGAAGTCGGCGTCCACCCGGCTCAAGGTCAACGGCGGCGACCAGGTGCTGCGCCTCATTGTCGAGAACCTGGGCGACAAATGGGATTCCGACAACTTCGGCGCGGCCGGGATCCTCTACAAGGCGGAGAGCGGCGGCGACTACTCGTACCGGGGTGAGGACGCCGAGAGCTACAAGGACGTCTTCGACCAGGAGACCGACTCCGGCAACCCCGACCTGGTCCCGTTGATCGCCTTCCTCAAGTTCATCAACCAGTCCAAGGACGCGGCCTTCACGTCCGATCTGGGCTCGCACCTGGACGTGTCGGCGTTCGCGACCTACCTGGCGTTCCAGGAACTGGTCAAGAACACGGACGACATCGACGGGCCGGGCAACAACTCGTACCTGCGCTACACGACCGGCAAGGACCAGTTCACCGTGGTGGCCTGGGACCACAACCTGGCCTTCGGCGGGATGGGCGGCGGCGGTGGCCGTGGCGGAAACCCGGGCGGCGGGCAGATGCAGCCGCCGACCGACGGCAACGCACCGGCCGGCGGAGGCCAGCGCAACGGCAACGGCGGCGGGGGTGGACGGCCCGGTGGCCGCAGCAACATCCTGGTCCAGCGGTTCAACGCCGACACCACCTTCAAAGCGGCGTACGACAAAGCGCTCACCGACCTCAAGGCCAGTCTCTACACCAGCGGCAAGGCCACCGAGATCCTCCAGAAGCGGGCCGCGGTGCTGACGGCCCACGCGAGCGACCTGGTCCCCGCCGACACCGTCACGAGCGAGTCCGACCAGATCAAGGCCTACTTCACGGCCTGAGCCGGGCGGCGCGAGCCCGGGCGGAGTGGGACGAGGTCGAGTCCGGGGCGCGGGCCACGGCCGCCGGATCGGCCGCTTTCCGGCGGCCGCCGTTGCTGGAGGTCTGCGCGGAGTTGTACGCGGAGGCCGAGCGCTCCGGGCTCGGGGCCGCGGACATGGCGGCCGTGGTTCGCGCCCTCGAGGACCGTTCCACCCGCTGACCCCAGTAGACACCGGCCAGCACCAGCCCGATTCCGGCCACCGCCGTGGCGGTCAGGTGCTCGCCGCCGATGCCCACGCCGATCAGCACGGCCCACACCGGCTCGGTGCCCAGCAGCAGGCTGGCCCGGGCCGCCGAGGTCCGCCGGATCGCCCACAACTGCACCAGGAACGCGAACACGCTGCACCCCAGCGCCAGGTAGAGCACACCCAGCCACTGCGCGGTCCCGAATCCGGCGGCGGTGGGCAGAAGCGCCGGCCCGGCCGCCACGCCGAAGACGACCGTCCCGACGACCGTCTGCACCGTGGTCAGCGTGACCGTGTCGTAGCCGGGCCTGGCGAGCCGCCCGGAGAGCGTCACGTGGGCGGCGCGGACCACGGCGGCGGCCAGGATCAGCGCGTCACCGGCCGACGGCGACCGCAGCCCGGGGCCCGCGACCAGGAGCGCCACCCCGGCCGTCGCCGTCGCGGCGGCCAGCAGGAACCGGCCCGGCAGCCCGCCCTGCATCAGCGCGGTGAGCAGGATGGTCAGGCTGATCAGCACGCCGGCGTTGGTGGCGCTGGTCTGCGACACCCCGTACGTCTCCAGCACCAGCACCGACGCCTGCGTGCACCCGAGCAGGACGCCGGCGCCCAGTTCCCGCCGTCCCGGCCGGCGTGTGACAGCCAGCGGCAGCAGGGCGGCCGTCGACACGAGGTAGCGCAGCGCCAGCACCACGAGCACGCCCCCGGCCACGGTCAGGGTCTTGGCCGCCAGGTAGCTGCTGCCCCAGATCACGGCCACGGCCAGCAGTAGAAGGTCTCCGGTCACATCGGGAAGCGTGTGGGCGTTCGATCCGGTAGACAAGACGGCAACCAGTGAATCGACGATGTAGTAGGCCTAATGGATCCGCATCACCTGAGACTGTTGCGCGAGCTGGGAGAGCGGGGCAGCGTGGCGGCCGTCGCCCGTTCGCTGCACATCACGCCGTCCGCGGTGTCCCAGCAGTTGAACACCCTGCAACGGTCGGCGCGGGTGCCGCTGACCGAGCGCAGCGGCCGCCGGCTGGTGCTCACCGAGGCCGGGCGGGCCCTGGCGGCGGCCGCCGTCGAGGTGATGACCGCGCTCGACCGGGCGTCCCGGGCGGTCGGCGACTACCTGGACGATCCGGCCGCCCCGGTGACCGTGGCCGCGTTCCACAGCGCCGGGCTCACCTGGTTCGCCCCGCTCATCGCCCGGCTCGCCGCGACCGGCGGGCCGCCGGTGCGCTGCTGCGACGAGGATGTGGCACACGCCGACTTCCCGCCACTGGTCGGCGACTACGACCTGGTGCTGGCGCACCGGCTCGCGCACAGCCCGCCCTGGCCGGTCGACCGGCTGACCGTCGTGCCGCTGATCCACGAGCCGCTGTACGTCGCCATGTCGGTGGACCACCCGCTCGCCGCCCGGGAGCGGCTCACCGCGGCCGCCGTGAGCGCGTTCCCCTGGATCAGCGTGCACGAGGGGTTTCCCCTGGAGGGCGTGCTGACCGCGATCGCGGCGGCGGCCGGGCGACCACTGGACGTGGCGCACCGGATCAACGAGTTCACCGTGGCCGCGTCGGTGGTCGCGTCGGGCGCGGCGCTGGCGCTGCTGCCGGGGCGCACCACGCTGCCGGATCCGCGGCTGGCGCTGCGGCCTCTCGCGGATCTGCCGGCGGGCCGGCACATCGACGTGCTGACCAGGCCGGAGACGCTGCACCGGGCGTCGGTGCGCACGGTTCTGGACGTGCTGCGGGAGATCGCGAGCTAGGTGACCGGCGTCAAACGCGCTGGCGCAGCAGGGGTGGGTGCAGGAGGGTGGCCGGGCCGCGGCGGAAGAGCTGGGCGGGGCGGCCGCGGTCGCGGATGGCCGTGCCTCCGGTGGGTTCGATGAAGCCCTCGGCGCCGGTCACCTTGCGGTGGAAGTTGCGCGGGTCGAGGCGGGTCCGCCAGACGGTCTCGTAGACGGCACGCAGGTCGGCGACGGTGAACTCGGTGGGGCAGAAGGCCGTGGCCAGTGGGGTGTACTCGAGTTTGGCGCGGGCCCGTTCCAGGCCGTCGGCGAGGATGCGGCCGTGGTCGAAGGCCAGTTCGCCCGCGGTGATGTCGGCGGCGGGACGCCACTCGGCGCCGGCGGCGTCGCTGCCGGGCACCGGGGCCGGCAGGTCGGGCAGCAGGGCCAGGTAGGCGACGGTCACGACGCGGCCGCGCGGGTCGCGGCCGGGGGTGCCGTAGGTCGCCAGCTGTTCGAAGTGGCCGTGCTGCGGGTCGAGGCCGGTCTCCTCGCGCAGTTCGCGGGCCGCGGCCTCGCCGAGGTCCTCGCCGGGCAGGACGAAACCGCCGGGTAGCGCCCACCGGTCCGGGTAGGGCGGGATGCCCCGGCGGATCAGCAGCACCTGGAGCGCGGCCTGCCGGATGGTCAGCAGCACGAGGTCCACGGTGACCGACACCACGTTTAGCGTCATGTTGACGATAATAGCGTCCCAGGATTATCGTCATCACGACGAAAAAGCGAGTGAAGAAGTGAAGGACGGCTGAGATGGCTGACGTGACGCGACGACTGCACCTGCGGCACCTGCGCGGGGCCCCGGCCAGCTGGGTCAGCCACACCGTCAAGGGGCGCCCCAAGCAGTCCGGGACGGGGCTGTCGTTCTGGTACCGGCCGTTGACCGCGGTGCTGTCCGAGGTCCCGGTGGACGACCGGGAGCTGCCGCTGCTGTTCCACGCCCGGACCGGCGACTTCGCCGACGTGACCGTGCAGGCGACGGTCACCTACCGGTTCAGTGACCCGGCAGCGGCCGCGGGGCGCCTCGACTTCTCGATCGACCCGTTCACCGGCAAGTGGCGCGGTCAGCCCCTCGACCAGGTGGCGACGCTGCTGGCCGAGCTGGCCCAGCAGCCGGCCCTCGACGTGCTGGCCCGGGTGCCCCTGGGTGAGGCGCTGACCAGCGGCATCGCCCCGGTCCGCCAGTCGGTCGCGGACGCGCTGGCCGGCGACCCCCGGCTCAGCGAGACGGGTGTCTCGGTGGTCAGCGCCCGGGTCGTGGCGATCCGGCCGGAGCCGGACATCGAACGAGCGTTGCAGACGCCGACCCGCGAGCAGGTGCAGCAGGAGGCGGACAAGGCGACGTACGCCCGCCGCGCGCACGCCGTGCAGCAGGAGCGGCAGATCGCCGAGAACGAGTTGCAGAGCAAGATCGAGCTGGCCCGCCGGCAGCAGGAGCTGGTCGAACAGCACGGCGCCAACACCCGCCGGGAGGCCGAGCTGGACGCCGAGACCCAGCTGGTCGCCGCGAAGGCGGACGCCGACCGCAAGGAGATCGCCAGCATCGCGGCCGGGGAGCGGACCCGGCGCAGCGCCGTCACCGAGGCCGAGGCCACCCGGGCGCGCGACGAGGCCCGGGCGGCCGGGGCGCGGATCGTCGGTCTGGCCGAGGCGGAGGCGGAGGCGGCGCGCCTGGCCGCGTACCGGGACCTGCCGCCCGCGGTTCTCCAGGCGCTGGCGCTCAAGGAACTGGCCGGCCACCTGCCCGCGGTGAACGAGCTGACGATCACCCCGGACGTGCTCACCAAGCTGGTCGGGCGGCTCGGCCGGTGAGCCGGCTACAACCAGAGGCGAGGCGATGAGCAGCCTGGCTCCGCGGGTGGTGGTCGTGTCCCGGCGCAGTGAGCTCGACGAGCTGCTGGCCCGGCACGGCACGCTGGGTGCGGCCGCGTACTTCCTGCGCCAGCGCGGCCGCGACCTGGACGAGGTCACCGCCCGGCACGAGGCGCTGCGGGCCGCGCTCACCGAGGTGGGCGCGGCGGTGCCGGCGGACTGGCGGCGCGGTCATGTGGAGCGGGCCGATCTGCCGCGGTTCCTGTTCGCGCCGGAGGACGTGGTGGTCGCGGTCGGCCAGGACGGGCTGGTCGCGAACGTGGCGAAGTACCTGGACGGACAGCCCGTGATCGGGGTGGACCCGGAGCCGGGCCGCAATCCGGGGGTGTTGTCGCGGCACCGGGCGGCCGGGGTGGCGGCCCGGCTGCGCGACGCCGGCCGGCACACCGAGGAGCGGACGATGGTGGTGGCCCGGCTCGACGACGGCCAGGAGCTGTACGGGCTGAACGAGGTGTACGTCGGCCACGCCGGCCACCAGTCGGCCCGGTACGTGCTGACCACTCCGGACGGTGACCGGGAGCGGCAGTCGTCGTCCGGGCTGATCGCCGGCACCGGCACCGGGGCGACCGGCTGGTGCGCGTCGATCGCCCGGGAGCGGGCCGCCGCGCCGCCGCCGCCGGGGCCCGGTGACGCCGAGCTGTGCTGGTTCGTCCGGGAGGCGTGGCCCTCCCCCGCGACCGGGGTGCGGCAGACCGCCGGGCGGCTCACCGCGACCGCCGAGCTGGAGCTGACCAGCGAGTCGGAGCGCCTGGTCGTCTTCGCGGACGGGCTGGAGCCGGACGCGCTGGAGCTGTCCTGGGGCCAGCGGGTCCGGATCGGCGTGGCGTCGCGGAGACTGCGGCTGGTCTAGGCCAGGAGGGCTTCGCGCATCTCCTTGCCGGGGTTGAAGCCGCCGACGACCCGGCTGGTGGCCGGGTCGCGGACGTCGACGGTGTTGTTGCGGCGCATCTGCTCGCGGATCGGCGACGGCAGCGGCGGCGCGTCGGGCATGGCGTCGCGCAGGTCGCGGGCGGCCGCGACGAGGCGGGCCGCGAGGGTGGCGGAGTCCGTGTCGGGGAGCACGCCGCCGTACTCCCAGCCGGCCGTGACCAGGTCGAGCAGCTCCAGGACGTGGGTCAGGACCGGGTTCCCGTCGACGATCCGGACCAGCTGCTTGGCCTGGTTCCCGGCGACGGTCACGGCCGCGGTCGTCTGCACGTACGGATGGAAGGCACCGGCCGGCACCGTGGTCAAGGGTGACCGGAGCCGCGTGCCGGCGCTCTGCCAGGTCCAGCGGTAGTCGCGGCGCTCGACCGGGAAGCCCTGGGCGGCCATCGCCGCGAACGCGGTGTCCGCGGACTCGCGCAGCACGAGGGTCGCGGTGACGAGCCCGTCGTCACCGTCGAGCAGCGCGGCCGCCTCGGCGGCCTGGTCGGCGAACCGGGCCTGTGCCTGTCCGCCGAACCGGGTGCGCAGCTCGCGGAGCAGCTCCTGCTGGCGGCCGGGGTCCGTCTGCGCCTGCCGCCCACCCGACCCGAACCGGAACCACCGCATGTCGCCTCGTCTCAGCCGCCTCGAAGATCGCGCAACATGGTAGTCGCCGAGACGGGACCGCGTGCGACCGGATCGTGTCTATAATGACAACCGTTTCCAGCAGAAGTCGCTGAGACCGCGCCGGAATGCCCCGTTTGCCGGCGGGGCACTCCGGCGTTTCTCACACCGTGACCGGGCCCAGCTGGCCGGTGACGTCGCCGTGGGCGGCGCGGACCCAGCCCTTGCCGGCGACCCGCAGGTGAAGAGTGCGCATGAGGTCCTCGCGCCGGCCGGCGGAGATCGGCCGGAACTCGGCGTGCCGCGCGATGTTCGCCAGGGGGGCGGCGTCGTCCAGGTCCTGCGGCCGCGGCGGGCTGCCGGCCTGGCGGGCCCGGCGCAGACCGGCCTGCATGCCGAGGACCGCGATCGGGGCGACGCCCAGCTCCCGTTCCAGGTACTGGCGGTCCAGGTCGTCGGCCACCTTGTTCCCGACGACCGCCACGGCGTCCGCCACGCCGGCCGCCGCCGCCAGCTCCCGGTAGCGGCGGGCCACCGACACCGACTCCGGCGTGGGCTCGGCCACCACGACGATCATGTCGAACTGGGCGTGCAGCGAGTTCGCGAACGCGTCCGTCCCGGCGACCATGTCGCAGACCACCCAGCCGTCGTCGGCCGGATCCAGGTGGGAGAGCAGGTTCTCCAGGATGGCGAGATGCCCGTGGTAGCAGCCGGATCCGATGTCCCCGGGCTCGTAGGTGCCGACGTGCAGGACGTGCGACCGGTCGTCGAGCGGTGTCGCGTGCCGGGCCAGGACCGGGTCCGCAGGGTCGAGGGTGACCAGTCGCGATCCGGGGCCCGGCGGTGTCGTCGCCACGAAGTGGTCCACCCCGGCGATCCGGGTGTTGCCGCCGAGCAGGTGGGTGCGCACCGATCGCACGTTGTCCGGGTGCGACAGCGCGTCCTCGGCGCGCGCGGTCACACCGAGAAGGGGCGCGAGGTGCACGTTGACGTCCGCGTCGACGGCCAGGACCCGGTGCCCGGCCGCCCGCAGGTGCTGCACGAAAAGCGCCGCCAGGGTGCTCTTCCCGCTGCCGCCCTTGCCAGTGAAAGCGATTTTCATTTGCATGAAGGTAAGGATGGCACGGCGTGGTGGCAAGCACCGCCACTCCGCGATTCCGGTTCGGTACACCTACGTGAACCGCTCCGCGCCGGGACGGGCCGGCGCCACCAGGGTGCCGCGGTCGGCGTACCGGGAACGGGTTTGATCGGTCTCCGGACGGGCGCCGAGGTTGACCACCAGGGCCGTGGCGAACTCGGCGCCGAGCAGGCGCCAGCGCGAGGCCGGGGCCGGCGCGGCCGCCGGGCGGTGAGTGGCGGGGAAGGTCATCGGGAAGGTCATCTGCGTCATGTGAGGAAGCGTGACCCCCGATCTCGGGTCTCCCCCATGAGCCTGCTGTGGGCTTGCTGACGGCCCGTGCCGGCCGGTGGCGCCGTCATGGCAGGGTATGCGCCGTGATGGGAGTTCTACTGATGGCCGCGCTGACCGGAGCGCCCGTCGCCACGGCCGGACCGGCCGAGACCGTGTGCCGGATCGAGGACGACCGGCTCGTGGAGATCTCCGGCCTGGTCAGCGACGGCAGCGGCTACGTGGTGATCAACGACAGCTCCGACGACGCGGACCGGCGGCGGATCTTCTTCCTGGACGAGGACTGTGCGGTGACCCGGACGGTGAAGTACCCGTCGGAGCCGCGCGACACCGAGGACCTCACCCGCGCCGCCGACGGGACGTTGTGGGTGGGCGACACCGGCGACAACGACAAGGAGCGGGACTCCGTCGTGCTGTGGCGGCTGGACCCGGGATCGAAGAAGCCGGAACTGTTCCGGCTGGTCTACCCGGACGGGCCGCACGACGCGGAGGCGCTGCTGGTGGGCGCGGACGGCGTACCGGTGATCGTGACGAAGGATCCGCTGACCGCCGGGGTGTACGTGCCGGACGGTGAGTTGCGCGCCGACGGGACCACGACGCTGCGCCGGGCCGGCGCCTGGGGGATCCCGATCGGCACCGGGACCAGCAATCCGTACGGGATCCGGGGCCGGGCCGTGGTGACCGGCGGCGCGGTCAGCCCGGACGGTCGGCGGGTGGCGTTGCGGACGTACGCGGACGCGTTCGAGTTCGACGTGCCGGACGGTGACGTGGTGCGGGCGATCACCGAGGGCACGGCCACGCCGGTGGCGTTGCCGGACGAGCCGCAGGGTGAGTCGCTCGCGTATTCCTCGGACGGGACCGCCCTGTTGACGGTCTCCGAGGGCAAGGGCGGGGTGCCGCTGCTGCGCTACCCGTCGGCGTTGCCGGTCCCACCCTCGCCGTCGCCGTCGCCGTCCCCCGTCGTCGAGGCCACCTCCCCCCTGGACAGGCCGTTCCCGGTCGGCGCGATGATCGCCGGGATCGCCTTCGCCGGGGCAGCCGTCACACTGTTCGCCATGCGGCGCCGCCACCATTTGTGATCCGTTTTCTCCCCTCTTCCGTACCCATTCCGGAAGGGGGGAGAATCTTGCTGATCAAACGGCGTGTCATCGCTCCCGAAGTCCTCCTCCGGGGCGCGGCCATGCATTTTCTACAGCATTCCACAATGGACATGGATGTCCTCGCCACCGAGCTGGCGATCAGCCGGGCGACGCTCTACCGGGCGGCCGGCAGCCGGGACACCCTGCTCGGCGAGGTGTTCTGGGCGATCGGGCGGCTGCTGATCGAGGAGGCGTCCGGGGAGGTCACCGCGACCGGCCCGGACCGGGTCATCGGGATCTCCCGGCAGTTCGCCGAACTGGTCGACTCGGCCCAGCAGCTGCGCGCCTTCATCGCCGAGGAGCCGCAGACCGCGGCGCGGGTGCTGTTCACGACGGCCGCCGACGTGAACCACCGGGCGGTCGACGCGCAGCTCGCGATCTTCGTGGAGTCCGGGATCGAGGGCGAGCCCGGGGATCTGCGGAGTCGGGCCTTCATGTACGTACGGACCCTGGAGTCGGTGCTGTACGGCCCGCTGCTGGGCAGCGGGCCGATCGCCTTCGAGTCGGCGGAGCCGGCTCTGCGGGCGCTGCTCACACCGTGAAGGCGTCGCAGGTGCTGCGGTACTCGCTGACCGCCGTGCCCGCGCCCGGGCCGGGGCAGACGAACTGCCGGTAGCGGGTGTCGTCGTCGACGAACAGTTTCAGCCAGGCGACGCTGGTGGCGGCGATGGTGGCGTTCGGGGTGTTCGGCGCGAAGTGGCTGGCGTTGTTCAGCTCCAGGTAGGCCTTGCCGGGGCCGGACGGCAGGCTCTGGAAGAACGGTTCGGCGTGGCTGCGGACCGGGGCGATGGCGTCGGACTCCGCGCCGATGATCAGCGTCGGCACGGTGTCCCGGCTGAACGACTTGGTCAGGTTCCACGGGGTGAGCGGGATGGCGGCCTGTAGTTCGGGGCGGCTGCGGGCCGCCTCCAGGGCTCCGCCGCCGCCCATCGAGTGACCCATCACCGCCACCCGGGAGGCGTCGATCCGGGTCCGGGCGCTGCTCTGGCCGGTCAGGAAGTCGGCGGCGGCGAGCAACTGGCGGCCGCGACCGGCGGGCTGGTCGGACGTGGTCAGCGTGTCGATGTTGAACACCACGAACCCCTGTGAGGCGATCCGCGGGGCCAGCCAGGCCATGCTCGACCTACGGGCGGTGAAGCCGGGTGCGATGACCACCGCGCCGAAGGTGCCGGCACCGGTGCCGGTCGGGAAGTAGATGTCGCCGCCACCGAAGCCGGTCACCGAGGCGCGGGCGACGGAGGTCTGCGAGATCGCGAACGGTCCGCGTGCCGCCGCGATGCTGTTCGCGCTCGGCGCCGGGCCCCGCTGGAAACTGTCGGTGGCGGCGTCGGCACGCGGGATGAGCGTGATCCCGGCGGCGCCGATCGCGACGGCCGTCGCAATTCCGAATAGGCGCGGAATCGTCTTGCCCAATGTTCTCTCCCCACTGACGAAACGATTGTCTGCGTGGAAAGCGTGACTCCGGAATTCGCGGTCGCCAACGGTTCTGCGATTGTTGAGACGGGGGTCCAGGCAAATCCGGTGAATCGGGCGTCACTGATGGACAGCGACTGGTCGCCCACTGTTAATAATCAGATCGATTGATGGTCAGCAATCTCCACCACCGTCTGGCGCATGGATCGCCGAACCCTTCTTCGCAGCACCGTGGCCGGAGCCGGAGGCTTGGCTCTGCCCTTCACCGCGTGGTCGGCCGCGTACGCCGCACCCGCCCAGAACGCGACCGGACCCTACGGCGCGCTCCAGGCCGCCGACGCCAACGGCATCCAGCTGCCGGCCGGCTTCACCAGCACGGTGATCGCCCGCTCCCGGCAGACGGTGCCCGGCACCTCGTACGTCTGGCACGACGCGCCCGACGGCGGCGCGGTCATCCCCAACGGCTCCGGCTGGGTCTACGTCTCCAACTCCGAGGTCAGCTCGTCGGCCGGCGGCGGGGCGTCCCGGATCCTGTTCGACGGAGGCGGCGCGATCGTCGGCGCCTCCCGCATCCTGTCCGGCACCAACCAGAACTGCGCGGGCGGCAAGACCCCGTGGAACACCTGGCTGAGCTGCGAGGAGGTGGACCTGGGCCGGGTCTGGGAGACCTACCCGCTCGGCGGTACGGCGGTGGCGCGGCCGGCGATGGGCCGGTTCAAACATGAGGCGGCCGCGGCCGACCCGGTACGCCAGGTGATCTACCTGACCGAGGACGAGACGAACGGCCGGTTCTACCGGTTCGTGCCCACCACCTGGGGCGACCTGTCCTCCGGCACACTCCAGGTCCTCGTCGCGGGCTCCGGCACGTCCGGGTCGTTCACCTGGGCTGACGTGCCCGACCCGGACGGCTCGCCGACGCGTACCCGCAGTCAGGTGTCCGGGTCGAAGTCGTTCAACGGCGGCGAGGGCTGCCACTACGCCGACGACACCGTCTGGTTCACCACCAAGGGCGACAACCGGGTGTGGCAGGTCAACCTGCTGGCCGGCACGTACGAGCCGGCGTACGACGACAGCCTGGTCTCCCCCGGGACGGCCCCGCTGACCGGCGTCGACAACGTGACCGGGTCGTCGTACGGGGACCTCTACGTCGCGGAGGACGGCGGCAACATGGAGATCTGCCTGATCACGCCGGACGACAAGATCTCGGTGTTCCTGCGGGTCACCGGGCAGGGCTCGTCGGAGTTGTGCGGCCCGGCGTTCACCCCGGCCGGCAACCGGCTCTACTTCTCGTCGCAGCGCGGCACGACCGGGGCGTCGTCGGGCGGCATCACCTACTGCGTGACCGGGCCGTTCCGGACCTGAGGACGGGTCGCGTCGGCGATCGCCTTGTGTGACACGTGCGCGGTGAGGCCGCCGTCGACCACGATCTCCGCCCCGTTGACGTACGCCGACTCGTCCGAGATCAGGTAGACGATCAACGGGGCGACATCGGCCGGGACACCGACCCGGCCGAGCGGGATCTCCGGTAGCGCCGCGTCGAAGAACGCCTGCGGCGCCGACTCCATGAGCGGCGTGTCGATCAGGCCGGGCATCACCGCGTTCACCCGGATGCCGCGGATCCCCAGTTCCAGTGACGCGCTGCGGGTCAGGCCCCGCAGCGCCCACTTGCTGGCCGTGTAGGGCGCCGCGGCGTGCCCGGAGACTGCCGCCACCGAGCAGATGTTGACGATCGACGAGCCGGCCGGCATGAGCGGGACCAGGGTTTTCATGGCCAGCATCGGACCGGTCACGTTGATCGCCATGGTCCGTTCCCAGGCGGCCACGTCGATGTCCGGGAGCCGGTCACGGCCGGTCACCCCGGCGTTGTTGACCAGGGCGTCGAGCCGCCCGTGCCGGTCGAGGATCTCGGCGGCCAGCTCCTCCCACTGGTCCAGGCGGGTGACGTCCAGATGGCGTACGCCCGGGCCGTCGAGCACGTCGGCCGCGATCACCGTGGCGCCCTCGGCCCGCAGCGCCGCCGCCTCGGCCGCACCCTGCCCGCGGGCCGCGCCGGTGACCACCACGACCTTGCCCTCGCACCGCATGGTCAACCTCCCATGGCGGAGACGCCGCCGTCGATCGCGATGTCCGCGCCGTTGATGAACGTGGCGTCGTCGGAGGCCAGGAACGCGGCCAGTTTCGCCACGTCCGACGGCTCACCGACGCGCCGGGACGGGGTCATCGCCAGCAGGCCGGGCACCGGGCCGTCCGGATCGTCGACGAACTGCGCGGTCTCCGGCGTACGGATCATGCCGGGCGAGATGGTGTTGGCACGGATGCCCACGTCGGCGCCCTGCGCCGCCAGATGCTTCGTGAAGGCCAGCACCCCGCCCTTGGCCGCGCCGTGCGGCGCCATCGGCACGAACGCCACCCCGCGCTTGGCAGCCACCGACGCAACGTTGAGAATCACGCCACCGCCACGCTCGACCAGCCGCGGCCACGCCGCCCGGGTGCAGTGGAACACCAGGTGCAGCTCGTTGCGGATGGTGAAAAACCAGTCGTCCAACGGCATCGTGTCGACCGGGCCGTGCCGCAGCGCCGACGCGTTGTTGTAGAGGATGTCGACACCGCCGAACGCCTCCACCGCGGCCGCCACCCAGGCGTCCGCGCCGGTTTGTTCGCCCAGGTCGACCGGGGCGAGCGAGCGCATCATGCCGCCGGCCTCGCGGACCAGCCGCTCGGTCTCGGCGTTGGCGGCCGCGTCCAGGTCCGCGCCGAACACCCGCGCTCCACGCGCCGCGAACTCGCGGGCCGCGGCCCGGCCCACTCCCCTGCCGGTGCCGCTGATCAGCGCCACCTTCCCGGTCAGATCGGTCACGCCGCACGCTCCACCAGCTCGAGCAGATTGCCTTCCGGATCGGCGACATACGCCATGGTCACGCCAGGTTCGGGCGACGGGCCGGGTGCCATCACCGGCTTCGCGCCGAGGTCCAGCAGGTGCCGATAGGCAGAACCCACATCCGGTACGCCGAAAGCGCAGTGCCCGAAGCCGTGCCGCAGCACCTCGGCGGCCGGGTGCCCGGCGGGTTCGGCGTGCACGCCGCCGGGACGGTGCAGCAGCTCGAAGCGGTAGCCGTACTCGTCGTGGATCAGCATCACGATGTCCAGGTCCACCGGGTCGACCCGCAGCCGCAGCTCGACCCGCAGCCCGAAGGCGGCGGTGTACCAGGCCTCGGCGGCGGCCAGGTCGGCCACGCTCAGTCCGACGTGATCGAGTTTCATGACGGCAGCCAATCAAAGTGGCGCGGATCTCAGAAATCATTCGTCGACATGCCTGGTATGGCGACGCCGGCCCCGCGCGGCAAGCGGGTCAGCCTCACCGTGGACGGGGTGCCGACCGCGCTCCAGGCCGGTACGACGTACAGCGGGACGCTGGTCCTGACCGTCTCGTAGGTCCCGTATCGGTCGACCACCGAATCCGGTGGGAAAACGTCCAAGATCCGGCCGACCAGGTTGCAGGGCGGCCACCCCGTATCGACCGGGGTGGCCGCCTCCCTACCGCAGCGCGGGGCGCGCCCACCGCGGCGAGGGCGAGCGTGCCCGAGACAGTGGAGCCCAGGCAGACCAGCATCGGCAGGGTGCGCTGGGCACGGACGGCGACGTCTTTCGTGGTCAGAGGCTACGGGCGGTGATGTCGCCGTGGGTGGTGGTGGCCTTGATGGTGAGTGCGGCGGTGGGGCCGTCGGTGTTGAGCAGGGTGTTGTGGACGCGGCCGTAGCCGGTGCCGGCGTCGAGGGTGGCCGAGACACCCTTGGCGGCGGCGATGGTCAGGTTGCCCATCTGTGCGCTCAGCACGACGGTGCCGGCGGTGGCCTCGGCGACGGTGATGTCGCCCTTCTGGGTGCTGATCTCGGCGGGGCCGGTGAGCCGTCCGATGGTGATGTCGGCGCCGAGTGCGTCGATCGTCAGGCTGCCGGCTTCGTCGATCTTGACGGTGCCGTGCAGGCCGGTGGCGGTGACGTCGCCGAGCCGGCCGACGCCGCGGAACTCGGCGGCGCCCGCGGTGGCTTCGATCCGTGAGCCGGACGGCACCTGGAGGGTGACCTCGACGGTGCCGGACGGGCCGAACATCTGCTTCGTCGCGGCGGGGCCGGTGACCCGCAGCACGCCGTCGGTGAACTCGACGGTGGTCTGCTCGGCGGCCTTCACGTCGCGGCTCTTGCCGGGGTCGGTCGGGCGGACCTCGACGGTGGTGTCCGTGCGGTCGGCGGCGATCACCTGGATGCGGCCGGCGGGGATGTTCAGAACGGCGGTGACGGCGGTGGTGGTGTCGAACTTGTTCATGATGTTCTCCTCGCGAACTCGTTGTTTCCGATGCGGGAAACGCTACGTTGCGTTCGCAAGTCTGGCAACAAGCTTGTTGCACTGGAGTGGCAAACATGCAGTTCAGAGCCATCATTTCGTTGCAACGGGCGTACAGTTAACGCAATGGATGCGTTGCAATGGGGTGAGATGAACGCTACTGGGGCGCGACGGCCGAGACGCCTTGGAGGCCGGTTGCACCGGCGATGATCCGGGCAGCCTCATATAATTCATCCGATAAGGCGCGGCACACGGAACGGGGGTGCAGCGGTGGTCGGCATACCCATGCCCGACAGGGCCATCCTCGACGCCCCGGCCCGGCTACATGCCGTCTCGCAAGCCCGCGAAACCTTCGCCGGCATGCCCGTCCGCTTCGATGCCATCGCCCGGATGACCGCCCGTCTCACCAACGCGCCCATCGCGATGATCTCCCTGCTCGGCGACGCCGAAGAAGAGCTCATCGGGCGGTACGGGGTTCCCGGGTGGTCCGCACCGGACCGGCACGGTGCACGCCGCCACACGCTCTGCGCCCACGTGGTCTGCGGCAACCAGGTGCTCGCGGTCGACGAGCTGCTTGCGGGCGAGGTCGCGTCCGACGATCCGCTGCTCGTCGACGGCGGAATTCGTGCCTTCGCCGGCGCCCCGCTCCGTGACGAGGACGGCCGGCCGTTGGGTGCGGTGTCGGTCGCCGACACCGTGGCGCGCGCGTGGAGTCCGGACGAACTCGCGGTACTCGCCGAGGTCGCCGAGATGCTCCGGTTCGCGCCGGACGGCGAGCCCGGGCAGACCGGCCGGGCCTGGCCGTCGAGCATGCAAGCCGGCTTCGAGGGGGACCGTCGGTTCTTCGCCGCGCTCCTGGACAGCCTGCAGGTCGGCGTGGTGGTGGCCGACAGCACGGGCCGGCCGGTGCTGGTCAACCAGATGGCACGCAAGCGGAACAGGGTTCCCGACGGCCTCTCTGCGGACGAGGCCATCTCAGCGGTCTGTCGCCGGCTGCACCACCCCGACGGCACTCCGTTCGAGCGACACGAGATGGTCTACATGCGGGCGCTCGTCGACGAAACCGTGCAGCGAGCTGAATCGATCTTGCAAGGTCCCGGGTTCCAGGACCAGCACGTGCTCGCCTACGGTAAGGCGCTCCGCACCGACGAGGGCGAGCTGCTCGGCAGCGTCACGACGGTCCTGGACGTCACCGACCGGTGGCGCGCCGACCGGTTCCGCGAGTGCAATCTGCGGATCGCCACCATGCTCAACCACGCCGACACCGTCGAAGAGGCTGGTCCGGAGCTGGTCAGCGCGCTGGGCGAGGCCCTGGACTGGCCGTGCGCCGCGCTCTGGCTGGCCAACCCGGCCGAACAGGTGCTCGACCTCGTCGCGCACCACGTCGACCCCGGCATCGCGCTCGCCGCGCCGATTCCGGCACGGATGGGACCCGGCGCGAGCGTGACGGGTGAGTGCTGGCAGAGCGGCACGCTGCGGTGGGTTCCGCGATATGCCGAGTCCCGGTACGCCCGCGGGCCCGAAGCTCAGGAGTTCAGCCCGGCCGGCGACGGGCCGCTTCTCCACACAGCGGTGGCGGTGCCGATCCGCGATGAGGATTGCGTCGTCGGCGTGCTGACCTGCTTCGCCGACACGGTCGAACACGACAGGCCGTTGCTCACCGGCCTGCTCGAGGACATCGCCGAGCAGGTCGGCTACTTCCTCGCCCGTCGCCACAGCATGGAGCTGGCGATGCAGTTGGTCCGCGCGAGGGACGACTTCATCGCCCTGGCCGGGCATGAGCTGCGCACGCCTCTGACGTCGATCACCACCTGCAGCGACCTGCTGCTGGAGGACGACCAGCTGTCCGACGACGCGCGTGAGCTGGTCGAGATCGTCAGCCGCAACGTCGGATCCGTGCATGCGATCATCGACGACCTGCTCGACCTCGCCGCCCTGGAGTCGGGCCATCTGCGACCGCAGTTGCTGCCGGTCGACCTGGTCGCCATCGTCTCCGCCGCGATCGCGGAGCTCGGCGATCAAGCGGGGACACGGCTGCACACCTGCTTGCCGAGCACGGTCATGCTGGCCGGCGACGCCCGGCGGTTGCGTCAGGTGGTGGACAACCTGCTCTCCAACGCCGTCAAGTACAGCCCCGACGGCGGTGACATCCATGTCGAGTTGGTCGCCGGGGAGGACTTCGCGGAGCTCGCCGTCACCGACAACGGTATCGGCATCCCCCCGGACGACCGGGACCGGCTGTTCGACCGTTTCTACCGAGGCGGCAACGCCCGCCACAACATCCCCGGAACAGGGCTCGGGCTGACCCTGGTGCGAACCATCGTGCAGGCGCACTGCGGCACCGTGGCCCTGGATTCCACCAAGAAGGACGGGACCCGCATCCTCGTACGCCTACCGCTGCACGCCGCGGCGACGACCCCGGCCGACGGACAGCCCGGTATCGCGCTGCGCTACCCCCTGCGGGGCGTGTTCCGGCCGCTGGGGCCGAACCGGCACGTGCCGGATTGAAACCCGTCTCCGGTACGGGTACGCCTACCCTCTGCGGCATGCCCGCCCATGAGCAGCTCGGTCTCGGCACGCCGCATGATCCGTTCCATGCGGCCACCATCGGCGCTCATGCCCGTTCCCGGACACTCACAGCGAATGGCATGAGCTCCTGCACGAGTGCGGGCGGAGGGATTCGAACCCCCTGAGCGATGCACCTGGTTTACAGCCAGGCCCGACTCTCCAACGTCGGCGCGCCCGCGTGAGGGTGACCGGCCGGACTCGAACCGAGCCGCCTCACCGCCACCATGCCCGCCGCCGGACATGCCGGTGACGGGGTCGTACCCGTGCCGGGACTCGAACCCGGGACAGCCGGTTTGTAGGACCGGTGCTCTCGCCGCTGAGCTACACGGGCATGCGTGTTCCGGCCTGGAATCGAACCAGGGACCTCCGTCTTGTCGAGGCGGCGCTCTACCAACTGAGCTACCGGAACGGGAGCGGGGACGGGATTTGAACCACGTGATCTCGGACTTATGAGGCCCGCGAGGACGACCGAACTCCTCTACCCCGCAGTACGCCGTCGGGGACTCGAACCCCGGACATGCCGCTTAAGAGGCGGCAGCTCTACCAGCTGAGCTAACGGCGCGTGACGTCCCTTGGGCGGGACTACGTGGACCCGGTCGGAGTCGAACCGACAACCTTCGCTGTGCAAAAGCGTTGCTCTACCAATTGGAGCTACAGGCCCGTGGGTGTTCTGTGCTGGACACGAGCGGCTACGGGGAGTCGAACCCCGGTCTCCGCCATGGCGAGGCGGCGCACTGACCGTTGTGCTAAAGCCGCAAGCACGCTGGTCGCGCGCTTGAAAGTGATGCCGGGGGCCGAACCCCCATCGAAACATGCCATTCGCTGTTGAGTTGAGAGAGAACAATTCCGCTGAACGAATTCAGGGCGTGCATGAATGACACGGCGTTCGATGATGGAACAGCCGCGGGAAAACAGGAAAGCCGCCCGTTCCCCGAGTGCCGAGGTGGGCGGCTAGGACGCAGAATCCGCTGCGCTATCCACTCCACCAACCCGGGCCATGACCTCGCCGGGGCAGTCGCGCCGCCACGACGGGCACGGCATACCCATATCGCTTGGCCCAGGCTCGGGCGGTCACGCAGGTCGGCTGCGTCGACATGACGGTTCAACTCCCTTCGACGATCATGGTGTTGCGGGTTCTTCACCCGCCTCACCGGCGTTGAGATCACTCTGCACCATGCCGGCGGCCCGCGCGACGTATTTATGAGTCGTCCTGTCGTTCACGCCCGTCCGCGGGAGATCAAATATCATGATCGTCGATGTCCTGACCTGGAGCTTTCGCTTCACTCTGCCGTAGTTACGTCAGGAAGACCTTTACTTTCGTCGATCTCATCCATAGATTCTGCTGTATCAGGCATCACTGATATCAGCGAGCCGTTAACGCGACGACGCCCTTCGGCGGGACGCCAGGCCATCCCCATCCTTTTTAGATCTTGGGTGCTCTGCCGCGTCCATTTCGGCTCGAGAGGAACGGAGACGCATGGACGACACCGCCGACCGGACCCGACCAACGTTCTCCCGGCGTTCCCTGATCGCCGCCGGCACGCTGGGCGCCGCCGTACCCGCCATCGGCGGCGCGGCGACCCTGCCGGGCACCCCCGCACGCGCGGTCCTCTCCGTCACCAGACGGGTGACGATCTACGCCGAGGCCCTGCCGGGTGGCCTCTTCGGTTACGGGCTGCAACCCGGGCAGGCCACCGTGCCCGGTCCCGTGCTGGAGATCTACGAGGGGGACACGCTCGAGATCACGCTGGTCAACACCACGAACCAGCGTCTGTCCATCCATCCGCACGGGGTGGACTACAGCACCGGGTCCGACGGCAGTCCGCTGAACGACTCGTACAACGATCCGGGTGAGACACGCACCTACGTGTGGCGTTCACGGGAGATGTTCGCGGCCGCCGGTCGCCGTCTCATGCCGGGCAGCGCCGGTTACTGGCACTACCACGACCACGCCATGGGGACCGACCACGGCACCGCGGGCGTGGCCCGAGGGCTCTACGGCGCGCTGATCGTGCGCCGCCGGGGCGACATCCTGCCGGACAAGCAGTTCACCGTGGTCTTCCACGACATGACGATCAACAACCGGACGGCGCCCGACACGCCCCTGTTCGAGGCCGATCTCGGCCAGCGGGTGGAGTGGATCGCGATCGGGCACGGCAACCTGTTCCACACCTTCCACCTGCACGCGCATCGGTGGGTGGACAACCGCACCGGCATGCTGGAGAGCCTGAGCGACCCCAGTCCGGCGATCGACAACAAGGACCTCAACCCGGGTAGCTCCTTCGGCTTCCAGGTGCTGGCCGGTGAGGGCGTCGGCCCCGGCGCCTGGATGTACCACTGCCACGTGCAGAACCACTCCGACGGCGGCATGGCGGGGATCTTCCTGGTCCGCAACGCGGACGGCAGCATGCCGCCCGGCGCCGAGGAGGCCATCCACCGTTTCCAGGGTCACGCCCACCCCACCTCGGCGGGCCACTCCGATCATCAGGGGGCCAACGGATGAGCGCACGGGCACCACGACGAGGGCTCGCCGTCGTCACGGCGATGGCGCTGGTGATGGGCATGACACCGGCCTTGGGGAGCGCCGTTCCGGCATCGGCCGCCGTGGCGGAGCAGATCTCGGTGATCGTCTTCCACGGCGCGGCGGCGGAGCAGGAGGACCCGGTCACCACCGCCGCGCAGACCATCCAGCAGCTCGGGCAGGCAGCCGGAATCAGCGTCGAGGTCACCAGCGACCCGGCCGTGTTCACGGCCGCGGAACTGGCCGGGCACCGGGCGGTGGTGTTCCTGTCGGCGGGCGGCACGGCCCTGTCGCGTGATCAGGAGAGCGCGCTCACGGCGTACATCAGAGGGGGTGGTGGTTTTGTCGGCATCGCCGACGCGGCGAAGGCGCAGCTGGACTCGGCCTGGTTCACCGGCCTGATCGGCACCCGCCCGGCCGGCGCCGTCCCGGCCGCCGAGCCGGTCGCCAAGGTCGGCGCCAACGCCGAGAATCCGCCCAACGAGACCAAGGAGAAGCTGGCCGACGGCGATGCGAACACCAAATGGCTGGCCCGCAGCACCACCGGCTGGGTGAGTTACGAACTGGCCGCCCCCAAGGCGATCACGGGGTACGCGCTCACCTCGGCCAACGACGCGGCGGGGCGCGACCCCAGGGACTGGTCGTTGCAGACCTCACCGGACGGGCAGACGTGGACCGACGTGGACCGGCGCACCGGGCAGACGTTCCCCGACCGGTTCCAGACCCGCCGCTTCGACCTGGCCGCACCGCAGAACGCGAAGTTCTTCCGGTTGAACGTCACCGCCAACTCCGGTGAACCGCTCATCCAGCTCGCCGAGCTGAGGCTGTTCACCGCCGACAGCACGGCGCCGGGCTCCCCCGCGGTCAACCGTTCCGTCGTCGACGTGCTCGACCGGCGGCATCCGGCCACCGAGGGCCTGCCGGCCACCATCACCCGGGCGGACCGCTGGTACAACTGGTCCCCGAACCCGATCGGTACGGTGCACACCCTCGCCCAGGTCGAGGAGCGCCACTACAACCCGGGGCAGAGCGCCAACGGGCCGTTCCATCCGGTGTCGTGGTGCCGCGACTACGAGGGCGGACGGTCCTTCTACACCGGCATGGGCCACACCGCGGACAGCTACGCCGAAGCCGGCTTCCGGCAGCACCTGACCGGCGCACTGGGCTGGGCGACCGGCATCGTCCGCGGCGACTGCCAGGCGACCATCGCGGCCAACTACCGGACCGAGCGGCTGACCGTGGCCAACCAGAGCGGGCAGCTCGACCAGATCGGCGAACCGCACGGGCTGACCATCGCCGGTGACGGCACGGTCTTCTACGTGGGCAAGGCGGCCTGCCCGAGCGGGCCGGTCGTCAGCTGGGACGACCCCAAGGTCGGGCTGGGTTGCGGCACCATCCACTCCTGGAACCCGCGCACCAGACAGGTCAAGCTGCTGACCACGCTGCCGGTGATGGGCAACCGGGGAAGCGGTTCGGAGCTGGTGAAGAACGAGGAGGGTCTGCTCGGCATCGTGCCGGACCCGCGGTTCGCCGAGAACGGCTGGCTCTACGTCTACTGGATGCCGCACGAGTCGATCGACCGGGTCAAGCGCATCGGGCAGCGCACCGTCAGCCGGTTCACCTACGACCGCGAGACCCAGAGCATCGATCAGGCGACCCGCAAGGACCTGCTGCGGTTCCCGGTGCAGATCCACAGCTGCTGCCACGCCGGCGGCGGCATGGCCTTCGACAGGCAGGGCAATCTGTACGTCGGTTCCGGGGACAGCAACTCGTCGGAGGGTTCGCAGGGGTACTCCGGCAACAACTGGACCCAGGAGTACGCCGGGCTGTCCTTCCAGGACGCGCGCCGTACCGCCGGCAACACCGACGACCTGGCCGGGAAGATCATCCGCATTCATCCGGAGCCGGACGGGACGTACACGATTCCCGAGGGCAACCTCTTTCCGCCCGGTACCGAAAAAGCCCGGCCGGAGATCTACGTGATGGGCGTACGCAACATCGCCCGCCTGCAGATCGACCCGGAACACGACTGGCTGACCGCCGGCTGGGTCGGTCCGGACGCCGCACAGCCGAACCCCGAACTGGGGCCGGCGAAGTACGAGACGGCCACCGTCATCACCTCGGCCGGCAACCAGGGCTGGCCGTACTGCATGGGCAACCGGCAGCCGTACCGTGACCGCAGCACCACCGACGCCACCGTGCTCACCGGCTGGTACGACTGCGACAACCTGAGGAACACCTCACCGCGCAACACCGGCCTGGTGGACATCCCACCCGCCCGGGACAACATGATCTGGTACGCGCCGGGCGGCGGCGGCCCGGTCTTCCCGCCGCGCGCCGACGGCAGCGGCATTCCCACCTACAACGCCGCCGACGCCGTGTACACGCAGCCGTACCTGCGCGGCGGCGGCCAGGCGATCATGTCGGGGCCGACGTACCACCGCGACCGAGTCGACCCCGGCAGCACGGTCGCCTGGCCGGCCTACTGGGACGACAAGTGGTTCATCGGCGACCAGTCCAACTCCGCCAACCGGGTGGCGGTCACCCTCGACCCGGCCGGGGCGCCACCGCAGAGGCCGCCGCTGTTCGGCGAGTCGCTGCGGGCGATCCTGCCCGGCGGCAATGCCGACAACCGGCTGATGAGCTGGATGGACGCCAAGTTCGGCCCGGACGGCGCGCTGTACCTGCTCGACTACGGCGGCGGCTTCTTCAGCCTGCACCCGGCGCAGAAGCTGCTGCGCGTGACCTACACCGGTGGGGCGCCGACCCCCGCGCCGGCCGCGGCTTCGGTGGCGGTGCAGAACAAACCTCTGGCGTACGCCTTCACCGGCTCCCGATCCGGTGGAGTCAGCCACCTGTGGGAGTTCGGCGACGGCGCGAGTTCGGCGGTCGCCGACCCGCAGCACGTGTACGCCGATCCCGGAAGCTACACCGTCCGGCACACCGTGACCTACGCCGACGGTGAGAAGGCCACCGTGACGGTGGCCGTGAACGCCGGATGCGCCGTACCGGACGACCGGACCACCGTGTTCCTGGCCGACAGTGACACCGGGGTGCCGAACAAGGCGGCCGGCGGTGGCTGCACGATCAACGACCTGATCGACGACGAGAGCACCTGGGCCGGCCACGACGGTTTCGTACGCCATGTCACCGCGGTGGCCGGTGAACTCCAGGACGACGGCCTGCTCACCGCCCGGCAGGCGGGCACGCTGACCCGCGCGGCGGCGGCCGGCCCGGTCGGCCGGCCCGGCCACACCGGGTACGAGCCGCTGTTCGACGGCACCGCCCGGTCGCTGCGGGACTGGGTCCAGGCGCCGTCCGGGTCGTTCGGCATCCAACCGGACGGCTCGCTGCGGCCCTCCGGCGGCCTGGGAATGCTCTGGCACACGGGAGAGTTCGGGGACTTCTCGCTGCGGCTCCAGTTCCGCGACGTCGCACCCGGCACGTCGCGCGGCAACAGCGGGGTGTTCACCCGGTTCCCGGACCCGCGAATCCCGGTGGACCAGCGGCCGCCGGGCAGTTGCGGCACGTTCGGCTCGGCACGCACCTCGGCGGCCTGGGTGGCCATCTACTGCGGGCACGAGGTGCAGATCTACGACGGCGACACCGGGGAGCCGCAGAAGACCGGCTCGATCTACAACTTCGACCCGGTGCCGCTGCCGGACGCCCGCGCCACCCCGAAGAACGTGTGGAACGACTACGAGATCCGTGTCGTGGGGCAGCGCTACACCATCATCCGCGACGGCGTGGTGATCAACGAGTTCGACAACACCCCCGGCAAGACGTCGTCACGGGCCTCGGACCCGCCGACCGACCTGCGTCAGTTCCTGCGCGGGCACGTCGGGCTGCAGAACCACGGCGACAACGACCTGATCGAGTTCCGCAACATCCGCGTACGCAAGCTCTGAGCCGGTGGGGCCGGCCGGTGTCCCGGCCGGTCCCACCATCGGGAAAGGTGCCAACACTTGCGAACATCCGTGAGCCGGCGCGCCGGCGCGGCGCTGATCGGCCTGCTGCTCGCCGTGCTGCCGGTCGCCACGCCATCCGCGGTGGCCGGCGACGCACAGACCTTGACCTGGACCGTCGACGACGACATCACCAGATACCGCAGCGCACCGGCCACCGCCGAGGCCGGCGTGACCACCATCGTCTTCGAGAACAGCGCGGCCACCGGCAACACGACCGGGATGCCGCACACCCTGACCTTCGACACCAGCGCCGAGGGCTACAACCACGACGTCACCCTGAACATCCTGGCCGGCCCGTTCGACGTGAACAACGGCCGGCACCAGGCCACCGTCACCCTCACGCCGGGCAGGTACCGCTACTACTGCACCATCCCGGGCCACACCACCATGGTCGGCGAACTCACCGTCACCGGCGGCGGAGGCGGGGACACCACCGCGCCCACGGTGACCGGCGGCGTGACCGGAACCCGCAACGCCGACGGACACTACGTCGGCTCGGCCACCGTCACGGTGACCGCCGCCGACACCGGCTCCGGCGTGCACACCGTGGAATACCAGATGGACGACACCAGCTGGCGGCCGTACACCGCACCGGTCGCGGTCACCGCGATCGGCGACCACGCGGTGCAGTTCCGTGCCGCCGACCACGCCGGCAACGTCTCCCCCACCGGCTCGGTCTCGTTCCGCGTCGTGGCGGGCGACTCCACCCCGCCGACGACGGCCATCGCCCTGACCGGCGACCGGGACACCGCGGGACGCTATCTCGGCGCGGCGACCGCCACTGTCACCGCGGCCGACACCGGGTCGGGCGTGGACCGGGTCGAATACCAGCTCGACGGCGGCGCCTGGAGCGCCTGGACGGCGCCGCTGGTGATCAGCGCCCTCGGCGCGCACATGCTGCACTCACGGGCCACCGACAAGGCCGGCAACGTGTCGGCCGAACAGATGGCGCACTTCACCGTGGTGGAGCGGCCCGTCGAGGACACCACCCCACCCGCGGTCGCCGCCGGCGTGACCGGCCGGCGTGATCCCGCGGGCGACTACATCGGTACGGCGACCGTCACCGTCACCGCCACCGATGCCGGTTCCGGAGTGGACACCGTGGATTACCGGCAGGACTCGGGCGCGTGGACGGCGTACACCTCGCCGCTCGCGGTGAACGTGCCCGGCACCCACACCGTCCGCTACCGGGCGACCGACAACGCCGGCAACACCGCCGCCGAACAGCAGGTGTCGTTCACCGTGGCCGGAACCGGCGCCGATGCCTGCCCGGACTCCGACACCCGGGACACCGTGATCATCGACGGCGCCGACACCCGGGTGCCCAACACCGACTCCGGCAACGGCTGCACCGTCAACGACCTGATCGCCGAGAACGCCCAGTACCCGAACCACGCCGCCTTCGTCCGGCACGTCGAATCCGTCACCGCCGGCCTGGTCACCGCGGGGAAGCTGACCTCACGGCAGGCCGGAGCGATCGTACGGGCCGCCGCACGATCCGGAGTCGGCTCATGACCATCACCCGTACCTCGACGCCCGGGAGCGCACTCATGCGACGTACCGCCGCCCTCGCCGCCCTGACCACCGCCGTCGTCACCGGTTCCCTGCTGCCGTGGCTGTCAGCCGCCAACGCCGGCCTGGTCACGCACTGCATCGGCACCGGCGGTGCGGTGACCGTTCCCAACGACCTGCTCGTTCCCGCCGGGGAGTCGTGCGCGCTGACCGGCACCGTCATCACCGGCAACGTCACCGTGGCGGCCGGCGCCAACCTGGTGATCGACGGCGGCCGGACGGAGGGGACGATCCGCGTCGCCGCGGACGGCTATCTCGACGCCCGCGCCACCACGATCGGCGGCTCCGTGGTCCTGGCGTCCGGCGGCTACGGCGTGTTCCTGAAAGACGCGACGAGCGGCGCGGTCACCGTACGCCCGAAGGGCACCGCGCCGATCGACAGCTTCCTGTTCACCGAAGGCGCACGCATCACCGGCACGGTCAACACCCAGGGCGGGGAGGTACGCCTCGGCGAGGCGACCGAGGTCGCCGGCAATCTCGTCAGCTCCGGCACCTATTACACCGACCTGCACGACTCGTTCGTGGACGGCACGCTGTCGGTGCTCAACAGCAGCACCGGGACCGTCGTGTGCGGAAGTGCCGTGCGCGGCAAGGCGACGTTCGCCGGCAACGTCGGCGGCGTCCAGCTCGGCCCGAACGGCGCCCTGGACAGCTGCGCCTCCGGCGGCTACTTCGGCGGCGACGTCAGCGTCACCGACACCACCGGCGCGACGATCCTGGACGACAACATCATCGACGGTCAGCTGACCGCACACAGCAACGAACCGGCCGCCGTCATCGCCGCGAACAATCGCATCCGCCGCGGGGTGGCCGGGGCGCCACCCGCCACGGCCGCGCAGAGGCAGCAGGCATCGGCGGTGACCACCCCGCGGCAGGAGACGGTCCAGGAACGCGCCGAGGATCGCCGGTCCACGGCCGTGCAGGAGGCGGACGCGGCCGGCCGGGCACACCTGTAACAGGTACCGCTGACTCTCGCGTCCTTCCTCAGCGGATCAGCGTTCGGTGAGGCGTCCACAGTGACGCCTCACCGAACGCCGCGGATCCGCTATCGGCAGACGTGGTCGGCGAGGAACCGCTGCCACGGCACGGCGTCCGGGTCGTCGGTCGTACTGACGTGCCAGCCGCCGGTCGGGTACGGGCGCAGCGGGTACAACGGGACCTCGATCGTGTGCGGCCCGGTCAGGCGCCGGATGCGTACCGGGATCGGCTGGGCCGAGGCAGGCACCGCGCGGCAGTCGGTGACGTGGTAGTAGACCTTGATGCTCAGGGTCTCACCGGGCGGTAACACGTAAGGGCGGTCGGGGGTCAGCGTCTCGCCTCCGGTACGCGTCATCTGCAGGGCTTCGTCGTAGTAGAGGTTGCCGACGGTGACCCGTTCGACCGTCATGCCCGGCCGGTCTTCCTCCACCCCGACGATGGTCAGCGACATCTGGTTGTCGTTCGTGACGTCGAATCCCTGTGCGACGTGCTCGGTCGGCGCCGCGTACCGGCGGTTGACCATGGATTCCGTCTTGGCCAGAGGGTTCGTGGCGTCGCCGTAGACGAACCAGCCGAACCAGCCGGGATGGGCGGTCAGCCGCGGGGCGAGCACCCCGGAACGGTCGATCACCACGGCGGCGACGACCAGAGCGAGCAGCACGGCCGCGATCAGGGCGAGGCGCCGGCGCGTACGCACGGGCAGCATCCCGGTCCGCGGATCCAGCCCACGCCACACCTCATCGGTCAGCACGGAGTCAGACGGCACGGCAGGAATGTATCAGCAACTTGGTACATTGTGGAGATGAGCTTCTGGCTGCTGATCGTCACACTGCCGGTCGCCGTCGCGCTGTTCACCACGGTGCTGACCGATCTCCCGGCGCAACAGGCCGCGGTTCGCCGGTTCGCCGAACGCCAGAACCTCGTGGTCACCGCGGAAAACGGCGCTCGGATCGTCGACTATCTGGCCACGGTCCGGCGCTGGCGCTCAGCCGGGCTCGCCGCCGCGCTCACCGCGTACACGATCGTCGACGTGCGCAACAACCGGCTCAGCCTGAGCGTGACGTTTCTGCTGGCCGGATGGTTCGCCGGCGCGGTGATCGCCGAGGCGCGGCTGGCGGCTCTGCCGCCGGGCCGGCCGGGCGCCGGACTGACGCCGCGCACCGCGGCCCGTTACCTTCCCGCCGCCCAGCGGCACGCGCTGCCTGCCGCGATCCTGGCCTTCGCCGCACTGGCGGCGGCCGGCGACGCGCCATCGGGCCGGCTGGCAGCGCTTTCCGCCGCCGTCGCCGCCGTCACGGCACTGGTGGCCTTGACCGTACGCCGGATCCTGCTGCGCCCACAGCCCGTCGCAACCGCCGGTGTGCTGGCCGCCGACGAGGCGATCCGGTCCCGGTCGTTGCACGCGGTGACCGCCGCCGGAACGACCCTGGTCGCCTACTGCGCCGCGGACCTGCTGCTGCGCGCGGTCGCCGACCGGTCCGCGAATCTCGCGCTGTTGCTGATCCCCGTGGTCGCGATCGGGGTGCCGTGGTGGGGCTGGCGCCAGGGAACCGCCCGGCCACGACCGGCATGATCGTCACCATCGACCCGGGTAGCACCGTCCCGCCGTACGACCAGATCCGGGAACAGCTGGCCACGATGATCCGGGCGGGGGCGTTGGCCGCCGGGGTGCGCCTGCCGTCGATCCGCCAACTCGCAGCCGACCTGGGGCTGGCCCCGAACACGGTGGCCCGCTCCTACCGCGAACTGGAGTCGGCCGGGCTCATCGTCACCCGGGTCGGCCGGGGAACCACGGTGTCGCAGGTTCCCACGCTGCCCGCAGCCGAGCGGCAGCGGCTGCTGCAAGCCGCCGCCGATTCCTACCTCGCCACCGCGGCCCGCCTGGGCAGCACCGTCGACGAAGCGATTGCGGCGCTGCGCTCCAGGGCGTGATCCCATCGACCGAGACCTCGCTTCGGCTTCACCGGCGCCGACGACCTCGCGACCGTCGACGCCACACCGGGCGGGTAACGATGCCGGCGGCGGCGCAGTCGACGTTTCCCATGTGGCCGGCGACAGCGGCAGTGCCGGTGCGCAGGTGACGGCGTTCGTCAAGCAATGATGCCCGCCGCTACGACTGCCACCAGGCTTGATGCGCGCAATAACATTTTTCTCGAAAATATTTTTCGTCATCCCATTCCGGCGCCGCCGACCATTTGTTTTCGGCATATTGACGAACCGCAACGCCGAGGTAACAATTCACTCCACGGAGAGCGCTCTCTCATCGGTGCCGCACGGCACCGCCGTCCCCGCCGTACGTCTGTCCTCACAAACGCGCGGCAACCCGTCCGACAGGCAGGTCCATGACACCCCCGACACTGACTTCCCCACCGCCGCAGACACTCCGCCGCGGGCGGGTCGTACTGAGCGCCGTCCTCGCCGCGACCCTCGGCATCACCGTCGTCTCGGTCGCCACCGACGCCAGTGCCGCGGACGCCCTGATCTCGCAGGGCAAGCCGGCCACCGCCTCGTCCCTCGAGAGCACCGCCTTCCCCGCGTCCAACGCGGTCGACGGCAACACCGGAACCCGCTGGTCCAGCACGTTCGCCGACCCGCAGTGGCTGCAGGTCGACCTGGGCAGCACCCAGTCGATCAGCCAGGTCGTACTGAACTGGGAAGCGGCCTACGCCTCGGCCTTCACCATTCAGACGTCGGCGGACGGCAGCACCTGGACGAACATCAGCCCGGTCACGGTCGGCCAGAACGGCTCGCAGACCCTGAACGTCACCGGTAGCGGCCGGTACGTGCGGATGAACGGCACCACCCGCGCCACCCCGTACGGCTATTCGCTCTGGGAGTTCCAGGTCTTCGGCGGAAGCGGAACCAACCCGTCGCTGCCCACCTCGGACACCCCCGACCTGGGCTCCAACGTGCGCATCTTCGACCCGTCCACACCGGCGGCGACCATCCAGTCGGCGGTGGACCAGGCGTTCAACGCGCAGCTGCGCAGCTCGACCGCGCAGTTCGGATCCCAGCGCCACGTGTTCCTGTTCAAGCCCGGCACCTACGGGCGGGTGTGGGCCAACGTCGGGTTCTACACCTCGCTGGCCGGTCTCGGTCTCAACCCCGACGACGTGACGATCAACGGCGCGGTCAACGTCGACTCCGGCTGGAACTACGGCGACGAGTCCAATGCGACGCAGAACTTCTGGCGCAGCATGGAGAACCTGTCGATCGTGCCCGAGGGCGGCACCAACCGGTGGGCGGTCTCCCAGGCCGCCCCGATGCGCCGGGTGCACATCAAGGGCAACCTGACGTTGGCGCCGTCGAACCAGGACAACGGGCAGGGCTACTCCAGCGGCGGTTACCTGGCCGACTCGGTGGTCGACGGTGTCGTCTCCTCCGGTTCCCAGCAGCAGTGGTACACCCGGGACAGCCGGATCGGGCGCTGGGACGGCGGTGTCTGGAACATGGTGTACTCCGGTGTCCAGGGCGCCCCGGCCAACGCGTTCCCGAACCCGCCGCACACCACCCTGGCGACCACGCCGGTGACGCGGGAGAAGCCTTTCCTGTACGTCGACAGCGCCGGTCTCTACCGTGTCTTCGTACCCGCTCTGCGGCGCGACTCCGCGGGCGCCAACTGGCCGAACACGGCCGGCACGTCGATTCCGATGCGGGAGTTCTACGTCGCCAAGCCCGGTGACAGCGCCGCCCGGATCAACTCGGCTCTGGCCCAGGGCCTGAACCTGTTCTTCACCCCGGGCACCTACACCCTCAACGACACCATCCGGGTCACCCGCGCCAACACCGTGGTCACCGGCATCGGCTTCCCGACCCTGATCCCGGCCGGCGGGGTCGAGGCGCTGAACGTCGCCGACGTCGACGGGGTCAAGATCAGCGGTTTGACCTTCGACGCGGGTACGGTCAACAGCCCCACCCTGATGAGCGTCGGGAGCGCCGGCGTGCACACCGACCACGCCGCGAACCCGGTCAGCGTGCAGGACGTCTTCTTCCGGATCGGCAGCAGCGTCCAGGGCAAGGCCACCACCACCCTCGCCGTGCACAGCGACGACACGATCATCGACCACATCTGGGCCTGGCGGGCCGACCACGGCGGCGCGCCCACCGGCTGGGCGGTCAACACCGGCGACACCGGCCTGCTCGTCAACGGCGACGACGTCCTGGCCACCGGCCTGTTCGTCGAGCACTACCAGAAGTACGAGGTGATCTGGAACGGTAACCGCGGGCGGACGATCTTCTTCCAGAACGAGAAGCCGTACGACGTACCCAACCAGGCCGCCTGGACCGGGCCCCGCGGGAACGGGTACGCCGCCTACAAGGTCGCCGACAACGTCACCGACCACGAACTGTGGGGCGGCGGCTCCTACGCCTTCTTCAGCGCCAACCCCAGCGTGCGGGTGGACCGGGCGTTCGAGGTGCCCAACCGGTCGGGTGTCCGGCTCCGCAGTGTCCTGACCGTGTCGCTCGGTGACGTCGGCACCATCGCCAACGTCGTCAACGACGTCGGTGGCGCCGTCCCCAACCCCGCCGGCAACACCACGCCGCGCAACGTCGTCGCGTACCCCTGATCCCTTGAAGTCACAGCAACACTGATGTGAACGGCGGCCACCGGTGCGACTCGCACCGGTGGCCGCCCTCATCACATCGCCCGGCGGGTGACTGTCCTCAGTGCGGCCTGGCTCGCGAGTGGGCGGCCAACCGTGACGACCGTCAGAACCTGATCAGCTTGGTCGGGCGGTTTCCGAATCCCGGCGGCCGGTACCGATGGGAGGCAGGAGGCAGCCGATGACGATCGCCAGAATCGGCAGCACGGACAGGATGGCGAGCGGCTCCGCCCCGTAGATCACGAAACCGCCCCAGTACACCGAGGGCCCCGGTCCATTGCGTTGGGTGTTGGCCATCAGGGAGCCGGCCTCGGTGGGGATGTTGCCCAGGCAAGCGGGGGCGAGCATCAGCAGCGTGACGGAACAGAGGCCCACGTACGCCCGCTGCATCCCCCGGCTGTGCCGCCGCCAGCGCCGCGAGGTGAAGAGCCCGAGCAGCAGGCCGAGCAGCGCGCCGGCCAGACCGCCGGTGACGGTGTCGCGCAGGTGGCTGGTCGGCTCGGCCCACATCAGGTCGTACCCCAGGGTGGCCGGATTGAATTCGTCAGCCTGGGTGAACTGCGCCGCGGCGAGGTATCCGCCGCGCGTGCCGGTCACCTCGACAGTCGCCAGCGGCGAGGTTTGAATCGTGCTGTGCACGTCCTGCCAGCCGCCCGCACGCATCTGCTCGGCGACGGCGGCGGCGACCTCCTCGGGGCCGGCTTGCGCGGGCGCGGTGCCGGTCACGTGGGCCCGGCCCACCCGTACCCCCGTGCCGCCGTGCAGGGTGTTCTTGCTGTACGGGTTCCAGAAGGTGTGCCGCCCGTAGTAGTCGACCCGGTCGTCGAATGCTCCCGGCAGGACGGTGGGCGCGAGCCGGATCGCGGTGACCCGATCCGGCGCCATCGGGTCCACGTCCCGCCACGCGATCCAGGAGCCGAGCGCGACCCCGCTCAGCCCGCCGAGCAGCGCCGCGAGGATCGCGACCAGAAACGCTCGCCCGCCGAACCCGGCGATCCACCGGCCTCGGCCACCCCGCTGCGGTGGGGTGGGCTGCTGCGCCTGGTCCGGACCACCGGTGTCGAGTAGCGTCATGGCCGCCAATATACGGTCCATCGGCCACATGGCCAGGAAGCCGGCGCCCCACGGTTCCGGCAGTGGCCAACTTTGACAGGCAGAAAGAAAGGCCCACCCCGTCTGGGGTGGGCCTTTCTATCACGTTGAGTCCGGCGGCGTCCTACTCTCCCACACCCTCCCGAGTGCAGTACCATCGGCGCTGAAGGGCTTAGCTACCGGGTTCGGAATGTAACCGGGCGTTTCCCCTCCGCTATGACCACCGAAACAGCCATCAGCGTGGAACAAACCAGCAACCCAAAGTCTTTCAACCCTGGGGTGGTTGTTCGTTTGCTGTGAATCACACAGTGGACGCAAGTAAAATGTTTAGGGTGGTTAAGCCCTCGGCCTATTAGTACCGGTCAACTCAACACGTTACCGTGCTTACATCTCCGGCCTATCAACCCAGTAGTCTAGCTGGGAGCCTTACCCACTCAAAGGTGGTGGGATACCTCATCTCGAAGCAGGCTTCCCGCTTAGATGCTTTCAGCGGTTATCCCTTCCGAACGTAGCCAACCAGCCATGCTCCTGGCGGAACAACTGGCACACCAGAGGTTCGTCCGTCCCGGTCCTCTCGTACTAGGGACAGCCCTTCTCAAGTATCCAACGCGCACGGCGGATAGGGACCGAACTGTCTCACGACGTTCTAAACCCAGCTCGCGTACCGCTTTAATGGGCGAACAGCCCAACCCTTGGGACCTGCTACAGCCCCAGGATGCGACGAGCCGACATCGAGGTGCCAAACCATCCCGTCGATATGGACTCTTGGGGAAGATCAGCCTGTTATCCCCGGGGTACCTTTTATCCGTTGAGCGACACCGCTTCCACACGCAAGTGCCGGATCACTAGTCCCGACTTTCGTCCCTGCTCGACCCGTCAGTCTCACAGTCAAGCTCCCTTGTGCACTTACACTCAACACCTGATTGCCAACCAGGCTGAGGGAACCTTTGGGCGCCTCCGTTACCCTTTAGGAGGCAACCGCCCCAGTTAAACTACCCACCAGACACTGTCCCTCGACCCGATCAGGGCCGCAAGTTAGATACCCAAACCCAACAGAGTGGTATTTCAACAATGACTCCACCCGAACTGGCGTCCGAGCTTCACAGTCTCCCACCTATCCTACACAATTAAATTCAGATACCAATGTCAAGCTATAGTAAAGGTCCCGGGGTCTTTCCGTCCTGCCGCGCGTAACGAGCATCTTTACTCGTACTGCAATTTCGCCGGGCCTGTGGTTGAGACAGTGGGGAAGTCGTTACGCCATTCGTGCAGGTCGGAACTTACCCGACAAGGAATTTCGCTACCTTAGGATGGTTATAGTTACCACCGCCGTTTACTGGCGCTTAAGTTCTCCGCTTCGCCCCGAAGAGCTAACAGGTCCCCTTAACGTTCCAGCACCGGGCAGGCGTCAGTCCATATACATCGTCTTACGACTTGGCATGGACCTGTGTTTTTAGTAAACAGTCGCTTCCCCCTGCTCTCTGCGGCCATACCACGCTCCACCCGCAAGGGGCTTCACGCGTCCGGCCCCCCTTCTCCCTAAGTTACGGGGGCAATTTGCCGAGTTCCTTAACCACAGTTCACCCGTCGCCTCGGTATTCTCTACCTGACCACCTGTGTCGGTTTGGGGTACGGGCCGCTCAGAACATCGCTAGAGGCTTTTCTCGGCAGCATAGGATCAATGACTTCACCAGAACGGCTCGGCATCACGTCTCAGACTATATGCACCGCGGATTTGCCTACGGTACGTCCTACACGCTTACCCCGGCACAACCACCGGCCGGGATCATCTACCTTCCTGCGTCACCCCATCGCTAAACTACTACCCACCAAGTTCCTAGTCTCCATGCTTTTTGGTCCGAAGACCGCCGGCACTTCAAGTAGTTAGTACAGTGAGGTTCGTCTTGGGCGCTCTTTTGCGGGTACGGGAATATCAACCCGTTATCCATCGACTACGCCTCTCGGCCTCGCCTTAGGCCCCGACTCACCCAGGGCGGATTAGCCTGGCCCTGGAACCCTTGGTCATCCGGCGGAAGGGGTTCTCACCCTTCATTCGCTACTCATGCCTGCATTCTCACTCGTGTAGCGTCCACGGCTGGATCACTCCGCCGCTTCACCCGCAACACGACGCTCCCCTACCCATCAACACGCCTGGATCATGATCCGAAAACCATGACCGAGCAAAGTGTCAATGCCACAGCTTCGGCGGTGTGCTTGAGCCCCGCTACATTGTCGGCGCGGAACCACTTGACCAGTGAGCTATTACGCACTCTTTAAAGGGTGGCTGCTTCTAAGCCAACCTCCTGGTTGTCCATGCGATCCCACATCCTTTTCCACTTAGCACACGCTTAGGGGCCTTAGCTGGCGATCTGGGCTGTTTCCCTCTCGACTACGAAGCTTATCCCCCGCAGTCTCACTGCCGCGCTCTCACTTACCGGCATTCGGAGTTTGGCTGATTTCAGTAAGCTTGTGGGCCCCCTAGACCATCCAGTGCTCTACCTCCGGCAAGAAACACGCGACGCTGCACCTAAATGCATTTCGGGGAGAACCAGCTATCACGGAGTTTGATTGGCCTTTCACCCCTAACCACAGGTCATCCCCCAACTTTTCAACGTTGGTGGGTTCGGTCCTCCACGCGGTCTTACCCACGCTTCAACCTGCCCATGGCTAGATCACTCCGCTTCGGGTCTAGAGCATGCGACTAAAAACGCCCTATTAAGACTCGCTTTCGCTACGGCTTCCCCACACGGGTTAACCTCGCCACATGCCACTAACTCGCAGGCTCATTCTTCAAAAGGCACGCCATCACCCCGAAAGGCTCTGACGGATTGTAGGCGAACGGTTTCAGGTACTATTTCACTCCCCTCCCGGGGTACTTTTCACCATTCCCTCACGGTACTTGTCCGCTATCGGTCACCAGGAAGTATTCAGCCTTACCAGGTGGTCCTGGCAGATTCACAGCAGATTCTAGGAGTCCGCTGCTACTCGGGAACACCACAAAGAGGTCATACACTTTCGTCTACCGGGCTCTCACCGTCTACGGCCGACTTTCCCACGTCGTTCGACTAGCATAAGACTTTGTAACTCTTCGACTGTCTGTCAGAACAATCAAGTGGGTCCCACAACCCCTCACGTGCAACGCCTGACAGCTATCACACACGCAAGGTTTAGGCTACATCCGCTTTCGCTCGCCACTACTCACGGAATCACGGTTGTTTTCTCTTCCTACGGGTACTGAGATGTTTCACTTCCCCGCGTTCCCCTCACATGCCCTATGAATTCAGGCATGGATGACACGACATGACTCGTGCCAGGTTTCCCCATTCGGACATCCTGGGATCACAGCTAGGTTGGCAGCTCCCCCAGGCCTATCGCGGCCTCCTACGTCCTTCATCGGCTCCTGGTGCCAAGGCATCCACCGTTCGCCCTTGACAACTTAACCACAGAAAACAAGATGCTCGCGTCCACTGTGCAATTCTCAACCAACGACCAACCCACAACCTGATCCAGCCCAACATCAGCACCACCACGTGGTCGATATGAAGGGCCAGGTCGTGCCTGGCATTGAAAAACAACCACCCATATCTCAGGGCGCCGGCGAACCGGCTAGTTAGGGTTGTTCTTTCAGATACCCAACAGGGTGCTTTCTTTGTCGCCAGAATCCAGCCGCACCGACCCGCGTTCCACGCCACCGAAGCAGCTGTACTAACAAAGGCCGGCCGTTGCCGGTTCTGACTAGCCAGTGTCTCCGCCTGTGAGCACCCCGGTCGAGCATTCGTCGACCGCGGGCTACTGACCCACTTTCGTAGGTTAGTTGCTCCTTAGAAAGGAGGTGATCCAGCCGCACCTTCCGGTACGGCTACCTTGTTACGACTTCGTCCCAATCGCCAGCCCCACCTTCGACGGCTCCCTCCCTTACGGGTTAGGCCACCGGCTTCGGGTGTTGCCGACTTTCGTGACGTGACGGGCGGTGTGTACAAGGCCCGGGAACGTATTCACCGCAGCGTTGCTGATCTGCGATTACTAGCGACTCCGACTTCACGGGGTCGAGTTGCAGACCCCGATCCGAACTGAGACCGGCTTTTTGGGATTCGCTCAACCTCACGGTCTCGCAGCCCTTTGTACCGGCCATTGTAGCATGCGTGAAGCCCTGGACATAAGGGGCATGATGACTTGACGTCATCCCCACCTTCCTCCGAGTTGACCCCGGCAGTCTTCGATGAGTCCCCGCCATTACGCGCTGGCAACATCGAACGAGGGTTGCGCTCGTTGCGGGACTTAACCCAACATCTCACGACACGAGCTGACGACAGCCATGCACCACCTGTGCACGACCCCGAAGGACCCCCCATCTCTGGAGGATTTCCGTGCATGTCAAACCCAGGTAAGGTTCTTCGCGTTGCATCGAATTAATCCGCATGCTCCGCCGCTTGTGCGGGCCCCCGTCAATTCCTTTGAGTTTTAGCCTTGCGGCCGTACTCCCCAGGCGGGGCGCTTAATGCGTTAGCTGCGGCGCAGAAACCCGGAGAGGGTCCCCACACCTAGCGCCCAACGTTTACAGCGTGGACTACCAGGGTATCTAATCCTGTTCGCTCCCCACGCTTTCGCTCCTCAGCGTCAGTATCGGCCCAGAGACCCGCCTTCGCCACCGGTGTTCCTCCTGATATCTGCGCATTTCACCGCTACACCAGGAATTCCAGTCTCCCCTACCGAACTCTAGCCTGCCCGTATCGAATGCAATGTCAGAGTTGAGCCCTGAGATTTCACATTCGACGCGACAAGCCGCCTACGAGCTCTTTACGCCCAATAAATCCGGACAACGCTCGCGCCCTACGTCTTACCGCGGCTGCTGGCACGTAGTTGGCCGGCGCTTCTTCTGCAGGTACCGTCACTTGCGCTTCGTCCCTGCTGAAAGAGGTTTACAACCCGAAGGCCGTCATCCCTCACGCGGCGTCGCTGCATCAGGCTTCCGCCCATTGTGCAATATTCCCCACTGCTGCCTCCCGTAGGAGTCTGGGCCGTGTCTCAGTCCCAGTGTGGCCGGTCGCCCTCTCAGGCCGGCTACCCGTCGTCGCCTTGGTAGGCCATTACCCCACCAACAAGCTGATAGGCCGCGAGTCCATCCCAGACCGAAAAACTTTCCACACAGACTTCATGCGAAGCTGTGTCGTATTCGGTATTAGCCCCCGTTTCCGAGGGTTATCCCAAAGTCCAGGGCAGGTTACTCACGTGTTACTCACCCGTTCGCCGCTCGAGTACCCCGAAGGGCCTTTCCGCTCGACTTGCATGTGTTAAGCACGCCGCCAGCGTTCGTCCTGAGCCAGGATCAAACTCTCCAACAAAATCTGTTGAACAATCGTCCCGGCAACATAAAAGTTGCCAAAGGAATCCTCAACCCGTCCGAAGACAGGCCGGGGTATTGCCATAATTGGCACTGGCTTATCAAGCACCCTGTTGAGTTCTCAAAGAACAACCGCACACCATCAAACCGTTCCGCATTCCGCGGCCCGTTCTCCGGGGCACTCGCTCTACTTTACCCGCCGTTTCCGCCGTGTCAAATCCGCGTTTCGCAACCGAATTCAGCACCACAGAAACTGCACAGGCACCCCAAAAGAAGCACGACGCTAGATCGTACAATCTTGTTTGAGGTTTCCTCCAGGACGGCCGCGCCGGGCCCCCAAATCAGGTCCCGCTCGCTCGCCCGTTTCCCTGGCGGCCCGACAAACATTACCCGCCCCTTCCCGCAACATCAAATCGGGGGTCCCGCCGGCACACCGATGGGATCCGGTGGTGACCGCGGCGCGAGCCCGAACGAATCCGGAGTCGGATGCGCTGGCGCTCGGGCAGGTCTGATCCCTGTAGACCTGCCCGAGCGCCGGCATCGGCGCGTAGGACACGGCGGAACACGACCGGCCGCTCATCATCCGGCGGCTGCTCGGGCGACTCGAGCAGGTCGAGTGGGTCAGCCGAGATCGGTGATGATCTCCTGTGCTGCTCGCCGGCCGGTCTCGACCGCGCCGTTCAGGTAGCCCTGGTATTCGAGCGAGGTGTGCTCACCGGCGAAGTGGCAGCCGTTCACGGCCTCCTCCTCGACCCCGGTGATGGTGGTGTACTGGCCCGGGGCGTAGTAGGAGTACGACCCGCGGGTCCATGGGTAGGCGGTCCAGTACTGGAGGGTCGCCTTGCCGTTCCATGACGTGGTCAGGCCGGGAACGGTCGGTTCGGCCTGTGCGAGGAACCTCTTGGCGTACTCGGCGGTGTTGAGGGTGGCGAAATCGGCGCCGGCGCTGCCGCCGGTGAAGTTGACCAGGACTCCGGCGGTGCCGGTCTGTCCTCGCGTCACCTCCCAGGTGTTCTGGAACCCGAGGTCGGTGAAGACCTCACCGGTGTAGCCGAGCCGGTTCCAGACGCGTTCGGAGAACTGCATGTGCAGCTTGGTGTTGGTACCCATGTTGGAGGTGTTGATGGCGGTGAGCTTGCGGGCGGGGAAGCCCGCCAGGGAGAGGTCGACGTCCCGCAGCAGGCTGAACGGCAACGCGAGGATCACCCGGTCGGCCGTGACCGTGGTGGAACGTCCCGGCCCCGTGCTCGGTCCGACGGTGACGGCCCAGCCGCTGCTGGTACGGCTGAGGGCCCGGAGGGCGGTACCGGTGGTGATCTGCCCGGGCAGTTTCGCCGCCAGTCTACTGACGATGAGGTCGTTGCCGCCGGTGACGTGGAACGCCTCGTCGGAGGGGCCGAACAGGGTGATGTCGTCGGACTCCTGGTATCCGAACAGGTAGACCAGGTTGAGCGCGGACTGCTCGCTGCTGTCCGCCCCGTACTCGATGGTGAAGGCCGTGGAGAGCAGCCGGCCGGCCTTCGACCGGATGCCGCCCGGCACCCGCGTGTTGATCCAGTCGTCGATCGACATCGCGTCGAGTTTCCGGCCCTGCCGGGTGGAGCTGTAGTAGGTGGTGGGGAAGTCGGCGGCTTCGGCGTCGGCGGCGGCGCGGGCCGCGACGACGCTGAGGTCGCGCTGCGCGTCGGCGTAGGACCAGGGTGCGCCGTCGAAGTAGTACAGCGGCTCGGTTCCGGCCGGTTCCGCTTCGATCAGGTTCGTGGTCTTCAGGCCGAGTTCGTCGATGAGCCCGAGGATCGCGTCGTGTCCGGTGTCGATGAGTTCGCCGCCGTGCTCGACGATCTGGCCGCCGAACGTGGACCGGTCGGTGTAACAGCGGCCGCCGATCCGGTCAGCGGCTTCGATGACGGTTGCCCGGTAGCCCGCTTTGCGGAGTTCGTAGGCCGCGGTCAGCCCGGCCAGGCCGGCGCCGACCACGACGATGTCGGCGGTGGAGGCGGCGCGTGCGGGTGTCTCGGCGGAGAGGCCGGCGCCGGTGAGGCCCAGCGCCGCTACGGACGCCGCTGACGTCCGGAGCAGGGTCCGCCGGGAGATGCCTGCCTGCTCGGGTGCTTGCCGGGTGGCCCGGGCCGCGATGCGGTGCAGGGTGCGGAGCATGGGGGTGCGAGACATCGGTTTCCTTGTTCTTCGGGGGGCGGTACGTGGGGACGTGCTGAATGCGTGGCGCTGCTACCAGCGCCGTTCGACGGGTCCCGCGGTGCCGAAGACGCGGTTGCGGCCGGCCGACTTGGCCTGTCGCAGGGCCAGTTCGGCGTGCTCGATCAGTTCGCTGGAGCCGGCGCCGTCGTCGTGCAGGCTGGCGAGACCGATCGATACGGTGACCCGGACGTCCTCCTGGTCGCCGACGGCGAACTTCTCCCGCTCGACCACCTCTCGGATGCGGACCGCGGCGCCGTTGAGGTCGGCGCCGCCGTAGCCGGGCAGAACGGCGGCGAACATGTTGTCGCCCATCCGTCCGAGGATCGCGGCGTTGCCGCAGAGGCGGACCAGCCGGTGCGCCAGATCGGCGAGCACCTCGTGTCCACCGGGCTGTCCGTGGATCTGTTCGATGAGCTTGAACTGGTCGACGTCGAGCAGAATGATGCCCACCTCGTGCCGATGTTGCTGTCCCCGTTCGACCTCCAGGTCGAGGTGGGACAACAGCACGCCGCGGGCGTTCAGTCCGGTCAGATCGTCGACGATCGCGAGCCGCTGCTGGATGCCGAGAACCATCCACATCCTGGTGATCACCAGGGCGAACAGGCTGACACCGCACAGCAGGACGATCGGTGCGCCCGCGTGTTGTTCGGTGACGTACCGCGCGTAGAGCACCACCATGGGGAGCAGGGCCGCGAGCGACAGCAGGAGCACCCGGCCGGCCGTGACGCTGGGCAGCGCCACCTTGGCCCGCCGGTCCAGGGTCCGCATGCTCGGGTGCAGTGCGGCCGCGCCGAGCAGCACGTACTCGCAGAGCCACAGCACGTCCGGCGCGCCGCCGTCCTGATAGGTGTCGTTGGCGGTCTGCAGCCCGTACAGCATGTCGGCCGCGAGCATGGCCAGGAGGCTGGCCATCAACAGACGGAACGCCGTCGAGCGGGAGCCGGCGCCGACGGCGAGCCGGATGGCGGTGGCCAGCACGATCAGGTCCATGACCGGATAGGCGATGGAGACCAGGACGCTCGCCATGGACTCGGACGCGTCGAAGCCGGTGACGAGCGGGCCGATCAGATATACCCACCAGAGCATTCCGAGACCGAGCGCCAGGATCACCGCGTCCAGCAGGGTCGCCATGTCCCAGGCCGGCGTCCGGCGGCGTACCAGCAGGACCAGCGCCGCACCCACGAGCGGGTACTGCAACAGGTAGAACAGGTCGGCCACGGATGGGAAGGCGTCGCTGTCGAAGAACGCGTGGGCGATGTAGTAGGCGATGTCGCCGACGGTGTAGGAGAACTGTCCAGCGGCGAGCAGCAGCCATGACAACCGCCGTGAACGGCGCACACGCTGTGCTCCGGCGATCACCGCCCAGGTGGTGGCAGCGCTGATGCCCATGTAGTAGAAGTTCTGCCCGTCACCGCCGAGTCCGACGTAGGGCAGCAGGAGAAATCCGACTATTGCTAAGAAGCCTAACGCCGCGAACCAGGCGGACGCTGAGGCCGACGGGGCCGATCGGTTGACCGGACCCGCCATACCGGTGGAATACACGGTCATCACTTTGGACGGGAAGGTTCCGGAGGTGCAGAGCCGTCCGTACGAGTTGATCTATCTAATTAGATCTAAGAAATGGATGTATGACGATATAAACATTGATCACTTGCTGCTACCCTAGAAACACTTAACGTTATTAAATATTTGAACCGTCCCCCGCTGGCCGATCTGACGTTGCAGCGAGCCGGTGGCCGCCCGCAGCGAGATGACGACCGGGCCGGCGCCTTTGTCAGTCGGTGAGTTTGTTGAGTGTGGCGAGATAGCCCTGCTCGTAGCCGGTGTCGTTGGGGTGGTAGGTGGCGGTGAGGGCGAGCAGATCGACCCGGTTGAGCCACGGTGTGCCCGAGCAGACCCGGTGCCCCTCGAAGGCCGTCCGGACGTCGGCGAAGGTGAATCCCGCCGCCTGGGCCCGAGCCGCGATCAGGTCGTCCAGCCGGTCCGCGGTGTCGTTGAGAGCCTGCCGTTTGACCAGGCTGAGGCCGCCGGGGCAGGTGCCGGGCTCGAAGAGCCATGGATAGCCGACCACCACCACCTCGGCGTCCGGGGCGGCCGCACGGATCGCGGCGTTGACGGTGTCGAGCCGGCCGGGAAGATCGTTCTCCAGGATCTCGTTGCCGTCCGCGATCGCGCCGAGGCAACTGTCGTCGCTCCACAGCACGCAGGTGACGATCGTGTCGATGAAGCCGATGTCGTTGCCGCCGACGGTGAGCGTCACCAGGTCGGAGCCGGCGCCGAGCGCGGAGATCTGCTCGCTGAGCACGTCGCTGGTCCGGTCCCGGGCACAGGCGAGATTCTGGTACGAGGTGACGGCGTGCGACGCGGCCCAGAGCGCCGGGTAACCCGTGGACCGCCGGCCGCAGGAGTCGCCCGAGGCGCTGGAACCGGTGCCCGCCGCGTACGAGTCACCGAGTGCCACATAGTCCACCGCGGCCACCGCGGCTCCGGCCGGAACGGCGGTGCCGCCGAGGAACAGAACACCGACCGTAAAAGGTAGCCAGGCACGCACGATCGTTGATCCTTCCGGGGTGGACAGCGCCGGAAAGAATCATCACCGAGAATGCCCGCCGAATAGTCAACGCGCTTATACCGTCCAGTAACAACGGGGAGCGCCGCCGGCTACCCGTCCCGAACCGCGGAGCGCAACCGCAGGGCGAGGTCCAGCGTCGTCAGGTACCGGGTACGTTCGGGCCAGCGCGGCGGCGCGGCCGCAACGCTCGCACGGCCGGCATCGATCGCCTCGTCCAGGTCCACGATGCGCCGGGTCGTCGTGAATCGCCGGGTCAGCATGCCGCACAGGTTGTTGAGGCAGCGAGCCCGTCCGACCGGGTCGGTGCTGACCCGGACCGCGGACCGGGTGACGCTGATCGCCTCCTCGAGATCCACGAGGTCGCCTAGCAGTAAGAACCTGGCGGTCAGTACTTTGCCGAGATTGGCCAGCTCGGTGCCACTTCCGCTGTCGCCGGGGACGGCGACAGCGGCCCGGGCCGTCGTCACCGCCTCGTCCAGGTCGCCAGGCCCGCGCCGGATCTCCAGGCTGACCGCGAGATTCGACAGCGCCTTTCGCCGGGTCGCGGCATCCGCGCCGGATGTGGCCACCGCCGCCCGCGTGTGACTGATCGCCTCGTCGAGGTCGGCCTTCCGGCCCCGTCGCTGGAACCGGCCCACCAGCGCGCCGCCCAGATGCTGCAGCGCCCGAGCGTGGTCCTTGTGCTCCGGACCGGCTTCGGTGGCGGCCCGCAGACTGAGTACCTGCTCCGTTTCGTCGTCCGCCGACCAGGCGATTCTCAGCCGTTCGTCCAGTACCGAGGCGAGGTGCAGCAGGTGCGGGACACGCGCGCCGGGATCCGCCTCGCGAGCGGCCTGCCGGCTGACCGTCACCGCCTCGTCGAGGTTCCGCCGCTCCCAGGTACGGCCGTACCGGACGCCGAGCGCCTGCCCGAGCATGGACAGCCAGGTGACTCGCTCGTCCGGCGCCGGGGTGCCGCCGAGGGCACCGCGGCAGGTCGCGACGACCTCGTCGAGATCGGCGAGCGCCTCGGCTCGGCGGTAGCGCTCCCAGAGCGCATGCGCGAGCGCAAGGCGGAGTTCCGGCACCGGATCCGCTTCGGCCATACCGGCCCGGGCCGCATTCACGATCCGATCAAGATCGGCCAAAAGACCGGTACGGTCGAAGCAGGCCCGCACCGCCCGCACCAGGGCCCGGTGGATGGTGGCGCTGGTGGGGCGGGCGCGTGTCGCGGCCTCGGCCAGGCTGACCGCCTCGGTCAGGGCGGCGACATCGCCGTACGCCCGATACTGCGACAGCCGGGCGCTGCTGAGATTGGTCAGGAAGTCGGCCCGGGCGAGCGTCGCCACCGCCGCCCGGCCGAACGCCACCGCCTCGTCGAGCTCCGTGAGATCGGAGTTGTCGGCGTAGCGCAACTGCGCCGCGACGCTCAGGTCGGACAGGGCAGCGGCTCGCCGCGGATCCTCCGGTGCGGTCGCCTGCACGATCCGGTAGAGCAGACCGGTGGCGTACGGAAGGCCGGTGACGTCACCGGACGTGACGGCGGGCTCGAGTAACGCTCGCGCCTGACGTTCGTACTCCTCGATCAGCGGCTCCCGCAACGGCGCCGGCAGCAGGAGCGGATCGGCCTGCCCGACCGGCACGAACAGGTCGGTCGCTCGCCGCAGCGCGGGCAAACCGCCGTCGGGGTCGGCCTCGAACCGGCACCAGTACAGCCACCCCGCCACGGCCGCGACCTCCACCGGCAACGTGGCCGGGCCGGCCGCCCGCACCAGTTCCTCGGCCTGCTCGGCGGCCGCTCGGCTCAGCACGGCGGCGGCGTCGCCGTACTCGCGGAAGGCGGTGACCCGCGCCCGGACCGCCGTCAGCAGATCGGCGACCACGTCATGCACTCCCATCACTCGAACGTGGGCAGCACTAAAGTTGGCGGACCTGCTCCGTTCGACGATGGGGAGTTCATGTCCGCGCCAGACCTCCTCTCCGATCTGACGGACCGGGTCCGGGCGTACGAGCGAGGCGAACCCGCCGGGGTCTGCGACCCTCGGATCGTGGACCACGTGGTGCGGCTCATGGGGTCCGCCATCGCCTCGGGCGACACGAACCAGATCGTCGCCACGGCCAAGGTCGTGGTGCAGGCACATTGGTACCGGCATCAGGCCACCGGGCACGAGTTCGAGCTGCAGAGCGCGCTCAGTCTCGCCTCCCTCCTCACCGGCCTCGACGCCGGCGCCGTCCCACCGCCGGTCGCGGAGTGCCTGAACGAGCGGGGTCGTCGCGCCGACGAGGGCGTACGCCTGCTGGGCCAGGTGGTCAGCGGCAGCGACCCGAACGCGCTCGATCGCGCCGTCGCCCTGCTGACCGCGGCCCTGCACGCGACGGCCTCCGCCGAGCTCAGCCACGCGGTCCTGTCGACCAACCTCGGCAGCGCGCTGCGGATCCGGTTCGAGCGCCACGGCGACGGAGCCGACCTGGAGAGGGCGATCGAGTTGCACACCGCGGCGATGAACGCCACCGGCACCGGTCGTCCGGGGGCGACGGTCAACCTGGCCGGGGTGATGCACCTGCGGTTCAAGCTGGGCGGCGACCGCGCCGACCTGGACCGGTGCGTCGAGTTGCTGACCACCGCGGTGGACCTCTCGGGCTCGGACGACGCCGCCCGGCTCGGGGCCATGACCAGTCTCGGCAACATGCTGAACCTGCGGTTCCACCACACCGGCCGGACGACCGACCTCGACCGGGCGATCAGCCTGCTCGGCGACGCGCTGCGGCAGACCCCGCACCACGATCACGACACCCGCCAGTTCCATCTCGGCGGGGCTCACCTGAGCAGGTTCCGGTCGCTCGGCGCCACGGCGGACCTCGACAAGGCGATCCCCCTGCTCGCCGCAGCGGCCGACGCCACCGGGCCGGATCACCCGGAGCGCGCCTTCCGGCTGCGGGAACTGGGAGACGCGTACCAGCGCCGCTTCACCCGACGGCATGACCCGGCGGACCTGGAGCGGGCAGCCGACTGTCTCGACGCGGTGGCCCAGGCCGGCACGCATGAATACGTCAACCTCGGGATGGTTCTGGTCGAACTGTTCCAGCAGCGCGGCGATCCGGATCACCTCGATCGTGCGATCGAGGTCCTCACCACCGCCGGTGCCCTCTCCGATCTCGGCAACGCCTTGCACATGAGATTCCGGCATCGGCACCGGTCCGCTGACCTCGAGGGCGCGATCAGCCGGCTGACCGAGGCACTGGCGGCCACCGACCGAGGCTCCGAGCAATCCGGCTACACGGCGTCGAATCTGGCCGTAGCGCTGCAGACCCGGTACCACTGGCACGCCGACCCGGATGATCTCGAGCGGGTCATCGACCTTCTCGGTACCGCCCTGCCGCTGTTGAGCCCGGACGACCCGAAGCGGGTCGGGCTGCTGTGCAACCTCGGCACCGCGCTGCACGACCGCTTCGACCTGCACCAGCGACCGGCCGACCTGGACCAGGCCATCGCCTTGCTCGGCACCGCCGCGAACACCGCCGCCGCCATCCACCAGGACGGCGCCGCCGTGCTGGGGAATCTCGGCGCCGCGATGGCCGCCCGGTTCCAGCACCACCGCCACCGGGCGGACCTCGGCCAGGCCGTCGACGCGCATGCGGCCGCGATGGCCGCCACCGGCCCGCACCACGTCGACTTCCCGATCCGCCAGCAAAGCCTGGCCGGCGCGCTCTACGCCCGCTTCCAGGAGCTGGGCGACGAGGCGGACCTCCGGCGGGCGGAGGGCCTCTGGTCACAGGCGGGGCGGAAGGCCACGACGCCGGCCGGCCTGCGGGTCAGCGCCGGTCGTGAACGTGCCGCCGCGATCGCCCAGACGTACGGGCCCGGCGCCGCCGCCGACGCCTACGGTGAGGTCGTCGACCTGCTGCCGCTGCTGATCCAACGCGGATCCCACCGGTCCGACCAGTACCTTCAGCTTCGGCGCTACGCGTTCGGACTGGCCGGCGACGCCGCCGCGACGGCAGTGGCCGCGAACCGCGGCAAGGACGCGGCCGAAACGCTCGAACAGGGCCGGGGACTGCTGTGGGCCCAGCTGCTCGACACCCGGTCCGACCTGACTCGCCTCTGGCGAGTGAACCCCGCGCTGGCGGCGCGCCTCACGGCCTTGCGCACTGAACTCGATCATCCGGCCGGCGGGGACGCCGCGGGCTAACCGGTCACTCCTTGCGGACGGGCGGAAATACGTTTCTCCGATTGCCCGCGCTCCCTAGGATCTCCCGTGGTCAAGGAGGATGACAGGTTGAGCGATTTCCAGCAGTTCGTAGTGGATGTGACTACACGTCTGTCCGCGATGTCCAAGGGCGAGTTGTACGTCGTCGGCGACGGTCTCGACCGGGACTCGCTCTGGCTCACCTTTCTCGATTCCTTCCCCGCCGGCACCAATCCCCGGTTCCGTGAGCGGTCCGAATACGACTGCTCGACCTGCCGCGGGTTCATCAAGAACTTCGGTAACGTCGTCGAGATCCACAACGGACAGATTCGTACCGTCTGGTCCGGGGTTTCCGCGTCCGACCCGGTCTTCTCCGTCGTCGCCGCAGCAATGGACGAATTCGTCGGCACGCTGCCGTTGTCCGGCATTTTTCGGTCCAGCGAGGCGCAGTACGGGACGAGCACGACCCGGACGCTGCGCGACGGCCAGGTCGAGGTGTGGCACCACCTGCACGGCCGGGTGGAGAAGCAGCACCGCACCAAGGACGTCGGCGCGGCGCGGGGCACCTTCGACGCCGCGGTGCAGGTGTTCCAGCGTGGCCTGGCCGAGCTGACCCAGCACGCTCTGGACACCGTCGTCGACCTCATCGACGGCAACGCCCTCTATCGCGGCACGGAGCATCGCCGGGCGGTGACCGAGTTCCGGTCGCTGCGGAACCGGTGGACGCAGGCGGCCGACCCACGGGCCTTCGTGTTCGCCAACGCCATGAACCCGGCGGCCCGGTTCCGCAACACGGTGATCGGCACCCTCGTCCAGGATCTCTCCGCGGGCGTCGACCTGGAGCAGGCGGTCCGGTCGTTCGAGACGAAGGTGGCGCCGCAGAACTACCAGCGCCCCACGGCGTTGATCACCCCGGCCATGGTCAAGGCCGCCATGAGGACCATCGGCGAGCTGGGTATCGAGGAGTCGTTGCAGCGACGGTTCGCCCGGCTGTCCGACGTGTCGGTCACCAACGTGCTGTGGGTCGACAACGACACGCAGTCGCGGATGAAGGACGGCATCGAAGGACTGCTCATGCAGGCGGCCACCACGAGTTCGGCAGGTGCGCGCCTCCGTGACGCGACGCCGGAGGAGGTTCCCGTGGTCGCCTTCATGAAGGACATCCTGCCCGGCGCCGCGTCCATCGACCTGTGGGTGGCCAACAGCCACGAACCGCACTTCGTCAGTCTCACCACCGGCCGGAACCCGGCCGCCCCGCGGCTGTTCACCTGGGACAACGACTTCGCCTGGTCGTACGGCGGCAACGTCACCGACTCGATCAAGGAGAAGGTCAAGCGGGCCGGCGGCAACGTCACCGGCAAACTGCGGGTGAGCCTGTCCTGGTTCAACCACGACGACCTCGATCTGCACGTGTTCGAACCCGACGGCACCCACATCTGGTACCAGGACAAGCGCAACAAACTGGACGTCGACATGAACGCGAACGGGCCGTTCTCCCGCGAGCCGGTGGAGAACGTCACCTGGGCCGGCAAGATCGCCGACGGCGAGTACCGGATCGAGGTGAACCAGTTCCGTAAGCGGGACAGCAGCGGGGCCGGTTTCGTGATCGAGACCGAGAGCAACGGAAAGATCGAGCATTACAGCTACGAGCGGGCGGTCGGCCACAAGGAGACCGTCGAGGTGGGCCGGATGACGGTCGCCGGAGAGGTGATCACCGCTTTCCGGCCGGGTAAGGACATGCAGTCGGGCAGCGCCGGAAAGGGCCTGTGGGGCATCACCACCGAACAGTTCGTGCCGGTGTCCACCGTCATGTACTCGCCGAACTACTTCGACGACAACGAGGTCGGCAACCGCCACTACTTCTTCATGCTGAAGGGGTGCGTGAACGACCAGCCGACCCGGGGGATCTACAACGAGTTCCTCCGCGGTGACCTGCACCAGCACCGCAAGGTGTTCGAGGTTCTCGGCGACCGCACCAAGTGCGAGCCGTCCCCGGATCAGCTGTCCGGCCTCGGCTTCAGCTCCACGGTCCGCAACTCGGTGGTCGCCAAGGTGACCATGACCGGCGGCCGGCGCCGCCTCATCAGCATCCAGTTCTGATTCCCTACCCCGACATCCGAGAGAGGCCACCGTGACCATTTTCGAGAAGGCCACGCGGGAGAAGTTCCGCTACCCGTCGACCAAGGGCCTGCTGACCACGGAACAGCTGTGGGAGCTTCCGCTGACCGCCAAGTCCGGCTTCAGCCTCGATGACGTGGCCAAGGCCGTGAACGCCGAACTCAAGGCCGTCGACACCGAGTCGTTCGTGGCCACCGAGACCAATCCGGCCAAGGCGGCCTTGGAGGCCAAGTTGGAGGTCGTCAAGCACGTCATCGCCATCCGCCTCGCGGAGGAGCAGGCGGCGAAGGCAGCGGCGGCCAAGAAGCTGGAGAAGGAAAAGCTGCTGGCGGTCCTGGGTCGCAAGCAGGACGCGGTCCTGGAGAACCTGACCGAGGCGGAGCTGCTGGCCCGAATCAATAACCTGTAGCCCGCCGAAAAGCGGATGAGAGATCGGCCCAGCGCCTCGCCGCCGGGGCCGATCTCTGTGGCTGGCCAGCCAAGGATTCTGCGCTCCTTGACCCCCGTGACCAGCGCCGCCCATCGCTGGGAAGATCCGGCGCTGTCGAGCGTCCACCTCGACGAGGTCGCGTGGGCGGAGTCTGGACGAATTTGGACGCGAGAGTGGCACGGCGTAGGACGGCCGCGCGGCGAGCGGCCGGTGTCACGGTCAGCTCTGCGCGGGTGCGTCGAGTTCGGCCAGGTGAACGCGGATCTGGTCGGCCTCGGGCAGCCCGAGGTCGACGTAGTGGGTGAGGGCCTGCCGGTACTCGTCGCGGGCCCGCCCGGGGTCGGCGAGGGCGCGGTGGACGTCGCCGAGACCGGCGTGGGCACGGGCCTGCTGATGACGGTTGCCGGTGACGCCGGCGATGGCGCGGGCGGCAGTGTGGTGGGCCAGTGCGTCAGCGGTCCGCCCGGCGGCGCGGGACACCTCGCCGAGCCCGTTGCACACCCATGCCTCGTTGTCCTGGTTGCCGGTCTCCTGGAAGACGGTCAGGGCCTGCTGGTAGTACTCGGTGGCCTCGTCGAGCCGGTCGAGGCGGGCGTGCAGCGAGCCGAGGCTCTCCAGCGCACCGGCTTCGGAGGTGCGGTCGCCGATCTGCCGGTACAGCCGCAGGGCCTGCTCGAGGTGGTCGCCGGCCGCTTCGTACCGGCCCATGTGGACGTCGAGTTCGCCGAGGCCGTGCAGCGCCACGGCTTCACCGCGCGGGTTGCCGGTCTGGCGGGACACGGTCAGTGACTGACGGTAGTAGTCGGCGGCCTCGTCGAGGCGGCCCGCGCGTTCCATGACAGCTCCGAGCCCGCCCAGCGTGGTGGCCTCTCCGATGCGGTCGCCGATGCGCCGGTCGAGCTCCAGGGCCTGCTGCTTGTATTCGATGGCATCCGGGTATCGGCCGGTCCGTTCCGCGATGGTGCCGATGTTGAAGAGAACCCGCGCCTGCCCAGCCGTGTCGGCGGTCTGCCGGAACAGCTCGAGAGCCTGCCGGAGGTGGTCGTCGGCCGCGTCGGGCCGGCCAAGCCGCAGGTGGGCGATGGCAAGACCGCTCAGGGCGTGGGCCTGCCCCGCCAGGTCACCGCTGTCGCGGGCGGCGCGGTAGGCGTGGCCGTGCACGGTCAGGGCGTCGTTGTGGTGGCCGCCTTGAAGGTAGCGGGACAGGGTACGGGCCAGTCGGGTGGTGTGGTCCGGCCACCCGTGCGTAGCGGTGTGGTTGGCGACGGCGACCAGGGTGGGCCGTTCGGTGTCCAGCCAGTCGAGCGCGTCCGGGCGATCGGTCAGGGGCGGGACGGGGGTGCCGGCCGGGGAGACGTACGGTCGGACGTTGGCCTCGCCGGGCAGCAGGATCTCCATCGCGGCCGCGGTGGTGGCCAGGTAGTAGTCGTACAGGCGGGTGAGGGCGGCGCGGCGTGCGGGTGGGGAGTCATGGTCGTGGGCGCGCACGGTGGCGTAGGCGCGGACCAGGTCGTGGAGGACGTACCGGCCTGCCGTGGCCTGCTGGATGAGGTGATCACGGAACAGGGCGCCCAGGCAGGCTTCGGCGGTGTCGAGGGCGGTGTCCGTGAGGGCGGCTGCGGCGTACGCGTCGAAGTCCTGGCCGGGGTGCAGGGCGACCAGGCGGAGCAGACGCTGCTGGTCGGTGGGGAGGTGCCGGTAGGACAGGTCGAGAGCCAGTTCGACGCCGGCCTCGAGGCGCCGGTCACGGTGGCGCTCGTCGAGCCGATCGGCGTGGTCGGTCAATGTCCAGCCCACGGTGTTGCGGATGTGGCCGGCGATGAGGCCCAGTGCCAAGGGTAGGTAGCCGCAGCGTCGCGCGATCCGGGCGATCGCATCCGGATTCGGGCCGATGGGCAGCTCGGACACGGCGGCGGTCAGGAAGGCCGTCGCCTCGTCCGGGTCGAAGACGTCGACGGTGAGCTGGGCGGTGGGGTGCAGCTCGGCGAGGCTGCGCCGGCTGGTGACCAGGGTGACGCAGCCCGGCACGTCGGGCAGGAGCGGACGGACCTGTTCGGCGGTGGCCGCGTTGTCGAGCACGATCAGGGCCCGGGTGCCGGCGAGGCGGTTGCGGTAGGCGGCGGCGCGGGCGGCCAACTGGTGGGGTATCTGATGGCCGGGCATGCCGAGCAGCCGCAGGAATCCGTCGAGGACCGCCGCCGGCTCGGCCGGCGGCTGGGTGGGGTCGGGGTGGAAGCCGCGCAGATTGACGAACAGAACCCGGTCGAACTGTTCCTCCCGAAGGAACAGATGTCCGGCGTGGACGGCCAGCTGGGTCTTGCCGACCCCGGCCATGCCCTCGATTGCCGAGATCACCACCGCGCTGCCGGCCCGGGTGGCTTGCCGGACGGCGTCGCTCAGCCGGTTCAGCTCACCGGTCCGGCCGGCGAATCCCACCAGATCCCGCGGCAGGGTGTCCTGGACCCGTACCTGGGAGACCGCCTCGACCTCTCCGCCGATGACGCGCAGGGCCTGCCGCCATTGCGTCACGTACCCGGTGTCGTCGCGAAGGGCCTGGACCACGGCGACGACCAGGTCGGTGTTCAGCCGTCGCCGGCCGGCTTGAAAGCAGTTCGCCACCGTTGACCGTCGCGCCAGCTCGCCGGCCGGCCGGCCCTGCACGGTCCAGGCCGCGTTGACCCGCTCCTTGATCGTCTCGTACGAGGGGTCGCCGGCCCAGATCTTCAGCAGGCGTAACCGTTCGACGAGGCCGTCGACGGTGCCGGCCTCGGCGGGATCGGGCGGCGTGGCGAAGGTGTCCCGCGGCATGGCACCTCCATGGAGATGGTTCTCGACGTCGTAGCGGGTTCGAGGCTAGTACTCCAGCCGGGGATCGCGATCACGGGTCGATGAGGGCTTGTCGCTGGGCTTCTTGACCGAGTGGATCATCGCGTACGAAGCTCACTCGGATGAAACGTGTCATGCCTGCCTTGACCAGGACCGCGGCGACTGCCGCGACCATCTTCCTGGTGGCGCTCTGCCTGCGGCCCGCGATCACCGCGGTCGGGCCGTTGTTGCCACAGATCAGCGTGGACGTCGGGCTCGGCGAGGCGGCGCAGGGGCTGTTGGGGGCGCTGCCGTTGCTCGCGTTCGCGTTCGTGTCGCCGCAGGTGCATCGGATGGCCGGGCGGCTCGGGATGGAACGGGCGGTGCTCGCGGCGCTGCTGGTGCTGGCGGTGGGGACGCTGGTGCGGTCCTACACGGGACATGCGGGGCTGTGGGTGGGCACGATGGTGATCGGGTGTGCGATCGCGGTCGGGAACGTGCTGGTTCCCGCCATCGTGAAACGTGACTACGCGTCGAATGTGTCGCGGGCGACCGGGTTCTATACGGCATTCATCACGATCGGGGCGTCGGCGGCCTCGGCGGTGGCGGTTCCGGTCGCGGACGCCGTGGACTGGCGGTTGTCGCTGGCCGTGTGGGGCGGGCTGGCGCTGGCCGTCGCGGCGGTATGGCTGCCCCGGGCGCGCACCACGCCCGTTCCGGAGGTGGTCGCGGTCACCGGTTCCGTGGCGGTGTGGCGGCAGCCGCGGGCCTGGATGATCACCGCGTTCATGGGCCTGCAGTCGACGTGCTTCTACGTGCTGGTGACGTGGCTGCCGACGATCGAGATCGCGGCCGGGTTCCCGGAGCAGGTTGCGGGGTTGCACCTGTTCCTGTTCCAGGGAATGGGGATCCTGGGCGGGCTGACGATCCCTCTGCTGCTGCGTGATCCTGGGACCCGTCAGCTGGGTGCGGTCGTGGCGAGTCTCCCGGTGATCGTCGCGGTGCTGGGGCTGCTGGCCGCGCCGGGGCTGGCCGTCGTGTGGGCGGGCATCGCCGGGCTGGGGCAGGGTGCCGCGCTGGTGACGGCGTTGACGCTGATCAGTCTGGGTGGGCGGACCGCGGCGGAGACGACCCGGCTGTCCGGGATGGCGCAGTCGCTCGGGTATCTCCTCGCGGCGGCCGGGCCGGTGGCGGCCGGGATCCTCGCCGAGCAGACCGGCGCGTGGGACGCGACGTTGGTCATGATCGTGGGGTTGGGCGTGTTGCAGGTCGGGGCGGGGCTCATGGGAGCCCGGCCCGGATCCTGAGGGCGGGCCTGGGTGTGCTGAAGGCCTGGGTGTGCTGACTGCCTGGGTGTGCTGACTGCCTGGGTGGGGGGTCCTAGGATCCCGATCATGATGCGGGCGCTTGTTCTCACTGCTCCGGGCAAGGCCGAGGTACGTGAGGTGCCCGTGCCGATCGCCGCGCCCGGGCAGGTGATCATCGACGTCGAGCGGGTCGGCGTGTGCGGCACCGACGTCGAGCTGTTCACCGGCGAGATGAGTTACCTGCACAGTGGGGTGTCGTCGTACCCGCTACGTCCCGGGCACGAGTGGTCGGGGACGGTGCGCTCGGCCGGGGCGGGCGTCGGCGAGTCGTGGATCGGACGGCGGGTCACCGGCGACACCATGATCGGCTGCGGTGACTGCCGACGGTGCCTCGCCGGACGGCATCACGTCTGCCCCGAACGACATGAGCTGGGCATTCGCGACGGGCTTCCAGGAGCGCTGGCCGAGCAGATGGCGTTTCCGGCGGCCTACCTGCACCCGCTCCCGGACTCGGTCGACGCGACGGCCGGCGCGATGGTCGAGCCGGCCGGCAACGCCCAGCGCTGTGTCGACGCCGCCGATCTCACGGCCGGGGAACGGCTGCTGATCCTGGGCACCGGCACGATCGGCCTGCTCACCGCGATGCTGGCCCGGGCGCACGGGCTGGAGGTGCACCTGCTCGGGCAGGAACTGGGGTTCGCCCGGTCGCTGGGCTTCTCGCAGTCCTGGGATGCAGCATCCCTGCCCACGCTGTCCTGGGATGCGGTTGTCGACGCCACCAACGCGCCGTCGATGCCGGGCCTCGCGGTGTCGCTCGTCGAACCGGGACGCCGCGTGGTCTACATCGGCCTGTCCGGAACACCCAGCATGATCGACACCCGGGACGCCGTACTGAAGGACGTCACCACCGTCGGGATCCTCGGCGCGTCGGCCGGTCTCGCGAACGCCGTCGCGGCCTTCGCGTCGGGGGCGATCGATCCGCGGCCGCTGGTCGCCGCGACGGTCGGTCTGGAGGAGGCCGCGGCCGTCCTGTCCGGTTCACGCCCGGTGGGCGCGGGGCCCGGGCCGAAAATCCAGATCAACCCCCAGATCGCGTACGGGTGACGCTCACGCCCTAACCCAGGTGTGAGCCCCGGCCGGCGTGTGAAGAGGTGAGGTCGCGTCACGCGTGGCGCTCCGGTTCCTCACAACGCCCACTCGAAGGGATCAGGATGGACCGATGCCGCCACGCGTACTCCTCTTCACCCGCACGACCGGTTTCCGGCACGACTCGATCCCATCCGCGGTCACCGCGCTCACCGGGCGGGACGACCTCCGGGTGACCGCCTCCGAGGATCCGGCCGACGTCGCCGCCTGCGACCGTTTCGACGCCGTCGTCTTCGTCTCGACCTCGGGCGATGTGCTCGGCGAGCGGGCCCGGGACGCCCTGCGCTCGTTCGTCGAGGGCGGCCGGGGGGTTGCCGGGGTGCACGCCGCCACCACCACCGAGCCGTCCTGGGACTGGTGGCCGGATCTGCTCGGCGCCCGTTTCGCCGGCCATCCCGAGGGCGTGCAGCCCGCGACCGTCGACGTCGTTCCCACCGGTCATCCGTCGACCGCGCACCTGCCGCCGGCCTGGCACTTCACCGACGAGTGGTACGCCTTCTCCGACGTCCGCCCCGGCTCCACGCTGCTGCTCGGCGTGGACGAGTCCACCTACGCCCCGGGAGAGTTCGGGATGCCGTCGCCGCACCCGCAGGCGTGGTTCCGCCAGGTGGGCGCGGGCCGTTCCTGGTACACCGGGCTCGGCCACCGAGAAGAGGCCTGGTCGGACCACCTCTTCCTGACGCACGTGGTCAACGGCGTCCGGTGGACGGCGGAGTAGAAGCGACCTCACCACTAGGTCTTGATCGAGCGACTCGTGGGCCTGCCAGGAGGTCCGGCGGTCGGTCACGGAGAAAGCATGGAGTACAGGACGGCCTGCCTGTGGTCGGCCGTCGTGGCCGACCAGGTCGAGGCCGCCGTCGCGGAAGTAGTCGGTGACGCCCCACGCCGAGTGCATCATCTCAAGGACGGCGTCCTGGTCGCTGGCCCAGAGTGCGGCGAAGACCGCCACGTGCCGGGGCAGGCGTAGCCCGTACACCCGCCGGACCCGTTCGGCGACCAGCGGGAACCGCTCGGTCATGGTGGCGAGGGCCGTTTCCCGTGTCGTCATCAGCGGACCCTAGGCAGTCGTGAGGTAGCGGAGGTCGCGGGCCACCTCGGAGTAGGCGACCGGGTCGAGGTCACCGGTGGTCACGCCGGTGACGTGCTGGGGCTGGTCGGGGTCCTGCCAGTGGTAGCCGGGCGCGTACCGGATCTGGGTGTCCGCCCGTTCCAGTGACGTGTGGCCGTGGCCGAACCGCCAGCCGAGCGAGCTGAGGGTGAACAGTTTGCGGCCGGTGACCGGCTGTCCGACGAATGACTCCAGCGTCACCTCGGACGGTGTGTACAACTCCCGGCCGACCTGTGGGAACGGCTGGATGATCGCGTAGTCGGTGAGGATCTCGGCCCACGACGGCTGGTCGGCGGCGAAGTGCCATGGATGGGCCACCCCGACGGTGGCGGCGTCGTCGAGGTTCCAGGCCTTGTCGTCGAGGTCGGCGAACGAGCGGTCCTCGGCGGCCCGGAACACGACCGGCCCCGGCTGGTCGAAAGGCCCGTCGAAGCTGGCCCAGAGCAGCCGTTGGGTGAGCTGCCACATGAACGGGTGGTCGACGAGGAAGCGGCGGAACTCGGCGCCGGTCCACCGGCGGCCGGTGACCATCGCCTCCTCGATCGCGCGGATCCGTTCGGCGCCGACCGTCTTGGCCTCCTTCTTGAGGTCGGTGAACCGCCGGTACGCCTCGCCGGCCAGGGTCTGGTCGTCGGTCTTGGCGGGCCGGGGCAGCCGGGCGAGCCGCCGGCCGTCCTCGCCGGCCACCCACGGTTGCAGCTGCTCGTCGAAGCCGATGGTGAACCGCCGTGGCCCGTAGTCCAGGACGGCCGGCCCGAACTCCGGCACGATCCGGTCGGCGAGTTGCTCCGGTGTCAGCCCGCGGACCACGGCGACACCGTCGAGCCGTTGCCTGGCGAACCGCCGGAACCCTTCGGTCCTCGCCTTGCGGCTGAGCCGGCTCAGGTGGGTGAGCGCCACGTCGGTGCCGATGGCGGCGAGCACATCCATGCCGGTACGCACGCGCCCGCTCGCCGTCGCCCATCCGGGGAACAGTGCGGTCAGCTCGGGCACCACGGTGTCGTCGCCGAGGGCGGCCAGCGCCACCATGGCGAGGTTGTTCTTCGGCGGGAACTCGGCGGCCCGCCACTGCTCGAAGATCGCCCACGCGAAGACGCCCAGGTCCCGGGGCTCGCAAAGGTCCCGGATCTCGGCGATCTCCAGCCGCGGCGAACCGATCTTGGAGAGGGCGATCAGCTCGCAGAGGCGGCGGACCGCGGTCTCGGGCAGCCGGTCACCGCCGTCGCGCAGGGCCGGCGCCGGCAGCAGGGCCACGACCAGCCACTCCGGCAGACCCGGCACCCGGGACAGCTTCCCGGCGAGCACCGGCGGCGCACCACCACTTCCACCGGACAACGGCCCGGTGATCGCCTCAACCCGGGCGAGGGCCGCCGGGTCGAGGGCCGGCAGTTCCTCGGCGACCGCGCCCGGGTAGGCGAGCACGTGGTTGCGCAGCAGCACGCCGAGGCTGTCGCGGGACGCCAGCACACGCAACGCGAGCCGCGGGTCGCGTTTGGCGGCGGTCAGGAACGCCGGAAGGTAGTGCTTGCCGTCGATCCGGTCCACCACCAGGGTGAGCGCCTCCTCGGTGGGGATGGCGGCGAGCGCGACGACGGCCCGTTTCTCGTCGTCGGCGCTGTCGATCGGATGCTGCCAGTTGGCCGTGTCCAGCAGGTGCGCCCAGCCGGCGCCGATACCGGCGCCGCCGCTTTCGAGGAGCTCCGCGGCAGTGCCCCGGATCTCGGCGGGCAGGTGCGGAACCAGCTCGGGCCGGGTGAGCACGATGCCACCGAAAAGGTCACACGACACCGCGTCGTCGCGTTCGGCGAGCATCCGCAGCGCCCGCACCGGGTAGCGGCTCAGCACCCCGGACTTGAGCAGCTGGCCGGGGCGGTGCCGGGCGCCGTCGAGGGCGGCGGCCAGCACGATCCGGAACGCGTCGTCGGTCGGGATCTGCGCCATCAGCTTGATCACCGGCGGTGGGAGCCGATCGCGGTCGCGCCACCGGTCGTCCTGGAACCGGAACAGGTCGCGGTAGAACCGCTGGTCCAGGTACGGCGCGGCGGCCGGGCCGACCCCGTCGAGGACGGTGCCGGCCTCGGCGATCCGCGGGAACGTGAACAGTGTGTCCGGGGCGACGCCGTGCAGCGCCTCCAGGTGGCCGGTGGTGCTCGCGGCCAGGACGAGCAGGCTGACCAGGGGCCGGGTCTCATCGGTGACCCAGTCGGCGGCGGCCGCGCAGTCCGCGTCCACCCAATCGGTGCGGGTGGGCGCCAGGTAGGAGGTGACGATCCGGCCGGCCGGCTCCGAACGGTAGCCGGCCAGGACGTCGACGGCCTGCTCGTACTCCCCGGTGGGGGCCGCCGCGAGGTGCGCCCGCACGGCTTTGAGGTTGCCGTACAGGCCGTAGAGGTCGTCGTTGCGCCACACCGACTCGTAGGTGTCCTCGGTGGTGTCCGGGTCCACTCTCCACAATCGGCCGCCGGCATACAGCAGGGTCGCCTCCACGGCCGCCCGGGCGGCGAAGGCGGCTCCGGCGCGCGTCACCCACAGGTCGGCGAGCAGCCGGCCGTGCTCGCCCGAGCGCCCGGCCCCCAGCAGCACGGCGACCGCGGCGCCGATCGGGTCGGTGTCGCCGCCCAGGGCGGCCAGATGTCGCTGGCCCACCGCGTACAGATCAGGGTTATAGGTCGTCGGGCGTTGAGCCCGTTTCTCCCGCAGCCGGACGGCGCGTTCGGAGGCCAGGTGGGCGGTGAGCAGCTCGGCCGCGTCGCCGGGAGCCTCCGCTGGCACCGCGATCCCGCCCTGGCGTGGGTGCAGGCCCTCGCGCCAGGCGGTCGGCAGCACCCACGTGTCCTCGTTCGGCAGCACGGCATCTCCCCGCTTCGGTCACTGGACCACGAAGGTTAGACCTCGGGTACGACAGAATGTCGGCGTGCAGATGTCCGTCTTGATCGCCCAGGTCCCCACCGTCTGGGACGTCGCCACCAATCTGGCTACCTACCGTGAGGTCCTGGCCGAGGCCCGGCCCGGCGACGTGGTCCTGTTCCCGGAGGGGATGCTCTCCGGCTATGCCGAGGACCTGTCGCCATTGGACACGCTCGATCCCGTGGAGGTCCGCGACGCTGTCGATCAGGCCGCCGGCCTGGCCCGGGAGAGGAAGGCGCACGTGTTCTGCGGGTCCGTGCTGCCCGAGGAGCGGGGCTGGTCGAACGCCGCCCTGCATCTCTCCCCCGACCGCCCGCCGCACGTCTACCGGAAGATCAATCTGGCGATGAACGAGCGCGACCGAATGACGGCGGGTGACCGCCTGGAGACGACGACCGTGCACGGTGTCACCGCGGCGATCCAGCTGTGCCGGGAGATCCGTTTCCCGGAGCAGTGGCAGCATCTGGCCGCCGCCGGCGCGCGTTTCCTGGTCTATCTGACCAACGCCACGAATCCGCGCGAGCCGGACGGTGTCTGGCGTTCCCACCTGGTCAGCCGGGCCGCCGAGAACCAGCGTTTCGTGCTTTCCGCAAACATCCCCGATCCGGCGCAGCATTGCCCGAGCATGATCGTCTCTCCGCGCGGTGAGGTGTTGGCCGAGCTGCCGATGGGCGAGAAGGGCCTGCTCCGGCACACTTTCGACCCGACCGAGTCGAGCGACTGGTATCTCGGCCAGCGCCGCCGGGACGTGATCTCGCTGACATATCACGGCTGAGACCGCCCCCACCGGCGGCCGATCCCACACACGGCCGCCGGCCGGCCCCCTTGCGGTCCGGAGCTCGGCAAAACCCCGGCACCCCTTCATCGCACTGAACCGCCGCGTCAAGCAGAAACCCCCACTTATCTCTCACCCAGAGCGCAGCAAGACCTTCCCCCCTATTTCGTACGGGCGGCGAACAGAACCGTGGCCACCCCGCGAGGCGCTGCCCACTCACGCCTGTGCCGCGCCCGCCGGGCTGAGCTGCCGGGCCGGGCTTTCGTATGGGCGGTCCGGCCGGCAGGGTCCACAATGGGCCGCATGCTTCGTCGATGGCGACCGCGACCGTCCGGCCAGGTGGTGACCGGCAGCGTCGTCTTCGGCGACGTCGTCCAGATCACGGACGTCGGCGGTGACGTAACGGTCAACCCGTCCCCACGGCCGTACCGGGTCGCTCCGGCCATCGTCGAGGCCGCCGAACTCACCGCCGACCGGGCCCGAGCCCAGCCGAGCCGACTGCTGCTGGCCCGCCACCAGGTCGTGCCGTTCACCGGCCGCACCCGCACCCTCGACGAACTCGGCACGTGGATCACCGGCCCCGATCCGGTGGCGGCCCGCCTGATACACGCCGCCGGCGGCCAGGGCAAAACCCGCCTGGCCGCCGAGGTGACGAAACAATGCGCCACCTCGGGCTGGACGGTGTGGGCGGTCACCCACACCGCGACACCGGTCCCCGGCTCCCGCGTCGATCTGCCCAGCGGTGCCTTGCTGGCAGTCGTCGACTACGCCGACCGCTGGCCCGTCTCAGCGCTACAGGCCCTGCTCACCCAGTTGCGGCAACTCCACGCCCGGGCCGGCACGACCGTACGGGTGCTGCTGCTGTCCCGCTCCTCCGGCTACTGGTGGCAGGCGGTCGCCAAACAGGCCGAGTCCGACGGCGTCGAAACCTCCTCGGCCGCTCTCCCCGCCCTGGCCGCCGACAGCGACGACGACCGCCTCGCCCTGTTCACCACGGCCGCGGCCCACTTCGGCAAGGCGCTGCATCCGGCGTACCCCGGACCGTGGCCCGCCCCCGATCTGACCGCTCCCGGATTCGCGCAGGTCCTGGCCGTGCACATGGCCGCCTTGGCGGCCGTCGACGCCCACCGCCACGGCAGCGACCCGCCCGCACATCCGCATGCCGTCTCGGCCTACCTGCTCGGCCGCGAACAGGCCCACTGGCAGGAACTGCACGCCCGGCGCGAAAACCCGCTGACCACCGCGCCCACCGCCATGCAGCGCACCGCCTACGTCGCCGTCCTGGCCGGGTCACTCCCCCGCCCCGACGCCCGGCAGGCCCTCATCCAGGTCGCCCTGGCCGGCGACCCGCCCACCGCCGACCAGCTCATCGACGACCACAAGATCTGCTATCCCCCGGCCGACAGGCGCACCGTCCTGGAACCACTGCTCCCCGACCGCCTGGCCGAGGACTTCCTGGCCCTGTCCACACCCGGTCACGACCTCGACGACGATCTCGCCCTTCTCACCGACGACTGGACCCTGACCGCCCCCGGAGCCCTCCTGGAAGGCGGAGATCCAACCGGATGGATCATCGGCATGATCAACACTCTGGTGGAAGCGGCTCACCGGTGGCCGCACATCGCCGACGACGTGCTGTACCCCCTCATACGCCGTCATCCCGAGCTGATCACTTCCACGGGCGGCGCCACCTTGGCCCGCCTCGTATCGATCCCAGAGATCGACGTGTCCGTCCTCGAGGCCCTCGAGCCGCATCTGCCACTCGAACGGCACGCCGACTTCGATCTTGCCGCCGCCTCGATCAGCAGCCACCTGACCCGCCACCGCCTCGCCCACGCCAGCGACCCCTCGATATGCGCCGCCCTCCACGCCGAACACTCGTGGCGACTGGACAATGCCGGACGGCACGACGAGGCCCTGGCCGCCGCGGAGCAGGCCACCGCCGGCTATCTCGACCTCGCCGCGGAGAACCCGGCGGAACATGCGGCCGATCTCGGGGGCTCACTGGTCAATCTCAGCAACCAGATGGCACGGCTGAGCCGCCTCACAGAGGCTCTCACCGCAGCGGAGGAAGGCGTCTCCATCTTCCGCGGTCTGGCCTCCGACGATCCCGGCACCCACCTGCCCGATCTGGCCGCCTCGCTGATCGGCCTCGGTAATCGCCTGACCGAGGTGGGCCGCCTTGACGGGGCCCTCGCCGCGACGGAGGAAGCCGTCGCGGTCTGTCGCCGGCTCGCCGACGACGACCCCGACACCTACCTTTCCGACCTCGCCATGTCGATGAACAATCTCGGCAACCGCTTGTCACGCCTGGGCCGTAGTGCGGAGGCGGTGTCACCGGCGGAGACGGCCACGGCGCTCTGCCGCGAACTGGCCACCATCGCCCCAGCCACTCACCTGCCCGATCTCGCCCTGTGCCTCACCAACCTCGGCAACACGCTCTTCGCACTGGGTAACCGAGAGCGGGCCGTTTCCGCGTCCGGTGAAGCAGCGGAGATCTACCGACGGCTCGCCGACAACAACCCCGGCGTCTACCTCGAACAACTGGCGCTGTCGCTGAACAATCTCGGGGCACATCTCGCGGCTCAGGGCCGGTCTGACGAGGCGGTGGCCGCGGCGGAGGAGGCGCTGGCCATCCGGCGGCGTCTGGCCGATCTCCGCCCCGGCTCCCACCTACCCGGCCTGGCGGCATCGCTGGCCAATCTGGGGCTGTTCGTCTCACGGCTGGGCGATCACGAACGAGCGATCACGCTGGTCGAGGAATCGAACGCCATTCAGCGGCGTCTCGCCGAAAGCCATCCTGCCGTCCACCTGCAGGCTCTGGCGGTATCGCTGAGCAATCTCAGCGTCCAGTACCTGGAGACGGATCGTGTGGCGGAATCGCTAGCGGCGGCTCAGGAGGCCGCGGCGATCCACCGTGACCTGGTCACCGCGAATCCCGTGCCGCATCTCTCTGACCTCGCACAGTCGTTGTGCAACCTCAGCAACTCACAGGTCCGGATCGGTCTGCGCCGACAGGCCCTGGCAACGGCTCGAGAGGCCACCACGATCTCCCGGCGGTTGGCCACCGACGACCCCGGTGCCCACTTGCCGCTCCTCACGACTTCGTTGCACATCCTCGGCCAGCGGCTCAGCCACCAGGGCGACTGGCCCATGGCACTTGCCGTGGCGGACGAGGCGACTGACATCATCCGCGGGCTGGCACGGCAGAATCCGGAGGCCCACCTTGCCGATCTCGCGAAATCGTTGATGACGTATGCGGACCTGTGCACGATGGCGCAGAGGAATCTACGCCAGGCCTTGAGCTGCGCGATCGAATCGCTTCGGATCTACAAACTCTTGATGGCACGGACACCGGACGAATTCGAGGCATTGTCGTTCCGGGCCGGACTGGTGTTCGCCAACGTCCTGGCCAAGCTCGGCGAGGACGGCAAGGCGGCGATCGTTCGCACCCGGCTGCGACAGATCGCCGGATTCACCGAGAACGGCTGAACCGACACCCGCCATGCCACGTCGGCGATTCCTGTCTCAGGCGGCGTCGTCCGGAAGCGGGCGGCGGCCGGCGAAGCCGAGGTCGGCGCGGTGGTACCAGGTGATGTCGGTGTCGCCTTCGAGCCAGCACAGCAGGACCGGGACGCCGTCCAGGTCGGCCGGGAAGTCGACCAGCAGCGGGGCGACGCCCTTGAGTTCGGCGCCGGTCTCCTGGATCTCGGTCATCAGCTCGTTGAGGCGGGCCTCGGCGGCCTTGCGCTCCGGCAGCCCGCCCAGCCTGGTCGGCTCGCCACCGGGGACCAGGGCTGCGGACAGCTCGACCATGTCGGCGCGCAGGGTGATGACCTCGTCGAGGACCGGGCGCAGCCGGGCCAGTTCGGTACGTGCTTCCGCGAGCGTGAACAACCCCATACAGCAGAGTCTGTCACCCGGAAGGGAACGGCCCGGCGAACACCCGCCGAGCCGTTCGGTGAACGTGGGGAGATCAGACCGTCAGGGTCCAGGAGCCGATGGTGCCGGTGTCGGACGAGTAGACGTCCTGCACCCGCAGCTGCCAGGTGCCGTCGGCCGCCTCGCTGGACAGGTTCGCCGTGTAGGTGGTCTGCACGTTGTCGGCGCTGTCCGAGCTGCTGCTGCTCTTCAGGGTGTAGGTGGAGGCGTCCGGCGCGACCAGGGTGACGACCAGGTCACCCCGGTACGTGTGGGTGATGTCGACCGCCACGGTGGAGGTGGAGGAGGCGGACCGGCCGCAACCGGAGATGGTGATGGAGCTGGTCACCGCGGATCCGGCGTCCGGGATCGCGACGTCCGTACCGTTGGTGCCGGTGCATCCCGCCGGGGTCTCGCCCCCGCCGTCACCGCTGTCGCCGACCTGGAGCAGCAGGTTGGGTGAGCCGGTTCCGGCGCTGGTGACCTTGCCGCTGACCGCGTTGGAGGTGAGCGCCGAGGCGACCTGTGCGGGGGTGTAGGACGGGTTGTCCTGGAGTACGAGGGCGGCGGCGCCGACGACGTGCGGGGTGGCCATCGACGTACCGCTGATGGTGCTTGTCGCCGTGGTGCTGGTGTACCAGGCGGAGGTGATCGACGAGCCCGGCGCGAAGATGTCCAGGCTGCTGCCGTAGTTGGAGTAGCTGGCGCGGGCGTCGGTGCTGGTGGTGGCGCCGACGGTGATGGCGCTGGCGACCCGGGCCGGGGAGTAGGAGGAGGCGTTCGCGTTGTCGTTGCCGGCCGCGACGCCGTACGTGATGCCGGCCGCGATCGAGTTGGCGACCGCCGTGTCGAGGGTGGTGCTGGCGCTGCCGCCGAGGCTCATGTTGGCGACCGCCGGCTTGATCGCGTTGCTGGTCACCCAGTTGACGCCGGAGATGACGCCGGCCGTGGTGCCGCTGCCGTCGCAGTCGAGGACCCGGACGCCGACCAGCTGCACCGCCTTGGCCACGCCGTACGTCGATCCGCCGACCGTCCCGGCGACGTGCGTGCCGTGGCCGTTGCAGTCGGTGGCGTCGCTGTCGCTGTCGACGAAGTCGTAGCCGCTGACCGCGCGCCCGCCGAACTGGCCGTGCGTGGTCAGGATGCCGGTGTCGATGATGTAGGCGTGCACGCCGGACGCGGTGTTCGGGTAGGTGTAGGTGGTCGACAGCGGCAGGCTCTCCTGGTCGATGCGGTCGAGGCCCCAGGTGGCGCCGGTCTGTGTGCCCTCGGCCAGCCGGATGATCTGGTTCTGCTCGACGTAGGCGACGGCCGGGTCGGCGGCCAGCCGGGCGGCGTCACCGGCGTCGATGCGCGCCTCGAAGCCCTTGAGGACCCTGGCGTACACCTCTTCGACGGCGCCGTCGTACTTGCCGGCGAGTTTCCCGGCCCGGCTGCCGAGGGTGCTGGTGGTGCCGTCCTTGAGCACGACGATGTAGCTGCCCTCGATGGCGTCGGGCGAGTTCGCCTGCCGGATGGCGCCGGTCGGTTCGGCGGCCGTGGCGGGCGTGCCGAAGGCGGCGAGCGTGGTGACGGTCAGCGCGAGGGTGCCCACGCCGGAGATCGTTCGGAGTCTCACGTCCCCTGTTCCCTTTCGGTCGGTTCTGGAAAGGAGCCGTCGTCCCCCTAACGGCTTTCACCAGCGGACGCTACTGAGCGGTAGATAGACAGGGGTAGATCGCGGGTGACCCATTCCGGTCGTGATATGCCCACACATATCGGCCGAACCACGCAAGCGGGATAACCCTTGCATGCCCCCGCCGAGCGGCCTCGAGGAGATCTACTAGGTTGTGCATCCGTGCTGATCAGAGTGCGGGACACCGCGATCCGGACGCTCCTGTCCCCCTGCGGGTGGATCGTCGGGGTGGCGATCTATCTGTTCGCCCGGTGGGCGCAGGCCCAATACGACGCCCTCAGTGTCGGCGCGTGTGACCTGGGCATCTTCTACCAGGCTGTGCAGGGCTGGGCGCACGGCGGCTGGCCGATGGTGCCGATCAAGGGGTACGTGCAGCTGGGCGACCACTTCTCACCGGTCTTCGCCCTGCTCGCGCCGCTGGTGTGGATCCATGACTCGGCGATCACCCTGGTGTACGCCCAGATCGTCCTGATCTGCCTGTCCGGCATCCCGATCTACCACATCTTCCGCCGCCGCCACGGCATCGCGGTCGGTACCGGGATGCTCATCGCGTACCTGTGCAGTCATGCCGTCTTCGGCACCGTCGCCTTCCCGGTTCACGAGGTGATGTTCGGCGCATTGTTCCTGGCCTGGGGCCTGGAACGGATGCTCGCCGGGAAGTGGACGCAGGCGACGATCCTGTTCGCGGCGCTCGTCACGGTCAAGGAGGACGGCGGCCTCCTGTGCGCCATGCTCGGCCTCTACGCGCTGCTCAACCGGCGGTGGAAGCACGGCGGGTTCCTGATCGCCTGGGGCGCCTCGTGGTTCCTGGTGACACTCAAGTTCATCATCCCGAACCTCAACCCGGGCGGCTTCACCTACGCCAAGGACTACCAGGCCAGCCTGCACGCGGACGGGATCTTCGCCGGCATCCCGTACATGATCACGCACCCGCTCGAGATCCTGAACCTGATGACCGACGAGCCCGCCAAGCTCACCACCTGGGAACAACTGCTGATCCCGGTCGGCTTCGCGGCGCTCGCGTCCCCGCTGATCCTGATGATCGCGCCGGTGATGCTGAGCCGGATGCTGTCGTCGCGCAACACCCAGTGGTCCTCCGACCTCTACTACGACATGCCGCTCATCCCGATCCTGTTCGCCGCGGTCGCCGACGGCTTCCGCCGGATCGGCAGCCTCGTCGACCGGGCCCGCGGCCTGGGCCCCGACCCCGACCTGGCGATGGCGCCCCGCAGCACACCCGCCGAGGAACCGAAACGCCCCTGGTACCAGTTCCGCACCGCGACCGTCATGGCCGCCATCGCCGCACCGGTGTTCATCTTCTTCGCCGTCCAGGACCTTCAAAATCACAAAATCGTCGATTGGTACGAGGGGACAGCGGCCCCGTTCAACAACGCCACCGTGGTCGCGGAGGCCACCGACGCCCTGGAGCGCATCCCGAAGGGCGTCACCGTACGGGCCAGCAACAACCTGCTGATCCCGCTGCTGCCCACCAACGAGGTGACCCTGATCGGCTCGAACGTCGACAAGGGCGACTGGGCCGTCGTCGACATCTGGAACCCGAGCTGCCCGATCGGCCGCACCGAGATCCCCCAGATCATGAAACAGCTCGACCAGATGGGCTTCCGCCAGGTCTACAACGGCGGCCGCATCATCGTCCTCCAGCGCACCGCCCCCGCCACCCAGCCGATCCGGGGCACCGGCACCGCCAGTTGACCGGCTCCCACGCGGGTGAGCGGCTGCGGTCGGCGGGTGGGTGGCAGTGGCGAGGTCGCGGCGGATAGTCTCCGGCGGGTGCGAGGGCCGAGGCTGCGACCAGGTGATCGGGTCCGTGTCGTGTCGCCGGCCAGTTTCCCCGGCGCGGAGTGGGCCGAGCAGGTCGTGGCGACGCTGGCGGGTTGGGGGTTGCGGCCCGAGCTCGGTAGGCATGCCCTCGACCGGCGTGGTTTCCTGGCCGGCCGCGACGAGGACCGGCTTGCCGATGTCAACGATGCCCTACGCGATCCCGGGGTGCGGGCGGTCGTCGCGGCTACCGGCGGCGCAGGGGCGTACCGGATCGTGGACGGCCTGGACCTGGCCGCGGTCCGCGCCGACCCGAAGCCGGTCGTGGGGTTCAGCGACATCACCAATCTGCACATCGCCCTGTGGACGGCGACCGGCCTGGCCGGAGTCCACGGCTGCGTGGGCACCGGCGGCCGCACCGACGAGTCGTGCCGGCAGCTGCTGTTCGACACCGGCCCGCTCACTCTGCGTGCCGAACCTTCCCCGGTGACCGTCCCGGGCCGGGCGACGGGGATCCTCGTCGGCGGAAACGCCGGTGCGCTGAGCAACTTTCTCGGTGCCGGGCTGCCGCGTCTCGATGGCGTGATCCTCTGCCTCGAAGGTCCGCAGAACCCGCATTTCGACCGGATGCTCTGGGGCATGCTGCGGGCCGGGCTGCTCGACGGGATCCGCGGTGTCGCCATCGGTGATCTCACCGGGCTCGACCCGAGCGTTGCCGATCCGGGCCCCGACCAGGCCGCGACCGTCATCCGCGAACGTCTGGGCGGCCTCGGCGTGCCGATTCTCGGCGGGTTGCCCTTTGGACATCGTGCGGATCAGGTGTGTCTTCCACTGGGCGTTGCGGCGACGCTCGACGCGGACGCGGGCCGGCTGACCGCCGACTCGGCGGTGTGCTGATGAACACCACCCTGCTCAACCAGGCCCTGCGCGACCCGGCGGTCCGGGCGGTCGTCCTCGACGACGGCGATCACCGCCTGCTCGACGGTCTCGACCTCGATGCCGTACGCGCCGACCCCAAACCGATCATCGGTACGGGCGGCGCCACCTTCGTCCACCTGGAACTATGGCGTGAGTGCGGCCTGGTCGGCTACCACGGTGACGGAGAAGTCCAGCCCAGCCCGCTGCGGCTCACGGGCGAGTGCTGGGTGCCCGGCCGAGCCCGGGGTGTTCTGCTCGGTGGCAGCCTCGGCGCGCTGCGGGCGATGCTCGGCGCGGGCCTGCCCCGCCTCGACGGCGCGATCCTGCTGCTCACCGGCGAACGCACCCAAGGCCTGGGCCAAGTCGACCGGCAACTGACCCACCTGATCCGTGCGGGCGCCCTCCAGGGCATCCGCGGCATAGCGGTCGGCCACTTCACCGGCTTCGACGGCCTCGTCGACCGCGACTGGAACCTCGACGACGTCCTCACCGACCACCTGCACGCCCTCGGCGTACCGGTGCTGGCCGACCTGCTGATCGGCCCCGGACGACCGCCGGTCCCCATCGGCGTCCCCGCCGTCATCGACACGACCGAAGCACTACTGACGATCGGCTGAACGCCCCGGCCCCGACGTAACGACGGCGCGGACAGCCGCGTTTCAACGGCTCGCACGCTGGTGAAGTACCGTCGCCGCCATGATCGGTCGTAGTGACGCCGCCGCCCTCGCGCGTCTGCTTCACCGGCATGTCACCGCAAGTCGGATGCCGAACCCGGCCCGCTCCCGTCACGGTGTGTGACATCGTCGTCGGTGGCTCGCGCCTGCGCCGCCCGTTAGCGGCAGATCGCGTGGGTTGGCGCTGGCCAACTAGCCTGCAGCCATGAGTTTGATCAGCGAGTCCGCTCGGTGAGAAGCCGGCGCATCAGCTCCCGTCAGGTCGTTCTGACGGCCACGTTCCTGTCGCTGGCGGCCGGCGGCGCCGCGGCCTGCGACAGCTCCTCGCCGGATGAGTGGGAGTCAGCGGACAACTCTGGTTACACCTACGACGCCGCTGCCGAGGCGGAGGATTCCGAGCTGCCGGTAACCACGGCGCCCACGACGGCTCCGGTCAAGCCGGCGGCCAAGCCGGTCACGATCGCGCCCACCGAGGAGCCCATGGACCAGGCGGTGTTCTACTGCGCCGACGAGGAGGGCATGGTCGTCGAGGAGGAGTCCTGCGCCGAGGAGGACAGCGGCCTCTACTTCATCTGGCACTCCCCCACGTACTCGCGTGGCTACCCGGTCGGCACCTACCTTGATGGCGGCGACTACTTCCCGGCCGGTGACCGGGCGAGCCGGCGGGCGTTCCAGCTGCCCGCCACGGGCGCGGTGTCCAACGGCACGGTGAAGACCAATGTCGTCGGCCGCTCCAGCGGGGGTTCCACGACCGTCGGCGGCGACACCTCCTCCGGAGGCTGAGCCAGGCACGCACACCGGCGGATCAGTACGCCGGGCGGAAGGCTGGACCGGTTTCGCGGCTGGCCGGCCAGTAGGTCGAGCGCACATCGAACGCCGCTGAGATGGTTGGGGCGCGGCCGGCCACCCGAACAGCTCGACGTGGGAGATGACCAGGCGTGCCTCAACCACGACATTACCTAATATTTTACGCAATGACCGACACCTATCGCCAGGGTGAGATGTATGCAAATATGTGCAGGCGACGATCTTCGGTTCGCGGATCAACTGTCGACCCGGTCATTCTGCGGAGGGTCGATGGTGAGTGTCCCGGTCAGCCAGTCAAAGTAGGGGTGAGGATGACGGTCATAAAATCCTGGGCTCGGCGCTCCGCCATCATGGTCGGCGTCGTTCTGTTCGCGATAGTAGGTCTGGGCAATCCGGCTTTGGCCGGAGGATGGAACGAAAGCTACTTCGCAAGTCACTGCGGTGCGACGCGGGAGTCGCCGGTCGCGGGTGTGTACTGGCAGGCTTGCTCGATCGCCGTACTCGAATCGACCAATCCCCTTGCCACCGCGGCCAAGCCCTATGTGCTGATCTCCAATCACACGTCAACCGGACACTACGTTCAGGCTTGGCTGACTTTGTGGAGCGAAGGCTCCCTGAAGGCCCCGGCGGACAGTTGCCCGACGATATTGCTCGGGGCAGGCAAGAAGATGACTTGCTGGGGAGACCGAGTGATCATTGACTATTTGGATAATCAACAGTCACGGGGGCAGATTGCGATTGACGGTCAATATGACGTCTGGGCATGGGGGCAGACGTGGACTTTCCGGTAAGCCCCCTGGCTGTACCGCGGTAAAGACGTCGGCGCCGAAGACAGGTGCCGGGTCGGGAAACGGGCCTGGATCGATCCGGGCCCGTTTCCCGGGCTCGCCTGTTGAACCCGACGGCTCCTGGCCTCGGCCCTTCGTCAAGGGCCGCCCGCGTTGGGCGCGGGCAGCGACGGGACCCAGCGCGCGTCCTCTGGGGCAGTTGTGCAAACCGATCCAAACCGCTGGCACACTCGAAACATGCGAAGGTCGCTCGGTGACGGCTGGTCTATCCAGCTTCCGAAGGAATGGCGTGAAGACCACACGGATGGTGCGATGGCCGCCTGGCGCGCTGCCGGCAAGAGCATGCGTGCTTTCCCAGGGGATGACTACCGCTGCGCGACAACCCTCGATGTCCTTGCCGACATTGAGCGCGAACTGCCGCTGAACCCAACCGGCAAGGTCAGCGAGGGCGGTAGCAACGGGGTCGGCGTGCGAGCCGCGTGGTTCTACCGCGACCCCGGCGAAGGTCTTCGGTACGCCCTTTGGGGCTATAGCTTCACCGGCACTGACTCAACTCGATATCTGGTGACCCGGTTCCACAGCGAGGACACCGACAACGCCGAGTGGGCCTTCTCCGCCTGGCGTTCCATAACATATGAGTCCTGAAGTGGGCCTCGCCGGAAACCGCATTCGCCTTCAAATGACGCGAGATGGCGCTATCGGCACCCTATATATCAGTTCGCCGATCTGTGGAGAGTCGACGAACCGCCATTTTGAACGCGCTCTCATCGGCCGTGTCCGCGCGCTGGCCGCGTCGGCCAAACAGCAACGCCGCGTAGCGCACAGATCACGGAAGGTGATGATTCTTCAAAAGCGTACGCTCCATGATCTGCGGAGAGGAATCCCGCTTAACCCCTCATCGGAGGTATCGATCGTGTCTGATCTGGCTGGCCTACTCGCCCGAGTGCGGCTACTTCCCGGCGCAGACCGATTTCTGCACGAACACGCTCGTGCACTGCCGCAGCCGGACCAACTCTGCGGCCCATTTCTGGGCAGTCTGGCAATAGCCGCAGGAACTGCCGTGGCCTACGGTGGTACCGGCTCGGTCATCGATTTGGCGAAGGCAGCGCGCAGCGCACTGTGGCCGCGCGATCTGCCCGGTGGGAGGCCACCTGGCGAGAGCCCTCATCCGGTGGATCCGCTCGCGACGCGGCGACTGGATCAGGCGGCGAGCCCTTGGGAAGCAGGGACGCAGGCGTTTCGCCTCGGCAAGGCGATCGAAGAGATGTCCCCGTTGTGCTGTATCCCGGCATCGGGGACCTGGACGGCGGAGTCCGTCGCCACGTTGCTGAACCCTGAAGGTTCCGGCGACGGTAATCGCAAATGTCGACACCGCCCGGCTTTGGGGAAGTCAAAGTGCGACAGCCCTGGAACACTATCTGAACACCGGCGATGACTCCGACGGGCCACCTCCAGAGTGGCAGGTGGGGCACTTCGTCGCACTTTATGGAACTCTGACCGGTGAGCGCGGAACCCTCGTGGCGGTCGCCGATACTTACCCGTCGTTGGGTGACAACGGTCGCCTGTTGCAGCCTGCCTCCCGTGTGGCGGCGGCTCTCGCCCGCGATCGGCCGGGTACCGGAGGCGTCCTCGTTGTAGTTGCCAGCCACTCGGTTTCCGAAGCGGAGCAAGCCATTCAGCGAGCGGGCCTGCAGACGGTCTGGTGGTTCAATTGACCAGCGCAAGCGCCGAGCGAGGGCAAGCATTCTCGGGTCCCCTCGATTTCGCTACGCGCAGGTAGTCGGGTAGCCCCGACGCATTGCTGCGCCGGGGCCCCCTCAGAACCGTGCGTGCAACTCGTCGCGGCACACGGCTCAAGCAAGCCACTCGGGCGATTTCAGGAGTTCAGAGGTGCTGGTTCCTGCTGTCCGCCGGTGGTTCGGCGGAGGCAGAAGGAGTGAACGAGTCGGGCGTCGTCCGATAGGCCGTTCCCGTAGACGGCGATGATTTGTCTGGTTATCGCCTTGCGGGCGGTGCGGTGCCACTGTTCCCACTCGCGTGGGCTTTGTGGCTCGCGGTCGGCGTGCAGCAGTAGCTCTCCGCAGATCGGGCAGGTTCCGTGCTGCCTGCGGAGCAGGTGCAGGGTTCTGCGGTCGAGTAGCGGTTGGTTCTTGCTGCGCCGTTCGGCCCAGTAGCCGGCCTGGGCGGGGTCGTCCGGAGACGCGTTCCCGCGGACCAGCCGGTGCCGGACGATCTTCGTCCAGGCGAACTTGGGGAGGTAGGCGCCGCTGTTGCGGTCGCCGAACACCCAGCGGTCCTGCCTGTCCGGGTTGTACCGGCCGAAGTACCTGTTGACGATCCAGGGTCTCGGCTTGTGGGGATGGCTGTGGCAGGCCCACTTGTAGGTGAGCCGCCACAGGTGCACGTCCAGCGCTGCGAACACGATGGACGATGCGGCCCCTCGGTAGTAGTTCGCCCAGCCCCGCACGATCGGATTGATCTTCGCGAGGACTGTCGCCGGGTTCGTGCCGCGCAGGGCCCGGAACTCGGCGGACAGGCGATGCCTGACTCGTTTGACGGCGGCCTTGCTGGGTTTCATCAGGAGCTTGCCGTTGCGTCGGCGGGCGGTGAACCCGAGGAAGTCGAACCCGTCGTCGAGGTGGACGATTCTCGTCTTGTCCTCGTTGAAGGTCAGACCTCTCGGTGCCAGCCATGCGGCGAGCCGCGTTTTGACGTCTTCGGCCTGCTGCTTGGAGTAGCAGAGGGCGACCATGTCATCGGCGTATCTGATCAGCGAAGGGGAGCCACGTTTTGTTCGCTGCGGATCGCTGCGTTCTTTGCGGACTCCTGCCGCCTCTTCCAACCCATGCAATGCAATATTCAACAGCAGGGGACTAATGACCCCGCCTTGCGGAGTTCCCGCGTCAGTGGGGGTAAATCCCTTACCTTTCTCGAATACGCCCGCTTTCAACCAGCCCCGGATTTTGGTCCGGCCGGGGAAATTCCCGATGGTGGCGAGGAGACGGTCGTGGTCGATTTTGTCGAATGCTGCGGTGAGGTCCGCGTCCAGCACCCACAGGCGTTGCGCGGTCGCGCCGCACGCCGTCACATGAATGACTTGGATCGCGTCCTGGCAGCTGCGGCCCGGCCGGAACCCGTAACTCTTGGGCTCGAACCTGGCCTCCCATTCGGGTTCCAGGGCGTTACGGTGCCGCGCCTGGTGGACGCGGTCCGAGATGACAGGAATGCCGAGCGGGCGCTGTTTCCCATTGGCTTTCGGAATGTATACCCGCTTGACCGCGAGCGGCATGAACGACTGTGCGGTGCGATGTGTCTGCTCCGCCAGGTCCATGCGTGCCGGGGAGGTCAACGCGACCTGCCCGTCGATGCCCGCCGTCGCGCGTCCAGCGTTGTGCTGCGCGACCTGGCGCACGCTGACCAGCGTGTTGGACCAGCTGCGCAGCATCAGTTTCTGCAGGTTCCTGACCTGGGGCCAGTCCCCGTCCTTCGTCGCCTTGAAGATCCTGCCTCGTAGCCGCCGTACGTTCTCCTCGTGGCGTCGCCAGGCGACGTTGTCCCAGTTCGGTGAGTCGTCCTCAGGTCCGTTCACTCCGAGGGCCGCCATCGCAACATCGAAAGCAAAAGCCGTCATCTGTGTCTAACTTGTCCTTCGGTTCCGGTGGTTCCGGTGCTTCGTCGTCAAAGACTCACCCGCCACACGTCAGCCTGCTTTCGCAGCCGGGCACCAGGCCCGATATCCGGCCAGTTATACGACGACGGCCGGTCGGAGGACCGGTCGTTGATGCCGCCGTTTTCCTGTCACCTTTCAGTCACCGGCATTCGCTTCTTGGGCATCCTGTTCCCATCACGGAGTTAAACTCTCCTCACGGTCGGCCTACCACAGAAAATCCTGCGGACCGTAACGGGGTTTCCACGTTCCACACGCGTGAGACACGGCCGGGTCGGGTGCCCTCTTAACCCCGGAGGCGACGGTATCCACACGACCGTCGAAGAGTCCTCGGTCGTCGTCTGCCGACTTCCAGCGGCCAGCCTCTTTGTCTCCCCGGCACTACTGTCCGACCCGGAGAGTTGCCGTGACGAGGCATCAACGAGGGTTCACCATATTCACCCTTTCGGCCTTCCCCTCACCTGTAACACCCAGTCGGAATGGGCGCCCTTGGGCTTTTCCCTGAGCTCCGCACCCGGCAATCACTCGCCACGCACGTCAGGGCGGGGACCGATCTCAGATACTGACCGGGAGCTACGTCTCGGGCATCAAACCCGACCTCCAATCGACGTACTCACTCACTTCGTGCGACCTCGTGTCGCACCTCATTTCGGCAGATCCGGAGGCCGGTTGACGCGACGTGACTTGACGGGAGTCCCTTCGGTCGCCGACGGCCTCTTCCGCGTACGCGTCCGGGAGGCGATCGGGCGGCTCCGGAAAGTGTCGTAGGGGCGTGCCACGATGGCGGGCATGGATGGGAGTGCGCTGCTGGACCGGCTGTTGGCCGACGCGGAGACCGACCCTGACGTGCGCGGGGTGGTGCTGACCGGGTCGGCCGCTCGGGGCATGGTCACCGCCCACTCCGACTGTGACGTCACCGTCGTGGTGACCGGGCCGGCGCTGGCCCGGTGGCAGCGGGTGCGATCGTCCGAGCTGGATCAGGCGGTGGTCACGGTCGAAGCGCTGGCTGACACGTCGGTGCACTGGCCACGATATGGCTACCGGGGCGCCCGTGTCCTGCTCGACCGGCTCGGCGGTGGCATCGCCGACCTGGTCGAGCGGCAGGCCACCCCCACGGCGGAGGAGACGCGGGCCTGGTCGCGGGACTTCCTGGATGCGTATGTGAACCAGCTCTACCGGGCCGTCAAGAGCCACCGGGACGGTGCGGCGGCGGCCGGCCTGCTCGATGAGCTGGAGAGCGTGCCGTGGCTGTTGTCGACGGTGTTCGCGCTGCACGGGCGGCTGCGGCCGTACAACAAGTATCTGGCCTGGGAGCTGGCCACCCACCCGCTGCCCGGCCGGTGGACTGCCGCCCTGGAGCCGGGACGGCTGCCCGGTCGTGCGCTGAGCCTCTTCCCGGCGGTCGCCGGCCTGGCCCGCGACCGGGGTCACGGCGACGTCCTCGACGGGTGGGGCGCCGACATCGCCCTGATCCTGCGGCAGGCGAGGAGGTCCGGTGTCAGCGGTCGTTGAGGCGGGCGAGCACGCCCTCGATGAACGGGGCCTTCCCCGCCCGGTAACGGGGCCGGTCGTGAGGGTCGGCGGCGGCCAGCGCCGTCTTGAGGCGGCCGTATTCGGCGGCGTCCTCGGGGCATCGGCGCAGGTGGTCACGGAAGGCAATCAGTTTCGGCACCAGCGGATCGCTTTCCTCGTACACATGCAGGTGGTGTGTCCGGAGGCCGGGGTCCGGAAAGCAGAAGCTCCATTTGCGGCCGGTCTCGTCGCCGGGCTCGGGCGCGTGCGCCCAGCCGATCCGCGCCAGCGGCGCGATCGCCGCGGCCCCGGCCGGGTAGGCGCTGATCCGCGCGGCCATGTCGATGATCGGTTTGGCCGGCAGGCCGGGGACCGCGGTGCTGCCGATGTGCTCGATGTCGCCGGCCAGCCACGGCCGGAGCACGGCGGTCAGCCGGCGGCGCTCGCGGTCGAAGTCGTCCGCCCAGGCCGCCCGGTGCGGCACCATCCGGATCGGATCGCGTCTGTGCTGCGACGGCATCCGGTCACCATATCGGGGCTGGGCTAACGTGAGCGCGGTGAAGAGGTCGTTCCCGGAGACGTTCGCGCAGCTGCTCAAGGCCCGGTTTCCGGTGCTCTACCTGGAGACGCATGAGGAACAGCGTGCCCTGCACAAGATCTCGCTGATCGCGGGGAACCCGGATCTGGTGCGGGTGCCGCGCCCGGTCTGGTCGTGGACGATCACCGGCGGGCTGATCCAGCCGGACGGGGAGGTCCGGTCGAACACCGGGCGGGTCATGGACTCGCTCAAGATTGTGCACCGGCTCGAGGAGCCGGGCGTGTTCGTCTTCCGTGACCTGCACCCGCTCACCGTGGACGGGCAGTATCCGCAGAACATGGAGGTGGTGCGGATGCTGCGGGACATCGCGCACGCCTTCCGGACCGGGCGGCACCCACGGACGCTGGTGCTGCTGTCGCCGGTGCTGAGCCTGCCCACCGAACTGGCCAAGGACATCACGATCGTCGACTTCCCGCTGCCCGGCGAGGCGGAGCGCGGGGCGCTGCTGGACGCGATGATCCGCTCGAACAGCGGGAGCGGGCGGCTGCGGGTGGATCTCGACGAGGCGGGGCGGGAGCGGTTCGTCGCGGCGGCGGCCGGACTGACCATGCAGGAGGCGGAGAACGCGTACGCGCGGGCGATGGCCAACGATGCGGTGCTGGACCTGAGCGACGTCGACATCGTGCACGACGAGAAGCGCCAGACCGTACGGAAATCGGGGGTTCTGGAATTCATCACCACCGGGACCGTGCTCGACGACGTCGGCGGGCTCGGCAATCTCAAGTCCTGGCTGGTCAAACGCAACGGCTCGTGGCTGCCCGAGGCCGCCGAGTACGGCCTGCCCGCCCCGCGCGGCGTCCTGATCACCGGCGTGCCGGGCTGCGGCAAGTCGCTCACCGCCAAGGCCATGTCGACGGTGTGGGGTCTGCCGCTGCTGCGCTTCGACATCGGGCGGGTGTTCTCCGGGCTGGTCGGGTCCAGTGAGCACAACATGCGGACCGCGCTGCGGATCGCCGAGGCCGTCGCCCCGTGTGTGCTGTGGGTCGACGAGATCGAGAAGGGTTTCGCCGGCGGGACCGGCGACTCCGGCACCGGCGCCCGCGTCTTCGGCACCTTCCTCACCTGGATGCAGGAGAAGAGCCGGCCGGTGTTCGTGATCGCGACCGCCAACGACTTCGACGGGCTGCCACCCGAGCTGCTGCGCAAGGGCCGGTTCGACGAGACGTTCTTCGTCGACCTGCCGAGCCGCGCGGAACGGGTGGATGTGTGGCGGGTGCACCTGCTGCGGGCGCTGCGCCATCCCCGGGCCGCGGGCGAGCTGCCGGTCGGCGCGGATCTGCTGGGCGAGCTGGCCGGGCTGACCACCGGCTACTCCGGCGCCGAGATCGAGCAGGCCGTCACGGTCGCCCTGTTCGACGCGTTCTCCGAGCGCCGGCCGTTGAGCCGCGACGATCTGGTGCGCGCCGTGATGAGCATCATCCCGCTCAGTGTGACCCAGGCCGAGCGCATCGACGGTCTGCGCGCCTGGGCCCGCAACCGTGCCGTGTCCGCGACCAGCACCGATGACTGGGATCTGACCGACCGTCCGGGGGCACCAGGGCGGTAGGGTGTCCGCACACCGACGAAGAACGGGGGGCTCCCGTGAGCGTGTCACTGCTGTTGGTCCCGTTGGCGATGGCCGGCGCGGCCGCCATTCAGGCCCGGGCCGCCGGGCAGTCCGACGGTGTCTGCGACGTCCGGACCCGGATGCGCGACGTCACCCTGCTGGGCGAGGCGCTGCGCGACACCGGCGCCACCGTCGTCACGTCCGGCGAGACGCTGACCGCCGTCTGGGGTGAGACGAAGGCGTCCGCCACGTTCACCCGGGACGCCGAGGGCATCTGGGGCGCGCACTTCACCGGGATCCAGCAGGATCGGGCGGTCGAGCTGGTCACCGCGGTCGACGAGGCCTACGGGCGCCGGGTGCAGCGGGCGGTTCTGGAGCGGCTGCGCGACCAGGCGCCGGCGGCCGGGCTCCGGCTGGAGTCCGAATCGGTCACCGACGACGCCGTCCGGCTGGTCTTCGAGGTGGAGCGGGAGCGGTCATGAACAAGCCACGGATCGTCGTCACCGTCAACGGCGACGGCACGGTCAGCGCCGAGACCCTCGACATCCTCGGTGACCGTTGCCTCGACTACATCGCCGTCCTCGAAGATCTGATCGGCGGGAAGGTGCAGTCCAGCGCCTTCACCGACGACTACACGCGCCAGCACCACACCGCACAGGAACAGCAGGTGAACCGTGACGTGGACCCCGCCTAGCCAGGGTTTCCCACCACCATCGCCGAAGCCGCAGGGCCCGGCGCGGCTCTCGTGGCGGCTCGGTCACAGCGCCTGGGTGCTTCTGCCGATCCTCAGTTTCGGCTGCCTGAGCGGCGCCGGTTTCCTCTACGTCGGCGTCCGGGCGCGCCGCCACGCGTGGTCGATCGCCGGCGTCGTCTACAGCGTCATCGCCAACGCCGCGTTCTTCACCGGGCCGACCCTGCCGAAGGATTCGGTGGCCTCCGACCTCGCCGTCGTGGCGCTGCTGATCGTCTGGATGATCTCGGTGGTCCACGCGCTGGTCATCAACAGCGCGTGGTTGCAATGGCGGGCCGGCCACCAGCCGTGGTACGCGCAACAGGTCGCGCCGTGGGCCGGCGTTCCGGCGCCCGGCCCGGTTCCGCCCCAGGTGCAGGGCCTCGTGCCTCCGCCGGGCCAGTTCTACGGCGCCCAGCCATCGATGCCCCAGCCGTATGCCGTTCCCCCGCAGGCGACTGCGGCGCAGCACGCGCCCATGGCGCCGCCGGCTTCTTTCGCGCAGCTGGAGGTCAACAGCGCCACGGTGGAGCAGCTCGCCGCGCTGCCGGGCGTCGGTCCGGAGCGGGCCGCCCAAGCGGTGTCCGCCCGCGGCTCGCGGGGCGGTTTCGCGTCGCTCGCCGAGTTCGCGGACGCCGCGTCGCTGGCCCCGCACGAGTTCGTCGCTGTCCGCGACCGGCTGACCTGCGCCGCACCGGCTCCGGCGCCACAGCAGGACCATGACCAGCCGTTCGGGCGCATCGTCGATGTCTGAGACGCCGCTCGTGCGGGTGGCCCGCTTCCTTGAGCGGACCACCGCCGAGGGGCCCGGCGAACGCAGCGCGATCTGGGTGCAGGGTTGCTCCATCCGGTGCGCCGGCTGCTTCAACCCACACCTGTTCGGTACGCGCGGCGGCACGCCCACCACACCGGAGAGCCTGGTCGACCGGGTCGTGGCGGCCGGCACCTCCGGCGTGACCCTCCTGGGCGGGGAGCCGTTCGAGCAGGCCGCGGGCTTGGCAGCGGTGGCGGCCGGGGTGCGGCGGGCCGGGCTCACCGTCATGACGTTCACGGGGTACGAGTACGCGTACCTCCGAACCTCAGCGGACGAGCATGTGGCCGCCCTGCTCAGCGCGACCGATCTCCTGGTCGCGGGCCCGTTCCGGCAGGACCTGATCGATCACGAGCGGCCGTGGGTGGGCTCCACCAACCAGGAGTTCCTCCACCTGACCGACCGTCTCGCCGACGTGACCGGCCCGGACCGCGTCGAGGTGACCGTGTCGGCGACCGGGGACATCGCCGTCAACGGCTGGGCCGACTCCGACACTCTCGACGCCCTGCTCGCCGGCCTCCCCGCCGGCCGCGCCCGCCCGTCAGCACACTGACCCGGCCGGCGGGTTCCGGCGCCTGTCCACCTTTCGGCCGAGTCGGCTGCTCCGAAATCGTGCTGGGGACAGATCCTCGCCAGGCGCCGGCCCGCCTATGGTCGGCGCCATGAAGATCAGCCAGGGCGTGGGGACGACGGCTCCGGTCGCGGGTTTCCTCTTGGGATTCCTCGACTTCGTCTGGATCAAGTACGTTCCGTTCCCGTTCGGCGGGCTCGGGAACTCGATCGCCGTCTGGGCCGTGGCCGCGTTCCTGCTCACGTTCCACTCTCGCTGGAGTCTGCCGCGCGCCACCGTCGGTGCGGTGGTCTTCCTCGTCGTGGCCGTGCCGAGTTACTACGTGGCGGCGGCGCTGATCCAGAACGACGACTGGGCCAACATCTACGCGCCTTACTCGTTGCTGTGGATGTTGCTCGGCGTGGTCGCCGGCGCCGTGTTCGGCGCGGGCGGCGGCATCGCCCGTACCCCCTCGCGCCGGCGGATCCCGGCGCTCGCGCTGCCCGCCGCGGTCCTGTTGGCCGAGGCCGTCCTCCAGCTGTTCCGTCTCGGCGATCCCGGCGTCGTGCTCTCGGAGACTCTCGGCTACGTCGGGGTCCTGGTGGCGGCGGCGGTCGGGGTCACCCTCGTCGTCGCGCCGGCCTGGCGGGTACGCGCGCAGGTCCTGGCGTGCGCGGTGCCGCTGACCGCGGCCGGAGGCGTGCTGCTCTTCGCGAGCGGATTCCGCTGACCGACGGCGCAGCGGTCCATGAAACCCCGCAAAACCATGCAAGGTACGCGATATCGTCGGCGCCATGGGGGATCTCCTCTGCGACGCGACCGTGATCATCCCCGCCCACAACGCGGGCGCTCAGATCGACGCCCAGCTCGCCGCGCTCGCCGCCCAGCGGTACGACGGTGTCTGGGAGGTCCTCGTCGTGGACAACGGGTCGACCGACGACACCGCCGCCGTAGCCCTGCGCTGGGCGGGCCGGCTCCCCGGGCTGCGGGTGATTCGTGAGGACAGGCTCGGCGTCAACTACGCGCGCAACGCCGGCGCCCGGGTGGCGCGGGGCGAGATCCTGGCGTTCTGCGACGCGGACGACGTGGCCACCCCGTCGTGGCTGGGCGAGCTGGTCGCGGCCTGCGCGGATGCCGACATCGCCGGCGGCTACCTCGACCAGGCGGCGCTCAACAGCCCGCGCGCGCAGGCGTCCCGGCTCGCGAACCCCACCGACCGGCTGCCGCTGATCATGGACTGGCTCCCGTACGCGACCGGCGCCTGCATGGCGGTCCGCGCCACGGTGTTCGGCAAGCTCGACGGCTTCGACGAGACGTACGCGGACGGTGGCGGCGACGACGTCGAACTCTGCCTGCGCGCCCAGTTCGCCGGGCACACCGTCGCGTTCGCGCCCGGGGCGGTGATGCGCTACCGGCTGCGTGCGGGGCTGCGGCAGATCGCCCGTCAGCAGTTCGGGTACGGTCGCGCCGACGCACGCCTGTTCCGGGATTTCCGCGGGCGGGGCCTCACCGTCAACAGCACCGGTGAGGCCGCCCGGGGGTGGCTCGGACTCCTGCTCAGAGCGTATGTCCTGGGTGATCCCGACCGGGCGGGACTCTGGGTGTGCGAGGCCGCGTGGCGGGCCGGGCGGCTGCGGGGAAGCCTCCAACAGCGGGTGTGGTGCCCGTGAGCGGCGCGTCCCGGCCGGTTCGGGCCTGCCTGTCGGGCGAGGACCTCGACTGGCTCGGCGGCCGCGCCCTCTGTGTGGCGCTCGATCTGCGGACCACGGTGAGCACTTCTCCACCTGACGACTCGGGGGGTGAGCACACCCCGTGGGCCGGCGCCGTATGGGACTTCCTCCGCCCGCGCGTCGAGCACCTGGCACCCGCCCCGACACCGGTCCGCGTCTCCAGCCAGGCCCCGATCGCCAGCGGGCTGTCCAGCTCGACCGCTCTGATCATGGCGATCTTCGACGTGTACGCGCCGCACGCGCCCCGCAGCGACCGGGTGCGGTGGGCGTACGAGTTCGAGTTCGCGTTCTGCAACGGCGGTGGCATGGACCAGCTCGCCATCGATCTCGGCGGTGTCACCTGTTTCGAGGGACGCCCCACCGGACTGCCACGGGTGGCCGGGCACGTGGCGTTCCCGGGCGAGTGGGCTCTGATCATCGTCGACTCACGGTCCCCGAAGTCCACCCCGGACCACATCAGGAACGTCCGCGCGCAGCAACAGGGCAAGGATCCGGAGCTGGCCGCCTACATCCGCCGCTGCGACGTCGCCACCGATGTCGCCTGGGCGGCGATCGGCCGTCGCGACCTGCGAGCGCTGGGTGAGGCGATGACCGAGGCGCACCGGGCCATGCGCGATCACCAGCGGATGTCCACGCCGCTGCTGGAAGGGCTGCGCGCGCTCGCCGGCGACGCCGGAGGCCTGGCCATGAAGGTGACCGGCGCGGGCGGTGGAGGCGCTCTCGTCGGCGTCTGCCGCGCCGAGGACGCGCCGTCGGTGGCGGAGGCCATCCGGGACGCCTACCGCGCGGACGGTTCCGCCGCCGTCGTCCTGGAGACGGTCGCGGCGCCGCCGAACCATTCGTAGGCGAGCCACTGCGCGTAGTGGTGCAGCCGGAAGCGGATCTCCGGCGACACCGTGGACGTGCCGTGCGCGGCCGGCGCCGGTCTGAGGTCGCGGACCGGAACGGGACGCACCGCCTCCGCGACGGCGAGGGCGAATTCCCGCAGCGGATACGCGGGCGGCCGTTGCGCCGTGGCCTCGCGCGCGAGGTCGCCGGCCAGCTCTCGAACGTGCAGCGGGCGCACCAGCGCGGGATGGGCGCCGGTGAGCAGAATCGGCCGGGACCGCAGTGCCTGCCACACCAGCGACCCGATCAGGCCGTCCGGTCCGCAGCCGGGGCCGTAGAGGTCGCCGTCGACCGCCCGGGGGTCGGCGCCGTCGTCCGCGATCGTCACCGCCGTGCCGCTCTCGGCGAGGTAGGCGGCGAGGTGCGCGGTCAGCGGCCGGTCGCCGGGCCGCACCGCGATGCGCCGCCGGGCCGGGGGCGGATGCAGCGGATCACCGCGGCCGGCCTCGACCGCGCGGGCGGCGTGTTCGGCGAGTCGCCGTACGGTGGGCTCGTCGAGCCCGTCGCCGCCGCGCTGGCTGACACCGCCCGGTCCGATCGTGCGCAGCGCCTCGGCCACGACGGGGCCGGACGACGGCCCTCCGCGGGAGAGCAGGCCCAACGCGTAGCCGGTGAGCCGGACGTCGTGGTCCGCGACGGCGCGAAGGCGTGCCTCCGGAGCACCGAGCAGCCGCAGCCTCGCCCCGGTCTCCAGGTGCAGCCAGTCGCCGTCCGGTGAGCGCTCCAGACATTGCGCCACACCGTTTTTCAGGAACGGCACCAGCGGCGGTGGATTCCGCATGATCCGCGGCGGCTCGTCCGGCGCCACCGGCAGGAAGCACGCCGACCGGCGCGGTCCCCGGAACGCGTTGCCCACGATGCTGGGCCCGTCCAGGTGCTCGGCCAGGTTCGGCGCCGAGACGAGGCAGCGGACCCCGGCCGCGCGCAGGTGCCGCTGCATGAGGATGTCGTCCGGCCAGCCTTCGGCCGCGTGTTCCCGGGCCATCCGCGCGTAGCCGATCGCGGTGTCGCGCGGCAGCACCAGCGCGGCGCACGGGATGTACTCGCCCACGGCCGGCACCCAGTTCGCCCCGGTCAGAGCACCGAGCCGGACCATCGCCCCGGTCCGTGAGTCCCAGATCGCGAACAGCGCCAGCGCGGCGTCCGGGGCGGCCTCGATCGCGTCCAGGATTCGCTCCCACGCGCCCTCGGCCAGCAGCATGTCGTCCTGGAGCACCAGATGGTGGGTGCTGTCCTCGGGCACCGTCCCCCAGGCGGCGACCGCGGTGCGCAGTACCGTCGGCGGGCCGTCCGGCTGGGGGTCGGACACGATCCGGAGCAGTCCGGGCGGCGCCTGTGCGGCCGTCCGGGCGCCCGCGTCGCCCCGCCCGGGGTGGGTCAGGACGGAGCCGTCGAGGCGGTACGGCCCCCGGGCCAGGCTCATGAGAGACCGGCCCAGCGCGACCACGCGGCGACCGTGGCGAGTCCCTCGTCCAGGGTGATCGCCGGGCGGAACCCCGTCTCGGCGAGGCGTGTGCCGTCGATGCGTGTGACACGCCGGAAGAACTCCCGTTCACGCTGCGGCCAGTTCGCACTGTCGGGAAGGTCGAGTTGCGTCTGTCCCAGCAGGTCCCGGTACCTGTCGTAGTAGTCGCCCCAGGTGGTGGCCGCCGGCCCGGCGAGCAGGAATCGCCGCCCGTCGACGGCCGGCGCCGTCACCAGGTGAGTGATCGCACCGGCGACGTCGTGCACGTGGACGACGTCGCAGGTCCCGCCCCCGCCACTGGGCAGGCAGGCGTTGTCCGCCCGCAGCAGCCGCAGCGGCCGGACCGTCCACACCGGGCCGAACGGTCCGTACACGGCGGCGGGTTGCAGGCAGACGACCTCGGCCGGGCCGCCGGCCCGGTGCAGCGCCAGGCGCTCGGCGGCGGCCTTCTGCGCGGCGTAGGAGAGGTCGTCCGGCGCCGGCTCCAGCGCCGGCGAGTCCTCGGTCAGCACCGGGCCGGAGTCCGTCCGGTAGACGGCGGCGCTGCTCACGTGGACCACACGCCGCGCGCCGGCCCTGGTCGCGGCCGTCACCGCCGCCGCTGTGCCGTCGACCGTCACGCTCCACCGCTCCGCCGGTTCGCCGCGGCTGCCGTAGACGGCGTGGACCACCACATCACAGCCGCGGAACGCCTCCTCCAGGGCGACGGCGTCGCGCGTGTCGGCGCGGGCGAACCGCAGCCGGCCCGGGGCGCGGTGGGCCAGCCGGGCACGGCCCGCATGCGTACGGGTCACCGCGACGACCTCGCGTGCGCCCGCGTCCAGCAGATGTTCGACGACGTGGGCGCCGATGAACCCGTTCGCCCCGGTCACCGCGACCCGCATCGTGCCCAGTGGCGGCGACGGCCGGGGTGGCTCGGCCGGCTCCCAGAGCCGTGCCACGCGGGACGTCGGCCGGCAGCGGTCCAGGAGTGCCACGGTCGCCTCGGCGTCGGCGAGGGTGGCCAGTTCCGGCACCGGTTCGCCCTGGATGCCCCGTCCGAAGAGCACGAGCTGGTGGCGGAAGAGGCCCGCGCGGGTGAGCAGCGCCGGGTCGGGGGCGGGAACCGGCTCCGGTGGCTGTCCGTCGATCGTCTGGCTCGCGGCGCGTTCGGTGCCGACGGTCAGGGTGCCGGCCGTGCCTTCGAAGACGATCCGGTTCTCCAGGGTCCGCAGCCGGCTCAGGGTCACCTCCGCGGTCACGTCGCCGAAGGCCAGCCGGAGTTCCGCCTCGGAGGCGGCTCCCCCGTCGGAGTTGTCCGCGTAGGACAGCGGTTCACCGGGGCCGCCGAGCCAGTGGGCGAGCAGGTCGAGGATGTGCGGGCCGAGGTCGGCCAGTACGCCGCCGCCCGGCCCGGGCGAGAAGGTGAACGGGCTCGCGGCGGGCCAGGCGTAGACGGCGCCCTCCCGCCAGCGGATACGGCGCAGGCGGCCCAGCCGGCCGGAGGCCAGTTGCGCGGCGACCCATCCGGTCGCCGGGTAGAGGCGCCGGACGTGGGCGGGGACCACCGGAGTGCCGCTCGTACGCAGCTGAGCGAGGGCGGGCACGGTCAGCGCGACGGGCTTCTCCACCAGCACGGGAGTGCCGGCGGCGGCCAGCCGCCCGGCTATCGCGGCGTGGCTGGCCGGGCCGGTGGCGACCAGCGCCGCGTCCACCCGGCCCGGAAGTTCGCCGACATCGGCGAAGACGTCCACGGGGTGACCGAGCGCGCCGGCGACGGCACGCAGGCGGGACGGGTCCCGGTCGACCAGCGCGGTGACCCGGAACGGCGGGTCGGGGCTGAGCAGCGCGGGCAGGTGGCACAGTTCGGTGACCGCGCCGCAGCCGACGAGAGCGAGCCGTTTCATCGAGGGCTCCCCGCCGGGTGCACGACCCAGACGCCCGGTTCCCAGTACGTGCCGAGGTCGGCGTTCCGGTCGATGTGCAGCGGGGCGAGACCGTGCGGGAACACGTACTCGCCGGATTCGGGGAACGCCATGCCTGTCCATTGCTCCCAGTCACGCAACGTGCCGGTGATGAGCGACGAGCGGGACGCCGAGGCGCCGAGTGTGCCGCCGAGGGAGACGTGGGTGCGGATCCACGGGTCGAACGGCTCGCCGGACTCGGTGGTCCAGGCCGCGTAGCGTTCGATGGGGGTGAGCGGGTAGCGCTCCTTCCAGGTGGGGCGCAGCGGCGCCACCAGGGTGCCGAGCCCGGCGGAGGCGGCCAGGTGGCGCAGGGCCGTGAGCATGGTGAAGGCGTGCCGTCGACCGCGGTGGGCGGGCGCGACCTCGATGCCGAGCGCGCACAGCGCCGTGGCCGGGCGGCCGGAGAACCCCTCGACGATGGCGGCGTCGATGCCGGGCAGGGCCGGGTCCCACGCGACCGGGATGGAACGCGCGACCGCGAGCACCTCGTCGCTCTCGCCGTCGACGAGCGCGAGCTGACAGTCGCCGAACTCCGCGAAGAGCCGTTTCCAGTAGCCGGCCATCACGTCACCGTGCAGGTTGTACTCGGGCAGCACCCCGTCGAACAGCGCGGGGATCCGATCCCAGAGCTCGGCTCGCGAGGCGTGATCGACCACGGTCATGACGAACCCTCCACGGTGAAGGCCGGTCCGTCGCAGCCGTGGACGTGTACCGGGCCGAGCGGCGGATATGCGGTGAGAGCGGATCGGATCAGCGACGAGTGTTCGAGGATCTCGGTGCGGGGCCGGGACCGGGATCGCAGGTGCCCGTGGTGGCCCTCGGAGAACACGTTCCGGCCGTGGAACGTGTAGATGTAGAGGTGGCCCTGTCCGTGGAGATGCTGGACGGGCACCTCCCGGTGCAGGTCCATCAGCAGTTGCCAGTCCTCGCCGTAGTGTTCGTACCGGCCGGTCCGCGGGTACCGGAAGCGTGCCTCGCGGGTCATCAGCATCGTCGTCGGGAGCAGCGGATACTCCGCGGCCGGCGGACGGTTCCAGTCGATCCAGTGCAGCTCGCCGCGGGCGGCGAACAGCTGGAGGTGGTCACCGAGGAACGAGCTGTGCGCTCCCGCGGCCCGCAGCGCCGCCACCTGCACGGTGAGCCGGTCGGGATGGCTGAGGTCGTCGTCGTCCCACACACAGACCAGCTCCCCGCCGGCCGCGTCGAGCGACAGGTTGCGCAGCGCTCCGAGTCTCAGGCCCGGATCCGCGCCGATGAGCACGGCGCGATCGACGCCGTACGCGCGCAGCGAGGCCCGCAACCGGGCGGCGTAAGTCCGGTCGCCCTGCGAGACGATGACCAGTTCCCGGTCCGGATGGCGTTGCGCGGCGAAACAGCGGATCGCGCGGTCGGCCAGCTCCGGCCGGTCCCGGGTGACCATCAGGCAGCTCACCGACGGGGTCAAGAGGCCACCGCCTCCCACACGATCGCGGCCGGCATGTCCTTCCAGGCCGCCATGGCCGCGTCGGCGACCTTCTCCTCGTAGCCGCCGGGCGGCAACGGGCCCGCGAACAACGGCTCCCGGCAGGTGCGCACGACGAGCCCGTGGTCGGCGAAGGCCGCGAGGTAGTCACTCGCGAGGTGCACGTGGTAGGGCACGAACCCCAGGCCGCCCTCCGGGCGTACGAACATCGCCGGTCCCTGCAACAGCGTCATGAACGGGTGCGGGTCGGTGACGATCAGGCGACCGCCCGGTACGAGGACCCGGCGCAGCTCCCCGACGGCCCGGCTCAGCTCGGCCACGTGGGCGAGCGCGAGCGCACAGACGACCACGTCGAACGACGCGTCCGGCAGCGGCAGCTTCTCCAGGGAGCCGGTCTCGAACCGGGCGGCGGGCACCTTCCCGGCCGCCTTGGCGAGCATCTGGGGCGACTGGTCGACGCCGACCACGTCGTGGCCGAGCGCGCTGAGCCGGGCCGCGTGCCGCCCGGTGCCGCAGGCCGCGTCGAGCGCGTATCCGGGTGGCAGGCCGGCCATCAGGTCGGCGACCACGGGTTCCTCGGCGGCGATGACGAAGTTCGGCAGCGTGTCGTAGCGGGCGGCCCATGCCGCGTACCCCTCCGCCGGGGCGAACTCGGTGAGCGGCTTACCGGCGGCCGGCTCGGGCTGCGCGAGGCGGCGCAGTTCGGCGGTGCGGGCGGCCACGAAACCGTCGTCCGCGGTGGTCGCGGTACGCAGCAGGGCCAGCCCCACGATGCCCATCGTCAGTTCACGCATGCGAGCTCGATGCGCCATCCTCGCCTCCATCCATCCGATATCAATAGATCATGATTTCTCATGAGATTGAGGGCTATTTCGGTCGGGAGAGCGTGGCGGTGGGCGAGACCATCCGCATCCATGCCTCGACCACCGCGCCACGCTTCCGGGTCGACTTCTTCAAGCTCGGAGCCAAGCCGCGGTACGCCGGGAGCACGCCCTGGCTGCCCGGGCGGCACCGGCCCCGGCCGCTCGTCGCAGGCCGCGCCGATCCCTCGGTGGACTGGGGCTGGGACGCCTACCCCTTCACTCCCGCCGGCGACTGGGAGCCCGGCCTGTACGCCGCCTTCTTCGAGACCGCCGACGTCACGCCGGCCCTGCGGCCCCTGAAGGGGTTCGGCCGCGACAGCCTGGTGGTACGCCCACACCGGGCGGAGAACCGTGTGCTCTGCAAGGTCTCGACGTTCACCAGGCACGCCTACAACCGTGGCGACGGCGCCGGCTTCACCGACGGGGCCAGCCTCTACGACGACCCGGTCCACATCCCCGGGCAGGGGCACAAGGTGAGCTTCCGCCGGGCGGGCGGCATCGACTTCCTCGCGTACTGGGACGCACCGTTCCTCGCCTGGCTCGAAAACAACGGGTACACCGTGGACCTCTGCACCGACCTGGACCTGCACGAGGACCCGGACCTGCTCACCGGCTACCGCCTGCTGCTGAGCGTCGGGCACGACGAGTACTGGAGCACCGAGATGCGCACGCACACGACGGCCTTCGCCGGGAACGGCGGCAACGTGGCCTTCCTGAGCGGCAACACCTGCTGGTGGCGGGTACGGGTGACCGACGGCGGCACCGCCTTCGTCTCCGACACCGACCATCGCGTCGACGACGTCTGCCCGCGGCTGCCCGCGCCGGACCTGTGGTGGACGATCGCGCCGGAGAACGCGCTGACCGGCGTCAGCTTCCGCAACGGCGGCATGTGGCCGGGCGGCTGGCCCGGCGACCGGCCACGCACCGGTTTCACCGTGCAGCACGCGGACCACTGGGTCTTCGCCGGCACGGGCCTGCGCGACGGCGACCGGCTCGGCGAGGGCACCGGACTGATCGGGTACGAGTGCGACGGCGCCGCGTTCGTCCGCGACGAGCATGGTGTCGCACGTCCGAGCGGTGCCGACGGCACCCCACCGGACTTCACGATCCTCGGCATCGCCGAACTGACCCCGGTCCACGACGACCTCCACCACCCGCGCGCGGGCCACTGGAACTGCGCCGACCGCGAGGCGGACGGACCCCGGGCGGCCACCATGGGCGTACACACCCTGGGCGCCGGCACGGTCTTCACCGGCGCGTCCACCGACTGGCCGGTGGTGACCGCGAGCGGCGCCGCTCCCGCGGTCGAGCAGGTCACCCGCAACGTGCTGGACCGGCTGGGCGGCTGAGGTCACAGCAGCTCCCGCGCCAGCGGCACGACCTCGTCCAGACCGCCGATGCGCCACACCGCGCTCGCGCGTGGGGGCACCGTCTGACCGGCCCGCTCGGCGGCACGCCACAGCAGCGCGGCGGGCATGCCGATCGCCCGGGGCCCGGCGACGTCCGGGCCCCACATGTCACCGACGAACAACGTCTTCTCGGGTACGAGCCCGCAGGCCCCGAGGGTCGCCCGGTAGATGCGTGGATCCGGCTTGCGCATGCCGGCCCGGGCCGAGGTCACCGCGACGGTGAACTGTCCGTCGAGGCCGCTCTCCCGCAGCGCCGCGTCCAGGTCCCAATGCCAGTTGGAGCAGACCGCCGTCCGGAAACCCTGGCGGCGCAGTTCGGTGAGAGTGGGCAGCGCGTCGGCGTACCGTTGCATGGTCATGGCCTTGGTCTCCCGGTCGAGATCGGCGACCAGGGCGTCGGCGCGTGATTCGGGCACACCACACCGGACGGCATGCGTACGCCACCGGCTCAGTTCCCAGCGCCGGTAGGTCCGTTCCGTGCGCGACGCGTCCTCGTGGCACTCGCCGTCCGCGGGCGCGTGATCCCAGGACTCGCCCCACGCCGCGGCGAGTTCGGCGAGGCCGTGCCGGGCGAACACCTCGCGGTGCGAGCGCCAGGCGCCGGGCCGGGCCAGGGTCCCGTTGAAGTCGAACACCACGCCACGCGGCATCAGAATCGTCCGCAGCGGTTGGGGAAGTAGTCCTCGAGACCTCCCTCACGCCAGATGTCGACGGTGGCGCAGTGCAGGCCGCCACCGAACGGTCCCACCGCGCGGAACGGCACCGGCACGACCTCCATGCCGAGGCCGTCGAGCTGTTCGGCGAGGCGTACCTCCTCGGCCTCGACGCACACCGTCCTCGGGTCGAGGTTGAGGATGTTGACCGCGAGCCAGGGGCTGCAGAACGACAGCCGGGGGTGGTGCTTCCAGCTGGCCGGTTGCACGGCCTCGACCACCTGCCAGTCGTTGACCTCGAAGTACTTCACCAACTCCGGGTCGGCGGGGCGCTCGCCGTTGTGCAGCACCAGGCCGGGACGCAGCGGCACCCAGGTCGCGTCGATGTGCAGCGGATGGGTGTTGGTGAAGGTCACCTCGTGCACCCGATGGTCCGGGAAGTGCCGGCGCAGCCAGTCCACGCCTTTGCGGTTGGTGACCAGCGACAGCTGGACGAACAGGTCCACGCCGAAGCGGGCGATGTCCGCCGCGTCGAACAGCGGCTCCTCCTCGGTGAGCACGAGGTCGTGCTCGGCCACCCGGGCGAGCTGTTCCGCCTTGGACAGCGTCTGGTACTCGTTCCAGAAACCCGGCACGAAGCTGGCATCGGTGAGCCGGGGCTTGGGCGCGGCCTCCCACCGCATGTCCGGGTCCGCCTCGAACAGTTCCTGGAGTACCGGCCGATAGCACAGGTACTCGAACCAGCGGCTGCGGTAGCACATGGTGGCCTCGAGGATCTCGTTGCCGACCGTGATGAGCACGTCCCGGGGCGGCATGCAGCCGAAGCCGGTCGGATGCTCCCAGTCCGGGGTGGACACCGGCTGCGAGAAGTCGATCGGGGTGGGCCGGGAGACCTGGACGCCGCGCGCGGCCAGCTGGACCGCGAACGCGTCGAGCTGCTCGTTCGCGGCCGCGGTCATCTCCTCGGGCATCGGCCCGTAGGTGCCGAGCGGGAAGCCATCGGCCGGGAAGTCCCGTTGCACGGCCGGCTCGGGCGCCTGCACCATCGTGCCGTCGGCGCGCCCGACCAGCACATGCCGCAGCGGGTCCCATCCGTTCCATGAGTTCACTCGCACAGTCGTGTCTCCCTCGGCGATTGCAGAGAAATGGCTCGGCGCTTTCAGATGAAGAGGTCGTGGTCGTGCTCGAGCACCGGCTGTGCCCGGCCGGCGGCGATCTCGTCGAGCTCGAGGTTGGACGCGTGCCGGGCGCAGTGGAACCGGCAGTCACGCGACGGGTCGATGATGCCGCGGTCGGAGCGGCGCCAGATGTCCGGCAACGGCTCGGTCACGGCGTCACCGAGCCGGGCGGCCGGATTGCCCCGGTGGTAGGGACAGACGTAGACGCCGGACGGGGTCACCAGGGTGCGCAGCTCCGTCACACCGCAGCGGTGGTAATCCTTGGGCTGCACCGGACCGGCGCGGCGCTGAACGGAGTCGATCGTCGACGAGTTCACGACCTCGAAGCCGTCACCGGCCAGCCGGCGTGCCGCATCGATCTGCGCGTTCACCTCCCGCAGGATCTCCGGGCTCAGGTCGATGAGGTGATGCTCGTCGTCGAATTGGGCCTTCACCTCGAAGAAGTCGCAACCGATGTCGCGCGCCAGCTCCGCGGCGGCCAGGATCTCGCCGTGATTGCCCTCGATCACACCGTCCGGCCCGCTCCTGACGATCACCAGGTAGGAGTAGCCGAGCGCGCCCTTCTTCACCTCGGCCAGCTTGCGCATGTTGTCGATCACCCGGTCGAAAGCGCTGCCGCCCCGGCGGTCAGGGCGCACCAGCCGGAAGGTCTCCGGGGTGGCGGCATCGACGGAGACCCGGACCCAGTCCGCGTACGTGGCGAGCTCGTCGAGGTTGTGGTCGATCATCGTGCCGTTGGTGACCACGCCGACCGCGATGCCGGCCTCACCGAGCGTGGTGATGACCCGGCGCGTGCCGCGATGCGCGAGCGGTTCCCCACCGCCGATCAGGATGACCGCGCGCACATCGAGTTCCACCAACTCTCCGGCGAGTTCGGCGAGCCGCTCCGGTGAGAAACGTCCCTGGTTCAGCAACTTGCCGCTGATGCATTCAGGACAGGCCAGGTCGCAGAAAGTGGTGGGGTCGAGGTCGACCACGAGCGGGCCGGCCGACCGCCGGCCGGTCGCGACCCGGGCGACCACCGGAAATGTGCTGGGCTGGTAGAGCTTGGCCACCAGGTCCATCCGGTCAATGGTCACGCGCTTGCCGCCCTTCACAGAAATGAATCCGCATAAACAGTCGCGGAACTGAGAGTCATCCGGCGACCCAACCCTAGAGAGCACCGGAGAACCGGCGTAGCGGTTCCGAAAAGTTGCGGTCAGCGGCGGGGAATTGCCGGAATCCGGGTGGCGGCCGGTTACGATCCCTCGCGAAAACGCGTTTGCCAGGAGGCGAATACAACCGCTTGACCTGGGTATACCCCGCATCTTTCCCGGCCAGGAATGTCGGAGGATTGCCAAACGACCGACATTTCGGCTGTTGTGCACGATGCCACGGAGATTGCCGGGAATAGGAGTCGTCAATAGTTTCCGGGCGCATATCCCCCGGCAATAACCGTCATAGGCTCACACCGTGGAACTGGACCCGAAGACGCGACGGTGGACCCTCAGCCGGCTGCCGCCCGGCACCGAGATCCTCGCCGTCGAGGAGCTACGCGGCGGCTGGTCCTCCCTCGTCCGCGGCCTGCACACCAGCGACGGGGACTACGTCCTGCGCAGCATGACGCGCCCCGAACTGGCCGAGCGCGCTCACGACATGCTGACCCGGGAGACGCTCGTCCTGCGCATGCTGGAATCCGCCGGCTTCCCCGCGCCGCGCACGCTCGGCACCGACCTGTCCGGTGACCAGTGCGGATGGCCGTCACTGCTGATGACACGGTTGCCGGGCCGAGTCGAGATCGGCGACGACGGCGCGGCGGGCACGCGGGCGCTCGCGCTGGCCCGCCGGCTCGCCGCGATCCACCGGCTCCGGCCACCGTCGCCGCTGCCGGAATACGTTCCGTGGGCCTGGCCCGGCGAGATCAAATACCCTGGGCACACCGTCCACGCCGAACTGTGGCGCCGAGCCGAGGACCTGATCACGAGGAATCCGCCGCGCTACCCGGGCCGGTTCCTGCACCGCGACTTCCACCCGGGCAACGTCCTCTTCGACGACACGGGCGCCCTCACCGGCGTCATCGACTGGACCGAGTCCTCGTACGGGCCGGCCGACCTGGACGTCGCCCACTGCGCGACGATGCTGGCGCTGCTGCACGGCGACGCGCTCTCCGACGCGTTCGTGGACGCCTACCGCGCGGCCGGCGGGCAACTCGCGACGGATCGCGCCACCCACCTGTACTGGCGGCTGCTGGACGCCCTGTCATTCGCGCCCGACGCGCCCAACGCCGGGGAGGCGTGGCGCGGACTCGGCCGCCACGACCTGACCCCCGACGTGCTCGCCCGCGCGCTCGAACGCCACCTCGGCTATCTGATCCGCACGTTCGGCTGACCAGGATCACCCCAGCGGTCCCACGAGTCCGTTCCGACTCTGTCTGGCCCGCCAGTACGGAGCCGGCGACGCGACTGGCCCAGCCGGCAACCGTGAGGTGTCGCAATAGCCCTGGCCGGGCCTACGGGCCTACCGGGTCGACCAGCGGTGGGAGCTTTACTGCCACCGGAGTCGACTCGTTCGTGGTGTCGCCATTGCCGAGCGGACCCTCGCCCCAGCAGTAGGTCTTGGTGTCGCTGCCCAGCCCGCATGTGTGGAAGTGACCGGCGGTGAGCTGGGTGAAGCTCACGCCAGCCGGGGCGGCGATCGGCACCGGAGTCGCCCGATCCGCGGTGTCGCCGTTGCCCAGCTGACCGGAAGAGCCGCTGCCCCAGCAGTAGGCCTTGGAGTCGCTGCCCAGCCCGCATGTGTGGCTGTAGATGGCGGTGAGCTGGGTGAAGCTCACCCCTGGCGGGGCGGTGATCGGCACCGGAGTCGCCTGATCCGCAGTGTCGCCGTTGCCCAGCCGGCCGTTGGAGCCGTCGCCCCAGCAGTAGGTTGTGGTGTCGCTGCCCAGCCCGCACGTGTGATCGTTGTCAGCGGTGAGCTGGGTGAAGCTCACCCCAGCCGGGGCAGTGACCGGAACCGGAGTCGCTCTATCCCCGGTGTGCCCGGTCTCGCCGGTCCCCAACTGCCCATGAAAGTTGTCGCCCCAGCAGTAGGCCTTGCTGTCATTACCCAGCCCGCACGTGTGAGTCGTACCGGCGGTGAGCTGGGCGAAACCAACCCCGTCCGGGGCTGTGACCGGCACCGGAGTCAACTGCATCACCGTGTCGGTGTCGCCGTTGCCCAGCTGACCGGCGTAGCCGCCGCCCCAGCAGTAGGCCTTGGAGTCGCTGCTCAGCCCGCATGTGTGGTTGTAGCCAGCGGTGAGCTGGATGAAGCTCACCCCTGCCGGGGCAGTGACCGGCACCGGAGCCGGCCGATCCGCGGTGTCGCCGGTCCCCAGCTGCCCATGAAAGTTGTAGCCCCAGCAGTAGGCCTTGGAGTCGCTGCTCAGCCCGCACGTGTGGGACCAGCCGGCGGTGAGCCGCGTGAAGCCCACTCCAGCCGGGGCGGCGACCGCCACCGGCGTCAACTGATACGCGGGGTCGGCGTCGGCGTTGCCCAGCTGACCGTTGCCGCCCCAGCCCCAGCAGTAGGCCTTCGCGTCGCTGTCCAGCGCGCACGTGTGATTCATACCGGCGGTCACCTGCACGAACTGCACGCTCGGTCCAGGTTCAGGACCCGGGTCGAGCCCTTCGACCTTGAGCGTGAGATTCGCGGTGGCGGTCCGGCGCTTGGTGTCGGTGAACCGGACGGTGATGGTGATGGTGCCCGCTTCTGTTGCGGTGCCGGTGATCAGCCCGGCGGTGCTCAGTGACAGGCCGGTCGGCAGGGTGCCGGCGGCGACCGACCAGGTGCCGGCGCGTTTGTCCGATGTGGCCAGCTGCGCACGGTAGGCGGTGTCGAGTTCCGCGGTCGGCAGTGAGCGGGTGGCGATGACCGGCGGGCCGTCGACCACGGTGAGGGCGATCTGACGGTCGGTGTGCTGCGGCACGTAGTCGGTGAACCGGACCGTGAACCGCCGGCTGCCGACCGCGGTGGGCGTGCCGGAGATCAATCCGCTCGCCGAGAGCCGCAGCCCCGCGGGCAGCGTCCCGGACGCCAGCTTCCAGCTGCCCCGGCGGCCCGCGGTGAGCTTCAACTGTGCCCGGTAGGGACGACCGGTAGCGGCCGACGGAAGCGTCTTGGTGGCGATGACCGCCTTCTTGGGCGGGGCGGGCACGTAGAGCAGCCGGTTGGGTGAACCGACGGTGTCGCGTACCTTGCCCGTCGTGGCCTGCCGGACCAGCGCGTCCCGGACCGCCCCCGGCGACAGGCCGGGGTTCGCGGCGAGCAGCAGCGCGGCGGCCCCCGCGACGTGCGGGGAGGCCATGGAGGTGCCGCTCTTGGTGGCGGTCGCCGTGTTGCTGTACACGCCCGCTGACGTGATGTCGACCCCGGGCGCGAAGATGTCGACGCAGCTGCCGTAGTCGGAGAAGGAAGCTCGCCGGTCACGGTAGTCCGTCGCGGCGACGGTGATGGCGGGCTTCAGCCCGGACGGGCTGCCGTAGCAGGCGTTCTCGTCCTCATTGCCCGCGGCGACGACGTAGGTGATGCCGCTGTCGATGGAGTTCTTGACCGCAGTGTCGATGGCGGCGCTGTAGGAGCCGCCCAGGCTCATGTTCGCCACGGCCGGATGGATAGCGTTCTCGGTCACCCAGTCGATGCCGGCGACGACGTCGCTGTTCCAGCCGCTGCCCTCGCAGTCGAGCACCCGGACGGAGACCAGGCGGGCGCTCTTGGCGACGCCGTACCGGGCCCCGCCGATGCTGCCCGCCACGTGCGTGCCGTGGCCGGCGCAGTCGGCGGCGTTCGCGTCGTCGTCGACGAAGTCGTAGCCGGAACTCGCCCGTCCGCCGAACTCGCGGTGCGAGGTCCGGATACCGGTGTCGATGACGTACGCCCGCACGCCGGCCCCGCCGCTCGACGGTGTGTAGGTACCGGACAGCTTCGACGATCGTGCGTCGATCCGGTCGAGCGACCACGGCGCTTTGCGCTGGGTCGCCGAAAGCCGGACGCGCCGGTCACGCTCCACGACCGCCACCGACGGATCCGCCGCGAGCCGGCGTGCCTGACTTGCCGACAGCGAGGCGGTGAAGCCCGGTGTGCCCGCACCGAACACCCGGTCGACCCGGCCGCCCGCCAGCGCGCGAGCCGCCCCGGAGACACCCTGCGCGAAGACCCGGTCGCGGCGCAGCATCACGATGTAACGCCCCGACGCTGTCCCACCGGCGTCCTGGGCGGAAGCGAACGCCGCCGCAGCCGGGGCTGCCGCCGTTCCGAGCAAGGTGACGGCCACCGCCGATCCCAGCACCTGAGGGATGCGGAATCCGAACCGACCGGAACGATGCGACATCGATGGCCACCTCAACCTGAACACGGGATGTGAGCGCGCGACGGAGACACCGCGAAAGATGCCCCCAGGGGATGCACCCACGATGTCCGCAGTCCGGCGCCCTCCCGGGACACGTCCGGGAGCAACCCCGTTGCCGCGGCCCCGGGCAGAGGAAGACGAAAACGACCCGCCACCCGTGCGTAGCGGGTGGCGGGTCGTGGGGAGGGTCTCAGGCGGGGATGGGGCGGCGGCGGCCTACCGAGAGGACGTCGAGGAGGAGGGCCGCCATGGCGACGACGCCGAGCAGGGCCAGGCCGAGGGCGTACGACTGGAAGTGGCCGTAGATGGCGCCCATGAGCAGCGGCGGAATGAAGCCGCCGAGACCGCCGGCCGCGCCGACGATGCCGGTGACCGCGCCGACCTGGTTGGCCGGGGCCAGCTGGGCGACCAGGGCGAAGGTGGCGCCGGAGCCGGCGCCCAGGGCGGCGGCCATCATCAGGAAGGCGATGGTGCCGAGCGGGGCCAGGCCGGGGGTGAAGGACTGCACGATCGCGCCGGCCACGACGACGCCCAGGGAGACCGCCAGGACGCGGCTGGGGGCGACCCGGTCGGAGAGCCAGCCGCCGACGGGGCGCATCACGACTGCCAGGAGGACGAAGCCGGCCATCCGGTTCGCGGCGTCGGCCTGGGTGAGGCCGTACGCGGTCTTCAGGTAGGCGGGCAGGTAGACCGAGAAGGCGACGTACCCACCGAAGGCGACCGCGTACAGGGCGGAGGCCTGCCAGGTGACGCGCAGGCGCAGGGCCGAGCCGAGGCGGGCGCCCAGGGAGGTGGTGGGGACCACCCGGTTGGGGGCGTCGCGCAGCACCAGCCAGGAGACTCCGGCGTAGACGGCCAGGACGGTGGCGGTGATGACGAACGGGGTGGCGGTGCCGTTGGCGTCGACCAGCTTGACGGTGGTGAGGGCGCTGATCGCGGTGCCGCCCATGCCGACGCCGAAGACGCCGACCGCGAAGCCGCGGCGGGACGGCGGGAACCAGGCGTTGACGAACGGGACGCCGACCGCGAAGGCGGTGCCGCCGATGCCCAGGAAGAAGCCGCCGACCAGGAGCGAGACGAGGGCGTCGTGGCCGAACAGGCCCAGGTAGAGGACCGGGACGATGGTGGTCAGGGAGATCAGCGGGAACATGATCCGGCCGCCGTAGCGGTCGGTGAGCGCGCCGACCGGGATGCGGCCGACGGAGCCGACCACGACCGGTACGGCCACCAGCAGCGCCTGCTGGAAGGGGGTGAGGTCGAGCACCGCCTGGAACTTGGTGGCGAGCGGGCTGAGCAGCGCCCAGGCCCAGAAGTTGACGGCGAAGCCGATCGTCGCCAGGGCGAGCATCAGCCCTGCCGAACGGGTGCGGGCCTGGGGTGCGCTCATGATCTAACTCCGTTGTCCGAGTGGTCCGACAACCTCAGACTTCCGGTTCGTAACCGCCGCGGACAGGGACCTTGGACCCGTTCGGACCGGGCCCTGATCCCCGGGCCCCGTGGGTCAGCGGAGCACGGCGACCAGGAAGTCGGAGCCCGGGCCGAAGGGCCGAAGGTCCCAGGTGCCCAGCAGCAGGTCGGGGGTGAGGCCGGCGGTGGCCGCGTCGGCGAGGAACTCGTCGAACTCGTAGCCACGCCCGGCCCCGAAGCCGATCACGGCCCGGCCGCCGTCGGCCAGGTGGGCGCTGAAGCGGCGCAGGATCTCGACCCGGGTGGACGGGCCGGCGAACGTCATCACGTTGCCGGCGCAGACGATCACGTCGTACCGGTCCGGGAGGTCGAGTTCGCTGAGGTCGCCGACCTGCCAGCGGGGGCCGGGATGCTGTGCTTGTGCTTCGGCGATCAGTTCCGGGTCCAGGTCGACGCCGGTGACGTCGTGGCCGGACGCGGCGAGGTGGCCGCCGACCCGGCCGGTGCCGCAGCCGGCGTCCAGGATCCGGGAGCCGCGCGGCACCATGGCGTCGATCATGCGGGCCTCGCCGGCCAGGTCGTCGCCGCGGGCCGCCATCGCGCGGAACCGGTCGATGTACCACCGGGAGTGGCCCGGGTTCTCCGCGATCTTCTGCAGCCAGAGGTTGTCGGTGCTGGTCATGGCGCGGTTGCTACCTCTTCTATCCAGCCGAGGGCGGCGATCGCGGCGGGGAAGCCGCAGGTGGTGACGGCCGCAAGCGCGACGGCGCGGACCTCGTCGAGGCTCGCGCCGTGCTGTAGTGCCTTGCGAACGTTGGAGCGTACCGCGCCCTCGGCCTCGGCGCCGACCGCGATGGCCAGCTTGATCAACCGATCGGTACGGTCGTCGAACGGGTTGCGTTCCCGGATGGTGCGGGCCAGGTTGCCCTGTGCCTCGGCCACCTCCGGGAACCGTTCGAGAAACTGCTGGTAGATGCCGGGAAGGTAGTCGTCGCTCATGCCTTCACGGTAGGACGTCCGGGCTGATCGGAAGGCTGAACGGAAGGCCGGAGGGACGGCTGGCCGGACGGGCGGGCGGCGGAGACGGTGCGGACAGCCGACGGGGCGGGCTGCGGCGTGGGGGCGGGGCCGCGGCGGCCGCGGTAGACGACGTACGGCCGCCACAGGTAGGCCAGCGGCGCCGACCACACGTGCACGAGCCGGGTGAACGGCCACATCGCCAGGAACAGGAACCCGCCGATGGCGTGCAGCTGGAACACCAGCGGCGCGTCGGCCATCAGTGACGGGTCGGGCTGGAGGTAGAAGATCTGCCGGAACCAGACGGCCAGCGTCTCCCGGTAGTCGTAGCCCTCGCCGAACAGGTTGATCACGACGGTGCCGCTCATCCCGAGCACGACCATGGCGGCGAGCGCCGCGTACAGCACCTTGTCCATGGTCGTGGTGACCCGCCGGATCCGGCCACTGACGAACCGCCGGGCGATCAGCAGCGACAGGCCGGCGACCAGCATGACCCCGGTGATCACGCCGCCGGTGACGGAAACCAGGTGGTAGAGGTGTTCCGACACTCCCAGGAACGAGGTCAGGGAGGCCGGGACGAGCAGGCCCATCGCGTGCCCGGCGATCACCCCGAAGGCGCCGAGGTGGAACAGCGGGGAGCCGAGCCGCAGCAGCCGGTTCTCCAGGATCTGGCTGGTGTGGGTGGTCCAGCCGAACTGGTCGTGCCGCCACCGCCAGATGTGCCCGCCGATGAACATGCCGATGCACACGTAGGGGACGACGATCCAGACAAATGTGCTCATCTGCACACCTCCGCGTAGGGAGCGAGGTTGGGGCCCATGCCCACCGCGTCGAGACCGACGGTCTCGACCGGCGGGCCGTCGAAGGCCAGGGCGGTGAGGGCTTCCCGGTCCGCGTCGGTGAGCTGCGGCAACAGCTCACAGACGACATCAAGGACCATGGCGTACGGCGTACGCGTCTCGTGCAGTGCGGCCCGCAGCAGTTCGATGCCCTGCCGGTGCTGGCGCAGCGGGGCCTCGCCGTCGCCGGGCCCGGCCGTGGCCGCGAATTCGAGCACGATCGGCAGCAGGTCGGGCAGTTCCCCGTCGGCGAGCCGCAGCCCGTGCGCCCGGTAGCGCTGTTTGAGCATGAGCAGGGCCATCCCCCGCTTGCGGGTGTCGCCGTGCAGGTAGTAGGTGAGGTAGAGCCCGGAGCGGCGGCGCAGGTCGAACGTCTGCACGTAGTGCCGCTGCACCTCGATCGGGCTGGTGGTGAGCAGCCAGTCGACGAAGCTCTCCAGGCCGTCGACGCCGGCCGCGGCGGCGCGTAGTTCGCCGCCGGCCGCGAGGAGTTCGTCGTCGGGGTAGGTGAGCAGCAGCGACGTGAGCTGGAAGATCCGTGAGCGGTCCATGGTCAGGGCCTCCGGGTGCTGAGGATGACCGGCACCGGGCCGCCGCCCATGCCGGGGCCGCCCTCACCGTCGAGGGAGCAGCCGCCGAGGTCCTCCAGGGCGGCCGCGGTCTTGGCGTGGGCGGCCGGGATGACGTACCGCTCGTCGTATTTGGCGATGGCGAGCAGCCGGTACATGGCCTCCACCTGGTCGGCGGTCATGCCGATGCCGTCGAGCAGTTCGTTCGCGACGGTGCCGTCCAGGGTGCGGGCCCGCATGTAGGCGCGCATGGCGGCCAGTTTCATCAGCACTCCCCCGGCCACCGCGGTGTCGCCGGCGGTGAACAGCGAAGCCAGGTATTCGACGGGGATCCGCAGGTCCTCGATGGTGTGGAAGATGTCGTCGGCGTCGGTGTCGTCGCGGCCGGCGGCGCCCGCGGCGTCCAGCACCGGTGACAGCGGCGGCACGTACCAGACCATCGGCAGGGTGCGGTATTCCGGGTGCAGCGGCAGGGCGATCCGGTACTCGCTGATCAGCTTCCAGACCGGGGAGGCCATGGCCGCGTCGATCCACTCCTCGGGGTGGCCGGCCTCGCGGGCGGCCTGCTGCACGGCCGGGTCGAAGGGGTCGAGGAAGACGCCGCGCTGGGCGTCCAGGAGTTCCTCCTCGGGCACGGTCGCCGCGGCGAGGACGGCGTCCTCGTCGTACCAGAGAATGCCGAGGTAGCGGAGGCGGCCGACGCAGGTCTCCGAGCAGATGGTGGGCTGACCGGCCTCGATGCGCGGGAAGCAGAAGGTGCACTTCTCGGCCTTGCCGGTGGCGTGGTTGACGTAGACCTTCTTGTACGGGCACGCCGACACGCACATCCGCCAGCCGCGGCAGCGGTCCTGGTCCACCAGGACGATGCCGTCCTCCTCGCGCTTGTACATGGCGCCGGACGGGCAGGCCGACACGCACGCCGGGTTGAGGCAGTGCTCGCAGATCCGCGGCAGGTGGAACATGAAGGTCTTCTCGAACTCGAACTTGACCTTGTCGGCGAGGCCGCGCAGGTTCGGGTCCTGGTCCATGGTGTCGCCGCCGAGGGAGTCCTCCCAGTTGGCGCCCCACTCGATCGACATGGGTTCGCCGGTCAGCTTGGAGTAGGGCTTCTTCACCGGGGTGTCGGTGAGCCCGCCCGGCGCGCTGACCAGGATGTCCTTGTCGAACGTGGCCGGCTCGTAGTAGTCGTCGATGGTCGGCAGGTCCGGGTTGGCGAAGATCTTTCCCAAGCGAGAAAGACGGCCGCCGGAGCGGAGCACCAGGCGGCCCTTGCCGTCCAGCTTCCAGCCGCCCTTCCAGCGCTCCTGGTCCTCGTAGTGCTTCGGGTAGCCGATGCCCGGCTTGGTCTCGACGTTGTTGAACCAGACGTACTCGGTGCCCTCCCGGTTGGTCCATGTCTGCTTGCACGTGACCGAGCAGGTGTGGCAGCCGATGCACTTGTCCAGGTTCATCACCATGGCGACCTGCGCTCTGATGCGCATCAGTACTCCACCTCCTGCGTGCGGCGGCGGATCACGGTGATCTCGTCGCGCTGGCTGCCGATCGGGCCGTAGTAGTTGAAGGCGTAGGTGAGCTGGGCGTGCCCGCCGGCCAGGTGGGTGGGCTTGACCAGCAGCCGGGTCATCGAGTTGTGGTAGCCGCCGCGCCGCTTCGACTTCTCCGCCAGGGGGACGTTCACCGTGCGCTCCGGCGAGTGGTACTGGAAGACGGTGCCCTCGGGCATCCGGTGGCTGACCACGGCACGGGCCACGACCAGGCCGTTGCGGTTGTGGGCCTCGATCCACTCGTTGTCGCGTACCCCGATCTTGGCGGCGTCCTGGACGCTCATCCAGATGACCGGGCCGCCACGGGACAGGGCCAGCATCAGCTCGTTGTCGTGGTACATCGAGTGGATCGACCACTTGGCGTGCGGGGTCAGGAACCGGACGGTCACTCCCCCGTCGACGGCGTCGCCGGGCTTGCCGAAGTGGCGGGCCATGTTCAGCGGCGGCCGGAAGGCGGGCAGCTGCTCGCCCAGTTCGGCGACCCAGTCGTGCTCGACGAAGAAGTGCTGGCGGCCGGTGATGGTGTGCCACGGCTTGAGCCGCTCGACGTTGATGGTGAACGGCGAGTAGCGGCGGCCACCCTTCTCCGAACCGGACCACTCCGGGCTGGTGAAGACCGGCTGCGGCGCCTCCTGGGTCTCGGAGAAGGTGACCCGGTCGTTCTCGTGACCCTCGATCAGGTCGGTGAACCGCTGGCCGGTGCGCTTCTCCAGTTCCTGGAAGCCGGCGTGCGCGACCCGGCCGTTGGTGGTGCCGGAGAAGGAGAGGATCGCCTCGCACATCCGGTCGGCGGTGGCCAGTGACGGCCGCCCGTCGATCACCCCGTTCTGGTGCTTCAGGTAGTCGACCTCCGGCTTCACGTCGACCGTGATCGCCTTGGTGGTGGTGCCGAGCTTCTCCATGAGCGGGCCGACCGTACGCATCTTCTTGCCGATCAGTGTGTAGTCGCGCTCGATCTCGATCAGCTTCGGCATGGTCTTACCCGGTTGAAGCGAGCACTCGCCGAACTTCCAGTCGCGGACCCGGCCGCTGGGCATGGCCAGCTCGTCCGGGGTGTCGTGCTGCAACGGCGCGGCCAGCACGTCCTTACGCACGCCGAGGTGGGTCACGGCCAGCTCGCTGACCTTGTCGGCCAGGGCCAGGAACGTGTCGTAGTCGGTGTGCGCGTCGGCGGGCGGCTCGACGGCCGGGCTGAACGCGTGCACGAACGGGTGCATGTCGGTGGTGGAGATGTCGTGCTTCTCGTACCAGGTGGCGGCCGGCAGGACCACGTCGGCGTGCAGGCCGGTGTTGGTCATCCGGAAGTCGATCGCGGTGAGCAGGTCGAGCTTGCCGACCGGGGCCTCGTCACGCCAGGTCACGTCGCGGGGCCGGTTCTCCGGGTCGCATTCGGTCGCCGTCTCCAGAGACGAGACGCCGAGCAGGTGGCGCATGAAGTACTCGTTGCCCTTGCCGGACGACCCGAGCAGGTTGGCCCGCCACAGGGTCAGGCAACGGGGGAAGTTCGCCGGGTCGTCCGGGTCCTCCGCGACCGTACCCAAGTCGCCGTTTTGAAGGCTTTTGACAACGTAGTCCTGGACCGACTCACCGGCGGCCGCGGCCGCGTCGGCGATGTCGAGCGGGTTCCGGTTGAAGAACGGGTGACCGGGGCTCCAGCCCATCCGCTGCGCCGCGGCGACCGTGTCGGCGAACGCCATCCCGGCGAACCGCCCGGTGCCCAGCGGCGACGCCAGCTCGTCGGCCGGGACCCGCTCGTAACGCCACTGGTCGGTGTGCAGGTACCAGAACGGGGTGGACGCCTGGTGCCGCATCGGCCGCTGCCAGTCGAAGGCGAAGCTCATGTGCTGCTGGCCGGTGACCGGCCGGGCCTTCTCCTGGCCGACGTAGTGCGCCCAGCCGCCGCCGTTGACACCCTGGCAGCCGGTGAGCGTGACCAGCGAGATGAAGGCGCGGTAGGTCATGTCGGAGTGGAACCACTGGTTGGCGCCGGCCCCGAGGACGATCATCGACCGGCCGCGGCTGCGCTCGGCGTTGCGGGCGAACTCGCGGCCGATCTTGATGGCGAGCCGGGCCGGAACCCCGGTGATCTTCTCCTGCCAGGCGGGGGTGTTCGGCGAGTCGGCGTCGTCGTATCCGGTCGGCCATTCACCGGGCAGATCGCCGCGGCGCACCCCGTACTGGGCCATGACCAGGTCGAACACGGTGGTGACCAGGTGCTCTCCCACCCGCCGGACCGGAACGCCACGGCGGATCGTGGAACCGCCCTCGGTGTCACCGATGTCGAAACGGGCCAGCTCGACCTCGACGGCCTCTTCACTGTCGAGACCGACCGCGGGGACCACGTCCCCGAGGTCGAGGTTCCAGCGGCCCGGCTCGGCGTAGCGGTAGCCGAGCGAGCCGTTCGGTACGACCAGCTCGCCGGTGACCGAGTCGACGAGCACCGTCTTGTGGTCACCATCGGCGTGACCCAGGTCAGTGGCGGTCAGGAAACGGTCGGCCTTCCCATCACGCAAGATCACCAAGAACGGCAGGTCCGTAAATTTCCGGACATAGTCGGTGAAGTAGTCCACCTGCCGGTCGCGGAAGAACTCGGTCAGGACCACGTGGCCCATCGCCATGGCCAGCGCCCCGTCGGTGCCCGGATGCGGCGCCAGCCAGTCGTCGGCGAACTTCACGTTGTCGGCGTAGTCCGGCGACACGGCCACGACCTTGGTGCCCTTGTAGCGGGCCTCGGCCAGGAAGTGCGCGTCCGGCGTACGGGTGACCGGGATGTTGGAACCCCACATCATCAGATACGTGGCGTTCCACCAGTCGCCGGCCTCCGGCACATCGGTCTGGTCGCCCCAGATCTGCGGCGAGGCGATCGGCAGGTCGGCGTACCAGTCGTAGAAGCTCAGCAGGGTGCCGCCGAGCAGCGCGTGATAGCGGGTGCCGGCCGCGAACGACGCCATCGACATCGCCGGGATCGGCGAGAACCCGACCACCCGGTCCGGCCCGAACGTCTTCACCGTGTAGACGTGCGCGGCCGCCATCAGCTCGATCGCCTCGTCCCACGACGCCCGCACGAAACCGCCGCGCCCACGCTGCCCCTTGTAGGCCATCGCCTTCAGCGGCGTCTCCACGATCTCGGCCCACGCGGCCACCGGGTCACCCAGCCGCTGCCGCGCCTCCCGGAACATCTCGGCCAGAACACCACGCAGGTACGGGTGACGCACACGCGACGGCGAGTACTCGTACCAGGAGAAGGACGCCCCACGAGGGCAGCCGCGCGGCTCGTAGTCCGGCGCGTCCGGTCCCGTCGTCGGATAGTCGGTGGCCTGGTGCTCCCAGGTGATCAGCCCGTCCTTGACGAACACGTTCCACGAGCAGGAGCCGGTGCAGTTGACGCCGTGGGTGGAGCGCACCACCTTGTCGTAGCGCCACCGGTCGCGGTAGAACGAGTCCCATTCGTTGCCGTCGACCTGGTGCAGCGTGCGCCCGTGGTCACCGATCGTCTCTCGGGTCAGGAAGCGGCGTGCGCCCAGAAGTGGGCCGGTCCCGGGGTCCAGTGACACGGTCATCGTCCTTTGCGGTGGTTCTGCCCGGCGGTCGCCCGGCACACCCCCACCCTTTCCGACCAAAGCCCGAATAGCCTGAGCCGCCGGTCCCGCAACGGTCGGGACCAAGGTCCCGGACTCGCGGGACCCGGGACCCGGGTGTTCAATGGCGGGCATGACGAGCCCGGATCTCGCCGAGGTGGCCCGCCGCGCCGGCGTCTCGGCCGCGACCGCCTCCCGGGTGCTGTCCGGCCGCGGCCCCGCCTCCACGGCCAGCCGGGACGCGGTGCGCCGGGCCGCCGCCGAACTCGGGTACGTGCCGCACCCGGTGGCCCGCCGCCTGGCCCGGGGCGCCGGCACCCGGATCCTGTTCGCCGTCCGGGACCGGCGGGCCGGCATCGTGCACGACCCGTACGTCGCCCGGGCCGCCGCCGCGATGGCCGCCGCCGTCGACCCGGACGGTCTCGGCGTCACCCTGCGCCGGCTGCCGCTGGCCGCGACCGCCGCGCTGGAGACGATCGCCGCCGACCGCAGCGTCGCCGCCGTGGTGCTCGCCGGCCACGACCGGGACCTGCTCGACCATCTGCCGGCCGGGTTGCGCGGCCGGACGGCGGCCATCGGCGCGGGCGGCGCGGACGTGGACAGCGCGGCCGGGATCGGCGCCCTGCTGCGCCACCTGCACGACACCGGGCGGCGGCGGATCGCCCTGGTCAGCGGTCCGCCGTGGCTGGCCGCGTCCGCGGCGCCGCTGCGCGCCTACACCGAACTGACCCGGGCCGCGGGGCTGCCGTCGCGGGTGGTGGCCGGGGACTTCACCGCCGAACGGGGCCGGGCCGCCGCCGCCACGGTGCTGCGCCGCTGGCCGGACACCGACGCGATCGCCACGGTCAGCGACGCCACCGCCCTCGGGGTGCTGCTGGGGCTGGCCGCGGCCGGGATCCGCGTGCCGCAGGACGTCGCGGTCACCGGGTTCGACGACATTCCGCTCGTTTCCGCGTACCCCGGCTTGTCGACCGCCACCCACCCGGTCGAGCCGATCGCTCAGGCCGCGGCCCGCGCGGCTCTCGGCGCTCCCGCGCCGGAACGTCTCTTCCCCAGCCGCCCGGTCCTGCGGGCCACCGCCTGAGACTTGCGGTGGAAGCGTTTGCACCGGTTAGCGTCGACGGCGTGCCAGAGATCCGCCCCTACCGGCCCGGCGACCGCCGCGCCCTCCACGACATCTGTGTCCGCACCGCCGACGCAGGCCTCGACGCCCGCGGCCACTACTCGACCGACGACCTGATGGGCGACCTGTTCGCCGCGCCCTACGCCCATCTGGAACCGCACCTGGCCTTCGTCGTCGACGACGGCGGGGAGGCGGTCGGCTACGTGGTCGGCACGTCGGACACCGCCCGGTTCGCGGAGCGTTACCGCGACGAGTGGATCCCGCTGACCGGCGACCGCTACCCGGTGCCGCCGCCCCCGCCGCGCAGCCCCGAGCAGGACATGCACTGGCTGCACCACCACCCGGAACGGATGCTGGTGGCCGGCCTCGACGGCTTTCCCGCCCACCTGCACATCGACCTGCTGCCGCCCTATCAAGGGCGCGGGCTCGGCCGCCGTCTGATCACCACCTTCATCGGTACGGTCGACGCGCCCGGTGTCCACGTCGGCATGGTGACCGCGAACGTGAAGGCGCGCGGCTTCTACGACCGGCTCGGATTCACCGTCCTCCCGGTCCCGGATCCCGGCCCGCTCACCTATCTCGGACTGTCCATCCGGCAACACGCGCGATAGCGTGGTCCGACCGTTCCAATGTGATCACTGCGTGTGAGGCTCGATGAGTAGACCCGTGCAGATTCAGTTGCCGACCGGTGAGGTCGTCTGGGCGCGGCTCGACACCGCGGGCTCCGGGCCGTCCGACGTGTCGTCGGTCAACAAGGTGCTCCAGGTCGATGTGGACGAATTCCGCAACACGATCCGCGGTGTCACGCACAGCCTGCGGGCCGCCATCGACGACCTGGTGCCGGACCAGGTGCAGATCGAATTCGGTCTGGAGCTGGCCGTGAAGACCGGCAAGATCACCAGCATGCTGGCCGAGGCGGGCGGCAAGGCCACCGTCAAGGTGGCTCTCACCTGGGCCGGGAAGTCCCCCGCCGAGGCCGTCGTCACTCCCCTGCCCACGGCGGACGGCGAGGACGGCTGAATCGTTGACCGACGCGCGGACCGAGCTGCGGAAACTCGCCGAGCGATGCCTGGTCCACATCACCGGTCCGGCGGTCGCCGGATCCGGGGTGTGGATCGCGCCCGGCGTGCTGCTCACCTGCGCCCACGTGGTCCCGGACGGTACCGGCAGCCCGGTCACGATGACCTGGGACGGGCAGTCGCTGTCCGGCACGGTTACCGAGCACACGCCGAACACGTCGTTCGACGACGTGTGGACCTTCCCCGACCTGGCGATCGTCACGGTCACGGACCCGCCGGCCCATCCGTGCGCCTGGCTCAGCGACGACGAACCGTCCGAAGGCGCCGACGTCGTGGCGCTCGGCCACTCCGACGAGCTGGACGGCGTGCTGCGGCCATCGGTCAAGGACGGGCAGGTCCGCGGCTACCACCAGGTCGAGACCGGACGGCTGTGGCTGTTCAAGGCCAACGAGGTGCGATCCGGCATGTCCGGCGGACCGGTGCTGGACCTGGCCACCGGCGCGATCTGCGCCATCGTGAAATCGACCATGCGAGAGGACGCCGACCGCGGCGGCTATCTGATCCCGTTGCGCGGGCTGCGCGACCTGGACCGGCTGTCCCGGCTGCGCCTGGTCGCCGCCACCGACCGGTTCCACCGGCAGGACCTGCGCTGGGCCGCGGTCCGGTCCCGCCTGACGGCCACCACACCGCACACGCTGTCGCCCCGCGAGACGGCGAAACTGTTCGGGCTGCTCGCCGAGTTCCCGGCCGGTGACGAACCGGAGCTGCGCCGCCTCTACGCCGACTGCGCCAGCACCGGGCGGCCACCGGAACACCCGCCGGGCACCCTGCGCGACGTGGCGCTCGCCCTGCTCGACAGCGGCGGCCCCGGAGCGACCGACGGTGTCGTACCGCTGCTGAAGCTCAGCCACCGCCTCGCCGGAACCGGCGCCGCACCGCACGAGGCCGGACTGCGCGAATGGGCCGACGACTTCGCCACCCGGCACGGCCGGGCCGCCGAGCTCATCGCCATCCGGGAGGCGGCCCCGGCGCACCCGGCGGCCGGGATCGTCACCGTCGAGATCGCGCCCGGGCTCAACGACCCGGACCGGTACCGGCTGCGGATCACCGTGACCGGCGGTGCCGGCGACCGGCGGGTCACCTACGCCGACGACGATCCGGCGCACACCCTCGACGAGATGCGGGCGCTGGTCCCGGTAAAGCTCGGCGTCGCCCTCAGCGGAGTGCCGGACGACAGCGTGATCGAGTTCGCCGTACCGTACGAGCTGTTCGACGAGCCGTTCGAGGACCTGCCGACCGACTCGTTCACCGATCTGGGGTGCACGTACCGGGTGGTGCTGCGCGACCTGGACCGGCAGATCGACCCAGCCGTCCGGGACCGGTGGAACCTGCGCTGGAAACACCTCGACAGCGGCGCTGGGCGGACCCGCTGGGCGGGCTGCGTGGAAGACCTGACCCAGAAACAGTTCGCGGCCGAGCTGCGGCTCGCCCCGGAGATCGCGGCCGTCCTGCTGACCCGGCGGCCCTCCGCCCACCCCACGCTCGCCGGGATGACCGAGGTCGCGCTGCGGCTCGGTGTGCCGGTCCTGGCCTGGACCCGCGACCCGTGCGCCGGCCACGAACGGGGCGACTGTTCCGGCCACCGCTTCCGGGAGGCGTTCAGCGGCCCGGCCGCGACCGCCCTCGCCGACGTGAGCCTGCCCGCCCTCGTACAGCGGCTGCGCCTCACCTCGGAGCTGCGCGACGCCGGGCCGGACGCCGACGCGTGCCGCGGTGTGGTGCTGCTCTGGGACCGGCCGCCCACACCGGCCGCGCCGCTGATGAGCCCCGCGATGACAGGACGGCAGTAGATGATACAGCAGATCTTCCGCGGTGACGGCGGCAGCCACGAGTGGGAGCTGCCCGAGCCCCCGCCGTGGCGACGTTTCGCCGGGGAGCCACTCGACACCGCGCCCTACGACGACGACTGGGCGGTGAGCCACCCGAACGAGGTGGAGCGGGCGCGGGCGTACCGGCCGGGTAGCCGCGAGGTGGAGATCGTCGACCTTGCGATCCTGCTTCGCCGCCCGATCCTGATCACCGGGCGGCCCGGAACCGGCAAGTCGACACTCGCCTACGCCATCGCCCACGAGCTGGGGCTCGGGCCGGTGCTGCGCTGGCCGATCACCAGCCGCACCACGTTGCAGGACGGCCTCTACCGGTACGACGCGATCGGCCGCCTCCAGGACGCCAACCTGCCGCCGGAGGAGCGCCCGGCCGCCGGAATCGGCCAGTACATCCAGCTCGGCCCGCTCGGCACCGCCCTGCTCCCGACCCGGCTGCCCCGGGTGCTGCTGATCGACGAGATCGACAAGAGCGACATCGACCTGCCCAACGACCTGCTCACCATTCTGGAGGAGGGCGAGTTCCCGATCCCCGAGCTCCAGAGGGTCGCCGACCGGGTCGCCTCGGTGCCGGTCGGCGTGGACCGCAGCACCCGCACCGCGCCGGTGCACGGTGGCACAGTCCGGTGCAGCACCTTCCCGATCGTGCTGATGACCAGCAACGGCGAACGCGACTTCCCGCCCGCCTTCCTGCGCCGGTGCCTCCAGCTGGACATCCCGGACCCGGCGCCGGAGCAGCTCGCCGCCATCGTCGAGGCCCACCTCGGCGCGGAGGTGCTGGCCGCCGCCCAGGGTCTCATCGACGACTTCCTGAAGCGCCGCTCGACCGGTGAGATGGCCACCGACCAGCTGCTCAACGCCATCTTCGCGGTGATGAGCAACGGCACGGCCGACCGCGACGAGCTGGCCGCCCTGGTCATGCGACACCTCGGAACGCCGGGCTGATGTCGGTCGCCGGGCTGATCGAGACCCTCCAGCGGGCGGGCCTGTCCCCGACCGGCCGGGAGGTTGCCGAGGCTCTGTGGCTGGCCCGTCATCTCCACGTCGCCCCGACCACCCCGTCGCCCGCGCCTTCGCGGCCCGCCGACGCGCCACCCACCGATCTCGCCGAGCCGTCGCCGGCGCTCTCACCATCTGCCGAGTCGGTGCCGATCGCGGTTCCGAGCCCGGCAGCGGGGGCCGAACCGGTGCCCGCCTTCCCGGTGCGCAGCCCGGCGCCGCCCGGACTGCCCGATCCGCGCGGGCTGCAACGTGCGCTGCGGCCGCTGCGCCGCCGGGTTCCGTCACCGCGACGGCGGGTGCTCGACGAGGCGGCCACGGCCCGGTTCATCGCCGGCAGCGGGGTGTGGGCGCCGATCCTCGCGCCCGCCGCGGAACGCCGGTTCGAGGCGGTCCTGGCGGTCGACACGTCACCGTCGATGGCGGTGTGGCGGCAACTCGAAGCGGATCTGGCCCGGCTGCTGAGCCGCTCGGGGGCGTTCCGGGATGTGCGGCTCTGCCGCCTGGACGGGTCCGCCGAAACCCTCACCGTGCGGACCGGGCGCTCCGGCGTGTTGCGGCCGGCCCAGCTGATCGACGGCGCCCGGCGGCGGATCTTCCTGCTGCTCACCGACGCGGTCGGGGCGCGGTGGCACGACGGGAGCGCGGCCCGGGAGATCGCCGGGTGGGCGCGGACCGGGCCGATGGCGGTGCTCCAGCCGCTGCCGGAGCAACTGTGGTCACGTACCGGGTTGCCCGGACGGGCCGCCCGGGTCACGGTCACCGGAACCGGCGTCGCCAACGAGGCCTGGTCCGTGCGTTATCGGCGGGCGGCTCCGGAGGCCGGGGTTGCGGTGCCGGTGCTCGGCCTGACGGCGGGCGCGTGGCGGTCCTGGATCCGGGTCGTCGCGGGTCGGGCGGACGGCGTCCCCCTCGCGATCGCGACGCTGGCGCCGGCTCAGCCGTCCGTTCCGGCCTGGGAGGACGAACCGTCCGGCGAGCCGGTCGAGGGCTTCCGGGCCTCCGCGTCTCCCGCCGCGTACCAACTGGCCGTCTGCCTGTCGGCGGTCCCGCTGACCCTGGACACGATGCGCCTGGTCCAGCACGCGGTGGTCGGCGCCCCACCGTCCGCCCTGGCCGAGGTCCTCCTCGGTGGCCTGCTGATCCGCACCGGCGACGAGTCCTTCGAGTTCATCGAGGACGCTCGCGAGCGCCTCCTCGACGAACTGCGCCGCTCCGAGGCCACCCGGATCGTCCGGGTGATGTCGTCCTACCTGGCCGAGCACGCCGGAACGGCCGGCCCGTCCTTTCCAGCGCTCCTCCCCGACGTCTCCGGCTACCTCCAAGTCCCAGCAGAGACCTTCGCCTGGCTCCCCACAAGCGTGGTTCAACGCCTCGGCCTGCGACCACGTCAGTCAATCCTCGAGCCGGAAGACGGGTCTTCACCAGGTGATCGGGCGACGTCACCCCACTCGCCTCACCAGGCTCAGGCCCCAGCCTCTCCGTCATTCCCGCGGCCGGGCCAGACGCCCGCAGAGGCGGAGTCGCCCGCATTCCTGCAGAATCTGTCTCTGGAGGCGTTGATCGAGCAGGCCGGGGCGGCGCATCGTGCGTTGTTGCGGGATCTGACCGTGTTCGAGCTGCCAGTGCCGGAGCCGGTGGCCGCCCTGCTGGCCGAACGTGTCGGGGGCTCGGCGACCCGGTTGTGGGGGTTGGGTCTACTCGACGTCTCCCCCGACGCTTACGACCCGCAACAGCCGGCGCTGGCGGTCAACGCGCTGGCCGCCGGGCGTATCGATCCGCTCAATGCCGCCGAGATCGCCGATCTGGCCCGGCTGGTGGCCGAGCCGCTGTATGCCTCCTGGGGCGGCGCCGAGAAAATCAGCCGGGATCCCGGATTGGATCTGCAGTTGACCCGGCTCGCCTTGCACGCCGACACCCCACGGATCGTCGCCGACTGCGCTACCGGTGCCATGGAGGCGCTGTGGTCCGGCCCCGCTGTCGATGCGTTTCGGCTGGGCCAGGAGGCCATCGCCCTGCTCGACCGGCATCAGGTGCCGCTGTCGTTGCTGCTTCTGCGGCGGGTCGCCGGCGCCGCGCAAACCAGTGGGGACGGTGACGCTGCCGGGCAGTTGTACGGTCGGGCGAGTCGGCAGGCGCAAACCGACGACCCCGACCAGATCGACCCCCTCGATCGGGCACATGTCAGCGCCGAGCACGCCACCTATTTGATCGGCCGTGGTGACCTGCCGCAGGCTGAACGACTGCTTCGGCAAGCCCACGACCTGTTCACCTCCGCCGGATCCGACGACGAAGCCGCCGCCTGCCAAGGGATCATCGCCGACATCTTCGTCCTGCGTGGTGACTACGACGAGGCCCTGCGCATACGCCGCGAAGTCGAGTTGCCGGTTTACCAACGGCTCGGCGACACCCGCTCGGCTGCCCTCACCTGGGGCAGCATCGCCGACATCCTCCACCAGCGCGGCGAATACGACGAGGCCCTGCGCATCCACAACGAGCAAACGCTGCCGGTGTACCAACGGCTCGGCGACACCCGCTCGGCTGCCCTCACCTGGGGCAACATCGCCGACATCCTCCACCAGCGCGGCGAATACGACGAGGCCCTGCGCATCCACAACGAGCAAACGCTGCCGGTGTACCAACGGCTCGGCGACACCCGCTCGGCTGCCCTCACCTGGGGCAGGATCGCCGACATCCTCCACCAGCGCGGCGAATACGACGAGGCCCTGCGCATACGCCGCGGAATGCAGCTGCCGGTGTACGAACGACTCGGCGACACCCGGTCAGCTGCGATCACCTGGGACAACATCGCCGACATCCTCTACCGGCGCGGCGAATACGACGAAGCTCTCCAGATACGCCAAGAGAAGGTGCTGCCGGTCAATGAGAGGCACAACGACCTGGACGGCATCGCCAACACCACCTTGGGTATCGCGCAGATACAACTACAACAACAGGACTTCTCCTCAGCGTTGCCCAACCTGCTCAAGGCATTCGAGATCCTCGAACGCCTGCAACGGCCCGATGGAATCGCTGTCGTTGGCGTCACCCTTGGCGAGCTTCTGGCTGCCATTGGGGAACCAGACAGCGCCCGGAAAGTGTGGGAGAAGAGCCTCGCGGCGGCAACCAAGATCGGGTTCACAGATCTCATCGAGCGGATCAGTGCACTGTTACGGAACATCGACTCCGAGCCCCGCCCGGTAGACGGCTGATCGCGGACATCAGACAGGCCACTGCGGCCTTGACCCGGAAGACGGCCGCTGGAACCAGCGGAGGCGGTCGTCGTGTGGTTGAGGGCGGCGTCGCGCGTACCGGAAGGAAAGATCACGGTGGGTGAGCGGCGGCACCCACCGTGACCAGGCGGGTCAGTCGCCGGAGAGGTCTCGGCGGATGGACCAGGCGGCGATCGGCAGGGAGCCGGCCGTCCAGATGGAGACCCAGAGCAGGCCGCGGGTGGAGCCGCTGGCGGCGGCCAGGAAGGCGCTGAAGATCATGTCGCCTTCGAGCTGGTAGAGGATGCCTTCGATGAAGAGCAACCAGCCCAGCCAGCCGGCGATGAGCCACAGCGGTTTGCGGACGACGGTCGCGTTGGCCACGCCGAAGATCGCGAGCAGTGGGGCGACGACGAGGGTGGCGAGGTAACGGTCCACTTTGCCGGTGGCGAGGACGCCGATGCCGCTGATCGCGACCAGCGCCACGCCGAGGAGCACCGCCACCGCGGCCTGTGCGGCGAGCACCTTGAGGCGGTTGGGCTGGCCGAGGAAGAGCAGCATGGCGGTGCGGTGCTGGTAGTGCTGGCAGGTGACCATGATGGCGATGCCGAAGGTGCCGATGCCGGCCATCAGGGCCCAGAACTCGTCGCTCAGGTAGCCGGAGCACGCGGCGATGAAGGCGAAGCCGAGCAGGGCGAGGACGGAGGCGCGGACGGTGGCGGTGCGGTAGAGCTCGCTGCGCAGTACGGCGATCATCGGGCCTCCGCCACGCTCAGGAAGACGTCTTCGAGGTGCTGGGTCTCGGCGACGAGTTCGTAGATCGGGATCCGCTGTTCGAGGGCGATGTCGCCGGCCTGTTCGGGGCTGAGGCCGGCCACGTAGAGGGCCTGGCGTTCGGTGGTGACCGTGGCGCCGGCCTGCTCGTACGCCGTGGCGAGCCGTTCGTGGTCGCCGCCGCGTACGCGCAGCTGGGTGCCGGCGCGCAGTTCGTCGAGGGGGCCGGCGCGCAGCACGCGGCCCTCGCCGATGATGACCACGTCGTCGACGAGGAGTTCCAGTTCGCTGAGCAGGTGGCTGGAGATGAGCACGGTGCCGCCGGCGTACGCGTGGTCGCGCAGCAGCCCGCGCAGCCAGGCCATGCCGGGCGGGTCGAGGCCGTTGGCCGGTTCGTCGAGGATCAGCACGGACGGTTCGCCGAGCAGGGCGGTCGCCACGGAGAGGCGCTGGCGCATGCCGAGTGAGTACTCGCCGGAGCGTTTGCCGCCCGCGTCCTCGAGGCCGACGTACTCGAGCAGGGCCGTCGCCCGTTCCCGGGAGGCGCCGCTGAGTTTGGCCTGGGTCATCATGTGGGCGTAGCCGGTCTGGCCGGGGTGGCTCAGTCCCTGTTCGAGGACGGCGCCGACCTGCCGCAGTGGGTTCTTCAGGTCCCGGTAGCGGCTGCCGTTGATCAGGGCCTGGCCGCGGGTGGGCCTGGTGAGGCCGAGCAGCATCCGCAGCGTGGTGCTCTTGCCGGAGCCGTTGAGCCCGAGCAGGCCGGTCACCCGGCCCGGGGCGGCGGTGAACGTCACGTCGCGGACGGCGTCCACCCGGCCGTAGGTCTTCGTCAACTCACGGGTTTCGATCATCGCGAAGATTATTAAGGACCGTGTCAAGTCACCTAGCGTCACGAATCGGTAACGACTGCTTTCAGGAAGGCGTCGACGATGTCGTCCAGGGTGGGCAGGGCGCTCTGCGTGCCGGGGATCCGCGCGATCGTCGTGGTGTCACGGATGGCGGCCAGCGCGAGCAGCAGCGCCTCCCGGAAGCCGGGGGTGCGAGCGTAGCCGGGCAGGGCCTGCTCCGCGACCCCGACGATCCGGCGGGTGACGGCGGTGAGCGTCGCGGCGGTCATGGCGGCCGTGCCGGGATGCGTCCGGGCGAGCACCAGCAGCTCGGCGACCACGGCCAGCACCGGTGACGAGTAGCTGTCCCACATCCGGCGCAGCAGCAGCTCGGCACGCTGCCGCTCGGTGGCGCCCTCGACCGGCCGGGACGCGTCATCGAGCAGCCGCGTGGCGAGCCGGTTGATGGCCCCGTCGATGAGTGCCGTCTTGGTCGGGAAGTAGTGCTGTTGCAGGCCCTGACTGACCCCGGCGCGCTGGGCGACGCCGCGCGTGGTGGTGGCCGCGAACCCGACCGTGGCCAGGCTCTCCAGGGTGGCGTCGAGGAGCGCCTCGACGGCCTGCTCGCGGCGCTCGGCCCGGGATGCCATACCGGGATCCTAGCTTTTCAAGTCACGTGACTTGGTTTAGCCTCCCGGGCAGACCCGTCGAGGAGGAACCCATGGGCGCCGGACTGTCCCGCCTGAGCACCATCTACCGCCAGGGCGCCCTCGGGCGGCGGCCGGCCGTACCGGCCGACTTCGCCGAACTGGAACGCCGCGCCGAGCGGGCCAGCAGCGCCAAAGCGTGGGCGTACGTGGCGGGCGGCGCCGGTGAGGGCCGGACCATGCGCCGCAACCGGGCCGCCTTCGAGCGCTGGGCCATCGTGCCGCGGATGCTGTCCGGCCATGTCGAGCGGGACCTGTCGGTGGAGCTGCCCGGCGGCCGCCACGACACGCCGGTGCTGCTCGCCCCGGTCGGCGCGGGCGCGCTGATGGGCGCCGACAGCGACCTCGCGATCGCCCGGGCGGCCGCCGCCACCGGCACCGCCTACGTCTTCTCCAACCAGGGCTGCAACCCGATGGAGGACTGCGCCGCCGCGATGGGTGACGCGTCCCGCTGGTTCCAGCTCTACTGGAGCAAGGACGAGCAGCTCGTCGACAGCCTGATCGCGCGGGCCGAGGCGGCCGGGGCGGCGGCGCTGGTCGTCACCCTGGACACCACCGTGCTCGGCTGGCGGCCGCAGGACCTGAACCTGGGCTCGCTGCCGTTCAGCCGCGGTCAGGGCATCGCGCAGTACACCTCGGACCCCCGGTTCCGGGAGATCGTCGCCGGGCGGCCCGCGCAACCGGCCGGCGAGGTGACCCTCGGCGCGATCCGCACCCTGCTCGCGATGACCCGCAACCACCCCGGCAAGTTCTGGGGCAACCTGCGGTCGCCGGCGCCGCGGGCGGCCGTCGAGACGTTCCTCGACATCTACTCCAACCCCGGCCTGAGCTGGGAACACCTGGCCACGCTGCGGGGCCGGACCCGGCTGCCGATCGTGCTCAAGGGCATCCTGCATCCGGACGACGCCCGGCGCGCCTTCGACGCCGGTGTCGACGCGATCGTCGTGTCCAACCACGGCGGCCGGCAGATCGACAACGCGGTCGCCTCGCTGGACGCGCTGGTCACCATCCGGGCGGCGGTCGGCCCGTCGCCGACGCTGCTACTGGACAGCGGCATCCGCACCGGCGCCGACGTCTTCACGGCGCTGGCGCTGGGCGCGAACGCCGTGCTGTTGGGCCGCCCCTACATGTACGGGCTGGCGCTCGCCGGCCAGAGCGGTGTCGAGGACGTGATCCGCAACGTGATCGCCGAACTCGACCTGACGATGGCGCTCGCCGGCGTCCCGGACATCGCGTCGATCAGCCGGGACTGCCTGGTCGAAGCGTGACCCTGGACCGTCGGATCGTCCCGGCGCTGGCCGCCACGAACGCGGCCAGCACCACCGGGATCCACAGCGCGGCGGTCAGGCCGACCACGGTGGCCGCCGCGCCGATGACGATCGGGCCGATCAGGAAACCGACGTAGCCGATGCTCACCACGGTCGACAGGGCGCGCCCGGCCCGCGCCGGATCGATCGCGGCGGCGGCCGAGAAGAACTGCGGCGCCACGCAGGACAGGCCCAGCCCGAGCAGGCCGAACCCGGCCACCCCGGCCACCGTGCTCCCGGCCAGCAGCCCGGCGCCCAGCCCGGCCGCGGCGACCACCCCGCTGGCCCGGACCAGGACGACCGGCCCGAACCGGGCGGCCAGCCGGTCACCGAAGACCCGGCCGACGGTCATCAGGATCGCGAAGGCGGCGTAGCCGTAGGCCGCGAACGCCTCCGAACTGCCCAGCTCGTCACGCAGGTAGACGGCGCTCCAGTCGGCCGCCGCGCCCTCGCCGACCAGGGTGCACAGCACCACCACCCCGAAGAACAGCAGCCACGGGTTGCGGCTTCTCTCCTCCGCCGGGGTCGCGGGCGCCGGGGTGGACGGCAGCACCCGGCGGGCCGACCATGCCGCCGCGGCCAGCACCACCAGGCCGACCGCCAGCAGGGTGGCGCCCACACCGATGCCGAGGTGGGCGAAGAGGCCGCCGAGCAGGGCGCCGGTGAACCCGCCGATGCTGTAGACGGCGTGGAACGACGTCATCACCGGCCGGCCCATGGCGCGCTCGACCTCGGCGGCATTCGCGTTCATCGCGATGTTGAGCGTGCCGTGCCCGGCGCCGAACGCGAACAGCGCGATCGACAGGGTCACCAGGCCGCCGGCGAACCCGGGTGGGATCAGCAGCAGGCCCTCCAGGAGCGCGGCCGGCACGAGCACCCGGGAACTGCCGAACCGGTCGGTGAGCCGGCCGATCAGCGCCATCCCGGCGATGCAGCCCGCCGCGAAGGCCAGCAGCGCGATGCTGAGCCGGCCGTCGGTCAGCCCGAGCTTCTCCTTGACCGCCGGGATCCGCGCGGTCCACACCCCGAGAGCCACCCCGAACAGCAGAAAGACGAGGGAGGTGGCGATCCGGCCACGGCGCACGAGATCCATGGTCAGCACAGTAGACGGACCCTCTGACAGAATCGCTCCATGTCGATCACTCGATCGCTGGCGCCGCTGCTGCTGTTGACCGGATGTGCCGCTCAGGCGCCGGAGCCCGCGCCCGCGTCGGCAGCTCCCTGCCCGGCGGTGGTCGACCACGTGGCCGAGCCGCCCGCGGGTTACCGCGTGGTCGGCGGCGACATCGCGCTGCCCGACGAGGAGACGGTTCACGAGCCCGGCGAGTCCGGGCAGGAGGGGCCGACCCGGTTGTTCGCCAAGTTCGGCCTGCTGGTGCGGGCCGGCACGACCGTCGAGTTGAGCCTTCCGCCGGAGTGGGGCGACCGGGCGCGGATCGCCTGGGGGCAGCGGGAACCCGCCATGTCGCAGACGGTCGCCGGCTGCCCGCCGGGCTGGGGTGACGGCGCGTGGTCGGTCCTCACCGGCGGCGTCTACGTGATCGAGCCGGACTGCGTGCCGATCCGGGTCGGACGGGATGCCACGGCCGAAGTGTCCATCGGGACCCCGTGCAGTCGGCCCGGCGGATAGAGGCCGTCCGTCCCTGACCGCCGGGGATACCGCCGAGAACGCTCGACGGCATGGTTCAGACACTCCTCAGCCTGGTCGGACTGACCCTCATCGGCGCGGCGGTGATCCTGGTCCTCCAGGGCTTCGCGGGCCGTCGCCAGGTGACCCGCGAGCTGGAGCACCAGCGCATCCGCTTTCCTGCCGACGGTCTGCCGGCCGCTCTCGCCGGGTACGCCGGACGGCCCGTGCGCACCGGTGCCGAGGCCCGCGCCTACTCGGAGATGATCGGCGGGCACGTCCTGTCGGCGACCGGCGGCCGCACCTACGCCGAGGTGTCCGCCGAGGCGCAGCGCAACACCGGCGACGAGAAGCTGGGCCGGCTGCGGCAAACGGCGTTCATGGGCGAGACCCTGCGCGGGGCGCTGCTCGGCGCCTATCAGGCCTGGCAGGTCACCCTGCTGGTGATCGGCCTGGGCGTACTGTGCGCCGCCATCGGGACCGGCTTTCTCGCTGTGGCACTGCAATGAGCCCTTCTTGTACGATCGTACTTGTACGTTCGTACAAGAGTGGATCGAGGGCTCACCGTGCACTACGTCCTCCTGGGCGGCGCCATCGCCGCTGAACTGATCGCCACCAGCCTCATGAAGGCGACCGACGGATTCACCCGGCTGTGGCCGACACTCGCCGTCCTCGCCGGGTACGTCATCTCCTTCGTCCTGCTCGCCCAAGCCGTCAAAGGCATCGAAGTGGGCGTCGCCTACGCCATCTGGTCCGCCGTCGGCACGGCCGCCATCGTCGCGATCGGCGCGGTCTTCCTGGGCGAACCGCTCACCACCGTTAAGGTGGCGGGCATCGCCCTCATCATCGCCGGAGTCGTCATGCTCAACCTCAACGCCAGCGGGGCCCATTGACCGCGCCGCGCCGCCCGCAGCGGGCCCGTGACCCCGAGGCCCGCCGGGCCGCCCTCGCCGCCGCCAGCATGGAGGTCATCGCGGAGAACGGCGTCGGCCGCACCACGCACCGGGCCGTCGCGGCCCGCGCCGGGCTCCCGCTCGGCGCGACCACCTACTACTACCCCACCCTGGACGACCTGATCGCGGCCGGGCTACGGCACGCCCTCGACGGCCTGCGCTCCGAACTGCTCGCCTGGGACGAGCGGCTGCGCGACGCGACCGACATCGCGCAGACCCTCACCGACCTGGTCCAGGAGTACCTCGCCGACCGCCGCCAGGTCCGCATCGAGTACGAACTGTGCGTCGCCGCCGCCCGGGACACCGCCCTGCGGCCACTCGCCGAGGCCTGGATGGAGGGCCTCCCGGAGATCGTGGCGGCCACCTTCGGCACGGAGGCGTCCCGCAACATCTGCGCCCTGCTCGACGGTTTCATCCTGGAGGCACTGGTCACCGGCCGCGAACTGGACGCACCCCGGCTCACCTCCGCGATCCGCAGACTGGCCGCTTGACTGTCACATTCCACCGGATCCACATCGTCCTTGCGACATGAGACTCTTCTCGATCGGCGACGGGCCACCGCTGGTTCTGCTGCACGGTCTGGGCTCCACCCGGGCCGCCTGGACACCGGTGCTGGACCGGCTCGCCGCCACCCACACCGTCCACACCGTCGACCTGCCGGGATGCGGCGACACGCCACCGCTGCCGCCCGGCGTCCCGCCGACCCCGCGGCGCCTGGCCGAGGCGGTGGCCCTCCTGCTCGACCGGCACGGCATCGACACACCGCACGTCGCCGGAAACTCACTCGGCGGCTGGGTCGCCCTGGAACTCGCGGCCCTGCGCCCGGTCGCCTCGATCACCCTGCTGTCCCCGGCCGGCCTGTGGCGGCGGCACACCCCGCTCTACTGCACGATCAGCCTGCTGCTCACCTGGGCCGGCTGCCGGTACGCCCGCCGCCCCCTGACCGCCCTGGTGGGATCGGCGTGGGGCCGCCGCCTGCTGCTGTGGCAGTTCCACGCCGACCCCCGGCGGATCAGCCCCGAGGTCGCCCGGCGGGGCATCGCCGACCTCGGCCGCGGCCCCGGCTTCCGGTCCACGCTGCGGGCCACCCGCCGGATCCGCTACCGGGCCACCGAGCCGCTGACCATGCCGGTCACGCTGGCCTTCGGCGCACAGGACCGGCTGCTACTGGCCGGACAGTCCCGGCACACCGGCCAGTTGCCGCCACAGACCCGCCGCGCCGACCTGCCCGGCGCCGGTCACGTGCCGATGGACGACGTTCCCGGCCTGGTCGTCGCGGCCATCCTGGACACCACGGGCGCCCGGCGATGACCGCCGACCCGGCCGCCGCCTGGAGCGCGGCCCGCCCACGGCTGATCCGGGTCGCCTACGCCATCCTGGGTTCGGTCGCCGAGGCCGAGGACGTGGTGTCCGAAGGCTGGCTCAAACTGGCCCGCGCCGGGCCGGTCCACGACGTCGAGGCGTGGGCCGTGGTGACCGTGGCCCGGGCCGCGACCGACGTGCTGCGCTCCGCCCGGATGCGCCGGGAGACCTACCCGGGACCGTGGCTGCCGGAACCCGTGGTGACCGCGGACCCGGCCGACCGGGTCACCCTCGACGAGCAGGTCGGCTACGCGCTGCTGGTGGTGCTGGAGTCGCTGACCCCGCCGGAGCGCACCGCGTGGGTGCTGCACGACCTGTTCGGGCTGACCTTCGGCGAGGTGGCCGCTGTGGTGGGGCGTACCCCGGCGGCGGTCCGTCAGCTCGCGGTCCGGGCGCGGCGGCATGTGCGTGCCCGTACCCCTCGTCATGGCACGGACCCGGAACGGCACCGCCTGGTGGTGGAACGCTTCCTCGCGGCCGCCGCCGGTGGCCGCCTCGGCGACCTGGTCGCCATGCTCGACCCGGACGCCGTGGTGACCAGCGACGGCGGCGGCCGCCCCGGGACGGCACGCCGGCCGGTACACGGCGCCGACCGGGCCGCACGTTTCCTGCTGGCACTGGCCGCGAAGGCCGAACCCCTCACCCCGGTCACCGTGAACGGCCTGCTCGGCATGGCCGCCCACCGCGACGGCCGGCTCGACACGGTCATCGCCTTCACGGTCGCCGGCGACCGGATCCGGCGGATCGACCTGATTCGCGCCCCGGGGAAGCTGGCCGGCCTTCGGGCATGAACCCCTTTCCGGTACGCCGATCTTGAACGCGCCACTCACTCAGGAGGTCTGGGAGCCGTCGAACAGGGTGCACGCACCGGTGGCGGTGCCGACGCGGATGCCGTACAGGTCGAAGACGCCGACCGTGACCTCCTCGGAGTAGCGATACGGGTTGCCGGAGATCGTATGCACGTATCCCGTGTCGCTCCAGGTGCCGTCGGCGGCGCTGACCACCCGATGCTCGATGTCCCACCCGCCGCCGAGGATCTCGTTGCGGTAGGTGGGCACGTTCGGCGTCTGCTGCTTGATCGTCGCGATGTGATAGGAGACCCGTGACGCCGATCCGCCGCCCGACGAATCGCCCACGGTGCCGCTGACGCCGTCGACGACGGCGGTCACCGTACCGGCCACCGGGTCGCAAGTGAGCGTGACGCTGGTCCGCTGGTCGTGGTCGCAGGTGGCCTCGCGGGTGGTCAGGGTGGCACCGGTCGCCGCGTCCTTGAACGTCACGGTCAACTGCTCGCGATAGAAGAGGGCGGTCACCGGATCGAAGGTGCCGGTGTAACCGGCCGCGCTGACGTCACCCGAAGTCGTGGACGTGGTGGTCACCCTGAAGGGCTGCGCCAGCGGTGCCAGGACCGTCCTGGCGGTGGCCGTCACCCGGACGCCGGTGCGGCGCTGGAATTCGACGGTCACCTGCTTGGCCGGGCCCGGCACGAACAGCGAGCCGGAAGCCGAGGTGGTGATCACGCCGGTCGCGGCATCACAGGTGATGGTCGCCCGCAGCGGCGTCGCGGCCGAGGCGGCCGTCGCCGGCACCAGCAGTCCGACGACCACCGCCGACACGGCGAGGCCGGACAACACTCGCATTCTCAACATCGATCCCCCGTAGATCCCCTATGGACGGATTGGGACGCCGACGGTATCAGACATCGATGATGTTCAAACGCGTGCGCGGAGGAGCCTTGCGAAAAACTCTACCTAGGTAGATATTTGGGCCATGGTTCGCGACAGACGTCCCTCACCGCAGACCGCGGCCGTGCTCACCGCGCTCGCCGCGTCCGGCGAGGATTGGAGCCACGGCTACGACCTGTGCCGCGACCTCGGCCTGAAAGCCGGCACCGTCTACCCGATCCTCATTCGCCTCACCGAGCGCGGGCTGGTGGAGACATCCTGGGAGACCGACCCGCCGCGCGGCCGGCCGGCCCGTCATCTCTACCGGCTCAGCACCGCCGGCGCTGAATTCGCCCGAACCGTCGCCGCGACGGCTCGCACCGGGCAGAGCGCACCCGCCCCAGGCGCGGCCCGGCTCGCGCCCAGGACCACCTGACGTTCGGAGGCCCCGGTGCTCGAAACCCTCTTCCTTGTGGTGGTGGCGCTGCCACTGCCGCTGCTTGCGCTCACGGTGCTCGTTGTCGAACTACGCGGCGCCGTGCGCGTGGATGGATTACGCGGGCTCGCCGCCCGCATCGGCGCCGCGCTGCGCGCCGGCATCCGGCGCCCCGTGTGGCGAGGGCTGCTCGCCGTCGTTGCCACGGCCGGCCTGCTGACCGCGGGTCTGGAGCAGTGCTATCTCGCCGCGGTGGCCAACGGATCGCGGTGGGGCTTCGACGTGGCGCTGCTGGCCGTCGTGCTCGGCCTGCTCCTCTCGGTCCTGACCGGAGGGCTCGTCATGCTGACAGCGGCCGCCGTGGGCAGGGCCCGCGGATTCGGGGCGGGCACCGTCGGCGGGCTGCTCACGCTGCTGGGCGTCGCGGTCGGCACCGCGGCCGCGCACCTCCCGCTGCGCGCGGCTTACCTGGCTGATCCGAGCGGGTTCCCCGTGGTGGACAACCTCGGCGCAGGCGACCTGCTGATCCCGGCCAACGCATTCCTCGTCGCGCTGCTCTGGGCTCTGCCCTGGCCCGTCCTCGGGGCCGCGCTCGGCGCCCACCGTGTCGCCACGGAGGCCCCGGCGCCGGTACGCGACGTCTGGCATCACCTGCTGAACCTGGCGACGACCGACCTGCCGGAAAACCGCGCCACGTGGGGTACCGCGCTGCGGGCCGAGCTCGCGTCGATCGACCCGCGGGCCGAGCGCCGCAGGTTCGCCCTCGGGGGTGCGTGGGCCGCGCTGCGCTCCGGCCCGCCGCAGGGCGCCTGGGTGCCGGCCGCCGGGGTAGCGGTGGCCATGGCAGCCGGATCGTTCGCCGCATCGCGCTGGTCACTGGCGCACGAGCGGGGCGGCATCCTCGGCTTCTGGATGTCCGTCCCGACGATCCTGCTGTTCGCTGTCGCGCTCCTCACGGCGTACCGCACCCGCTCCTTCGGCGCGGCGCTGCGCGCTTCGGCGCCGGCCGGAGCGGCCGCCATGGTTGCCGTGATCGCCGTCGGCATCCCCGAGGCCGTGATCTGGGCGAACCGGCGGGCCGGCTACCTCAGCACCGGCGACGCCGTGCCGCCGGACTGGCAGTCCGCGGTCGGTGACGTGCTGCGCCCGGAGTTCCTCGTCGCCATGGCCGTCTTCTGGATCATCGGCGCGACCGGTGGCGCGGCCGTGGGCACGGCGTTCGGACGGCTGCGCACCAGAACGTAGCCGCAGCTCAGAATTGGCGGGTTTCCGGTATCGAGCGATCAATCACCGGTGGCAGCACGCTGGCGGGGTACCGATAGTGGCTACATGGTTGAACCAGGGATGACTGACAAGAACGGCCGGATTCTGGTGTCCGGCGCGAGCGTCGCCGGATTGACCACCGCGTACTGGCTCGACCGCTTCGGCTTCGAGGTCACCGTGGTCGAGCGATCCGCCGGCCTGCGCCCCGGCGGGCAGGCGCTGGACATCCGTGGCCCGGCCCTCGAGGTGGCGCGACGGATGGGCGTGCTGGACGAGTTCCGCAAGCGGACCACCGAGCTGCGCGGCATGTCGATGGTCGACGACTCCGGGGCGGAGATCTACCGCACCACGGAACGCACCCTGACCGGCGGCCGGCTGGACTCCGAAGACCTGGAAGTCCTGCGAGATGACCTGATCGACGTTCTGCACGGGGCGTGCGGAGCAGGGGTCCGGTTCGTCTTCGGCAACCGGATCACCGGCCTGAATCAGGACGACCACGGGATCGACGTGGAGTTCGACAACGCCGTACCGGGGCGGTTCGACGTCGTGATCGGTGCTGACGGCGCGCACTCGGGTACCCGTCGGCTGGTGTTCGGCCCGGAGAAGCCGTTCCTGCGCTACATGGGCGGCTATGTGGCGATCATGACGATCCCCAACTTCCTCGGGCTGGACCGCTGGCAGACGTTCCTGATGGGCGGCGGCGACGCCGGCGCCGGGCTGATCGGCCTGGACGGCAGCGGCACGGCCCGCGCCTACCTCGGCTTCGAGAGCAAGGAACCGGTCGAGTACGACCACCGTGACGAGGACGCCCAGAAGCGGCTGCTGGCCGAGCGGGCCGCCGGGCTGGGCTGGGTGGTCCCGCAGATCCTGGAACACATGCGCGACGACGCGTCGGGCTTCCACTTCGACGCCCGCATCCAGGTGATCATGGAGCACTGGACGAAGGGGCGGGTCGCCCTGGTCGGCGATGCCGGCTACGCGGTCTCGCTCACCACCGGTCAGGGCGCGTCGATGGCGATGGTCGGCGCTTACGTCCTGGCCGGCGAGATCGCCGCCGCGGGTGCCGACCTGGCCGTGGGCATCGCCCGCTATGAGGACGAGGTCCGTGAATACGTGCTGCGCAACCAGGCGGCCGCGCGAGAACTCAACGACCGCGATCATGGCGACGACGACCAGTCCGGGCCCGGCGACTTCACGGACTTCGGGACGCTGGTCGAGGACCTGCCGTTGACGGACTACCGGGCCCGGCTCACCTGATCTCGTTGCGCAGACCTGCCTGATATCGGCCCGGAGTCTGGCCGACGACCTCGGTGAACGCCTCGATGAAGCTGGTCGGGTTCGACCACCCGCAGGCGGTGGCGGTCTCGGTGACCGAGCGGCCGCCGGTGAGATGGATCAGGCCGTGGTGGATACGCAGGATGGTGCGCCAGCGGTGGAAGCTCATGCCGAGTTCGGTGTGGAACAGGCGGCTGAGGGTGCGTTCGCTCGCTCCCACGGCCCGGCCCAGCTCGGCCAGGGTCGCGTTGTGGCCGGGGTCGGCGTGCAGGCGGTCGGTGACGGAGCGCAGCCGGTCGTCACGCGGTTCGGGCAGGTGCAGGGACTGCTCGCGGGCCTCGACGAGTTCGTCGATGGCTACGGCGCGCAGCCGGTCATACGCGCCGGGGCGGGTCTCGGGGCGGTCGGTCAGGGCCAGCAGGACTTCACGTAGCAACGGGCTGACCGCGAACACGCTGGGCTGCTCCGCCAGCTCGCCGCAAAGATCGACCGGGATCACGACGAGGCGGACGTCGGTCTCGCCGTAGAAGCGGTGAGCGTGCTGGAAACCCGGCGGCGTCCAGGTGACCCGGTTGGCGGGCGCTACCCAGGTCCCCCGCTCGGTCGTGGTCGCCAGGGCGCCGGCTGCCGCGTACACCAGCTGTCCCTCGCCGTGCGAGTGCGTGTCCATCCGGAAGCCGTGCGGCAGCCGGCCCGCTCCCCCGGGTGTGTCCTCCAGAGGTGTGGTGGGCGACGAAACGGGTTGGCGGGTTTCCGGCATAAATAGTCACGCTACCGGCCGTCGACCGCAATGAAGCCGTCGCGACCGGATCACAGACCCGCCTCAGCTGAAGGCTGGTTCTCGCCGTGGTCATCCGGCCGTTTTGACCGCCGTTTGAGCCAGCCGGGGAGGGCTTACCCGGACCAGGCCGGTCCGGTAGGCGGCGGCTACCGCCTGGGAGCGGTCGCGCAGGCCGAGCTTGGTGAGGATCCGGCCCAGGTGAGTCTTGACCGTGCACTCCGCGACGAAGAGCAGGGCTGCCACCTCGCTGTTGTCCAGGCCCTGGGCGATCAAGGCCAGTACCTCCTGCTCGCGCGGGGTCAACCGATCCATTTCGGCCAGGCCGGGGGCTGCCGCGGCAGGGCGGGTGACGTATTCGCGCAGCAGGTCGTGGGCCAGCTCCGGGTCCAGCCAGGCGCCGCCGCGGGCGATCGCGTGGACCGCGCTGACCAGCACATCCGGGTCGGACTCCTTGAGCAGGAAGCCGGCCGCCCCGGCCAGTAGCGCGCGGCGGGCCGGCGTCCGGTCCAGGTTCGCGGCGATCACCAGGACGCGAATGGGACCGATTCCGGTGAGCCGCTGGATGACGCCGGGGCAGACGCCGGCCCTGGACCGCGGTGTCGCCGGCTCCCGGGGTATCGGCTCGGGCGGCAGGTCCAGCACCACCAGGTCCGGGCGGTGCCGGTGAGACAGGGTGACGGCGTGGTCCGGGTCGCCGGTCTGGGCCACCACTCGGATGCCGGGCTGCCGGTCGAGCAGGAGCACGATCCCGTTCCGGATCAGTGGCTGCCCGTCCACAACCAGGACCCGAACCTGCGGCTGGCCCTCGATCACCGGACCCGCTCCAACGGTGCCACCAGGTGGTAATTGTCGTGGACGACCCGCAGCGCCCAGCGCATCCGATAGGCGGCGATCTCCGGTGCCTCCCCGTAACGCGTGGCCAGTTCTGCCGCGCATCCCGGGATCCCGCCGCGAGCACGGATCTCCTCGGTGATCAACCGGTCGGTCTCGGCGCGGGTCAGGTCGGCGCCGGTGGCCGCCGGTGAGGCGAACAGCGCTTCGGCACGGACGGTCTCGAATGAGATCATGGTGGCCCCCGTGGGCTCTTCCGGGGGCGGCCGGTCCGCCCCACGATCCCCAAAATCCTCAGCGTCCTTGCGGCTTCCTTGCAGACAGCTGTCAGCGCCAGACCCAGCGTGGCGACGCGCGAGGGCTAGAGGCGGGTGGCGAGGCGGCGGGCCAGGGTCAGGCCGGTCAGGACCGGACCCACCGAGCCGACCGTCGGGAAGATCGAACCGTCGCACGCGTAAGCATTGCGCAAGTGGTGGAAACGGCCGACAGAATCGGTCACCGAGGTAGCCGGATCCTCGCCCATCCACATCAGACCGGCCTCGTGATGGGTGTACCCGAGCCAGTTCCGCCACTCCAGCAGGCCACCCGCCCCCACCGGGAACGGCGTCCGCCGCCACCGACCGTCATACCAGTACCTGATCTTCTCCGGGTCCGGGACCAGCGCCCGCAGCAACCCCACCGCCGCCGTGTCCATCGCGTCCCACGTGCGCAGGTCCTCCGGGCGCAACCGCAGATTGACATACGCCGTCGGCACCCCGAACTCGTCCGGCCACGCCGGATCCACCGTGATCCAGTTTCCGCCGGGCGAACCGGCTGGGGCTTCCCGGTCACCATGGGTCTCGCCGACCGTGCGTACCACCACCGTCACCCAGTCGGGATCCACCTGCTCGCGAATCCGCTCCAGCTGATCCAGATCGGGCACCATCTGGAACAGCGGTTCGTCGATCCGGGAGCCGCTCCCGGTCGACGCGGTGATCTGCAGGTGGAACCGGCCGCTGTCAGCTCGCCCGCGCGCCAGGATCGTCGCCACGTCGATGTGCGGCTCGGCCAGTCCCGGCAGCGCCGAGCGGTGCACCCGGGTGATCAGGTCGCTGCGCACGTGGATCATCAGATTCCGGCCCATCAGCGGCGTCGGGAACGAGTTCAGCGCGAGCCGGGTGCTCTCCACCGCCCCGAGCGCGAGCACCACCCGGCAGCTCGGCGGGATGTGGAGCCGCTCGCGACGGCTGGGCAGCGCCACGTCGATCGCGCGCACCACGCCGCCGCCGTGCCACAACCTCAGCACGGTGGCGCGCGGAACAAAATTCAAGAGCATTTTCCCGTACGCACGGACCGCCGCGGCGAGCACCGGAACGGTCGAGAACTTGTCGAAGCTGAGCAGGCCGGACTCCGGTGGCGCGGCCTGGACGGCCAGCGGCGCGGTCTGCACGGTGTGCGCATCCAGGTTCGGCGTCTGCCCGGCCGCGGTCCGCACCATGGCCAGCAGCGTTTTGTGCAGTCGCCCGTCGACCAGGTCCCAGGCCGGTTCCACCCCGGTCGCCCGCTCCAACAGTGGGTACCCGGCCTCCAGGTCCGCGGCCACCTCCTTGGGCCACTCGCTCAGATCCTCCGCGGTGAGCCGGGCCAGCCAGCCCCCGAAGAAGATCGACCGGCCACCCGCGCAGTACGCCAGACCAGGAGACTTCTCGTTGCCACGCCAGGGGACCCGCCAGACGCCGCTCGGTTCCCGGTCCGGGCGCGGGATGTGCAGATCCAGGTCACCGATGTTCTGGATGTGTTCCGGCAGCACCACCGGCCCGGCGTCCAGCAGCAGCACCCGCCGGCCGGCCTTGACCAGCTCCGCCGCGCAGTACGCGCCGTAGGTGCCGGCGCCGAGCACGACCACGTCGAAGGGGTCGCCGCCGCCGATCGCCTCGTTCCAGGTGCGGCAGAGGAAGCGCCCGAAGACGTCGGTGCTGAATGCGGTCTCGTCGACCGGCCGGGTCATGACCGTCCCCTCACTCCGTACAGACGAATATCCGGGCCCAGTTACCCGGGACGGTGAAGGTCGCCCGCTGCCCGAGGACCTTGAGATCCGCGTCGTCCAGCAGCTCCTCCCAGGTGCCCTGGTGCGGGAAGGCCACCGTGGTCTCCCGGTCGGTTCCGGCGAAGTTGAGCGCTACGATCGCGTGCCGGTCGCCGGTCAGCGCGTACACCACCAGGCCGCGGGCGGTGTGCACGCCGAGTCCCTCCGGGTCGGGGACCTCGCTCCGGACGTACGGGAAGGGTTTGAATCTGCCGGTGCGAAGCACCGGATTCTCGCGCCGGATCTGGGCGAGCCGCCGGTGCAGGCCGATCAACCGGTGGCCGATCTCGTCGTCGGCGAGGGACCAGTCGACCGGCCGGGGCAGTTGGCGGTCGGGGTGGTCGAAGCCCGGGACGGCGAACTGCTGGCCGAACTCCTCGCCGTTGCGCAGCAGCACCGCCCCCGGCACGGTGAAGAGCGCCACCAGCGCGGGTTGCATCCGCCACCACTGTGCACGGCCGCCGGCGCCCGGCCAGTCCAGGAACGTGCGGTAGTCGTGGTTGGAGAGGTAGCCGACGTTGCGGCCACCCGCGGTGAACCCTTCGCCGGCGGCCAGGGCCGTGAGCAGATCCGGGGACGGCCGCCCGGTCAGGTTGGCGTTGCGCAGCTCGAACATCAGGCTCTCGAACCACATGCCGTCGGCCTGGAAGCGGTTGACGGTGGCGATCGCGGCGCTGCGATCCTCCGGCAGGTGCTCGATGACCAGCGGGACCCGCTCGCGGCCGGTCCAATCCAGGTGGTCGCGCAGGTCACGGATGAGCCGGCCGGCGCCGGTGGTGACGTCGTCCTCGCGCAGGTAGCCGCGGGCGTAGTCGAGCCGCAGGCCGTCACACTTGAAGCGGTCCAGCCAGTAGCGGCAGACGTCGGTGGCGAACTGCTGCGCGCAGCCGTGGCCGTACTGGATGTCGTTGAGGAACAGCCCGCCCTCGTACCGTCCCAGGTAGGGCGAGTCGGCCGGGTTGCGGTAGAGCCAGCGGTAGCCGAAGCCGGTGCCCGGGTCGCTACCCGCGTCCACGTGGTTGAGCACCGCGTCGACGAAGACCGCGAGGTCGCGCTCGTGGCAGGCGTCGATGAACCGGCCCAGCTCGTGCAGCCGGCTGGCCGGCCGGGCCGGGTCGGCGACCAACTGCTCCTCGACCGCGAAGAAGTGCCGGATGGTGTAGCCCCAGCCGCCGCCCCACCAACCGGTGAACGGCATCAGCTGGATCGCGTTGACACCCAGCGACCTTATGTGGTCGAGCCGGTCGATCAACGCACGAAAAGGCGATCGTGCGCCGCGATAGGAAGCCGAGGCATCCAGCGGATGGAGCTCGTAAAAGATCGCGCCCGACAATGGTCGCCGGACGGCCAGGTCGCGGATCTCGACGGGCGGCCCGCCGATCACGAATCCGGAATTCTCGTCATTGCGGGCGAGGTATTTGGTGCACGGGTCGGTGACCCATCGCTGGTGACCGTCCTGGAAGGTGACGAAGTATTTGTACTCGTACCACCCGTCGTCCAGGCCGGACACCGCACACTCGTAGAGGTCGCCGGATGGATGATCGCGTCGGTGCAGCTCCGGGGCGGTGGCGACGTCCCACGCCCAGCCGCCGGCCCGCTGGAACGTCCCGGCGACCCGGATCGTCCGGATGCCCGGAAAGGCGTCGCCGTTGTACTGGGACGGGTCTTTTCGCGCATCCGGCAGAAAGACCCGGAACGTGACGGTGGCGCCCTCCACGGTGGCACCGAAATTCTGATACATGCCGCACCGCCTCACTGGTCCGCCCGCCAGTCTGCGACACGCCTTTCATGATTTCCATATCCTATCGGCAATAATCACTTCGCCCCGTGGCAGGCCGCGGGCGACAATCGCCGGGTGGGTGGCGGCACACATCTGCACGTCCTCGGCCCGCTGGAGTTCCGGCGGGACGGCCAGTGGATCGCGCCCGCCCGCGGCCATCAGCAGCGGCTGTTCGCGGTCCTGGCCGCCGCGCCGGGCCGGGCCGTCTCGGTCGACGCGCTGGCCGGTGCGGTCTGGGGCGACCGGCTGCCCCGCGACCCGGCGACCGCGCTGCAACCGGAGGTCTCCCGGCTGCGGCGGGCGCTGGCCCCGGCCGGCGCGGTGATCCGTTTCGCGGCCGGCTGCTACACCCTGAACGTGCCGCCGGACCGGATCGACCTGTGCCGGTTCGAAGAGCTCGCCACCCGGGGCGGCGCGGCGCTGCGATCCGGGGATCACCCGCTCGCCGATGACCTGCTCAGCGAGGCGCTGGCGCTGTGGCGCGGACCGGCCTTCGCCGACCTGGCCGGCGAGCCGTTCGACAGCGCCCGCCGGCGGCTGCACGAGCAGCGGCTGGCCGCCCGGGTGCTGCGGGCCGAGGCCCGGCTGGCCACCGGGCACCACCGGGAGCTGGTCGCCGAGCTCACCGAGCTGGCCGACCGGCAGCCGCTGCACGAGGGGGTGGCCGGGCTCCTGGTGCTCGCGCTGCACCGGTCCGGGCGGCCGGGTGCGGCGATGGCCGCCTACCACCGGGCCCGGCGCTGCCTCGCCGAGGAGCTGGGCCAGTCCCCCGGTCCCGCGCTGACCTCGCTCTACGAGCGGATCCTCGGCCAGGACCCGGCGCTCGACTGGCCCGGCGCCCGGCAGCGTCCGGTGTGGAATCTGCCGCCGGTCAACCCGAAGTTCTCCGGGCGGGCCGCGCCGCTCAAGCAGCTGCGCGACCTGCTGGAGCCGAGCGGCGCGGTGGTGCTGCACGGGCTGCCGGGGATCGGGAAGACCCAGCTGGCCCTGCGCTACGCGCACGACCAGGACCTGCGGATCGTGTGGTGGTGCCCGGCCGAGACGCCTGATCTGCTGGACGCGTCACTGGTCGCGCTGGCCGGGGAGCTGGGCGTGACGGTGGCCGGGGACGTGGACCGGACCCGCATCGCGCTGCGACGGGCGCTGGCCGACCGTACGAAATGGTTGTTGATCTTTGATAACGCCGCCGACCTGAACCATCTGCGCAGCTGGTTGCCGGACACCCGGACCGGCCGGATCGTGATCACGTCGCGGAACGCGGACTGGGAGGGGTACGCGACCCCGTTCCGGGTCCCGGTCTTCGACGACGACGAGGCGCTGCGGTTCCTGTTGTCGCAGGTCGGCGGAGACGGGACGAACGCGGCCCGGCTCGCCGAGCGGCTCGGCAACCTGCCGCTCGCCCTGGAGCAGGCGGCCGCCTTCTGCCGGCGCACCGGCGACACCCTCGGCACCTACCTGGACCTGTTGGCCAGCCACGGCGAGGATCTGCTGTCGCGGGGCGGGACCGGTGACTACGACGGCACCGTCGCGACCACCCTGCGGCTGGCGTTCGCCCGGGTGGCACGGGACGATCCGCACGCGGTGGAGTTGCTGCGGACCTGCGCCTTCCTGGCCGCCGACGACATTCCGACCGACGTGCTGCGAGTCGTGGTGGACGGTCTCGGCGACGCTCTCGCGCTAGGTGAGGCGGTCGGCACGCTGCGGCGGTACTCGCTGGTGGAACGGCATGGCGGCGGCGTCTCGATGCACCGGCTGGTGCAACGGCTGGTGCGCTCCGAGACCACCGCCGCCCAGCGGCGCGCGCTGCTGGGCCGGTTGCTCGATGCGCCGTCGTCCTGGGAGGAACACACTCCGCACCTGGCCGTTCTGCTGGATCACCTCGACGCCGAGGGCCTGTGGCCGGAGTCCGCCGCCGCGGTGGTCTGCCGGGCCGCCCGGCACCTCGACGAGCACGGCGTGTACGCGTCCGCCGGCCGGCTCACCAACCACGCGCTGCGGATCCAGGAACGGGTGGCCGGGCCGCGCGGCGCGGCCGGGCGCGCCGACCTGCTCAGCGAGATGGGCCGGATCCTCGACCGCGCCGGCTGCGACCTGCACAGCGCCCGGCCGCTGCTGCGCGAGGCACTGGACATCCTGGAGTCGATGCCCGGCGACACCACCGTGGCGATGGGCCGCACGCTGAGCCGGCTGGCACACGCGCTGCACTGCGCGGACCTGACCCGGGAGGCGCACGAGGCGCACGAGCGGGCGTTGCGGCTGCTGCGGGCCGCGCCGGACCGGGTCGAGCTCGGGCACGCGCTCGCCGCGGCCGGGACCACACTGTGGTGGAGCGGGGACCTGCCGGGGGCCGAGCGGGCGTTCACCGAGTCGATCGAGATCCTGATCGCCGAGCGGGGCGCGGACTCGCCGGACGTGGCGGTGGCCCGCTCCGGACTCGGGACCGTCCTGCAGGACCTCGGCGACCTGGCCGGGGCGCGGGTCCAGCTGGAACGGTCGGTGGCGGCGCTGCGGGCCGCGCACCCGCGGGCCGGGGACACCCATCCGGAGATCGCGCAGATCCTCGACAAGCTGGGGTATCTGCTGCGACTCGCCGGGGACGTGCCGGGCGCGCTGGACTGTCACGAACGGGCCGTGCGAGCCCTCGAGGAGCTGTTCGGCGCGGACGATCCGCGGGTGGCGATGGCGCTGACCAATCGCGGACTCGACGAGTCGGCCGCCGGGGACCACGAACAGGCGCTGCGGACTCAGGCGCGGGCAGCGGCGATCTTCGTCGAGGCGTACGGGCCGCAGCACTCCAGCACGCTGATCGCCCGGTCGCGGCACGCCGAGGCGCTGCGGGCCGTACACCCTGAGTCGTACGACGCGATGTCCGACTGAGACCGGACGACCCCGGCGCCCTCCCGCCGACAGCATGGAGTCTCACCACGAACACCCTGGGAGGGGACATGCCTGGAAGTTGGGACGCCGAGATCGAGCTGCTGCGCCTGGCGGAGACCGGCACCCGGTTCACCGCCGCGGTGATCGGGAACGGCAAACCGTTCGACGTGCTGGCCAACGTCGAGATCGGCCGGGACCTGATGGGGGTCGTCTCCAAGCACGAGCTGTTCCTGACGCTGCTGAACCTCAGCGACGACTCGAAGCTCGTGCTGCCGGTGAAGTTCAGCGACCCGCTCACCCCGGCGCGCAACAACACGCCGCTGAACACCGAGATCCGGCTGACGATCAACAACTGGAAGGCGAACGAGGGCGACATCCTCAAGGCGATCGCCACCTACAAGGTCACCGCGGGGGTACACACCAACGTGTCCACCGCGGAGAGCTCGCACGCGGTCGTCACGGACTGATCCATCGCCGGTGCCGCCCTCTTCCCGGGGCGGCACCTTTTTCGAGAGGAGAGATTCATGAGCATCGTACTCGTCGGGGGCGTCGCACTGGCCGTGCTGATCGGCCTGCAACTACTGGCGATGTGGCTCGGCGGAGACGACGGACCGGCCTGGGGACCGGTGGCGAGCATCGTCCTCGGGCTGATCGTGACGTTCCTGTTCATGGGGTTGGTAGCAATTGTCACGGGAGGTGCTGGGGGTGCTTAGGCCGTACCGGATAGCGGTTTTGATCTTGATGGTGCCGACTCTGGCGGCGGCCCGCGCGCCGGCCTCGATCTGCGCCGGCCTCACCCCCACGATCGTCGGGACCGCGGCCGCCGACAAACTGCAGGGCACCACCGGGGACGACATCATCGCCGGGCTGGGCGGCAACGACATCATCGAAGGGCTCGACGGATCGGACACGATCTGCGGGGATGACGGCAACGACCGGCTGTCCGGCGGGCCCGGCGACGACTTCGTGGAGGGTGCCGCCGGAGACGACGCGGTCGACGGCGGGGACGGTTCGGACCAACTGACCGGCGGACCGGACCAGGACACCATCACCGGCGGCGCGGACATCGACGTGGCCATCTATCGGGACGCTCCGAACGGGATCCTGGTCGACCTCGGCGCCGGCCGCGCGCAGGGTGATGGGAACGACACCCTCGCCGAGGTGGAAAGCATCGTCGCGTCGGCGTTCGACGACATCCTGCGCGGCGGGCCGGGCGACGACACCTTCATAGCCGGCGACGGCAACGACGACCTCACCGGCGGGGCCGGCATCGACCTGCTGATCGGTGGCAGCGGAGGCGACCGGGCCGACGGCGGCCACGGGGACGACTACCTCAGCGGGGAGGCCGGCCAGGATCGGCTGATCGGAGCCGGCGGAAACGACTCGATCTTCGGCGGATCGGGCACCGACGAGATCAGCGGCGGCGACGGGGACGACCCGGTGCTGACCGGGCAGGCCGACGACGACCTGGTCGACGGCGGTCCCGGCAACGACGGGCTGATGCTCGGCGAGACCGGAGACGACGTGCTCACCGGCGGGGACGGCGACGACCATGTGGACGGCGGCCTCGGAACCGACTGGATCGACGGTGGGAACGGCGACGACCAGCTGCGCGGCGGGGCAGTCAGCGGGGACGGCGGCGACGTGATGACCGGTGGGGACGGTGCCGACGGCATCGACGGGCAGAGCGGCGACGACAGCATCGACGGGGGTCCGGGTGATGACAGGCTGCTCGGCGACACCGGCCGCGACACGCTGACCGGCGGTGACGGGGCGGACTGGCTGCTCGGCGCGGAGGACGACGACCAGCTGTACGGTTCGGCCGGCGCTGATGAGCTGAACGGCGGGCCGGGCAACGACAGCCTGCTCGGGGGTGACAGTGCGGACACCCTGAACGGCGCGGCCGGGAACGACCGGAGCGACGGCGGACCCGGGAACGACACGCTGGTTGGGAACGAGGGCGCTGACCTGCTGCTGGGGCGGGGTGGTGGAGACATCCTGCTGGGCAGCGCCGGAGCGGACCGGATCTTCGGGCACGAGGGCGACGACTCTCTCGACGGTGGCGCGGACTTCGACCGCCTGGACGGCGGCCCCGATACCGACACCTGCACGACCGGCGAGATCATCGACGGCTGCCCGTGAGCGGCCGGCTCCCACCAGGGTCTCCATCAACGTTGTATCAATCACCCAGAGCACGTTCGTGCAGTGGGCGCAGTACGGTGGCCGACATGATCACCACGTGGTGGGCACTCGCCGCCCGGCGGCGCCGGACGGTCATGACGCTGACGGCACTGTGCCTGACGGCGGCCGTCGCCACGGGCACGTTCTGGCCCACCGAACCGCTCGGGCTCCTTCTCGGCCTCTTCGCAGCGACATTCGGCTTGTTTCTGGCACTCGCCATCGCTGTACGGATCGTGCAGCGCCATGAGCCGACAGGACTACAGGCTGACGGCGCCGTGTTCCGTTCGCCGCGGCCGTCCTACCTGCTGGCACTGGCGTTGCCCCACTTCTTCGCCATCGGCGGTATCGCACTGGCCGGATCGTGGACGGCCCGGCATGAGCACTCCCTGGATCCCGGCTGGCTGCTGGCCGTCGTCCTGTTCACCGCGCCACTGGCGCTGTACCTGCCTGGTGCGTGGCGCGGCATCGGGGTGGACATGAGCCGGCAGGGAATCCGCTCGCAGCAGTATCTGGGCACTCTGCACGTTCCCTGGGAAGCCCTCGCGGCGTCCCAGCCCGACCAGCCCGCCGAAGCCCGCGGCGAGATTCGTCTGGCATACACGGATCCGAGCCTCGTCCGGCACACCGGCGTGGCAGTGCGCCGCGACCGCCTCTACGTCGAGGGCGAAGACCGGGACCTGATCGCCGACGCTGTCGCCTACTACGCCGCCGATCCCGCAGCGCGGGCGGCAATCGGCAGCACGGAGGAATACGAAAACCTGCGCCTCATGTCGCGCACGGTCTCCGCGCACCGCCGCCACGCGCCCGAGAAGATACCGTCCGTCATCAAAATCATCGGATGGTACGCCGGAGCCGGCGGCGCACTCCTGATCACCGTGTGGCCGCCACCAGGGTTCACCGATCACCAGGTGTCGACCGGATTCACGGCCGCCTGCCTGCTGCTGGCCGCATGCGCGGACTGGCACACCCGCGCTGTCGCCAAGAGGCAACGGCAGCCGGCGCACTCACAGCACTCCGGCCGCTGATCCCTCCATCCGGATCTACCGATGTGATCGCGTTGGCCATATCCAGGGGCACACTGACGGGCATGACGGTATCCCTGCACCACATCGTGATCGACGCGCACGATCTCCCGGCTCAGGCCCGGTTCTGGGCCCAGGTGCTGAACTGGAGAATCCTGTCGGAGCGTGAGCGCGAGGTCGTCATCGGCGCCGATGAGAACGCTCCGGTAGGGATCTGCTTCATGCCGGTGACAGACAGCAAGAAGGTGAAGAACCGGCTGCACCTCGACCTCACCCCCGGTCCTGACGGCCGCGACCCGGAGGTTGACCGAATTCTCGCGCTCGGCGCGCGCCGGGTCGACATCGGGCAGATCGGAACGGAGTCATGGATCGTGCTCGCCGACCCTGAGGGCAACGAATTCTGCATCCTGCGGCCGAAGAAGACACTCATCGCCTGATCGGCGATCCGCCACGCGAGTGGGCCCCGGCGGTCATGGATGGCGGCCACCGGTGGCGGCGACGGCCAGGGGCTCGGCGGTCATCAGGGCGGCGCACTCGTCCGCCGGCAGGGGTCTGGCCATGAGATAGCCCTGACCGTAGCGGTAGCCCATGTCCCGTAGCCGTTCCAGCTGGTCCTGGCTCTCGATGCCCTCGGCGACCGCCTTGAGCTCGAGGTGTTCGGCCAGCTGGGCGACCGCGGCGGCGACCGCGAGCCGGCCCCGGTCGGCGCCGTCGGCGATGCCGTCGACGAACGACTTGTCCAGTTTCAGCACATCCACCGGGAAGGCGCGCAGCAGGCTGAGCGACGACTGGCCGGTGCCGAAGTCGTCGAGGGCCAGCCGCACCCCCATCTCGTGCAGGTCGCGCAGCGTCTCGGCGACCTGCGGCCCGTCGGCCACCGACGACTCGGTGACCTCGAGGACCAGGTTGCGCGGGGTGAGCCCGGTGTCGCTGAGCACAGCGGCGACCTCGTCGACGAAGCCGGCCTCGCGCAGCTGGCGGACCGCCACGTTGACGTTGATCGCCTCGACCGCACCCTCCTTCAAGGAGTCCCGCCAGCGGGCCAGCTGCGTGCAGGCCTCCCGCAGCACCCAGCCGCCGAGCGGCACGATCAGGCCGGAGCGTTCGGCGACCGGGATGAAGTCGACGGGTGAGACGAAGCCGCGTTCCGGGTGCTGCCAGCGGACCAGTGCCTCGGCGCCGTGCATCCGGCCGGTGACCAGGTCGTACACCGGCTGGTAGAGAAGCCGCAGCTGGCCGCCCTGGATGGCGTCGTGCAGCTCGCCGGCGAGCCGGGCGTGGCCGGTCATGTCCTTGCGCATCCGGGGTTCGAACCGCACCCAGGACGCCTTGCCCGCCGACTTGGCCGCGTACATCGCGATGTCGGCGTTGCGCAGCACCTCGTCGGCGGTGTCGCCCGGTTCGGCGACCATCACGCCGATGCTGGCGTGCAGCAGGAACCGCTGTTCCCCGACCGGCAGCGGCCGTCCGACGGCGTGCTGGAAGCGGGCGGCGGCGGCCTCGATCCCGGCCGGGTCACCGGACGGCATCAGCACCGCGAACTCGTCGCCGCCGAGCCGGGCCACGCTCTCGCGGTCGCCGTGGGCGCATCGCCGGAGCCGTTCGGCGAGCCGGGCCAGCAGCTGGTCGGCGGCGGACGGCCCGAGCGTGTCGTTGACCATCTTGAAGTCGTCGATGTCGATCAGCAGGACGGTGGCGGGCCGCCCGCGGTCCAGGCGGTCGGTCAGGGCCAGGGTGAATCCGGTGCGGTTCGGCAGGCCGGTCAGGTAGTCACTGAGCGCCAGGCGTTCCAGTTCGGTCTGCTGGTGGCGGACGCCACGCAGCGCGAGCCTGTTCTCCCGCAGGCTGAGCAACTGGCGGGCGACCATGATGGCGGCGATCAGCACCGCCCCGACGACCACGGCGCGGCCGCGCCCGTCCAGCTCCCGGGCGGAGACGATGATGACCAGCACGGCGGTGCCGGTGACCGCGATGAACTGGAGCGGGCCGCCGATCGACCAGCGCGGCCGTTTCGGCGGCTGAACGTGCAGGACCCGGCTCTGCCGGTAGGCGGCCGCGCAGATACCCATCCCGACCAGCGGATAGCCGAGCACCAACAGCAGCAGCATGCCGGTCTCGGTGCCGCCCAGGACGAGCATCACGGCGACCAGGCCGGCCAGGGGCCCGATGGTCAGGATGGCCAGTGCCACCGGGTCGACGCTGCCCTCCGGGCTGACCGCCGCCTTGCCGAACACCACCAGCGCCAGCAGGCAGCCGACGCCGACCGCGGCAGCCGCGATCAGGGTGCCGGCCGAGGTGCCCTCGGGAACGGCGTTCAGCAGCACGTAGGTGAAGAACACCGTGCCGGCGACGGCCACCGCGATGCCGTCGAGCAGCATCCGGGCCCCGTCGGCCCGGGTTCGCGGGGCCAGCGGGACGTGCCGGAACGCCAGCATCGCCAGGCCGAGCGCGAGCAGCGTGGGGATCGCCTCGTAGAGCGGTATGCCGGGGGCGCCGTGGAGCATGTTGGCGATCGTGCTGAGCACCAGGCAGGCGGCGGTGAGCGCCCAGAGCAGCCAGAATCCGCGTACCGGGGGTGTCGGGGCGGCACGGCTCACCCGCCAGCAGGCGAACGCGGCCGCGGAGAGCGCCACGGTGCCGGCCAGGTTCGCCCCGACGCGATCATCGGCGTCACGCACGCCGAGCCAGGCGAGCACGGCCACGATCGTGGTCAGACCCACGATCAGGGGTACGCGCAATGCCCGGTCCGATCCGTTCATCTCGGTTCTCGTTTCGGCATCCGGGCCGATCTCCTGAGCCGTCCGGCCCCGGGCTTGCGCCGGTTCGACATGATCGTCACCGTGGCCCTGATGTCGATCATGCTCGTCCCGATTCTGCTGCTCTGGCTGCCGATGTCCCGCTCCGCGGGCTCCCGGTGGAGGACGCACCGACCAGGAGCGGGTGGTCATCAGTCTCACCGGCCACCGCGGCTCGCTCTGACTTCCACAAAAAACACGAAATAACAGTTGATCTTCGTACACTTGATCGACTAACTTGCCTATGTGATTGCTGTGCGAATTGCCACCGCCGTACTTGCCGGCGTTTCGATGATGGGCCTGGCCGCTTGCGGCGACGACAAGGCCGCCACCACCACCGCCGAGCCGGCCAAGCCGGCCGCCACCTCGGCCCTGCCCGAGGCCGAGGCCACCGCGCCCGCCGCGGCCGCGCCCGCCGACAAGGTGATCTGCGAGGACGCCAACAAGGCGGCCGAGTCGTTCAAGAAGGCGCTGCTGACCATCATGAGCACCACCGGCGGCGACGTCCCGAAGAAGGACGCCGCGCTGATGCTGGGCGACTTCGCCGCCAACCTGGAGAAGGCGGCCGAGGGTTCGGACACCGCGGTGGCCACCGCCCTCAAGACCAACGCCGCCGAGGCCGCGAAGGCCGCCAAGGCCGACGACCCGGTCAACGCCGCCGACACCCCGGAGTCCGCCAAGGCCGCCAAGGAGTTCAACGCCGCCTGCAAGGCCGTCGGCGTCAAGACCAACCTCTGACACACCCGCTGACGATGTCCCGGCGTGCCGCGCACGCCGGGACATCGGTGTCTCAGGGGTTCGCGAACAGCGGCGTGCTCAGGTAACGCTCACCGGTGTCCGGCAGCACGACCACGATGGTCTTGCCCACGTTCTCCGCCCGCCAGGCGAGCTCGCGCGCCGCGTACAGGGCCGCGCCGCTGGAGACACCGGCCAGGATGCCCTCGGTCCGGGCCAGCTGACGCCCCGCCTCCCGGGCCTGTTCCACATCGACCTTGACCACCTCGTCGTAGATGGTCGGGTCCAGCACCTCCGGCACGAACCCGGCGCCGATGCCCTGGATGCCGTGCGGACCCGACCGGCCACCGGACAGCACCGGCGACTCCGTCGGCTCGACCGCGTACACACGCAGCTCCGGCCGCTTCTCCTTGAGCACCTGGCCGACGCCGGTGAGGGTGCCGCCGGTGCCGACACCCCCGACGAACAGATCCACCTGACCGTCGGTGTCGTTCCAGATCTCCAGAGCCGTGGTACGCCGGTGCATGTCCGGGTTCGCCGGGTTGTCGAACTGCATCGGCAGCCACGCCCGCTGCTCCTCGGCGATCTCCAGCGCCCTCGCCACCGCGCCCTTCATGCCCTCGGCCGCCGGGGTGAGAACCAGCTTCGCACCGTACGCCGCCAGCAGCGCCCGCCGTTCCGCGCTCATGCTGTCCGGCATCGTGAGAGTGAGCCGGTAGCCGCGGGCCGCCGCCACCAGGGCCAGCCCGATACCGGTGTTGCCGCTGGTCGCCTCCACGATGGCGGAGCCGGGGCGCAGTTCCTCGGTGGCCTCGGCGGCCTCGACCATGGCGAGGGCGATCCGGTCCTTGACGCTGCCGCCGGGGTTGGCGGACTCGAGCTTGGCGATCAGCTTCGCCGGCAGTCCTGGCTCGAAACGGGTCAACCGCACCATCGGGGTCCGGCCGATCAACTCGGTGACGTCGTTGTAGATCATTTCCTCGCTCCTGCGTTCTGTGGAAAAGAGTCGGGGACGATTTCTGCGGCCGGGGCCCGCATCCGGGCGCCGGCGGGAACGTCGGAGACGACCAGGGACATGGCGCCGATCTCGGCGTCCTCCCCGATCCGGACGGGGCCGAGCACCGTGGCGCCCACCCCCAGAGTGACCCGGTCACCCACCTCCGGATGGCGACGGCTGCCCTTGGCGTCCCGCCGCCAGCCGCGCCCACCGAGGGTGACCTGGTGGTACATGGTGACGTCGTCACCGATCCGGGCGGTCTCGCCGACCACGACACCGGCGCCGTGGTCGATGAACAACCGCCGCCCGATGACCGCACCCGGATGGATCTCGATGCCGGTGACGAACCGCATCACCTGCGAGAGCAGGCGCGGCAGGAACGGGAAACGGGCGCGGTGCAGCAGATGCGCCACACGGTGACCCCAGAGCGCCCACAGACCGGGGTAGAGGAACACCTCGGCGACGCGGACACCGTACAGGGCGGGATCGCGCCGGCAGTAGGCGCGGATGTCTTCCAGCAAGGGGGGATCCTCGGTCGGAGCGTGAGGCGGGGGTGCGGCGTCAGCGGCCGGGACAGCGCTCGTCGAAGACCCGGCGCACGTGCGGGCCCGCCATCGGCACGGCGAACCGGTATCCGGCCATCCGCCTCTGGGCCTCCCGCTCACTCATGGCGGCAAGGCTAACCGATGGCCCAGGGCACCCGGCAGAGCCGAAGGTAGTGGCGAGGGTGACCTTCGACCCTGGGCGAAGAGCCGTCCGGCGCCTAGCGTCGGTGCCGTGAGCAGCACGACGGCACGCCCGGCCCGCCGCACGATCCGCCAGTTCGTCCCTCCCCAGCACGGCGCGTGGGCGATGCTGCTGCTGCCCTACCTGGCCGGGCTGCTCGTCGCCGGGTTCCGCTGGCCGGACGTGCCGCTGCTGATCGCCTGGCTGGCCGGCTACCTGCTGTCGTACTACGTGTTCCTGGCGGTCAAGTCGCGCCGCCCCGGCCGCTACCTGCCCCAGTTCCGGCTGTACGGGCTGGTCGCCGTCCCGGCCGGGGTGATCGTGCTGGCCGCCGAGCCGCGGCTGCTGTGGTTCGCGCCCGTCTACGCCGTCCTGCTGGCGGCCAACGCCTGGCACGCCTGGCGCCGCCGGGAACGGGCCCTGCTCAACGATCTCGCCTCGGTCGTGCAGAGCTGCCTCGTCATCGGGGTCGTCACGGTGATCGCCGGTGGCCGGCCCGCGGACACGTGGGCGGCGTTCGTGCTCGTGCTTCTCTACCTCACCGGCACGGTCCTCCACGTGAAGACGATGATCCGCGAGCGCGGCAGTGACACGTACCGGACGGCCTCCGCCGGATATCACCTGGCCGCGCTCGCCGCGGCGACCGTGATCGGCATCCCGGCCGCGCTGGTCTTCGCGCTCCTGACGGTCCGCGCGTGGGTGCTGCCCGGCCGGTCGCTGACACCGAAGCAGGTCGGGTTCGTGGAGATCGGCGCGAGCGTGCTGGTGCTGGCGGCCGCGGCGCTCGTGATCTGAGCCGATCACGGTCTCAGCGCCGCTGAAAGCCGGACGATAGGAAGAGGAGGACTGTCGAGCGGGGGCCGACGATGACAACCGGTTACGGGCTCTCCCTGACCCGGAGCATGTTGTTCGCCCTCGTCTACGCCGGTGCGTGCTACGCGGGCCGCATGTTCTGGCTGGGCGACCAGGTGAACCTGGTCTGGCCGGCTGCCGGTGTCGCCGTGGTCTGGTTCTGCGCACACCGCCGGGCGCCCACCCGCCATCTCGACATGCTGCTCCTCACCCTGATTCTCGGCGCGGTCGACTGGCTGACCGGAGCTCCCGCGGTGGGCAGTGTCGTCTCCGCGTTCGTCGGCCTGATCCAGATCACCGTCTTCCTCTGGCTGCTGCGCCGGTGGGGACCGCACCTCTGGGGCGCGGGCGGTGACGCCGCGCTGCGCTGCCCGCGGGACCTGTGGATCCTGCTCGGCGCCGGCCTCGCCTCGACCGTCATCGCCAAAACCGTCAATGTGCTGGGCCAGGGGCTGGTCACCACCGGCGGGTTCCCGGTCCTCGTCTCGGCCATGTCGGTGGCCCGGCACATGGCCGGCATCCTGATCATCGGATCCGCCGGGATCTACGCCGGCGCCGCGATCAGCCGGCTCCGGACCGGGAAAGGCCGGTGGCGCCACCGCCGCCCCGCCTCGCTCTGGCGGATCGCCGAGATCGCCGGGATCGCCGGGATCGGCATCGCCGCCTACCTGACCGTGTTCACGTCCGGCAGCCACCTGCCGCTGGCGTTCGCCCTGCTCGGCTACACCGTTCTGGTCGGCACCCGCCTCAGCACCTCCTGGGTACTGGCGTACAGCGCGACGGTCTATGTCGTCGTGTCGTGGTGCACCCTGGCCGGTTTGGGCCCGTTCCCCCTGATCAGCATCCCGGTCCTGCGCTCGGCCGTCATGCAGCTCCTCGTCGCCCTGGTGGCCCTCGTCGGGCTGGCCCTGGCGCTGGGCCGCGACGAACGGCGCACGCTGTTGAACGCCCTGGCCCAGGAGAAGGCCGAACTCGCCGCCCGGCAGACCCAACTGGCCGCACAGAAGGCGGAGATCACGCACCACGCCGACCTTCTCGCCGCGATCATCGACTCCATGGGCGACGGCCTCGCGGTGATCGGCCCGGACCACCGGGTGACACTCCGCAACCCGGCCGTCCTCAAGCTGCTCGGTGAACACGCCGGCTGGTCCGGCCTGCACCACGTCGACGGCACCCGGCACCCCGAGGGCGAGCCGGCCTACCTGCAGGCACTCGCCGGCGAGAACACCCCCAAGGTGGACATGCTGCTCAACAACCAGGAGGCATCAGACACCCGGGTGGTCCAGGTGACCGCCACCGGCCTGCCACACCCCGACGGCACCCGCAGCACGGTGGTGCTCTTCCACGACGTGACCGCCGAACGACGGCACCGCGACGAACTGACCAACTTCGCCGGCGTGGTGGCCCACGACCTGCTCAACCCGCTCGCCGGCGTGGACGGGTGGGCGATGGCGGTGCGGTACTCGCTGGACGGCGTACCCGATCATCCCGATCTCGACGAGGCACGCGGTGGCCTGGACCGCCTGACCCAGGCCTCCGCGCGCATGCGCGGCCTGATCGACGGCCTGCTGTCCTACGCGACGGCACGGGAAGCGACGGTCGTCCCCGACCGGGTGGACCTGGATGAGGTGGTCGCCGACATCGCCCAGGCCCGCACGGACGCGGCGGCCGTATCCGGCAGACCGGAGCCGCGCTTCACCATCGGCGTACTGCCCCCGGTCCAGGCGGACCCGGTGCTGGTCCGGCAGCTGATCGACAACCTGGTCGGGAACGCCATCAAATACACGGCGCCGGAGGTGGTCCCCGCTCTGCGGATCACCGCGGTGCAGGACGACACGATGGTCACCGTACGCATCGTGGACAACGGCATCGGCATCCCCGAGGGCCAGCACGAAGCGATCTTCGGCAACTTCCACCGGGCACACGTCAGTCACGGCTACCAGGGCACCGGGCTGGGGCTCGCGATCTGCCGGCGCATCGTCGAACGGCACGGCGGCACCATCACCGCCACCGACGATCCCGCGGGCGGCACCTGCTTCACCTTCACCCTGCCGAACAGCCTCGCCCCCGCCCCCACGGCGGCTGCCGTACTAGGACAGTAGTGTCCGCACGCCGGACACATAGGTGCGCCGGTCGGTGCCGCCGAGCAGCACTTTCTGCAGGATGTAGCCCTGGACCAGCCCGAAGAACGCCGCACCGGCCCCCGTCACATCGGCGTCCGGCGGCAACTGCCCGCCCGTCCGGGCCCGCTCGGCGATCAGCACGGCCCGCTCCCGGACCCGCCCGTAGATCTCGGTGACCAGCGCGCCGACCTCCGGATCGTGCACCGCCTCACCCCACACCTGCACGGCGATCCGCACCGTGCCGTCGTCGTCGGCCGCGGCGTCGACCAGCTCCAGCAGGCGTTCCAGGATCTCCGGCAGCGGCGGCACCGGGTCGATCGCGAGCAGCTCGTCGAGCAGCCCGGTGGCCTGCGAGATCTTCTCCCCCGCGATGGCCGTGATCAGCTCGTTCTTGCTCTTGAAGTAGCGGTAGAAGGCCCCGACCGAGAGATCGGCCTCCTTGATCACATCCTGCATGGACGTCTGGTGGAACCCGTTGCGCACGAAACACCGGGCCGCGGCGTCGAGAATCTGCTGACGGCGGGCGGCGAGGTGGGCTTCGGAGACACGGGGCACCCCAAAACCTTATAAAACCTTTGTGGTCGAGGTCCGCGTTCCGCCTGCGGCTCCTATTTCCGGTACGTGTGTCCTCGCCCCCGTCTCATCAGGACCGTTCCGTCCGGTCGGCGCGCGCTCGCTGCCCACTGCGGCCTTTGCCGCGCCCGCCGGGCGGGTGGTCCCGGTGGCGCTCGCGCCAGGCAGGACACGTCACCTGGATCGATCTTGGACGATTAGCCACCCGAGTCGGTGGCCGATCGTTCAAGATCGCATAACGTCGGCACGCAAAGCGGGTGAAACGGGCGCCCGATTCCCGCGAAAGCCTCATTTTCCCCTAGCGCGGCGGACGGCGGCTGCCGTCCGGACGGCCGCGATCGCACAAGATCGCGCCAATCAGCGACGATTGCTCACGGGTTCCTCGCACATGCGGAGTTCCGGCCGGCCGGGCTCTCGGAGGTGAGCGCACACGAAACCGCCACGTGAGCGGCCATCGCGGCGATAGGCCACGTAGACGACCACGACACCCCCACCGTGCGCGCCCACCCTCGGGTGAGCGCGACCACCCAACCCGGGCGACCGGCGCAACGGCCGCAAGCAGGCAACCCCGGTGCCTGGGAAGCACCACCGCGACCACCCGCTCAGGGTGACCCGCGCTACGGCCGGAAGCGGGGGCGGCCGTGACCGGCGGCACGTACGGAAGTGGTGGTCGGCCCGGTCCGCCCGGGCACCGATCTGCGCCCGGCGGGCGCCGCACAGGCCGGAGCGGGCAGCGAGATCGCGCCGACCGGACGGGACGGCCCTGAAAAGGCGGGACGAGGACACGCGTACAAGAGAAAAGAGCCGAAAGCGAAACGCGGACCTCGACCATGAAAGATCTCTACAGGGCCGACATCTGCCGGACCGGTTCCGGGCGGTCCGTGTGGGCGCGGCGGGTGAGCAGGCCCAGGGTGAGGGTGCTGCCGACCATGACCGCGCCGGCCAGCAGGAACGGCACGCCCAGGCCCAGCGAGTGGGCGATCGCGCCGCCGCCGATCGCGCCCAGCGGCAGTGAGCCGAAGCCGATCAGCCGGTAGATGCTGGTGACCCGGCCCATCAGGGCGTCCGGGGTGATGCTCTGCCGCAGCGAGCGGCCGACGATCGAGAAGGACACCCCGCAGAATCCGGCGAGGAACTGGAGGACGCCGATCAGCCACACCGAGCCGGTGAGCGCGATGCCGGCCGTCGCCAGTCCGGCCACCAGGCTGGCGGCGATCATCGTGGGGACCCGGCCCAGCAGCCGGACGGTGTGCGCGACCGCGGCCGCGCCGGCCAGGCCGCCGACGCCCGCGCAGGTCAGCAGCAGGCCGTAGGTGCCGCCGCTGAGGTGCAGCTTCTCGACCACGTAGAGGACCAGGGTGGCGTTGGCGGCGGCCACGCCGAGGTTCATGGCGGCCGCCCACACCGCCTGGGTGCGCAGGGTCGGCTCCCGCAGCAGGTAGGTGAGCCCTTCCCTCGCCTCGGCGGTCAGCGACTGCCGGACCGCGGGCTCGGCGACCCGGCCGGGCACCCGCAGCCGGGTCAGGAAACCCCAGCTGGCGGCGAGCGTGCCGGCGACCGCCACGAACGGGGCGATCGGGTTCCAGGCGAACAGCACGCCGCCGGCGGCGGGGCCGGCGAAGTCCTCGCCGACCGACTGGGAGGCGGTCAGCCCGGCGTTGAGTTTCTCCAGCCCGGCGTCCTGGACCACGACCGGGGTGAGCGCCTGCACCGCGGTGTCGGCCGCGAGTTCGGCGGTGCCCAGCAGGAACGCCGCGACCAGCAGCAGCGGCAGGGTGGCCCGGTCGACGGCGACCGCGGCGACCAGGACGAGCATGAGCGCCAGCCGGATGAGCTGGGTCCGGCGCAGCAGCCGCACCCGGTCGAACCGGTCCACCACGGCGCCGACGTGGAAGCCGAACAGCAGGTGCGCCGCGGAGAGGGCTGCCGCGACGGCGGCGACACTCACCGGGTTCCTCGTCACGTGCACGGCCAGAAGGGGCATGGCCGCGTAGCGGATGCCGTCGCCGAGGCTGGACGCCGCCCCGGAGGCGAACAGGTAGGTGGACGGCTGCCACCTCACGATGCGACCCAGACCGGCGAGGGAGCGTACCCGGAGAAGGGGTTGATGTTGATCGTGCCGGTGTTGTTGACGGCGTAGCGGCGCAGCACCGCCACCGCCGTGTTCTCCACGATGAACACGCCGTTGACCGACGGGGTGACGGTGCTGGTGACGTTGGCGCGCTCGTCGGTGAAGGCGACCGGCAGCGGATCCGGTTCGAAGAGCTCCTGCACGATGTACGGGTGATCGCCCGCCCCACCGCGCACACCGGTGGCGAGGACCTCGGCCCACACCTCGGCGGACACCTCCCGGCCGACGGTGACGCCCTTGCCGGCGTGGCCGCGGACCGGTTTCACGATGAGCCGGTCCTTCTCCCGCTCGGCCCACGGCAGCAGGTCGACCTCCCGGCCGGCGTAGATGGTCCGGCGGGATTCGATGATCCGCGTCCACGGCACGTGTTCGGCCAGCCGGGCCCGCAGCGACGGCGCGATCCCGGTCGCGCCGGAGAGCACCGCGAGGGCCGCCTTGGACGCCAGCACCTCGGCCCGGTAGCCGGTGAACAGGCCGACCTTGCCGCTCTCGGCGATCCGGAACAGGGTGTCGAGGACGGCGAACTCGTCGTCGGCGCCCGGTTCCGGTGACTCGAAGTAGCGGTAGATGACGCTGACCTCGCGGCCCTCGTGCCGTACGCCGTCGTCGGAGAGTTCCAGGTCCTCCAGCGCGCAGTGCACCGACGCGATGCCGTGGCGGCGCAGTTCGCGGGCGAACAGCTCGTACTGCCAGTCGACCGGCCCGGCGGCCTGCTCGTGCCGCCAGTAGCAGATGGCCACCATGCCGCCGAACTCGCCGAAGCTCTTGGTGAGCCCGGAGAGCAGGCCGTGCATGGCCACGGCGGGCCGGGCCAGGTTCGCCTCCGGCGGCAGGAAGGCGGTCTGCGCGCGGGTGATGATGTCGTGCAGGCCGAACAGGCCGGCCGGCGAGTCGCCGTTGATCTCGATGACGACGGTCCGGCCGCCGGAGGAGATGACGTCCGGGCGGGCCACGGTGGACCAGTTCTGGTACGGCTGGCGGGTGAGGAACCGCAGCTCGGGCGGGGTGGCGCGGCACAGTTTGGCCATCCGGAGCACGTCGCCGTCGCAGATGTCGCGCAGCACCGCGTCGAGCCCTTCGAAGACGGTCTGGCAGGCCCGTTCGAGCCGGCGCACCTGCTCGGCGCTCTCGATCGGCGGTTGGAAGATCAACCGCTCCTTCGCGTACGGGGCGGACAGTTCCCGCAGCTCGGCGGTGGCGTCCCGGAACCGTTCGACGGTCGGCGCGACGAAGCCGGTCATGACCCCTCCGTGAATTTGCGGATCAGCGCGTGGGTGGCGTCGGGCGCGTCCCAGATGGCCTGGTGGCTGGCGCCCGGCACGACGTGCAGTTCGCCGGTCCCGGCGGGCAGGCTGTCGACGGTCTCGGCGGCCACCTCGTACGGGATCAGCGGGTCGTACTCGCCGACCAGCACCATCACCGGGCGGCGGGCGGCGGCCAGGTCGGGCCGCAGGTCCAGGCCGGACAGCTGGGAGATGAACCCGGCGTTGATCTCCGGCGTGCTGATCCGGTTGCGGACCGCCCGCTGGTAGTCCTCGTCGGGCGCGCGGCGGATGGCGAGCGGCCCGCACACCTCGGCCCATTCGCGTTCCGCCTCCGGCGAGTGGTCGGTGAGCGAGCGGCGCATCACGTCGGCCGCCCGGTCGCCGCCGAGCACCCGGTGCCGTTCGACGATCTCGTCGTGGCTGGCCTGGCGGGCGCCGGTGCCGATCAGGATGGCGCCGGCGAGGGTCTCCGGGTGGCGGGACAGGAACCGCTGCACCACGAATCCGCCGAACGAGGTGCCGAGCAGGTACGGGCTGGGCAGCCCGAGGGTGTCGATGAGCGCGGCGAGGTCGTCGGCCCACACGTCGAGGTTCCAGTCGGCCGGCTCGCCGCGGTCGCTGCGGCCGTGCCCGCGCAGATCCGGGACGATCACGTGGGCGTAGCCGACGGCCGGCCGCATGGTCAGGCGCAGCATGCCGCCGTCGATGCCGGGGCCACCGTGCACGGCGATGATGTCGGGCCGCCGCTGCCCGTCGGAGTATTCGTCGCCCAGCGTCGTCACGTGCAGGCGTACGTCTCCGGCCCGAACTCGCATGTGCTTGTCCTTCCTCAGTCGGTGCGGGCGACGCTCAGCGCCAGGCCGCGCGGGTACATCGTGGAGTCGGTGTCGGCGGTGACCACACCGGACACATCCTCCATCCGGAACCGCCGGAACACCTCCACCGCGGTGGTGAGCTGCGCCTTCGCCAGGTGGGTGCCGACGCACCAGCGGGGTCCGCCACCGAACGGCAGGTACGCGCCGGCCGGCAGCCGGGCGCCCGCCCAGCGGTCGGGGCGGAACGTCTCCGGGTCGGGGAAGTGGCGTTCGTCGCGGTGGATGGCGTACGGGCTGATCATGAGGGCGGCGCCGGCCGGGAACCGCCACGGGCCGCTGACCTCCTCGGCGTGGGTGGCGCGGTGCATGAGCCAGGTCGGCGGGCGCAGCCGCAGCACCTCGTCGACGATGTGCGACGGGTCGCCGGTGGGCGCGTGGACGGCCAGGGCGTGCAGCAGCCAGGCGTTGGCGGCGGCCGGGACCAGGCGGGAGGCGATGGTGGCCGACACCAGGATGCGCACCAGCGGGTCGGTGGGCACGCCGGCGTCACGCAGGATCGCGATCAGGCCGCCGTCCGGTGGCCGGTTCACCAGCGCCCGCAGGGCCGCGTCCAATCGGTGCTGGGCCCGGTCGGCGCGCCGGCGGCGGGCGGTGAACCGGTCGAGGAACCAGGGCAGCTCGAACGACGAGCGGACGATCGGGTTGAGGGCGCCGAGCAGGTCCGCGACCAGGGCGGAGAGGCCGTCGCGGGTGTGCCGGGCGGTGCCGGGGCCGACGCACAGGCGCAGGAACGCGTCGGTGCTCAGGTGCACGAGCGGCGGCATCGGATCGCCGGTACGCCCGGCGGTCGCCCAGGTGTCCATGAGGGTGGTGAGCTCGCCGTCGTACCAGCGAAGGTGTTCTTCGACGAGGCCGCCGGAGAGGGCCGACAGCATGGTGCGGCGGGCGTGCATCCAGCTGTCGAGGGCGTCCTCGCCGCGGCGGCTGTCGGTGGGGCGCCAGGCGCGGTCGCGGTCCATCAGGAAGTCGCGGTTGGTGCGGCGCAGCACGTCGTGGGCGATCTCGCCGTCGCTGATCAGCACGGTTCCGGGGCTGAGCTCCACCACCGGCCCGTAGCGGCGGGCGGCGCGCAGCACGAAACCGGCGCGGTCCCGGTCGTAGTCCTCCAGCAGGTCGGCGCGGGACAGCCCGGCCTGCACCGGCGGTGCGACGCTCACCGGCCGCCCTCCCATCGGGGTGTTACGAGGGGGCCGGAACCGCTCGGGTGGTTCCGGCCCCCTTCATCGATCAGTGCCAGGGGTACGCGCCCGCGAGGGCCTTACGCGCGAAGCGCGCCTTGATTCGCTGGATCATGCAGAACACCTCCACTCTTCGTCGACAGTGATTTCCGTGGCGGTACGGACCACCAGGTCTGTGGGGACGTCGCGCAGGCTGTCCACACCGAGCTGCCTCGCCACGTCCAGGAGTTCCTGCCGGAGCACGTCGATCACGTGGAACACGCCGTCCTCGCCGTCGGCCGCCAGGCCCCAGACGTACGGGCGGCCGATGCACACGGCCGTGGCGCCCAGCGCGAGCGCCTTGATCACGTCGGCGCCGCTGCGGATGCCGCCGTCCATCAGTACGGGTATCCGCCCGGCCGTGGCGGCGACGACGCCGGGGAGTGCGTCGATCGCCGCGACCGTGTCGTCGAGTTGCCGGCCGCCGTGGTTGGACACGATCAGCGCGGACACCCCGCGGGCGGCGAGTTCGCCCGCGTCGGCCGGGTGCAGCACCCCTTTGACGACCACCGGCAGCGCGGTCCGCTCGCGGATGAAGTCGAGCTGCTCCCAGGTGAGCGGCCAGCGTGGCAGCCGGGTGTCGGGTGGCACCCAGCCGTCGGAGAAGCCGCTCTCCCGGTGGATGCCGAACCGCACCTCCGGCGGGGTGGCGAACCCGGCCCGCAGCATGGCGAGCCGCCGCGACGGATGGCTGTTGTCGACGGTGACGACCAGGGCGCGGGCGTCCAGGGACTCGGCGAGCCGGATCGTACGGGTCACGTCGTCCCGGCTGCCGTAGCAGTACAGCTGGAACCAGAACGGCCCCTGCCCGGCGATGTCGGTGAGGCTGTGGTGGCTGTCGTTGCTGACGATCGGCAGCACCCCGGCCCGGCGTGCCGCCCGGGAGACCGGCAGTTCGGCCTCCGGGTGGAACAGCCGCAGCGGGCTGGTCGGCGCCAGCAGCACCGGCAGGGTGGACTCGAATCCCAGCACGTCGGCGCCGGTGCCCGGGTCGGCCACCCCGTTGAGCGGGCGCGGCCGCAGTTTCCAGCGGCGCAGCGCGGCCTCGTTGTGGCGGACGCCGTCGTCGCGGCCCGCGCCGCCGGCCAGGTAGGCCCAGCGGGCGTCGTCGAGGGCGGTCCGGGCGGCGCGCTCGAAGTCGTCGAGGTTCAGCAGGCGGTCGGTGATCATGAGGCCACCGCCTCGGCGAGTGTGCGGATGCCGGCGCTGTCGGGTTCGAGCCCGTAGCGGGACATCAGCCGGGTCACGTCACGCAGCACGTAGGTACGCAGCAGCCAGCGGTCGCGGGCGTCGTAGCGGGCCGCGAACGAGTCACGGCCGTGCAGGCAGCGGCTGTTGGAGAAGGCCACCAGGCTGCCGGGACCGAGCCGCACATGATGCGCGACGCTTTCCGCGGACTTCAGGAAATCGGTGACCGCGGCCCGGCGGTGCGGATTCTCGGCAACGATGGAACTGTGCCAGCGAATCGTCGGCCAATCGATTGATCCACCGATCGGGACGACGTCGTCGATGACGCTGGCTTGCGAGAAACTTTCCGGGGCGGCGATCCGGAAACGCTGCCCGCGCAATTCTCGAACAGTCTCCGGACGGCATCGGAGAATGGCGTCGGCGATCCGGACCAGCCGGGTCGCGGGTCGCGGCTCCGGACTGCGGACCCCGTAGAGGACCACGAAATCCGGGCGGATGTCGTGGAAGGCCACCTCGGTGTGCAGCGACAGGTCCACCGCCGAGGACGCGTTCGACTGGGTCGCCGCGCCCTCCGGACGGGGCCGGACGTCGTGGACGAGGTCGCCGTCCTTCTCCGCCCGGTACCCGTACTCGTGGCCGAGCCGCCGGGTCACCATGCCCAGCCAGGTCCAGCCCAGCACGGGTGCGGCGGGCTCGTCGGCCGGCAGGCCGTGGACGACGACCGCGTCGGCGGCGCCGTCCCGCAGCCGGTCCAGCGCGTCACGGACCCGCTCCGGCAAAAGCGTGTCGTTCAGCGCGGCGAGCCGGAAATGCTCGTCGGTGTCCCGGCGGTCGGGATGCCCGGAAACGCGGCCGACGACCTGTTCCCGTGCCCGCCGCGCCATTTCCGCGGCCTCGGAAACGGAGATCGATTCCGTCAGCACACCGCTCGGTGATGCGGTCACGCCCTCCACCTCCCTCGCATTTCCGTTTTCCCGTTGCCGAGAACGTTACGGATTCGAGGAATAGCGGGGCAATACCGAACGGCACGGATAGGGGTTCTTGATCGAGAACCCCTATCCGCCGATTGTCAGGGGCGCATCTCGTAGGCGCCGACCAGGGCGAGGACCTGATCCCAGACGGCCGCGTCGCGCTTCTCGTCGGTCACCGGGCGGCGGACGTGGGCCAGCGCCCAGGCCGCCTGCGCCTCGGTGGTGGCGGCCTTGCCGTGCAGCTCGGTGGCGTAGGCCGAGAAGTCCCGGACCAGGATCGCGAAGATCTCGTCCAGCAGGTCGTCGTCCACTCCGGCCGGTCCGGCCTGCTCCAGGATCAGCTGTCCGTAGACGATCAGCGCGAACAGGTGGCCGATCGCGAGCAGGAAGTCCAGGTCCTTCTGCTGCTCCTCGCTCGGGGCGTGCTCCCGCAGCAGCGCGCAGAACCCGTCGGCCTGCTCCCGGAACCGGGCGACGTTCGGGATCGCGGCGGCGGCGTCGTACGCGGTCCGCCAGTCGTGGAAGCGGATGGCGCCGAGCCCGCGCGCCGGGCCCTGCCGGAACAGGAACTCGTCGTCGGCCGGGTCGTGCCGCGTCGCGACGGGCTCGTAGGTGGCCGGGTTGAACAGGTAGTTCGGCATGAACTTGAGGATCAGCGCCAGGTTGACGTGCACCGTGCCCTCAAGTTTCGGCAGGCCACGGATGTCCATGGCGGCCTTGTCGAAGTAGGTGTCCGCCTCGAAGCCCTTGGCCGCGATGACGTCCCACATCAGGTCGACGACCTTCTCGCCCTCGGTGGTGACCTTCATCTTCGTCATCGGGTTGAACAGCAGATAACGGCGGTCGTCGGGGCCGGCGCTGCGGAAGTAGTCGACGGCGCGGTCGCTGAACAGCTTCATGGCGACGAGCCGGGCGTACGCGTCGGTCAGCTCCCGCCGCACGTGCGGGAACGCGGTGACCGGCTTGCCGTACAGAATGCGCTGGTGGGCGTGGGTGACGGCCTCGTACATGGCGTGCTCGCAGATGCCGATCGCGGCCGTACACAGGTTGAACTTGCCCACGTTGACTGTATTGAGTGCAGCATCGAATGCACTCTTGCCGGTGTGCAGTACATCTACTGCATTGACTGGATAGTCAATCAACTCGAACGTGCTGACGTACATCTGCTTGTTCACGACGTTCTTGATCAGGTGGTAGTTCTCGTGCCGGCTGTCGGCGGAGAAGAACACGTACCCGTCCGGGCCCTCGACGTCGGAGCGGCGGCCGAACACCGACACCAGCCCGGCCACGTTGCCGTTGCCGATGTAGTACTTGGTGCCGCTCGCGGTGAACCCGCCGTCGCCGGTCGGCGTGAGGATCATGTCGGTGGCGTAGATGTCGGCGCCGTGGCCGCGCTCGGACAGCGCGAACGCCATCACGTGACCCTCGTCGAGCAGCTCGGCGGCCCGCTTGCGCTGGACCTCGTTGGCGCTCTGCCACACCGGGCCGAGACCGAGAACGGTCACCTGCCACGTGTACCAGTAGTCGAGCCCGTAGAAGCCGAGGATCTCGCTGAGCGCGGCGTTGCGGGCGGTGTCCCAGCGCTTGTCCGGGTTGCCAGCCGCGTCGGCGGCCGGGGTCAGGAACGTCGCGAACAGGCCCTCACGTGCCGAGAACTCCAGGAAGTCGTCGTACCAGCTCCGGTCGATGTAGCTCTTGACCAGCGCGTTCTTGCCGCGTTCCTCGAAGAAGGCGACCAGCGCGCGCAGCAGCCGGCGGCTCTCGTCGTCGAGGTGCGCGGGGTCGTAGGTGTTGGGGTTGAGGAGCACAGGGGTTCCTTTCAGAGTGCTCGGAGCGTGTGGAGGACGTCGTCGAGCCAGTCGAGCAGCATCCGCTCGTAGGCGATGCCGCCGCGCAGGACCACGTGCTGGAGCCGCTGCCCGACATCCAACGCGCCCGGATCCGGAAAATCCCGCTTTTCGCCATTCAGGTAGGTCGCGAGCAGCGCCTCGTGCTCGGCCCGGTACCGCGTCACCTCGGCGAGCAGGTCGGCCCGCCCGGCCCCGTCGGTGAACGCCGCGCCCCGGATCTTCACGGCCAGCTCGTGCCGCACCGCCTCCGGCTGCACCGGCGCCCGCAGCCACTCGGCGAGCGTCCGCCGGCCGAGGCCGGTGACCGAGAAGCTGCGCTTGTCGGGCCGGCCGTCCTGGCCGATCTCCTCGGCCACCACCCAGCCGTCCGACTCCATCCGCCGCAGCACGCGGTAGATCTGCTGGTGCGTCGCGGTCCAGAACCGGCCGATCGAGCGCTCGAACCGCCCGGCCAGCTCATATCCGGACCCGGGCTGCTCGAGCAGGGAGACCAGGATCGCGTGTTCCAGCGCCATGCCCGCATCTTGCTATGCAACTCGTTTCATAGCAAGCGGCCCCTTCGGGCCGATAAGATCCCCTTCGATGTACGGACGTCCGCCGCGCATTCGTGGCCTCGCACTGGCCGCCGGGCTGATCCTGCTCCTCGGCTCCGCCGGGCTGTTCCTGACCCGCTACCGCGTCTACGCCGTACCCAGCGCCTCGATGAGCCCCGGGATCGAACCCGGCGACCGCATCGTCGTGGACACCTGGTCCCAGGATGCCGCCCGCGGCGACGTGGTGCTGGTCGACGGCGAAACCCGCCTGGTCAAACGCGTCGCGGCGATCGGCGGCGACGTCGTGGCCTGCTGCACGGCCGACGCCCGGGTGACCGTCGGCGGAACCCCCGCGGCACAGCCCCCGGCGGCCGGCAACGAGCCGTTCTCGGTGGCGGTCGCCCCGGGCCGGCTCTTCCTGCTCGGCGACAACCCGGGCGTCTCGGCCGACTCCCGGGCCGCGGCCGTCACCACCGACGAGTCCGACGGCGACGGCACCGTGGCGGCCACCACGGTCGGCGGGCGGGTCGTGGCGGTGCTCGCCCCCGGTGAGCGCGGGGGCCTGCTGCCGGATCGTGCGGGGGCGGCGCTTCGCCGTACCTCTTGGGGTGCTCTCGCCGGAATCGCCCTGCTGGCCGCCGCCGGCCTCCTCGCCCTTCTCCCCCGCCGGGCTTCTTGAGATCTTTCGTGGCTTCCTGATTTCGTGCCGTGCCGCGACGCCGGGTATGAGCCCGATCAACCTCAGCGGCTCACAACAACGCCTCGATGATCTTGATCGCTCGTTCCTCGTGGTCGGCGTAGGCGTCCGGCTCTGCCGATCGTTGTACGGCCTGCGCCGCGTCGCCGGGGCTCTTGGACTCCCAGCCGGACACCTTGACCAGCCGCTCGTAGAAGGCACCAGCGGCGTAGCGCGGATTCATCAGCTGCGCAACGCTGCCCCAGCCCTGACTCGGACGCTGCTGGAAGACACCGAGCGAGTCGAAGTTGTCGCCGCTTCCCTCGTTCGGCCGGTCGAGTGAAGCCGGGACCGAGGGGTTGGCCAGGTTGCGCAGGCTGGACTCCTGCAACCCGGTCATCATGGCCACCAGCATCGCGCGGCGGGGAAGACCACGCTCCTGAGCGACCCGCACGATCACCGCGGCGTTGTTCATCTGCGTCTGGTTGAGGCCCGTCACCGGCCGCGGTGGCCGAGAGGGGGTCGACGAGCGGCTGGGAACCGCTCCGGACCCGGAAGGGACCGGCGTCGAGGGGACGCGATCTCCACCTCGCGTGGCAGCGCTCGTCTTCCGCGGAAGCGCGGCGTCGATCGCGACCGGCTCCGTGGTCGGCTGTTCGGCGCCGCTGACCACGATGATCGCGCCCACGGCGGCCGCGACGAGGCTCATCGCCGTCAGGAAAGCCATCGTGCGGCCCGATCGCCGGCTTCGGCGCCGGCCTTTCCGGTGACGCCGTGCCGACCAGTCCGTCCCGTACATGTCCGGCCGGGATCCGGACCGCCGGTGCGCTACGTCGCCCGGCCTGCCGGCCGTCGACCACGCTTCGCCGTCACCGGGCTGGATGTACGCGACGCGTTGACGCGGAACCGAAGGCCGGGCCGGCGGAACCCCGCCCGGTCGTCGATACCGTGCGGGTTCGGCCGAATGCTCTGCGTCAGGCGCGCGATCACCACGGGCTGTTCGATCGGATACTGCCGGATGATCCGAGAACGCCGGCGCCACGAACGCGACCACCCTTCCGCAAACAACTGGTCTCTGCCTGGCATTACGGAGGTCCGATGGTCGGCGGATCAAAGCCGCGACGATCAGAAGCCGACGCCGGCGGCGCGGGGCGAAGCACCCTGGTGATCCAGCGGGGGTCACCCGGATGGGTTCTGGACACGCGAGGTAGTCGAATTGAATGATTTGCGCGGTCAGATGCACCGGATCTGGGCGTGACAGCTGAACCGCTCCGCGACGACGTGGATGGCTGGGGGTCCCGTGGCCGGAGGGATGGTCCGAGATGGGGACGTGGTCGGACGACGGCGCGAGCGGGTTGCTGGAGGCCGCCCCGGACGCGATCGTCGGGGTGTCGGCCGATGGCCGGATCGTGCTGGTCAACGCTCAGGCGGAGCGCCTGTTCGGCTACGACCGCAGTGAGCTACTCGGCCAGATGCTGGAGTTGCTCGTGCCGGAGAAGGCCCGCTCCCTGCATCCTCATTGCCGGGAGCGGTACCTGGACGATCCGCAGCACCGGCCGATGGGCGCGGGTGTGCGGCTGGCTGCCCGGCGTAAGAACGGCAGCGAATTCCCGGCCGAGATCTCGCTGTCGGCGTTCGGCACAGGCGACAGCCGTCTCGTCGTCGCGGTGGTACGCGACGTCATCGACCGCGCCGGGGCGGAGGCGAAGTTCCGTGGCTTGCTGGAGACCGCACCCGACGCGATCGTCGGGGTGGACGAGAGCGGGCGGATCGCCTTGATCAATGCGCAAGCAGAGCGCATGTTCGGATACGACCGGCGAGAACTGCTCGGTCGGCCCATGGAGATCCTGGTCCCGGCCGCCGCCCGCGAGCGCCACCCGCACCACCGGTCCCGCTATCTGTCCGATCCGGTGCCCCGGCCGATGGGCGCCGGCATGGAACTGGCCGCCCGGCGCCGGGACGGCAGCGAGTTCCCCGCGGAGATATCGCTGTCGGCGATCGACACCGAGGACGGCACGTTGGTATCGGCGGCCATTCGTGATGTCAGTGAACGCCGCCGCGCCGCCGAGGCGCGCAACCGGCTGGCCGCGATCGTTCAGTCCTCTCACGACGCGATCATGGGCAAGACCCCGCAAGGTGTGATCACCAGCTGGAATCCGGGCGCCGAGCGGCTGTACGGGTACACCGCCGAGGAGATCATCGGCCGGGACGTCACGCTGTTGTTCCCGGCTGGGCAGGAGGCCGTCGAGAGCAGGCTGCTGGACCAGATCCTGAGCGGCGAGCGGGTGGAGCAGTATCAGACCGAACGCCTGCGCAAGGACGGCAGCGTCATCACCGTTCTGCTGAGCATGTCGCCGATCGCCGACACGGCCGGCAACATCGTCGGTGTCTCCTCGGTCTCCCGCGACATCAGCGAACGGCAACGGGCCGAGGCGAAGTTCCGGGGCCTGTTGGAGGCCGCCCCGGACGCCATTGTCGGGGTGACGGCCGACGGCGCGATCGCCCTGGTCAATGCGCAGGCCGAGCGGCTCTTCGGATATGGGCGCGACGAGCTGGTCGGTCAGCCGATCGAGATCCTCGTTCCCGAGGGTGTCCGCGCGGCCCATCCTGGCCACCGCCGGCAGTACTTCGCTCATCCTCGGCCGAGGCCGATGGGCGCCGGCATGCCGCTGGCCGCCAGGCGTAAGGACGGCACCGAGTTCCCTGCGGAGATCAGCCTCTCCGCGCTGGAGACCGAGGACGGGACGCTCGTCTCGGCGTCGATCCGCGACGTCACCGACCGCCTGGAGTTGCAGGCCGAGCGGGAGCGCCTGACCGCCGCCGCCGAGCGGGAACGTCTCGAGGCCCAACTGCATCAGTCCCAGCGCCTGGAGAGTCTCGGCCAGCTCGCCGGCGGCGTGGCCCACGATTTCAACAACCTGATGGCGGTGATCCTCAACTACACCGCCTTCATCGAGGAGGAGATCGTCAAGGCCGCGCAGGCGGGTGACCCCCGCTGGAAGGCGGCTGCCCAGGACATCGCCCAGGTCCTGCGTGCCGGGAAACGCGCTACGGCGCTCACCCACCAACTGCTCGCGTTCGGCCGCCGCGAGGTTGTCCGCCCGCGGGTCCTCAACCTCAACGACGTGGTCACGGAGGTCGAGCAATTGCTGTGCCGGACGCTGGGCGAGCACATCCAGTTGACCACTGTTCTCGGCGACGGCCAGTGGCACGTCCTCGTCGACCCTGGGCAGATCGAGCAGGTCCTGGTCAACCTCGCCGTCAACGCCCGCGACGCGATGCCTGACGGCGGTGTGCTGCGCATCAGCACCACCAACGAGGCCGTGACGGAGCAGAACGCCAGGCCGGGACTGCGACTGGGCCGCTACACGAAGCTTCAGGTCACCGACACCGGCACCGGCATGCCCGCCGAGGTCGCCGAGCGAGTCTTCGAACCGTTCTTCACGACCAAGCCCAAGGGCGAGGGATCCGGGCTCGGGCTGGCCACCGTCTACGGCATCATCGCTCAGGCAGGCGGGCACGCTGAAATCCGCTCCAGCCCTGGGACGGGCACCGAGTTCACCGCGCTCTTGCCGGCCACCGACCAGACTCCCGGCCCGGCCGACCAGCCCGCTGCCCCGGGCTACATGCGGCATGGCGGCGAGTGCGTCCTGCTCGTCGAGGACGAGGAGGCGTTGCGCGAGGTCACCCGCCGCATCCTGGACCGCAACGGCTACGAAGTGCTCACCGCTGCCGACGGCCCCGAAGCGATCAGACTCGCCGAGAACACCGACAAACGAATCGACGTACTGCTCACCGATGTGATCATGCCCCATATGCTCGGCAAGGAACTCGCCACCACCATGCAGGATCTACGCCCCGGTATCCACGTGCTGTACATGTCGGGCTACGCGCAGCCGGTGCTCGCCTCCCAGGGCACGCTGGATCCGGGCGTCACCCTGGTCGAGAAGCCGTTCTCCGAGTCCGACCTGCTCCAGAAGATCCGCCAGGTGCTCGACAGCACCCCGGCAACCAGACCGGAGCGCTGGTAGCCGGTCGGCATGAGAAAGGTGCCGTTGCGAATTCCACGGGGGAAGAACTCGCAACGGCACGGTGCGATCAATTTAGACTCTTCCGGTAAGACCTGTCTATCTCGCTGTTTGATCCGGCTCGCCCCCGGCCGTCTCGCTCGCCACCTGGTCGAGGATGTCGAGCATCTGCAGCACCTGTCGGCGCACCGCCGGAGTCAGGTCCCCGGCCCGCATCGCGATCATGCGGACCTGCCGGTCAGCGAGCTTGTCGCGTAGCTCCCGTTCCTCCCGGTCCTCCTCGATCGGGTCGCCCTCCCCGAGCAGGAAGCCTGCTGTGATCGGCGGCGTTCCGGCGGGCCGGCGCTCGTCGAAGAACTTGGCTATCGCCTTCAGCACCGACACGGTCGGGTTGGCGTTGGCGCCCGAGCGCAGTGTGGCCAGGTAGACACGGGACACCGTGGTCGAGTGCGAAGGGTCGTCGGTGATCGCGGCGGCGACCTGGGGCGTCGAGTACTCCCGTGCCCGGCCCCGGTCGTCGACCCAGGTGACGGTGGCGAACAGCTGGTTCAGCCGGGCTGCGACCGTGGTTTCCGGGTGGTCGGACATAGGACGAGGCTCCTAACAGTCATCTCTGGTTAACCGTTCGACGTCGGGGCGACTTGCCCGAGCGGTATCTGTTAACTATAGTTTCGCCTCGATGGAAGTAGGGACCTAGGTGGCGCGGGCCCGATCTGACCGATCACGGGGCGGCTCAGACCGGATCCGCGCCACCTCCCGGGCGATGTCGGCGAGCAGGCGCGCGTCGCTCTCCAGGTCGTCGCCGCCGGGCACGAGGACGGGTTCGGCTTCGACGACCGGGCTCTCCGTGCGCTTGGCGCGCAACGCGCCGTGGATCAGCAGGGCCCAGACTGCCGGCTCGGACCCGGCCGGGACCCGGCCGGTCCGGGACCTGTCGTAATAGGGGGCGAGCTGCACGAGCCCGTCGCGGATCTCGATCACCCGGCGGTAGAAGCGGTAGTGGACGCCGCCCGAGCCGAGCCGTCCGGACCACGAAGTGGCCGGCACCCGGCCGAGCGTCAGGTGCGGGAACTCCTCGTTCATCAGCGACCAGAGCGGCTCCAGCTCGCGATAGCGAAGCCGATGGGCGCGCCGCAGCGGCCACGCCGCGAGCATGCCGCTGAAGGCGGCGTGGCTGACACCGACCACGAAGGCGAGCGCGCCGATGCCGACCCCGGCCAGGTAGACGATGTTGAAGACGTCGGCCAGGACGGCCGGCGGCCCGGTCACGAACTGGAGCACGGACAGCAGCGACTTGGTGGCGTCGGCGACCAGGAACGCGCCGACCGCCAGACTGATCACCAGCAGGCTGCGGCGCAGCCGGGCGGTAGCGGCCACCCGGACGTACGCGATCGACCAGCGCAACGACTGCGAGTGGGCGTACGCCATGTAGCCCAGCACCGCGACCACGAACACGGTGGCGTGCGGGTCCGTACCGTTGGTGGCGCCGGCCGGATCGGCGCGCACCACGGCCGGCGCGAGCGCCCAGGCGCCGACGGCGACAAGGATCCCGGCGGTCAGCGGCACGGCCTGCCACCGTACGGCGTGACGAGCGGCCGGACCGCGAACCGAGTACGTGAAGAACGCCAGCAGGAAGTAGGCCGCGGCCATCGTCCCGACGTTGATCACCACCTTGCGTACGCCATCACCGGCGTTGTCGAGCAGCGGCCCGAGCGGCGGCAGGTTGACCGTGAAGGTCAGCGTCGCGCTCACCACGCAGGCGCCCAGCGCGCGCAGCGGAAGATCCTCCGGCGCCCGCCAGAGCTGGAGCATCTTGTTGAACACGGCGATCCAGAGCGCGGCGGCGATGCCGGCGAGCAGTACCGGGGCCATCGCTACAGCCATCCCTGGTGATGCGACAGTGACGAGTCGATCCGCTCGACGGGCGGGTCCGCGGGCGGGCCGACGGGCCGGCGCAGCGGGTCGAGCACGCTGGCCCACTCCAGGATGATGGTGGCGATCAGTTCCGCCTCCCGTTCGTAGTCGGAGTCGTAGCAGGTGCGGCGCAGCGACCCGGTGGCGCCGGAGGGCGCCGGCGTGCCGCCGTCCCGATGGTCGCGGTCGTCGCTGGGATGCTCGGCGATGATGTGACCGATCTCGTGCAGAATGATGTGATCCTGGTGCGGACGGGTCGTCTCGCTCTGATAGAAGATGACGTCCATGGATTCCGTCATGAACCACAACCCGAACGGTCCCGGCACCGTGATCGGGTGGGCCACCAGACGGATCGGCCGACCTCGGCGTTCGGCCAGCCGCGCGCACAGTTCACGTACATCCAGCGGCGGCCGGATATCGAGTTCCCGCAGCATCGCCCGGCACCGTTTGCGTAGCCTGCGATCGTTCATCCCGAATCCGTTCACGACCGCGAAGGATATCGAACATTGATGACGAGGGTTCTCATCGTCGGCGGCGGAGTCGCCGGCGCCGCCACCGCGCTCGCCCTGCGACAGGTCGGCATCGCCGCGACCGTCTACGAGGCACACGAGTCCGGGGGCGACGACGCCGGCGCGTTCCTGACCGTGATGGCCAACGGCATGGCGGCCCTCGACACGATCGGCGCCGCGCAGGCCGTGATCGACGCGTCGTACCCCGCTGCGGCGGTCGAGTTGTTCGACGCCTCCGGGAACCATCTGCAGCATCGGGCGATCGAGGGTCCTGCCCGCACGCTGAGCCGGGCCACCCTCTACCGCGTGATGCAGGATCTGGCGATCGACCGGGGCATCCCGGTACTGCACGGCAAACGCCTGGTCGCCGCGGACGCCACCGACGGCGGCGTCATCGCGCGCTTCGCCGACGGCGACGTCGCAGAGGGCGAACTGCTGATCGGTGCGGACGGCATCCACTCACGGGTCCGGCAGCTCATCGACGCCGCGGCGCCGACGCCGCGGTACACCGGCCAGCACGTGGTTTACGGGTACGCCGCGGGCAACCCGGCGGGCGGCGCCCCCGATGCCTACCACATGGTCTTCGGCAGCCGGGCGTTCTTCGGCTTCACCGCCCCCGGCGACGGCCGGACCTGGTGGTTCGCGCGGATCCCGGGGGACAGCGTCCCCGGTGGGACGACCGTCGAACAGTGGCGCGAACTGGCCCTCGCGGCGGTCCGTGACGACGCCACCCCGGCGGCGGCGATCGTCGAGGCGACCGGCACGGACGTGGTCGGCGGCGAATCCTACGACATCCCGACGACGCCGAACTGGCACAACGAGCGCATGGTGCTGGTCGGCGACGCCGCGCACGCCGCCTCGCCGGCGGCGGCGCAGGGCGCATCAATGGCGCTGGAGGACGCGGTCGCCCTGGCCACGGCGATGCGCGAGCAGGCCGATCTGACGGCGGCGCTCACGGCGTACGAGAAGAAGCGTCGCGCCCAGACGGAACAGACCGTGGCTGCCAGCGCTCGGATGGGCCGCAATTCCGGCTGATCGCCCGGACACCTCGAGGTCGGGTGCCCGCCACGGTCGGGCATCCGATCTTGTATGCGCGATCGGGATTCTGGACCTGCCGTTGCCGGATCCAGTGCCGGACGGTGCGCAGTGGATCGAGGCGTACCGGTGGTGGGCGGGGGCACGGTGAGCGAGTACCAGTACTACGAGTTCGTGGCGCTTGACCAGGCTCTGACGGCGAAGCAGCAGGGTGAGCTGCGGGCGGTGTCGTCCCGGGGACGGATCACGTCGTCGAGTTTCGTCAACGACTACCAGTGGGGCGACCTGAAGGCCGATCCGGCAAAGTGGATGGAACGGTACTTCGACGCGCACCTGTATCTGGCGAACTGGGGCACGCGGCGGATCATGCTGCGGTTGCCCAGGGCGGCGCTGGCCCCGGAGACGGCGGAGGCGTTCTGTGTCGGCGAGTCGGCCGGCTGCTGGACGACCCGTACCCATGTGATCCTCGATCTTCGTAGTGAGGACGAGGACGGTGACGAGGAAGGGTGGGACGAGGAAGGGCGGCTCGCGGCGATCGCGCCGGCCCGGGCGGAGCTGGCCGGCGGTGATCGGCGGCTGCTGTATCTGGCCTGGCTGCTGTGTGTGCAGAACCGTGAGTTGGGCGACGACGAGCCGGAGCCTCCGGTCCCGGCCGGGCTGGCGAAGCTGAGCGGGCCGTTGCGGGCCTTGGCCGACTTCCTTCGCCTCGACCCCAACCTGCTGGACGTGGCGGCATCGGTGAGCCGGCCGTTGACCGAGAAGGAGCCTTCCGCCGCCGTGTTGCGCAGCTGGGTGAAGGGCCTGCCCGTGGCGGACAAGGACGAGGTGCTGCTACGGGTTCTGCGTGGTGAGGCCGGGTTGCTGCGGTCGGAGTTGCTGCGGCGGTTCCACGGTGTGACGGACGAAGAGCATTCCGGAGCAGGGCGGACCGCCGGGGACCTGCTCGCCGCCGCCGAGGATCGCTGGGCTGGGCGGCAGCAGCAGATCCGGAAGCGTGAGGCGGCCGAGCAGAAGCGTCGTGAGGAAGCGGCGGCCGCGGCCCGTGAGCAGCGCCTGGACAAGCTGGCACGGAACCCGGTCCGCGTTTGGGATCAGGTGGACGAGCTGATCGCGACGAAGCGCCCGAAGGACTACGACACGGCGGTCACCCTGCTGCTGGATCTTCAAGCGCTGGCGGTACGGGAAGGCGAGATCTTCGAGTTCGCGCAGCAGATGATCCGGCTACGGGAGCGGCACGCCCGTAAGCCGAGCCTGATCGACCGTTTCGACCGGGCCCGGCTCGACTGACTCGGCCCCGTTCGCTGTCGAAATCTCAGTCGGGCCGGGTGGCGCTGCCGCCGGAGCGGACTTCGGCGGACAGGTCGCTGCCCCGGACCGTGCCGGCGCGGATGAAGACCTGGCCGGCCTTGACGTCGTTGCCGGAGAAGGCGGGCAGCCAGATGTTCAGGGGCAGCCAGGTGGGGATCAGGTCGGCGGTGATCTCGACCGGGAGCAGCGGGACGTTCAGGTACGGGACGGTGATCAGGCCGCCCAGGTGGGTGGCGTAGATGTCGACGTCGTCGATGTCCAGGTCGATGCCGAGTTCCAGGCGGGCGCCGGGGTCGGTGGTGCGGATCCGGTAGTTGCCGGCTTTCAGGTTGTCGGCGTGGAAGACCAGGGCCTTGACCGTGCCGTCGCCGGTGGTGGGCAGGTCGACCGTGCCGCGGAAGGTGAAGCCGGTGGCCGTCAGGGTGTCGGCGGCCACCTCGGGGACGTTCCTCCCGTACCGGATCTCCAGCAACTCGCCGGGGTTCGCCATCGCCGGCGCGGCCGTGACGGACGCCGACGCGGAGGCCGAAGGCGACACCGATCCCGACGGGGACTTCGAAGTGGAGCCGCTCGGCGACGGCTGCGGCGGTGTGGAAGTGGGGGTGGGCTGCGACGGGCTGGTTGACGGGTTCGGGCAGGCCAGCCAGAGCCGTTCCGGGATCCACCAGGGGCGGGTCGCGCCGGGCACCGGGACGCAGGACACCTCCGGAGCCGCCGCCCGCGCAGCGGCCGCGGGACGGTGCGCCGCGACCGTTGCCACCAGGCTCGCGGCCACCACCACCGGCAGCGTCACCATGAGGTTGGTCCATCGGCCCTGGGCCGGTGCACGGTGCGAACCGTCCGGCCGGCCGGGCCGATTCCGCTCCGGCCCGGCCGGCGTGACGGCATCGCGCCGCGGAGGCGACGGCTCCTCGCCGGCCGGGCGCGGACCGGGGCGCCAGCCGAAGCCCATCGCGGCGCCGAGCAGGGCGAGCAGGGCGCCCAGCCCGCCGCCGCCCAGGTTGGTGGTCACCACCGAGACCAGGGCGCAGATGGCGGCGACCACCGACACGAAGGCGCGCTGGGCCGGGGCGAACCAGAGGAACAGCCCGGCCAGGACGAGGATCGCGCCGATGGCGACGCCGGACACCGCCGCCATCCCGACGTGGATCATGACGGGGAGCGGGGCCAGCGGCAGGGCGGTGATCACCGTGCCGCCGAGCAGGAGGGCGGCGCCGCCCCAGAACGGGCGGGTCCGCCGCCAGCGCCGGAGGGCCGGGCGGGCGGGGACCCGTTCGTCCACGCGGTTGCTGAGCTCGCGGAGACCGGTCAGAAGCATTCGTCCACACCGGACGTGACGTTGACCTCCAGGTCACCGGCGAGCTCGATGGTGGCGCCGTTGGCTGACCACGCCGTACTGCGTACGTCCTCGGTTCTGAGAGACCCGGCCTGGAGGCCGAACCGGCCCGCCGGGCCGGACACCCCCGGAACCCGGTCCAGGGTGGACGCGTCGCGGCCGGCTTCGACGTCCGTGACGACGCCGCCCCCGCCGAGCAGCGAGTCGGCGTCGGCGACCACGTTGGTGCCGGTGATCGCCTCGGTGGTGCCGCCCAGGACCTTGAGCGAGATCTTGCCGACCACCGGCACGTCGACGACCGCCGAGGTGCAGACGTCGCGCATGCTGGCCCGGCCGACGCCGGCGAGCATGACCGGGTGGTGGGTGCCGTCGACGCTCTGGACGGTGTCGAGGTAGGCGGCCACGTCGGTGCCCTCGACGCTGCCCGCGCGGACCTTGATGTACTGGCCGGAGACCCCGAACGAGGCGGCCAGCGCCCCCTCGGCGATGCCGACGGTGAGACCGCCGAGGACGGCCAGGGAGGGAAGCAGCAGCCAGCAGGCCCGGCCCCAGGAGGTACGCCCTTCGTCTGCGTTCATTCTCCAGCTGTCCTATCGGCCGTCGGCGGTCAGGGGGTTGCGCCGCCGGGCCAGCCGTCGTCGCAGGTCGTTGAGGTAGTAGTCCTTCACCACGTCGCGCAGCCGCAGGGGCAGGCGTGGATAGACGACCTTGGTGGTGGCGAGGAACCCGTCGAGGATCCGCTGCCGCCCAGGTGACCAGGTGTAGCCGAATCCGGCCCGGATCGGCTCCGGCAGCAGCCCGATGGTGACCAGGCGGTTGAGCGGTTTCGCGGGGCGCAGGACGGCCGGGATGTTCTTCGGTCTCATGAGCGCGGCCGCGATCTCCCGGGCCTGGTCACTGACGTGGAGCGTGGTGACGGTGCGGTGCCAGTACGCGTCGAAGGTGGCGCGGTCGGCGGGCCAGGCGTCCTCGGGGCAGCCGATCGAGGTGGCGAGCACCGCGTACTGGCGGTAGCACTCGTCCAGTTCGGACGGGCTGAGCGGCACGAATATGCGCTGGTAGAGCAGGATCGCGGTGTCGTACAGGGTGGCGTTGACCCAGACCTGGAGGTCGGGGTCGTCGGCGTGGTAGCCGGGGCCGGTCACCCTGCGGTGCATCCCGGCCACGGCGCGGCTGATGGCCCGGCCCTCGTCGACGGTGCCGAACAGCACGCCGAAGATGTAGCTCATCGTGGTGCGCAGCCGGTCGAGGGGGCGTTCGGCGAAGTTGCTGTGGTCGTACACGCCCGCGGCGACGCCCGGGTGTGCGATCTGTAGAAGCGTGGCGCGGCCGCCACCGGCGAGCAGGAGCCCCTCTCGGGCCACCCGCCGAATGACAGCGGCGTCATCGAAGAGACCGTCGTCCATGTCGAGACGGTAAACTCTTATTAACTTGTTGTGAAGAGTGCCGAGCTTATCGCGCGATTATTCGTCTTTGACAACCGGCAGGCTGGTTAACTTAGTGACTGGATGATGTCCGCGGCCGGAGCCGGGCGGGCCGCCGCGAAGCCGGTACCGGCCCACAGGTTGAGCGCCCCGGCATCGCCCTGCTCGGCGGCCGCCGCCCGGATCGGCGCGGTCAGATGATGAACGGCCGGATAGCCGACCGGAGCGACCGCCGAATACTCGTCGGTGAACCGGTTCCGCAGCGCCCGCGCCGGCTGGCCGGTGAACGCCCGGGTCACCACGGTCTCGTGGGCGCCCGCGGACAGCATGGCGGCACGCTGCGCCGGCCGGGTGCCGGCCTCCTCTGCCAGCAGGAACACGGTGCCCGCCTGCACCGCGGCCGCGCCCGCCGACAGCAGTCCGTGCACATCCGACGCGGATCCGGTGCCACCCGCCACGATCACCGGCACATCCGTCACCGACCGGATAGCGGCCAGGATCTCTGGGGCCGTCGTGACGCCCCGGTAGGTGGCCGGGCTGGTCGTGGAGGCGTGGCCGCCCGCCGTGCCGGCCTGGGCGATCAGCAGGTCGGGGGCCACGGCCAGGGCTGGAGCGGCTTCCGCCGCGGACGTCACGGTCACCGCGACGAGGCTTCCGGCAGCCTGCAACGCGGCCACCACCAACCTGTCCGGTACGCCGAACGTGAAGCTGACCAGCGGTGGCGCGTACGCGGTGGCGAGGTCCACCTTGGCGTCGAAGTGGTCGTCGTCGCGCAGGCGCAGCGGGGGCAGGTCCACCCCGTACCGGTCGGCCTCGGCCTGGAGCAGGCGACGGTAGCGCTCCAGGGCGGCGACGTCGGACGGCGGGCGCGACGGGACGAAGATGTTCAGCCCGTACCCGATCCCCGCGGACCGCACCGCGCGCAGGTCGTCCTCCACCGCCTCCGGCGTCCGGTATCCGGCGGCCAGCAGGCCGAGGGCACCGGCCCGCCCGGCGGCGATCACCAGAGCAGGGGTGGACGGGCCGCCGGCCATCGGGGCGACCAACAGGGACGGGATCGGAGCACGCATCCGCCGACCCTATTACGCCTGCTCAACACCGGGTCAACGCCCGCAGGCAGCCGTCACCGGCCGGGGGCGCCGACCTCCAGCGGGATACGGATCGTCTCGATCCAGGACGGCGGGTCGCCGCCGCCCTCGCCGATCACCCCGGCGATGACCCGGACCTGGCCGGGCTGGACCTCCGGCCACGGGGTGTAGCCGTCGGTCAGGACGATGACGATGTGTGGTCGCTCCGGGCCCTTCAGCGCCTGCTCGATGCCGACCCGCATGTCGGTGCCACCGCCACCCGCCAGGACGACGTCACCGATCGTGGCGGCACGGCGCACCGCATGGACGTCGGCGTCGCAGGCCAGCACGGCGACCCGGTTGCGGCCGATGCCGACCGCCCGGAGCACCCCGGCGACCTCACCCAGCACCGCGCGGAGTTCGTCGTCGCCCATCGATCCGGAGGTGTCGACGACCACCGCCACCCGCGGCATCGGGCGGCGCAGGCTGGGCAGCACCACCCGGGGAACGGCCGCCCCACGCCGGGACGGGCGCTGATAGGTGTAGTCGACCGCCCCGGAAGCCCACGACGCGGCCTCCCGGACGGCGCCGGTGAGAGCCCGCCGCCAGTCGACGGTGGGTTCCAGGATCTCGTCCGCCCAGCGGCGCCAGCCCGCCGGGATCCGGCCCCGGGCCTTGGCCTGCGCTCGCAGCTCCTGCGCGGTCTGCCGGCGGATCGCGGCGGCCTCGACCGGACTGACCCGGGCCGCATCCGACAACTCCCACGGCTGCGGGCGGCCGTGCGCTCCGGAGCCGCACTCGTGGTGCCGGTGACCCGCCGGGATGCCGGGCAGGTACTGCTCGAACAGCTGCCCCTCGGGAAGCCCGAACATCTCCGGGCGCATGGCGCCCGACGGCAGCGACGACAGATCGTCGTTGATCTCGCAGTCCTGGGCGATGTTGACCCGCTGATGATCGTGCCGGTACTCGGGAACGAGCAGCGTGGCCCGCGCGTGATGGTCCCGCAGCAGATGGGCGGCCTCGTGCACCCAGACGGCGGCGAGCTCGTGGACCGGCGTGGCCTCGACGAACCCCGGATTCACGTAGCAGCGCCAATGCTTGTCCACCCCCATCGTGGGGACGTCGAGGCTCGGCACCACGGTCAGGCTGTAGAGGGCGGACGCCAGGTAGGGCTGGCTGCCGGCAGCCCTGAGCCGCGCGGCCAGCAGTTTCGTCCGGTCCAGCCGCCGCGCCGCCTCCCCGTGAGCCGGCGCCGAGCCGGTGGGGTTCTGGTCAGGCGCCACCGGTCAGCATCCCGGAAGCGGTGAGGACGTCCAGGAAGGCGTCGATCGACGACGGGACCGGCCACTTCGGATCGCGCATGCGGGCCAGGTCGAAGGCGGCCCGGGCGGCCACGTCGGGCACCCCGGCGTCGACGGCCTTCGCCAGCACGGTCCAGCCCGCCTCCCAGCGGTCCCGGGTCACCGAAGCCTCGATGGCGGCCACGACCGCGGTGAGGAACGCCAGCTGGCGGTCACCCCGGTCGGGCAGCGCGAACGCGGCCGGGTTGGCGAGGACCCGCTCGGGGTCGGGCAGGTCCAGCTCGTCGAGGTAGGTGGTCAGCTCCAGGCCGGGACCGTCCCCGACCGCGCCGATGATCGCGGTGGCCAGCGCCTCCCGCCCGGTGCCGGCGCAGAAGTGGAAGACCAGCAGGCGCAGGGCCATGTCCCAGGTCCGCGGCGACGGCCAGGCGCCACCACGCGCCTCGGCGTCGGTGGGCAGGTGGTGGGTGAGACCGGGGCGGGCGGTCAGGAACCCGGCGATCACACCGCGGGCCCGGGCCAGCGCGCTGGGCGCCCGGTCCAGCGACACCGCCGGTACGTCGATGCGCGGCCACACACCGGACAGTCCTCGGGCGACGACCCGCGGATCGTGCGCCCAGTGCAGGTGGATGAACCGGTTGGCCAGCGGTGGGCTGAGATGCCAGCCGTCGGCGGCGCTGGACGGCGGGTTCGCGGCGGCCACGATCCGCACCTCGTCGGGCAGGACGAGGCTGCCGACCCGCCGTTCCAGCACGACCCGGAGCAGGGCGGCCTGCACGGCCGGCGGCGCCGACGACAGCTCGTCGAAGAAGAGCAGGCCGCGCCCGTGCCGGGCGAGCCGGACCGCCCAGTCGGGCGGCGCCATCGGCACACCCTGAACGGCCGGGTCGTCGCCGACGATGGGCAGACCGGCGAAGTCGGACGGCTCGTGCACGCTGGCGATGACCGTCTCCATCGGCGCGTCCAGGCCCTCGGCGAGCTGGGCGAGGGTCGCCGACTTGCCGATGCCCGGCTCGCCCCAGAGCAGCACCGGAAGGTTCGCGGCCACGCACAGGGCCAGCGCGGCGGCCCGGTGATCGGTGACCGGTTCGGTCCGGGTGACCCTGATCTGGCGCAGCAGCTCGTCGGCGGCGTCGAGCCCGGTCGTCATGCCTTCTTCTCCTTGAGATAGCCCAGCGCGGCGGTGAGGTCGGGAGTCATGTCCCGTGCTCTGATCGTCTTGAGGTATCGCAACGGCGAGACGCCCTGCACCGGCAGGCGCGGATCGGCGCCGGCGTCGACCAGGGCGATGATCAGCTCGATCGGCCACCGCCGGGTCAGCGCCTCGAACAGCGGCGTGATGCCCTCCCGGTCACGGGCGTCCACGTCGAGGCCGGCGGCCAGCAGCCGGGGCAGCACCGCGGGATCCCCGAACGCGCCCAGCAGGTGCACCAGGGTCCGGCCGCCGCCGTCGCACAGCCGCGGCTCGAGCCCGGCGTCGAGCAGGGCGGTCACCACACGCGAGCCACCCGACTCCAGCCGCAGCCACAGGTCGCGGCGATGCTCACGCAGGGCTTTCGGCAGCCACCGTGCGAGGCCGCGCCAGCCCAGGTCGGCTTTGAAACAGCCGCCGATCTCCCCGCCGAACGCCCGGAGGGACAGCTCACGCTGCCATTCGTCGTCGCTGTGCTCGGGCAGCGCGAGCCGCCCGCCACGGACCGACACCCAGTGCCAGACACCGCGGCAGCGGACCCGGAACACCCGCTCGTCGAGAAGCCCGGCAGGCACGAGCGACGGGTCGGGATCGCCCGTCACCCCGGGGGCCAGCACGTCGCGAACCAGCGGATGCAGGTCGGCAGGATCCAGGCGGCCCGTCTCGATCAACGCCCGGTCGATCGGCGGGCGCAGCACGTCGGCCAGCAGACGCAGCTCGGCCCGGCCCGTCTCCTCCGGCCGGCTCGCCGGGACGATGACCCGGATCCGGTCACCGGACGCCAGCAGGTGCAGCTCGCTGGAGTTCCAGCGGCCCAGCAACCCCCACGACGCGCGGCCGAACTGCGCCGAGACCCGGCGCAGCTCGCGCGCGGCCAGCACCGGATCCATGCTGCCCAACAGCGAGAGGTGCCACCGGCGCCGACCGTCGTCGAGCTCCCAGCCGGCCGCGGTCCAGGCCGCGACCACGTCGCTGTCGGCGAGACCGGCGACCCCGGTGAGCGGCAGCTCGGCGGCCCGGCGGACATCCCACAGGTACGGCGGAAGCGGGCAGATCAAGCGCCCCTCGACGTCGCCGGCCCGCACCGCGTCGAGAGTCAGACGGTTCGCCCCGTTCTCGATGTCGGGCGTCCGGACCACCAGGACCATGGTGTCCGGCTCGACCGGCCCGTCGCCGGCCAGCAGATAGGTCCGCCAGCCTGCGAGATGGACGGTGCCGCCCATGGCCCGCGGGAGATGCCAGCGCAGCAGGTCGGGCGCGAACCCGGCGAGCAGCTCGGCGACCGGCCCGGCATCGTCGAAGGCGACGTCGATCAGGGCCGCCTCGCACGCCGCACGCCAGTCGCCACGCTCCCGGGCCGCGGTGCACTCGGCGATCATCCAGCCGGGAACCGCATATCTCCGGATGCGCTCCCCATCGGACAGCTCGAGCCGGTCACGGTGCAGGCTCACCGGAACGCCCCCACCCCATGACTCGTCCCGATCACGCCGGCTCCTCCCCCGTGCCGAAATCCCAGGTGGCGGGGCCGACCGGATTCGAACCGGCGTCCTCCCGGTTGATGCCGGGCGCGACGACCTCTGCGCTACGACCTCGCCGCGCCGGAGCATACGCGAGCCCTACGACATTTCCGCCGGGCCACGATCCCGCCCGCCGACAGCAGGCGCGGGCATGGTGGGGCGTCGGGCCGGCGAGGCGGCCCACTCCGCCGGGCCGGTCAAAGAGAGCTGAGGGTACGCGCCAGCAGCGTTCAACGCATGGAGCAACTCAGCCGGCGCGGAGTGAACCAGCGCCTCGCACATCGGCGTCCAGCCCCGCCGGCTGACGGCGTTGATGTCGAGACCTTCGGCGAGCAACCGGGGCAGCAACTCCTCGTGGTCGAACAGGTGGATCCGGTGCAACAGGGTCCGCCCCTGACCGTCGCGGATGTGCGGGTCGAGCCCCGCGTCGAGCATGGCGAGCACCACCCGGCTGCCCCCGTGCTCCATCCGCCGCCACAGGTCCCGCCGGTGCTCGAGAAGGCCGCGTGGCACGGCGCCCTCACCTCCGTACCATGCGGATTCGGCCCGGAAACATCCGGCGAGCGACCCGCCGAAGGCGCGGAGCGCCTGCTCCCGCATCCGATCGGCGTCGGTGTGGTCGAGCAGGTCGAGATCGTTGCCGCGAAGGCCGATCCAGTGCCACTCCCCGCCACAACGAACCCTGACCCGTACGTCGTGGGCGTCCCGCCGAGGCGGAGCAGAACCGGCCGGAACATCCGGGAACAGCGCCGCCCGAACCAGCGGATGCACCTCCCGAACCGGGATCAGCCCTCGCGCGACCAGGCCGATCTCCACCGGCTGCCGCAGAAGTACCGGATGCAGACATGGTCGCGCCGGAGTCATCCCCGGCTGAGGTGGGTCCGACAGCGACCGGGTGATCCCGTTCCGCTCCCCCGCCACCTCGAGACGGACACACCGCGACGGCCGCCGGTGACCGTCCGCCCACACGGGAAACGACCAGCCCCGGAACCGGTCGGCGATCCACCGAAGCGTGCGCGCGGCCACCCACGGATCCGCGCCGTCCAAAATGGCCCGACCGTCCCGTGGCCAGGATCGGGCGTCCGCCTGGTCGATCAACCACCCGGCCGAGGCCCACAGATCGATCGCCCCCGCCCCACGTGGCCTCGCGGCTCCACCCGCCCCGGCCCCGGCCACCGTAAGGAGACCGGCTGCGCCGCCCGCCGCTGGCGCCGCCAGATCACGCAGCTCGGTGGATCGGCGGGCATCCCACAGGTAGGGCGGAAGCGGAAAGACCGGCCCCTCCTCCAGATCCCCGGCACGCGCCGCTTCGAGGGTGAGCCGCTGGGTCCCGGTCACCCACCGGGGCGAGCGCACCACGAGGACCCAGGTGTCCGGTGTGATCGGACGGTCCGGGGCCAGCAGGAACCGCATCCCGGCGGCCAGGGCGGCGTTTCCGCTGGCCGACCGCGGCAGATGCCAGCGCAGCAGGTCGGGCGCGAACCCGGCCAGCAGCCCGGCGACCGGACCGGCGCCGGTGAACGCGACGTCGATCCGGGCCGCGGCACAGGCGGCCCGCCAGTCGCCGCGCTCCCGGGCCTCCGCGCACGCGGCGATCATCCAGTCGGGGACCGCGTAGCGGCGGACCATCCGCCAGTCTCCCAGTGCAGAAATCGGTCCACCCCCGTGTCGTCGCTGAGGTGGCGGAGCCGACCGGATTCGAACCGGCGTCCTCCTGCGTGCGGTCAAGGCGCGACGACCTCTGCGCTACGACTCCGCCGCGCCGGAGCATACGGCGACCCACCGACATTTTTCGGCGGGCCGCCCTAGCGCGAGCAAGGGCCGGGATTTGAATGCCCCGCCGCGCCCGGGGGGTGATCCGAAAGGACCTGATCGGGCAAACGACGTCCGGGACAGGCTCCGCTTGGGAAGGATGAGGCCGAAAGGAGGAAGCCGTGAATTGGCTGAGCGTCCTGCTGCTCTCGGTGGTGATGATCGCCGGCCCGCAGATCATCAGTGCCGTCTTCCTCGCCTCCAGCCGGGAGGCGAGGCGCAGCTCGCTCGCCTACCTGGCTGGGGCCGGGCTCGCCGGGCTCATCGGGCTGACCGTCTGGCACTTCGCCTTTCACGTCGTACGAGGTACGTGGGGCGGCCAAGGCAAGCATGACGGTACTGCCCGCCTGGTCGACTGGGTGGTGTTGGCCGTGCTGCTGGCGCTGATGGTGATCGTCTTCGCCCGCCGCAAACGGAGCCAGCCGCCGAAGTGGATGAGTAGATTGCAGGCGGCCAGCCCTCGCTTCGCCTTCGGCTTGGGTTTTCTGTTGTTCATCGCCATGCCCAGCGACGAGGCCACCATGGTGGCGGTCGCCGGAAGCCTCGACAGCCACGACAAGCCCTGGTGGCACCTGCTGCCGTTCCTGGCTCTGACGCTGCTGTTCCTGGCGTTGCCGCTACTCGTCCTGCTCGCGTTCGGTCAGCGCGCGGTGGCGGTGCTGCCGAAGGTCCGGGACTGGGCCAACGAGCACTCGTGGCTGGTGAGCGAGGCAGTCATCCTGATCTTCTTGACCATCGTCGTGTCCGATCTGCTCAAGTGACCCGCGGGTTCAAGTTGGCCGGCCACCCGCCTGTCACGGCACAATGACCAGCCTGCTGCCCCGTAGGTCGGTGCGTTGCCAGGCGGTCTCGATGTCGCTCAGTGGGACCTTCACCACGTCGAAGGTCAGCTCGCCGGATCGGGCCCATGTCACGACCTGGCCGTACACCTCCTGCATGGTCTGTGGGCCGAGTCCTTTGGCCGCGCCGTAGATCTCGACACCGGAGGTGCGCAGGCTCTCCGCGGCGAGAACGAGCCCGGCGCCGGCGGACTCTCCGATCTGGATCAGCCGCGTCGGCTTCGGGAACGCGAATGATCGCGGGATCAGCGATCGCAGCAGGATCTCGGTGGGCCGGCCCCAGAGGTAGTCCAGCACGACGTCGTAACCATCGCCCTTGGCATCGAGGTACGCCTGCGCCAGCGCCTCGTCCGGTACGGCTGTGTTGATCACCTCATCGGCGCCGAGGGCCCGCACCTCACGCAGTTGGTCGTCGTCGCGGCCGGTCGCGATGATCCGGCCGGCGCCGAGCAGCCGGGCCACCTTCACCGCGAGTCGCCCGGCGACCCCGGTGGCGCCCTGCACGAGTACGGTCTCGCCCGGCACGAAGCCGGCGGCGGTCTTGATGGACATGCCGGTGATCGCCGTGCCCAGCACGGTCGCGATCGCCGGATCGATGCCCTCCGCGATCGGCATGTAGGCGCCCTTGGGCACCACCGTCTTCTCGGCGAGCGCGCCGAAGGGCTGGCGTGGGTTGCCGAACCCGACGAGGGTGCCATCCGGCAGCGTGCCGATGCCGTCGAAGGCGGGAATCGCCGGCAACTGTGCGGTGTACTTCTCGCTCGCGTAATGCGTGCCGGCCGCGATGCGCTTGTCGACGTTCTCGACCGCGACCGCCTTCACGTCGATGACGACCTCATCGTCGCCGGCCACGGGATCCGGGAAGTCCTCATAGCGAGGGATGCCACCGATCTCGTGCAGCACCGCCGCCTTCATCACAGCTCCCGGCCGAAGAACGCCGCGACCCGGCGCTGAACGACCGCCAGGAACCGGGGAGGCCGGGCAGGTGTGTGGTTCCACCTGTTGTTCAAGGAAGGTCGGGCCACGTCGCCGCCGCGATGCGCACGGCCGCGGATCGCCGTGCCCTGGTGTCCAGCCAGCCGCTCGGCGTGCGCGGGGACTCCGGGAATGCGGTGTGCAGCCCAGTGCAGCAGGCTGCCGACCGAGCGCTTGTCTGTCATCACCATGCCCCTCTCTATCAGCGATAGAGAACGACTCTAGCACCGATAGAGTGACGGTGGGAGGTACCGAATTGGCGCTGAGTACTCTGCGCTGGACGGAAGCCGGCGCACCGCGGCAACGTGGCGATTCGCAGCAATGCCAACGGAGCTCTGCCCCCAGCCCGACGAAGCGTGTCGCGGCGGTCGGCGTGGATGAGTACCGGAAGGCCCGGCTCGCCTGTGGTGAGCCGGGCCTGGTCGACCTGTTCGATCCGGCGTCAGCCGAATATCTGGCGGACCTTCTCCTGTCGTCTGCGTTCGCGGAGCAGGCGCCGGCCGGTGAACACCGCCGCAGCCAAGCACACCAGCATGATGACCGACAACACGACCGCGAGATTGCGCGAGCCACTGCTGTCGGCGTCCTCGACATCCGACGTCAACCGCGCCGGGTCGTACCGGATGCGTACCCGGTCCGACGTATCCAGCTCCAAGCTGCAGCTGTTGCAATCGGCGGTGATCGTGTCGCCCTGGTGGACGAACTCCACCGTGGTGGACTTGACCTTGCCGGCCCGGTCCACCCCGACGACCACGGCCTCCGTGCTCACCCCACGGGTCTTCATCGTCCAGGCCTCTACGCCCGCGATGCCGCCCTGCAGGCACATGAAGACCGTCAGCAGGCTGAACCCGACAACCACACGGATCAGGTTCTGCTGCCTCGCATCAGTCACCGCTGCACCCACTCACTCCCACATCACAGCATGCCGACGCCAGCGATGGCCATGGCGAGCCCGGCGGCGAAGAGCAGGGCCGAGACGAACAGCCGGAGCCTCACGGACGTTGTCGCATCACTTTCGGTACGCCGTACGCCCGGGTCCGTCGCCACTGTGGAAGGTCGGTCACGCCTTCTTGCGGACGTACTCGAGGGCGGCCACGAACTCGGGTGGGAGATCTTCGTTGTAGTTCAGCACGTCGTCGAAGTAGTCGATCACCGACATGTCGTACTGGTTGGGCAGGTGCGGGTCGGCGCCCGCGTCCACCAGGGCCCGGATCAGGTCGGCCGGCCACTGGTGCACCACCGCGATGTAGAGCGGTGTGCTGCCCTCCAGGTCCTTGGCGTTGACGTCGAGCCCTTCGGCGATCAGCCGGGGCAGCAGGCGGGCGTGGTCGAAGGAGCGGACCCGGTGCATCAGGCTGCGGCCACGGCTGTCCCGCAGGTGCGGGTCCATGCCGGCGTCGAGCAGTTCGAGAACAACCCGGGTGCCGCCGTGGATCATGCGCAGCCACAGGTCCTTGCGGTATGCGCGGATCCGTTTCGGGAGGCGGCCACCGGCGCCGCGCCAGGCATGCTCGGCCGCGAAGCAGCCGGTCACCGCGCCGCCGAAGGCGCGCATGGCGCGTTCCCGTTGCCGTTCCTCCGCGGTGTGCGCGGGCAGCTCGAACCGCCCACCGACCAGGTCGAGCCGGTGCCACTCGCCCCCGCAGCGCACCCTGATGATCTCCACCCCCGCCGGCGACCGGGACGATCCGCCCACCGAAGCAGCGGGCGAAGCGGACCCCGGGACACCCGGCGAAGCCGTCACCGGGTCGCCTGGCGAAAGGGTGGACGAGGCGGCCGGTTGGGCCGGGGAACGAGGCGGGGCGCCGGAGGCGGTCGTGGAGGAGCGGGCGGGGAACAGCGCGGCCCGGACGAGCGGATGCAGATCGGCGGGCGTGAGCCGGCCCGCCCGTACCAGGTCGAGGTCGGGCGAATACTGGGTCAGGTCCCGGTGCAGGCGCGGGGCGTGCCGCATCGGGTCGGACCAGCCGCCGCCGGACTTCTTCCAGGCGACCCGGATCCGGCCGTCGGCGACCTTCACCCGCAAATACCACCGGTAGTCGGCCCACAGCGCCCAGGTGGCCTGCCCGTACTTCGCGGTGAGCTGTTCGGCGTCGAACGCCGCCCGCAGCGGATCGACGCCCGCGAGGTCGTCCTGGCGTGCCCAGCCGTTCCCGTCCTCGTCGGTGACCAGGAGCCCGGCCGTGGTGAACGCCGCGGCCAGGGTGGGCGCCAGCCGCACCCGCTCGGCCAGGGCCGGCGTGTCGTCCCACGTCCCGAGTTCGGCATCGGGCAGCGGGTCGCCGGCCGGTGTGAAGCCGGGCATCCGCTCCGCCGAGCCGCCCAGCGCGAACCGCAGCTCACCGGCGTGGCGGGCGTCCCAGAGGTAGGTGGGCAGCGGAAGGTAGCTCTCCTGCCCGAGGTGGGCGCCGCGCACCGCCTTCAGGGTGAGCCGCTGCGATCCGATCAGCGACACCGGCGCGTCGACCACCAGGGTGAGCGTGTCATGGTCGACCGGACCGTCCGGAACCAGTACGTACCGTCGCTGGGGCGCGAGCGTCGTGTAGCCCCCGAGGGCGCGGGGCAGGTGCCAGCGCAGCAGGTCGGGCGCGAGATGGCGGGCCGGCTCGGCGCCCTCGTCGTCGAGGTCGACGTCGATCCGGGCGGCCTCGCAGGCGGCCCGCCAGTCGCCGCGCTCACGCGCCTCGGTGGATTCGGCGATCATCCACTCCGGTACGGCGTAGCGGCGGATCCGAGCCCACTCGGTCAGCGTGCCACTCATCGGTAGACGCTCACGATCGCGTTGATGTCCTCGTGTGGTGGGGTGGTGGTCTTCGGGGCCTGCCGTCGCATGCGCCGGGGGACGCCGCCGTTGAGGCCCAGGTGGTCGAGGTGGGCGCCGGCGGCCAGCAGGAGCCGGGCGCCGCGGCCGGTGACGCCGGTGAAGCGCACGTCGAGCCGTTTCAGGGCGCTGCCGGGCAGGGCCTCGGCGAGCAGGGCCGCGCCGGTGTCGCCGACCTCGTTGGGGAGGCCGCCGAGGGCGCGTTCGGACGGTGGCCGGGCCAGGTCGAGGGCGGTCCACGCGCGCAGGTGGGCGGCGATCGGGGCGACGTCGGTGATGCCGTTGCCACCCAGTCCGAGGGTCATCGCGTACCCCGACAGCTTTTCCGTCAGAGCGGCGGCGCCGGCATCGCCGAGGTGGTTGACGGCGAGGAACAGCTCGCGGACGCCGCCCTCGCGGACGAGTCTGGTGAGGACGCCGACCGCGTCGGGGCCGAGGCCGTTGCCGCCGAGGAAGAGGCGCTGCATGCCGGGCGGCCGGGCGGCGAGGGCGTCGGCGAGCGGTTCCAGGCCGGCGGCGGTGAGACCGGTGTTGACCAGGTCGAGCGTACGCAAGCTGGTGTTCTCGGAGAGTGCGGCCGCGAGCCGCGCCACCCCCTGGTCGCCGATCGGGTTGCGTTTGAGCCAGAGGGCGCGGACCGTGCCGTCGGCGGCGAGCTGGTCGGCGAGGGCGCCGGCGCCGTCCGCGTCGATCCGGTTGCATCCGAGGTAGAGGGTGCTGATCCGGTGGCCGGGGGCGAGCGCTCCGGCGACCGCGCGGGCGCCGTCGGCGCCGAGCCCGTTGGTGCCGAGCAGCAGGTGGGTGCGGTGTGGGGAGGCGGCCGCGACGGTGGTGACGCGGGCCGCCTGCTCCGGGCCGAGGCCCTGTTTGCACAGGTCGACGCGGCCGTCGGGGCGGAGCAGGCCGCGGGCGAACTCCTCGGGCGCGGTGATCGGCTCGGGTGCGGCGAGGCGGCCCAGGATGCCGTCGAAGTCGCCCGGATCGGCCAGGCCGCGATCCGGATCGCTGATGGCCGGGCATCGAATGATCATGCCGACGCCTCCCCGCGGTGGTGGTCAGGCGGCGAAGCCGGCCGGATTCGAACCGGCGTCCTCCTGCTCGATGCCAAGGCGCGACGACCTCTGCGCTACAACTTCGCCGCGCCGGAGCATACGCGACCCCACCGACATTTCCGTGCCGGACCGCGCGCTCAGGGCGGCGTCAGAGCGGCGGTTCGCCGAAGGCCGACCTGATCCGGTGAAAGTCGCGCAGCCGCGGCTCGGTGGCGCCGGACACCCACCGGCTGACCGTCTTGGTGGACACCTCGAGGCGCCGGGCCGCCGCCTCCAGCGTCAGCCCCTCGGCCCGCAGCCGCGCCGCGAACCAGGCGGCGAACGACGTCGGCGCCGGCACGGCCACCCGGGCCCCGTGGGCCGGCCGCTGCGGCGCCTTCGTCACGGTGGGGGCGGACGGCGCGGTCGACGAGCTGAGCACGTCGATCTCGGCGCCGGACGGGAAGATCCGCAGCGACACCTGGATGGAGGGGCTCACCCCGGCGGCTTCGAGCAGCACGTCGGCGACGCGTTCGCAGAGGTTGCGCACGTCCTCGTCGGACACGCGCGTACCGGTGAGCTGCCGTCGCAGGAAGGCCCGGACGTCGGGCAGCGCCGACGGGCGGGCCGGGAAGGCCTGCGCGACCACGGTGAGCGGGAGGATCTCGACATCCGGGGACGGCACGTACCGATGGTACGGAAACCCGCGATACCCGAACGAGTGACAACGGATGCGGTGGTTCCGCCCCTACGCTGAACCGATGCTGCACGTCCTCTGGATGAACGGCGGGCTCAGTTGCGACGGCGAGTCGGTGGCGATCACCGCGGCCACCCAGCCGAGCATCGAGGATCTGGTGCTGGGCGCGCTGCCCGGGGTGCCGCCGATCGAGTTGCACTGGCCGTACCTGGACTTCCAGAACGGGCCGCCGTTCATGGAGTGGTTCCACCGGGCGGCCCGCGGGGAGCTGGAGCCGTTCGTCCTGGTGGTCGAGGGGTCGATCGCGGACGAGTCGAACAAGACGGCCGGCTACTGGACCGGGTTCGGCAACGATCCGCGGACCGGGCAGCCGATCACCGCGGCCGACTGGCTGGACCGGCTGGCCCCGCGGGCGTCGGCGATCCTGGCGGCGGGCACCTGTTCGGCGTACGGCGGGATCCACGGGATGGCCGGGAACCCGACCGGGGCGATGGGTGTGCCGGACCACCTGGGGTGGGACTGGCGGTCCAAGGACGGGGTGCCGGTGGTGTGCGTGCCCGGCTGCCCCACCCTGCCGGACAACCTCACCGAGACGCTCATGCATCTGGTGATGCACGTGGGCGGGGACGGTCCGCCGCTGGAGCTGGACGAGGAGCTGCGGCCGCGCCGGCTGTTCGAGTCGACCGTGCACTCGGGATGCGACCGGGCCTCCTTCTACGACCAGAGCGACTTCGCGGCCGGGCAGGGCTCGCCGGCGTGCCTGGTGAAGGTCGGCTGCTGGGGTCAGGTGGTGCGGTGCAACGTGGCGAAGCGGGGCTGGATCAACGGGGTGGGCGGCTGCCCCAACGTGGGCGGCATCTGCATCGGCTGCACGATGCCGGGATTCCCGGACAAGTTCCGGCCGTTCACCGAGGACCCGCCGGCGCCGGTGTTCGTGCCGCTGGAGCAGACGCTGCGGGGCTACACGCTGCGGGTCGCGGGCGAATGACCGGTTCACCCGAAAGGCGGAGCGCCGTGACAACCCCCGGACAGAACTGTCCGGTCAAGGCTGTGAACAGGGAGAACAGGACCCGGAGGGCCGGTCAGAGGTGGGTGGACAGCCTTGGGTCTGGCCGCGTGGCGCCGGGCTCCGGCAGCGTCAGGACCGCGCCGCAGTCCGGCGTCTCACGGATCCCCCTAGGAGCGGCACAGTGTTCTGGCGACGAATCTCCGCGCACCGGGCTTTGGCGGCACACAATTCCGGCCGGTGGACCGGCGTCCACGTGCTCCACCGGCGGTCGCCCAGACGGCCGTCGCCGTGCGCCGTTCCCGGCCAGTTCCCGGAGCCGGTCTACCGCGAGCCGGAGAGCGCCTGGTGGGAGGCGCAGGAGGAGGGCGGGCCGGTCACCGTGGTGGTGCTGTCCGACGGCGACGCGGCCGGGGTGCTGGACGGGCTGGCCGGTCTCGCGGAGGGGCGGCTGCTGTTGGTGGTCGGCTGGGCGGACGCCGACACCCTGATCACCGGTCTGGCCCGGCTGCTCCCCCGGCGCCGGATGATGGTCCTGCCGGCCCACCACGGCGAGGACTGGCTGCGCGGCAACGCCGCGATAGTGGCCGGCTCGCTGCTCGACGGTGTGCTGCCGATCCTCGTCACCCACACCGCGGCCCTGCACGCGATCGCGGCCGATCTCAGCGGCCGGCTGCACGCCGACCGGGTCCTGCGGGTCCAGCACACGCCGTTCGGCGCCGGCCTGCTGCCGGTCTGGCGCCGTCGGGAATCGTTGCATCCGTACGTGGAAATGTGATCTGTTCGTCGCCGAGTCCCGTCGGCTGATCTTTATCCGGTATCGTCTCGCGACCGTCCACCGGTGCAGCCGCGCCGGTCGGGACCTCCTCGCGACGACATGGCGGATTGAGTTTGACCAGCGTGACATCGGTTCCCGTGACGGGGCCGTCCCGTACCCCGCTGAACCGCCTGCCCTCCCTGACCGGACTGCGCTGGGCGGCGGCGTTCCTGGTGTTCGGGTTCCACGTCGGCACCCTCAACCTGATCGAGCCGGACACGTGGCACCGCCGCTGGGACTACGTGTTCGGGCTGGGCGCCTCCGGTGTCTCGTTCTTCTTCGTACTCAGCGGCTTCGTGCTGGCCTGGTCGGCGCGGCCGGGCGATACGAGGCGGGCGTTCTGGTGGCGCCGTTTCGCCAAGGTCTACCCGAACCATCTGGCCACCTTCGCCGCCGTGCTGCTGGCGATGTGGGCCTGGGGCGACCGGATCCAGCCGAAGCCGGTGCTGGCCAACCTGGCCCTGTTGCAGACGTGGACGTGGAAGGACGGCTACCAGTACTCGGTCAACTCGGTGAGCTGGTCGCTGTGCTGCGAGATGTTCTTCTACCTGATGCTGCCGTTCGTGCTGCCGCTGCTGCGCCGGATCCCGACCGGGCTGCTGTGGGTGATGCTCGGCGCGGTGCCGTTGGTGATGCTGCTGATCTCCAACCCGCTCGGCACCGACGGCACGTGGCTGAGCGGCGTCGTCCCGTTCCGGCAGTTCGTGCCGGAGGACTACCACTGGTGGTTCACCCAGCTCTTCCCGCCGGTCCGCAGCCTGGAGTTCCTCTGCGGCGTGATCGCCGGCGTGCTCACCACCCGCGGTCACTGGCGGGGCCCGGGCCTGCGGATCTCCACGTTGCTGTTCGTGGCGGTGTACGCCGTCTGCACGGCCTGGGTGCCGGGCGACTACTGGCTGGCCACCCTGACCGTGGCCTACGTGGTGCTGATCGGCGGCGCGGCCCGGGCCGACCTGGCCGGTGAGCCGTCGCCGTGGCGGTGGCCGGTGCTGGTCTGGCTGGGTGAGGTGTCCTTCGCGTTCTACATGGTGCACGTGGCGCTGATCCAGAACGTGCTGCGCCTGCTGGAGCGCCACGGCGTGGGCTGGGATCCGCTGCCCGCCCTGGGCGTGATCGCCGCCTCGGTCGCCGGGTCGCTGCTGGTCGCCTGGATGCTGTTCACGTTCGTGGAGAAGCCCGCGATGCGGCTGCTCACCCGGCGCCGCCGGACAGCCACGCATACCAGTCCGGTAGGCGCGAGCCCCGGGTAGCGGAGACCGTCAGGACCGTCGCGCCCGGGTTGACCGCGGCGATGTGCCGGCGGCAGGCGTCCACGTCGAAGTCCACGTACGGCAGCAGGTCGGTCTTGTTGATGACGACCAGGTCGGCCACCGCGAACATGTACGGGTACTTGAGCGGCTTGTCCGCCCCCTCGGTGACCGACACGATCACCACCCGCGCGTGTTCACCGAGGTCGAACAGCGAGGGGCAGATCAGGTTGCCGACGTTCTCCACGAACAGCAGCGAGCCGGGCGGCGGGTCGAGGTCGTCCAGCGCCCGCCGGGTCATCGCGGCGTCCAGGTGACAGCCGGCCCCGGTGTTGACCTGCACCACCGGGGCGCCGGCCGCGCGGATCCGGTCGGCGTCGAGCGGGGTCCGCTGGTCGCCCTCGATCACCGCGACCGGCTGCCGCAGCTCCCGTACGGTCCGTTCCAGCAGGGTGGTCTTGCCCGAGCCGGGTGAGCTCATCAGGTTGATCGCCCGGATCCCGCGGGCGGTCAGCAGCTCCCGGTTGGCCCGTGCCAGGTCGTCGTTGCGGGCCAGCACCCGCTCCTCGAGGGTGACCGTGACGACCGGCCCGTCCTCACACATGTCAGGCCACCTCCATCGACACGATGTGCAGCTCCCGGCCGGTGGTGACGGTGACGTCGGCGCTGCCGCACGGGCACAGCGGGATCATGTCGGGCAGCCGCTGATCGGTGCGGCAGGCGCGGCAGAACACCACGGCCGGGCGCAGGTCGAGGTCGAGGGCGGCCCCGTGCGCGGCGGTGCCGGTGGCGGCCAGGTCCCAGCAGAGCCGCATGGCGTCCGGCAGGACCGCGGTGAGCGCCCCGATCCGGACGGTGACCCGCCGCACCGGCCGTCCGGCGGCTCGGGTGCAGACCGTGTCGACGATGTTCTCGGCTATCGCCAGCTCGTGCATGGCGCTTCGTCTCCCGCGTTCAGTGACGCTGTACCTCGGTCAGGTGGCGCGGATTGACAGTCTTACACGGCCGGGAGAACGCTGTTAGCGGCGTCACACCAAAGTGAAACAGCGGAAGGCGACATGGGCTCAGAGCCAGGCGAACTGGTCGACATGGCCTGGGATCCGATCACCCGGATCGTCGGCAGCCTCGGCATCTACACGAAGATCGACTTCAATCAGCGGGTGGTGGCCGAGTGCCGCTCGACCAGCTCGATCTTCCGCGGCTACTCGGTCTTCATGAAGGGCAAGGACCCCCGCGACGCGCACTTCATCACCAGCCGGATCTGCGGGATCTGCGGCGACAACCACGCCACCTGCTCCTGTTACGCGCAGAACATGGCGTACGGCGTGAAGCCCCCGCCGCTGGCCGAGTGGATCGTCAACCTGGGCGAAGCGGCCGAGTTCATGTTCGACCACAACATCTTCCAGGAGAACCTGGTCGGGGTGGACTACTGCGAGCGGATGGTCGCCGAGACCAACCCGGGGGTGCTGGAGCTGGCCAACCGGACGGCCGCACCGCACGCCGGTGAGCACGGCTTCCGCACGGTCGGCGACATCATGCGCTCGCTGAACCCGTTCACCGGCGAGTTCTACCGGGAGGCGCTGCAGGTCAGCCGCCTGACCCGGGAGATGTTCTGCCTGATGGAGGGCCGTCACCCGCATCCGTCCACGTTGTTCCCCGGCGGGGTCGGCACGCAGGCGAGCAGCCAGCTGATCACCGACTACCTGACCCGGCTGATGCGCTACGTCGAGTTCATGAAGAGGTCCGTGCCGATGCACGACGACCTGTTCGACTTCTTCTACACGGCGCTGCCCGGCTACGAGCACGTCGGCGAGCGCCGGGTGCTGCTGGCCTGCTGGGGATCGTTTCAAGATCCAGAGCACTGCGATTTCCGGTACGCCGACATGGCCGCGTGGGGACGCAGGATGTTCGTCACGCCCGGCATCGTGGTCGACGGAAAACTGGTCACCACCGACCTCGTGAAGATCAACCTGGGGATCCGGATCCTGCTCGGCTCGTCCTACTACGACGACTGGGAGGACCAGGAGATGTTCGTGACGGCCGACCCGCTGGGCAACCCGGTGGATCGCCGCCACCCGTGGAACCAGCACACCAACCCGCGCCCACAGAAGCGCGACCTGGACGGAAAGTACAGCTGGGTGATGTCGCCGCGCTGGTTCAACGGCAAGGAGTACCTCGCCCTGGACACCGGCGGCGGCCCGCTGGCCCGGCTCTGGAGCACCGCGCTGGCCGGGACCGTCGACTTCGGCTACGTCCGCGCGACCGGCGACGGTGTCCGGATCAGCCTGCCGAAGACCGCGCTGAAAGGTCCGGTCGAGTTCGAGTGGCGGATCCCCCGCTGGAGCAACACCCTGGAACGCAACCGGGCCAGAACCTACTTCCAGGCGTACGCGGCCGCCTGCGCCCTGCATTTCGCGGAGCGGGCGCTCGCCGAGATCCGGGCCGGGCGGACCCGCACGTGGGAGCCGTACGAGGTGCCCGACGAGGGGATCGGCTGCGGCTTCTCGGAGGCGGTCCGCGGCGCCCTGTCGCACCACATGGTCATCCGGGACGGGCGGATCGCCAACTACCACCCGTACCCACCCACCCCGTGGAACGGCAGCCCCCGCGACAGCTTCGGCACCCCCGGACCCTACGAGGACGCCGTCCAGGGTCAGCCGATCTTCGAGGAGAACGACCGCGACGACTTCAAAGGCATCGACATCATGCGTACGGTCCGCAGCTTCGACCCCTGCCTGCCCTGCGGCGTGCACATGTACCTGGGCGGCGGAAAGAAGATCGAGGTGCTGCACTCCCCCACCCAGTCCGCCGGGGTGACCGTCTCATGAGCCTGGACAGTGTTCGGGCGGTCGCCGACACCGTCCTCTACGAGGGCTACCTGCTCTACCCGTACCGGGCGGGGGCCGCCAAGAACCGGTCCCGCTGGCAGTTCGGGGTGCTCGGGCCACCGCACGCCGTGCCGGCCGCGTTCGCCGAACCGCCGGAGATGTCGATGCAGTGCCTGCTCACCCCGGACGGGGCCGGCTGGGTCACGGTCCGCCTGCGGTTCCTCCAGCTCCAGGCCCGGGAGGTGCAACGGCTGCGCGGCGACGGCGAGCATGAACCGGCCGAGCGGCTCCGGGTCGGCGGCACCACCCTGCTGAGCTGGGACGAGGCCGTGGAACGGGAGATCACCCTGCCGGACCTGCCGGTGCACGGCGACGCCGAGTTCCCGGTGAGCGTGCCCGGCGGTGAGGACATCGAGCCGGTCCACGACGGCGACGGACGGCCGGTGGGGCGGGTGGTCCGCCGCCGGTGGCCGCTGACCGCCCGCGTCCGCACCTCGGTACAGGCCGACGACGGGCTGCTGCGGCTCACCGTCTCCGTCACGAACGAGCACGCGGAGCCCGTACCGGAGAAGGAGAGCGCGACCCGGCACTCGCTGATCGCCGCGCACCTGACGGTGGAGGCACACGATGCGGACTTCGTGTCGGTGCGCGAGCCGATCCCGGCGGCGCGCCGCTGCCGGCAGGACCGCTGCTGGCCGGTGCTGGCCGGACCGCCCGGCGAGACCCGGCTGCTGCTCGGCGCCCCGATCATCCTGTACGACCACCCGCGGCTGGCCGAGCGCAGTCCCGGCGACCTGTTCGACGGATGTGAGATCGACGAGCTGCTGACGATGAGGGTGCGAACCATGACCGACCAGGAAAAGGCCGAGGCCCGCGCCACCGACCCGCGCGCCGCCGCGATCGTCGACCGTTGCGACGGCCTCGGTGACGACGATCTGCTCGGCCTGCACGGCACCCGCATCGACACCGAAGCGAATATGCACGGCACCCGCATCGACGCCGGGACGATCACGCACGGCACCCTGGTCCGGCTGCGCCCGGCCCGCCGCGCCGACGCACAGGACCTGTTCCTGGCCGGCCGGATCGCCCTGGTCAACGAGGTGGTCACGGACGTCGACGGCGGCACCCACGTGGCCGTCGTCCTGCTCGACGACCCGGCCGCCGACCTGCACGACGGCTACGGCCGCTACCTGTACTTCGCCCCGGACGAGCTGGAGCCGGTGTCGTGATCCTGATCGCCGGCATCGGCAACGTGTTCCTGGGCGACGACGGGTTCGGGCCGGAGGTGGCGCGGCGGCTGGCCGCGGGCCCGCTGCCGGACGGGGTACGGGCCGCCGACTACGGCATCCGCGGCCTGCACCTGGCCCACGACGTCGACGGCCACGACACGCTGATCCTCGTCGACGCGCTGCCCCCGGGCACTCCGGGCGCCATCGAGGTCCTCGAAGTGGACCCGGCCGACGTCGGCGCGGGCGGGTTCGACGGCCACGCCATGGACCCGCTCGCCGTGCTGGCCGCGGTGGCCCGGCTCGGCGGCGTCCTGCCCCGCACCTACGTGGTCGGCTGCCGGGTCGTCACCGTCGGCGAACGCATCGGCCTCTCCGCCCCGGTCGCCGCCGCCGTCGGCGAGGCGGTCGCCACGGTCCACGCCCTGATCAGCACACCGGCACGGGGGTGACCGGGGTGTGTCTCGGGATCCCCGGGCGGGTGGTGGAGATCCTGGCGGGCGCGGCCGGGCAACTGGCCACCGTCGACGTGGTCGGGGCGCGGCGGCCGGTCAACATCGGCATGCTGGAGACCCCGCCGGAGCCCGGCGACTGGGTGCTCATCCATCTCGGATTCGCCGTGGAGGTCATCGACGCGGAACGGGCCGGGCATGTCCTGCGCGGCCTGGAACTGGCCGGGCAGGCCCGGACGGTCCGCCGCCGGTTCGCGGTGTCCGGGCTGGTGCAGGGCGTCGGGTTCCGGCCGTTCGCGTACACCACGGCCACCGGGATGGGCCTGGCCGGATCGGTGACGAACACCGCCGACGGGCTGGCCGTCGAGGTGGAGGGCTGCCCGGACGCGGTCCACGAGTACGGCATGCGGCTGCGCGAGGGCCCACCGCTCGCCGTGATCACCGCGGTCGAGGAGCTGGAACAGGAGGTACGCGGCACGACCGGGTTCCGGATCGAGGCGTCCACCGGCGGGCCGGCCCGCACCCTGGCCGCGCCGGACCTGGCGATCTGCGACGACTGCCTCGGCGAACTGCGCGATCCGGGCGGGCGGCGTTACCGGCACCCGTTCATCAGCTGCGTCAACTGCGGGCCCCGCTACACGATCATCACGGGGCTGCCGTACGACCGGGCGGCCACCACGATGGCCCGGTTCCCGATGTGCGCGCGGTGCCGGGCCGAGTACGAGGATCCGGCCGACCGGCGGTTCCACGCCCAGCCGATCGCCTGCCATGACTGCGGCCCCCGCCCGGAGCTGGTCCTCGGGCCGATGACGATGACCGGCGCCGACGCCCTGTACGAGACCCGCGCGCTGCTGGCCGCCGGGCGGATCGTGGCGGTCAAGGGGCTCGGCGGCTACCACCTGGTGTGCGACGCCCGCAACGCGGGCACGGTCGCCGAACTGCGCCGGCGCAAACGGCGGGGCGGCAAACCGTTCGCCGTGATGGCGGCGGGCGCGCGGACCGCGTACCGGATCGGGGTTTTCACCGACCGCGACCGTGACCTGCTCACCGGAGCCCGCCGCCCGATCGTGCTGGTCCCGCGCGAGCCCGGCGGCGGGCTCGCGGATCAGGTGGCGCCGGACAGCCCGGACGTCGGCGTGATGCTGCCCTACACGCCGCTGCACGTGCTGCTGTTCGGGCTGCCGGGCGACCCGCCGGGTCCGGACGTGCTCGTGATGACCTCGGGAAACGTGGCCGGCGAACCGATCGTGACCGACGACGCGGAGGCGGTGCGAAGGCTCGGCGGGCTGGCCGACGCGTGGCTGCGGCACGACCGGGAGATCCGGGTGCCGTGCGACGACTCGGTGGTGCGCGGCGACGTGATCCTGCGGCGGGCCCGCGGTTACGCGCCGATGCCGGTGCCGCTGCCGTTCCCGGTCGGGCCGTCGCTGGCGGCCGGCGCCGATGCGAAGAACACGTGCGCGGTCGCCTCCGGACGGTCGGCGTGGGTGAGCCAGCACATCGGCGACATGGACGACCTGTCCACGGTCGAGACCCTGCACACGCTCGCGGCGCATCTCGGCGAGATCGCCGGGGTGGAGCCGGAGTCGCTGGTCACCGATGAGCATCCAGGCTACCGGTCGGGATGCTGGGCGCGGGCCAACGCGGGCGGCCGGAAGGTGCGGACCGTGCAGCACCATCACGCGCACATCGCGGCGGTGATGGCCGAACACGGTCTCGGCGTGGACGAGCGGGTCATCGGGATCGCGTTCGACGGGACCGGCTACGGCACCGATCGCGCGATCTGGGGTGGCGAGATCCTCATCGCGGGCTATGCCGGCTTCGAGCGGGCCGGGCACGTCGGTTACGTTCCGCTGGCCGGTGGGGATGCGAGCGTACGCCGTACCTACCGGATGGCCCTGTCGCACCTGCGGTCGGCCGGGGTGCCGTGGGATCCGGCGCTGCCGCCGGTGGCCGCCTGCCCCGAGGCGGAACGGGAGATCCTCGCCCATCAGCTGCGTACCGGGCTGGCGTGTGTGCCGACGTCCAGTGTGGGGCGGCTGTTCGACGCGGTGGCGGCGATCGCCGGGGTACGGCAGACCGTGACGTACGAGGGCGAGGCGGCACTGGTCCTGGAAGGGCTCAGCCGGCAGGCGTGCGGGACGGCGTACCCCTGGAAGATCGACGAGGCGGGCGTCGCCGATCCCGGCCCGCTGATCCGCGCGGTCGCGTCCGACGTGCGGGACGGGGTGCCGGCCACCCTGATCGGCGCCCGGTTCCACGCCGCCGTGATCGACCTGATCGTCACCCAGGCGCAGCGCTGCCGGGAGCGGACCGGCCTCGATGTGGCGGCGCTCGGCGGCGGCGTCTTCCAGAACGCGGTCGTGCTCACCGGCGCTGTCCGTGAGCTGCGCGAACACGGTTTCACCGTGCTGTGGCCGCAACTGCTGCCGCCGAACGACGGCGGCATCGCCCTGGGGCAGCTGGCCGTCGCGGGCGCCCGCTGATGTGCCTCGCGGTGCCCGGGCGGGTGGTGCGGGTGAGCGTGGTCGACGGCACGCCGATGGCCGAGGTCGACTTCGGCGGTGTGCGCAAGGACGTGTGCCTGCAGTACGTGCCGGACGCGGCACCCGGCGAATACCTGATCGTGCACGTCGGTTTCGCCATCCAACGGCTCGACGAGGAGTCGGCGCGCCGCACCCTCGACGAGTTCACCCGGCTGGGCCTCCTGGAAGAAGAATTTGGTGAAGTACCTTGACGAGTTCAGCGACCCGGACCTGGCCCGCAGCCTGCTGCGGCAGATCCACGCCGCGACCACCCGGCCGTGGGCGCTCATGGAGGTGTGCGGCGGGCAGACCCACTCGATCATCCGGCACGGCATCGATCAGCTGCTGCCGGAGGGCGTCGAGATGATCCACGGGCCGGGCTGCCCGGTCTGTGTCACCCCGCTGTCGGTGATCGACAAGGCGCTGGCCATCGCCGCCCGGCCGGGGGTGATCTTCTGCTCGTTCGGCGACATGCTGCGGGTGCCGGGCAGCGGGCGGGACCTGTTCGAGGTGCGCGGCGCGGGCGCCGACGTCCGGGTCGTCTACTCGCCGCTGGACGCGCTCGGCATCGCCCGCGACAACCCGGACCGGGAGGTGGTGTTCTTCGGCATCGGGTTCGAGACGACCGCCCCGGCCAACGCGCTCACCGTGCACCAGGCGCGCCGGCTCGGGATCCGCAACTTCTCGCTGCTGGTGTCGCACGTGCTGGTGCCGCCCGCCATCTCGGCGATCATGGAGTCGCCGCGGTGCCGGGTGCAGGGGTTCCTGGCGGCGGGGCACGTGTGCAGCGTGATGGGCACGTCCGAGTACCCGTCGCTGTCGCAGAAGTACGGTGTGCCGATCGTGGTCACCGGGTTCGAGCCGCTCGACGTGCTGGAGGGCATCCGGCAGGCGATCGTGCAGCTCGAACAGGGCCGCCACGAGACCCGCAACGCCTACCCGCGGGCGGTCCCCGAGACCGGCAACCCGGTGGCCCGCCAGATGCTCGCCGACGTCTTCGAGGTGACCGACCGGGCGTGGCGGGGCATCGGCACGATCCCGGGCAGCGGCTGGCGGCTCACCGAACGGTACCGGGACTTCGACGCCGAGCACCGGTTCGACGTGACCGGGGTGCATGCCGCCGAGTCGGCGCTGTGCCGGTCCGGGGAGGTCCTGCAAGGACTGATCAAACCGCACGAGTGCGCGGCGTTCGGCCGGGTGTGCACGCCGCGGCAGCCGCTCGGCGCGACCATGGTGTCGTCGGAGGGGGCCTGCGCGGCGTACTACACGTACCGGAGGGT